>JBFPLN010000006.1:0-138668 GCA_051971635.1 Candidatus Atelocyanobacterium thalassae | reverse complement strand
AATAAACAATAAAAACTGAGTTTTATAGTCATCAAAAATCACTATAAAGCCCAGTTTTTATTATTATATTCTCTAGAAAAAATATTTTTTTGCTTTAAGTACTTTTTCCCATGATGAAATAAATACTATGATATCTAAAAAACTGTTTTATAAAATAAGAATTAGCTATAAATTAGTAGAAGTGATTATTAACATACAAAAAGTTTTTTATGACTAATGAGAAACAACAAGAAATTCGAGAAGCTGTTCAAGTAAGACGAAATTTTGCTATCATCTCCCATCCTGATGCAGGTAAAACTACTCTTACAGAAAAGTTATTATTGTATGGGGGTGCTATACATCAAGCTGGCGCAGTAAAAGCAAGACGAGACCAACGCAAAGTAACTTCAGATTGGATGGAAATGGAAAAACAACGTGGTATTTCAATTACCTCTACTGTTTTGCAGTTTCAATATCAAGATTTCCACATTAATTTATTAGATACTCCTGGACACCAAGACTTTAGTGAAGATACTTACAGAACTCTTGCTGCAGCCGACAATGCTGTAATGCTTGTTGATGCTGCGAAAGGATTAGAAACTCAGACGAGAAAACTTTTTGAAGTATGTCGTCTCAGAAAACTTCCTATTTTTACCTTTATAAACAAAATGGATCGTCCTGGACGTGAACCTCTAGAATTATTAGATGAAATTGAAAAAGAATTGGGGTTGAAACCATATGCTGTAAATTGGCCAATAGGAATTGGCGATGGCTTCAAAGGAGTTTATGATCGTTCTCAAAAAGTAATAAGTTTGTTTAAACGTTCTGCTCATGGGAGTCAACAAGCAGAAGTCACAAGTCTTAAGTTAGAAGATGAAGAATTTAAAAATTACTTAGAGCCAGAAACTTATTTAGAATTTAAAGAAAGTTTAGAAATTCTTGAAGCATTAGGAGATGACTTTGACCTGGAAAAAATTCACTCAGGAGAAATGACTCCTGTTTTCTTTGGATCAGCTATGACAAATTTTGGAGTACAGCCGTTTTTAGAGGCTTTTTTAAAGTACGCTTTAAAGCCTAATGGACGTAATTCATCTATTGGAATTGTTGAACCAACCTATCCAGAATTTAGTGGGTTTGTCTTCAAACTACAGGCTAATATGGATCCAAAACATCGAGATCGCGTAGCTTTCATAAGAGTTTGTACGGGTAAGTTTCAAAAAGATATGACAGTAAATCATGCAAGAACTAATAAAACTATTCGTTTATCTCGTCCTCAAAAATTATTCGCTCAAGACAGGTCCTCTGTTGAAGAAGCTTATGGAGGGGATATTATTGGTTTGAATAATCCAGGAATGTTTGCGATTGGAGATACAATCTACAATGGGCAGAAATTAGAATATGAAGGTATTCCTTGTTTTTCTCCAGAATTTTTCTCTTATTTAAAAAATTTAAATCCTTCAAAATTTAAGCAATTTCAGAAAGGAATACATGAATTAAAAGAAGAAGGAGCAATTCAAATTATGCATTCTAAGGATGGTTTTAAACGAGATCCTATATTAGCAGCAGTAGGAAGATTACAGTTTGAAGTAGTGCAATTTAGGATTTTGAGTGAATATGGAGTAGATACAGCTCTCGAAGCTATGCCTTATAATTTAGCCCGCTGGGTTAAGGATGGATGGAAGGCTTTAGAAAATATAGATAGAATTTTTAATACTATTACAGTTAAAGATAGCTGGGATAGGCCAGTTCTATTATTTAAGAATGAATGGGCTTTACAGCAAGTGAAAACAGATCATCCGAACTTAATATTAAATACTGTCGCTCCTGTTGGTTCAGGTTTTCAGCCTAGTTAATTTCAAAAAAAATTATTTTTTGAATGTTGTAAACATAAATTTTATAATAAAGCTAGATAGTCTTAATTGTCTAGAAAATAGGTATTCTTCTGATGAACGCAAATAAAGCTAAGTTACCCCTCTGGGTTCAAGAGCGTAATACAGTTATAAATTATGATGAAGGAGTAAAGTGGCGAAGTGGTGAAAAACCTGATTATTCTTATACAGATAAGTTTTTAAGGAAGGAGAGCCAGCATAATCATTCTCCAGAATCATTAGAGGCAATTACGCAAAATTTGGTAAGAACATTTGAAATGGAAGCCTCTCATAAAGAAGATATCAACCAATGGCTATCAATTGTTACCGATAAATTCCAAATGAGTAGTAATGGTGGACCTATTTATACTGCAAAAGATGTTGCAGAACAGGGAACTTACAATCTTTTTATTGAAAAAAGTCAAAAATATGATCCAAATGATTTAAATTCATCAGTTGAACTATTTCATAAAGCTTTTAAGAATGGATTTCTCTGGGAAGTAACAGAAGTCTTATCTGGTCCTCCGAATATTGCTTTTAAATGGAGACACTGGGGTGAGTTTAATGGGAATTACAAAGACCATCAACCTACAGGAAAAACAGTAGAAATTGTGGGTATGAGTGTTGCTAAAGTGACAGATGATTTAAAAATTATTTCTGTAGAGCACTATTTTGACAATGATTCCTTTCTCAATAAGCTAACCTCTGGTTGCCCATTACATAAGTAATTAAAAAGTTAATATTTTTTATATTTAAACTTTATGGGGATTAGCATAGCTAATCCCCATAAAATATGGCTTTAATAAATCAATATCACAAAGAAACAATTAGATAATTATCTCGAAATTTTGCAGACTTTACTACTTTGCCGATCAAGGGGTTGGGCAAATAAACTTTACGCCTTTGATCTCCGGCTTCAACGGTAAGTTCTGAAGTAGATTGAGTTAACTTTACCTGGTTTTTTTCAAAACCAGGTAAAAATATCCTAATCTGGCTAGCATTAATATCAATATCAATAGATATAGGAGTGTGAGATTTATCCAAGAAGTTCGGCAAAGCTTCTATTAAAGGTTCCCAATTATCTCCAACTCTTTTAGGCAAGGAAAATGATTCTAATTGCTCAAAATTTTTACCTACAGATAATCCTGAACTTTGATTAACAATTACACCCTTAACAGATAAACCCACTTGATATGCCCCGCCCCAAAAATATTTAGCTGTAGCAATTGCCACTTCATCTTCGGTTGTTATCAAATAAGCAGCAACACGACTGCTATCCTTCAGAGCTGCACTCCCTTCTTCTAAGATATTGTTACTAGAAACTTTATCAAGATCATCCAAAGTCCATGAAGTGTTTAAAACAGTACTAATCAATGGCTGCATAAATGGCACCAAAGTTTTTCCTAGATCAGATTCAGTAAATATTTGACGAAATCTTTCCAAATACCAAGTTAAAGTTCCAGGAATACTAAACATTCTTAGCGTATGAAAGGTATTGTTGCCATCATAAACAATAACGTCATAAATACCACATTGTTGATATTTTCTTAGAGCATTAAGTACTAGCGCTTCATCCATACCTGGCAAAACCCCCAGCTCTTGTTCATAGATACTCTTGAAGGTTGGAAACTTTAAGTATTTAGCCTCTAAATCTTTAAATTCAGTCCAGATTTCTGATAAAAGTTGACTTGATTTTAGGTTTACCAAATCAAAATTAGGTTCTATTTCTGTCGGAAAAGATTGTGCAGGCATTTTTAACAAGGTATCAAAGGATGGAGTTGGATCTCGTGACACTAATAAGACACGCGATCCGGAAGCAGCTATTTTCTTTGCTGTAGCTATAGCTACAGTTGAACAACCACTAGTATTTTTCCCCAAAAAAGTTAAAATTAAAGCCATAAATAGAAGGTATTTTAGTTATTATTCAACAGGTTTAAGTTCTTCACCAAAAAACCAGCTGGTTGTTTTATCGGAAAACTCTACGATGGCGCCAATTCCGCTTCCATCAGTCATCTTGAAATTTTTGATGACACCTTCTTTTCCAAGTTTGTTGACAATTTCTCCAGAGACACGATCTCTAAGATGAATTACTTTGACTTTTTGACCAATTTCCATATAAGTATACTGATTGCATTAGTTAATCACTCATAAGTTTAGCTGAATCTGGCCCATCTTCGTGGATAAAATTTTGTTAATATAGTTGGGAACAATTTAAGAAGAGTACCTGACATTTAGTACATTATGCTATTAATTCCTAGATTTGTAGGTACTGATACCTAATTATGACATCGCTAAAAGCCAGTCTACTCCATATCAGAGATAGTATCTCTAATAAGATTATTAATAAGCTTGGTAAAGATGTATCGTCAACAAGACGATACCTAGAGCTAGTGCAAATATTGGTAGAACGAAATTTAAAGGGACGTTATCGAGGCTCGTTTTTAGGAGTTTATTGGTCATTGTTAAACCCATTAATTATGACAGGATTATATGCAGCAATCTTCGGAACAGCTTTTGGGGAATATTATCAAGATTCTACCTTTAGATATATTTTGGCTGCTTTCACAGGTTTAATTGTTATTAATTTTTTCTCATCATCTACGAGCCAAGCATTAGCTAGCGTAGTGGGTAATGGAGCTCTTTTAAATAAAGTTCGTCTTCCAGTAACTGTTTTTCCAGTTTCAATGATTGTGGCTAATATATTTCAATTTATTGTAGGTTCATTGCCATTACTGGCTGTTGTTACCTTAATAATGTCTAAAAATCCTATAAATGTCTTAGCTCTTTTGTTTCCACTAATAGCTTTAAGTTTAGTATGTACTGGCGTAGGATTCTTGGTTAGTGCACTATATGTATTTTTTCGGGATTTACCTTATTTTTATGAGTTAGTTTGTTTTGTACTTTGGATTAGTTCTCCAGTTTTTTACCCAGCAGAGATTGTTCCATCTGCCGTAAAACCCTTTTTATTTTTTAACCCACTAATTCCAATTATTGAAAGCATTCGTCAAATATCTCTTTCAGGAGCTTTGCCCGATATGCTACTGATTTTACATTCATTTTTGAACGGTATTATTTTATTAGCGCTAGGTTGGATCTATTTTCGCTCCTGGCAGAAAAACTTTATGGATTTGCTTTAGAAAAATGATAGAAGCAATTAGACTTAACCAAGTCTCTCTATGGCGTAGAACCCAAGAAGAATTCTCTTATGACTTGAAAAAAACTATTCTCTCTTTTTTAGAAGGAAAATATCGTCAACCGTCAAAGAAACTGATTCTTGATAATATTAATTTAACAGTTAATGCCGGAGAAAAGATCGGTATTATAGGAGCAAATGGTTCAGGTAAATCTACTTTACTTAAAGTTATTACTGGTATTTTAGTTCCCACATCAGGACAGATTCGTGTTAAAGGTACAATAGCTCCTTTGATTGAACTTGGAGCGGGGCTCGATGGAGAGCTTTCAGTTGCAGACAACATTGTTTTGTATGGTGTTATGCTGGGTTTTTTGCGCCAAGATATGAAGAATCGTGTTGACACAATTTTAGAATTTGCTGACTTAATTGATTATAGGTTGGCACCTGTTAAATCCCTTTCCTCTGGAATGACAGCTCGTCTTGGATTTGCGATCGCCACCGATGTCGAACCAGACATTTTAATTTTAGATGAAGTTTTATCTGTCGGTGATGAAAATTTTAAACATAAATGTAAAAAAAGAATGGATAAATTATGGGGACATAATACAACTATTCTAGTTGTTTCTCATAGTTTAGATTTCATTCAACAATCCTGTGATAGAGCTATTTGGATCAATCGAGGAAAAGTTGAATATCTAGGAAATACTGATGAAACTATTCATCAATACTTAGCTTCCGTTTAAAAAATAAGATATAGGATTATAGGCTATCTATGAAGATTTTAATTACTGGTGGAGCTGGATATATTGGTTCAGTTTTAACTCCAATATTATTAGCAAAAGGTTATGAAGTTACGGTTTTAGACAACTTTATGTTTGGACAAAACAGTCTAGCTGATTGTTGTCAATATGATAAGTTTCATGTTGTACGTGGTGATTGTCGTGATGAATCTTTAATCAAAAATTTACTAAAAAATGCTGATGCAATAATTCCTTTGGCTGCATTAGTTGGGGCGCCACTTTGTAACAGAGATAGTATCGGTACAAGTACTGTTAACTATGAAGCAGTTAAGTTAATTTGTAATTTAGCTAGTAAACAACAAAAAATTCTAATGCCTGTAACTAATAGTGGTTATGGTATTGGCGAAGCAGGCAAATTTTGTACTGAGGAATCTCCTTTACGCCCTATATCTCTCTATGGGACAACTAAAGTTGAAGCAGAAAAATCAGTTTTAGAAAGAGAAAACAGTATTACTTTTCGTTTGGCAACTGTTTTTGGTATGTCTCCAAGAATGCGTGTAGATTTACTAGTAAACGATTTTGTTTATCGTGCTTTTCATGATCGCGCAGTTGTAATTTTTGAAGGACATTTTAAGCGCAATTATATTCACATTAGAGACGTAGCTAAAGTTTTTGTTCATGGAATTGAAAATTTTGAACATATGAAAGGTAAACCTTACAATGTGGGTTTAGAAGATGCTAATTTATCGAAGCTAGAATTATGTTCTGAAATTAAACAATATTTACCAAATTTTGTTTATTTGGAAGCTCCAATTGGGGAAGATCCAGACAAAAGGGATTATATTGTTTCTAATAAACGTATTTTAGATACAGGCTTCAGTCCTGACTGGTCTCTAGGAAAAGGGATCAAAGAGTTAATTAAAGGTTATACAATTTTACGAAATAGTATTTATTCGAATATCTAAATATTAAAGTAAAAAATTTTCATTTATCAGAGAAAGAAAAAAATCTTTCTCTGATTTTTTTCTAATTACTTAAATGCATAAACAATCAAGTGAAGCTAGAAATGTCTTCTTTGCATTCATTAGCTAAATAACATAATGCACGGAATCTTAGCCTTACTAGTTGTTCATATAAGGGATTTAACTTGCATAAAGGAGGAATATATATAATTTTATGGCTAAATAGCTTCATATCTTTTTCGAAAGGACATTGTGAGGGTATCACCTTACAAATAAAACGTGCTAATCTAGGGTCCTTAAAACTGAACTCATCTAACCAATCTTTAACAGGTTGTAAAAAATTAGATATTAGAATATCATTGCTAGAATTTATATTTGTATCCTGGGTATATATTAACTTTAAGCTATTAACCCTAAATTCACATAAAGTATATTTTAAATATTCCAAAGCATTAATTTTTAAGCCTAGAGCTCTACTGAATTAACTTAATAGATTCGCTTCAATTCTAGAATAAATACCATCAGCAATAGTAACGATTATAGCTGTCCTTAAAAAGTTTTCTCCAATATTAGAATTATACCCAAAAGATGTTAGCAACTCTTCTTTAGTAACTAATTGATCAAAAGACTCATGAAATATTTCATCAAAGTTATTCACGGCTAGATTTTGTATCAAATCCGTAATTATTTTTTTCTCTCGAGGATTATACCTCCCGTCACACCAAGCAATAATTAATAAACCTCTTAATAAAATAGAAATTTGCTCTTTTGTATAGGGAAAATCTATAGAGATTATCATAAAAATATTAGTACTAAATTAGTATTTAGTACCTAGCCATAAATTTAGATATTAAATATAATTTATTGAACAACAACAGGTATACCTAAATTTACAAATCCATATAGCTCTTTAACATCTTGGTTTTTCATTCTTACACATCCATGAGAAACAGCTTTCCCCATGGAATGCTCTCCTGCAGTTCCATGAAATCCAACATATTTACCATCTTGTTGACTAAAAGCTATCCATCGTTCTCCTAAAGGACTATTAGGACCAGCTGCGCTAATTCTTCCATTCCATGGATTTTTCCATTGAGGGTTCTCTACCATTTGCATTACGACGAAATTCCCTTTCGGAGTTTCCCATCCTTGTTTACCAATAGCAACTTTGTAACTTGTTATAACTTTGCTATCTTGATAAACATAAACACGACGTTCTTTTAAATTAAGAATAATATGGCTAGCTATAAACTCAGCTTTTTTAGAAGCAATTACGCTAGTTGGATTTTTAATTATAGAAGCTAATATTTCAGACTGTTTTTGGATTCCAATATCTTCACCCAACAGTGTTAAACTTTTGCTAGTAAATATAAAAGTCAATGCAAACAACGAAAGAGTAGAATTCATTTTTTTAGAGTTCTAGTACAATGTTTTAATTAGATATTTTAATTAACAGATGTCGGGTAGCCTATGTATATTTTATAAGATATTTAGCAAAAGATTGAAGAAAACTAGGAGTCTCTTAATAGTTCGTTGCTCGATTAAAATAAAATCTAACTATTAATCATATTATTTTTTTCTTAAGAGTTATTCTTTGAATATTGCATGTTCTTGAAATTAAAAAATCTTAGAAATTTTTGGTGTTACTGTGGATTGAATAAAAAATATTTGCTAATAAATTTTAAAATTTTATTTTTTGCAGTAACCAATCAGTAATAAGTTCAGGTGCTATTTTCTTACCCCAATGAAAGGCTATTACTCTAAAGCTTGGTTTAGATAATCTAGCTATGATTTTTAGCATTTTATTTACGGAACGTAATCGAAATTTTTTATCAACAAAATTTACAGAACCAACATCATAGAGACCGTCAATTATCATTTTAATTGTTATCTCTTCTCGTTCCATTAGGTTCTCTACTAAAAGAATAACATTCTTTTTTCGCTCTACTTCTAGCTGTTCAGCTTTTGAAAGTTTGGAGATGTATTTGTCTTTTTCCACTTGTATTATTTTATCTTAATCTTTACGATGAAATATTATTGAGATTAATATTTCTTAGATACTATAAACTAGATTCGCTATATTTAACCAGCTCAATAATAAAGAAGAAATATCAATAAAACTTTAACCTATAGACAAATATTACTTTTATAGCTCTAAAAAGGATATTTAGTATTTTTTTAGCTATATTTATATGCTGGCTGTAATAAAGTTCTATAAACTGATTTATTTTTATTTAGCGTAGCAGCTTCCCTCTCCGTTAAAATAGTGAAATAATTGTTTGTTAGGCAATTTTTCTCATAATGCTTGTATAAAACTGAATTTTTCATAAATTCCTCTTCCATTTCATTAGTAATTGACTGAATATCTGATTGGAGAAAAATATATCCATTATTACTTAAGTTATTACTAACTGTACAAACTAAATCAGCTTGCGTCACTCGTCGCTTTTGATGGCTGCGCTTAAACCAAGGATCAGGAAATTGAACACTAACACAATTTAATATGCCTGGCTGAAAAGATTTTAATAAAAGGTCAATATGTGTATTGATATTACAAAACAAAAAATGTAAATTCGATAGTTGAAGATCATTACAATTTTCATTGGCTTCTATTACTAGAGCCTCTCGAATTTCTATTCCTAAAAAATTAATGTTTGGATAGAGAAGAGCCATTTTCAATAAAAACTTGCCTCTCGCACATCCTATATCTAAGTGTAGAGGATTATTTGTATTGGTATATATACTGTCCCAGTTAGGCAAGGGAATAGTCTTTTTATATTTTATGCTTAGTGGATTGACGTGTTGACGAATGCGTGCTCTTACCAAGGCTTATTTCTCTTAAAATAGTCGATAATAACTAATTTATCACAATCAACGATATTTCTATGATATTTAATATCTAAATGCTAACGGTATAATAATTTTCTAATTCGGTACACTCCACCAAGCTAAAGCATATGATTGATGTGGCTTATTAACTTGATTGGTATATTTTATACGTATCTTGTAGTGATCGGTCTTTGGAATGGCACAAAAAATATGTTCTAAATTATCAACTCGGCTAGTAGAAGCACAAATACTCTGAGATATATTATTAGTTTTTGCAGGCATTAGAAAAATATCAAGATTATTTAATCCTCGATTATTGAAGCTTTCTCCTAAATCATATTTTTGGTTTGCGTTTCTATCATTTAATTCTGTCAAGCGATCCCATATTAAAGTAATAGCAATATAGGTATTGTTATGCAAAGGCTTCGAGATACTATAATCTTGACTATTGTTCTTAGTAACACTGTTGTAATCCCAGCCTATAGATGGTACAAGATTGTTTGGTTTCCACTGTCCAGCACTAAATTGTTCGTAAGCTCGTAAAACATTTAACTGTCCTATACCCATTTGTATATCAACAGGAATTTCAGGGTTATGATAAGCTTCAGATTGTAACCAATTATAGTGTGATTTACTTAAAATAGTCCTTGTCATATTTAATAAATAGCCATTACCATTGTCTTCTAGTTTATCTGCAGAATTTAATAATACAGCTTTACTAACTTCATGACGGCGAGAATCTAGGCTCCAATTAGGTTCTTTATGTTTTAATTGGCGATCACCAAATTCTTGCAGCAGAGCAATAGATGCAGTGATATGAGGTGCTGCAAAGCTAGTTCCACTAACTTTCTGAATAGTACCTGAAAGATCATAAATTGAAACTTTCCCTCCTGGAGCAACTAAATTAATAGCTCTTCTTTTACCAAAGTTAATTTCTCTTTTGATTAAGCTACGTCCAATACCTACAGGGAGAGCACTTAAATTAGTAAAATCAACCTTGGTATAAATATCATTTTGTTTAGTTGTATAAGCAGTAGTAATTCCATTGTAGTGATCTGTAGGGATAGGAATTCCTCCTTGGCCCTGGTTACCAGCAATTACATATAGCGTATCATGTACTCGTGATGACCAATCAATGCATTGTGTTAAAAGAGAGCTACCATCTAGTTTATAATCTGTATGATGATCTTGTTCTAGGGATTCACCAAAACTAAAATTAATTGCTCGTAAGTCTCCTCCGTTTTGTTCTGCTATATATTGACTAGCAAGACATTCTTGAGGCTGACCACTACCTTTCAAAGCCCCTACGGCTGATGCATAAAGTTTGGCATTAGGGGCAACTCCTCGTAATTTTTTATCTTTACTTACCATCACAGCTGCAACCATTGCAGCATGATTATCTAAATTACTATTTGCCTTAACAGTTTTATTTTGATAATAAATACCTGCCAATTGAAAGTTAGGATTCCAAGCCACAATTTTATCAAAACCAAATTTTCCTGGTCGTCCAATTTCTACCTGCCCAATAGCAATTTTTCGCCCAGTTAGACTATATGGTTTTTTATGTAAAGAATCAGCATAAATTCCTAATTTTCTGACTGATTTATTTAGACCCCAGCAAGGTGTAACAACTATCAAAACTGTTGTTACACTACTGACAAACCACGCAAAATTTTGCCTCATTTGGATATACTACTTGAGTTTCTAATATATTTATTGTATCTAAGAGTAATCATATTCTATGTATATATTTGTTTAAATATTTCAAAGATAGTATATTTTCCAAGTTTAAGTACAAAAAATAGTATGCTGCTTAATTTTTATCTTTCTATATCAAGATATGGTTTTAATCAAATATTAGTTTAGAAAACTTTTTTAAAGCTTTGATGATATTAATATCCAATAATATTGGAAAAATATACAAAATTTAATGATATAAATATTGGAATATAATTCATATATTTTTAGGTAATTTTTTATCTATATTCTTTTTTCAAAATAGTAGTTAATTCTTTTTGATTACATGAATTAGATATGGTTCTAGTAAATTAAAATTATTTTCTTAATTAAAAGTTAGAAGCTCTTGTTTAATTTTTTACCTAAAGATTTGAAATTATTAAAATAGCTAGTAATTATCTTTCTCAATTATATTTAAATTTTTCGATATCAAGATATAGATAGTTAAAAATTTTGGCTTATATCACTTCTGTTAATCTTCATATGATTCTCTTTGTAGTCAACTATTAATATTAGCGTCCCAAACTATTTAACTGATTAATTCGGATAGCACATTGTTCAGTAACTTCTTTCAATTCTTGACGTTTATTAGATTTAGGTGGATGTATAGGCTGCCCAATACGAATAGTTAAAGGTACAGAAAGAGGAAAATAAAACCCTTTCCTTAAAATTTTATGAGTTCCCCATAAAGATACAGGTAATAGAAGAGCTTGAGTCTTACTAGCAATCATTGCTGCTCCTAATTTTGGATGGTTAATGTTTCCGTCTTGAGTACGAGTTCCTTGTATAAATATTCCAACTAACCAACCATTCTTTAGTGCATTTAATGCTGATCTAATCGCGCCACGATCACCAGTTTCTCTTTTAACAGGGTAAGCGCCACATAAACGCATTGCTTGTGCTAATAGTGGAACTTTAAACAATTCTTCTTTAGCCATAAAGGCTACTGGTCTTTTCATACACGAGGATAGGAGAGGTGGATCAAAATAACTGGAATGATTACTTACTACAATAACTGGTTTTCCTTCTGGAATATTCTCTTGTCCGTATACTTTTCCACGAAAATAAGTCAGGAAAAGAGGATTGACTATCAAAATTTTTAGGAGGTGGTATAGTATAAAGCTTAGAATAGACTCTCTTTTTTGAAAACTATTATTTTTCATTTGAATTTTATCTTATGACCTTATTGATATCGTTTGCTAGTTAATTTGTAATCAACTAGATTAAAGTTAATGTAATTTCTAGATTCTTAAAAGAGTTAATACGCCAATATTTTAGATGCATTATAAATTTAAGTTTTATTTTTACTAAAAATTTATATCTGGAGTTTTCACTTTTATCCTCATACTCTCATTTTTATTTCTAAAACAAGTATGATAAAAATCTTATTATTTATATTTAACCTCGTTATAGTAGTTTATAACTTATCATATTAACAAAACAAAAATTTTTAATTCTTATTGAAAATTTTGAACAAGTAGTTAAAAAATAAATAACACCTCTACTTAAACAATTATTTTTAAAAAATTATGGAATATTATTGGTTTAAAGCTTTTCACATAATTGGTGTTGTAGTTTGGTTTGCTGGATTGTTTTATTTAGTACGTTTATTTGTGTATCATGCTGAAGCCAATGAGGAACAAGAACCAAAAAAAACTATCCTTAAGACTCAATATATGTTAATGGAGAAGCGCCTTTATAATATAATCACAACTCCAGGTATGCTGGTAACGTTAATAATGGCAATGGGAATAGTTTCTACAGATACGACTATCCTACAATCTTGGTGGTTACATGTTAAACTATTATTCGTAGGATTGCTTTTGATTTATCACTATTATTGTGGAAGAATAATAAAGCAATTAGAGCAAGATACTTGTTTATGGACAGGTAGACAATTTAGAATGCTAAATGAAGCTCCCACAGTTTTATTAGTTTCCATAGTTCTATTAGTTACATTTAAGAATAACTTGCCACTTAACTTCGTTACTTTACTACTAGTAATATTAGTAACTTTAATGATGGTATCTATCCAGCTATATGCAAAAAAAAGGCGTTCTTCCGAAGAAAACAAAGCATAGTATATTAATATCAGTCCGATTTATAAATTCTAATAATCCTAGACTTTGAATTCCAATAGTTATCTTTACGTGAATAAATCATGTTTATTTTTCATAAAAATTATATAAATTTAGTAGAGCTAATAAATAATAATTTTTTGTAACAAGTCTTAAGTCTAATATTTACGAAAAGGTATAAAGTCTCTTTATCTTTAGTTAGCAGAATAACTATATGAGAATGGTTTAAGATGAAATATAGTTAAAAAACTAGTAGTTATTTGGTTTAATAGCTATGATTCAATTCAAAGTTAGATTTGATAGTATTATTCCAGCTTCTCAGCAGTTGTTTAACCAAATTCGTTTTGTAATTGTATCTAATCAATGCCTTCCTGGGGAGCGACTGCCAAGTATTCGCCAGCTAGCACAAACGACAGGACTGCATCGCAATACCATTAATAAAATTTATCAACAACTTGAGGAAATTGGCCTAGTAGAGTCAGTAATAGGATCTGGTATATATGTAAAGAAAAGAGCTATAGACCATAATTTATTTTTATCTCACTATCCTCAATTTATAGAGTATCCTAATGAGATCGCATTAATTCACAAAAATTTAAATGAACTACTATGTCAAGGATTGACTTTTTCGGAAATCCAAAAGCTGTTTTTAGAAGTTTTTAACTGGTATTCACTTTGCAGCATGCAAGTCATAGTTACAGTACCAAAACAAGATATAGGAGCAGGAAAATTAATATTACAAGAGTTAAAGGATGCTCTCAGTATTCCCATTCGCTTAGTACCTATAGAACAGTTAGCTAAAATTCTCTCTGAAGAAGAATCGGTAACTGTAGTAACTAGTCGATACTTTACTCTAGAAGTAGAAGCAATTGCATCATTACATGGAGCTCGTGTACTCCCCATTGATATTCATGATTATATCGAAGAAATTGAAGTTATTAAAATCCTTCCAAAAGATACCCGATTAGGAATTGTTAGCTTAAGTACTGGAATAATCAATATAGCAGAAATCTTAATTCGCAGTCTAAGAGGCAATGATATATTATTGACCTCAGCTCAGGTTAATAACCAAAATCAATTATTAACTTTGGTGAAATCAGCACAAGTAATTATTAGTGACCTAGCTAGTTACTCTATAGTTAAACAAGCTATCTCATCAGTAAGGGATGATTTACTTTGTCTCCCTAAACTAATGTGCTCCAAATATTATCTTAAAAAAGATTCTATTAGTTTTTTGAAACGGGAATTAGGACTAAAATAAGATAGTATTTGTATTAATTAAAATAAACATTCTTTAAAATTTTTATAGGAAATAGCCAGGAAAGATATTTTAAAAAACTAGCAGACCTAAAGTATTAACTGAATTTAATATTGTTTTACCATGAATGACTATATTTTATATTCAACTAAATTGTTTTTCTATTTCAATTTCCAGATCGAATAACATTTGTAAAGATTGCAAACATCTTTGTCTAGCTTCAATATCTTGTTGTGCGCGTAGCTGAACCATTGGCTCATGCAGAATTTTATTTACTATTCCTCTTGTTAAAGCTTCAACTACTTCTTGATGTTTTTCCGCAAATTCAACCCCTAAGCGAGATAAAGCCTTTTCCAGTTCTTGTTCTCTAATACCCTCAATTTTAGTCCTTAAGCAGCTGATCGTTGGAACTGCTTCTAGCGAATGCCACCACAATTCAAAAGTTCCCAATTCTTCTTCGAGTAGTTTTTCCGCTTCTAATGCCATCTGACGACGACTAGAATGATTTTTTGCCACTACTGCTTTTAAATCGTCTACATTATAAACCTCTACAAGCTCCATTTCTTGTACATTTGTGGCTACATTGCGAGGAACAGAAATATCGAATAGCATCAATTTTTCTTGCGTAGATACAACTTCTCGAAGATTTTCACGATGTAAGATTGGTTGACTAGCTGCTGTACTAGTAAAAATAATATGTGAATTTTTTACAGCTGTCATCATTTCTTCAAAAGGTACTAAAGTTAGCTCAGCTGTAGGAAACTTTTTTGCCAATTCTTCTGCTCGAAGTCTAGAACGATTAACAACATTAATAGATACTGCACCTTTCGCCAAAAGATGTTTAACTAATAAGCGTGCCATTTTCCCTGCACCAACAACTGTAACTTGTTTGTTTGTTAAATCACTGACTTTGGTTATGGATAATTCTACTGCAGCAGAACTTATTGATACAGCTCCAGTACCTATATTAGTTTGACTACGAACTCTTTTGCCAGCAGTAATTGCTTGTTTAAACAAACGATCTAGCAATCTACCAATACCTTTATATTTTTGAGCTAACTTGTAAGTAGTCTTCACTTGAGCTAAGATTTGTCCTTCTCCCAAAACCAAGCTTTCTAATCCTGCAGCTACTCTAAATAAATGACGAACTGCATCTTGATAAAGCAATATAAAAAGATGACGTCTAAGATAACCCAAAGGTATGTGACTAGTTTCAGAAAGAAATTGAATAATTTCAATAACTCCTTTTTCTGTATCAGTTAAGACTGCATAAACTTCTAAACGATTACAAGTACTAATGACGGCTACTTCTTCTATATGCGGATAGCTTCGTAAATGAATTATTGCTTCTTCAACTTTAGTTTCTTGAATACTTAATTTTTCTCGAACTTCAACTGGAGCAGTTTTATGACTTAAGCCTACTACTGCGATATTCATATGTTCTCCTAATAAGGGAATAAGCTTATGTTAACTAAAAATAGGGCGAATTTTGCTATTTCTGATTCTTGCAATTTATATCTAAACTGTCTTAGTAACAAATACTTCGAAAAGAATCTTTATAAAACTCTATAGTTAAAAATACGATGAAAGTTGAACTTTAGGTTATTGTTCATTTTCTTATTTTCAATTTAAATTAGTGATAATTAATAAAACTTATTTTTATACACTAGAAGATAATTTCAATTTTTTTAGAATAGTTTTTCTTGCTTGGTTTTCTAAATCATCATCAATATTTATCAGAGTTATATCTTTTTTGTACTTTTCTTTCAATGCTGTTTTCATAAGCCAATCAGTAATAAATGAATTTTTAGCTAATAGTGGACCATGTGAATAAGTTGCGATAGCATTACGATATAAAACCCCTTCATATCCGTCTTCTCCATTATTTCCGTATCCTAATATTATTTTTCCTAAAGGCTGAACATTGCCTAAATAAGTACGCCCACCATGATTTTCAAAACCTATAACAACAGGATTTTCACCTAACATTTGTTTAATATCTTGAACTAAAGGAGATGCTGTGATTTGGAATACCATATTACCAACACAGCGTGATATATTTGACCCAGAATGCTTGGTGACTATATCCAATAAGCCTAATCCGTTGATACGTTGACCAGAAGCAGATTCATAGTAATGGCCTAAAAGCTGAGGAGAAGCACAAGTAAAAACCCCAGGAGTGCCTTGATCTAACTTAAATTTTAGTATTTCTGCTTTAGCTCCTTGAAGGTCTTTCATGACAATCTCTTGTTGGCGGTCTTGAGCACCTCCACCAACTACGATATCAATTTTAGAAAAATCAGATATATCACTCTTTTGGTCAAGAGGAATAATGTTAACCAATATATTTCTCCATTGGCAACGTCGTTGTAAACAAATGACATTGCCCCTATCACCATATGTACTCATTAAATTAGGATATAGCCAGCCAATATTTAGTATTAGTGTTTTGGACATATTAATTATTTTAGATTTGCTGACTGAACTAATAACAAGCTACCTGCGCCTAGCCCAAGAATGTTAGGTAACCACGCCCCTAAAAAAGGAGTGAGGATACCCCAGATACCTAACGAAGTACTCATAAAAGCAAGAATATAGTATCCAAAGATTAATCCTACACATACACCAAAACTTGTTGCTCTATTAGTATTCTGAGGTCTTACTCCAACAGAAGCACCAACTAGGCCAAAAATTAAACAAACAAAAGGCATAGCATATTTTTCTTGTAAACGTACCTTAACTTTTCTAATACGCTTTTCGTTACCACTAAATTGAACTGCCTTAAGATATTCTCTGGTCTCTGATATGGTCATTTCAGTAAAATTCTGTCTACGATCTGCTAAATCTAAAGGAGCTTTGGGTAATGCTAGTTGTTGATGCTGAAAACGTACTATATTACGATATGAACCGTCTGGAGCAATAAGATAAATAGTACCGTTAAAGAAGTCCCATGTGTTACTTGAGATATTCCAAGTTGCAGATTCAGAAGTAACAATTTGATTTACACCTTCTTGCGTTCTATCTAAGATGGTTAAACCTTTCATTTCTTCTCCATTATATTCTTCAGCATGAAATAATCGAGTTAACATAGTAGATTCTTGTCCATTTTTACCTTTAACGGTTTTATATTCTGGATAAACAATATTATGCCTTTTAAAATCAGGACGTTTTTGATTAACAGCTTCTTCTAAAATTATCGCTGCCTTATGAGTCGCAGCAGGAGCTATCCAGTCATTCACTATAAATGCACATCCTGTCACCATAAAACCAAAAATAATTACAGGAACCACTAAGCGATATATTCCCACACCTAAACTACGTAAAGCAATAATCTCACTATCACTAGACAAACGACTATAAGCCATTAAAGCTGCTAGTAGTATAGCCATAGGAAAAGCTAAACTTAAAAATCCTGGGATCTTTAGTAATAAGATCTGGAAAGCAACTGTTAAAACTAATCCTGATTCTGTTACTCGGCGTACTAAATCAAACAAAGTTCCAATAGATAGGCCCAAGGAAGTGAATATTCCCATTCCAAAGAGGAAAGGTGATAATAGTTCTAAAAATAAATAACGATCTACAACTGATAAGCTAGGAATCTTTATTTTCATTCTGGTTTTAAGGTAATTTACTTAACCAATATCTATAATTCTGATGTGATTTTAGATTTGGAAGTTTTCTCCTAAGTAATATTGTCGTACTAAAGAATTACTATATAGCTCTTCAGCACTTCCAGCTGCTAGAATTTGACCATCACGCATGATATAGGCTCGATTAGTTATTGCAAGAGTTTCACGTACATTATGATCGGTAATAAGTATTCCCATTCGACGTTCTTGTAACTGAGCAATCATAGCTTGAATTTCTGAGACAGCAATAGGATCAACTCCGGCAAAAGGTTCATCTAATAATAAAAAATCTGGTCCTTTCTCCCCCACGGCTAAAGAACGGGCTAGTTCTGTCCTACGTCTCTCTCCCCCTGATATTTGAGATCCTTTTGTATGAGCAATTTTTTCTAAACGAAACTCTTTAAGTAAACCATGAAGACGTTGTGTTCTCTGTTTAAGCGTAATGTCGGTTTGTTCAAGGGCAACTTGAATATTTTCTTGAACAGTAAGATATCTAAAAATACTAGGCTGTTGAGTCATATAACCAATACCTAAGCGTGCTCTCTTATGTAAAGGTAAACAAGTGACTTCTTGTTGGTATAACCAAACTTTTCCTTTATCGGGTTTAATTAAACCTGTTGCTATATAAAAGGTAGTAGTTTTACCTGCACCATTAGGACCAAGTAATCCAACAATTTCACCAGGTGCTACTCTAATATTAACCCGGTTGACAATATTGCGCTTTCCATAGGTTTTATGTATATTCTCTAAAATCAATGTCATAAGAAAATTTTAAAAATCAGAAGTTTGGGAAAGTTGAATCCATCTGAGAAGATGGATTCACTGGAGTCATTTGTGGAATACTATTTTCAGTTTCAGTAACTAAATATATTGATTCTACTTGTTGAGTTGATTCTGGAGTTGCAATAAATCTTCCTTCATCAATCAAATACGTCATAGTTTCAGATCTCATACTATTTCCTTCTTGAAGAATATAAACGTTACCCGTCAAAACTAAACGTCGTTCTCGGCTAAAGTATTGAGCTTGAGCAGATGTTCCTTGAATTTTACGGGCAGGGTAAAAAAATTGAACATTACCTCTAGCTGTTACAACACCAGTTTCAGAGTTTGCTTCTTGGATGTCAGAGCGAACAGTTAAAGGATTATTAAGAGCAGGTGTTTGAGCAAAAGTCTCATGTGAACTGACTTTTATTGTAAGTATACCAACAATAATAGGTAAAGTAAGTCTTAATGCTTTTAATACATATTTAGTTAACGTGATAGGTGTAGAAAACATAAGATATATGTTAGATAACCGTTTTAAGTTTATTCTATTGCCTTTAGTTTACCCAATCTTTTAAAAGAGAGTTGGAAATTATATAGTATCTCTTACTATTAAAATAACAATTTATTTTTAAATATTATTATGTGAATAAAATTGAATTGTATAGAGTTACTTGTAGTTTTGATTTAACTTCGAAAAATTATAGGACCGTCTTTTATGCTAACAGTAAAAAGAAAGATTTTAATTGTTTTAAAAACTTTATTAGTAATTATCATCTCTTAAAAATTACAACTATAATTTTTTCTTATACTGTTTTATATCAATTATTTAATGTAATTATTTTTAATTACAACAGTAAATAAGCTATTGTTTAGTGTTTTTTAACTAGACTACAAAATATAATTTTTGATATTTATAGAATATTTGGGTTACTTAAAAAATTCAATATTTTTTGCATTTTATTCCTGAGATAAAAAAGCAGCACTAATAGCATCAGTCAATTTTCCTACGGAAATAATCTCTAAATTAGTATTAAAATTATAATTTTTATTATTTGGAACAATCGCTCTTGTAAATCCTAATTTAACAGCTTCTTTTAACCTTAATTCGATTTGTGGTACCGAACGGATTTGCCCGCTCAAACCTATTTCGCCGATTAGTATAGTACTTGGAATAATTATTCTATCCTTAACGCTAGCAACAATCGCAATTGCTATACCTAGATCTGCTGCGGGTTCTTCAACGCCCAAACCTCCTGTCGACGAGACATATACATCCAACTTAGATAAAGGGATTCCTACTCTTTTCTCTAATACAGCTAAGATTTGCTGTAAGCGGCTATACTCTATTCCTGTTGTGGAACGGCGAGGAGAAGGATAACTAGTTGGACTAATTAGAGCTTGTAGTTCCACAACTAAAGGTCGAGTGCCTTCACAAGTAACAACAATAGCTGTTCCAGGTACAATATCATTTTGATTACCCATAAATAATTCCGATGGATTCTTGACTTCTACTAGTCCATTCTCAACCATTTCAAAAATACCAATTTCATGAGTAGCACCAAAACGATTTTTGACTGATCTTAATAGGCGATGGGAAGCATATCTATCTCCCTCAAAATATAATACTGTATCCACTAAATGCTCTAAAACCCGAGGACCAGCTATAGTTCCTTCTTTTGTTACATGTCCGACAATTAACAAAGTAATGTTGTCTCTCTTTGCTAATCTCATTAAGACTGATGTACACTCCTTAACTTGAGAAACAGAGCCAGGGGCTGAACTTAATGTTGCGAGATATAAAGTTTGAATACTATCAATAATAGCTACTTGTGGCTGTAGAGATTCTAGCTCTTCAAGGATCTCTTCCAGATTTGTTTCTGATAAGATGAAAAGATTTTTATTATCTGCTTCTTCAGTATCTAAGATCATTAAGCGAGAAGCACGTAGCTTAATCTGTTGCGCTGATTCTTCTGCAGAAATATATAAAATCCGAGGTAATTTTTGAGCCAGTTTATTAGCCACTTGTAATAACAAAGTTGATTTTCCAATACCAGGGTCACCACCAATTAGAACTAAAGAACCTGGAACAACCCCACCACCCAAGACTCTATCCAATTCTTCATATCCGGATTGAAATTGCATCTTCCCGGTTTCCATAATTTCATCAAAACAATTTGAAATTTTTGGTTTTGGCATAGTTCGGGAACAATTTTCTTTACTAGAATAAGATGTTTTCTCTCTTCTCAAAGTATTTTCAGAGGAACTTGATACTACAACAATTCGTTCCTCTAAGGTTCCGTAAGTCTGACAAGATTCGCACTTGCCAAACCATTGAACAGATTCTGTCCCACAGACATTGCATATATACACTGTTCGTTTCTTAACCATAATTTAATTTATAGAATTATGAAAAAAAATAAAAAATTGAATGTAGCTTAAAAAAAGAGAAAACAATAAAAAGTGTTGGAAGAATATTTACTTTTAGGCTTATATTATACTTATATTCTAAGTCAATAACTTAAGCGTAAGGATAGCAAAAACAAGATATTCTGAATCTTATTGAAACTAATAGTTAGCTATTTAATTTAATAAAAGCTGGAAACTTTACTTAATAATTAGGGAGTGTGAGTAAAATTGGAAACATACAAAGAGAAAATTCTAGTAGTTGATGACGAAGCAAGCATACGTCGTATTTTAGAAACTCGTCTCTCTATGATTGGCTATGATGTTGTAACAGCTGCTGATGGAGAAGAAGCCTTAGAGATTTTTTATAATACAGTACCTGACTTAGTAGTTTTAGACGTAATGATGCCAAAATTAGATGGCTATGGAGTATGTCAGGAATTACGTAAAGAATCAGATATACCTATCATAATGTTAACAGCTTTAGGAGATGTTGCTGATCGTATCACAGGACTAGAACTAGGGGCAGATGATTATGTAGTTAAGCCTTTCTCACCAAAAGAATTAGAAGCGAGGATTCGTTCTGTATTAAGACGAGTAGAGAAAGGTAATACTCCAGGTATTCCTAATTCTGGAGTAATTTCTATTGCCTCTATTAAAATTGATACTAATAAACGCCAGGTTTATAAAGGTGATGAGCGTATACGTTTAACAGGAATGGAGTTTAGTTTATTAGAGTTATTAGTAAGTCGTTCTGGCGAACCTTTTTCCCGCTCAGAAATTCTACAAGAAGTGTGGGGATATACACCAGAACGACATGTAGATACTAGAGTAGTAGATGTTCATATTTCTCGCTTGAGAGCGAAATTAGAAGATGATCCAAGCAATCCTGAATTGATACTAACAGCAAGAGGCACTGGATATCTCTTTCAACGTATTTTAGAACCTGGAGAAGAATTATAGAAATAAAGAAAATGACCAGTTTAATTCTTAAACTAAATTTTTTTAAAATTCTAAATAATTATATTTAAAATTTTTGTTTTTATAAGTACTTCATAATGTTTCCCTTGAACAATTATGAATTATCAAGTCTCAAAGTTATTTTATAATTTTGATTGTTCAAATATTTATATTTTTAGTAAAAAATGATATATAGATTAGGGGAAAATTTTTGTCACGCGAAAAGCTTTATGAAGTACAAAACTTTAACATAGGAATTAATTTCATTACATGAAGAGTAAAGTATGAACAAGATATTTTGTAATTATCAAAATTAATTTTAAAGTAACTTTTTCGTCATTTGTAAAATGATAGCAAAATAGTTATTACTTTTGAAATGATTTGAATAACATCAGCTATTTCTACTAGTTTTTGTTCCTCATATGTCTACTGTTGACTTTTTATTTAAATCTTGGCTTTTAATATTTATACAATATTTCCATTTTCTAGTAATTATTTAGAATATACTTGATAATTATTTTCATTTTATGCAGTCAATAAATATTTGTATAAAGTTATGTTAGTAACTTTTTTCGGCATAAATTATTAAATTCTGCTTTATTATTGTAATTAAGATATCTACTCTAAATCAATCAAGATATAATTGAAGAGTTCCAACTGTTGCTTCCTAGCTCTGTATTATACTGTAGTTACTTTTCCTAAAACATAATTATTGAATGTATAAAAAAATTATCATATGTCCAAATCAGATTTTCGTTCTGTAAATACTTATCTAGATAATCAACAAGTTTCTAAACATTTTCGTAATAAAGATGTTCAAGAAATTGTTAGACCTGATTTATCTTTAGAAGAAGTAAAACATAAGCTAAAGAATGCTAGTGCTCAAAAAATTATAGAGTGGGCAGCAGAAACTTTTGGTGACGGATTAGTTATCAGCACAAGCTTCGGTATTCAAGCTGCAGTAATGTTACATTTAGCTACCAGAGTAGTTCCGAATATTTCAGTTATTTGGGTAGATACTGGTTATCTACCAGCAGAAACCTATCGATTCGCTCAAGAATTGACTGAACGTCTTAATTTAAACCTAAAAGTTTACCAATCTTTTCTTACCCCAGCAAGAATGGAAGCTCTTCATGGTAAGTTATGGGAACACCAAGATATTGATTCTCTAAATCGCTATGATCTTATGCGTAAAGTTGAGCCAATGCAAAGAGCTCTAAAAGAACTTAATTCTACAGCTTGGTTAGCTGGTTTGCGTCGTCAGCAAACAGAACATCGAAAATCTCTAGAAAAGATTGTTTTACAAGAGCAACAGTATAAAATATACCCTATCTTAAATTGGGATTCTCGTGATGTTTATAATTACTTAACTGCCAATGACCTTCCCTACCATCCTTATTTTGATAAAGGATATGTCAGTGTAGGAGATTGGCATTCAAGTCGTCCAATGCAAGCTAATGATAACAACGAACGAGATACTCGTTTTCACGGATTAAAACAAGAATGCGGTTTACACTTGCCTCTTTCCCCAGAGGTGGCCGAAAGTTTAGATTCTAGTAATCTCTAAAAGTTAAGGGTTACATCATCTAAAAAATTAGATACTAAATTCATATTTTCAAAACATGCAATAAAGTAATAACTTTATTGATAAACAACTGTCAATTATACATAACTTATTTAATTTACAAAGTTTCACTCATCACAGTAAATTGAGTGAAAAATCCATAGACTAATAATACAAGGCGGCACCCAGATTCGAACTGGGGATAAAGATTTTGCAGACCTCTGCCTTACCACTTGGCGATGCCGCCGAACAATATTTATACTATAGCAAAAATTATTGAATAAAAACAGAAATTAATAATATATAAATCTCAAATTTTTCTTAAGAACCTTAAACTACATTTTCTTTGTCAAGACAAGTTGTACAGTAGAAATAGCTAGTATAATGTTATTGTTATTATCATAACATTACACAATAGACTGCAAAGCAAAGATGCAACGTATTAATCTATCGTTTTGTGATGCCTTTATACATAACATGAATATAAATCAGAAATTATTAACAAATGTGGTGTGTTACTTTCTAGGATTAAGTACAATACTTGTCTCCTCTAATGTAAACGCTGCTGATCCATTCACACAATTTTATAATCAAGCATGTGTTCCTGAAGCCAAAAAAACTGGACTAAATGATAGTGAAGCCAGAAAAGGATGTAGTTGTACTGTTCGCTCGTTAAAGAAAAAATATTCTAGTCAAGCGTTTTCTGCACTTTATAATAAATATCGTGCTAAAGATGGTAAAGCTAGGCAAACTCTAACTAAATTTGGAGAAACTTGTTTCGAAGCTGTTTTTGATAACATTCTTTTTGGAAGTTGAAATTTTAGGTAACACAAAAGATACTAGTACTGTCAAAAGATACTATAAAGGTATTGTTAGTAGAAGTGAAAGTTTCAATACTTTGTTAAAGTCTTGTTTTTAAATGATTATTTAACTACGTATTAATTATGTAAATGGTGTAAAAAGGTACGAATTTTTATGAAAAAATCTTGGCGAGAATACCTAAATATTTCCCGTATAGCAATTAAATATACAAAAGTCACCTTGTTTGTAGCTATTACTATCGCTGTGTCAGGTATATTCGCCTTTAGTTCTCTAAAATACGCCTTATTTCCTGAAATTTCTTTTCCTGTAATTATTGTTAGTGGCAATGTACCTCTAGAAACTACTTTAGAAACTGAGGAGCAGCTTACTAATCCTTTAGAAAATGTTTTAAGTTCAATTCCTGATATAGAACTGATGTCTTCTACTTATCCTGGT
This sequence comes from Candidatus Atelocyanobacterium thalassae, assembly GCA_051971635.1. GTDB lineage: Bacteria > Cyanobacteriota > Cyanobacteriia > Cyanobacteriales > Microcystaceae > Atelocyanobacterium > Atelocyanobacterium thalassae_A. The sequence continues at coordinate 113,506 of JBFPLN010000006.1, read as the reverse complement.
AAAACTGTAATTAATATTAGTTTTCCTGCAGGAACAACTTTAGAGCAATCAGCTTCTGCTGTTAAAAAATCATTGGGACAGGCAAGTCTATCTTCTGATGCAGTGTTAGAAGAAATTAAAGCCATTAATTTAAATGAATCTGTAGCAGTTACTTACGCAATATCTAGTGAAACTATACAGGTTGAAAATTTAATATCTATAGCCAAAGAAAACATTATTCCCTCTCTTAAATCTTTATCAGGAGTTAAAAGAGTTTCGCTATTAGGAGATGGTTTTATTCAAGACAGGACAGCCAATGAACTGAATTCAGAACCATCAACTTTAACTAGATTTAACCAAGAAGATATCCTAGCAGTTCAGGTAATTAAGACTGCTGATAGTAATATTTTAGATGTTGCTGCAGCTGTTCACACAGAAGTGACTAATTTAAGTGAAACTTTACCTAATATTCGATTAACCATTGCTGAAAATCAAGCTAACTATATTGAAGAAGCTAGTCAAGCAACATTAGAAGCATTGATGGGAGCTATTATATTAGCGGTTTTAGTTATATTTTTTTGTTTACGTAATATTCCAGCAACTTTAATTACTGCCTTGGCTATTCCTATGTCATTAATGGGAACTTTTATTATTATAGCTATGGCTAAATTTAATTTAGAAACAATTACTTTATTAGGATTAGCTCTTGTTATAGGTATTATCGTTGATGATGCAATTGTAGATGTAGAAAATATAACTCGCCATATTGATAACGGCATGAGTCCACGTGAAGCAGCAATAAAAGGTACTGATGAAATTGGACTAACAGTTATATCTTCGACATTAACTTTAGCTGCTGTTTTTCTTCCCATTGCGTTTATTGGAGGGAGTCTAGGACAATTTTTTAAGCCTTTTGGTATTACTATCTCCGCAGCTGTTTTAATTTCTTTACTAGTAGCTCGTACTTTATCGCCTGTTCTGGCAATATATTGGATTAAACCAACAAAAAAATCGTTAGATAATAATAAAAAGCCATTTTTCCTTGCTCAAAAATATCGTCGACTCTTAAACTGGTCTTTATGTAACAGAAAGATAGTTATTGGTGTTGCTCTTATCAGTTTTTTAATTGGAATTGCATTAATTCCGTTCATTCCTCAAGGCTTTATCCCAAAACTAGATCGAGGAGAATTTAATGTAATTTACAATCTACCATCTCCTAAAATTCCTAAACGTTTACAAATAGCCCATAGTAACACCTCAGATAACGGAGATGTTTCTTTGTTTCAAGATTTTTCTCAGTCTCCTGAACGTTTTTTACTACGGAAGAATTATCGTATTGCTAGTAAATTAGAAGGCATTATTTTAGAAAATCCTAACGTTTTGTCAGTTTACAGTATTGCTGGCTATCAGGGTAATCCTCTTAAGGGAAAGATATACGTTAGGCTTAAAGAGGATAGATTCTTAAGTACTAGTCAAGTCCAAAATGAACTTAGAAAGAAATTTCCAACTTTAAGAGGAGGAAGTATAAGTGTAGAAGATATTTTATTTATTGAAACTGGTGATGATAGTCCTTTAAAAATAGCATTATTAAGTGATAATTTGACAAGTCTTGAGAAAACAGCCCAAGATTTAAAAAGGAGTCTAGACAACGTACCAGGTTTAGCAGATATTAAACTATCATCAATTAATGGTCATAATTCTCTAATTGAACACTTTCAAAAAACTAGAGTTGTATATTTAAGTGCCAATTTATTTGAAGGTGTAGGATTAGGAGATACTACTAAACAAGTAAGAGAGATAACGACAAAACTTTTACCTGAAGATGTTAATTTCGAAGTTCAAGGAGCATCTGCTCAAGTACTTAGTATCTTTAAAGAATTTGCTATTACTTTATTTTTTGCTATTGCATGTATGATGGTCATCCTGTACTTGACTTTTGGACGTTTCTTAGAATCTTTTGTGGTATTTTTATCTTTACCTTTATCAATAGTTGGAGCAATGTTTTCTCTATTGATTACCCAAAATGATTTTGGAATGATTTCATTAATCGGGCTAATATTTCTATTAGGACTCTTAGATAAAAATGCGATCCTCTTGATGGACTATACCAATCAACTTAGAGAACAAGGCATGAATCGTCATGATGCTATTTTGAAAACGGGAGAAGTTAGATTACGTCCAATAATAATGACTACCGCGTCAAGTATTTTAGGAATGTTACCAATTGCAATTGGATTAGGTGCTGGAGCTGAATTAAGGCAGCCAATGGCTGTAGCTATTTTGGGAGGATTGTTTACTTCTTCTGCATTGAGCCTTATTGTGGTACCAGTTCTCTACACCCTACTAGAGGACATTTTAGAAAAAATTAAAAGTCCAAAAAAGAAGATTGAACTTTAATAATTTCAATAAACTTTTAAAGCCATAAAGGGTATCAAGGGTAATAAACTATATAAGTCAGAAGATTAGACAAGTATTTTAATAATCTAAAGTAGTCCTATAATAATTTACATAATTATATATGTTTCAATACGCAGTTGCCTTAGGAAGTAATCTGGGAAATTCATGCGCTATATTGGATAAAGTAATAATATTTTTGTCTAGATATCCCAATATAGATTTAACTTTACACTCTCCTCTTTATCAAACGTTTCCAATAGGACCGAAACAACCTAGCTATCATAATTGTTGTGTAATTTTAAATTCACCAATTAATCCTGAAAGATTATTAGAAGTTTTGTGGAATATTGAAAAAAAGTTTGGAAGAATTCGAAATAAAAAATGGGGTGCAAGAACTTTAGACTTAGATATTTTATTATGTAAACATTTTGTTATCAAAACTTCTTCTTTACAAATACCACACCCTGAAATGACAAAACGTAAATTTGTTTTACTACCTCTCTGTACCATAGCTTCTAATTGGAAACATCCAGTAACTAAAAAAACGGTGAAAGAACATCTACAGGAAATATCGTATGGAGACATCATGTAGTGTTCTTTTCTATCAATTAATCTTTTTTATAAAATTATCGTCAATATCATATCCTAGTAATTGAGCCATATTCTTTAAACGAAAAGTAGAGTAAATTTTTTGTTTTTTAAGCCAATCAGATATGATAAATAGTTTATGCATCACAAATATTTCTAGTGCTTCAGAATTATATTGAATACCATTTATTCTATTGAATTGATGAGGAACCAGCATCGCTGTATATCTTGCTAATTCTCCTTTTTTGGGGTCTAGCAAGAAAGGTATCCATGGATAGATACCATCTATACGAATAAACCATAAACGAATTTCAGAAATTTCTGACAATTCCCTAGGATCATTAGAAGGCTGGGGATATTCAATATTAAACGTTAAAGCCTGTTCAAGTGATATGATCTTCTCTTCTTTTAATTTTGGCTCAATGATATCAGTGATAACACTAACATCTAAATTAACTATATCATCGTGTTTTATTGAGATTATTTTAGTCATTAGGAACGTATTTTAGTTGTATTCATAGGGAAAAGCTTATCAAGTAAAAAAACAACTCTAATTTTACAAGAGAATCTCAAGTTAAATTATATATCGAGAGATATATAATTTTTGTTAAGTAACCTTAATTATTTTTTCTTAAATTTTAAGTCTTAAAATATATTTTTATTTTTAACTCTTGACTAATGAAAGTCTTTTATAATCTATTTTCTATAATTTAAGGGGGTGAAACTACTGTAGTAATAGTTTCACCCCCTTAAATTATAGAAAATAGATTGTTACGTAATTAGTTAATCTTAGTGCTAATGAATACTGCGGGAAGTAATTGTTTAGCCACATTATCTTGATGATAATATAACTTGGCTTCTTGTACAGCCATTGGCAGAACAGAACGGACTTTAGAATTAACTTCTACAATTTTCGCATCAAAAGTTTCTGTAGCTAGCTTAGGATATAAACCCATGATAATAATGGGTAGGATTAGACAAGCTGATATAAATATTTCGCGTGGCTTAGCATCTAAATTAAACTTACCTAATTCTAGTTTTTCATTATTTTGTCCATAAAAAACCACTCTGAGCATAGACAATAAGTAAATAGGGGTCAAGATTAGGCCTACTGCTGTTAGGAATATAGCTACAGCTTTAAATGTTGCGGTATAAGCATCACTTTCAGTAACTCCTAAGAAAATAGTAAGTTCTGCTACGAATCCACTCATACCAGGTAAAGCTAAAGAAGCCATAGCTGAAGTCGTAAATAGAGCAAAGGTCTTAGGCATTTTTAAAGCCAGTCCACCCATTTCGTCCATCATCAAGGTGTGAGTACGTTCGTAAGTAGTACCACATAAGAAAAATAAAGCTGCAGCGATTAAACCATGTGAAACCATTTGGAATACTGCCCCATTCATACCCACTTCAGTAAATGAAGATATACCAATAAGGACAAAACCCATATGTGATAGAGAAGAATAAGCAAGACGACGTTTAAGGTTAGTTTGGCCAAATGCTGCAAATGCACCATAAACTACGTTCACAACTCCCAAAATCAACAATAAAGGAGCAAAGATAATATGAGCACTAGGTAACATTTCCATGTTGAAGCGAATAATCCCATATCCCCCCATTTTTAAAAGAACACCAGCCAATATCATTGATACTGGTGTAGAAGCTTGACTATGAGCATCTGGTAACCAGGTATGGAAAGGAAAAATTGGTAATTTAACTGCATAAGCTATTAAAAAGCCTACGTATATTACAACTTGCAAAGAAACAGGTATTTCTTTCAGACTTAACTCTGCCATGTTGAAGGTGATATTATCACCATAGAAAGCAAGAAGAAGGGCAGAAACTAAAATTCCAATAGAAGCAAGAGCAGTATACAAGATAAATTTTGTAGCTGCATATAATCTTTGTTTACCACCCCATATAGAGATTAATAAATATACAGGAACAAGTTCTAGCTCCCACATAAAGAAAAATAGCAGAACATCTTGTGCCGCAAAAACACCAATTTGAGCACTATATAGCACTAGCATTAAGAAGTAAAAAAGCTTTGGTTTTTTTTGTACATTCCAGGATGCTAGTAATGCGACAGTTGATATAAGTCCTGATAGAACAATTAAAGGCATTGATAAACCATCAATGCCCAGAGACCAACCAAGTCCAATATTAGGAATCCAATTATAGCTTTCTAAGAGTTGAAGATTACTATTACCGAATTCATATTCACTGGATATAGCAATGATAGTTAAACCAAAGTTTAATAAGCTTACACCTAGCGAATATGAGCGAAGGGTTTTCCCATCTTTATCTGGGATTATAGGAATAGCGAAGGCAGCAACTAGAGGTAAGAGAATAAGAGCAGTTAGCCAGGGAATATTATTGGTAAACATGGCTTTTACAAGTGTGACGTTTGTTCATCTACATTATATAAAGTTATATTACAGAATTAAAAATAAATATTATTGGGTAAAAACTTATATACTTTCTATACATGGGTTTGAGCTTTTTATCAGTGCTACCTTTTATCAAAATTTCATAACATAGTTTAGAGAAAAAGTATTTTTTGTTTCTAATTGGAGTTTATCTTTTAGAAAACTTGACAAAAATATTTTGTCTTTGCTTAATCAAGGTTGCGAATAGTAAGTACTTATTTTTTGCTTAATATTCAATATATTTAACCTATACATAACAGTATTTATCAAGAAAATCTACACTCTTGGTAAAGAAAAAGTCTAGAAAATAAGAATTTATTACAACAATCAATACTGGAGTGGCTCGACAGTAGTTCATAAAGACAATATATTATTTTTATAATTTAATGTCTTTAAGGTACAACTATAGAAGTCTAAAGAAATTTTACTGCGATTACCTAATACCAAGCTAACTAATACTTCTAGTATTTTTTTAAAAAACGGTTTTTTTAACATAATTATTACATTCTTTTAAATTTACTAAATATTCTTAATTTTCACTAGATTAAAGTTTCAATATTTAAAAAAAAACTTACAAAGTCCAAATTAATATTTTTAGCCAAATACATAATCTAATTATTTTTATGTTTTACAATCTATTAATTTATATTAGTTAGCATTTAAGTGTCTTATGAATTTGAAAGATAGAAAGAGAATTTTCATGTTACCTTCCTATCTTTCAGCTTTACAAAATATTTAATAAACTTTTTAGACGGCTTTTATCCCATCCTTTTATATTCAATATACTCCAGGATTCAATTAAATCAGGACCATGTAATTTTCCAGACAGACCTGCTCGGAGAGAACGCATTACTAGTCCTTTTTTAACTTTAAATGTCTTGACAATTTCCTTAATTATTTTCTTGATTTCATCTTCATCTAAGATAGAACATTCTTCAATTTTTGTTAAAGCTAATTCAAGAATACTCTTAACATTGTCTTGTTTCATATGTAGCATTGCTTCGTCATTATAATTTATATTTTCACCAAAGAAAAAAGAACTTTCTTTGATAACATCATTTAAGCGAACTAGACTAGGTTGAATTAAAATAGCTATACGTTCTAGCCATTTACGATCAAAATCGATATCAATAAGGAAATTATTTTTTTGCCAATATGGAATTAGTAAATTTACCAGTTCTTCTACTGGTATCTTATGAAGGTATTGGCTATTAATCCAGTCTAATTTGTCCCAATCAAATTTAGCACCTGCTTTACTAACACGCTCTAAATCGAAATTCTCCGCAATCTCATGTAATGTAAAAATTTCTTGAGTGCTATCAGGTAGAGTCCATCCTAGAAGACTCATGTAATTAACAAGAGCATCTGGTAAAAAACCCATTTCGCGAAAGTCATTAATAGAAGTAACACCATCTCTTTTCGACAGTTTACGGCCTTCTTGATTGAGTATTAGAGGTGTATGTGCAAAGTATGGAATTGTTTTTCCTAATGCTTCGTACAATAAAATTTGTTTAGCAGTGTTTGCTATATGGTCTTCCCCACGAATTACATGACTAATATTCATATCTATATCGTCTACCACTACGGCAAGGTTATAAAGAGGTTGTCCAAATGGCTGTTCTATATTTTCTCTAATACGAGCAATGACCATATCTCCGCCAAGATCACTACCCTTCCATATCATATGTCCTCTAATTAAATCATTCCAGCAAATTTCTTGCTCATCATTTATTATGAATCTAATAACGGATTGCTTCCCTTCTGCTTCAAAAGATTCTTGTTGTACTCTTGTTAAATAACGATGACGGTTATCATACCTAGGCGCTTGATTGTTCGACCTTTGCCGCTCTTTCATATCTTCTAACTCTTCTGGAGTACAGTAGCATCTATATGCAAGACCTTGATCAAGTAATTTTTGAATAATTTTGTGATAGGAATCCAAGCGTTGAGTCTGAAAGAAAGGTCCTTCATCCCAATTTAAGCCTAACCAAGTTAAACCTGATTTTATATTTTCAATGAACTCAGGCTTAGAACGTTGCTGATCTGTATCTTCAATACGTAAAATAAATTTGCCTTTGTGGCGATTCGCAAATAACCAGTTAAAAATAGCTGTCCTAGCAGTACCAATATGTAAAGTTCCAGTAGGACTAGGGGCGATACGAACTCTCACTGTCACAAAATTTTCCTCAAAGTTAAAACTAGTCCTAATATATTCTAAGGGAATTAAAAATGGAAAAAACTTAACTATTAATTTCCATCTTCTATAAGTTAATACTATTATTTCTTATTTAAACAAATTCTAAAAATAATCATAGTAATGAATCACATAATAAATTTTGATTTTTGCAAAACTTATAGATACCATACTTCATCTTATGGTTGAAAAATATATTAAGAATATTTAGCCTCAAACCTTAATTGTAGTTATTTAGACTCTATTAAGTCGTTATTTAAGATTTTTCAACCTATTTAATAGAATAAAACACTTGGAACTATATACTAAAAATGCTAGCCTATAGCTAACTTTAAATAGCTTAAATCTTTTATTTCTGGTTCAAGAAATTATGTTTTTTCTCATTTTAATATTTTCTCAGCTATCGATCAATCAACACATAACATTAGAAAATCCATCTTCAACAATTGAAAGTTTTAGCTATTTACAAATTATCATTTTAGGTATGATACAAGGGTTAACAGAATTTTTACCTATTAGTAGTACGGCTCATTTACAAATAATTCCTTCTTATTTGGGATGGGGTGATCCGGGAGTAAATTTTTCTGCAGTAATTCAGTTAGGAAGTATTATCTCAGTTCTATGGTACTTTTGGTCAGACCTAAGAAAAATTGTCACAGGTACATTCATAGCAATTAAAAATAATGATTTAGAGTCTCATGATCTTCGGATGGGATTTGGCATTTTTATGGGAACTTTACCTTTCCTTATAGTTGGATACTTAACAAAAACTTTTATGACAGACATAGATAATTCTATTTTACGAAGTAGCGGGATGGTTGCAGTTTCTTCTATTATCATGTCTTTACTATTAGCTTTAGCGGAAAAAGTTGGAAAATATGAACGTAACTTTGATAAATTAAAATGGCAAGATGCATTTTTTATGGGTGCTATTCAATCTTTAGCTATAATTCCTGGAGTTTCTCGGTCAGGTTCAACAATTACTCTAGGATTATTTCTAAATTTAAAACGAGAAACTGCAGCAAGGTTCTCTTTTTTATTAGGTATTCCTGCAATAACTACAGTAGGCTTATACGAATTAACTGAGATTTTTAATACTGGATTTTCTCAAGAAACTATACTACCTCTTTTGACGGCAATAATTTCTTCTATTCTCTTTTCTTATTTATCTATTGCCTGGTTAATAAATTATTTACAAAAACAGAGTACTTGGATATTTGTATGGTATCGCCTAGGTTTCGGTTCCTTTATACTCATAGATATGTTGTTTTCTTAACTAACTTAGTATTCTTCTTATATTCCTCCCCAAACATAACGTAAATACCAAAAAGGTAATAATGAAAACAATGCTATCCAATCTCCTTTGACTAAGGATAGTTTATGCCACTTTACTCTATGCTTATTGGGACTAATAAAACCTCTAATTTCCATCGTAGTTGCAATCTCGGTAGCTCTTGTTAACAGATTTTCTAGTATTTTTTCTATTACTACTATCCATACTTGAAAGCTTTTTCTAATTCCTAATTTTTTCCAATTTATAGCCCTAGTTCTAATAGAACGAGTGAGATTTTGTATTTCTTCTAAGACTAAAGAAATGAAACGTAGAGATAAAGTGAAAATTAATAAAATTTCAGTTACTGGAACTTTAAGAAATCTTAAAGGCGAAAATAGATAGTCTAATCCTTCAGTTATTGCTTCAGGAGTAGTAGTTGATAGGTATAAATTAGCACTATAAACTGCTATAAAAATATGAGTACCTATTCTTATTCCTAGTTCCAAAGATCTACGGGTAATAAGGAAAATTCCTTTGTCAAGTAAAACATAACTATAAGAACTTGATTGTGGTATTGATATGTTATTGATTGGAAGTCTAGGCTGGGAAGAAATTGCTAGACCGTCAGGTGACAAAGCTATAATTAGAAATATTAAAAAACTAATAATTAAAAGCCACCCCATTTGTTGCTTCCAAACTCTTAAAGGGATATTGGCAACTATAGTTAAAACTACAAGGAAACCTACAAGAACTAATAACCATTCTGGACTAGATGATCTGTTCGCAAGCAATAAAGACATCAGCCAAACTAATTTAACTCTAGAATCAAGTAAATGTAACCAAGTAAGAGGCTTTTCAAGATAAAGTCCAATAGGTAATGATCGTAATAGATCCATAATTATTGCAAATTTTACTTATTATCTGTATTGTTAGCTTTATTACTAAAAAAATATGATAAGAGATTGTCTTAGTAAATAAATAAAAACCAATTTAATATAGTACTTAAATTATTTAATAAACAAGATATTAAATAATTTTTTGAATATAAAAACTGACCTGTTAATTTCAGTATTTTTTAACTAGTAGTAAAACAGGCTGCTAAAATGAATTTGAATTTAGTATTCATAAATATAGGCAAAAAAAATTTTAATGATGAGAGGTAATAACCCAACTCGTATTATAGGCTTATAATAAAAATAATTAAACTTTTTTAATATTAAGTGACAAAATATGTTTTAAAAAGTAATTATTTAATAACTTAACTATAAATAAATTTGAGAATTCTATTGAATCTAAACTTTTATATAGTAAGTCAATATATACTATCAAAGACTTAGTAGACTTTTTTTATTCAGTATTTTTTACTGAAATAGTATTTTATTACTATTTATCAATATTTAAAGTATTACTACTAAAATGACATTTAATCATACTTTATAGTTATATAAAATCTATTAGTTTTTATATTTCATGTTGAACTGTCAAAACTGTCAATCGAGTCCATCATATATCTTTGCAAATAACTTATATAGTTTGTTTTGTCTGCGTTATTTATGTATTAACTTATTATTTCTAACTTATTACAGTGGCTAAAGTTATACTGAAAAACATTAATAAAAGTTTCTTTCGCCAAAGAAACAAATCAAAAGATTCCGAAATTAAAATCTTACGACACATTAATTTAAATATTAATGATGGAGAGTTCATGGTATTAGTTGGTCCTTCAGGATGTGGAAAAAGTACTCTACTTCGACTTATAGCAGGGCTGGAAACTATTACATCAGGAGAAATCTTGATAGGAGAACAAAATGTGAATTCTCTTCTTCCCAAGCAGCGTGATATAGCTATGGTCTTTCAAAATTATGCTTTGTATCCCCATCTTAACGTTTATGATAATATTGCTTTTGGATTACGTCGTATAAATAAAACTGATAAAAAAATCTATAAAATTTTAAATCAAATAACTAAGTTTTTACCTAAACAATTTCGATACAATTCAGCTTTAGAAATAAATATTAATCAAAAGATAGGACAAGTTAGCAAGCTATTACGACTAGATAGCCTATTAACTAGATTACCAAAGCAATTATCAGGAGGTCAAAGGCAAAGGGTAGCATTAGGAAGAGCAATTGCTAGAAATCCTAAGGTCTTCTTAATGGATGAGCCTATGTCAAATTTGGATGCAATTTTGCGTACAGAAACTCGTTCTGAAATAGTAAAGCTACAAAATCAACTAAAAATTACCACTATATATGTTACTCATGATCAGGTAGAAGCAATGACAATGGGTGATCGTATTGCTGTTATGGACCAAGGAAAAATTCAACAAGTAGCATCTCCTCTAGAGCTATATAATAATCCTATTAATTGTTTTGTTGGAAGCTTTATTGGATCCTTACCAATGAATTTTTTGCCAGTAACAATAGAAAATTCTTCTAAAATTTTCTATGACAAATTTAGCTTATCTATTCCTGTAGAGTGGGAATCATATTTAAGAAAATATAATAAAAAATTTGCCATATTAGGATTTAGACCTGAACATATTACCCTAAGTATTCCTAGTATAAATAATTTACAGGTAAAGGTTACTCTAGTAGAAAATATGGGAAATGAAGTACGTTTATTCACCGAAACGTTAAACAAGAGTCCTGTTAAAATTACTGTTAACTATATAGGAAATAATCTGGTTAAGACAGGAGATACATTATGGTTATCAATAAATAAAAGAGCAATTCATATTTTTAATTCCGAAACAGAAGAATCCTTATTGAAATAAAAGTGGTTCTTACTAAAGAATAATCAATCATGTCTAAACCAAACAAGATTATAAATAACTTTGTACTAATATTCAGTAGCTTAACTTTCGCTCTATTCGTTGGAGAGATCGGATTAAGAATATTAAATATCTCCTATCCTAGTTTTTATAAAGTTGATTTTCATCGAGGGCATTCTCTTATCAAGAATATGTTCGGAAAATGGAAGCATGAAGGGAATGCATTTGTATCAATTAATAAAAATGGTTTAAGGGATAAAGCCTATACAAAAAAGAAACCAAAAGATACTTTTAGAATTATTATTATCGGCGATTCTTTTGCTGAAGCTATACAACTTGATAAAGATAAAACGTTTTGGTCATTAACAAAAGAAAAATTATCTAAATGTCAAAAATTAAGTAGCAAAAATATTGAGGTAATAAATTTTGGCGTTGGTGATTACGGTACTACACAAGAATATACAACGCTAAAATATTATGCTAGTGAATTTTCTCCTGATCTTGTTCTATTAACGGTTTTTACTGATAATGATGTTATTAATAATTCAAAAGTATTAAGTCCTCATGACAGATTTAGTCCCTTCCTAGAGCTCAAAGATAATAAGTACATCTTTGACATGTCATTTAGAAACACCAAAACTTACCAATGGCGTAATAGTTTTGTAAGAAAAAAATTATTTTTTTTAATAAATAAATCTCATATTTTACAACTAGTTAATCAAACTAGAATTATTATAAACAAGCAGTTTCCTAAACTTATATCTGGGAATTTGAAGGTTGACAAGGATATATCTCAAAATATTGAATTTATTCCAGAGTTATATAAAAGCTCTTCTGTAATATGGGAAAAAGAATGGAACGTAATGGATAAATCAATTAAACTAATACAACAAGAAAACTCTATCTTCAGTACTGACTATTTAGTAGTAACATTAAGTAATCCTATTCAAGTCTATCCCAATTTTTCAGTTAGAGAACAATATTTTAAAAATCTGGCAACAAATAGTCAATTTTATCCCGATCAACATATTTATAAATTATCACAAATAGAAAACTTTAAAATTTTAACTTTAGCTCCACTTTTACAAGCCTATGCTGATAAAAATAAAGCCTTTATACATGGTTTTAATAATACAAAAATAGGAAGTGGACATTGGAATAACCTCGGACATCAGGTTGCCGGAGAAATAATTAGTAATAAGATTTGTTCGTTACAAGAATAACATATAAATTATTATACTTATGTAATATATATTGGCTACTTATTAGTTCTAATATACTTAAAGAAATGTATAAGAAATAAATTTTTTTTTCAATAGTTATTGTTCCTTTTCTTATTAAAACTTTTAAGAAAAGGAACAATAACATAATTTCTAATATAAATGCAGTAAGAATATTTATTAATTCATTTAATTTCTTTTTCTTTGGTATCTTAAAATTTACTTTTCATACATGTATTAGCTAATTATTATAATAATAAAACTAAAAACTATATTAGCTAGGTCTAAGGAGTAACAACTTTATGTTATTAAAACAAAAAAAATATCTTTCTAGCAAACACTAAAGATTAAGTTTTAAAAATGTTAATATGCTAATATATAAAAGCATTTAATATATAGATTAAACATAAAACGATATACAGTAATTTACATTTCAAATATGTCTAACTGGTTAGAGCATAGTGTACAAATTGAAGTAGATATTCCTATTGAACAGGTGTGGAATTTATGGTCAGACTTAAATGAAATGCCTAAATGGATGAAATGGATTGACTCCGTTGAAATTCTTGATGATGATCCTAGCTTATCACGATGGAAATTAGTTAGTGGAAGTTTTCAGTTCACCTGGCTATCAAAAATCCTCAAAATAGTACCTCATCAAATCATACAGTGGGAGTCAATAAATGGATTACCTAATAGAGGAGCGATTAGATTTTACGATAGGCAAGGTAGTAGTATTGTTAGATTAAGTATCGCTTATAGCATTCCAGGATGGCTAGGAAAATTAATGGATAAATTATTTTTAGGTAGAATAGTTGAATCTACCATTTCAGAAGATTTAAAAAGATTTAGAGATTATGCAATAAAAAAAAGTAAAGGTGAGATATAAATATCTAATATTTTCTTATACTGTCTTAAAATTTTTTATCTGAAGTATTCCCATAGCTTATCCTGTCAGAATATTTGCTAAATTTTTCATTCTATTAAATTGTTTCTAATATTTTAAGAGCATTATTAAGAAAAACTTTTATTTTTTAAATTATGATAATTAACTTAATAATTAATTAAAATTATTAAGTTAATTATCATAGATATTATAAATATTTTTATACTTATCTTTAATTTACAAAATATAATTTAGAAACTTATTAACTAAATCGTTTATCTTTTCAATTTAACATATGCTTTTTATAAAAAATTAAGGTTATTAAAAAGATTTTTTAATGATACTTAAAATAGATGTCTAAATTGTTTATAACGTCCTAGAGCAATCAAAGGGAAATAATTACAATAGAGATGATACTTTATATAAAAATGAGAAGGAAATCCAGTTCCAGTAAATTCATTTTCTTCCCATACTCCACTAGATGTTTGAGTATTCAGTAAATAGTCTATACCTCGATCAACACTATTGATTGCAAAATTATTTAAAGCTTTTCCCGCATCTAGTAACCCAATTAAGGACCAAGCAGTTTGAGAAGCTGTACTTACACCTTTTCCTTTTAGCTCAGGATTATCATAGCTTAAACAACTCTCTCCCCATCCACCATCTTCATTTTGACAACTTAATAGCCAGCTAACTCCTTTTTCTAGTTGCAAATGATTTTGATCAGAATTAAGAACTGCCAATGCAGACAACACTCCACTAGTTCCATAGATATAATTAACACCCCATCTACCAAACCAACTGCCATCATTTTCTTGTTCATCATACAAATACGTAAGGGCTTTCACAATACTTTTATCAGAAATTTTTAAGTTACATGAACCTAACATTTCTACTACTCTTGCGGTTACATCAGCGCTATTTGGATCGATCATTGCTTTGAGATCCCCATAAGGAACTTCATTTAACCAAGCTTGATTATTATCTATATCGAAAGCTGCCCATCCTCCAGTTCTGCACTGCATTGTTTCTATCCATTGAAGGCAGCGCTCAATAGCTACTTTTTTCTGCTTTTCGTTTATAAGAGTAATTCCCTCAAGTGCCATAACTACAGCTGCTGAGTCATCAATATCAGGATAAAAGCGATTAGTAAACTCAAATGCCCATCCTCCAGGTTTCCCAACTTTATTTTTAATTGACCAATCTCCATAGTCTAAACATTGTTTACTTAGTAACCAGTTTCCAGCTAGTTGAAGAGAAGGATGATTTTTTGACAACCCTGACTCAGATAAGGCTCTTATCATCCAAGCAGTATCCCATACAGGAGATACGCAAGCCTGAACATAATATTCTTTATCTTTTTCAATAGCAAAACGTTGAATGGCTTCAAAACCTCTTTTAACGGAGGGATCCTCTAAATCATATCCTAAAGTTCGGAATGCAATTAGAGAGTTTAGCATCGGAGGCATAATTCCTCCCCAATCTCCACTTTCTTGTTGATGATCTAATACCCATTTCTCTGCTTCCTTTAAACCTTTCTCTTTAAAAGGAATTAGATTGAATTTTCCTAATAGCTGAAAAATTTTGTCCAACCACAAAAAAATATCAGTCCAATCATTCTTGTATGGAAGACTATATTGAATTTTTTCTATTTCTTCTATATACAATTCATCAAGGTTAAAAGATGGATTAACTTCGAAAATTGGTTTTTTATCAAAAACTATTATCAATGGGACAGTACTTTCTCGTGCCCAACTAGCCATCTCATAAATTGTAAAAGGAAAATTGTTACTTAAAACCATAATCCATGGAGGTATAGAGGGGAGCCCCTTCCATGAGTAACAACCAATTAAAGCTAAATGAAACTTAGTGAAAATTCTAGCTTTGGAAACACCTCCTCTGCTAAGAATAAAATTCTTGGCATTAACTAAAATAGGATCATCTTTAGACATACCTAAAAGTCTAAGTGCCATATATGCTTCTATGGATGTACTAATCTCTCCACCATCGCCATAAAAAAGTTCCCAACCACCATGTTTGTTTTGTTTACTACATAAATAAGTTTCAATTTTAGATTTTGGAAGGTTTTCAAATATTCCCCAAATTTTATAAATTAAAACAGTCTCTGCAGTAAGAGTTATATTTGACTCTAGTTCTCCTAACCAATAACCTTCAGGATATTGTAAAGAGAGTATGTAGTTCTGACTGATATCAATAGCATTATCAAGTGATGACTTTAATCTTTGATTAATTTGATGTTGTGTTTTCATAAATAATTAAAATAATTTATTTTATTTTTTTGGATAGACCAACAATTGATGTAAAAATTGTAACAATTTTCATAAAGCATATAGTAAGCTTTCTAAAATTCTTTAAAATTCATTTATCCCATCATTTTAATTTTAACCTTGTGTAAATCTGCTTAGATTTTATTGCTTAATTATTTGCAGTAACTATTAAGGAATAATTCAAGATTTCCTAGCTTTGCATATCAGTATTAGATAATAATGTGATTCCATAAGTTTTTAGAAATTTATAGATATTGGATAATAATTATCAGAGTATTTTTTGAAAATTATCTTTATTTTGTATTAACTGAGAAGATGTATTTTATAGTTATTCATATTTCCTAGATTATAAGGAAATATAGTTGATAATCTTTATCCTTTATGAGATCTTGTTAAATTTAACAGTTGATGTATTATTTATATTTGAATTATGACTCTAATTGTTCAAAAATATGGAGGAACTTCTGTAGGGTCTGTGGAGCGTATTCAAAACGTTGCTCAACGTATCTGTAAAGCTTCTGATAAGAACAATAAGATAGTTGTAGTAGTCTCTGCAATGGGCAAAACCACTGATACCTTGGTAAGGCTATCTCAAGAAATAACTTCTAATCCTTCACGAAGAGAAATGGATATGTTGTTATCTACAGGAGAACAAGTGACCATAGCTTTAATGACTATGGCTCTGCAAAAATTAGGGAAAAAAGCTATTTCTTTAACTGGTGCCCAGGTAGGAATTGTTACAGAAGCAGAACATAGCTATGCGAGAATTTTATCTATTAAGCATGATAGGATTGAACGTCACCTTGATCAAAACGAAATTGTTGTTGTAGCAGGATTTCAAGGAATTAGTTGTAGTGATAGTTTAGAAATAACAACTCTTGGTCGTGGTGGCTCTGATACTTCAGCAGTAGCTTTAGCTGCCTCGTTAAAAGCTAATTGTTGTGAGATTTATACAGATGTTCCAGGCATTTTTACAACTGATCCTCGTTTAGTTACAAGTGCTCAACTTATTAAAGAAATTACTTCTGATGAAATGTTAGAACTAGCCAGCTTAGGTGCGCAGGTTTTACATCCAAGAGCTGTAGAAATTGCTCGAAACTATGGACTTCCTTTAATTGTACGTTCTAGTTGGAGTGATAATCCTGGAACACTTGTTACATCAACTGTTTCAGAATCTAGATCATTAAATGGTTTGGAAATCACGAAAGCAGTAGATGGAATAGAATTAGATGAAAACCAAGCAAAAGTTGCACTTTTGAAAGTTCCAGATCGTCCTGGTATTGCAGCTCATCTTTTAAGAGAAATTGCTTCTCAGAAAGTAAGCGTAGATCTCATTATTCAATCAATTCATGAAAACAACAGCAATGATATAGCTTTCACAGTGGTAGAAGACTCTTTAGGACAAGCTGAATCAGTTACCTATGCAATTGCTTCAACTTTTTGCACTAGTTCTAGCTATTCTCAAGACGTTGAAGTTATTGTAGAAAAACGAGTAGCTAAAATTGCGATCGCAGGAGCGGGGATGATTGGTCGTCCTGGTATCGCTGCAAAAATGTTCGAAACTCTTGCTGAGGAAGATATTAATATTGAGATGATTGCAACTTCAGAAGTTAAAGTAAGTTGTGTTATCGCACAGAGTGATAGTTGGCATGCAATGCAAGCATTATCAAAAGCATTCGAAATAGAATTTTCACCTACGGTAAATACCTTATCTACTATTGCTATCATCCCACCTGTTAGAGGAGTTGCTCTAGATACAAAGCTGGTTCAGATTGCAATTCGACGTGTAAAAGATAAACCTGGGATGGCAGCTAATATTTTTGGAATATTGGCAAAAAACAATATCAGTGTAGATACTATTATTCAATCTCAACGCTGTCGTATTTTCTCTGGAGAGCCTACACGTGATATGGCATTTACTATAGCTCAAGAAAATTCCAAACTTGCCCATTCAGTACTTAAAGAATTATCAGATGGTTTTGATGAAATATTAATAGATGAAAATATTGCAAAAGTAAGTATTGTTGGTGCAGGTATGGTAGAAAAGCCTGGGATAGCAGCTCAATTTTTTGAAGCATTAGCAGCAGAAAATATTAATATTAAAATGATTGCAACTTCAGAAATTAAGATTAGTTGTGTTGTTCCAAAAGACATGGGGACAAAAGCTTTGAATGCAGTTCACAAAGCTTTTCAATTATATAAATAATTTTACTTAAAAATTTGACTTAGCTCTATAATTATATACAATCATCAAAAGCAATATTTTTATATTTTAATTGCTTAATTCATTTTAATTGCTATTAAGTGATTATAAGATATAAAAATACAAAGATTACAATAAAATTTTCTAAAATCAACTTAGCAAACTTAGTATATTCTCATATAAATCTATGTTGATAGCTATTATAAATACACTTACAATGGTAATCATATAATCATGAATATTCTTTATTGGAGTAGACAAGATTAATCGTATCTAGATATCGATACATAAATATTAATAGAAAAGTTATTTATTCTTAAGAAGACCTAATTTTTTTTATTTACTAAGTATCAGTTTTGGTTGAATGTACGTATAGAATAGAAAGTAGATTTTGATTTTAAGGAGGAAATTATGAATATCTTTGGTATTGGATTACCAGAAATGGCGTTGATTTTAATTATCAGCTTATTAGTATTTGGTCCTAAGAAATTACCTGAAATTGGTCGTAGTTTAGGTAAGGCTGTTAAAGGATTTCAAGATGCTTCAAAAGAGTTTGAAGATGAGTTTAAGCGTGAAACTCAGCATCTCCAAGATTCTCTAAGCATGAATGCTGAACTTGAGGATAATAAAAAAGATGCTTCTCCCCAATCAAATGTTGATAAGTCAAGTATTCATAACTCTTAATACTTAGATTTTGTAATATTATTTTTAGCTAAGAAAATTTTCTTTGGCTATATCTCCAAAACTTTCAAATCTAAAGCTCAAAGAGAAAATTGTTTGTATTTGAGTCACTTTAACGGCTAAAAATTCTTGATTAAAGTTAATTTCCTAAAAAAAGTAAGTTAGAAAACCTGTTTATTTAGGTAATATGAGTAAGAAGATATGGAAGAAAATATCAGATGAGTGAAAAAACTCCCTATGAAAAGTTAGGTGTTTCCGAAACAGCCCCTTTTGAAGAAATTCAAAAAGCAAAAGATCATTTAAGCCAGAAGCATAGTGATAGTTTTGAAACTATAGAAAGTATTGAATCTGCTTACGATGCTATTGTCATGGAGCGATTGAAGCTCCGTCAAGAAGGGAAAGTTAATGTACCTGATAATATTCGATTTGCTGAGCATCAAAGAGAAGTTAGTTCTAACTTTCTAGTCTCTAATGTTAAAAATATATTTCATTGGGTTCAACAATTTATTGATATTCCGTCTTTTAATGATATCTTATTGAAGACAGGAATATTTCTTGCTCTATCACTTTTAGTAGGATTTTTGCGTCCTCAGTCTTCTCTAACTCCACTTTTCTTAGCATTAGGAGTTTTTGTTAATATTTATTTTCTAAATAAAAAGGAAAATAAATTTAATCGTGCTTTACTAATCACTTTAACTATGTTGAGCTTAGGAATGATTATTGGGGGAAGCATTATTCAACTATTTTATGATCCCAACACTACAAGAGAATTTAGTCAATCTCTTGTTAGTATTATTGTATTTTTTATTTTTTGGCTAAGTAGTAGCTTTTTACATTAGATCTGTGAATCATTTCCTTTATAATATTGATTATTTTTTTTCGAACCTAGTTACTTTTATTAAACAAATACTCTTTTTTGAGATTGCTCATTTTCCCGTAATAATATTTTGGATATTAATGGGAGGTATTTTTTTTACATTAAGAATGGGCTTTATTAATATTGTTGGCTTCAAACAAGCTTTAAAGATAGTCTACAGTCAACATAAAAGCCATTATAAAAAACCTACATCTTCTAAAAAAAATATTAGTTTCTATAAAAATCAAAAGTCGAAATCTCAACTAGTAGAAAATGTAGACTATCCTGATGAAATTGATTCTGAAAATGAGGTTCAAGGAGAGATATCTTCTTTTCAAGCTTTGACAACAGCTTTGTCAGCAAGTATAGGACTAGGTAATATTTCAGGGGTAGCTATCGCTATTCAACTAGGAGGCACAGGTACAGTCTTTTGGATGACATTGGCTGGGATCTTTGGAATGTCCAGTAAATTTGTAGAGTGTACTTTAGGATCTCAATATAGAACTATAGGTCTAGATGGAACTACTGTTGGTGGTCCAATGTATTATCTTTCTAAAGGATTGAAAGAAATAGGAAAAGAAAAGTTAGGTAAAATATTAGCTATAGCTTACTGTTTTGCCGGCATAGGTGCAGCGATAGGAGGAGGAAATATGTTCCAAGTCAATCAATCATTTATGGCTTTAGCTGTCGTTTTTCCTGCCTTACAATCTTATGATTGGGCTGTCGGTCTAGTACTCGCTTTTCTCGTAGGTTTAGTTATCATTGGTGGTGTTAGTCGTATAGGAGTTATTACTAGTAGATTAGTGCCTTTAATGTCAGTTATTTATATACTGGGATGCCTATGGATCCTGAAAACTAATTTCACCGCAATACCCCATGCTTTTGCTTCTATTTTTACAGAGGCTTTTTCCTCTAGGGGAATGGAAGGAGGTTTGGTTGGTATCATAATTCAAGGAATACGACGTAGCGTTTTTTCAAATGGTGCTGGTTTGGGGTCTGCTGCAATTGCCCATGCTGTTGCAAAAACAAAAGAGCCTATACAAGAAGGTATTGTTTCAATTCTTGAACCTTTCCTTGATACAGTTGTTATCTGTAATCTAACAGCTTTAGTAATTGCCACGACTCAGGTTTATTGGACAACAGTAGGAAACGGTATCAACGGTTCCATATTAGTTATGACAGCTTTTGCTCAAGTTATTCAATGGTCTCCTGTAGTATTAGCAAGTATTATGTGTATGTTTGGATTTTCAACAATGATTACTTGGTGTTATTATGGTGAACAATGTTGGATTTATATATTTGGCAAATCAAATTCTATCATTTTTAAAATAGTCTTCTTATTTTGTATTTTTATTGGTTCAGTAGTAAATTTAGGAGCCGTATTAGATTTCAGTGATATGATGTTATTGACATTAGCCATACCTAATATTTTAGGGTGTATTCTTTTATCGAATAAAGTAGCGAAAGAATTGAAAAAATATTGGCAAAAAACAATTATAGTCTGATACTAAGGAATGAAAAACATAAAAACTAAGTGTATAAATAGTTTTTATGTTTTATTAGATTAAAAAATTATATTATTAGCTTAAATAAATAGATATTTATAAACCATAGCCTTTTATATAAATATCTTGTAAATTTCATATCAGAGGTTTCTTTTAGGTTTTTTCTGTAAATAAAATTTTATAAGCTAATTTATCTGTAAAAATATTTATAAACGAAACTTCAGACTAACTTATATAAGATATCTATACTAGATACTTGACAAATATTTAAATTTACCTAGATATCTGTATTCAAATATTAATGTGTAAATCGCATAGAAAAACGTACATAATAAATTAAATCTTTAAAAGTTAAATATATGGAAATTACAGAATTGAGAAAAAACGTTGAACTTTTGAGTATACACCTGGGGAAAACTCAGGAATATCTTTGACTTACCAGCTTTAAGGGCTAATATTAAGAGTTTAGAGAACACGACAGTACAGCCTACCTTTTGGGACAGTCCGGAAACAGCACAAAAAGTTTCACAAGAACTTAGTGGCTTTAAATCACAATTAGAACAATATAATCAGTGGTGCGATCAGCTAGAAGATACTAAACTTATTGTAGACTTGCTAACATTAGATTATGATGAATCTCTACTAGAGGAAGCACAGAATAATATTACGCAATTAAAGCGAAATTTAGATAGCTGGGATTTGCAACAACTTTTGTCAGGAACTTATGATATTAAAGGAGCTATCCTAAATATTAATACAGGAGTTGGTGGAACAGATGCTCAAGATTGGTCAGAAATGTTGCTAAGAATGTATAGAAGATGGGGAGAAAATCAGGGCTATAAAGTTAATTTGGTTGAAATTTCTGATGGGGATGAAGCCGGAATTAAGTCTGCTACATTAGAAATTGAAGGTTGTTATGCTTTTGGATATTTAAAGGGAGAGAAAGGAACACATAGGTTAGTAAGAATTTCTCCTTTTAACGCTAATGGAAAACGCCAAACAAGCTTTACTGGCATTGAAGTAATGCCAAAGTTAGAAGGAGACGATATAAAAATAGAGATTCCTGATAAAGAATTAGAAATCACAACTACACGTTCTGGTGGTAAAGGTGGACAAAATGTTAACAAGGTAGAAACGGCTGTTCGTATTGTTCATATACCAACTGGTATTGCTGTTCGATGTACGCAAGAACGCTCTCAATTACAAAATAAAGAAAAAGCCCTTGTTTTGTTAAAAGCAAAGCTATTAATTATTGCTCAAGAACAAAGAGCTCAAAAAATTGCCGAAATAAGAGGTGATATAGTTGAAGCCGCTTGGGGGACTCAAATTCGTAGTTATGTATTTCATCCATACCAAATGGTCAAAGACCTAAGAACAAATGTAGAAACTACCAATATCAATGATGTGATGGACGGTGATTTAAATTTATTTATAGAAGCTTATTTACGTTATACAAATTCAGCAAATACCCAGCCCTGACTATAAATAAAATAGTTTTTGAATTAAAGAAATTAATCTTGACTAAGAGTTATGGATTAATTTCTTTTTCTAGCTTCGGAAAACCATTAAAATAATTAACATTATTAGTTTTTTATTTTTTAGATTACATATACTCAATATTGTGTATGCCAAATACATAAAAGGAAAACTAGTTATACAGAAACTTTTATACGATAAGTTTACTATGTCTACAGTCAATGTCATTGTTCCCGCAACCACAGCAAATATAGGTCCGGCATTTGATTGCATAGGTTCTGCTCTAACTATGTATAATCAGTTCTATTTTACTAAACAGGGAAAAAACAAATCTCAACTAAATATTAATGTAATAGGAAAAGAAGCTAATAAGGTTAAACGTGATCATAACAATTTAGTTTATAAAGCATTTACATATTTATACAACCACATAGGAGAAACTCCACCAAGAGTTTCGATCGGGATTAAATTAGGAATACCTTTGTCTAGAGGTTTAGGAAGCTCTGCTACAGCAATTATAGGTGGCTTAATTGGAGCTAACGAATTAACAGGCCAACCCTTGTCAAAATTTGAGCTAATGAATTTAGCTATAAAACTGGAAGGTCATCCTGACAATGTTGTACCTGCTTTATTTGGCAAGTGCCAATTATCTATTAGAGAAGGTATTAACTGGGGAATATATCCACTTAATTGGCATTCTTCTGTTGTACCTCTTATCGCCATCCCTGATTTTGAACTATTAACTGAAAAAGCAAGATCTGTTATACCGAAAACAGTATTCATGCATGATGTAGTTTTTAATATTGCCCATATGGGATTACTGATTAAATCTCTGGAAACAGGTAATGGAAGGTGGCTATCTAGCGCGTTACACGATAGACTTCATCAACCATATCGTCAACATCTAATTAAAGGTTATGAATCTGTTAGAGAAGCTGCTATTAAGGCTGGAGCATATGGTGTGGTAATTAGTGGCGCTGGTCCCACCTTATTAGTTTTAACTAATTTTGAAAATACTAGTAATATTGAATGTGCAGTAAAAGAAGCATGGTTAAAGCAGGCAGTAACTTCAGAAGTGAAACTATTGTCTATAGATAATCATGGGACAAAGATTAATTATCTTTAATAGTATATTTTCTAGCTTAGTTTAAAAACAAAAAAACATTAACGCTCTAAATCAATTGACTTTATGCCTTATAGATTCATGAGGAAGCCTTACACTAGTTGACAAAGTCTTGTTTTAAATTAGTAGAACTTAATTGTTCTTAGTAATAACTAATCATTACTAAATTTTGATTTATTATTTGTTTAACCTTTAACCTGGCTTTAGTAGATAAAATATAAAATTATTTTTAGAGAAGTATTTAATAAAATTGCTTGAAATTTTTTCTAGACTATTTCTAGTGCTAATACATAAAAGTATGTACTAAACTTAGATTTACGTAATACTTTAATTAAATAAATATAAAATATAGAATTTAGTTAAAATATGATTAAACTCTACACTGTAATCATAGAAAGGCTAATAGCATTAAAGAAGAATATAAAATTCTTTTAACAGTCATACTCTAAGTTCATATATGAACAGTAGAGATAAAAAGCTGTGCTAAGATCAGCTTACAAGGGAAAGCAGCAGATGGTGGACAAATAAAATGTTTGAACGCTTTACAGAGAAAGCTATTAAGGTAATTATGCTTGCCCAAGAGGAAGCTCGTCGTCTTGGGCATAATTTTGTCGGGACAGAACAAATTCTTCTAGGGCTAATCGGTGAGGGAACCGGAGTTGCAGCCAAAGTTCTTAAATCCATGGGAGTTAATCTTAAAGATGCTCGTATTGAAGTTGAGAAAATTATTGGACGAGGTTCAGGTTTCGTAGCTGTTGAAATTCCTTTTACCCCAAGGGCAAAAAGAGTTCTGGAACTTTCTTTAGAGGAAGCTAGACAACTAGGACACAATTACATTGGAACAGAACATCTTCTATTAGGACTAATTAGAGAAGGAGAAGGAGTCGCAGCAAGAGTCCTCGAAAATCTTGGTGTAGATCTTTCTAAAGTAAGAACCCAAGTTATTCGTCAATTAGGAGAGACTGCAGAAGTCGCTGCGGGAGGAGTAGCACCTGGTAGGACTAAAACTCCTACTCTCGATGAATTTGGCTCTAATTTGACTCAATTAGCTACAGATGGACAGCTCGATCCAGTTGTTGGTAGACAAAAAGAAATTGAACGAGTGATTCAAATTCTTGGTCGTCGTACTAAAAACAATCCAGTTCTTATTGGAGAACCTGGTGTTGGTAAAACAGCAATTGCTGAAGGTCTTGCCCAACGTATTGCTGATCAAGATATTCCTGATATTCTTGAAGATAAAAGAGTTGTAACTCTTGATATAGGTTTGTTAGTTGCAGGAACAAAGTATCGCGGAGAGTTTGAAGAACGCCTCAAAAAAATCATGGAAGAAATCCGCCAAACGGAAAATATAATTCTGGTTATAGACGAGGTTCACACTCTTATTGGCGCTGGTGCCGCTGAAGGAGCTATTGATGCAGCTAATATTCTTAAGCCAGCTTTGGCGAGAGGAGAGCTTCAATGTATTGGAGCTACTACTCTTGATGAATATCGCAAACATATTGAAAAAGATGCTGCTCTAGAAAGACGTTTTCAGCCAGTAATGGTTGGAGAACCAACTGTAGAAGAGACCATCCAAATTCTTTATGGTTTAAGAGAGCGGTATGAGCAACATCATAAGCTCAAAATTTTGGATGAAGCATTGGAAGCAGCTGCTAAGTTATCAGATCGTTATATTTCTGATCGTTTTCTTCCAGATAAAGCCATTGACCTCATAGATGAAGCAGGTTCTAGGGTACGTTTAATTAACTCTCAACTTCCTCCTGAAGCTAAAGAGTTAGATAAGGAATTACGTACTATTTTAAAACAGAAAGATGATGCAGTTCGTTCGCAAGATTTTAATCGTGCAGGACAACTACGAGATCAAGAAATGGAGATTAAGTCAAAAATTCGTTCAATTTCTTCTACAAAAAAAGGAGAAGGAGAAAATGACGAACCTTTTGTAGATTCAGAAGAAATAGCTCATATTGTTGCTTCTTGGACAGGAGTACCTGTAAATAAGCTTACAGAGACTGAATCTGAAAAACTTTTAAATATGGAAACAACTTTACATCAGAGACTTATTGGTCAAGAAGATGCTGTTAAAGCTGTTTCAAAAGCTATACGTCGTGCCAGAGTTGGTTTGAAAAATCCTAATCGTCCTATTGCTAGTTTTATTTTTTCTGGTCCTACAGGTGTCGGGAAAACTGAGCTCACCAAGGCATTAGCAACTTACTTCTTTGGTTCAGAAGATGCAATGGTTCGTTTGGATATGTCTGAATATATGGAACGTCATACTGTATCTAAGCTTATCGGTTCTCCACCTGGATATGTCGGCTATAATGAGGGAGGACAATTAACAGAAGCGGTACGTCGTCGTCCTTATACGGTAATTCTATTTGATGAAATTGAGAAAGCACATCCAGATATCTTCAATATGTTATTACAAATATTGGAAGATGGTCGATTAACTGATGCCAAAGGGCGCACAGTAGACTTTAAAAATACTTTGTTAATTATGACTTCTAATATAGGGTCAAAAGTTATAGAAAAAGGTGGTGGTGGGTTAGGTTTTGAGTTTGAAAATAACCAAGAAGATGCGCAATATAACAGGATTCGTTCTTTAGTTAATGAAGAATTAAAAGAATATTTCCGCCCTGAATTTCTGAATAGACTAGATGAGATTATTGTTTTCCGCCAACTAAATAAAGAAGAAGTTAAAGAAATTTCTGAGATTCTTCTCAAGGAGGTGTTTGCTCGCTTAACAGAAAAAGAAATTACACTCCAGGTTACTGATAAATTTAAAGAACGTTTAGTTGAAGAAGGTTATAACCCTTCTTATGGTGCAAGACCATTACGACGTGCCATTATGCGTCTTCTTGAAGACATCTTGGCAGAAGAAATTCTCTCAGGAAAAGTTAGAGGAGGAGATGTCGCGGAAGTAGATATTGATGAACAAGGACAAGTTAAAGTCATTGTTGCAGAAGATGAACAGCTAGATTCTATCCTAACTCCAGTTTCTGACTCTTAACAGTAAAAACTTGATGTTTTTAAAGCGGTAGAAGTGTTTACTTCTACCGCTTTCTATTAAAGTTTATTATTTTGTACTAACCTTTGATTAAGTTAATTATTAAAAATCTTATATACTCTAGTTAAACTTTAATAACTATAGGACTATTCTAAATAGAACTTTTTTATCATTTAAGCCATTATTGGGATCAAACATTATTCTTTAGTGGAATTATTTCAAAATATTCCTTATCTTAATAGTTTTAAGATAGAACATAATATATATTCTTTGGAGATTTTTATGGCACTATATGCAGATCTACATCGCCATTTAGGAGGATCAGTAGTTCCTCGTATTCTTTGGAGATATTTTAAACGCCATGACCCTAAAATGGCACAAAAATTTCCTCAATATCCAGTTTTTGAAGAGTTTTACACACGTAAACGTAAAACATTAGATGAGTATTTAGAATTACATACCCTAGTAGAAAACGTTCAGACAGAACAAACACTCCCTTATTTTATTTATCGTTTAATTCGTGGAGCTTATATTTTTGAACACTTAGCATATCTAGAATTAAGATATACTCCATATCTTCGTACTCCCCAGTACCTTGAGCAATCAGAAAGAATTGATGCTATGACTAGTATTGTCAAAATAGTAGGTAAAGCTAGTCAAGTAAAAGAGTACCCTATTGTAATAAGCCAAATTCTTTGTATGCATTCTCGGTTACCTTACGAGGTTAATAAGGCTATAGTAGATCTAGCGGCTCAAATGAAAGACTATGTCTGTGCTATTGATGTTGCAGGAGGAGACTCTCATTATGGTGAAAGGTTAGATGAATTTATAGATTTATATAAATATGCGAGATCACTGGGATTAAATACAACTGGTCATCTTTATGAAACTTCCGATGGATGTTATCCTGAACTTCTTCCATATCTAATGAGGATTGGTCACGGTATTCAAATACCTTTGAGATTTCCAGAGTTACTGCCGATGATTGCTCGCTCTAATCAATGCCTGGAGATATGTCCTACGACTTATTTAAAGACAGGAAATTTAGATAATTTATACGAATTGAAGACGGTTTTTGATCGTTGTTTTGAAGCAGGAGTACATATAGCAATTTGTACAGATAATGCAGGACTGCATAATGTACGTTTACCCTTCGAATTTGAGAATCTTTTAACTCAAGATGTAATTGATTTTCATCAACTACAAGCATGTCAAAATTTTGCTTTTCAACATGCTTTTGCTTGGCCTTACAAAAAGCCACCTGCATCTCTACTCACTGGTCTTTTGAAAGACAAATCTCTGCAAAGATAATAACGAGTAACATTTAGTTGAGCTCAAGAATTAATATTGAATAAGAAAAGTTATCAATCATTGGATAAAAGTTGTTTGATAATTTTAATGTGAGAATCATTGTTTTATATATTTAAGATACCTGATATTAATACTTAAATTATGTAAGCACAGTACATACGGCTATATTTTAAATTAATATTTAAACACTAAATATGATTAATATAATGAAATTTTCTTTACACTCCATATATAAATACTATAAGTCTCTAATTCGTAATACTAAATATCGCTGGTTGGTAATATTAGGCACTTTAGTTTATTTTGTAAGCCCTTTAGATTTCTTTCCAGATTTTTTTCCTATAATAGGACAAATAGATGATTTTGTTATTTTAAGTCTATTAATAACAGAGCTTACTAAAATAATATTTGAAGAGTGGAGAAATCCAAACCGAGGTATAGAAAAAAAATCATCAGAAGAAGAAACGGTTGAAGTTGAAGTGATTTCTATCGATAAACATTCAGATTAAAATTGTTCATAGCATTAGTAAAATATAAATCATGAGTAATTCTTCTATAATTTTATTAGTTGACGATGAGCCAAGCATATGTGAGTCCGTACAAACATACTTGGAATATGATGGTGAATTAACAGTAAAAATTGCAAATAATGCAAAAGAAGCTTGGAAGCTTCTGGAAACAATAATTCCTGATATCATCATCTCTGATGTTATGATGCCAGAAATAGATGGATATCAATTTTTAGAAAAAATACGTCATAGTACTCGCTTGCAAACTATTCCTCTGATTTTTCTTACTGCTAGAGGTATGACTGCTGATCGAATCAAGGGTTACAACGCTGGCTGCGATGTATATTTGCCAAAACCCTTTGATCCTGAGGAATTAGAAGCTATTATTAAAAGCTTTCTGGAACGTCGTAAAATTAATGGAAAAATTGGTAGTGACTCTATAAAGTTAGAAGAAATAGCCCAAGAAATTAAAGGATTAAAAGAGCAATTAGGACAACAAAAGACTCATTTAACAATAATACCTCCATCTATTAAAATTGATTTAACTCCAAGAGAAAAAAGTGTTTTGGATTTAGTTGCAGAAGGTCTTATGAATAAAGAAATTGCAGCTCGTTTAAATACAAGTGTTAGAAATGTAGAAAAATATGTGAGTCGTTTGTTCGGTAAAACAGAGACAAATAGCCGGACAGAGCTGGTTCGTTTTGCTTTAAAGCATGGATTAACTCAATAAAAAATATACATTTAAAAACAGTAACTATAGAAAAGTTTATTATGTTAACTTAACTTTAAGAGTGAAAATTTACATTAACTTAATTTACTTTTTTAATTATTAATAGTTTTTTCCTTATAAAAAGAGAGTTGCCTAATAGATTTTCCATCTTTTAATTTGCTAGTCTTGGATACTATCAATCTATCACCAATATTTAAGCCATTAATCACTTGAAAATTATTGCCTTGCAAGTTACTTAATTGAACTTTAACTCTTTTGGCTATTGCATTAGACAAATTTCTTTCGCCTAAATTATTATTTTTAGCTATAAAGACAAATTTTTCTTTTCCAGCATGAAATACAGAACTAGCCGGAATTAATAAACTGTTTTTTTTCTCCCAAATTACTCTTACTCTTACAAATTGACCATGTAAAAATTCTTGGTTTGGACTATTAAAGCTAGCCTTTACTAATATTGATTGTGAGTCTTTAACAAGATTAGAGGATATAAAGTTAATTTTTCCTTCGCTAAGGATTCTTCCTAGATTATCTACAACTTCTACAGGTAAATCTATATCTAATTGAGAACTATATTTTAACGGAATAGCAAAATTTAGATTTAAACTATGATTGCTCATTAAACTTATTAAAGGATCACCTATTCTTACGTAATCACTAACTTTTGTAAAAATTTCTTCTACTACTCCAGTAATAGGTGCCACTACATTAGCTTGAAGAACATGGATTTGAGATGTTTGAAGCTGTGCACTCGCTTCTATAACTTTGGCTTTAGCTTGAGTAATAACTTCTTTTCGTGGACCAGCCTGTAATCTCTGTAAATTTTGTATTTCCATTTCTACGACAGTAGCCAATTCATCTAAATCAGCCAAACGTCTTTTTTTAAGCTGAGATAGACGTCGCTTAGTTTGTTCTAGATCAGCTCTTGCTCTACGTAAAATTGTTATATATTCTTGATAATCATCAATAGAAATTACTCCTTGTTCTTTAAGCATTTTATATCTAGTAACTCGCTGTTCAGCTAATTCAAGGCTAGCTTTTGAAGATTTTAAATGAGCTCTAGTTTGGGCAATTTCTTCGACACTATCTCCTATCATCGTATTATTTAAACGAATTTTTGCACCTCTAAGCCTAGCTCTTGCTTCTTCAAGATCTTCAACACGATTTCCAGCTTCTAATTCTAGTAATCTAGCTTTTGCATTAGTCAATTTAGCTTGAGATTCTAGTAATTTAGCCTGTAAATTATTAGAATCAAATTGCATTATTACTTGATTTCTTGTAATAACGTTTCCTTCTGTAACTGAAATTTCTTTTATTTTTCCGTTGATTTCTGATTTGAGAGTTAATATATCTTTGGCTTCTATAGTTCCAACAAATTCCGAGAAAACTTTAACTATTTTTGGCTCTAAGATGACGGTCTTTACAGAACCAGAAGAATATTTTTCTATGACATTATTTAATATCCTTTGTTGAGGATGATTACTTATTAATTGTTTAAATATTTTACTAATTCCTAAGAAAAGCAATAATGATACTGGAACAAGAATCCCAATTTTTTTATTAAATTTTATTTTCTTCTTCAACATTACTATTAACTCATGTTAAATATTAAAATTCTAGATATGACATAAAAAGTTGTAGGATGAAATATTTCTTGACTATATTTCATATGTCTTATACCACGATAACTATAAATCGATTTTTATAAAAAAATAATTTTTATCTTATTTAAAGTATTAAGATTGATTAATTACTACAGGTTAAAATTATCAAAATTTAAACCTAATATATTTCAATAACGCTTGTTAAGATTAATACATTTTTTAAAATATTTCTAGTATTAATAAATAATATTTAGTCATTTAACAAAGTTACAATAGCTATTACATTAAAAAATAGAAAAGTGAGCAATTCAACTATTCAAAAAGCAATTATAAAACTTCGTAAGCAGCTTCAACAAGCTAACTATGCTTATCATGTATTAAATGAATCCATAATGGAAGATTCTGTATATGATCAGCTATATAGAAGACTATATATTTTAGAGCAAGAAAATCCAAGCTTTAGTAGCTCTGATAGTGTTACAAAAAGGGTAGGGGAGAAACCTTCTCTTAATTTTGCTTCTATTAAGCATGAAATTCCTTTATACAGTCTAGAAAATGCTTTTAACCTAGATGAGTTAGGGGCTTGGAAAAGTCGTTGTCAAAAATACTTAAAACTGCAGACAGACGAACTAATAGAATATGTTGCAGAACTCAAAATCGATGGCTCAGCTCTATCGCTAACATATAAAGATGGTTTATTGGTAAGTGGTTTAACACGAGGAGATGGAATAACAGGAGAAGATATTACTCATAATATTTGTACTATTTTTTCTATTCCATTGCGTCTTAATTTAGATAATCCACCTTCTATTGTGAATGTGAATGGAGAAGCATTTTTGCCTTTAGATGAGTTCAAGCGAATTAATAAACAAAAACGAAAAGAAGGAAAAGTTTTATTTGCCAATCCTAGGAATGCAGCGGCAGGAACCTTAAGACAATTAGATCCTAAAATTGTAAGAAAGAGAAAACTACAATTTTTTGCATATTCTTTATATGCTGATGATTTAAATATTCAAAGTCAATGGGATTCTTTGAAGTTTTTACAAAAATGTGGATTTCTAGTTAATCCTTATTATCGATTATGTAAGTCTCTTGATACAGTAACTAATTATTTTAATGAATGGAAAAGCGCAAAAAAACGTTTACCTTATATGACAGACGGAATTGTTATAAAGATTAATTCTCAAATTCTGCAGCAAAAATTAGGCTTTACACAAAGGTTTCCTCGCTGGGCAATTGCATTAAAGTATCCTGCAGAGGAAATACCTACAGTAATTGAAAATGTCATTTTTAATACGAGTAGAACAGGAGCTGTGACTCCGATGGCAGTAATGAAACCAGTTTTTCTAAGTGGAACAGTAGTACGTAAAGCTACTTTACATAATATTGAACGAATTACTCAATTAGAAATTTGTATAGGAGATACAGTTGTTATACGTAAAGCTGGCGAGATAATTCCGGAAGTAATTCGGATACTGAAAACATTACGTCCTTCTAGAGCCAAGGTTTTTCAGATTCCTGAACGATGTCCTAGATGTAATAATGTACTTGTTAGTTTCTCAAATGAAGCAATTATTCGCTGTATCAATAAGAGGTGTCCAGCAATTTTAAAAGGAGCTCTAGTTCACTGGGCTTCACGAGATGCCATGGATATTTTTGGTTTAGGTGAAAAGATCATAGACCTTTTGATTAACACTGACTTGGTAAATTCTATCTCAGATTTATATTATTTAGATTTTCAAAGAGTTTCCAATTTAGAACGTATGGGTCAAAAATCTACAGAAAACCTGATCAAATCTATTAAAAGTAGTAAAGAAAAGTCTTGGACAGAAATATTGTATGGATTAGGCATACCTCATATAGGACAGACAACAGCGATATTGTTGACAGATAATTTTCCTAGTATCCAGCATTTATCTCAAGCTTCTTATGATTCTCTAATAATAATTAAAGGTATAGGTAAAGAAGTCGCTAAATCAATCGTCGATTGGTTTCTAATAATAGAAAATCAAAAACTAATAGAAGAATTAAATAAGATTGGTTTTGTATTAGAAAATAAAAATTCAAAAATCAATCAAGTTGAATTAAATAAACATCAATTTTTAGATGTGACTTTTGTCATTACAGGTAGTCTAAATGTTTTAAACCGAAACGAAGCTAAAATGTTAATTAAAGAATTAGGAGGTAAAGTAGTTAATTCAGTCACTAAAAAAACAAACTACATTCTAGTAGGGAATAATCCTGGCTCTAAATTGTCAGAAGGAATAAAGCTAAATATTATCCAGTTGAATGAAATAGAGTTTTTAAAGATGTTAGAGAATGCCAAGATCTCAAATGATAGGATTTATAAAAATCAGGAGCTAATTAAATAGTCGCGACTTTAATTGTTATGATATTAACTATTTTAACTTTTATAGTGTTATTTTTTAAGATAAGAAAATAACACTATAATGTATGAGCCTTATGTGTAAAGAATAGATTAAATAGTATCTTTGATTGTTAGTTATGGAAAGGGATAGAAAGTAATGGCAATAAGGCCAATAGAACATAATTCAAATGAGAACTGTCATTTTCTAAATTTTCTGATATATTAAATAACGCTTTAATTCGCTTTTCGAGTCTACTATCAGCATTCATATTATGAAAATATGCCTCTACAAAACTAGTAGAAATATCCTCAGCTATTACATTCATCTTTCTGGCTACAATAAGTAAAGATTCTGCGAGAAGGAGAGGATCAATATTCTGAGTAGCTTTTTGATCTGCACGGATCTCTCTAAGTAATAATAATTCTTCCCAAATTATGTTTGTATTTGGCAACCAAAAACTAATATTTTTTAACCAACCTAACCAAAAAAAATAGAAAGTATCATGATAATTTCTATGCGCTTCTTCATGAGCAATAACGGCTTTTAAATGATCCAAATCTAGAGATTGCAATAGACCACTACTGACAATTAATTCAGGTTTCCAAAATCCAATCTGTGCACTGTAAGGTAACTCTAGTTCAACAATTCTTACCAATTGATTATTAATAATTTGTTTAGGATAGTTTCTAATTGTCTTGATAGAATTCCAACCCTGAAAAGTAATTTTAATAAATTGTGTTAGAGCAATACCTAAGAAAACTATTGATGTCGAGTAGCTAAGACGGCTTGATGGTAAACCCAACATTTCGCCATCATATCCCATTGAAATAATTGAGACGGCTGTTACCACAATTAGTAAAGGGGGTACAGTGAAAGTTATAAGAGAAATTTGCCAGCGACTCATTCCCATAAAATTGGAAGGATAAAATAGTCTAATTCCGAAAGCAAAAGCTAAAACTAATAAAATCATTAGTATGTGCATAGCTATTTCACCTCCCTTTGTCGACGAATTTCTTGTAAGTTTGCAGCAATTAATTCTAAACGTTCTAGGCTAGTAGTATCTAAACTGTCTGCAAATGAAGCAACCATATCAGGACTACTAATAATAGCAAGAAATTGTTGTAACTGCTCACAAGCTCGTAATGTATTCGTCTCTTCGCGAGATACGAGAGGTTCCCAGGAAAACGCTTTATTTTGTTTACAACATTTTAACCAACCCTTTTTAGTGAGACGATTGAGAACTGTCGTAACAGAAGCGTAAGCTAATTCTCTTTCTACATCAGATAAAATATGATCATGAATTTGTTTAACTGTAGCCTTTTCAAGATCCCAAAGAATTTCCAAAATTTCAGCTTCGAGGGATCCTAGTGAAAGTTTTTGAGGACGATATTGAGGTAAAGGAGACATAACTAAGTGTAATTAACATTAAAAAACAATATTAATATAATTAACGAGGATGTCAGCACTTTAATTGTACTAATAAAGTTCTTGAAATAATACTAATACTTATCATCCTAACACTTAAGAATAATAGTATATTTTTAATATTCATCCACAAAATGCAACAATATAACAATCAACAAATTAAAATAAATATTCCATAATGATCACAACTCCACCTTTCCTCACTGGAAATCAAATACGCCATAAATTTCTTCAATTTTATGAAGAAAAAAAGCATCAGATTCTTCCAAGTGCATCTTTAATACCAACAGATCCAACTGTTCTTTTAACAATAGCCGGGATGTTACCTTTCAAGCCTATTTTTCTTGGTCAAGAAACATCCAGCTTTTCTCGTGTTACTACTTCTCAAAAATGTATTCGCACGAACGATATTGACAATGTAGGTTATACAGCTAGACATCATACTTTTTTTGAGATGTTAGGTAATTTTAGTTTTGGAGATTACTTTAAAGAGCAGGCAATAAAATGGGCTTGGGAGCTATCTACTGAAATTTTTCTTTTACCTCCACGTAATATCATTGTTAGCGTTTTTAAAAATGATGATGAAGCTTTTAATATTTGGGAAAACATAATCGGTATTCCTAAACAGAGAATCATAAGAATGGGAGAAAAAGATAATTTTTGGAAAGCAGGAGAAACTGGTCCATGTGGTCCTTGTTCAGAATTGTATTATGATTTCTATCCTGAGTTAGGAGAGCAAAATATAGACTTAGAGGATGATTCTCGTTTCATTGAATTCTATAATCTTGTATTTATGGAATATAATCGTGACAGTAATGGTACTTTATTGCCTTTAGATAAAAAAAATATTGATACAGGAATGGGCTTAGAACGTATGGCTCAAATATTACAAAAAGTACCAAATAATTATGAAACAGATTTAATTTTTCCAATAATTAAATCTGTTTCAAATATAATTACGATTGATTATATGGAGGCAGAAGAGAAGGTAAAAAGATCTCTAAAAATTATTGGAGATCATATTAGAGCCGTTATTCACATGTTATCTGACGGTGTTACGGCTTCTAATACAGATAGAGGCTATGTATTACGTCGTTTAATTCGTAGAGTTATTCGGCATGGGCGTTTAATTGGAATCGAGGGAAAATTTATTAACAAAATTGCACAAATTACAATTCAGATTTCGGAGGATTCCTATCCAGAAGTTAGAACAAAAGAAATTTTCATTAATAAAGAGTTAGAGAAAGAAGAAGACATTTTTCTTAAGACTTTAGAAAGAGGGGAAAAATTGTTATCTGAAATAATTGATAAGCTTGAAAAGCCTAGTCAAATTTCTGGTTTAGATGCTTTTACTCTATACGATACTTATGGATTTCCTCTAGAATTGACTCAAGAAATTGCAGAAGAGAGCCAACTAGAGGTTAATGTTAATGAGTTTCATGCACAAATGAAATTACAACAATCTAGATCAAAAGCAGCACATGAAACTGTCAATTTATCTACAGAAGGCGGAATAAATAAATTAATAAAGGATATAGCTGCTACGAAATTTATTGGTTATTCTAATTTAACTTCATTAGCTGTAGTTAAAAAAATCTTCATTAATCAAGAAACTGTTCAAAAAGCAGAAAAGGGAGATTATATTCAAATTGTACTTGATGCAACTCCATTTTATGCAGAGTCAGGTGGTCAGGTAAGTGATCATGGTCATTTAATCGGACAAGATTCATTTGTCAGAATTGATGATGTTCAAAAAGAGTCTGGAATTTTTCTTCATTCTGGAGAGGTGAAGAAAGGATGTATATGTATTAACGAAGCTATCAATGCAGTTGTTGAAGATGATTATCGTCACCAAATTAAACTGAATCATACTTCAACTCATTTATTACAAGCTGCTCTAAAAAAAATTCTAGATAATTCTGTTACGCAAGCAGGATCATTAGTTACTTTTGATAGATTAAGATTTGATTTTCAATATTCTTATCAAATAACTCCAGAACAAATAGAACAAATAGAAAATACTATCAATCTTTGGATTTCTGAAAAGCATAATGTAAAAGTAAAAACTATGACATTGAAGGTTGCAAAAGAAAAGGGTGCTATAGCCATGTTTGGAGAAAAATATGGAGAAGAAGTCCGTGTTATTAATATTCCTGAAGTTTCAATGGAACTATGTGGGGGAATACATGTAGAAAATATAGCCGAAATTGGATTATTTAAAATAATTTCACAAAGTGGGATTTCCTCTGGTGTTAGACGTATAGAAGCTATTACAGGACCAACAATCCTAGAACACTTTAAAATTAAGGAAAATATAGTTAAAAATTTATGTGATCACCTTAAGATAAAGCCAGAAGAAATCCAAAATCGTATTACATCGCTACAAAATGAATTAAAAGATACTCAAAAAAAATTAGAAATTATACAACAGGAGTTAGCTATCGTTAAATCTGACAAGTTATTAGATACGGCAGAATTATTAGATGATGACTTGAAAGTAATTGTTTCGAATGTAGGAAATATGGATGTAAAAGCACTACAGAAATCTGCTGAAAGGTTACTGCAAAAAATTGGAGAAGGAGCGATAGTGCTAGGATCTACACTTCCCGGAGATAAAGTTAGTCTCGTAGCAGCCTTTAGTAAAAAAATTTATAAGGATAAGAATATATTAGCTGGTAAATTTATTGGAGAAATTGCCCAAATATGTGAAGGAGGAGGCGGGGGACGTCCCAACTTAGCTCAGGCAGGAGGAAAAAACTCAAGTAAATTAGAAGAGGCATTGTTAGCTGCAAAAAACAGACTTATTCAACTACTTAGATAATATATGGTAGGTAAATTTTATATAAAATTTACCTACCATATATTATTTTTGTTTCTTACTAGTTTGGAAAAATCTTTCTACTAATAGGATGGCAACAATATCATCAATTGAACGCGATGGAACTCTTAGACTTTCAGGAATAAGACTTACAATGAAATTTGGGGGATACATCTGCCAATATCGACTTCGAGCTTCTAATGTACTATTACTTTCATCTATCATAACTATAGGCACCGAAAATAATAACTCTTCTAACAAACGATTTTTCCAATCTCCAGAAGTAGTTTGATCTCCCATAACTAATAGTTTAAAAAAAAATTTTTCATGCAAAAAATTAAGTTGTCGAATAACATTGAATGATTCAATAACTGCATGATAATAAAGCTTCCCATCTTCATTAATGATAGCGATACCGCACTTATCTCTTCCAGGATCAAATCCTAGAATAGGTAATGGTTTTTTTTTAATCATTATCTACTGTTTGTTTCTAAAATCACTTCCCTTCCTCTTATGCCTAAAAGTTTTAACTTTAAAGGACCAATTGTTTTAGTATCTTGCATAGCAATTGCTTTAAGTTTATCTAATCCTACTTCGGATTGTCGAATACTTTCAATAAAGTCTACTAAAGTTTTTAGTCTTCCATCCGCTACTTGTATTCCGCCTAAAACTCCTGAACGACGAGCATGAAATTGAGTTGCTGATAATAACAAATCTAGTTTTTGTTGTATTACTTCTTCTGTTAATTGTAGGGAATCAATTGAAATAACAGAGATTGTTTCTTCTTTTCTAAAAATCTTTTGATTAAGAGCAACATCTGCAAAAACTCTAACTTCTTTTTCTCCTTGAACATAGTTACCTGCAGCAATAATTCTGACTACATATTCTTGATTGTCTTGTAACTCTTGAATTAATTGCTGAACCTGGCTTTGAGTGATTTTTACTACTCTATAATCTGATTCTATAGTATTTTTACCTATTAACTCTATGGCAGTTTTATTAGCTTGTCTTAATAATTCATCAACTACTTGGGTACTAGCTTTAGAAACTACAAGGCGCACTGCACCAATTGATAAGACTTGACCTCTAACAATAGCAATTTTTCGTTCTCGCAATTCTTGATAAGTTTGATAATATTGCTCTAGAATGGCCATTTGTCTTTGAAGATATGCAGATTTTTTTTCTAATTGTTTAAGCTGGGATTCCTTATTTTTTAGAGCGATATCTTTACCATTAATTTCTTGATCAAGTTGAATAATTTCAGCATCCCTTCTATCAATTTCTTCTTGTAGAATACTTTGTCGTTTCTCTAGGCTTTGTAACCGACTTTGTCGTTCATTTAAAATTTTAGTCTGCTCTATAATTTGTTTTTTCCCTTTTCCCAGTTCTTGATCTCGGTTAGTAATTTCTTGTTTTAGTTTCTTGATTTGTCTATCAAGATCTATTTTATTTTGACGAAGCTCTCTTCTTTCACTTAAAAGAGTTTGTATATCACTTCTGAGTTTTAAGGCTTGATCGAAAGCCGATTTAAGTTGGTGCTTAGCTGTATTAAAGTTCTTAATAGTCATCTCTAATTTTTTTTCGACAGCGTATTGTTCACTTTTCACCTTTCTCAATTCTTTTTCAGTGTTTTTTTTATCAATACCTAGTCTTTCTAGATCAGCTTCAGCGATACGTAATTGTTTTTGAATTTTGTCAAGCTGAAAAAGACCATCTCTTAAAGATTTACTAGAAATTAATAAAATACCAAATGTTGAAGCTGCTATTAAAGTTCCTGTTAAAACAGTAACGACAACAGCTGTTTGCTTGGGACGAAGATTACCGATAGTAAGTCGGGCTTTACCAACTTTACTTCCTAACCGATCGCCTAATGCTGCAATTAAGCCTCCTAAAATGAGAATCGATAGTACTAGAATATAAGAACTAGTCATTCGCTTTTAAGATTAATACCAATATTAAGAAAATTGTTGACTAAGATTAACAGGATTATGGACTGTAATTTTTTTCTTATAAATAGAGATTATTCCCTGTTGACGTAAATCTCCTAAAAGGCGGGTTATGGTTACACGAGTTGAGCCGATAGCTTCGGCAATTGCTTGATGAGATAGTTTTAAATCGATATGAATACCTTCAGACACAGGAATCCCAAAATCTCGACATAAAATCAATAAGAAACTGACTAAGCGTGAACCCATATCGCGATGAGCAAGAGTTTCAATCATCATTTCTGCTTGTAGAATTCGAGATGATAAACCTTTAAGCATTAAGATAGATAAATCAGAATTGGTTCTTAAAGCCTCTTCTACTTTATTGGTTGGAGCAGATAATAGCTCTACAGAAGAAAAAGCAACAGCATGATAGAAACGATCTGACTTCTGTCCTGCAATTAAAGAAAGTACCCCAAAAACACTATTTTCTCGCAATAAGGCTACAGTAATTTCGTCTCCCGCTTCATACACAAGAGATAGTTTAACAGCCCCTTTAAGTAAGAAATATATTTTGTCTGCTGGATCACCAGGGAAAAAAATAGTTTTTCCTCGTTCAAATAACTCAATATTCGAAGAATAAGCCTCGCCATTAATATGACGCAAAATAGCCGTTAGTGGTTTATTTTGTAGCACAGACAATTCAATCACACTTTAATAGAACATTAAAAAGACAAAGGGTGTTAAAACATCTAAGATTATATTGATCCTGAACAAAAATGTTAATTTAAAGCATCTTCAGAGATTTTTGCTACATTTTGCTTCACAATGTTTTTATCAGGATAAACACATCTCTTACCCTGTGAATGATTATAGCCACCATTGTTCAAAAATGGTGGCATATTAAAGAAAAACTTTGTTTAATTATTTAGATAATTATGTTAGATCTATCTGGAAAAAACGCTCTGATTTCAGGAATTGCAAATAATCGCTCTATTGCTTGGGGAATTGCTCAACAACTCCACAAAGCTGGAGCTAATATTGGTGTTACATATTTGCCTGATGAAAAAGGACGCTTTGAGAAAAAAGTTCGTGATGTAGTTAAACCTATTTGTCCCTCCCTTATATTACCTTGTGATGTTCAAGATGAGTTACAAATTCAAAAAACGTTTGATTGTATTGCAAATAGTTGGGGAAATTTAGATATATTAATTCATTGCCTAGCATTTGCAGATAAAGAAGGTTTAGGAGGAGATTATAGTGATATGTCTCGTGATGTTTTCAGTCGATCCCTCGATATTAGTACCTTTTCGTTAGGTAATATGGTCAAATATGCTAAGCCCATTATGAATGAAGGAGGTAGTGTATTGACTTTAACTTACATAGGAGGAGTTAAGGTAATACCTAATTACAATTTAATGGGAATTGCTAAAGCTGGCCTAGAGATGAGTGTTCGTTATTTAGCAAATGAATTAGGCCCACAGAACATTCGAATTAATGCTATTTCAGCTGGTCCAATCAGAACACTAGCATCTTCAGCAGTAGGAGGCATCTTAGACATGATCAATCATGTAGAAAAAGTTGCACCTCTAAAAAGGACAGTAACCCAGCTAGAGATAGGTAATACAGCTGCTTTTCTATGTAGTAATCTAGCTAGTGGCATTACAGGGCAAATAGTCTATGTAGATGCTGGATATACAATTATGGGAATGTAAAAAGGCAAAAAGTGAAAAGTTCATTACTTTTCACTTTTTATTTATACTTAATACTTGAAAATTTTAAGCTTACGTTTTTTTAAAGTTATTTATAGTAGACTTTAAGCCTATCCAACCAATTAAGTTATAAGCAATAGCTAATATTAAGCTTTTAAAACCAATATTAAAGTCTTGCTTAACAGACTGTTTAGTAGCCTGTTTCTCAGCCTTTTCTCTATTTTGCTCTAATTGACTTTCTAATTGTTTTTTGAGTTCACTAGTCCGTTGTTCATATTCTTCAGGATTTTTTGCTAATTCCCTTAAGCCTTTTAATTGCTGATATTGTTGTCGTATAGTCTCTAACTGCTCTGTCTCTAAAGGCTTTCCCTCAATTTGCCTAGCTTCTAATATATTATTAAGACTTATTATCTGATCGTTAAGCCTATTAGGATTTTTTGATAAGGTATCAACTTGAATAAGGAA
Source organism: Candidatus Atelocyanobacterium thalassae (assembly GCA_051971635.1). GTDB lineage: Bacteria > Cyanobacteriota > Cyanobacteriia > Cyanobacteriales > Microcystaceae > Atelocyanobacterium > Atelocyanobacterium thalassae_A. Next base: position 71,769 of record JBFPLN010000006.1, on the reverse strand, counting down.
TTGCTCGATTTGCTCGGCTCCTTGAACAGCTCCTTGCTCAATTCTTTTTAAGGCTGCTACTTTAATGGTGTTTTGGTTATTTAGATGTACAGGAATTATTAATAAAAAGATAAGTCCTAAAACACTGGCTAGGATGTAAACTGGTATCTCTAAGTTAAATAGTGATCGTTTCTTAACTGACTTATCAACTAGATTGTCAATAAAATAACTGACTAATATAAATCCTATACCAGCTAATGGTAAGGTTCCTCGGTCAACAATTGAATTTATTAAAGTGTTTTGCCATTGTATATCTGAACCTAGAGGAACAATTAAGAAAATATAATGGAATAGAGATGTAAGTATAAAAACTATACCAATAATTCTAAGGACAAGAGATGTAAATACTGAATAATTCATACTTTTTATCTACAAGAATTTTGTTATTGACTGTTTGTGAAATTATCATCAAAAATATTTAATAAAAAAGAAATCTAGTACCAAGGACTTTTCTAGAGAGTTTTTACCACTTATACAAGAGTACTTTTTAAGTAATTTCAATAAACTAGCTAATATGAAATTGTGTTTCTATAAATTTAACAGGTTATTTATAAAATAGAGAATTATATTGCTAAAATTTTTTACAGAATTAACAAAGAAAATCTTATCTTGTATCAAACTATGCTATCTAGCTTTCAGCTAGAATTACTTAGTCTTATAGAAGTCTCATTTTTATCAGACTTGAATTACATATAATATATTTTAGTTAACTATATGTAACCCAAGTCTATACTCTAATAAATTTCTAAATTTGATGTCTATCTAATCAATACCTAATGCCCTGGAGGCTTCGGGAACACGCTTAAAGTTAAACCCAATAGCTCTCAGAGCATGCCATAAATGACCTTGTAAAATAAAAAAGGCTAGAAAGAAATGTGCATTAGTCAGCCATGCACGAGCGCTATGTAAACCATTTGGAAGCGTCACACTATCTACAAAATAAGGAGCAATGCTAAATTTTAAATCTAAAGGTGGTCCATAAAATTCTACAGGGTAAGCTAATGTATTATGATAGCAATAAGCTACTGCTGTAAATCCACAAACAGCTAAGCCTCCTAAAGAGTAGGACAGCAAAGCTTCTCCAGAAAATATAAATAAACTTTGAGACCATTTTGAAGGAGCAGTAAATATATGCCATACTCCACCAAGAATGAGCGCGGTAGCTATATAAATATGTCCACCAACTAGATCTTCTAAAGAGTTAGTATCAATAAAATGAGTTTGATAACCAAAAATAGTTATTGGATTAAGTGTGGGAGAAGTAACAGTTCTTACATCTCCAATTATTGGATCATAAATTCCATGTGAGTAAGACCAGAACACGAGCAAAAAAGCGCCTAGACCTAATATAATTAGATGATGACCAAGAATAAATCCTAATTTAACTGGATCATCCCATTCAAAATGAAATTTTGAAGCACGATAAGAGCTATCTTTTAAGACTGCTGGTCCTTTTAGTGAATGAAAAAGACCTCCTGCAGCTAAAACAGCTGAAGAAATTAAATGTACAACGCCAATAATGAAATATGGATAAGTATTAAGTACTTGACCACCTTTACCTACACCTATCCCTAAACTAGCTAAATGAGGAATCAAGATCAAGTTTTGTTCTCCCATAGGAATATCAGCAGAATAATGCGTCACTTCGAATAGACAAAATGCTCCTGCCCAAAATACAATTAACGCTGCATGGGCTATATGTGCGGCAAGCCATTTACCAGATAAATTAGCTAAGCGCGCATTTCCAGCCCACCAACCATATTTGACGTCTGGATTACCATACGTTTGCATTCCTGTCATCTTTAACCTCTTTTGGAATAATGTATCAAGATAATATATTTGATAAATATATTAATAATAAATAAACTATATTAAGCTTAATTTGCATCACCACATGGTTACATTAATTAATGTTTTGATATTTATCAAAATATTAATTTAATTTTTAGTGTACAAAAAAGTTGATAAATCAACTTTTTTCTTTATCTTACTTAAGAAAATTATACACAACAAGTTTTTCAGTTGAAGGATTCTGATTCCTTGTTATTTAAGATGAAACGGAATAAAAATATTGATACTTGCCTTTCAACAATTTTAGAACTAGTTTATGTTAGTTATTTGGTTATATTTAAATTAATAGTTACTACATTTTTTGTATATAACTTTTATAATAATAGAATCTAAGTCGAAATTTGCAAGTGTTAACAAATATTTTAAATATTTTATTCAAAGACTAAATAATGAACTCTGTTTCAACATTCGGTATAGTAAAACTATCTACTTAGATATCAATAAAAAATCAATTCTTACACCTTCTAAATCATGGATGGAAAATGGAAAATCGGCTCCTTATTAGGCATTCCTTTTTATATCAATTCTTCTTGGTTTTTAATTCTAGGATTAATTACTTTATCTAATGTACAAGAGATTAATATTCGGGGACTGGCTGGTAATTCATGGTGGCTGGAATGGTTAGCAGGATTATTTCTTTCCTTATTTTTATTTATTTCAGTTTTATCTCATGAACTAGGTCATAGCTTAGTTGCTTATTCTCAAGGAATTAATGTTAAATCTATTACATTATTTTTATTTGGTGGAGTTGCAATTATAGAAAAAGAATCAGAAAAACCTACTGAGGCGTTTTTGATAGCTATTGCTGGCCCTTTAGTTAGCCTAAGTTTATCAATTCTTTTATTTACTCTTAAACATATTATTTTTTCAAGCCAGGAAGCTAGTCTGTTGTATCCTTTGTCATTTTACGTACTAGAAAATATAGCAAGGATGAATTTTGTATTAGGGATTTTTAACTTAATTCCAGGATTACCCTTAGATGGAGGACAAATTGTTAAAGCCATTGTATGGAAACTAAAAGATGATTACTTTATTGGAGTTCGTTTTGCGTCTATATGTGGCAGGGTAATAGGATGGCTAGGTATAATGCTAGGTTCGTTTATAATTTTATTAACAGGATCTCTGGGTGGTTTCTGGATAGTAATTGTTGGATGGTTTATTTTACGCAATGCAAATAATTATGGTCGTATCTCTCAGTTGCAGAAGAGTTTCTTCGAAATCACGGCTTCAGATGTTATGACTAACAATTTTCGTGTTGTAAACGCTAATCTAGCTTTGTCTGAATTTATTAATAAATACCATGATCAAAAACCCCATGGAATAGCATATTTTGCTGCTTCGGAAGGGCGTTATCGAGGATTGCTTTTGAATAAAGATTTAAAAAAATTTGAGCATAATAATAATTCAGATTATTTATTAAGAGATATAGTACGTCCTTTGAATGCTATATCTTCAGTAGAAGAAAAATCTCTACTGATCGAAGTTATTGACAAGTTGGAAGAAAGTGAAGAATATTATATTACCGTTCTTTCTCCAGCTGGTTCTGTTGTAGGAATAATTGACCGAGGGGATGTCGTTAAAAAAATTGCTTCTCATAATAATTTACCGATTTCTGATGATGAGATCAAGTACATTAAAGAGAATGGTGAATATCCGAGTTATTTACAATTATCTGCAATTTCAAAAACTATACAATATGATCCTAAAAAGAAATGAGGTACTGCTGTAGTCTTGAGTATCTAAAATAATGTATCAATAAAAAATCATTTTATATTGACAACCTTCACATTACTATTATCTTGAAAAAAGTTTGTCTACTCATATGTATTGTGAGTAATTATCACCAAAAGATTTCTAATTATGAATTTACATAATAGATATTTTAATCTTGTAAACTACATTTATTAAATTTAGCTTATGTCTGCTTCTACAAATCTTGATACTAACAAAACAAATAATCAAACTCGTCAATTGTTAGGAATGAAAGGGGGAATTAATGAAAAAAAATCAATTTGGAAGTTGAGATTACAATTAACAAAACCTATTACTTGGGTGCCTTTGATCTGGGGAGTAATATGTGGAGCTGCGTCTTCAGGAGGCTACTTTTGGACAATAGAAGATTTTGTAAAAGTTATAGCTTGTATGATATTATCAGGACCTTTAATGACAGGCTACACGCAAACTCTCAACGATTTTTATGACCGTGAAATTGATGCTATTAATGAACCTTATCGTCCTATTCCTTCGGGAGCAATTTCAGTATCTCAAGTAGTAGCACAAATTTTAATTCTACTAACTTTAGGAATACTATTGAGTTATGGGCTAGATATTTGGAGTCATCATAGTTTTCCAACAATGTTATGTTTAACATTAGGAGGAGCATTTATATCTTATATATACTCAGCTCCTCCGTTAAAGTTAAAAAAGAATGGTTGGTTAGGTAATTATGCGCTTGGAGCTAGTTATATAGCTTTACCTTGGTGGGCAGGTCATGCTTTATTTGGAGAATTAAACTATACAATTGTTATTTTAACCTTGTTTTATAGTTTTTCAGGTCTAGGCATTGCTATTATTAATGATTTCAAAAGCATCGAAGGAGACTCTAAATTAGGATTAAATTCTATGCCTGTTATGTTTGGAGTGACGATTGCATCATGGATTTGTGTCATGATGATTGATATATTTCAAATAGGAATTGGTCTCTATTTAATTTACATCCATGAAAATTTATACGCAACAATTCTGTTTTTATTAGTTATTCCACAAATAACATTACAAGATATGTATTTTTTACGAGATCCATTAAAAAATGATGTGAAATACCAAGCTATTGCTCAACCGTTTCTAGTTTTGGGAATGCTAGTAGTTGGTTTAGCACTAGGTAGACAAGTTATATAACTATAGATTAAATGTGTTTTTTAATAGACTTATATATTTTATTGATATAAAGTCAAACTAAAGCAAGACTAATCATTCAATGATTAGGAGTATAGAAGATTTTAAAAATCTACTTTTTGAATTTAAGCTACAAAGATAATTTTTAACCTTTGTAGCTTAGTCTAAGTAATTCTTTTATTTTTACTATTATTTAGTTTATAGTCAAATTTTAACAATAGCAGAATATACATTAACGTCGAATACCAAGACGTTTAATTAAATCTTGATAACGGTTTAAGGATTTGTCTTTAATATATGCTAACAAACGTCTACGACGACCAATCATTTTTAGTAATCCTCTACGTGATGCATGATCTTTTGGATTTTTCTTTAAATGACCAGTTAATTGGACAATTCGTTCTGTAAGTATGGCAACTTGCAAATCAGCCGATCCTGTATCGGTGTCATGAATCTGATATGCACTCATCAAGGTTTGCTTTTGGATAGGGGTCAAACTCATAAAAAATTGTTTGATAAATACTGCAGCTTCTTATAATACCATTTATTTTTTAATATAACTACTCTGTATAATTTTAAAAACTAAACTATTTATATATATATGTATAACTTGACTATTATTTTTTGATCTCAAGTTTACAAAATCTAGAAGAAATAACTTTACAAATTAGTTCTTTTTATAAATAAATTAAATATAATAATCATCATATTGTTGTTTAATTTCCTTAATAACTATAATTAAATATACTTAATAAGTTACTATACTAATACCGATATAATCTTTACACTATGTCTAATTGGCCTAATAATCAACCTCATTCTGAAGATAAAGATATATCTCAAGAATATTACATATCTTGGGCACAAAAAGCTTATAAAAATATCCAAGAGAAAAAGATAATAGATCAATCAGATACTTCACAAGTAAATAACATAGAAATTATTGACTCTTCTAATAATTCAGATAAATCACAAAAAGAGAATATTCCTACATGGATGAAGAAATCCAATCGTTTGGAGATTCTTAAAGAAAATGCTACCGAATTAAAAACTGACAATGATAAAACCTCTATAAATTTTGACAAAGAATTTGTTTGGTCTGCTAAAGTTTTGGCGAATCAGGGAAGGAATCCAGAAGATATAACAAAAGATGAGATTCAATGGCTGACACGTCTTCATAAAGGTTTAGGTAAAACTCGTCGTGGATTACTAAATCAATTAAAGCTTGTTTTAGGTCAGGGTCCTTTAAATGAAGATACTATTACGGAAATAGAAGCTATATTGTTACAGGCAGATATAGGAATTGATGCGACAGATTATATTATTACAAAACTACAAAGTAAATTATTGGAAGAATCTTTACCTCCAGAAAAGGCAATTGAATACCTAAAAAACATCTTATATGACATCTTAAATTCTCCTTTACAGAAAGTAGACAACCCAGAGCTTTTAATTAAAGAAGACGTTTTAAATATTTGGTTATTGACAGGAGTTAATGGTGCAGGTAAAACAACAACAGTTGGAAAACTTGCATACTTAGCTCAACAGTTAGGGCATAGTTGTATTATCGCAGCAGCTGACACTTTTAGGGCTGCTGCTGTTGAGCAGGTGAAGTTGTGGGGAGAAAAAACTAATACTCCTGTTATTGCTAATCCAGGTAAAAATACTGATCCAGCAGCTGTCGTTTACGATGGATTGGTAGCAGCAGAGGCTCGTAATATTAAATTACTATTAGTCGATACTGCAGGCAGGTTACAAAACAAGACTAATTTAATGGAAGAGTTGGCCAAAATTAGACGCGTTATTGACAAAAAAGCTAAAAATGCTCATATTGAATCCTTATTAGTTATTGATGCAACTTTAGGCCAAAATGGATTACGTCAAACAGAACTCTTCTCAAAGGCTGCTAATTTAAGCGGGGTTATTTTAACAAAACTTGATGGAAGTTCGAAAGGTGGAATCGCACTAGCTATAGCACAGCAATTTGGTTTACCAATCCGTTTCATTGGAGTAGGAGAAGATATTCGAGATTTGAAACCTTTTTCTAGCTATGAATTTGTGGAAGCTTTACTAAATGAATAGCATATATTTAGTTCTGGTAAATTAATATTTAAACATTAGTTATAATGCCATGTAGTTGATCCATCTGACATATCTAATAAAGTAATATTATGCTGCTTTAATTTATCTCTAATTAGATCGCTTTCTACATATTGTTTAGCATTCTTAGCTATTTTACGTTTCTCAATTAATTCATTAATTTCTTCATCAGTTAGTTTTTTGGATAAGCTCGTGTTTACAATGTTTTGATCAACTTCTAATCCTAAAACTTCTGCTAATTTCTTTAGAGTATACCATTGTTCTTCTAAAAACTTAGAAGATGATGTAGTATTGCCTGTGTGAGTCAATAGATTACTTTCTTTACGTAAATTTTTAGCAATTTCAAATAAGATTACTAATCCACCAGCAAAATTAAAATCATCATCTATTGCTTTTTGAAATCTCTGAGCCAAATCAGGTAATACATCTGGAAAAGAGTTCTTTTTAAAACCTAATTTTTCGCCATATTGATATCCAAATGAAAGTCCATCTGCCAAAGTTTGCCAGCTATTGGTTGCGGAGACTAACGACTTATCACTAAAATCTAAAGGTTTACGGTAATGTGTTTGCAAAATAAATAGCCTTATTACCATAGGTTCAAATTTATTAAGTAATTCTCTTATTGTGGTAAAGTTACCTAAAGATTTTGACATCTTTTCTCCATCTACCTTTACCATTCCATTGTGCAGCCAATAACGAGATAATTCTTTCCCTGTAGCTGCTTCCGATTGGGCAATTTCATTTTCATGATGAGGGAAAACTAAATCACTACCCCCTACATGAAGATCAATAGTTTCTCCTAACTCTTTTTTAATCATGGCAGAACATTCTATATGCCATCCAGGTCTACCTTTTCCCCATGGAGAATCCCAGGATATTTCTGTTGGTTTAGCTTTTTTCCACACTGCAAAATCGGCAGAGTGTCTTTTTGTACCACCTTGGACGTTTTTCGAAGAGATTCTACCGCTGGCATCTGTTTTTAGATCTTCTAATTTGCGCCCTGATAACTTACCATAATCTTCAAAACTTCTAATATCAAAGTAAACATCTCCTTCTGAAGTGTACGCGTATCCGTTTTCCTCTAGTTTCTTGATCAAGTCTTGGATATCTTTAACTACATGAGTCACTCGAGGATAAGCATCAGCCTTTTGAACATGAAGATGTTCCATATCTTCGAAATAGGCATGAATAAACTTCTCTGAGACCTTTTCCATTGTTGTTTTCTCTTTTGCTGCGCGATTCAATATTTTATCGTCTACATCTGTGAAGTTTTGAACATATTTAACTTTATAGCCAATCCATTGTAAATATCCTCTTACTATATCCCAAATAATACAGGTTCTAGCATGACCTAGGTGGCAGTAGTCATAGGTAGTAATGCCACAACAATACATCTTTACTTTTGCCTTTTCAAGAGTTATAAAAGGTTCTTTCGCTTGGGTTAAAGTGTTATAAATTACTAACATTATTAAAATTAAAAGAATAAAAAGAAAATTAAGCTCAAAAAGATTAAATTTTATTTAGATGAACTATGTTTTTTTAAAAAATTTTGAACGATTTCTAAAATTTTACGACTAGACTGTCCATCCCCAAAAGGATTAACTTTATTAGCCATTTCTGCATACATTAGTTTATTCGTAAGCAGTTCGTCAACTTTCATTAAAATTTTACTAGGATCAGTACCTACTAAAGTAGCAGTACCAGCCTCAACGGCTTCTGGACGTTCTGTAGTATCTCGTAATACTAGTAAAGGTTTACCAAGACTTGGTGCTTCTTCTTGTAAACCACCAGAATCTGTTAATAGTAAATAACATCTTTGAATAGCTCCTATCAACTCTGTATAATCTAAAGGTTCAGTCAAGAAAACTCTAGGATGCCTACCTAAGGTATCTTCAATAGGTTTTCTAATAATTGGATTACGATGCATAGGTATTAAGAAAGCAACATTAGGAAATTTTTCTAGAATAAGACAGAAGCTTTTAAGAATATCTTCTAGCGGAGTACCCCAATTTTCTCTTCGATGTACAGTCGCTAAAAGAACATCATATTGGTTCCAGTCTAAATTGCTAATATTACAATCAGGAAATTTTTCAGCAACATCTAACAAAGCATCAACAACAGTATTTCCGGTTAAATATGCTTCTCCTGTAATATTAGAACGTTTTAAATTTTCTAAAGCTAAGGAGGTTGGTGCAAAATGCAACTGAGCAAGCTGAGAAATTAAGCGACGATTGGCCTCTTCTGGATAAGGATTATAGATATTATCTGTTCTTAAGCCTGCTTCTACATGACCAATAGGTATTTTTTGATAAAAAGCTGCCAAACTTGCTGCAAAAGAAGTAGTAGTATCTCCTTGAACAATAACGAATTGAGGATTAATTTTGATAAAAATTTCTTCTAGTCCCCTTAAGCTACGACAAGTAATGTCAGTAAGACTTTGATCAGGTTGCATTATTTTTAAATCTTCATTTGCTTCAATATTAAATAACTTCATGACTTGTCTCACCATCTCTTGATGTTGTCCTGTTAAAATAACGTAGGTGGTAAGTGCTTCTGAACTTTGAAATTTTTTTATTAAAGGAGCAAGTTTTATCGCTTCCGGACGAGTTCCTAGAGTAATACAAACTTTATAGGTAGATGAAGTCATATGTCAGGACAAAAAACTTAGTTAATACTATAGTGTGACATAGGATCATATTTATGAATCTTCTTATTACTAAATTTTAATAAATATTGTTCAAGCACCATAAAGCTAGAAAAATATTCATTTTGTCAATAAAATAAGATTTACTAATAAACTATGTAGAAAGTATCAAAAATACTAAATTAGTATGCTGTAGTAACATATTGATATAAAATACTAGTTTTAAATCAGACATCCTATAAATTATAAGATATTTAGTATTTATTACAAATGAGTTCAATTGATATTGATTTAGCTTTTACTCCTGCCTTAGAATTGGCTAAGCTAATTCTAAATCGTCAAATTACACCTTTAGATTTAACTCAATTATTTTTAGAACGAATTGAAAAATATAATTCAAAATTAGGAAGCTTTTTCTTTGTTGCAAAAAGCAATGCTCTCAAAGATGCTGAACTAAAGACGAAACAATTAAAAACTATATCTAAACTAGACTATCTTCCTCCTTTTTTTGGGGTTCCTATTGGGATAAAGGATCTCAACTCTGTAGTAGGTATGCCTTTATCTTATGGTATAGCTGCTCTTAAAAATAATATTGCTAGTTATGATGATGAAGTTACCAAACGTTTAAAAAACGCTGGGTTTATAATTTTGGGTAAGACAGCAACTTCTCAATTAGGATCATTCCCATATACAGAACCTCCAGGCTTTTTACCCTCTAGGAATCCTTGGAATTTAGATTATACATCAGGAGGATCAAGTGGTGGTTCAGCTGCTGCTGTTGCTTCAGGAATGTGTCCTATCGCTCAGGGATCTGATGGAGGTGGATCAATTCGAGGACCAGCTGGTTGTTGTGGACTAGTCGGAATAAAACCTTCCAGAGGAAGAGTATCTAATTCTCCTGTTGGAGATTATCAAAGTGGAATTTCTAGTAATGGTCCTATAGCACGTACAGTGAGTGATGCTGCAGCTTTGTTAGATATAATGGCAGGCTATACCAAAGGAGATCCATATTGGTTGCCTACACCTAAAACCTCTTTTCTAGAAGCTACTAAGCAAATCTCTAAGCCTTTAACTATTGCCTTTTCCCATCAAATTCTGCCTTTCTTAGAAACTGAATTAATTATCAAAAAAACAATTCAAAAAGCTGCTCTACTTCTGGAGTCTTTAGGGCATAATTTAGAAGAGAAATGTCCTTCGGTAGAGGCCTTGATCGATCCATTTACAGTCATTTGGCAATCAGGAGTCGAAGCAGCTGGATTACCATTAAATATTTTAAGTCCATTAAATATTTGGTTACAACAACGTACTGTAACAGCAGGAGAATATTTACAAGCAGTTCATAAAATACAAATCTTTTCTCGTAAATTAATCAGTTTTTTTGATACCTTTGATATTCTAATTTTACCTATTTACTTGCATCAACCTATAAAAGTTGGAGAATGGTCTAACCTACCGCCTGAAAAGACTTTAGATAAAATTATTAATTGGATATCTCCTTGCCCAGCATTTAATGCTAGTGGATTACCTGTTATAAGTTTACCTATGGGATACGACGATAAAGGATTGCCGGTTGGAATCCAACTAGTAGGAAAGCCTGCTGATGAACTAGTTCTAATTCGTGTAGCTGCTCAACTGGAAAAAATTAATAATTACCAAATTTTAATACCAAATTCAGTAAATAATATAAACTTATCTTGATTAGTAACATTTATTAAGTATTAGCTTAAAAAACGGTAATAAATATACGTTATGTTCATATATGATTGTTTCTTCTAAATTACGATTCAAAAAATCTGCTATAAGTCCACGAAAACATAGTGAGAATTTAATTTTTAAATTATTGCCTTATGTTCTTTCATATCCTGGTTTACTATTATCGTCGATATTTTTATTGATACCTTTGTCTATAGCAGGTGCTATACAGCCACTTCTGGTAGGACAAGCAATCTCCTTATCACGTCAAGAAGCAACTTGGAACTTTATAGAAATATTATCTTTAGAACAAGGGTTACAGTTGCTGATAATTTTACTATTATCCACAATAATTATTCGCTTAGTTTGTTCTTCTATCCAGGGATTTATTGTTCAGAAGTTAGGACAAAACATCACAGCTGATATCAGGAAAGACTTGTATAGCCATGTTATTTCTTTAGAAAGCAGTTTTTTTAACAGGACTCCGATAGGTAACTTAATTACCCGTTTGACTAGTGATGTAGAGGCTTTAGGTAATATTTTTGCTAGTGGTGGAATTGGCATTATTAGTGATTCAGTTTATATCTTAGCAATTATAATTACGATGCTTACGCTAGATATAAAAATGGCTTTAGTGCTTTTATTTATGATAATTCCTGTAGCAGGATTAGTAGTATATTTTCAAAAACAGTATCGTAGGGCAAATTATCGGTCAAGAGAAAAATTATCTGAATTAAATTCAATGATACAAGAAAATATTTCAGGTATTAATGTAGTTCAAATTTTTCGAAGAGAGAACTTTAATAGCGACTTGTTTAAAGACATAAATAAAAATTATCGTCAGGCAACGAGTAAGACAATTTTTCATGATTCAGCAGTTTCTGCTACTTTAGAATGGATAAGTTTAGTGGCGATTGCAACAGTTCTTCTGTTGGGAGGTATTGGTATAATGAATACTAGTATCAATTTTGGTACTTTGTCTGCATTTATTTTGTACGCTCAGCGATTATTTAATCCTTTACGTCAATTTGCTGATAAATTTACTACATTTCAGTCTGGGTTTACTGCAATTGAACGTATTACAGAACTAATGCAAGAACCTATAGAGATAAAAGAAAGTAAAACAAATATAAATTTTTCAATTGCTAAAAATAATAACAAAAAAATAGGCGAAATTATTTTTGATAATGTCTGGTTTGGATACAGGAAAAATGATTTTATTCTTAAAAACTTAAATTTTAAGATCTCTCCAGGAGAAAAAATTGCTTTAGTAGGACCGACAGGATCTGGAAAAAGTTCAATAATAAGGCTTTTGTCACGTCTATATGAACCTACTCATGGAAAAATTTTGATTGATGGAATTGATAGTAGATACATCTCTAAACAGGAACTTAGAAAATATATTGGAATAATCTTACAGGAAAATTTCTTATTTGCTGGTGATATTAAAAGAAATATAACTCTAGGAGAAAAATATTCTTTAGAAGAGGTAAAAAAAGCGGCAAAATCAACTAATACAGATCAATTGATTGAAAAATTTCCTGAAGGATACCATACGATAATAAAAGAAAAAGGGACTAATCTTTCTAAAGGAGAAAAACAATTATTAGCTTTTGCTAGGATTGCTATTCGTAATCCAAATATTTTAGTATTAGACGAAGCTACAGCTAGTTTAGACGTAAAGACCGAAGCTTTAATACAAAAAGCATTAAAGCAACTATTGATTAATAGAACAGGACTTATCATTGCTCATAGACTATCAACTATTAAAGATGTTGATAAAATATTAGTTCTAAAACAAGGTAAGATAATTCAATCAGGAAATCATCAAAATTTAATTAAACAAAAAGGGTTATATAAGAATTTATATCAGTTACAAATAATGAAACATGAATAATCAATGAATATATTTATATATCAGCTTAAAAATAACATTGGATAAAGTAGCTATCGTGGTTAAAGGTTGTTTTACATAAATTAAATAGTAAGATTAACCTTACTATTCCTTGATAAATTAACCTAGTTTTTTTTGTAAGGTTAAAGCTATTTTATCAGCAATACCTTCGATCCAATTTTCATCTTGTTTGGTATAGCTACGAGCAACGTTAGTACCAAGAATCATCACTCCATTTTCTCCCAAAGGCTGACAAATAACACCCTGTGTATTTATTGGTAAATAATCAAATTCAATTTTTCCTGGATATAGTTCAAGATTAACTAAATAAATTGGTCTCTGTTCTTGAAAAACTTTATTTAATATTTTGCCTGGAATAACTTCATCATTTTTTCCTAAGATACCCCGACGCAGGAGGATATCTTTTTTATAATAAATAATCATAGATTTAGTAACAGTGTTATTTAGTATAAGATGAGATGCCCAAGCTAAATCTATTTTTGTTTCTTCGTCTAAATGGGGTCTAAACTCAATTTTTTCTTCTCCTATTAGAACAACAGCATTTGGTGATTTTGTTTGAATTTGTTGCCAAAGTAATCCAACAAGAACCAATACTCCGCTCAAAATAATTCCGACAACATCAGATCTTGCTTGAGAATCAGTTATTTGTATTGTTGTGAAGCGATTAATTACTAGTAGTACGCTACCCAAACTACCTGATAACATGGGGATTAGTCGTAGACTTTGGTTAAAGTTTGAGCTCATTTCAAAAAGTTATCTAAAAATCATTGTAAAGTTCTACGATTAATTATTTATTGTAGAATTTATTCTATTAGAATTGGAATAACCATGTTAAAGAATTGGTTATAGTCTTTTCTATCTATATTTTCTGGCAAAGAAGACTTCTTATAAAAAGAAACTAAATATTAAATACCATTATAGAAATTATAATTTAATTTATGTATACTTGACCTATTGATTTTCAGATTTTTACAGTCAAATATCTATCGGGTAAAAATACTATATTGATATTACTCGAGATAAATAACATGAGAGTGCTAGAAATATAGTTACGATATTTAGCAAATAAAGTATAATTTTCTTAAATATTTAATAAAGTATAAATAATTAACTAAAAACCTATTTTTCTTAATAAAAATTGATAATATGTTGTAATTCTTGACATAAACAATATTTCTTAATGCTCTTAATCCTGTTACACTGTAATCTCAGCTTTTTATTCGTATATTCTTCATAAGAATAATGGTAATTTCATTACCTTAAAAGTGCTAGGTCTATGATTGAATCACAAAAAATCTTTAAAATAACTTATGGTAAATACTCTTCAAAAACCTAAATCCAAAGAATTACATCCAAATATTAAATCTCCCGCAAAAGAGACTCTTTTAACTCCTCGCTTCTATACGACTGATTTTGAAGCGTTAGCCAAAATGGATATTTCAATTAATGAAGAAGAATTAAAGGCTATTCTCGAAGAGTTTCGTAAAGATTATAATCGCTATCATTTTATTCGACGTGAAGAGTTTTCTCAAACATGGGATCATTTTGACGACGATACTCGTAAGTTATTTATTGAATTTTTAGAGCGTTCATGCACAGCTGAATTTTCAGGTTTTCTACTCTACAAAGAACTGGGACGACGTTTAAAAAACAAAAACCCTATTCTTGCAGAATGTTTTTTGTTAATGTCTCGAGATGAAGCACGACATGCTGGATTTTTAAACAAAGCTTTGTCAGACTTTAATATGACTCTAGACTTAGGATTTTTAACTAAAAGTCGTAGCTATACTTTTTTTCAACCTAAGTTTATTTTCTATGCAACTTATCTATCAGAAAAAATTGGTTATTGGCGTTACATTACAATTTATCGCCATTTAGAAAATAATCCTGAAAACAAAATATATCCTATCTTTAATTTTTTTGAAAACTGGTGCCAAGATGAAAATCGGCATGGAGATTTTTTTGATGCAATTATGAAAGCAAATCCTGAAATATTGAATAATTGGAAAGCCCGCCTATGGTGTCGCTTTTTCTTATTATCAGTATTTGCAACTATGTATTTCAATGATGTTCAAAGAAGTGATTTTTATTCAGCTATTGGCCTAAATGCTCGGGACTATGATAAGTACGTGATCGCAAAAACCAATGAAGTGGCTGGGCGAGTTTTTCCAGTAATATTAAATCTTAAGGATCCTAAATTTTATGAAGGTCTAGAAATATGTGTTAGTAATAATGCTAAATTAAGAGAAATAGATTCTAGTAAACAACCCTATGTTTTAAAGTCTTTAAGAAAATTACCAGTCCTAATATCTAATGTAACTCAACTTATCAAGTTATATCTGATGAAACCGATTAGTACTGAACATTTGCAAGGAACTATACATTAAAGTGTTTTAGTTTTAAGATGTATAACCTATTTAATATAAATAGGTTATACATCTTGAAATATTAATAAATAAAGAGTTGCTTTTAAAATATCTTGTATCAGTAATAAAAATTAAACTTTAAAAAGGATAGAATTTAGATAGGTCTTATAGCTATTTAAATTTTTCTATTTTATATTATTCCATGTCTTTTACTATGCCATTTCCAAGCGTGATCAACTATAGTTTCTAAATTAGAATATTGTGGTTTCCAATTTAGTTTGTATTGGATCTTATTTCCACTTCCTACTAGAATAGGTGCGTCTCCTTGGCGGCGATTACCTTCTTTGACTGAAAAATCTACATTAGTAATCTTTTTCACTACATCAATTACTTCTCGTACAGAAAATCCATTGCCATTTCCTAAATTAAACATATCGCTTTTCCCTCCACTAAGTAAATATTCTAAACCAAGAATATGAGCTGTTGCTAAATCGCTAACATGAATATAATCTCTAATTGCAGTACCATCAGGAGTATTATAATCCGTGCCGAAGATGGTAAGATATTCTCTCTTCTTTAAAGCTGTAAATAATGCTAACGGAATTAAATGGACTTCAGGTGTATGGTCTTCGCCTAAGTTACCAGAGGGATCAGCTCCTGCTGCGTTGAAATACCGAAAAACTACAGATTTTAAATCATAGGCTCTATCAAAATCTTTTAATATTTGTTCAACCATATATTTACTTGAAGCATATGGATTTAAGGGATTATTAGGATGGGTTTCTGTTATGGGAATATCATTAGATATTCCATAAATGGAACAAGTAGAAGAAAAAATGAGTTTGCTAACATTAGCGGCAACCATTGCTTCTAAAAGAGTTAAGGTTCCTACTACGTTATTTTTATAATAAATAGCTGGATTATAAACTGATTCTCCCACTGCAAGAAAAGCGGCAAAGTGCATTACAGCAGAGATGTTCCTTGTCGTAAAAATTTGATCTAATAAAAGACGATCATTAGTGTCTCCAATAATTAACTCAATGTTTAGAACATCTGTAACAATTTCAGGATGACCGAAAGAAAGATTATCAAGGATAAGAACTTCATATCCTGCTTTTTTAAGCAATAAAGCCACATGAGAACCGATGTATCCAGCCCCTCCTGTAACTAAAATCGTAGGTTTATTATTTAACACGAGTACCCTTCATTCTAAATTAGAAATAATAATAGCAGTAATTGCTATTTATCGTAAAAATAATATAGTTAACAACTTTATAAAATATAATTTAAGCTAATTGTATTCAGGATGGTATGATATATTCTTGTATCAAAAGCTTTCTTTGTAGTGTGTATTTCATTGTTCTAACTATTATTAAGTAATATATATTCCAATAATAAACTTGTTTTTTCCTAAAATTCTCATATAGTAAAAATGTGATTAATTAATGCTATATCAAGAAAATACGATAGCAGATATTTTGAGAAAAGTAGATAGCGACACTGATTTGTCGGAAGATGATGCAATTACTCTTCTCTCTCAAACTAATAAGCACCTAATTGGTAAAATACGTCAATCAGCCGATCATCTTCGAAAAAAACAGGTTGGAGATATCGTAACTTATGTTATGAATCATAATATAAATTTTACTAATATTTGTGAACAACATTGTTGTTTTTGTGCGTTTAGACGCAACTTAAAAGATAGAGATTCATATGTTCTTAATCTAGAAAATATTATTCAAAAAGTATCTAATGCTGTACAAAAAGGAGCTACCGAAGTTTGTATCCAAGGTGCCCTAAATCCAAATCTTAAAATAGAAAAAAGTTCTTTAAAATATTATCAGAAAATAATGATAATTATCAAAAAGAAATTTCCTCAGATTCATATACATGCATTTTCTCCTCAAGAAATAGCATTCATCTCTAAAGAAGATAAACTAAGTTACGCAGATACGATAATAGCGCTGAAAAACTCTGGCTTAGATTCTATACCAGGAACTGCTGCTGAAGTTCTGAGTGATGAAGTAAGGAATAAGATCTGCCCTGAAAAAATTAATAGTGACACATGGATTAAAATTATTAGTTTAGCTCATTCATTAGGAATATATACTACTAGCACAATGCTATGTGGTCATATCGAAAACATAAATCAACAGGTAGAACATTTAAGCCGTTTAAGAAAATTGCAACAAAAATCTATTGAACAAAAATATCCTGCTAAGATTACAGAGTTTATTCTTTTACCTTTCATTGGTAAAAACATTCCTAATTTTCCCCATAATTCCCTACAAGTTCGAGAACTTGATTTTGATAAAATCTTTTTACTTACGGCCGTATCAAGAATTTTTTTAGGGAAATGGATACCTAATCATCAACCAAGCTGGGTGAAATTAGGTTTATCTAAAGCCACTGAAGCTTTAAATTGGGGTTGTAATGATATTGGTGGAACTTTAATGGAAGAAAATATTTCAGCTATGGCCGGAGCTACGAACGGCACTTACATATCTGTAAAAAAAATTCAACAAGTTATTGAATCTATTAATCGTTATCATCAACAAAGAAAAACTTTATATGATTACAGCAAGAATTGAATTTATCAATATGTTATGCATATAAAAAATACTGATTTTTCTATTAAGAGAAACCTATAGAATATTAGTAGAACAATAATGCGTAAATCTCTAAGTGAATTTGACTGTCTAAAAATATAGAATAATTCTTTAACATATTTGTTTTGCAAACAATTAGTCACTTAATCTTTACCATAAGCTCTCAAATAGTATATTATTCATGCTCAGATTTTTTATTCCTATAATTGATCCTAGTATTAAAGAATGGCCAAAAGAAGCTCGTTTTTTGCGCTGGCTAACTTTTTTATGGCTATTTTCAGGTATGATTGCTCTTTTTTCTGCATCTTACCATAGTGCTCAACAAGATTTTGGTAATGGTTTTCACTATATCATTCGTCAAACTATCTGGATATGGATAGGATTACAAGGATTTAATATGATTGTAAGAATACCGTTAAAATATCTAATGAAGTTCGTTCCTTTTTTTATTTTTTTCTTACTAAGTTTAATTTTATTGACTAAGACAGGTCTAGGCCATACGGTTAATGGCGCTACTCGTTGGATTAAGATAGGTCCTGCTATTATTCAGCCTTCAGAATTAATTAAACCATTTTTAGTATTACAAAGTGCTTATATCTTTGGTTTTTGGTATCGTCATTCATTACGTCTTAAGATACAGTGGATGTTAATATTTTCAGCTGTTTTGGCAGGTATCTTAATACAACCTAATTTAAGTACTACAGCCTTATGTGGTATTAGCTTATGGTTAATTGCTCTTGCTTCTGGAATTCCTGTAAGATACTTAATGACAGCAGCTATTAGTGGTTTATCAGCTGCTTCATTCAGTGTCTATACTCATAGATATCAATTGAGAAGAATTTTATCATTCCTTGATCCTTGGAGAGATGAAATAGCTAAAACTGACGGTTATCAATTAATACAAAGTTTAATAGCTATAGGGTCTGGAGGTATTTTTGGATTAGGATATGGACAATCTATACAGAAATGGTCTTACCTCCCGATTCATTACACTGATTTTATTTTTTCAGTTTATGCTGAAGAATTCGGTTTTTTAGGAGGTATGTTCTTACTCTTATTGTTATTTGTATATGCAACCTTTACATTAAAAGTGTTGATAAATTGTATTCATCCAGTCAAAAGATTAATAGCTGTTGGTAGTATGATCATGATGGTAGGTCAAGCCCTGTTGAATATTGGCGTAACAATTGGATTGTTACCGACAACTGGCTTGCCATTACCTTTGTGGAGTTATGGAGGAAGTTCAATCATTGCTAGTTTAACTTTAGCAGCTTTATTAATCCGTGTGATTAGAGAAAATGGTCAAGATTCGATGGTCATGGTTAATAAAGATTAATGACCATAGAATGATTACTTGTGATTCTTCTTAATTGTGATCTAGATAAAATAAATTAAATTTTAATAAAAAATAATTAATTTTCTTTCGTTAATTTTTCTAATTTTTAGACTGATAGGTTGAAGTTACTTGTAATTCTTTCAATTGTTTAGAGTCTACAAAAGAAGGAGAATCTGTAAGTAGACAGCTTGCTTGTTGAGTTTTTGGAAATGCTATGACATCACGAATAGAGTCTTCTTCTGCCAATAACATTACTAACCGGTCTAGTCCATAAGCTATTCCTCCATGAGGAGGGGCTCCATATTCAAAAGCATCTAATATAAATTGAAATTTATTATGAATTTCCTCTTTCGATAAACCAATAGCTTTAAATATATTTTCTTGAAGATCCCTTTTATAAATCCTTAAACTTCCACCACCAACTTCTATCCCATTAAATATCAAATCATAAGCTTGTGCTCTAGCTGTAGGCAGATTTTCTAAGTCTGACAAATTAGGACAAGTAAATGGATGATGTAATGATTCTAAGCGTTGTTCATCAGAATTCCATTCAAATAACGGAAACTCTGTAACCCACAATAAATTCATTTTATTTTTATTAATAAGATTCATTTGTTTCCCAATTATTAATCTTAAACGGGATAAAGATTTATTAACCATTACTGTGCTTCCGGCACTAATTAATAATAGATGGCCAGGCTTAGCACCTGTTTTCTCTAATAAAACTTTTTTTTGCTCATCAGTTAAATTGTCTTTTACGGCTCCAATAGCTTCTATTTTATAATCTTCTTTTACTCGAATATAAATGATTCCTTTCCCGCCTACTTCTATTACCTCTTGAAACAAGTCCCCACCTGACTTAATTCGGACATTAGAGATAATATTATTTCCTTCAGGGATAGGCAAAACTTTTATGCTCCCTAAATTCCTAACTGCTTCTGAAAATACTTTAAATTCACTATCTTGGAATATTTCAGATACATCAACTAAAGTTAAATCAAAGCGAGTATCTGGACAGTCTGTCCCGTATTTTTCCATAGCATGTTGATATGTTAAACGAGGAAAAGGACGAGATAGTTCTACATTTTTAATAGTTTTGAATATATGACAAATTAAACCTTCATTTAAGTCTAATATCTCCTCTTCAGACATAAAACTCATTTCCATGTCTAGTTGCGTAAATTCTGGCTGTCGATCAGCTCTTAAATCTTCATCACGAAAGCATCTTGCTATCTGATAGTAACGATCACAACCTGATACCATAAGCATCTGTTTGAACAACTGGGGAGATTGAGGTAAAGCATACCATTGTCCAGAACTAACTCTAGAAGGAACCAAATAATCTCGTGCTCCCTCAGGTGTAGATCTGGTCAAAATAGGAGTTTCTACTTCCATAAAGTTTTGGTTATCTTCTAGATAGTGACGTATTGTCTTTATTACTTTGTGGCGTAACTGTAAATTCTTTAACATTTTTTCTCGTCTTAAATCTAAGTAACGATATTTAAGACGAGTTTCTTCTTTTATCAACTCTTCGTCTAAACCTGAAATACTAAAGGGAAGCTGTTTAGTAACTCCGTTAAGTATCTCAATAGAATCTGCATATATTTCAAATTCTCCAGTCTTAATTTTCGAATTCAAAGATTCTGAAGGACGCCGACTAACTCTACCTATAATCTTAATAACATATTCGTTACGCAATCTCTCGGCAGTTTTATAAGATAGGGAATCATGTTTTGGGTCACTGACGATCTGAATAATACCAGTATGGTCTCGCAAATCAATAAAAATAACTCCTCCATGATCTCGACGGCGATCAACCCATCCGAAAAGAGTAACAATCGTATCAAGATCTATCGTACCTAATTGATTACAGTAATGAGTTCGCATCTAAAATTTAAATTGAAATATTAAATATTATTATATTAATCTTTAATAGGATTGAAAAGATTGAATACCCAAATAACAAAAACTAAGAATATTTTTTATTGTCCTCTATTTATACAAAATTTGATTATGTTCTCCATTGCTAGATTTTTTTTTAAGAATCATTTTATATTTTATGGACCAAACGATTACGTCTTTTTAAAATTCTATATTGTTAGATAAAATCTAACTCTTTTGAAATGATATATTTCAATCTTATATATGCTATGGTTTTTCTACTTAATTACTAGTTAATATATTTCTAAAAACAAACCTAAATAAAAAAATATTTTGAAGGTTTGTGTAATAAATTAATTATATTTTAATTTGTATAAAAAATTATAATTAAACAAAATATTTCCTCTATTTTAATAATTTCGGTTATTTAAGAAGAAAGATTAGGTTATATTTGAACAATGTCAATATTATTTTAAATAAAAAATAATTGTATTTAAAATTTATTTTTTTAAATTAAAGCTATGGTTCGTCGATTAATTAAAATATTAGAATTTTATATAATCTAAAATTTTTTGCAATGAGTTATGTTTTATCAAATTAAGGTGAGGAACTAAATTTAAAATGAACATTTTAGGAATTTCTGCTTACTACCACGATAGTGCAGCGGCTTTGGTAAAGTCAGGTAGTATTATTGCTGCTGCACAAGAAGAAAGATTTACTCGTAAAAAACATGATGCAACATTTCCTAAAAATGCTATTGCTTATGTATTAGAAGAAGCAAAAATACCTCTGAGAAAATTAGATTATATTGTTTTTTACGAGAAGCCTTTAATAACTTTTGAGCGTCTTTTAGAAACTTACATAGCATATGCTCCTCAAGGATTCTATTCTTTCGTTTCTGCCATGACAGTATGGCTAAAGGAAAAACTTTACTTAAAAACAATTCTTAAAAAAGAGTTGGCAAGACTAGATAATTGTAAAGTTAATCAACTTCCTCCTCTATTATTTACAGAACATCATCAATCACACGTTGCCTCTGCTTTTTTCCCTAGTCCCTTTGAAAATGCAGCAATCTTATGTTTAGATGCTGTTGGAGAATGGGCAACAACATCTTTATGGCTTGGAGAATCGAATAAGATAACACCTAAATGGGAACTTCATTTTCCTCATTCTTTAGGATTATTATATTCTGCTTTTACTTACTATACTGGATTTAAGGTTAATTCTGGAGAGTATAAGCTAATGGGATTAGCCCCTTATGGAGAACCAAGATATTTTAATTTAATTTTAGAGAATCTAATCGATATAAAAACAGATGGTAGCTTTCGCCTAAACATGAAGTATTTCAATTATGCAACGGGATTAAAAATGATTAGTAATAAATTTTCTAATCTTTTTGGGCACCCTCCTCGTAAAGCAGAAAATAAAATTACACAACATGAAATGGATATTGCTGCTTCTATTCAAAAAGTAACTGAAGAAGTAATTTTGAGGCTAACTAACACAGCTTACCAAGAACTAAAGATAGATAACCTTTGTTTGGCTGGTGGAGTTGCCTTAAACTGTGTTGCTAACGGAAAGATATCTGAGCAAGGAAAATTCAAAAATATTTGGATACAACCTGCGGCCGGAGATGCTGGTGGTGCCGTTGGTGCCGCATTAGCAGTTTGGTATCAGTATCTTGATAACCAACGTTACATAAGTAACTCTGATATGATGCAAGGTTCTTATCTAGGTCCTCAATTTGATGATGATGAAGTCCGAGAGTATCTTGATAACGTAAAAGCTAAGTATGATTACTTTATAGAAGAAGATAATCTTCTCAACGAGGTAGCATCAATTCTATCTAAAGGATATGTTGTAGGCTGGTTTCAGGGACGTATGGAGTTTGGTCCTCGAGCACTGGGAAATCGTTCCATTCTTGGTGATCCACGAAATCGAGAGATGCAGTCCATTATGAATCTGAAAATTAAATATAGGGAATCTTTTCGCCCTTTTGCACCTTCTGTATTAACAGAAAAAACTTCAAAGTACTTTGAATTGGAAAAATCTAGTGACTATATGCTGTTAGTCGCTAAAGTTAAAAAAGAACTACACGTCTATGATCAAGAAAAAACTGAAAACTTGTTTGGCATAGATAAATTAAAGGCAATTCGATCAACTATTCCTGCAGTTACTCATGTTGATTACTCAGCTAGGGTACAAACAGTTAATCCTACGAAAAATTCGAGATATTATAAGTTGATTAAACAATTTGAGGCTCTAACAGGATGTGGAGTTTTAATCAATACATCTTTTAATGTAAGAGGTGAGCCTATTGTTTGTACACCTGAGGACGCTTACCGATGCTTCATGAGGACCGAGATGGACTATTTGATAATTAATAACTATATACTAAAAAAAGTAGATCAAAACCAATGGAAAAATGATAAATCCTGGCAAAATGAGTTTGAATTAGATTAATTTTTAAATAATAAAAGTATGTTTCATTATATGCATCAAAAAACGAATAATAAAAAGTTAATGTCTTTCGGAATACTAATGGGAGTTATTTTTATCCTATTTTTTGGTTCTTTTCTTCCCATGCTACTAGAATATTCCTATTCTGTAATTTTCTGGATAATTGGCGGAATTTTTCTTATTTTTTCTATTGTTTCTCCAAATCTTCTTTCACCAATTTATGAAGGATGGATGCTATTTGCAAAAATAGCTTCATGGATCAACAGTAGATTAATTTTAGGAATTATTTTTTTTGTGGTAGTAACTCCTATGGGGTTCCTTGTGAAAATTCTTAAATATGATGCAATGAGAAGAAAATTTCAATTTAAAACCGAAAGTTATCGTATATTTAGTATACCTAAAAGCAAAACAAGTATGGAGAAGCCTTATTAATGATTGGATTTATTGAATTTATTAGAGATATTTGGGGCTTTCTCAATGAGCGCAAAAAATTTTGGTTAGCTCCTTTGATAATCACTTTAGTAGTATTAGGGGCACTAATTGTATTTACGCAAGGTTCGGTAATAGCACCTTTTATCTACACTCTATTTTAAGTCATTATTTATCCAATTTTTTAAAATTTGCATATCACTGGTTTAATATAAATATCTAATGATGTAGGACAGATTAAAAGCTTTAAAAACTTTTAATCTGTTCTACATCATTAGATATTTATTATTTTTTTCTGTATAGCTTATAAAGCATATTGAAAATATTGTAGCTAAAACAATCTAAATCGGAAAAAAGTTCTTAATTATTTTGTAAAAGAATTAAAGTAACACTGTTTATTAGTTAATTCAGTTTTTACGTGAGACTCGAATCTATTTCTTTATGTTTATTTATTTGGCTTTTCAATTTTGTAATGTAGGATAAGAAGTTTAATTTAGTCATAGTCTCCTGTTCCTTAGTGTATAACCATTTCAGCTGTAATGTATTATTTTCTGCTTCTTCTTCACCAATAACTATACAAACATATGCTCTACTACGATCTGCTCTTTTAAATTGTTTTCCAAAGTTACTTCCACTCATGTCTAGCTCAACAACTAATTCTTCATAGCGTAACTTTTGAGCTAAATACAACCCAATTGACTCTGCTTTTTGACCCTTTGAAATAATATAAATATCAGGAGTATGTTCAGGAGGGGATTTAATTTGTTTAAGTAAAATAATTAATCTTTCTACTCCTATAGCCCAACCTACGGCAGGAGTTGATACTCCACCAAGTTCTTCAATTAATCGATCATATCTTCCACCTCCGCATACTGTAGATTGAGAACCTAAATCATCAGACTGAATTTCAAACGCAGTATGTGTATAGTAATCTAAACCTCTAACAAGATATGGATTAATATGATAATCGATATTTAAATCTGTTAATAATTGCTGTACTTCATCAAAGTGTTTTTGAGATTCTTTGCTAAGAAAGTGTAAGATATTGGGAGCATTCTTGTTGATTTCTTTAGTTTTTTCATTCTTACTATCTAAAATCCGTAAAGGATTCTTCATTAAACGATTTTGAGAATCAATATCTAACTCTTCTTTATAAGATAGGAAATAATTGGTTAATGCTTCTCGGTAAAGACTTCTATCACATTGGTCGCCTATAGAGTTAATATTTAACTTTAATTTTTTTAATCCTAAAAATTTTAGAATATCTGTTGCTAAAGCAATAACCTCTACATCTGCTTTAGGACCTCCCGCCCCAATTAACTCTAATCCAATTTGATGAAACTGTCTTTGACGGCCAGCTTGTGGCCTTTCATAACGAAACATAGGGCCAGAATACCAAAGACGTTGAACCCCACCCAAGGCATATAAATTGTTTTGTAAGTAAGCACGTACAATTCCTGCAGTTCCTTCAGGTCGAAGTGTCACTAGACGATCACTACGATCAGAAAAGGTATACATTTCTTTACTTACTACATCTGTAGCCTCTCCTATCCCTCTTTCAAATAAAGAAGTATTTTCAAATATTGGAGAACGAATTTCATGATACATTGCACGACCAAGAATTTTAGCTATTGCAGCTTCTACATATTGCCAATAACCAATTTCTTCTGGCAAAATATCTCGTGTTCCTGGTAGTGTGCTTATTGTATTCATCGAATTCAGTTTATCCTCACAAATATCTATAAATGATGATAACTATTTTAAGAAAAATATGAAACTAAAACTATGATTACATTCCAATTTTAATTTTTTCTTTGATTTCCTAAAAATAAATTAATTAAATATCTCAAATTTAATCTAAAAATCTATAGGCTAACTACTAATCTAAAAAAAGTATCGAGTTCGACATAAAGACAAGTTTTATAGATATAAGTTTATCCTTATGTATAATCTTATATCTTATTTAAATTCTTTCCAAACTTTTTTTATACTAGTATTTAAGTTCCAAAAAATATAAACTTTACTAAGAATAAGGAATATTTTATTATGTTCTATTTTCTAAATAAAGTGTTTTAAAATAATCAATACAACTTTATAGTTCTTGTCACTTAATGAAAATTTTAAATATCAAAAAAGTTAATACTATCATTCTATTACTTGTTGTGGTAGGAACAGTGATTGGATATACAATAATAAACTATTTTAATCTTTTTCAAGCTTCGATTACTCCCATTCAAAAAGTTTTTGATAAGAAACCAATGACTACTAATTTGGTTCATAAAGTTGCTTATTTCAAAGGAAAAGTTGTAGATTATGCCATTTTTTTAGATGGTAGTTCTTACCAGCTTCAAGATAAAACTGGAACAATATGGGTCCTAAAAACCTTTGATGAAATTCCTGAGATAGGAAAAACAATAAAAATAAAAGGAGAAATTGTATATCAGCCTATCTTTATTGGGGATAAGGATATCGGAGAATTTTATATTGTCGAGCTAGAGAGACTCAAATCGTAATTACTAGATAAAGATAGAAAAAGTATTTTTGGTATATTTAATAATAAAAATATAATTTAGGATAGGAATCCATGATTTCTAAATTTTATTAGTATTATTATGTTAGAAATTATTTACGGGCAAACAATATGAAAATTTGTAACTTAGCTGCTCCAGCTAAGATTAATCTGTTTCTAGAAATTCTTGGCGAAAGAGCTGATCACTATCATGAGTTAATAATGGTTTTACAGAGCATTGAATTAAGTGATTATATTAGAATAAACTTTAATGGAACTACAGATATTAATCTATATTGTAATAACTCCTTAGTTCCTTTAAATGAAACGAATATTACTTATCGTGCTACTCAAATAATTATCAAAAAATTCCCCAAATCTTTTGATAATTATGGAGGAATTGATATTGTTATTAATAAGTGTATACCTGTAGCTGCTGGATTAGCAGGAGGATCAACTGACGGAGCCGCAGTTTTATTAGCATTAAATTTATTGTGGAAACTGAAATTAAATACAACTGAATTGCAGGAATTAGCAGCAAGCTTAGGCTCTGATGTTCCATTTTGTATTAATGGAGGAACTGCGATCGCTAGAGGAAAAGGTGAAATATTAGAATCAATAGAAAGTCTAGATAACCTATGGATAGTTTTAGCAAAATATCAAAATTTTTCTATTTCTACTCCTTGGGCTTACCAAAACTATAAAGAGCGATTTGGTAAGCATTATGAAAAATATGAAAAAGTTGATAATGACAGTGAAAATAATAACTTTAAATCTCTTGTTAATGCTATTGGTGATAAAAATGGTAAAAAGATTGGAGAATCATTACATAATGATTTAGAAAAAGCTGTGTTATCTGAACACTTATCAATTACTGAATTGAAGTTTTTCATGAAGAAAGCAGGTGGTTTAGGTACTATGATGTCAGGATCAGGCCCCACTATATTTACATTATGTCAATCTTACGAAGAAGCCCAAAACATCAGGAATTCAATCAAACAAACTCTTCAAGATTCTAATCTAGAATTATTTATAAGTAAGTTTTCAAATAGCGGTATAAAAGTAATAAAAAGTTAATATATTTTTATACAAACAAATATAAAGACCTAAAACTAAATAGTTCGAAAAATCATCTATAATCATTTATATGGTTTATGTTAAATATAAGTTTTTTAAAAAGCTTATAAATATTATTTAAAGGTTCTTTCAATTTTTATGAGTTATTAGCAACCTATATATCTTTGAAAGAGTCTTTTAAATTTAGATATATAAAATTATATCTAAATTACTTCTAATTTTTTCGATTGCATTACTACTATCGCGCCATGGTTCATATTAAGCGCATTGAACTATCTCATTTTAAATCTTTTGGTGGAACTACATCTATTCCATTTTTACCTGGATTTACCGTAGTATCTGGTCCTAACGGTTCAGGTAAATCTAACATCTTAGATGCATTATTATTTTGTCTTGGTTTAGCCACTTCTAAAGGATTAAGAGCTGAAAGATTACCAGATCTAATCAATCATAGTAACAGTAATCGTAATAGTCGAGAAGCCTACGTTTCTGTTACATTTGACATTTCTGATTATTCAAGTTCAAAAGTATCATTAAAAACAGTACAAAAAGGAGACAGTACAACCAATAAGAATGAGTGGAAGGTGACAAGACGCTTACGTGTTACAAAAGGAGGAAGTTATTCTTCTAATTATTATATTAATGAAAGATCCTGTAATGTTAATGAGCTTCATGAGGAATTAAATCGCTTTCGTATTTATCCTGAAGGATATAATGTCGTTCTGCAAGGAGATGTTACTAACATTATTAGTATGAACTCTAAAGAAAGGCGAATTATTATTGACGAACTTGCTGGGGTAGCAGAATTTGATCGAAAAATCAATAAAACAAAAGAAACTTTGGAAGAAGTTAGGGATAGGGAAGAACGCTGTAAGATTATACAAGTCGAATTAGAAAAATCATTAGAACGTTTAGCAGCTGACAGAATAAAAGCTGAGAAATATCAAAAACTTAAACAAGAAATTTCTAAAAGAAAAGAATGGGAAGCGATTTTATTGTGGAAATCTTTGTTAAAGAAAATTTCTAATCTTAAAATACAAAAGTTAAACGACGAAGAATCAGAGAAAAATCTGACTGAAATTAACTTAGATTTGAAAACTAGATTGGGTAAAATAAATGTTGATCTTAAAAGCTTGAATTTTCAAGTTAAAGCTTTGGGAGAAGATGAACGATTAATTATTGCGTCTAATCTTGCTACATATAAAGCACAGCTTTATCAGTTACAAAAGCAAAAAAAAGAGTCTTTTTGTACAATTGAGACAATCAGGCTAGAAGAAAAAGAAATAGCAAAAATTATTCTTCAAAGAGAAAGGGAGCTAGCTGTACTTAACCAAAAC
Source organism: Candidatus Atelocyanobacterium thalassae (assembly GCA_051971635.1). Lineage (GTDB taxonomy): Bacteria > Cyanobacteriota > Cyanobacteriia > Cyanobacteriales > Microcystaceae > Atelocyanobacterium > Atelocyanobacterium thalassae_A. Next base: position 42,629 of record JBFPLN010000006.1, on the reverse strand, counting down.
AGCAATAAATTACAACAAGATCTTTTGCCTTTGCTTAAGGAACAAAAATCAAGAAGTTACAACACTCTACAGAAGGTAAGAAAGCAAGCCTCAATAATTGCAGAAACATCTGATTCTTGGATAAAAGAACAAGGAAATCTGAATATAAAAATCGCTTCCTTACAAAATAAACTAAATCCTCAATTAGCACAAAAAGCTAAGCTAACTGAGCGTTATCAGCAGATATTAAATAACTTAGAGAAAGAAGAGGAACAATTAAAAGAATCCGAAGAAGAAATATATCTCCAACATAAGGAGTTAGAAAAACTATCAAGTTCTGATACAGAAGAAACGCAAAATATTATTAAAATATTAGATATAGAAAAACGGGATCACAACATTAAAGAAGAGACTCAGTTGCGGTTAAATAAAGAGTATAGAGAAAAACAAAGACAAGTAGATCGTTTAGAGGCATCTAGGCAAGCAAAGCAAGAAATTCAAGGAACTTATGCTTCCAAATTTATTTTAAATTCAGATTTATCTGGCGTATGTGGTCTAGTAGCCGAATTAGGACAAGTTGATACACGTTACCAATTAGCATTAGAAATTGCAGCAGGTTCACGTTTAGGGCATGTTGTAGTTGAAAATGACACTATTGCTATTGCTGGAATTAATATATTAAAAAAAGCAAAAGCTGGGAGAGCGACTTTCTTACCGTTAACCAAAATTAGATCTTATTCCCAACAAGGTAATCATAACCTAAAGAATACTCCTGGTTTTATTGGATTAGCAGTTGAGCTAGTAATATGTAATCCAGAATATGAAAAAGTTTTTTCATATATTTTTAATAATACAGCTGTTTTCGAAACTATAGACTATGCCAAGAAATGTTTAGGTAAACAGCGTATTGTTACTTTAGATGGAGATTTGTTAGAGGCTAGTGGAGCTATGACAGGTGGGAGTAAACCTCAAAGATCCTCGATACGTTTTGGAATTTTAAACCAAGGAGAACCAGAGGAAATAAAAATATTCAAGCAAAGACTAATAGACATAGAAAACCTTGTATTTAAAAACGAGGAAAACATACAAATTGGGGCAAAAAAAATTAAATATTTATCTGACAAATTGATAAAAGCGCAGCAGCTAGAAAGAGAACAACAGTTAAAGCACCAACAAGTTATAAAAGAAATAGAGAAACTTAAAAAATATAGAAAAGATTTAGAATTTAAAATATCTAACCATAAAGAAGAAGAAAAAAATTTAGAAAATGAGCTAACAGATATCAAGAACACAAGTTTCTTACTGGAAGAAGAGTTATCAGAGAAACAAAAACAAATTAAAAATATAGAAAAAACTCACTCCCATAGCGAATGGCAAGAAATTCAAGTTTTAATAAAAGATCAAGAAAATCATTTACAAGACCGAGAAGTAGAGTTAAGCAGAGGCAAAGAAAAGTTTCAGGAAATTAGGAATCAGATAACTAGTATGAAGCACAAAATTCATGAAGATGAATTAAAAGTGAAATTGAATCAGCAACATATTTTAGATATAGAGAATCAACAAATAGATATTAAAGACAAAATTCATAAGCTTTCGATTGAGATTGAAAGCTTAGAAGTTTCATTAGAACAATTAAATCGGACGCTACATGATACCAAAACAAAACGTGACTGTTTAGAGGAAAAGTGTAAAATTCTTGAAAAAGAGTATCAGTCTAACATATGGACACTAGAGAAATTACAAACTAAACAAAAGGAAAGACAAAAAACATTATCTATTCTTGAAAAAGAGGAAGAAATAGTTAAATCAAATCTACCAGATCCACTGCCAGAAGTATCTTGGTTGTCTGAACTAAATGAAAGCTTGGATGATTTATTGTCTCATACTGAAAAATTACAGAAAGAAATATATAAAAAACAAAAATATTTAGAGTCAATGGAACCTGTAAATATGCTTGCGCTAGAAGAGTATGCAAAAGTTCAAGAAAGACTTAATGAACTTACAAATAAACTAGTTATCATTGAAGAGGAAAGAACAGAATTACTATTAAGAATTGAGAACTTTACGACTTTAAGGTTACGTTCATTCAAAGAATCTTTTGATACAGTTAATGATAATTTCAAGAAAATTTTTGCCACCTTATCACAGGGTGATGGACATTTACAATTAGATGATGAAGAAGATCCATTTAAAGGTGGTCTAAACCTTGTTGCGCACCCAAAAGGCAAGCCTGTACAACGTTTAAGTTCAATGTCAGGAGGAGAAAAATCATTAACAGCATTAAGTTTTATTTTTTCTTTACAACAATATCGTCCATCACCATTTTATGCTTTTGATGAAGTTGATATGTTTTTAGATGGGGCAAATGTTGAAAGATTATCTCAAATGATACATAAACAAGCACAGAAAGCTCAATTTATTGTTGTAAGTTTACGCCGTCCAATGATTGAAGCATCTCAAAGAACTATTGGTGTTACGCAAGCGAGAGGAGCTCATACTCAAGTTTTAGGAATTAAGCTATAGATATATTGCTTTGCTTCTTTTTTAGAATAAATAAGAAGCAAAGTATACTTAATTTATTTATATTAAAAATAATCTCAGATTTAAACATATTAACTCCAAATCTTATGTTTAGGTCTGAAATTATCTTTTAAAAGATCTTAACGAGAACTATCTAGGTTAATTGCTTTGCAAATAACTAAACATCATAGCTTGAGGAAAAGTAGTAGGATTACCATTGTTTTCTAATCTTTGACGAAATTCCTGTAATTCAGATTCTTGTTTGGGTAAATTATCTATCAACTCATAAGGTAGGATACCCTTTTCTAAGGAAAAACTAGCTAATGTACCAGCTGCTGCTCCTACTGACCACTCAAATCCATGTACCCTATAAGCTGCTGCTGCAATATGACTAGTAGCTATATTTTTCCCAGAAACAATTAAGTTATCTATTTTTTGAGGAATCATGGATCTTAAAGGAATTTGTGCTGGATGTGCTGAGCCATGAGCTACACGAACCTCCCTTCTTTCAAGGTTTCCAGGCTTTTCTGGAGGAGATAAAGCCATACATGGATGAAAATCAATCATATATTGAGTAACACCAACAGAATCTGGATATATTGTTGCATGGGTGCGCCTAGTAACTAAATACGAAGGACGGTTACTCAGTGTCATTATTCTTGATTCTAAATTAGCAATAGTTGACCATACTCTTTGGTACATTGGTCGAGGTAAAGAAGTACGATAAAAATTATTCCAATAATCTTTAGTCGAAATATCGATTTCATTTACAGAAAATCCGTTTGGATGATCATAAGATGGTCTTCCGATAATGCGTCTTCCTTCTCTAATATAAGGATATTTAGATAGTCCGTGCATAGTTCCCATAGGAGAGCTATGACCACTCAATAGCTGATGATTAGGAGATGGTTTTTTAACATTATTACCTAAACGAGAATCAGTATTTCCTGCTACTAGCCAGTAATAAAATCCTAAAGATAATTCTTCTCCTTTTCTTAAAGTTTCTGTACGTAAGCCTCCCTCCCATTTACCCTTTTCTAATTGCCCATTTTCTTTTAACTGTTCACGAGTGTATACAAGGTTATCTTGGGATGTTCCTGGACGATAATCATTCCCCCAGAGCCAATTTTGCATAGAGATATCTCCAGGGCTAGACTCATTAACTTTAAGAGGTCCAGTTTTTACTAATCTTCCTTTACGAGGACTCCAAATTCTTCGATAGGTAAACACTAAGTCAAAATGGGCTAATCTACGGTCATTATCATATCCATAATAGGGTTTGTATTTATCATAGAACAATGGTTTATTCTGAGCCTGAGGACTAGCCATTCTTTCCATTGCAAAAGGATAAGTAAAACCTTGTACACAATAAGGATCTCCATTTTTTGTTGGAGATGATGGGTTATGATGATCTAGAGGATCTAATCCTAGATGATATGGAATGTCCGCTAAAGCAATTAACTCTCCTGTTTCAGTTGCTTCTATTACAAACCAATTGGCAGAGTTTTCTTCTTGAGATTTTGCTTGAAAGCGAATAATTCTTTTTTTTAAACGTTTGGAATCTTTATAACTATAAGCATCTTGGATAATTTGAGAAAGAGGCTTTTCATAAAGGTGAATACTAGGATTAGTAGGACTATGTTGAATAGCAACAGCGCTTTTTATTAATTTGTTATCTTCACTCAGTTTTATTTCCTTAATAACAGTTGAAGGAAACCACTTCAAAGTTCCATTACCAACTTTTTGAGCTTTCTGTAATTGTTTATATAGTAACTGATGACCATGAGATGGTAGAAAGCAGCTCTCGCTAACCCAACATTCTCCAGGGTTTTGTCGATTATAGAAACGAGCAATATTATTTCGCAAAATATTATATCCTCGAGGAAAGTGTTGCAATGATCTCTGTTGTTTTCCTTCATCAAAAGCTGAATTACCTTGTGAAGAGATTTGTCCTCCTACCCAATCAGTCAATTCAGTTAAACAAACAGTCTTTCCAGCCAGTAAACCTTCATAAGCAGCAGCAGATCCTGACAATCCAGCGCCTACAACCAATATGTCACAGCTAATTAATTCTTCAGATATACGTGCATATACTGGAAGAATAGTGTTTAAAGAGATTGCACTTAAGGATAGTGAGGTAAGAATATGTCCTAAAAGCTTCAGTTTATTATTTTTCTTCAGGTACAGTAACTGTCTATTTATTAATTCTTTCGTTCCAAATTTTCCCATAATTATTTTTTAGAATATAAATATTGTAAATTTAATCAGTGACTATAAGTATAAATAGCTAATTAGTTATTAATATTACTTTTTATCTCTTTAGTCTAAAGAAATTAATAGAAAGTTCTTAAATATTTTAAGTCTTTTTTCATATTCTTAGAAACTAAGTTAATAATTAACCATTACTTTTTCAGTATCAGTCAAAGTTAGCTTTAAGTATTTATATTTTCTAAATTTTAAGACAGAGAAAACATATTAGTAATTATGGTAATTTTTACATGAAAATACTTTTATTTCAATTCTATTTGAAATTCAGTCAAGTTTATTTAATTCTTTAAAAACATCAGAAACATCCTCATACTAGAAAATCTAGCTTCTAACATTATGATTTTTTACTCTTTTTAGCTCTATGTATTATGTTGCGCGTATGTTAGCAAACTACTATTTGCTCCATATTCGTATAAATAACTAAATAACAAATATAATCTATTGTATATTGACATTCAAGATTTCTAAATTTTAAAAGATCTCGAATGTCGACAGTCAGTAACTAGATATCTTAGCTTTCCTGAGCTTGTTGTAATTTAATTTTATTCTGAATAAACTGAATAGTTTCTTGAGATGGAACTAATTGTATTTGTTTTAATGCCTCATCATCTTTAGATTGTAATAATCCAATTACATTCTCTAAGGGGACTACTTCAATTTTTATTGTTTGAGCAATGTTAGGCTGATCTATTTTCATTTTTTCCGTAATAGCTTGGATAGGAGCTTCTTCAAAGAAAAGAGGAATGACTTCTTGTTCGTTTTGTTGAATAGTTAACATACTATTTTCAGGACCACCTCTCAGAATAAATAGAGGAACTCCACCTTTATATTCTTGGCCTCTAGTATCTAAAAGTTTTTTCGCAGAATTTACTGCACTTTTCATAGGAACATAAATGAATTGAAGAGATTCTTTCTTTGTATCATTGTTATTAGCTAAGGCAAAACGATATATTTCTCCTAAGGAAACAGGTTGTACTTTTACTTTATTTCCCACGTCTGGCTGATGTTGACGAAGCTTATCTAAAAAGCCATCAGCATCTTGTAAACTCATAAAAACTTGTGTTACTTTTTGATTATTTTCCACAGTTGCAACAAGAGGTCCTCCTTCTTCTGTAGTAATAGTAAAAACAGGAACTGCTTGTAATAGTTTAATGATATCAGCTTCAGGTAAAGCTAATACTTTGGGCACTTTCCCTAGCCAAGATGTTAATAAAGTGCTTGCTATCAAACTCATAGTTGTTCCCCAGCGAACTAATGATTTCATAAAAATATCCTCATGTTTTATAAATTTATGTATTTCAATTACTTGATAAAATACTCAATAGCTTTTATTAAAGAATCCTAAGATAACTTGCGCACTATATCAGATTTTTCTGAAATTTTTGTAGTCTTGACCTAGTGAAATTAATTTTAAAAAATGAATATATAGACGCTTTTGACTAGACTAATAATTTCCATTGTTAGTTCCTCTTTAATAGAAACCAAATGATTGTTTTAATAATTTTTGTAAGTATCAATAATTTTAAAAATTGGTAGTAAATTTTACTTTTTTTGATATAACCAAATAATAAAAACTATTTTATCAAGCAATCTTAATAACTATTTGTCTATAAAGAAATATAAATTAAACAGTTTCTTGATTGAATTATATTTCAAAAGTTATCGTAAATTAATATAACCTGTTTAGATCTAAGTTTATACGAAGATTTTTTACGACATCTCAATTAAATAGTTTATATTACTAGAATCTCATGCAAGATAATGCTATTGTTAAAGCATAAGTAAAGTATGCTCTAACATCTAAACTAGAAAAAACTATTTCTTATAGATGTTGAACTATTTAAGAGATTGGAAGGTAATTGTCTATGATATTTTATGTTTTTCCACTTCTGTTTTTTATAATTTCAATAGGAAGCATCTTACGGTACCAACGTACTAACAATGATATTTTTGGAGTCCTCGCATTTGCAAGTGCCTTAGTTTCTATTACTTGGAGCCTAGTGATTTCACACTGGCTTATCCATGTATTAAGCTTAATTATATTACTCAAACTTAATAACTCCATATTTAATTCTATCCAAATTGGAATAAATGAGGAATAAATCAACATGAACATGTTAATAACAAAAAATTCTCGGACTTTAAGAAATATTTTGATTTTCAATAAGTTTGGAGATATCTTTTTAAAGATATATATATATTAGTAGTTAAAACAACTCATGAATTTCTACTTATGGTCATCACTTTTTCCCTTAATATTAAGTAACAAAAACCACAAACAACTTTTTCCAGATAAAATCTGAAAGCATACCTATGATTAAATTTCATTGCAATACGGTCGTAAGTATTTTTGGAAAAATTTAGATAATTCAAAAAATCTATACTTTAAGAGGGCGTTTATTATATTTTTTGAAAGTTATAATGAGAGAAAATACTCTTAAATAAACAAATTTTTGTTTTAAGACCTTAAATAACTTTACTTAATTACTTAGACAATTTATCTCTATCTTGGATAGCTATTTAAATAAGCAAAGCTAAAAACTATTTGTTTATATATTTATAAGTTACAATCAGTCAAAACATAACTATTCTAGTTTAGTATTTAGTTACTATCATCTTAATTCTTGTGAGCAACCTTACTTTAATTTCAACTTTTTTTCTAACGCTTCTGCTAACTGTGGGATTGTTCTTCTTTATTCGTGCCTCGGTAAAAGACCGGACAGAGAAAGAAAGATTTATTTCGCAGAGTTCTAAAATATCATTAATAGAGCAAATTAAATCTTATTTCGAAAATCGGTCCTATCAAATTATTTCTAATAAAGAGGATGAAATTATTTTTGAAGGAACAGTTCGCCCTAGTTGGTTCTTGGCAATCTTTTTAAGCATCTTATCATCGATTGGTTTATTATGCTTTGGGTTAATCTTATCGTTTCTTTATCAGCCTTTAACTCCTGGATTTCTAAGTTTAGTAATTTTATCTCCCATAACAGGCTTACTTTATTGGAAAAAAGCATGTAAGCTTGAAAAAATATTCATACACTTCGAGTCTCATGCAGAAAAAATACTAGAAAAATCTAATTGTTTTACCCTAACTGGTCATCGAGATGAAATAGCTAAATTTAAAAAAACCTTTCCTTTACAGCTAAGTAATTAGAAGAGGAAATCAACAAATAAAATTTTTCTGTACGTTAAAAAAAAAGTTTCGCGACGGTTGTTCATACTAAATTAAATAAGTATTTAGCCTACCATTGGAGCTTTCATGGACATTTTCTGAATTTGTGGCTGAAATTCTTTTAAACTAGGAAATAAAAAATGATTTTCCTCAACATACTGAGCACCAAATAAACCTTTTTCCGCCCAAAAGTACCTATCAGTGGTATGTTCATTACGCCTAACAACTAGTAAAGCAGGCGCTTGTATCCCTATTCCATGAATGTATTTTCTAGCAGCAGTTACTGGCTTGTCTTCACCACTTTCAATATTATATTGGGGTACAAGTTCAAGAATTTTTCGACCCTCTTGGCGACGGCGACTTTTACGTTTGCGCTTTCTTGCCAACCCTTTTACCTCCTATTTTGACTACATAGACTGTAGTCATAGCTACAAAATCCGAAGCAATTATATCTGTTTAATTTTAAAAGATCAAGCATTTATTACTTAAATTGTAAATTCTTGCAATTCAAATTATGATTATTACTATAACAATGTTTTTTTAATTAAAAACAAATTCATTTAATTTTTAGGCTACAAATTTTTACTTCTTGATAAAACTTAATAAAATATGTTCTCTGCTACAGCAAAAATTTCTTATCCGAGTTCAGATTTTATTTCTTTGTGTCAATCACAAATCACTCTTTTAGCTAAAATTCTACAAGCGGAATGGAGTGCTGTATATTTGACTTCAGAAAAAGATAATCAACAGATAAATCTTATACCAATAGTTGTTTATCCAGCCAGTGGAACAACTAGAAAAACTTTTGCTAATCATATTGATTTTATTAAAGAAAAAGAAATTGCTGCCATACCAATTTTTAAAGGATCTTTATCATCTATTTTTGAAAACTTGTCCACTTCAAATAATAGTAACCTTTTTACATCAGAACCTTATCAAGTAGGATTTCCTTTAGTATACGAAGGACTTGTTCTAGGAGTTTTAGTTACAAGGAGATTTAATTATCCTTGGAAGCAAGATGAATTAACTCAAATAAAAAAGATAGCGAATACATTAGCCATAGCACGTTCATTAGATCAACGTCAGGCGTTTTCTAAGAAACAGTTACATCAACAAAAGATATTACATAAACAGGAATATGATCGGCTTGAAAACTTATTCCATCAACTAAGAAACCCATTAACAGCTCTAAAAATTTTTGGCAAATTATTACTTAAACGTTTAGTATCCGATGAACAAAGCCTTGCTGTAGTTAAAAATATAGTTAGAGAAGGAGAGCATTTACAAGATTTAATCCAAGAATTTGAAACTAATCAGATTTCAATAAATGCAGGTTTAGAAACTATTCCTCTAAACTCTAGCTTTATTAATGCTTCTAACAATTCATTGTCTCCTTTACTACCTTCACAATCTTTAGAATTACATGAAATTTATATATCAGAAATATTAGAAGATATCTTGATTTCTATGAGACCTATTGCGCAAAATAAAAACATAATCATACAGATAGAGACTTCTAAGTATTTACAGCCAGTTTTAGCTAATATCTTTGGATTAAGAGAAGTAATTAGTAATTTAATTGATAATAGTATTAAATATACTCCTGCATTTGGAAAAGTGGATATTAAATTAGACTTGTTTAAATTTATCGACAATAAACAATATCAAGGAATTTGTATACAAGATACAGGCTTAGGAATTCCTGCTAAAGACCAACCATATATTTTTAAGCGACATTATAGGGGAGCAGAAACGCAGGAAAATATTATGGGTAATGGTTTGGGATTGTCAATTGTTAAAGAATTAGTTGACAGAATGAATGGAGTTATTGAACTATTAAGCCCAGTTGATTTTCAAAACAATAAAGGAACACAGTTCGTAGTATGGTTACCCATAAAAGATTCAAGTTATACCACTAATTGATTGCTATAAGTACTTATTTCAATACAAGCATAGAAATAATTTCTTAGAATAGTATTTCTCACGATTTTTATCACATTTATTACTAGTCAATACTAGTTGTCAGATATTTTTTTAATTGGTTGAAAAAATATCTGATATAATTTGGTAATATAATAAGATTCAAATTTTTTATGCAATTTTTTCGAGAATATATAGCTCCTTTCTTAATTCTTCTCATTTTCGTTATTTCCTTAGTTATAATGATTGCACGCTCGTTTATAACATCTGATATGTTGATACCAGCTCCAATAAGCCTAATATTTAATAGCAACCAACTTAACTTTTCTTATTTTCAGTATTTAAATACTCTATAAAAGCATTTGCAACAAATAGTTTTCATTAATCTTAGAATTCATAAAAATGATGATTGTATCTAATCTAGATTAGATAATTCAACGTATTTGGTGTTACCTCTAGTATACCTATTAAAATTTAAGAAATCCCTGCAGAAAATCTAAAAACAGTACTAATCAGTAAAAGCGCTAATGAAAATTATATTTAGCTATAGTTTTCTAGTATTTTGAAGTATAAGATATTGTATTTAATTTAGTGTAAATAAAAATTTTCTAAAAAACTAATTTGGTAATAAGTTTCATTTTTGCGTCTTATTAAGCAAATACTTTTTTAACTCATAATCTAAATAATTAAACTAGTAAATTGTTACAGAAATAAAGATATGAAATCTGAACCAAATATTGACATTGTTAACTATATCGAGCATTCCTCACTCAATCCTAATTCAACTTACAAAGATATAGAAATATTATGCGATGAAGCTCAATATTTTCAATTTCCTAGCGTATGTGTATATCCTCATTTTGTTCCCCAGGCAGTCTGTTTACTTCATGGAACTAATACTTCTGTATGTACAGTGATTGGATTTCCTTCAGGGGCTACTACTTCATCTGTTAAACTTTATGAAGCGCAAGAAGCGATGGATAATGGTGCTAAAGAACTAAATGTTATGATAAATATCGGAGAATTAAAAGCAGGTAATTCGAAGTTTATTTATGATGAAATATCATCAATATGTGAAACTACGAAAAAAACCATCAAAATAGTTTTAGAAAGTAATTTATTAACAAATGCAGAAAAAGAATTAGCTGTTGAAATTTGTGTAGATGCAGGAGCTAAATATTTAGAGACTAATACTGGATGGTTTGGAGGAATTACAAAAGTTGATATTGAATATTTGTATAAAATTTGTAATCGTAAAATTGGGATAAAAGCTTCTGGGGGTGTTCGTACTTTTAAACAGGCTTTAGAGCTAGTTAGATTAGGAGTAACCCGTATAGGCACTTCTCATGGTGTAAATATACTGAAAACTCAAAACCATTGATTTTTTTATGTTTTCAGTTAAATCATAAAAATAACAATTCTAAATTAATTGTCTCATTAGAGTTTTAGAATAAAGTAACTGAAAGTGACTAATTCTAAAATCTTATCAGATATTTATATGTTGTAATCTCAAATTATTAACATTGATTTAGTTTATAAGTTATATTTATAATTAAAAATATTAATTGTTTACTTATATTTAATATATTGCTCTAAAACCTAAAAAAATGTATGATAGAGTGCCAATTTAATTTGGCGCCTAATGTGTATTATCCTTGGTAGATATTTTAAAGAATAAACTCAAAACGGAGGTTTTTAATAAAAACTACAATTAATATTAAGATCCTTTAGTATAAAGACTAATTATTTCCAAGATTTTTAGAATCATACACTCAAAATAAAAGTAAAAAACGTCATTGTGTTAAATACAAAAATTAATACTCATTATTTTACTTTAAAGTCTCGACTTTACCTTTAACTGCTATTGAGTTCTTTCACCACATTACTAAATCTTCTACAAAATTAGCTATACAGTAATTAGTAGAGATAAGAAAAAAATTTTATATTTTTAAAATCATCAAATATGAAACCAGCACAAGATACAAGATTTGACTATGTCAAAATTGGATTAGCTTCTCCAGAACGTATTCGTCAGTGGGGAGAAAGAATTCTTCCAAATGGTACCACTGTTGGAGAAGTAACAAAACCTGAAACCATCAATTACAGAACTTTGAAACCAGAGATGGATGGACTATTTTGTGAACGGATTTTTGGTCCTTCAAAGGACTGGGAATGCTGGTGTGGCAAATATAAAAGAGTTCGTCATCGTGGTATTGTTTGTGAACGTTGTGGAGTTGAAGTTACAGAATCACGTGTTCGCCGACATCGCATGGGGTTTATAAAATTAGCTGCTCCTGTTACACATGTATGGTACTTAAAAGGAATTCCTAGTTATATGAGCATTTTGCTTGATATGGCTTTAAAGGATGTAGAACAAATTGTCTACTTTAACGCTTATGTAGTACTAGATCCTGGTAATGCTAGTAATCTCCAGTACAAGCAATTATTAACTGAAGAACAGTGGATCGAAATTGAAGATCAAATTTATGCTGAAGATTCAGATTTATATGGAATAGAAGTTGGTATCGGAGCGGAAGCTATTCATCGATTGCTGCAGGAAATGGATCTAGAAGAAATAGCGGAAAAATTACGAGAAGAAATTACTCAAAGTAAAGGACAAAAAAGAGCTAAATTAATTAAGCGTCTACGAGTAATAGATAATTTTATCGCTACTGGATCATTGTCTGAATGGATGGTTCTAGAAGTAATTCCAGTAATTCCTCCGGATCTTCGTCCTATGGTTCAATTAGATGGAGGGCGTTTTGCCACATCTGATTTAAATGATTTGTATCGAAGAGTTATTAACCGCAATAATCGCTTGGCGAGACTCCAAGAGATTCTAGCTCCAGAAATTATTGTTCGAAATGAAAAGCGAATGCTGCAAGAAGCAGTTGATGCTTTAATTGATAATGGAAGAAGGGGTCGTACGGTAGTAGGAGCAAATAATAGACCACTTAAATCTCTGTCTGACATCATTGAAGGGAAGCAAGGTCGTTTCCGCCAAAATCTTTTAGGGAAAAGGGTTGACTATTCTGGCCGTTCTGTAATTGTAGTAGGACCAAAATTAAAGATTTATCAATGTGGACTACCTCGTGAGATGGCTATTGAGTTATTTCAACCTTTCGTAATTCATCGTTTAATTCGTTTAGGACTAGTAAATAACATTAAAGCTGCTAAAAAGCTTATCATTAAGGGTGATTCTAGCATTTGGAATGTCCTAGAAGAAGTAATCACTGGACATCCTGTTTTGCTCAATCGTGCTCCTACTTTACATCGTCTGGGAATTCAAGCATTTGAGCCAATTTTAGTTGAAGGAAGAGCTATTCAATTGCATCCCTTAGTTTGTCCAGCATTTAATGCTGACTTCGATGGTGATCAAATGGCAGTCCATGTTCCTTTATCTTTAGAATCTCAAGCAGAAGCAAGATTATTAATGTTAGCTTGCCATAATATTTTATCTCCAGCAACAGGAGCTCCGATAGTTGCTCCTTCGCAAGATATGGTTCTCGGATGTTATTATCTTACAGCAGAAAATCCTGAAGCTCAAAAAGGAGGAGGAAGATACTTTGCTAATTTCGAAGATGCTATCAAAGCTTACGAACAAGGCAATATTGATTTACATGCTTATGTTTGGCTCCGTTGTGAAGATCCTTATGAAGAGATTGTTACGGATAAACCAGATAAAGAAGTAATAAAAACAGAAACATCTGAAGATGGCAGTATAATTAAGTATTACAGAGAACGCAAAGTCAGAGAATTAAATGGAGAAATTCTTTCTCAATTTATTCGTACTACAGCAGGACGAATAATCTATAATAAAACGATTCAAGATGCTTTAGCTTTATTGCACTAATTTTTTTTAACTTATTTTTATACCATCAAAAAATTAGTATAAAACTGTTAAAAGAATAAATTATATCTTATCAAAAAGTTTTCTATTTTTAAAAGTAGAAAACTTTTTCATATATTTTTATAATTGATCAAAATGTATAGTTACATATAACTCATTTCACAAAATACTATTCTAATATTCCAAGCTCTTAAGAATTAATATATAAGATATTTCTTTACTTATATATTATGTATTAATTAAACTTTGCAAGTACCTTATTTTCTGAATTTATCAAGTTTATAACAGATTAAACAACTAATAAATAATAATCATAAAATATTAATTTTTATAGAAACTATAACCAATCAGATAACAATACAATGTTTACAAAAATTAGCACTACAAATTAAAACATGAGTAATAAAATCTTATGTGAAGACATTAATATTTACTTTTGTGGTTTTCATTTCTTATATTTAAAATTCTGATCTTTACACAATGCTAAAGTTTTCAAAACGTTTTTTTATTCAACTTAGTTTATCTCTACTAGTTATTGGATGCTTTTGTGAATTATTTTCTTACATTATTGTAGAAAAATTTTGGTTTGAAGAAGTTGGCTATCTAGAAGCTTTTTTTAAGCAACTTTTTTGGAAACTAGGCTTGTTAATATTTGTCAGCAGCTGCTCTGTATGGTTTTTGTTTGTAAATTTAAATCGGGCAGAACGTTATAAGTGGAGTAATTTTGTTCAAAACCATAATGCACGACTCAAAAAGAAGTCCAAATCTATACAGTTAGAGAACTATCCTTCAATAAGATTATTCTATTTAATTTTTATTGTTATGGGATTGGGGGTAATGGTAGGATTAATGCTCTTATATTACGGTGAAGTTGCTTATAGTTCTTGGATATCTAACTTTCCTTTACAAGATAAGATACCAGCAATACCTTCCCTATCTTTTTTAGATTTTAATTTTAAATTTATTCTTCAAGAAGTAAATCAACTATGGAAGATATGTTTTGTTGGAGGAATAATATGTTTAATTTTATTCAACATCAGACTTTGTTCTCAAATCACATCTTTAATTTTTAGTCTTACATTAGGTCTAACGCTATCGAGTAATTGGTCTCGAGTTTTACAATATTTATACTCTACCCCTTTTGGTGAAGCTGATCCTCAGTTTGGCAAAGATATTAGTTTTTATATTTTTAGCTTTCCATTTTGGAAACTAATTGATTTCTGGTTAGGTGGTTTATTCTTATTTGGATTGATTTACGTAATCTTGACTTATGTTACAGCTGCTAACAGTCTAGGACACGGTCAATTTCCAGGATTCTCTCAGGAACAATTACGTCATATATTTATTTTAAGTGGTTTATTCACATTAGATGTTGCATTTCATAATTGGTTAGCCAGATACGAATTACTGTATTCCACTAGAGGAGTTGTTTTTGGAGCTAGTTATACAGATATCTATTTTCTTATTCCTATTTATACACTGACAGCAGTCATAGCAATTATTATTTCTCTAATACTATTACTTCGAGGAATCAAAAATGACGTAAAAAGTATTTTTTATTATTCTCCATTATTTATATATGTAGCTATTTTACCTATTACTTGGCTTGGCCAAGAAATTGTACAAAGCTTAATTGTAGAACCTAATGAGTTAGCTCAAGAAATACCATATATAAAACGCAATATTGCTTCAACTCGCCGAGCTTTTAATCTTGATAAAATAAAAATTAAAACTTTTCATGGAACTGGAAACTTAACTGAAAAATTCTTAGACGAAAATCGTCTTACCATTAATAATATACGTTTATGGGATCCTCGTCCTTTATTACAAACCAATCGCCAACTACAACAACTTCGTCTTTATTATAAATTTAACGATGCGGATATTGATCGTTATTCTATCTCGCTAGCAGAAGATGACAATTTATCTAAAGTTGTCAAGCAACAAGTTTTAATTGCTGCCCGAGAATTAGACTATGAAGAAGTACCAGAACCTGCAAAAACTTGGGTCAACAAGCATTTAGTATATACTCATGGCTATGGATTTACTTTATCACCAGTCAACAAAGTAGATGAAGGTGGATTACCATTTTATTCTGTACAGAATATTAATACAAAAAATAAAATAAAAAACTTAGAAAGTTTTAAGAATATATCAGAAAACAATATTTCTATTGATAATCCTAGAATTTACTTTGGAGAGTCAACTAATACTTATATCATGACCAATACAGAAGTTCAAGAACTAGATTTTCCTAGTGGTCAAGATAATGTCTACAATACTTATGATGGAAAAGGAGGAATTAAAATTAAAAATTGGGTCAGGAGAACTTTATTTGCTAACTATCTAAGAGATTGGCAAATGATATTTACCCGTAATTTTACTCCAGATACCCGACTAATTTTTCGTCGTAATATTAATAGTAGGGTAAGAACAATTGCTCCATTTCTTATCTTTGATAATGATCCTTATTTAGTAACAACCAAAGTACAAGCAAAAAATAGTAACTTAGAAGAAACGAAGCTGTATTGGATAATTGATGCTTATACAACTAGTGATCGTTATCCCTACTCTGAGCCAGGAAATTTTACTTTTAACTATATTCGTAATTCAGTGAAGATTGTTATTGATGCTTATGATGGAGATACTAACTTTTATATAAGTGATCCAGATGATCCATTGATTAAAACATGGAGTAAGATATTTCCTAATCTTTTCAAACCATTTCAAAAAATTCCTCCTTTCATCAAAAATCATATACGTTATCCAAAAGATATGTTTAATGCCCAATCAGAGAGGTTGTTAACTTATCATATGACGGATCCTCAGGTTTTTTATAATCGGGAAGATCAGTGGCGAATTCCTCAAGAAATCTATGGAGAAAATCAACAACCGGTAGAACCTTATTATTTATTGATAAGCCTACTAAACGATATGCCAGAATTTATGTTATTTAATGTTTATACTCCTACTAGTCGTAATAATTTAATTGCTGGATTATTTGCTCGTTCAGATGAAAACAATTATGGTGAGATGTTATTGTTTAGATTACCTAAGCAAAGAATCATTTATGGACCAGAGCAAGTAGAAGCATTGATTAGTCAAGATCCAGTTATTTCTCAACAAATTTCTTTATGGAATAGACAAAAATCACGAGTTATACAAGGAAATCTTTTAGTGATTCCTTTCTTTAAGGAGCAATCTTTACTTTATGTTGAACCATTATATCTAGAAGCAGAAAAAAATAGTTTACCAACTTTAGTTAGAGTAATAGTTGTTTATGAGAATAAAGTTGTTATGGCAAAAACTTTGAATGAGGCATTAAACTCCATTTTTAAAACGGGAATGAATTCACCAATTATTTCTAAATAGAAACAATACAATTCTATTTAGTTTAGACATCTAGAATTAAAATCAGTAAATTATCATGCTCGAAAACAAAATATATAGACTTTATATAAATGTTTAACTAATGTTTTTATTGAATAGTTCAGATAAATGGTAATGTAGCTGTCTATATTACCATTTATCCATATTACTAGTTAGCTAAATTGTTCGAGATATTGCCTTAAATCATCAACTATTCGAGTTAGTTCTGTTTCTGTACTAAAGCGAATTTCTTCATTTTTAATTGTAAGTAGTACCTTCGCAGCAAAAGGAGTAGGATAAATATTTGGATTACAAAAAATTTCTACAAACACTTCTCCCCTATGCTGATAATCTAGAGATTTTTCTGCTTTTTTTTGTTCTCCATTATTAATCTTAGATGCAACTCTTTTCAAGCTTTGCATTAAGTCATCAATTTCTCCTTTTAAAGCTTGTGCAGCTTCAAAAGGAAAATTGAATTTTATGGATCCTTGAGCCAAATTTAGATTAAGTTGGGACACGATAAGTTTCAACACCAAAATAAGATTAAGACTTTATGTTATCTCAATAATTTAATAAGATTTGCATAATATTATATTTTTTCAATTTTTGAAGGTAGTAAAGATTTGTTTTGTTGATGTAATTAAACAAAAAATATGAACGTTTTTTATAAGAAATTATTAATATTTTTTCGCAAAATTTTATTAATATTTAAATTTATAAAAATCTATCAGGAATAGGATTCCTAGGAGCCATACGTAATCCTTGCAGCATTTCAGATAAATAAAGTTCGTTCGTTTTTACTTCTTTAAGCTTATGCCATACAGAACGTGACATCAATAAAGTATGTTTAGAGCGGTTTACTCCAAGCTTTTCTAAATAATTTTCTCTCTCATATTGATAATCTGCCGAGACGATTTCTAAATTTTGATTAGGATATTTTTGAATAATTTGTGCTATCTGTATCAACAATTTTGAATAAAGCCAAGTATATCCAGGATGAATAATTAAATATGCCTGATGTGGTTGATAATTATTTTTCGATAAGATTAACTTAAAGTAACCAATTGCTATTTTTCTCTGAGGCTCGAAAACATAACCCTTGGCTATTTCTTTCTCAAAGAACCATTGTTGCCATTTCGTAAATATTGATGTTAACAAAGATGTTTTAAAATCTTGAGGATTTCGATCAAGAACTTGACGTAATAGAGGAGGCATGGAGACACAATCTAGTTGGTATAGTAAATGCGCATCCGAATTACTAACAGGTAAAAGATTCGGAATGTTTGAACTTTGTTGTGATAGAGTCCACAACAGTTTTGAATTTAATAACCAGTAAGTAAGCTTAGCTAAAGGCTGAAATCCATTCTGGCGATATAGAGATAGGAAATCATTTCGGTTAATGTCAACTTCTAAAATCCAAGTTCTCGCTTCGCATATAATTTCTAAGCAATAACGTAATAGCTGAGCTCCAAGTTCCTTAGAATTACTCAATTTTTCATGTCGTTTTTCATCTGAAACAACTATAATTCTTTCAATACGCCAAGTACTCAAACTTATATTAAAAGGAGAAATATGAATGACTCCTTTTAATATTGAGTCACCAGAGATATTTAACAATTCTGCAATGTATACTTTACGATAATTTCCAAAAAGATTAGGAAGCCAATTAAAAATTTCTATTAACCTAGACCAGTACCTAGTCTGTTTTAATTCTTCTTGGAAAGAAATATAGTCTAAACTAGGTTGAACCTGAACTTCTTCAGCATCTAAGGTCTTTAACCAATCAAGATCCTTGTATTTTAGAGGACGAATTAAAACTTTAAAGTGATTATTGAAAAATGCTGCCATGGAGCATACCGAAAGATGAATTTCTTGCTCTAGATCTTAAACTAGTCTTATATTCTAACTATTTTTGTTAATTTCTTCATTTACGGCCTAAAGAAAAAACCTTTAAATAAATTCTGCTATTTAATATATAGGAATACTTTTACTAATTTAGTTTTATATTTAAAGTATTTGTAGAAATTTTCTATAAACTTTCTATAAACTTAAATACAACTTAAAAATTAATTTCACATTTACATAAGCTTTATATGACTAAACTATTTGTATAGGAAATAGTTTAGTCTATGATTGACAAAATAGTAAAAACTAGACCCTTCACGTTAAAGCTGATTGATCAAAAACTCTAGGAATAAATTAGAGCATTTTAAATTGATACTCAAAGGATGACTAAATTAAACTAAAACCTTTAGAATAATAGAGTATGTGTAAAATATTTGTTGTTATTTATTTTAATGTCTCGTTTTAAAGCAATACAAAACTATATTCTTGTTCGTTTACTTATTGCTCCTGTAATGATATGGACAATAGTCACTTTAGTATTTTTGCTTTTAAGAGTAGCAACAGGAGATCCAGTTGATGCAATTCTAGGAAATCGCGCTCCGGAGTTTGCTAAAGAAAACTTAAGAGAAACTCTAGGACTAAACCAGCCACTCTGGTTGCAATATTTGAACTATTTAGGACAACTTTTATTTTTAAATTTAGGAAATTCTATTGTTAACCAAGGACAGCCAGTATGGGAGATAATCAAACAACATTTTCCTGCTACTGCTGAATTAACAATATATAGCATGGTTATAGCAATAATTATTGGAACAATTGCAGGAATAATATCAGCATTAAACCCTAACACTATAGTAGATTTAACTAGCCGATTATTCGGAATAATATCTTATTCTTTACCAGTTTTTTGGGTAGGCATGGTTTTTCAGTTAATCTTTGCAGTGCAGCTTAAACTGCTTCCTCTTGGAACTCGTTTTCCAGTAGATAAGATTCCTCCCAGTAAAATAACAGGAATTTATACTGTAGATAGTCTTATAAATGGGAATCTTTATCAATTCTTCGTTTCTATTCATCATCTAATGCTACCTTGCATAACTTTAGGTTTATTACTAAGTGGTGTTTTTGAAAGAATAGTAAGACTAAACCTTCAACATACCCTTCAGACAAAGTATGTTGAGGCTGCTAGAGCTAGAGGTATTCCCGAACATAGAATTTTATTAGCTTATGCTTTAAAAAATGCTCTTATTCCAATTGTTACTATTCTCGGTTTAATTTTTTCTTCTCTATTAGGTGGTGCGGTTTTAACTGAAGTAACTTTTTCTTGGCCTGGCTTGGGAAATAGCTTATATCAAGCAATAGCTGCAAGAGATTACGCAACAGTCCAAGGAATTATGGTTTTTTTCTCCGTAATTGTAGTTTCAATAAGTATTCTAGTTGATTTGGTCAACGCCTATATTGATCCTCGCATTAACTATTAATTGAAGCTATGTGAGAAGATGATTTATTTAGTGAGACATTCGCTTATTTTCTTTAATATTCTAGATAGTATTATTAATCAATTACTTGAATACAATGTACAAAAAAAAATACTTTATTTTTCTGCGTTGGTTATTGATTGTTTTCGCAAGTATATGTTTATTGCAACTCAATGCTTGTGTCGTAAGTAATAACAAGAATCAAGTCGTTTTATCCGTTTTAAGTGATCCTAAAACTTTTAATGCAGTTTTGTCTCAGGAGTCTCCAAATATCTTTTCATTAACTTATGAAGGACTAATCACAGAAAATCCTATAACTGGTAAAAAAGAGCCAGCATTAGCAAGGTCTTGGAAAATTTCTGATGATAAATTAAGTATCTTATTTACCTTAAGAAAAAATCTTAAGTGGTCTGATGGTAAAGACTTAACTGTAGATGATGTTATTTTTACCTATAACGATCTATACCTTAATAAACAAATCCCTAATAACTATAGAGATAATCTTAGAGTAGGTAAAAATGGAGATTTACCAATTATAAGAAAAATTGATCAACAGCATATTGAGTTTAGAATTTCTGAACCATTTGCTCCTTTCTTGGATAACGCCCAACTTCCCATATTACCTGCTCATTTATTGCTTAACAGTGTAAAAGATGTTGATGACAAGGGGAATCCAAGATTTTTATCAACTTGGGGAACTAATACTTCTCCTAAAGATATTGTTGTTAATGGCCCTTTTAAAATTAAAAAATATATTACTAGTCAAAGAATAATTTTTGAAAAAAATCCTTATTATTGGAGAAAAAATCCTGAAGGTCATCAATTACCTAACATTCAAAATGTTATTTGGGAAATTGTAGAATCTACTGATACTGCGTTGTTGCAATTTAGATCTGGAGGCTTAGATTCCATTAATGTTACACCCGAATATTTCTCTCTTTTAAAAAGGGAAGAAAAGCGCAATAACTTTACTATTTATAACGGAGGTCCCTCTTATGGTACAAACTTTTTGTCATTCAATCTTAATAAAGGTACAAGAAACGGAAAGCCTTTAATAGATCCAATTAAATCAGGTTGGTTTAATAATAAAAATTTCAGAAAAGCTATTGCCTATGGAATTAATAGGACCCGAATAATAAATAATATTTATAGAGGCCTAGGAAGTCTTCAGAATTCTCAGATTTCAATACAATCTCCCTACTATGATAAAACAATTAAGGGATATAACTACGACGTTAACAAATCTAAAGACTTATTGCTGAAGGAAGGCTTTAAATATGATGCAAATTCTAATTTAATAGATAAGAATGGAAACTATGTAGAATTTAATTTAATAACTAATGCAGGGAATAAAGTCCGGGAAGCCATTGGAGCACAAATCAAAGAAGATTTAAAAGAGTTAGGAATAAAAGTTAACTTTAGTCCTCTTGCTTTTAATGTATTAATAGATAAATTAAGTAATTCTTTGGATTGGGAAGCTAATATTATTGGTTTCACAGGAGGCAATGAACCACATTCTCCCAATATTTGGTATACGGACGGTAATCTTCATATGTTTAATCAAGATTCACAGTCGAACTCAAGATTAGTTATTGGTAGAACAGTATCAGAATGGGAGAAAAAAATCGAAAAGTTATACGTATCTGGCTCCCAAGAACTCTCCATGGAAAAAAGAAAAGAGATTTACGCAGAAGCTCAAGCAATAGTTTCAGAAAACGTACCATTCATTTATTTGGTTAATCCTTATTCTTTCGCTGCAGTTAAAAATCGTTTTGAAGATATTAAGTACACACCGTTGGGAGGAGCATTCTGGAATATAGATAATTTACTTGTTAAAATCACTGAAGAATAATTACTTATAGCTTCTAACCATGCTTTAACTCTTATGCGGACGGAGAGACTCGAACTCTCACGCCAAAGACACTAGAACCTAAATCTAGCGCGTCTACCAATTCCGCCACGTCCGCTTTTATATCAAACATAATCTTAACATACTTTTTTTTATAATTCAAGTTTTAAACAGTTAATTATATTTAATAATTATGTGTGTTAGTCTCATAAGGCTATAGTGAATATATAGGGACCGTAAAGTGGAACTCACTACCATATTCTTTGCCTTTAGATTCAGCCCAGATTCTTCCACCCCAGCCTTGTACTATTAGACGACAAATAGCCAATCCCAGGCCTGTTCCACCTATACTACGTCTTAAGGCTCCTTCTTCTTGATAAAATCTATCAAATACCGTTTCTAACCGTTTCGGTTCAATACCTCTTCCGGTATCAGCTATCGTAACTTCTAAATAGTGGAGATCATTCTGATTAACCACTATAGTTATTTTCCCTTCTTTGCCAGTAAACTTGCATGCATTATCTAGTAACTTTGCTAGGACTTCTACTAACCACTCTCCATCTGCTTGTATTAAAGGTAATTCATGATCTAAAAAACTTGTATTCTCAATCAGAGGAATTTTCTTTTTCCTATAGCGAGCTTTAATATTACTAAGTGATAATTCTAGGCATTCATGTAGATTTAACACCTCTGTATTCCATTCAACTCGTCCGCTTTCCAATCTAGATAAAATCAAAAAATCTTGTATTAACTTTCTCATTCTTTCAGCATCTTGCAAAGCAGTATTTAACATAACCTGACGTAAATCTGGGGACATATCAGGTTCTAGCGTTAAACTTTCTAAACAAACTTGAATTGTTGACAATGGAGTACGAAGCTCGTGACCTGTGATAGCTACTAAGTTAGAACGAGTATAATCTAGTGCCTCAAGTTGTTCATTAAGATCTTGAAGATGAGCGTAGGCCTCCGCCTGAATTAAAGTAACACCAATTTGTGTAGTAATAGCATTGATAAAAGCAACATCTTCCTCTTTCCAAGAGATAGGTTTAGGTCCACAATGATGAAGCTCCAGCATGCCTAACAATTGACCTCGATATAAGATAGGAGCTAACATCCAAGATAAAATTGAGCAATTTTTTACAAGAGTTTGTAGAGATTTCTCTTTTCCCCTGTAACTATTAATAATACGAGGATCATTGGTAGCATTATCAATAGTTAAAGCCTCTCTTAATTTAATTACTTCTTGAAATAAAGGATTGTCATGAAGAAACCAGGTTTGCTCTTTAATTGATGGAATATCTTGATTAAGGAATTCA
Source organism: Candidatus Atelocyanobacterium thalassae (assembly GCA_051971635.1). Lineage (GTDB taxonomy): Bacteria > Cyanobacteriota > Cyanobacteriia > Cyanobacteriales > Microcystaceae > Atelocyanobacterium > Atelocyanobacterium thalassae_A. The sequence goes on along the minus strand of JBFPLN010000006.1, from coordinate 19,066 downwards.
TGCTCAACAGTAGCTTTAAAATCAGTTTCCTTACAACGATAAACTAAGCATCTACAAATTCCTAGTCCCTGTCCTAGTTTTTGAACAGCAATTTGCAAAATCTCATCAGGGTTAAGAGATAGACGAATAGCAGTAGTAATAGAATTAATTAATCTTTCCTTATGTTCTTTTGCGGCTAATGAACGATTAGCCTTAATTAGCTTATAGTGACCAGCTTGTAGGTAAGTAACTAATCTCTGTACAAATGGATCAGGATTTTTATTTTCTATGTTATGGATTGTATTGCCTATAGTGTTCTGTTGAACCACTATTTGATTCAGAACCTTAGGAGGTAGATACTTCTGACGTGCTTGTTGGATTTTATGTCTTAGCTCTGGACAATAATTAACAATTATTTTTAGAAGAATGTCAGCTGCCTGTTGAGCTACTTCACGATTAAAGGTCCATATTCCTTCAAAGCGTCGATTATTATCAACAACTGAGGTTATAGTCTGATTGCTTAGTATGACTTTTTCTTGACAAATTAGACAACTAACATAGCCTATACCTATAACAATCAGATGCCATTCCTTGCTTAAAGTATCTGTTGATTGAAAAGCAATTGTTTCATAATCCTGGGAACTATTTTTAAATTCAGTTTCTGGAGCGGCCAAAACATATACTTGATCGGTTTTGTTCGCAATACGCCTATATCGTTGAGCTTCTTGGCTATAGAAACGTTCTCTTTGAAAACTAGCAATAACCAGCGGTTGCTCTGTTCCTGCAAGTACCTGATCTTCCATGGCATGAGACAAAGCAGTTAAAGAAGCCTTAAAGTACATTTGAGGCTGCAACTGAGGAAAAATGTGTAACAGTTTTGTTAAAACCGATTTTGACCTGCTCATCAATGATTATTTCCGAGATCTCCTAACAAAATCGATATCTTTCATTCTCTATGATAAAAACCATTAGAATAATTATCATTAGTAATAATAATCTGTAACTACTACTTAAGTTTTATCTCACAAGTAAGCTAGGAGAATGAGATGAAGAATTAACATCTCAGTATTCTACTTAAATAGTTTTGACGTAAGATATCTTAGCTTTTCTTTTTGAGTTTTCAATATAAATAATTAATTATTTTTAGATAACAAAAATGTATATTCTGTAACCTTCAAATATTTTTTATTTATATTGTTATCTTACATCTTGTCGTGCCTAGTAATTAAAAAAGTAAATAAAGTTTAATAATACTTAATTCATAAACTTTTTATTAGAGGATTAAGTGTTGAGGACTAGATGTAGTATAGATTAAAAAGTTTTTGTTCTTCTTTGGCAAGGAAAATTTTTACAGGATGTGACTAGAGTTTATTAATTTAAAATCAACTAGTATTTAACTCGTGTTATAAAAATCGAAGATAACCAGCATAAGTAATTATTATTAATTACTAAGGACTTAAGAATAATCTACAAAAGATATAATAAAAACCGCTTTAACTTTAATAAAAGTAATTAAGTGAATAAGTTATAGTATTTTTTGAGAAACCAACTTCGTTATGAAAAACTTTTACGAAAGAAATATTAATTGATGATTTTATAGCTAGTGTAGTTTTGGTTATTATCTAATAGGTTATTATTCTATTGAAAATCTATTAATTTTAAAATTCATTATTTAGACGATCATCAGTATTAGTGTTAGTTAATGGAAGTACTGGTAAAAAAGGTTGATGTATAGTAATTAATTGAGATAGTATTTTTTTCTGTTGAGTACGAAAAATAATAGAATCTATAAATCCATGTTTTAATAAATATTCAGAAGTCTGGAACCCATCAGGTAATTTTTCTCTTAAAGTCTGTTCAATAACTCTTCTACCAGCAAAACCAATTGTTGCATTAGGTTCTGCAAGAATGATGTCACCTAACATTGCAAAGCTTGCTGTTACTCCTCCTGTTGTGGGATGAGTCAAAACGGAAATATAAAGGAGTTTTGCATTTCGATGTCTTTCTAAAGCTCCAGAAATTTTAGCCATTTGCATTAGGCTTAGCATACCTTCTTGCATCCTAGCTCCACCAGAAGCACAGAAAATAACTACAGGAAACCTCTTTTTTGTAGCATGTTCTATGAGTCGGCATAATTTTTCTCCTACAACAGACCCCATGCTACCCCCCATAAAATGGAAGTCCATAACTCCTAATGCTATAGGTGAGCCATCTATTAATCCAGTCCCTGTCTGAACTGCATCTATTAATCCTGTTTTCTTTTGGGTATCTTTAATACGTTCGCTATAGAGTTTTCGATCACAAAATTTCAAAGGATCTATAGGAGAAAGCATTTCAGATAATGGTTTCCATGTATTATTATCAATTAACTGGGTAATTCGTTCTGAACTTTTCATTCGAAAATGATAGTCGCACTCTTTGCATACAAGTTGATTGGCCTTGAGGTCTTTTGCGTAAGTTAGTGCACCACATGCTTCGCATTTTGTCCATAAACCATCAGCAATTTCTCTTTCTTTGTGTTGTTCTTGTTGTATAGGTGGTCCCGATTTTTCTTGTTTAGCAAACCAATCAAATATAGACATAAATTAACTTACGATTTGTTTTACTATTATTTAGTTATTTATTCTCATGAAAAATTTAATAATTGTATGATAATTATCACTTCAAAATTAAATCCATATTAGCAGAAATATATTTATCAAAGTCTTAATTAAGAAATTAATAATGTAAAAATATCAACGAAATGGTACTTTCGACTTAGTAATAGCAAATTCTTATATATTAAATCATTGCAGCATTAAGAAAAAAATATTTAAGTGTTGACACTTCTAAAAACTCTTGTTATTATGTTTAGGTGGTTGATACACAAGCCCCCATCGTCTAGTGGCCTAGGACACCTCCCTTTCACGGAGGCGACAGGGATTCAAATTCCCTTGGGGGTATCAATATAATAATGTTTGTGTTTGAAGATTTTAATATTAATATGGGAAAAGCTTATACAGGGCTTTTCCCATATTAATATTAGTATAGCCACTATTAATATAATTAGTGTGGCTCTCTGGATTAACTGTAAATAAGATAATAGTTACGATATTACCTAAATAAAGTATTAAGGAATTAAAAAATCTTTTTATATGGCCTAATGGCTAATTATTGTTCTAATATAGTTACTAGGATTCATTTATCACAATATCTAGAATTGATTCACCAAGAAACTTTAAAACTCTTAGAATGGCCTCGTTTATGTGAGCATCTAGCTACTTTTGCAACGACTGAAATGGGAGTGGTTGCAGCTCAGAACTTAGTAATTCCTGAATTATTACTAGAAAGTCAAGAACTATTATCCCAAACTGAGGAAATTTATTATTTAGAACAAGATCCTAAAGCAAAGTTAATATTTGAAGGAATAGTAGATGTTAGAAACTTTATAAAGATAGCTACCTTAGGTGGATACCTTTCAGGAAAAAATCTATTAAGTATTGCAACTACATTAGATAAGACTAGAAGATTAAAAAAAATAATTAGTGGTTATGAAAAATCACAGTTATTAAATTTAAAAAAATTAGTTAACAATATTAAAACTTATCCTGAATTAGAGCAGACAATACGTTATTGTCTCGAGGAAGATGGCGATATAGCTGAGCATGCTAGTTCAAAGTTAAGTAAAATTAGGTTTTTACTTAGAGAATTACGTAATGAGATCTATCAAAAACTTCAAAGTATTATAAATAGGAAAACAGGGGCTATTCAAGAAAACGTTATTACTCAAAGAAATAATCGTTTTGTTATTCCTGTAAAAACCTTACAGAAAGATCAGATACCAGGTATCCTTCATGACACTTCTAATACTGGTATGACAGTCTATATAGAACCAAGTTTTATTGTAGATACTGGCAATAAGTATTGTCAGTATCTAAGACAAGAAAAGATAGAAGAAGTAGTTATTCTAAGACAACTAACAGAAAAAATATCTGAAGTAGCAGAAGCGTTGAAATATTTAATTGAAGCAGTAGGAAAACTAGACTTAGCTACAGCTAAAGCTCGTTATAGTTCATGGCTAGGGGGGAACATTCCTCAGTTTATTGAAGCAGGAGAAACAATAGTTCTTCGAAAACTATATCATCCACTATTGATTTGGCAGCAAAAAAAAGAGCAAGGATCACCAGTAATTCCTATAGATATTCAAATTAACTCTAAAACCAATGTAGTTTCTATTACCGGACCAAATACAGGAGGTAAAACAGTTACACTAAAAACTTTAGGACTAGTTGCTTTGATGGCTAAGGTGGGCTTATTAATTCCTGCAGAAAGTCCTATTAAATTACCTTGGTTTAAAAATGTATTAGCTGATATTGGAGATGAGCAATCCATAATACAAAATTTATCTACTTTTTCTAGTCATATTCGTCGCATTATTCTTATTCTTAAGGTGGTATCTAATACTTCCGAACTAAATAATCCAGAAATATTGAACAATTATGAACATTCTTCAAGCTTAGTACTCTTAGACGAAGTGGGAGCAGGGACCGATCCTACTGAAGGTAGTGCCTTAGCAATTTCACTACTAAATTATTTAGCAAGTCATGCTCTATTAACAATTGCAACAACACACTATGGGGAACTTAAAGCTTTAAAATATCGAGATTCAAGATTTGAGAACGCCTCAGTAGAATTTAATGATAAAACTTTTTCTCCAACCTATCATCTATTGTGGGGTATTCCAGGACGTTCCAATGCTCTTAGTATTGCTCAAAATCTTGGTTTAGATGTTAATATTCTCCAATCAGCAAGAAATATTATCGGAGAGCAATCGCAAGACGTTAATGACGTTATTTTAGGTTTAGAAGAACAACGCAAAAAACAGGAATTAAAAGCTAACGAAGCACAGGAATTGTTGCAACAAGCAAAAAGTTTTTATACAGAAGTATCAAATAAAGCTGCTCTTTTAAAAGAAAGAGAACAAGACCTCAAACATTTTCAAGAAAAAGAAATTAAAAAGGCTATTGCTAAGGCTAAAGAGGAGATTGCTCAAGTAATTCGACACTTACAACAAGGAGAAAAGACTAGTCAAAAAGCGTTGCAAGCTACTGAAAAGATTAAAAACATTTCTAGAGAGAAGCTCCCCCAAACCAAAAATAATATTTTGTCTTACTGCCCTAAAATTGGAGAAAAAGTTAAGATTATTAAATTTGATCAAACTGCCCAAGTACTAGATGTTATACATGAGAACCAAGAAGTTGTTGTTCGTTTTGGATTGATGACAATGAAAATATTGTTTACAGATATCGAATCACTAGATGGTAAAAAAGTAAGCACATTAAAGACTAAACAACAATCACAACAGAAGAAAAATATCCAATCAATTAATCTTGAAGTTCGACATGACATTAGAACAGATAGCAATACCCTTGATATACGTGGAAAAAGAATATTTGAAGCAGAAGCAGGCTTAGAAGGAGCAATCGCTCAAGCTACCAAGATTGGAATGTTATGGGTTATCCATGGAAAAGGCACTGGTAAACTACGTCAAGGAGTCCATGAATTTTTAAAAATTCATCCACAAGTGAAAGACTTTAAATTAGCTCCTGAAAACGAAGGAGGAAGTGGTGTTACGATAGCATATCTAATCTAAAATAAAAAAGTATTATAGTTCTCAATGAATATCATTAAAAATTTCTTTTAATGCTGGATAAACTATAGATTTATTTTTGACATTTAGACCTTTTGCTAAACTAACATCTTTCTTTAGCGCTTCTAATCCATAGTTAGCCAATTTTGAGATATAGGGTAAAGTGCTATTATTTAATGCCTGCGTAGCTGTCCAAGGAACAGCTCCAGGCATGTTAGGAACTCCAAAGTGAACTATTCCATGCTCTAGATAGATGGGTGAGCTGTGCGAAGTAGTTTTCAAAGTTTCAATACAACCTCCCTGATCAACAGCTACGTCGATAATAACTGATCCTGGACTCATTTTAGATACCAATGCATTAGAAACCAAAATAGGAGCACGCCTTCCAGGAATTAATACAGCACCAATCAACAAGTCAGCTTTAGGTATTGCTTTTTCTATCTCGTAGATATTGCTATGAAGCAGCTCTACACGTGAGCCAAAAATTGTTTCCAAGTATCTTAAACGTTCAACATTAATATCGAAAAGTTGTACCTTAGCTCCCATTCCCAAAGCAATACGAGCTGCTTCTGAACCTACAACACCTCCTCCTAATATAACTACTTGAGCAGAAGATACTCCGGGAATACCACCTAGTAAAATTCCTCGCCCTCCTTGTTGTTTCTCTAAATATCTTGCACCAATTTGTATTGATAGGCGTCCAGCGATAATGCTCATGGGAGTTAGTAATGGTAGCTTTCCGTCTTCTAAAGCTACTGTTTCATATGCTATGGCAGTTATTCCTGAGTTAACAAGAGCTTCAGTAAGGGGTCTATTTGCTGCCAAATGTAAATAAGTAAAAAGTATTTGATCATTTTTAAAATATTCGTATTCCTCGAATAGAGGCTCTTTAACTTTTACTATTAATTCCTTATCCCATATTGATTTTCTATCGGAAATCTTAGCACCCACTTTTTCATAATCTTTATCAGAAAAGCTAGAACCTTCCCCTGCAGATGTTTCTATAAAAACTTGGTGTCCCTGACTACATAATACTTTGACACTACTAGGATTTAACCCTACACGAAATTCTTGATCTTTAATTTCTTTAGGAACACCAATTTCCATATGATTTTTTAACTCCAATTAATTCTCATGATGTAGCTTACAAAAAATTTGCTAAGATTGCCAAGGTTTTTTCTCCTGTATTTTGCCAACTAAATGTTTTAGCTCTTTTGAGACCCAATATTTTTAATTGTGATCTTAAATTATTATCTGTAATAATTTCCTTCATCGCAGAAGTAATTTCTTCAACCACATAAGGGTTAATCAGTATGGAAGCATCTCCTACGACTTCAGGTAAAGAAGAAATATTCGAAGTAATAACAGGAGTTCCACAAGCCATCGCTTCTAAAACTGGAAAACCAAAGCCTTCCCATAAAGAAGGAAATACCAAGGCTAACGCTTGGTTTAATAATGAAGGTAGTTCTTCATATGAGACATAATCAAGAATTTTTAATTGTTCACTAATATCTAATTCTCTAGCTAAATTAAGAAGTTGTGAAGTATATCTTTTGTCTGTTGGACCAACTAACCATATCTGATAGTTTTTACAATCTTTTAATTTAGAAAAAGCCCTTAATATACTAGCAACATTTTTATGAGGATCATGACGTCCTAGATATAGAAAATAAGGAATTTCAGACTTATTTTTGATTTGATTCGAACTTAAAACACGAAAATTCTTATCATCATAAGCAAGTAAAATTGGGGTGATTTTATTGCTAGGAACATCTAACATTTTATGAATATCTTTAGCAGTTGCTTGAGAATTGCAAATAATATGTTCTGCTTGTTGTAAAACTTTAGGAATATAAAATTTAAAATAGGGATATAGTGGTGACTTCTTATTAGGAAACCGCAATGGTATTAAGTCATGTACTACGACGATAGATCTACAAGAACTCCATAAAGGAACTTCAGGTGCTGGAGAAAATAAAAGTGATGAATTAAGTTTCTTATAAATTTTTGGTAATTTAAATTGTGTCCACAATAAACGTTGGACATGACCTATAGTCCCTTGTTCTGGTGTTAAATTACTAGGAATTAAATAGTTATTAAACTCTTTGTATTTTCTTGAAGTTAATAATATTGGCTTTAAAGATTTTAAATAAGGAAAGATATTGCTAGCATAATTGCTTATTCCTGTCGGTTTTGATAATAGTAATGATAAGTTAATAATTAACTGAGAATATTCTTTCATTTGTTATGTAAATAGTTAACAAGAAGATTTAAATTTTTGATTAAAATTCTAATTATATCTAAGTAAATACTTATAATTTATTACTTTCATTTAAAACAGATTTATATACACCTAGAGTCTTCATGGCCGTATTCTTCCAAGAGAAATTATTAGCTCGTTGCTTACCTCTGTTAATCATTTCTTTTCTAAGGATGGGATCTTTTAATATTTTTATCATCATTTCTGCTAGTTGATAATAATCACAAGGATCAACATATAATGCAGCGTTACCAGCTACTTCAGGTAAAGAAGATGTATTAGATGTAATAACAGGAGTTCCTAAAGTCATTGCTTCTAAAATAGGTAATCCAAATCCTTCATAAAAAGATGGATAAATAAAGGCTTCTGCCTGGCTATAAAAAACAACTAATGACTCATCTGATACATAATCTAAATGCTGAATATCTGTTTTAAAGATCGATTTATCTATGTAATCAATAATAAAATGATAACTCCATCCTTTTTTTCCAATTAATATTAATTTATGAGGAATATCATAATTTATCTTTAAATATTCAAACGCTTTAATTAGATTTAAAATGTTTTTTCTTGGTTCCAATGTACTAACAAAAAGAAAATATGGACTATGTAGATTCTTTTCTATAGGGATAATATAATTACTTACTGTTTGAGGTATTAAATAATCATTTGAGTATCGACTCGCCTGAGGAGTAATGTATATTACATCAGGATCAACATTAAAAAAATCTACAATATCTTGTTTGGTATTTTCTGAAAAAGTTATTATTGCATCCGTCCAATTTAAACATCGTTTAATTCTTTTTGTATAACTTTTAACTATTTTTGTTGAGTATTCTGGAAATTTTAGAAAAGTAAGATCATGAATAGTTATGATTTTTTTTGCTTGCTGATGAGGATATATGTAATGATCTGTTCCGTGTATGAGATCTGTATCACCTAAATTATCCTTAATAAGGAAAAATATAAAAGGAAAATATTCTGCCAATAAATCAGCTACACTAACTGGGATTTTTAAAGGTAATATTTTTGAGTATTGGCTTAATAATTTTGGAATAGAGAAATTACAGCGCAACCAATTTTTTAAAGAGGGATGAAAATAAATGTTTAAGTTTAAGTCATGTTTATTTCCTAAATCACATAGCTCATTAATTAAATTAAGTGTATAAACTCCAATACCTGTTGGTTTATTACGAACAGGAGTTGCATCAATATAAACTTTAGCCATAATTTGAAGTTATCGTTTCCTGATATAAATTTTTTATTGTCAAACTATAATTAGTAACATTATGGAAATCTTTATAATTTTTTTGCATATTTTGTATTTTAATTTGGATTATATTTGATTGAGTTATTTTTTTTATACAATCAAAAACATATTCTGGGTTATGCCAATCAATAATTAATTCGTTTAAATTGTACTTAGTACATTCATGAGACATCCATGTATTTTTAGTAACTAGAGGTATTTTCCCAGAAGTAATACACTCTGTAAAAATACCTGATGTTCTCGACTCATATTCAAAAGGATTATAAGGTAATAAGATTACTTGGCTTAAATGAAACCAATAATGATACTCTTTTCTTGTTAAATAGTCCTTAATTGGTTTAAGATTAACTCCATTATCAACAGGCTTGAAATTTGCCATTTCTGAGCAAATGAAATGAATATTCTTTGTATTGTCTCCAGAATAATTAACTAATTTTTGCATAGTTTCCCAGCCTTTCTCTCTCCTAGGTAATCCTGGCCACCAACATAGAATTTCAGGCTTATTATCTAGAGTATTCGAAGGTGAAATTACATCAGTATGGGGAATAGGAAAAACTTTTACAGATATATGAAAATAATTGGATAATCTTTGACTTAATAAATCGCTGTCTGTAAGAAGTTTAAATCTACTTGATTTGACTCTAATTTTTATAAGATAATTAAGGATTTTGTAAACAATTTTCGTGTTATCCCTGTGAGTATCTCTTCGATATAGTAACCAGATTGATAGATTATTAGTGGGAATTAATAATAAGGCCAAAAATAAAGCTAAAAGCTGTAAATGGATGAATCTTTCTAAAAATAAAATATGAGGCTCTGATTTATTAGTAATTTTATTATTTAAATAGTTAGCTATGTTTTTTCCCAATAACCAAACTTCTCGAAGACTAAAAAGCTTATCATACCAATTACCTTTTTTTTCTAAATCATAATCATTTAAACATGCATCCCAATTAATAGGTAAATTATGAACCCTATTATTTATAGGTATGGCAACATAGTGTTTCCAACCTAATTGAGAAACAGCCTCACTTACAGATTTATGGTAGGGAATTATATGTCCTTGACCTCCCATCAAATTAGGAACTAACGATACAAATACTGGTGTTAGTTGTTTCTCTTCATTTCGATTCATTTTTAATGATTGTATCTAATTATATGATTTTCACAGTTTCTTTTAAGGTCTCAAAAATTTCAATTTTATGAGAATATTTAATCATTTTTTTTAAAGAATTTTGTCCTTTCCCAGTTAATAATAAAACAGGACGACAATTTGCATTTAATGCAGATTCAACGTCACTAAGTGAATCTCCAATAAAAAATGATCTGGATAACGAAATATTATGTTTAATTGAGGCATCAATTAACATTTGAGGAGAAGGTTTACGACATGAGCATTTATTGTTAGGGTGATGAGGGCACATGAAAATATCGTAAAATTTTACTCCATACTTTTTATATTCCTTACAAATATGATTATGTACACTTGTAACATGTTTTAGACTGTAGTAGCCTCTTCCTACACCTGCTTGATTAGTTATTAGAATTAATAAATATCCTGCGTCTTGCCATTGCTTAAGAGCTTCCCCCGCACCGAAAGGAAGCTCTACTTGTTCTAATTTAAAGAGATAGGGTATATACTTAATAACAACTCCGTCTCTGTCTAAAAATAGAGCTTTTTTAGTTTCTAAATTATACGAAGCAGAAGTTGCTATTGTATTCAGCATTTTTTATTTAGACAGCAATTTGTGCTCCCAAGCCAGTCTTTGCGAATAGTTGAGCTTCCACTTGTTCACAAATTCTATGATAAGTGATTAAATGAATTTCTTGAATATATGGAGTATGGTATTCTGAGACCAATAAAGGATAATCCGCCAAGTCTTTTAACATTCCTCCGTCATTTCCAGCCATACCAATAGTAACTAATCCTATTTCTTTGGCTATTTCCATTGCACGGATGATATTAGGAGATTTACCTGACGTTGAGATTCCCCACAAGATATCTCCTGGTTTTCCAAAGGCTTCCACTTGGCGAGCAAAAATAGTTTCAAACTCGTAATCGTTGGCCCATGCCGTTAATACAGCTGGATTTGTACCTAATGCTATTGCAGGTAAACCTCTACGATGAAGTTGAAACCTTCCTATAAATTCGGCAGCAATATGTTGAGCATCTGCTGCTGAACCACCATTACCACAAATTAATAATTTATTACCTGCTTGAAATTGTTTTGTAATTAAATCAACAGTATTTTCAAGAGCATTGCAATACCTAGAGTTAAAAGCTTTATCTAGGTTATTCAGTCTGTGTTGAATCCAATAGTTCACCGTTCCTTCCTCGCTTAATAAAGCGGAACAAGTTTTTCTTGTTCCTGCCAGAACCACTCAATTGTTTTTGCTAACCCTAATTCTAAAGGAGTTAAGTTGTAATCAGGTAAAGATTTTTTAAGCTTGTTAATTACTAAGCATTTAGATTTTGCTCCCACATATCGAGAAGAATCAAACTGAATTTTATTAAAGTCATATCCTACTTGATCACAAATCAATTTAGCAAAATGACGAATAGTGTATTCTTCGCCAGCACCAATATTTATTAATTCATTATTGGCAGACTTAGCTAATTTGACGGCAATCTTGACAAAATCTTCGACAAAGACCAGCTCTCTTGACTGAGTACCATCCCCCCAAAGAATAACAGGTTCATTATAAAGTTTTCCACGAATTATCTTTCGGATAAGATCAAAGATAAAATGCATCTGTCTACCGTCAGTATGATATTCAGTTCCATATAAAGTTGAAGGAACCAAACACAAATAATTCAAGGAATATTGCTTATTTAGAGCTAAAAGACCTGCATAGAGCATTCTCTTAGTCATAGCATAAGTAAATAAACTACTAATAGGTATTCCTGTTAAGTAATTTTCTTCTACCAAAGATAAGTCGTTATCATAGGCACAACTTGTTCCCATACAAATAAATTTTGCTTGAGATTGATATTTTTGCCACCAGTCTAAAATGTTTGTATTAATTTTTTGATTCATTATCCATTGCTCACCTGGATGATATAAACAAAAGTCTCCTGCTTGTGTCCAAGCTGCTAAATGATAAACTTGATCATAGGCTAAATCGTTGAATTTTAATAATGAGTCTGATCTTGTTAAATCACAGTTCTTGGAATTCAAGGTAACCAAGTCATGCCCTTGACTTTGGAGTAAAGAGCATAAACTGGTTCCTAAAAATCCTGTTGCACCTGTTATTAAAATCTTCATGGTAAATTTCTAAAAAAGCATCAAATTTTCAATTATGAATATTAGAATAAAATTACTATATGCATAACGTAAAGTTTTGCAAACAGTCTCAATGTTTAATATTCTGTAGTAAGATAGCGAATTTACGACTAGCCTTGTAGCCAAGTGTTAGGGTAAGTAATTTTCCTTTCTTAAAAGATTTGATTGATTAACGTTGGTACTCTAGAATTTAAAAAATCATACGGTCCTAAGTAATCATACTAAGTCTTAAATAGATATTGTAGATTTATGCTCAATTTTCAGAAATTAACCATAAAGCTCGCAAGGTTATCTCATATCCAACGATATACTAAGCAAGAGGCTTAGCAATCTTAACTTATAGCGTTAGAATGTAATGAATACAGGAATTGACCTAAAAACGAATTTTATTGAATCTCTGAAACAATTTGGGATTCCTAGTGGGGCAGCTAAAGCCTTGTGGATCCCTTTGCCATCTCTTTTGATGATTATTGCAGCAACAGTAGGTGTTTTAGTTGTAGTTTGGTTAGAAAGAAAAATTTCTGCTGCCGTTCAACAACGTATCGGTCCAGAATATGCTGGGCCCTTAGGAGTATTACAACCAGTTGCTGATGGTATTAAATTGGTCTTTAAAGAGGATATTATTCCAGCTAAAGCTGATTCTTGGCTATTTACTATTGGTCCAATACTAGTAGTTGTTCCAGTCTTTATTTCTTATCTGATTGTTCCTTTTGGAGAAGATCTAATAGTTACTGATCTCAATGTTGGTATTTTTCTCTGGATAACTTTATCTAGTGTTGTTCCAATTGGCTTATTAATGTCGGGTTATGCTTCCAACAATAAATATTCTTTACTAGGAGGCTTAAGAGCAGCAGCACAATCAATTAGCTATGAAATTCCTCTAGCTCTCTCTGTATTAGCCGTTGTCATGATGTCTAATAGTTTAAGTACAATAGATATCGTACATCAGCAATCAGGATACGGTATTTTAGGATGGAATATTTGGCGACAACCTGTTGGATTTGTAATCTTTTGGATTGCTGCACTAGCTGAGTGTGAGAGACTTCCCTTTGACTTACCTGAGGCTGAAGAAGAAATCGTAGCTGGTTACCAAACTGAGTATTCTGGAATGAAGTTTGCTCTCTTTTATCTTGGATCCTACGTTAACTTGGTTTTATCTGCTCTTATTTTTGCAGTTTTATATTTAGGAGGTTGGGGTTTTCCTGTTCCTCTAGAAAAAATGGCTCAATGGTTAGGGCTAAATACTAGTAGTTATTGGTTACAAATAATTATTGCTGCTACAGGAATTTTTATGACTGTGATTAAGGCTTATCTTTTAGTCTTTTTTGCAATTTTAATGAGGTGGACTGTTCCTCGTGTACGTATTGACCAATTATTAGATTTAGGATGGAAATTTCTTTTACCTATATCTTTGGTTAACTTACTTGTAACTGCAGCCCTTAAATTAGTGTTTCCGTTAGCATTTGGTGGTTGATTTTTATCGTTAAAGAAGTAGGAAAAAAACAAATGTTTAATGTTCTTAAGCAAGTAGGTGACTACGCTAAAAGTACGATTCAGGCGGCAAAGTATATTGGTCAAGGTTTATCCGTAACATTCGATCATATGAGCCGTCGACCTATTACAGTACAGTACCCTTATGAGAAATTAATTCCTTCCGAACGATATAGAGGGAGAATTCATCATGAGTTTGATAAATGTATTGCATGTGAAGTATGTGTTCGAGCATGTCCGATCAATCTTCCTGTAGTTAATTGGCAATTCAACAAAGAAAACAAGAAAAAAGATCTCAAAGACTACAGTATCGACTTCGGAGTTTGTATCTTTTGTGGTAACTGTGTAGAATACTGTCCTACAAACTGCTTGTCTATGACTGAAGATTATGAGCTAGCTACCTATGATCGTCATGAACTAAATTATGACAGCATTGCTCTTGGAAGATTGCCTTACAAGGTTACACAAGATCCGATGGTTACACCTTTAAGAGAATTAGCCTATCTACCGAAGGAAGTACTAGATCCTCACGATTTACCTTTAGGCTCTCGTAGAGCAGGTAAACGGCCCGAAGAAATTATCCAAGAAACAGAAACCTTATCTCAATGAAATGGTAGCCGATAAAAAATTTTGTTTCAATAAAAATTTTTTATCATCTATCAAACTTTTACTAATCAATGAAAAAGGAGCATCAATAATAGTGAATTTAGCAGAAGGAGTTCAACTCGTCTCTTTCGCCATTTTAGCTGGGTTAGTAATTATCTCTGCTTTAGGCGTTGTTTTATTGTCAAACATTGTTTATTCTGCATTCTTATTAGGGGGAGTTTTCATAGGAATATCAGGAATATATATTCTTTTGAATGCTGACTTTATAGCAGCGGCACAAGTTTTAATTTACGTAGGAGCAATTAATGTTCTAATTTTGTTTGCTATTATGCTGGTGAATAAAAAAGTAGATTATTCTAATTCGTCCAAATCATGGATACGTCAGGCAGCTACTATCATAATATGTGGAGGAATTTTTTCCTTACTTTCAACTGTAATTTACATGACTCCTTGGGATTTACAAGCTGTTTCTCCAGAAGTTTCAGAAAATACAGTCATAAAGATAGGAAAGCACTTGTTTAGTGATTTTCTCTTACCTTTTGAATTAGCCTCTATTTTGCTTTTAATAGCGATGGTAGGAGCGATTGTTTTGGCTCGTCGTGATTTAATTCCTGAAATTTATGATAGTGAAGGTATATCAACCGCTTTAGAATTACCTGAGCGCTTAACAGAAGAAAAATTACAGGAATTATCTTCATCCAAGTCTTCAGACTTATAAAAAGTAAAAGTTTATCCACCACTATGAGGTTTTATGGCAGTACAGTTAGAATTTTATATATTACTGGCAGCATTTCTTTTTTGTATTGGAATTTTCGGGCTCGTAAGTAGCCGGAATGCAGTTCGAGTTTTAATGTCTATAGAACTGATGCTCAATGCTGTTAACATCAACTTAATGGCATTTTCTAATTTTCTCGATTCAGAGGAAATTAAAGGGCAAATTTTTACAATATTTGTACTTACTGTTGCTGCAGCTGAAGCTGCAGTTGGTTTAGCAATTATTTTGTCAATCTATCGAAATCGTGAAACTATCGATATGGAACAGTTTAATTTACTTAAATGGTGAGTTGATAAATACTTATTATCTTTATTTTTCCCGATGATACTAACTTAGTTTTATCGGGTAATTTTTTTATTTAGCTTTTGATCTTCTAGTCTTTAATCGTTGAATATTTGTAACTAAAGTATCACTTACTGTATGACTCATAGCACCTAGTTCTAAACCGAGAAATATGGTAATTATTTGTTCTAAATATTGATTTCTTAATTTGTCATAGCTTCTAATAAATGAACTCCACCAATCATAAGTAGTTCCGAGAAATAATTGGGTTACGATATTTATAAAAATGACAGATATCATAACAATAATAAATAAGTAAATTAATCTAACAATTGTTCCTATTAAAAAGCCATGGGATAAAAAAGAACGATGTTTAATAGAGTATTGATATGGCAACCAAATCCAGCTACCTATTCCCCATCGTTTGTACTGTAGTGAATAAATATCTAAATCTGGTCCAAACATCAATCCACTAAAAATATAGGCTAAGCTAAGCCATAGCATAAGTTCTTTACGACGAAAAATAAAATAAAATAAAATCGTAATAGGAACTACGCTTAATGCAGTGATGCGATCATGAGTACGGCCAGAGGGCATAATAATTCTTAAAAGTTAAATTAATATTTTTATAAAAATAACTATTGTTTTTATAAGATGCTTATGTTATGATGTATAGGTCTTAACAAGGGCGATTAGCTCAGTGGTAGAGCGCCTGCCTTACAAGCAGGATGTCACTGGTTCAAATCCAGTATCGCCCATAACTAATTATCACTATAATAAGCCTAAAAGATGTTTTTATCATTTCCTTAATTAACCAGATAATTCTAAAAAATCTCTCTTCTGTTAATATATTCAAAAAGTTTTTGTTGGTAAAGGGTTAAGATATTTATAGTTTATATCTGACTGTTGCCAAATTTTGCCATCTAATGCCATTTGTTCTATAGAACTGGCTAGACGCAAGGCCTTCAATGCTTGTACTCCACCTACAGATGGCTGATCTCCTCCACGTATACAATGTACAAAATGTTCTAGTTCTGCATGAAGTGGTTCAACTTTAGTTGTGTGTACTTTTTCTATTAGTCCATCTTGTCTATACCATACCTGCCCATATTCTGTACTGTAATTAGCTGTAGTCTGTCTATGTATTAAAATATCGTTGTTAAGAAAATCAGCTTCAGTTAGACAGTTTTCGCAATGGGCTGCAAGACGACGTATTTTACAATGAGTAACTTTACTGGCGGTCAAAGTTGCCACTATCCCATTAGCGAAACCGAGAGTAGCTGTTACATAATTAAGGTGATCTGAATTAGATCTTCGGCTACCACTTGCTGTAAGTTTTACGACAGTTGAGCTAACTAGTTCTAACAATAAGTCAATATCATGAATCATTAGATCAAGAACTACAGAGACATCATTAGCTCTTTGCGAATAAGGACTCATTCTATGTGCTTCCAAAGCTAGAACTTCTTCAGTTTTCAATACTTTGCTTAATTCTTGAAAGGCAGGATTAAATCGTTCAATGTGACCTACTTGTAAAATACCTTTAGAATCTGCTGCTGCGTTAACCAAAGATTCTGCTTCAGTTATATTCGCAGCAATAGGTTTTTCTATTAACGTATGAACTCCGGCATTTAAGCAGTCTATACCAACAGAATGGTGTAGTCTCGTAGGTACAGCAATACAGACTGCATCAATATGAGGGAGTAAGTCTAAATAGTTTTCAAAAAAACGTACTCGATACTTACTAGCAATATCAATACCTCGCTCTACACTAACATCAGAAACACCAACTAATTCTACATCCTTTAACAAGCTAAGAATTCGACTATGATGTTGTCCCATATTACCAACTCCAATCACACCCATACGAATAGGATCAAAATTGTTTTTGTGTAAGACTAGAGGTCGCTGTATATTTACCATATTTAGTACTCCTGTAAACTCCTCCACAGATTTTTAATTGTCTATCTTCGGAAGTAACTTATTGATGTATTAACCATCCAAGATGTTAACACAGTTCTTTTAATTATAAAGAAATCTGAATAATTATCGACAAAGTTATTTCATGATAAATAAATACTCTTTATTAACAAAAAAAAATGAACTCTATTTCTTAGTATCTTCTGAGCAAGCATCTAACTCTAAGAATCCTAAAGCTAATTTTTCACGAACTTGACGTTCAATAGTTTCCCTAAAGTCGAAATTCTCTTCTAAATACTTAATAGTATTATCTCTTCCTTGAGAAATGTTATTTCCGTCATAACTATACCAAGCTCCTTTTCGACTAATTATATTAGCTTGCTCTGCCAAGTCAATTATGCATCCTACATTAGAGATTCCTTGCCCAAAAATAATGTCAAATTCAGCTATCCGGAATGGTGGAGCAACTTTATTTTTAGCTACTTTTACTTTAGCTCTAATTCCATATTCACCTTCAGTTCCTTTTTTCAAGGTTTGAATACGACGAATATCTAAACGTACTGATGCATAAAATTTTAATGCGGTTCCTCCTGTGGTTACTTCAGGATTTCCATATGTAATTCCTATTTTCTGTCTTAGCTGGTTGAGAAAAATAACCAGACATCCAGATCTACCTATATTACCTGCAATTTTTCGTAATGCTTTACTCATTAATCTTGCTTGTAGACCAACCTGAGTATCACCCATTTCTCCTTCTATTTCGGCACGAGGAACCAACGCTGCAACAGAATCTACGACTATAATATCAACGGCCGATGAACGAACTAATTGATCTACTATCTCTAAGGCTGATTCCCCTGTATCAGGTTGAGCTACTAAAAGATTATTAATATCAACACCTAATACTGAAGCATACTTTGGATCTAAAGCATGCTCCGCATCTACGAAAGCAGCTACTCCCCCAGTTTTTTGAACTTCAGCAATAGCATGAAGTGTTAATGTAGTTTTACCAGAACTTTCAGGCCCATAGATTTCTACAATCCTTCCTTTTGGTAGCCCTCCTCCTAAAGCCAGGTCAAGCGTTAAGGCACCAGTAGAAACTGTTTCTACTTTCATCTTGGTCGCATCTCCAAGGCGCATAATTGCCCCTTTCCCGAAATTTTTCTCAATTTGGTTAAGAACTAAGTCTAAAGCTTTTTCTTTATCATTGTTATTTGCAGTAGAAGACATTGATAACCTTGTTTACTTAATATAGATATTTTGTAACATAAAAAATATTCAGTTAAGCTTACACTATTTTGTTGCTAAAACATAGCTCAGAAAATAAACAGTAATACTTTGTGTCGCTTAACGTTTGTACAAATATTGTTTATAGAGGAATTTTATTATATATTTCTTACAGAGTATTTGTTATTAATTTTATATAGCTAGAGCCCGTGACGAGGATTGAACTCGTGACCTCACCCTTACCAAGGGTGTGCTCTACCACTGAGCCACACGGGCGAAAGGTGGGCCGAGCTGGATTTGAACCAGCGTAGGCATAGCCAGCGGATTTACAGTCCGCCCCCAT
>JBFPLN010000005.1:0-169181 GCA_051971635.1 Candidatus Atelocyanobacterium thalassae | reverse complement strand
TGACCTCACCCTTACCAAGGGTGTGCTCTACCACTGAGCCACACGGGCGAAAGGTGGGCCGAGCTGGATTTGAACCAGCGTAGGCATAGCCAGCGGATTTACAGTCCGCCCCCATTAACCACTCGGGCATCGACCCTTTTTCTATTTGTCCAACAGAAATTAATAATAACATAATAAATTATAGTTTTCAACTATAATTCTCAAAAAATTGACTATTTAATTTATTCCTATGATCTCAACAAGCTAAAATAACTTTATAGGGATAACATAGATATAATTAAAAGTCACAAATTATAAATTTATAAATGTAAATTAATTTTGTTGAACCCCTTAAATACAGTCAAAAAAATCATGAGACACTGGTGGTCAGAATTTACACTGCAAACCAAATTAATGGCAACTGTAACTTTAGCAGTTTCTTTATTCATGAGTGGTTTAACTTTTTGGGCAGTTAATATTATTCAGAAAGATGCTCGATTAAACGATACACGTTTTGGTAGAGATCTTGGCTTATTATTAGCCTCTAATGTTGCTCCGTTGATTGCTGAGGATAATTTAACAGAAGTCGCTCGTTTCTCAAATAGATTTTATCAGAGTACTTCTAGTGTTCGTTACATGATTTATGCTGATAAAGAAGGACATATATTTTTTGCAATTCCTTATTCATCAACAGAAGTTCAAAACTGTTTAACCGTTCAACGTCGCATTAAACTACCAAATACAGCTTTTAGTGGCGATAACTTACCTGTAATACAACAACATAAGAGTCCAAATGGTAAAGTTACTGATGTTTTCATTTCGTTAAAGCATGAAGATAGAGACTTAGGCTTTTTAGCAATAGGTATTAATCCAAATGCAACTGTTGTTAATTCGTCTAATCTAACTCGTGATGTTACTATTGCAGTATTTGTTGCTATTTGGGTCATGGTCATTTTAGGAGCAGTGTTTAATGCCTTAACTATCACGCGCCCTATTAAAGAATTATTGGTTGGAGTTAAAAATATCTCAGCAGGTAATTTTAAACAACGTATTAATCTTCCGTTTGGTGGAGAGTTGGGAGAATTAATTTTTAATTTCAACGAAATGGCTAAGCGACTTGAAAGTCATGAAGAACACAATATTGAAGAATTAACAGCTGAAAAAGCAAAATTAGATACTTTAGTTTCAACAATTATTGATGGAGCAATCTTGTTAGATACTAATCTTGATCTTCTATTAGTTAACCCTACAGCAAGACGTATGTTTGATTGGAATAGGATAAATTTAATAGGCGAAAATGTTTTAAAACTTTTACCTAAAGAGTTAACCAATCAGCTTCAGCTTCCACTACAAGAAATGATGCGGAAAAGCCACCATGCTAATAATACATATGTAGAACACAGAATATATCCAGAAGAGTATCGTATTAAACTACAGCAACCAATATCAAAAATTGTTCGTGTCCTCTTAACCCCGGTTTTTGATCAACATAGAGATTTAAAAGGTATCGCCATAACAGTGCAGGATATTACTAGGGAGGTAGGACTGAATGAAGCTAAAAGTCAATTTATAAGCAACGTATCTCATGAGTTAAGAACTCCTTTATTTAACATAAAATCTTTTATTGAGACTCTTACTGAATTTGGACAAGATCTAACAGATATGGAAAGAAAAGAATTTCTAGAAACGGCTAATCATGAAACTGATCGCTTGACTCGTTTAGTTAACGATGTTTTAGATTTATCCCGTTTAGAATCTTTTAAAACATACTATCTAAGTGCAGTAGATCTTTCTCAGTTAATTGAACAAACTATTAGAACCTATAGACTAAATGCAAAAGATAAAAAATTAACTTTATATAAGGAGGTTGATTCCACTTTACCACTAGTATTAGGGCATTATGACTTACTACTACAAGTTATAACTAATTTAGTTGGTAATGCTCTTAAATTTACTCCTTCTGGCGGAACAATTGTTGTTCGTGCCTATCACTTTAAAGTTAAATCTAAACAATTTAATAATAAGTCATTTGTTAGAGTAGAAATCTCTGATACTGGAATTGGGATTGCTCCTGAAGATCAAACTGCAATTTTTGATCGCTTTTTCCGAGTAGAGAATAGAGTTCATACCCTTGAAGGTACTGGTCTAGGACTTTCTATTGTCACGAATATTATAAATAAACATCATAGTCAAACTAATCTGATTAGCGAGGTTGGCGTTGGAACAACTTTTTGGTTTGATCTAGCTCTTTATCAAGACAACTGTCCTTCTTTGGAAAGTTCTGAAAATACTAATACTTTATCAAGAACAGTAAATATCTATCCTATATAGTTAAGATGCAAAAATTAATAACTTAGATTTTGAACATATATTAATTTGTAAAAAATTGATTCTATGAATGTCATTTAAAATATTTTCAAATACTATTGATAATATTAATCTTTAGTATTAAATACTAGTATTATATATATACATTATCCAACATATATAATAGATAGTTTAAGTAAGCTAAGTTAAAAATTAAAAGCTCTAAGAAAGATCGATTCCCAAGAAATATCTTAAGGCTCTATCGTTTACATAAATGCTTTGAAATAAGACGTTTAATTATTACTTTTGTTAAGTATAAATAACTTAAGTTTAAATCTAAAATAAATACTGGGTACAATAGCGTAGATAAGTCTTTCCTTATATAAAAAATTATACTCTTAGTTAAACGTCATGGTGTGATCAGATATGATAAATCCTAATTTAGAAACAATTACACTCAACAAGGAAGAAATTGAAAGATATTCACGTCATATTATTCTCCCAGAAGTTGGACTAGAAGGTCAGAAAAAATTAAAAGCTGCTAGTGTTGTCTGTATCGGAACTGGAGGTTTAGGTTCGCCTTTATTGCTTTATTTGGCTGCTGCCGGAATAGGACATATTGGTATTGTTGATTTTGACATTGTTGATAGCTCTAATTTGCAACGCCAAATAATACATGGTACCTCATGGGTTGGAAAACTAAAAATAGAATCAGCAAGAAACAGAATTTTAGAAATAAACCCTACGTGTCAAGTTGATTTATATAAAAGTCGTCTTTCCTCTGAAAATGCTATTCAAATTTTGAAACCTTATGATGTAGTTGTGGATGGAACAGATAATTTCCCTACACGATATCTAACAAATGATGCTTGTGTTTTATTGGACAAACCTAATGTTTATGGTTCAATTTTCAGATTTGAGGGACAAGCAACAGTTTTTAATTATGAAGGAGGTCCCAATTATAGAGATTTATTCCCAGAGCCTCCACCACCAGGAATGGTTCCTTCTTGTGCTGAAGGAGGCGTTTTAGGAGTATTACCCGGTATTATTGGGACAATTCAAGCAACGGAAACTATTAAAATCATACTAGGTTCTAAGAATACTCTAAGTGGACGTTTACTTTTATATAATGCTTGGGATATGACCTTTAAAGAATTAAAACTAAGATCTAATCCTAATCGTCCTATTGTAGATAAATTAATAGATTATGAGGAATTTTGTAACGTTCCCAATCCCTCGGCAGTTGAGATTAAAGATGACACTATGGTTTCTGAAATAACAGTTCAAGATCTTAAAAAATTAATAGACTTAAAACCAGAATCTTTTGTACTAATTGATGTTCGGAATATTAATGAGTATGAAATTGCACATATCAGTGGCTCAATTTTGGTACCATTACTGAGTATAGAAGACAGTACAGGAATTCCAAAAATTAGAAATTTAATAAAGAATAAACGCCTAATTGTTCATTGCAAAATGGGAGGACGGTCAAGAAAAGCTCTAAATATTTTAGAAGAATTTGGTATTATAGGAACTAATCTCAAAGGAGGTATTAATGCTTGGAGTCAAGAAGTTGATACTAGTATTCCTCAATATTAAAATTATAGTTATGCTTCATATTCAATATTTAACTAAAAATAGTATAAATATTTGAGGTCCTTGTTTTCGTAAGATTAATTGCTTAAAACACCTATAGTTAGTTTTTTATTATTTATCTATGAGCCACCATTACACAGTTCGCATACACCAGCGTCAAACAGGTGATGAATATACTTTTGAAGTTCCTGATGATTCTTACATTTTACGCAGTGCAGAAAAGCAGGGATATGAGCTTCCATTCTCATGTCGTAATGGAGCCTGTACTAGTTGTGCTGTAAAAATTTTATCGGGAGAGCTTAAACAAAAAGAAGCAATAGGTTTGTCTCACGAGTTAAGAGAAAAAGGCTATGCTCTTTTATGCGTAAGTTATGCCAAGTCGAATTTAGAGGTAGAGACTCAGGATGAAGATGAAGTATATGAATTACAATTTGGACAATATTATGGAAAAAGAAATATTAGGCTGGGACTACCTTTCGATGATGACTAAATAATAGAAAATAAACTAATTGCTATAAATAATAATTTATATTGATACCTTTTTTATATTTATTCAAATGTGTAGGTAACATAGCGCTGTTTTTCAAGCTATTTGATTTAACTTATAGCTTGTCGCTAATCTAATAAAACTAACTGTTAGCCATTATTTACAAACCTGTAATAATTTAAACTGAACTAGTTTTCTCACTAACTTCATCTAGGTAACTGGATGATGTAGAGAAATACTCTAGGGTTGATTTTTCATAATAGCTTGAAAATCTTGGTAATATCTCTTTGATAAAAGTTTCCGAGGCTTTTGAACAATAACGATTAGGATTCACTATGACTGACAATGTTCTCTTAACTTTTACTTTTTCGATATTAGCTACATAAATTTCTTTTGTCTTTATTTCTTTTTCAATTGCAGTAATTGAGACAAAAGCCGCACCCAAACCGGCCTGAACTGCATTTTTAACAGCTTCTATCGAATTTAGTTCCATTTCTATGTTAAGACGTTTTGTATTAATACCGCAATAATTTAAATTTTTTTCGATTACTCTTCTAAGAGTGGACTGAGAATCCAAGCTAATAAAATTTAAACGATATAAATCGTCTTTTTGAATAGTTTCTACTTTTGACAAAGGATGATTTGCTGGTAGTATCAATGCTAATTCGTCCTTAATATAAGGAATTACTTTTAACACATCTTGTAATTCATTAGGAACATCCCCTCCAATAATGGCCAGATCAACCTGTCCATTGTTAACTCCCCATGCCGTTCTTCTCGTTGAATATATTTGTAGCTGAACTACTACATCAGGATATTTTTGTCTAAACAATCCAATCATTCGGGGTAGCAGGTAAGTTCCAGTTATTTCTGAAGCTCCTATAGTTAAAGTACCTCCGTTAAGATTTTGTAAGTCTTCGACTGCACGACAAGTTTCTCTACAGAGAGTAATAATTTTTTCTCCATATGATAGTAGCAATCGTCCTGCTTCTGTTAACTGTGCTTTGCGACCTCCTCTATTAAATAATGGTATGTTTAATTGTTTCTCTAAATTCTGTACTTGAAGACTAACTGCAGGCTGAGAGATGTAAAGTGTGTCAGCTGCCCGTTTAAAACTCCCCTCAGCAGCTATTGCTTTGAGAATACGCAATTGATCTAAAGTGAAAGGAATGTCTGACATAAGATCATCAAAAAAATATTTAAAAAGTCAGTATAAAGAGCGACTAGAATAATCAGCGGTTACATAATATTTTTAATGTAAAAGTTTCAAAGAATAGAAAAATTTAATCAAATACGACAGTAACATAACATAGAAGTTGATATATTCTAAGATCTTAAAATAGAATGATAAATTAATTTAATATTATATGGATTGGTTATAGAAATATGAAGTTAACTGATTGGCTAACAACAAGTCATTTAATTATGTTGGGATTATTATTAGTATTTAGTATTTTTCATAGTGGTTTAGCGGCCTTGAGGACATGGGGAGAAGCTAAAGTTGGAGCAAGATTCTATAGAATCTTTTTTGTTTTAGTAAATCTTCCTATGGCTATCTTCTTAATTGTTTATTTTTTTTATCACCGCTATGATGGCTTAATTTTATGGCAATTTCAAGAATTTTTAGCAGTTAAGATTATCGTTTGGTTACTTTCTGCAACATCATTTCTTTTCTTGTATCCATCTACTTTTAATCTTTTAGAAGTTGCTGCTATTAATAAGCCTAAGATACATTTACATGAGACAGGAATATTAAGAATCTGTCGTCATCCTCAAATGGTAGGACAAGTAATATGGTGCATTGCTCATACTTTATGGATCGGTAGTAGTTTTACTGTTATAACCTCTTTAGGTTTAATTGCTTATCATTTATTTGCAATATGGCATGGTGATCATCGTCTTGAAAAACTTTACAAGGAACAATTTATTTATATAAAACAAAGGACTTCTATAGTTCCATTCCTAGCAGTTTTAGATGGTCGTCAAAATTTATTACTAAGTGAGTTTTCACGACCTGCCTATATCGGAGTATTTGGATTCATACTCTTAATATGGGTTTGCCATCTTCAGTTACTTTAGCTAAATTCAACAACTTAAACATGTTTTTTGTTGATTATTTGGATTGATTTTTTAAAACTTGGATATTTAGATAGGAGAAATTTTTTACTCCTATCTAAAATGTTATTTCTATATTTCTGGGATTAAAGCTTGACTTCGATTTCTACACCAGCAGGTAAATCTAACTTCATTAATGCATCAATAGTTTTAGATGAAGGCTGATAAATGTCAATAATGCGGCGATGAGTCCTAGTTTCAAAATGTTCTCTTGAATCTTTATCAACGTGAGGCGATCTCAAAACGCAATAAATTCGTTTCTTAGTTGGTAGAGGGATAGGCCCTACCGCTGTTGCATCAGTACGGTTAGCTGTATCAACAATTTTTTCGCAGGAGGTATCTAATAAACGACGGTCGAATGCTTTTAATCGAATACGGATTTTCTGTTGTGCTAAAGTGGCCATAATGTTTAATTTTCAAGGTTCAGTAATTAGTCAAGTAAAATTTAAGGGTAATAGTTGACTAGTAAGAGATATTTTACCTTTATTCTAGCCAACTATTACTATTTGGTTGTTCTATTTAAGAATTTTAGAAACAACTCCTGCTCCGATTGTACGGCCTCCTTCACGAATTGCGAAACGCATTCCTTGCTCAATAGCAATAGGACTAATTAATTCAACAGTCATTTTAATGCGATCTCCAGGCATTACCATTTCTACGGCTGTACCATCATCAGCAGTATAATCTTGAATGGTTCCTGTTACATCAGTAGTACGTACATAAAACTGAGGACGATAGTTCTTGAAAAAGGGTGTATGACGACCACCTTCTTCTTTTGTTAAAACATATACTTCCCCTTCAAATAAAGTATGAGGAGTGATAGAACCAGTTTTAGCTATTACCATTCCTCGTTCAATATCATCTTTCTTGGTACCTCTCAAAAGAAGACCAACATTATCTCCTGCTAACCCTTCATCAAGAGTTTTTTGGAACATTTCTACACCTGTAACAGTAGTAGATTGAGTATCTCTAATACCTATAATAGAAACAGTTTCACCAACTTTGACTTTGCCACGTTCGATTCTTCCAGTAGCAACAGTTCCACGACCAGAGATTGAAAATACATCTTCTACTGCCATTAAAAATGGTTTATCTATTTCTCTCTCTGGTTCAGAGATGCTGGAATCTACAGCTTCCATAAGTGCTAAGATTTTATCTGTCCAAGGATTATCACCTGGCTTAAGAGTAGAGTTTTCTTTAAGTGCTTCTATTGCCATTAAAGCTGAACCAGATACTATGGGAATATCATCTCCTGGGAAATCATATTCACTTAGTAATTCTCTAACTTCTAGTTCAACAAGTTCTAAGAGCTCTTCATCATCGACTTGATCTTGCTTGTTTAGAAAAACTACTAAACTTGGAACCCCTACTTGTTTAGCTAGTAAGATATGCTCACGTGTTTGTGGCATAGGACCATCAGCAGCGGATACGACTAGGATGCCACCATCCATTTGTGCTGCTCCAGTAATCATGTTTTTAACATAATCAGCATGACCAGGACAGTCGACGTGAGCATAATGACGATTTGCTGTCTCATACTCAACATGGGCAGTATTAATAGTAATACCGCGAGCTTTCTCTTCGGGTGCTGCATCAATATCTTCATAATTACGGGCTTTAGCATTGCCAGAAGCAGCTAGAGTCATTGTAATCGCAGCTGTTAAAGTGGTTTTACCATGGTCAACGTGACCAATAGTTCCAATATTAACATGAGGTTTTGTTCTTTGAAATTTCTCTCTTGCCATAAGTTAAAAGTTCCTTTGTTGTTTTAAACAGTAATACTTTATCATTGATTATTCATTGATAATCTTCACTGTCATAAGTGTTCCCTGTATTTTGCATAATTATCGCTTTAGCGATGTTATGAGGGACTTCTACATAATGATTAAATTCCATTGAGAAGTCTCCTCTTCCTTGTGTTTTTGATCTCATGTCAGTCGCATAGCCAAACATTTCTGCGAGAGGAACATTTGCAGAGACTTTCGTAAGATCATCATCGGCGATCATTCCGTTAATTTGACCTCGACGAGAATTAAGATCTCCAATTATATCCCCTAAGAAGTTGTTAGGAATTTCCACATCAATCTTCATCATAGGTTCTAATAATGTCGGAGAAGATTTTATGACTGCATTACGAATGGATATTGAACCAGCAATTTTGAAAGCTATTTCTGACGAATCAATTTCATTGAATGATCCATCTAGCAAAGTTACTTTAATATCAGTTACTGGATAACCAGCTATAATCCCTGAATTACAAGCTTCTCTAATACCACTCTCAGCTGAAGTAATGAACTCTTTTGGAATAATACCATCAGCAATTGCTGAAACAAACTCAAAGCCATTACCTCTTTCGGTTGGCTCCACCTGAATTAGGATATGAGCATAATGATTCTTACCACCATTTTCACGGATGTACTTTTCTTCTGCTTTACCTAGCTTTAGGATAGTCTCACGATAAGCAACTTGAGGTTGTCCAATGCTTGCTTCTATTTTATATTCCCGCAACATTCTATCTATGAGAATTTCTAAATGTAATTCTCCCATTCCTGCAATAACAGTCTGATTGGTTTCAGGATCAATATTAACTCGAAATGTTGGATCTTCATCAGATAAGGATTGTAGAACTTTAGAGAGTTTATCAAGTTCTTGTTTAGTTTGGGTCTCTATGGCTACAGAGATTACTGGTTCAGGTATGTACAGGGATTCTAAAAGAATAGGATGGTTCTCATCACACAAAGTATCACCAGTAGTCGTTTTTCTTAAACCAATAATTGCACCTAAATCTCCTGCTCTCAATTCATCTACTTCAATACGATCATTAGATTTAAGAATAATTAAACGAGAAATTCTTTCCTTTTGCTTTTTTACTGCATTATAAATAAAGCTTCCTTTTTTTAATATCCCAGAATAAACACGTATAAAAGTTAGGCGACCATAAGGATCAGAAGCAATTTTGAAAACAAGAGCAGAAAAGGGTTCTTCATCGGAACTTATACGATAGCCTTCTACGTTATCAGGTAACAATCCTTTAATTGAAGGAACATCAAGAGGAGAAGGTAGATATTCGACAATAGCATCTAGTAACAGCTGGACTCCCTTATTCTTAAAAGCTGAACCACACAGCAGAGGTATGATAGACTGTTCTAGAGTACCTTTTCTTAAGCCTTCTCTAATCTCTGCTTCCGTTAAATCCTCTCCTTCTAAGTATTTCTCTAGTAAAGTTTCATCAATTTCAGCAACTGCTTCAATCAGCCTAGTACGATATTCCTGAGCTTTTTCTAAATATTCAGAAGGAATTTCAATATCTTCGATCTTTTCTCCTAGGTCATCTTGATAAACCTTAGCTCTCATCTTTACGAGATCAACGATACCGCAAAAATCACTTTCATTACCAATAGGTATTTGAATTGGAATAATATTAGCTTTTAAGCGATCACATATTTGCTTATAAACTTTGAAGAAATTAGCTCCAGTACGATCCATTTTATTGATGAAAACTATACGGGGAACTTTATAACGATTGGCTTGCCTCCAAACAGTTTCGGATTGCGGTTGAACACCTCCCACTGCACAGAATATCGCTACTACTCCGTCGAGTACTCTCATAGAACGTTCAACTTCGATTGTGAAATCTACATGTCCCGGAGTATCTATTATGTTAACTCGATGATCTAACCAATTAGTACTAATAGCAGCAGCTGTAATTGTTATACCTCTTTCTTGCTCTTGGACCATCCAGTCCATAATAGCAGTACCTTCATGGACCTCACCTAGTTTGTGTGCGATTCCTGTATAGAAAAGAATACGTTCAGTCGTTGTGGTTTTACCAGCATCTATATGTGCGGCAATTCCAATATTTCGTACCTTCTCTAGTGGGATATTACGTGTCAAAACGTCCTCCTTATGGCTTACCTAAGTATTTTTATACATTTCATCGTTTACTAAATTTTTACTAGTCGTAACCTTAATATTTCTCTTTCAAGAAATCTATGGGAAGTTGACTTTAGAAAGGAGGTATTAAATACAATTACTGAAATAATATCCGTTAGTAGCGATAATGCGCAAAAGCTTTGTTTGCATCAGCCATACGATGTGTCTCATCACGTTTTTTCATTGCTGCACCTGTTTCATTAGCAGCATCCATAATCTCACTTGATAATTTTCCTGCCATGGTGCGGCCACCTCTAATTCTGGAATATTTAATTAGCCATCGTAAGGCTAAAGTTGTTCCTCTGGAGGGACGAACTTCCATTGGTACCTGGTAAGTTGCTCCTCCAACACGACGGGCTTTAACTTCCACTAGTGGTGTTAAGTTTTTTATAGCTTGTTCAAAAACTTCTAGAGGTTCTTTACCAGTTCGTTCTCCAATTACTTTCATAGCATCATATACAATACCTGCAGCAACAGATTTTTTGCCGCTTTTCATTACCCTACGAATAGTCATATTAAGTAAACAACTACTATATACAGGATCAGGCGGTACAGGTTTCCTTTTAATGTTTCCTCGACGGGACATAATAATTTCTTCCTTTTAAACAGTTAAGGCTATTAAACGATTCTATCAATTTAAACTTTTAGGTTCCGTAGGCTTGAGTGATCATAATCTTGACAACTTAAGCCTTAGCCTTAGGACGTTTAGCTCCATACTTAGAGCGTCCTTGCTTTCTATCTTTTACTCCTTGAGCATCTAAGGTTCCGCGAATAATATGATAACGGACACCAGGTAGATCCTTAACCCGACCTCCACGAATTAAAACGACGGAGTGCTCTTGTAAGTTATGTCCAATACCTGGTATATAGGCTGTTACTTCAAACCCTGAAGTTAAACGGACTCTGGCTACTTTTCTTAAGGCAGAATTTGGTTTTTTAGGGGTAGTAGTATAAACCCTGGTACAGACCCCACGGCGTTGGGGACACTGCTTTAGAGCTGGAGATTTAGTTTTCTTTTTCGCTTTGGAGCGTTCACTCCGAATTAACTGCTGAATAGTAGGCATAAAATAAATTTTATATTTAGAGAGAAAATGCCAAAAAAACTATCAATTAGTCAAGATAGCTGACAAATTCTCACCATATCAAAAAAAAATGCTATATGTCAACATTATTGGATTAAATTTAATAATGTTTTTTACTACCAGTATTAATTAATAATCTAATTCTTAGAAAATTATATTATTTTTACGGTTTAAATAATGATTTCTAACATTTAGAATATTTTAAAATAACTCAAAATTAACAAACATTAGCTTGATTATACTGATAAATGAGTTTTTATTTAAGGCCTACTGTATATTGATAATTTAGTTTTGCTCTTAATAAATCCATGCCATCATCTCTTAAATCTTTTCTAATTGTTGGTCTACCTGTTCATCTCTCTATTGATTATGCTGGATGGCTAATAAAAAGCCTAAAAGAACATAAAGGGGTCCATGTTGTCACTCTCAATGCTGAAATGGTAATGTTAGCAAAACAGAACAGTATGCTTGAAAAAATTATTAAAAATTCACAATTAGTCATTCCTGATGGTGCAGGAATAATTCTATCCTTAAGATTGAATGGAATATATCAAAAGCGTTCCCCAGGCATTCAATTAGCAGAAATTTTAATTAGAGCATTAAGTTGTGAAGGAAATAGATATCCAATCGCATTTTATGGTGGAAAGCCTGGGATAGCCAAAAAATCAGCAGAAAAATGGTTAACAAAGTTGCCAGGAGCTAATATTTTAACTAACCATGGATACTTATCTTCTAGAGAAGAAGAAGAATGGAAAAATACATTGCTTATAAAACAACCTAAATTAATCCTGATTGGATTAGGAGTACCACGTCAAGAACAATGGATTCATGAAAACAAAAATTTATGCCCTGAATCTATCTGGATAGGAGTTGGAGGAAGTTTTGATATATGGTCAAACAATAAATTACGTGCTCCTTTATGGCTACAAAATAATAATTTAGAATGGCTATATAGACTTTATCAGGAACCTTGGCGCTGGAAACGTATGTTAGTAATTCCTAAATTTATGATTAAGGTACTCTTTGATCAATAAAATATAATATATTTGAAATGATTGTAGAGCAAACAGCTATATGTTTAATCCTTTTCTGATTTCTTAGAATAAAAATTATTTCGGTATATCAGATTGTCCTTTTTAAAATTTTTATACAAAGGTATGCTGATGTAGCTGACCAAAATAAGCCAAGTTAAACCACTTATCCAATTAGCCCAACTTAAGCCATAAAAAGTAGATCTTATTACATGTTTTCCTGTTTTAAGCCTTAAACCTACTAGATTATAATCTCGGTAGTGAACTGAGAAAGCTTCTTTAAATAACTTGTTGTCAACCCATACCTTAAACATGTTTGGATAATAAAGAACAGGAAGTTGAGCTATATGAGCTTCTTCTCCAATTAAGAGTTCACAAATAGTATTAACACCTTCTTGCCTACAATATTGTTGTGTTTCTGAAACTGGTATTATTGTTTTATCAGAAGACATTCCTTCTAAGAAAAATCGATTAACTCTAATATTAGGAATTTGTTTGTCTTTATTAAAATTATTTAATGCAAACTTTAGTCCAAAATCATTACTGGACGGTGAAACTTTAGGCAAGGGAATCTGCCAATTAAGTTTAGGAGAATCAAGGGATACGGAACTTATCTTCCTACCATCAATATAGGCTTCTAATATAGTTGGTTGTTCAATATTTACTGGAGAAATATCTGCTTCTAAGAATATTATAGGACTTTCTTCTTCTTTCCACATCGGATACCGTAGCTCTGCATCAAGAATTAAAGGATGATTAACGAAGGTATTCCATGTACTATATCCAGGAATCCATTCTGGATGTAGTAGAGGTAATTCATTTTTACCATAAATAGTTTTGACAGGAGTGCGATATAAGTAATCTAATGATCCAGAATATTTAAATAGAGGTTCTTCTATTAATTTGTTAACAGTTAAAGTTCCTCTTGGAGCTGGCATCCAAGAACGTCCCACCAAGATAATTAATAATATTCCAATAATTAGATGACGGCGATCAAGTCTTTCACGAAAAATAAGAACAATTGCATATGATGTTAATAATGCTCCTGCCCACATAATATGAGTAATAAAACGAAACGTGAACTGAGTTACCCAGAATTGCCGTGGTAAGATACTCCAGATATCAACAGGGCTCCAAGTTAAAAATAAAGCAACGAGAAACACACATAATAATCCATTTATATAAGGACGAATAGGTTTTAGTCTTGGAGGGTTAAAAGAACTAAAATACGTGTAATATATTATGACACTAAAAGCAATTAGGAATATCCAGCCAATAGCTGGATGAAGTCCATAAGTAGCTGCCAAACCATTTTCTGATGGTTCAGCAGGTAAAGATATAGGAGAAAGTAAATTAGCTATAGGCGTATAAGTGTTAGTACCAAAAGGATTTATGGCTTTAATTTGTTTACGAATAGAAAGATGCGGAGAAACTAAAATAATAGGAGCAAGAAAATATAGTCCTAATAACCAACCTAAGACATAAGCTTTTACTGAACTTATAAGAGGGAGAAAATCAAATTTATTTTTCTTTGTTTGAGTGATAACAATTGTAAGTAGAAAAAAAATAAAAATTGTTCCGTAAATAAAAGTTATTAGGTGAGTAATACTTAAGCAAAACCAACTCAATGCACTTAAAATAAAGTAGCCTTTTTTTCTGGTCAGATAGCATTCAAGAGCATAATAAATAACAACAGGGAGAATACCCTGAGCGACTGCTTCAGTAAAAGCTCCTCTTGAGTGTATATTATTTAAAAAATAAGGAGCTGACATATAAGCAACTCCACTCAAAATAGATGCTATACGAGATCTTGTAAGTTTAAGACTTAGGAAGTAGATATACAATCCCCCCATAACAAGAGCCATTATAAGAACCAACTTATATGCATAGTATGGATTATTAGGCGTAAGCAATTTATAGAACCATCCACCTATGAAATAAGGTAATTGACTGTAAAACTGAAATCCTGGATATCTCCAACCATTATTTTCTAAAGGAGCTATTCGAAGAGGAAATTGACCTTCATTGATAGCATCTCTTGCCTGTACTATGTAGCTTATATGGGAAGGAGTGTCGTTAATAGAAGGAATTATTGTTGATGAGGCCATTGGTGCCATTAGTGACAACGCAATAACACAATATAAAATTATGATTTTAAGACTTATGCGATTTTTATTTATAAATTGATTTATAAATTTGGATAGATTGTTTAGAATCATTTAATTTGATAGATATAAATAATATTATTGCGTGAATAAATCGGCTTTCTTTTTATTAAAAAATCCCAATTATGAGAAGCAGCGAGATTATTATTCTTTTCTACATATATCTGCTGTTTCACAGTGCTGTCGATTAGCAAATACTTATAAGGTAACTTAGTAATCTCTTTATTTTTTAGATCGAGTGTAGATCGACGATAAGATTGAACATTAATAGGATATTTATAATTTTTACTTAATAGTTCAAGATACTGTACAAAACCAATATTAACACCAAAAAGCTGATAGACAAGAGTATTTTGATTATTTTCTGGTAATAATCTATTTTGTAGTAAATAGTCTACTACATGTTGTGTTTCTTGACCCCAATTAATTGCAGAGTCATCAGTTAACTTCCATTTTTCCTTATTCCAAATA
The DNA here is from genome assembly GCA_051971635.1 of Candidatus Atelocyanobacterium thalassae. GTDB lineage: Bacteria > Cyanobacteriota > Cyanobacteriia > Cyanobacteriales > Microcystaceae > Atelocyanobacterium > Atelocyanobacterium thalassae_A. The sequence goes on along the minus strand of JBFPLN010000005.1, from coordinate 154,015 downwards.
GGGCTGACATAACTTAAAGATTGAGAAATTCCGATAGTTCCTAGATATATATAAAAAGTCATTAAGCATAATAAAATGTATTTTTTCCACCTATATTGCAAACGAAATAATAAAGTAGAAATAAATAAGTAAATAAATATAACAATAGGATAAAAGTATCTATATCCAATAATAAAGCGACTGTTATGACCTATCAATAAGTAGATTATTGGATACATGGAAACTATGGTAATGACTAATAGTATTTTTTTACTAAGATAAAGCTTAAGTTTTTCTTGTATAGAATATCTTCCAAATAATATTTTGCTTGCTAAGACGAAAAAAAGAAAAGTTACTATTATTAAAAAAGCTAAATTCTCCTTAAACCAGAAAATATTTAATAAGTAATGAATAGCTGTTATTGATACAAATTGTCCATTCACAAACGGCTCTCTTATCCCTTTTGCTGTACTTAAATTCATTCCAATTCCGTGAGTATAAATATTTAGAATATTTAATAAAGATTTATTAGGCAAATTTCTAAATGCCCAACTATACATTGAGGTAGTTAGAATAATTTGTAATAATAAGATGAGACTTCCTATAAAAGTAATTTGTAAAAATTTTTGTTTACGTTTTTTGACTAATAGATAAATACTATAAGTAATATATACTAGTCCTATAACTGGTATAAGAATTAAATTACTAAATTTTATATTAATAGCAATGAGTAAAAGAAGAGTAAATAAAATAAAGTGTGCTACTAAATATTTGCTTTTCTCCTGAACAAGAGACTTTACAAGAAAAGCAAAGCTTAAAGTGGATAATAATGCGTATAAGCTAACACCAATATCAAAAGCTACTAAAAAATTATGACTATAAAAACTAGGAGAGAAAGTATATAAAGTAAGAAAAACTATAGAAATAGTAGAATTAATTTCATGAAATGTAAAAGTATATAAATAGAACCATAAAAAAATTAAGCTGTTGAAAAAAAGGTGAACAAACCGCAAACTAAAAACTATTTTATGAAATGCTGTAGGGTCTTTCATAAGTATTTCATAGCCTACATTAAAAGCAGCTAAACGAGCTTCAACACTTTCTTGTCCACTAATGATATTAATAGTAGGTATTAATATTTCATGATTTGAAAAAAATAATTTAAAAATTACTGAGTCAATTAACTTTAAGAAAAGAGGATGTTCCCAGTTTAATCCAAGACCTTGCATGTAAGAATAAGCAGCACCAATATAAGCAGATTCATCTGAAGTGATTGATGTCTGTTGTATTAAATAAAAGCCAATTAGATAATATATAGTTATCAACAACGCAAATAATATTTGTGATGAAAATTTTTCAAGTTTAAAGTTTTTAGAATACATATCTGGTTTGATAAATATGATTTTATTCTTAATTTTCGGCATCTATACGTATACATGATAGATATAAATAGAAAAAAGAGTAATTATTTTAATTTCAAGGAACTTCGAACATATAATTAGAAGTCTTCTAATGAATCTCTATAGTATTAGATTTATTCTAATTGGCAACTTAAAGAAAGTATGGGAACTAAAAATTATCTAATAAATAAGTTACGTAAAGTTATAGGAATTATTGATATTTTGAATGCTCTTGATCAAATACTGAAAGATCAAAAACGTGAAACGATCAAAGATCTTTTAGATAATATTAAGCCTGGAAGTGTAGTCCAATGTTCCTTAAATGCAATTGAACTTTTATCTCCAATTGAAATTTTGCAAACTTATCAACATTGTTTATTACCTCTACCAGAGAGAAAACTTAACTTCTTAGTAGAAGAGCATTGTGCACAATGGTTATGTTCTAAAGTCGAATACGGAGATACTGTATTAGATATTGGTGCATCTTTTGGAGTGATTAGCCTACCATTAAGTCAAGCTGTTGGAGGTAAAGGAAAAGTTTACGCTTTTGAGCCTGCAAGAAATACTCAACAAATCTTACAAAAAGTTTTAAATTTAAATAATATTTCTAATGTTATTATTGTTCCTGATGCAATTTCTGATCAATCAGGATCTGCTGAATTTATTGAATATAATAAAGATAATAATTCATCCTGGGCTTCAGATACATCAACTCTAGCTGTAAATAGTAATATTCATACAAATACAAAGTTTACTACTTATACAGTAGAAACAATAACGCTAGATGAGTATATTGCTCAAAAATCAATAGAACCATCAGCTATCAAAATTGATATTGAAGGATTTGAATTCTATGCGCTGCAGGGTGCGAAAAAAACTTTACAAGCTTATTTACCTTATCTTTGTATAGATATTCATGCTGATGTAAAAACTGGAAAATCATCTTTACTTACGATTCAGCCTTTTCTATATTCCTTAGGTTATACCCTAAGTATGGAAGAGCATACTTTATATGGAATACCACCAAAAAAATAACCATAATTTTGAAAATAACTTAATCATTAATATTAAAACAAATAATTTAGTTGTTTTAAAGTTTTTAGAGCCTGAAAGGATGTAAATAGTGCTTATTTCAATTGTTATTCCCTGCTATAACGAACAAGAAGTTATTCGAGAAGCTCATAATCAATTAGTAACTGTCCTAAGTAATTTAAATCCTGAGTTTGAATTAGTTTATGTTGATGATGGTAGTCAAGACAAAACAGCAGAGATTTTACGAGAATTACAATATGATGATGATCGAGTAAAAGTAATTCTTTTATCTCGTAACTTTGGCCATCAAATGGCTGTTACTGCAGGTTTAGATCATACTTCAGGAGACGCTGTAGTCTTGATTGATGCTGATTTACAGGATCCTCCTGAAATTATTAAGGATATGTTATGTTACTGGTTCCAAGGCTATGATGTTGTCTATGGTGTAAGAACTGATAGACAAGGAGAAACTGCCTTTAAATTATGGAGTGCCAAAGCTTTTTATCGTGTGATGAATCGTATGTCTGACGTAACAATTCCTATTGATACTGGAGATTTTCGGCTAATAGATCGACGTGTTGTTGAAGTTCTCAAGATGATGCCAGAACGTGACCGTTTTTTACGTGGTATGGTCAGTTGGGTAGGATTTCGTCAAATAGCAATCCCTTATCAGCGTAATCCTCGTCTAGCCGGAGTTAGTAAATATCCGCTTTTTAAAATGATACGTTTTGCAGCTGATGGTATCTTATCATTTTCCTTAGTCCCTTTAAGATTAGCAACCTGGGCTGGTCTCTTTACTGTTACATTATCTGTTACTGGTATATTCTATGCTTTGTTTGTAAGACTGTTCACTTTGAGTTGGGTACCTGGATGGACTTTATCTTTCATTGCGACTCTATTTGTCGGTGGAACTCAATTAGTATTCTTAGGAGTTATAGGTGAGTATATTGGAAGAATTTATCGTGAAGATAAACATCGTCCTTTATATTTAGTACGTGAAAAATTAGGATTTTTGCAAAGGTAAATATATTATTTGTATGAATTAAGTCATACAAATAATTTAATAGTAATTATTTTAGCAACTGCTTCTATAATAAAAACAAAAAGTTTACATATTTACTGTCTAAGAATCTATTTAAAAAATGAGTATTTTTTAAATAGAATTATGATTCATATCTTATTTATTTTTTAAGAAAATTAAAAATATAATTAGCTCACTTTATGAAGTTTTTCGCGGTCTACTTCCCTCAAGATAGAAGAATTACAAAAGCTATTAAAGTGGTATGTAAAAAATATTTTTAAACTTTAAGTTAACTTAATCTATATTTGATTTAGGAGAAAAAATTTTGAATAATGTTTGTCGTGTCTGTGATTCTACCAATCTAGAGCTAGCTGTTGATTTAGGACATCAACCTTGGTGTAATAATTTCTTAGAATCTCAATCAATAGGGAAAGAACCATTCTATCCTTTAAGAGTATTGTATTGTCATGACTGCGGTACCGCACAACTTGATTATACTGTCAAGAAAGAGATAATGTTTGGAGATCATACTTATTTATCTGGAGTAACACATTCCCTAAGCGAACATTTTAGAAATATCGCTCATGAAGTCGACAATAGATTCTTTAAGGACATTCGTAATAAATCCATTCTAGATATAGGTTCTAACGACGGAACTCAATTAAAACATTTTCAAGCTCTAAATTATAAAGTACTAGGAGTAGAATCATCTAAGAAAACTGCAAAAATTGCTAATGACAATGATGTTCCGACAGTTAATGATTTTTTTAATCTGAACTTAGTAAAATCTATCGGTGAAAAATTCGATATTATCAATGCAGCAGGAGTCTTTTTTCACTTAGAAGAATTACACTCTGTTACTGAAGGCATAAAAGAAGCACTAAAAGAAGACGGTGTCTTTGTAGTGCAATTTCTTTACATGAAAAAGATTATAGACAATCTAGCATTCGACCAAATATATCATGAACATCTCTTGTATTACAATCTTAACACGATAGAGATTTTACTAAAACGCCATGGCTTATCAATGTTTGATGCCTATCTATCTCCTATTCATGGTGGCTCAATTATTGGATTTGTTACTCATAAGGATAAGAAAGATCCTAGCGAACGTCTATTGAAAATGCGTAAAGCAGAAGTAGATAATAAAAGTAATGAATTTTTAACCTATTTAGATTTTGCAAAAAGAATTCAAAAGATGAGGATTGATAACTTAGCATTTTTGGATCAAGCAAAAAAAGATGGTAAAAAGATTTGGGGATTTGGTGCACCTGTAAAGGGAAATACAATGCTGAATTATTTTGGGGTAGGTACACAATACTTAAATTATTTAATTGAAAAGAATGAACTTAGAAGAGGACTTTACTCTCCAGGAATGCATATTCCAGTTTTAATAGAAAAAGAATTAAAAGAATTACCTGATATTTACTATGTTTTAGCTTGGAATTTTAAAAAAGAGATTTTAGCTAATAATCAACATCTAATAGATAAAGGTATAGAATTTTATTTTCCTGTTAATCCTTAAAATAAAATATTACTTTTTGTCTTGGAGAACTCTTAAAGTGTTTAAGGTGTGTTGACTTTTATCAAGTTGACCTTGAAGTCGAAACAGCAAAGCCGCCTTTTTTAAATCTTTAATCGCTTTATCTGTTTCTCCTAACTTATATTGTGTTACACCTCTATTATGGTAAGCATTAGCGTAGTTAGAGTTGAGGTCAATAGATTTTGTGTAATCCAGAACTGCTTTAAGTGACTTCCCTAAGCGATTATAAGCTAGAGCTCGATTGTAATAAGTTTTAAAGTTATTATTTTTTAAATAGATTGCTTTGCTATAATCCATAGCTGCATCTTCATGCATTTTTAAGTTATCTTTAGCATTTCCACGGTAAATATAAAAATCTGCATAATCAGGTTCTAGATTAATGGCTATTGAGCAATTTTCAATAGCTTTTTCATAATTTTTTATCTGATAGTAAGCATAACACCGATTTCCATAGGCATAAGAAAAGTTAGATCTGAGTTGAATAGCTTCAGTGTAGTCATTAATTGCCTCATGAAATTGTTCCAAAGCTAAAAAAGAATAACCTCGATTGTAATAAAAATCTGGATCATTTTTATTTAGTTTAATTGATGTTGTAAAAAAAAGGATTGCTTCATAATAATTTTTGTTCTCTATACTCAAAGTACCCTTGTTGTACCAGTGAACAGAGGATAATTCATTATCTTCATATGATTTTGTTACAGTATCTTTTCCAAAAGCAAGGTTTACATTTATTATGGAATAAATTGCAAAGAAGCTACTAGTTATAATTCCAATGTTTTTTGTTATTTCAGTAGTCATATTAATTAAGTAAAAATTTAGTTATTATAAAATTTGCATAAATGATACAACTTTCTAAATCATAAAAAAACCAGTTATTTCATTATGCTAATTACTACCATGAACTAGAAAATTCTCTAATATTTCTATAGAGATTTGAGTAAAATATTTTTTTTTAAAATTCTCTTCTTCAATTACCTCCATAAGTTTTTGTAAGAGTATTTTATACTCATTATTTGTATTCTTTGTAAGAGTAAAAGATAACTTTTCATTATTTTTGTTAATCAAGAACCCAAAGTTTTCTAGAAAATTTAATACTAGCATCAAACTAAATTTGCTTAAAGATAAAGTTTTCTGCAATTTTTTTTTCGTAATTGTTTTATCACTAAAAGATAAGAAATTAGCAATGTCAATAGCTTTTTGAATTGTACCTGTAGAACTTAGGTTAATACTATACGAATATAGTAGAGCTAAATTTTTCTGTTTTTCACAACTTTTACCATATATTTCCAATAACTCCTGCCAATCAACCGGACAAAGTCTAACTGATTCATTTTTTATATTGTTAGGAAAAATTTTATTACTATTTCTATAATCCAATAAATTTACTGCTATTTTTCCTACTATAGAAGGATGAAGATAATGTGAGGCTTCTTTAATTTCAATTAAACGTACTTCATGATTTCCAGGTTGCAATTTACTATAGCCTAGTTCTACGATAGCGTCATATTGTTTATTTTCTTCTATTTGTAGTTCTCCCCTATGATGTCCCCACCAAACTCCAGGAAATCCTTTTTCAGAAGAAGAGTCGTAAAGGATGACTTCAGTTTTTATATACTTCAAGGCATTATTTTGGAACTGATTACCATTTTGATTTTTTGAAATTTTAAAGCAACAATTTTTGACCAGTATTTTAGGTACTAAATTGCCTATACCATAAGGTTCTAAAATTTTTAATTCTCTGAACAAAGATTGTCCAAGCTGAGAAACTGTAGCTGTTAGATCAGCTTTAATAATAGACTTTGGGCTATCAATTGCGGCAAGCTCTTGTCGTAAATATTGATTAATTCTTTCTCGAAACAAAGGAACATTTTCAGTATTTAAACTTAGATCAATTAAATCTGAATATTGTTCTCCGTAGAATGAGTATAGTAGATTTTGTTGAGAAGATATTAACTTGTAAGCATCAATAATATTCGAAGAGAATGCATATCCTCTAGAAAAATTCAAATTTTGCTGCTTATTTTCTTTGCACTCTGCAGTTGTCAATAAAACTGTTGGTTTATTGTATTCGCGTGAAACTTTTTGAACAACCAACTTCAATATCTCACTTTCCCATTCAGGATCCTCTAAAACAATGACCTGAGTTATGGATAGGTCGATACCTTTCAAAGTTTGTCTAATATTCCGAATAATATATTGTTGTAGATTGTTACATCGGATATTCGACAACTCAGCTTCTAGAGCAAGTTTCTCAGAATAATCTTTATTCTTATTAGTTAGTAACTCTACAATAAAACTAGGACTTTTATTAATACAACAAATAGAATTAATTCTAGAACCAATGCCAAAGCAAGTATCAGTTGGACGGTTTCCAGATAATTTACATAAATATAATAGATAAGCTATTCCAGGTCTACTAGGATTTCTCAATTGTTTCTGTAAATTTTGAATTCCTTTCTTCGTTAGATATCTCAACTCTGTATTTAATCTTAATAAAGTAGAGATTGAGTTAATGGCTACTAAATCTAGCAAATTATCTAAATTATTATTTGGCGTATTGAATACTTGTGTATGAATAGCTTCAATTAACTTATATGCTAATGGAGTTTCTGAAAAATCAAAAAAAGGATGATTTTGAGGTAAAGAACAAGGATCGATAATATAAACAGGACTGTCTATATTATTGATGCTAAGATTTCTACCTATTGCAATAATATCAATGCCTAGAGATTTTGCATAATTAAGATCTTGCAGGTTAAAATCCTTTACGCCACAAGTAATAATTAAATTTACTCCTTCCATAGCTAATTGTCTTATTGCTACAGTATTGAAGCCATGGCATTTAGTATTATAACTAGGGATATAATAATTAAGTTGAACATAAGGAATTAAAAAGTTCCCTAGTCCTTCCCATAATAAACTTGTACCAATAATATTACTAATACCCTCTCCACCACAAATCATGATTTTCTCTTTGTTATCAATTGCTTCTTTTAACCTATATGTAGAAGGTATTACTTCATTCCAAGCTTCCAAAATACTTAGAGATTTATAAGAATCAAGATCTAAAAAATTTTTAAGCTGATCTAAATTCCGAATTTTCCTATGCCATAAAAGCTGAGATATGCAATTTTCTTGAGGAGAAATATTAAAAGAATTAAGGTAATTAGTAAGTGACAAAGGTAAATCTATAAATGGTAAAGATTGCCACTGAGTTTGAGAAGTATCCATTAGTAGACAATTTAACAAAAAATCTATAAAATTTCTATATTATCTTAATTTATACAGCTAAAATTTAAAATATAAATAGTTAAGATAATAAGGTTTTACACACAAGATGTCGGAATCAAACTCACCATTAGCTTCAAAAGTTATTATTATTACCGGTTCTTCTCAAGGCATTGGTCGTGCTATCGCTATAGAATTGGGTAGTTTAGGATTAAAAGTCGTTGTTAACTATACTAGTTCTGAAATAGAAGCAGCAGAAGTTGTGAAAGATATAATAGAGAATGGAGGGGAAGCTATAGCTGTTCAAGCTGATGTTTCTAATTCAGAAGATATAAATAAACTTGTTGACACTACATTAAATAAATTTGGTAGGATTGATATTTTAGTTAATAATGCCGGAGTCACACGAGATAAATTATTATTGCGTATGAAACCCAAGGATTGGCAGACAGTTATAGATTTAAATCTTACAGGAGTTTTTCTTTGTACTCAGGCAGTTATAAAGACTATGCTTAAACAAAAGAGTGGGCGTATTATCAATATCTCTTCTGTAGTAGGCGAAGTAGGGAATCCAGGCCAGGCAAATTACAGTGCCGCTAAAGCAGGTGTATTAGGTTTCACTAAGTCGGTAGCAAAAGAAGTTGCTAGTCGTTCTATAACAGTTAACGCTATTGCCCCTGGCTTTATTGATACTAACATGACGAAAGATCTAGAAAAAGATAATATCTTACAATCTATTCCTTTAGGGAGACTAGGTACAGTGAGAGAAGTAGCAGGACTCGTCAGGTTTTTAGCAACTGATCCTTCTGCAGCTTATATCACAGGACAAGTAATCAATATAGATGGTGGAATGGTTATGAATTAATTTAAAGTACTTTTGCTATTTTTTTTAAGATAGTACCTGAATATATTCATAATTTCTATAAATATTACATGTACTTTGTTCTGAAAATCTTTATTTTGATAATAAGTAAATTAATATAAAACCAACATATACAATTATCACAATTACTATGAATACTACTTACAAAAAGCCTATAAAAAAGACAAATTTCAAATGATTTTATTATTGGAAATCAAATTATGAATAGACAAGAGAGTTAGTAAGTTGGACAAGTTGCTCCTAATTTTATAGCTATGGGAATAGTGGATCAGGAATTTCAGATAAAGAAACTTTCTAACTACCTCGGGAAATATGCTGTATTGTTTTTTATCCTTTAAATTTTACTTTTGTTCGTCCTACAGAGGTAATTACTTTTAGTGATTGGCATGGGGAATTCTCTCAAATCAATACTCAAATTTTAGGAGTCTCTGTTGATAAAGAATTTTCTAACTTAGCTTGGATCCAAACACCTCCTAATGTATGGTGGCGTAGCTGATATTAATTATTCCTTGCTATCTGATCTGAAAAAAAGATATTAGTAGTGCTTTCAATGTTTTAGGTTCAAAATCTGGTACTTCTTCAAGGGGATTATTTATAATCAATAAGCAAGAAATCATTTAGTACATCACGATTAATAATTTATCGTTTGGACTTAGTATTAACGAAACATTACGTATTCTTAAAGTGATATGACATTCTCAGGAGAAGTATATCCTGTAGATTGACAAGAAAGAGATAAAGGAATAATCCTAGATTTTGTAAAATCTATAATACCTTCTTAAATATTAATAAGGTATTATGGATTTTCAATTAAGGAAAAATCATGACATATAAAATTTTCAAAAAATACAACTAATAATTTTTTCGAACACGTAACACGTTTATTATTTGATAGATTAGAGTTGAATTAAACAGGGGGTTTGTATATACAAGAAATAACTCAAGTTTTTTAGTAAAAATTATTATTAAGATTGTTACTAAAAAAACTAGAAATACAGCTAATTCCGGCAGCTATGAGTTTATTCTTTATTAACTTTTCAAGACTAATCTTTACACATATTTAGGCCATCACTTTTGAAAATAAACAACTTCTTACAATTTCTTCTTTAACAATCTTTGTTAAGATACTGTTTCTTACTAGTCTACTTCTAAAATATCTTAGTAAATATAGAAATTATTAAAAACAGATGTTTTAATATTTAAAAGTTGTGGTATTGTCTTTTCATCACTTTTTGATAGATATAATACCTTTACCTTTACCTTTAAATCAAATGTAGTTATTATTAGACTTGGTCTGCTTTATAACCAACAAATTAGCTTTTTATGTAGTGGCCATAAATCTGTAATCTATTAATTTTGTTCTAGTTGTGTGGTTTGTAAGGAGAGATGATGGGAAAAACTATAGACTTTAGTGGTCAGCCTTTTCACTTTATTGGCATTGGCGGAATTGGAATGTCTGCTCTAGCATATATTTTGGCCAAGCGTAAGCTTCCTGTTTCTGGATCTGATTTATGTTCAACTCATATCATTGAGCGGTTACGAAAAGTTGGTGTTCATATTTTCAACCATCAAGAAGCAGTAAATTTGGAATTGTTTAACTGTAACCAAAAACAGACTTTAGAAGAAATTTTTAGTCCTAACTGTAATAACAAAACTTTTCAAAATCAAAACGAACAATTTACTTTTAATAAAGATAAATTTTTATTGAGTAAAAAATATTTACCTCAAGTAATTTGTTCTACAGCTATTACTAATGACAATCCTGAATATCTTGCCGCGAAAGAAAAAGGTTGTCCTATTTTTCATCGCTCTGATATCTTGGCAGCTTTAATCAGTGACTATAAAAGTATTGGTGTGGCAGGTACTCATGGTAAAACGACAACTAGTAGCTTAATTGGATATATGTTGCTTGAAGCAGGTACCGATCCCACTATTATTATTGGAGGTGAAGTAAATGCTTGGGATGGCAATGCTAGAATAGGTGAAAAAGAAGGATACCTCGTAGCTGAAGTAGACGAATCTGACGGTTCTCTAGTTAAGCATCATCCTCATATTGGTATTATAACTAATATAGAGTTAGATCATCCAGATCACTATCAAGACTTAGATGAAGTTATTAAGACATTTCAAATTTTTGCAGCGCAATGTGATATCTTAGTTGGCTGTCTTGATTGTGAAATTACTTCTTCGCATTTTTCACCTCATATTACTTATAGCTTAGATTTCGAAAAACAAGCAGATTATAAAGTTAGAAATCTCATTAATGATAGTAAAGGATCCAGTGCTGAAATCTGGGAAAGAGGAACTTGTTTAGGACAGATCAACTTAGCTATTTCTGGTAATCATAATGTCAGTAATGCTCTTGCTACTATTGCGGTAGGAAGGCAACTGGGTTTAGAGTTTTCCGTTATTGTAAATTCACTATTAAATTTTCAAGGGCCAAAAAGGCGTTTTGAAAAACGTGGTTATTGCAATGAAATTACTTTTATTGATGACTATGCACATCATCCAAGTGAAATTAAGGCTACCTTGTCAGCAGCTCTATCTAAAGTTGACAATAAGTTAGTTAGTCGTGTAGTTGTGATCTTTCAACCTCATCGATATAGTCGTACTTTTGCACTACTAGAAAAGTTTGCCACTTGTTTTAATGATGCAGATCTAGTGGTTTTAACAGATATTTATAGTGCTGGAGAGATTAATGTTAATAATATATATGGCGAGGATCTAGTAAGAGAAGTCAAGAAAAACCATCCTAGTGTATTCTATTTTCCATCTTTAGACATTCTATCTCAGAGACTTCCTAAATTATTACAACCTAAGGACTTGGTTCTGTTTTTGGGTGCAGGTAATTTAAATCAAACCATTCCCCATATAATAAATCTTTGTCAAGCTGACCAATAATTAAATCAAACGTGTATTATGTTTACGAAACGGAACAATTTATTAATCTAATAGTCTTACTTTTCAGTAAACCTTAATTAATTTAAATAGTTTATGACTCATCCATTTCCTTCTTTGTCTGGATATGTTAAATCACATAGTGCTATGGGAAAGATTCACAGTAATGTATCTTTGGCCCCCTACACTTCTTACAAAGTAGGTGGAGAAGCTCAATGGTATGCAGCCCCTCATAACTGGGAAGAACTACAAGCAACTTTTGAATGGTTCTCAGATCAAAACTTATCATTAACATTGCTAGGAGCTGGTTCTAATCTTCTCATAAGTGATAAAGGAATTAAAGGATTAGTTTTAAGTACACGTAATTTTCGCCATTATCAATTTAACGAAGAGACTGGATGTATTACTGCGGCTGCAGGTAGGCCAATTGTTAGTGTCGCCTGGCAAGCTGCTAAAAAAGGTTGGTTAGGTTTGGAATGGGCTGTCGGTATCCCTGGGACAGTTGGAGGAGCAGTTGTTATGAATGCAGGAGCTCATAATGAATGTATTGCTGATTCATTAGTTAATGTAGTTGTTTTATCTTATGATGGTAAAGTTAAAACTTTAACACCTGAAGACTTAAATTATGGTTATAGAACTTCTTCCTTGCAAAATGAAAAATATTTAGTTCTTGAGGCAACCTTTCAACTACAGAAAGGATTTACTAAAGAGGACATAACAAGGAAAACACAACAGAATCTTCAAAAAAGAAAAAGTTCTCAACCTTATGATAAACCAAGTTGTGGCAGTGTGTTTCGTAATCCTTCCTCACATTCAGCAGGGTGGATGATAGAACAATTAGGATTAAAAGGTCATCGTGTAGGTGATGCTGAAATATCTCATTGTCACGCTAATTTTATATTAAATTGCGGCCAAGCTAAAGCAGAAGATATTTTTTGTTTAATTCGCTATGTTCAGAAAAGAGTCCAAGATCATTGGTCACTATTGCTTGAGCCAGAAGTAAAAATTTTAGGAGAGTTTTCTACTCTCTAATCTTAATAAAAGAAAAAATTATCTAAGACTTGTTTTTTATAATTTGAATGTTCTCATGATTATATATAGCCTATGTGAGGATCAACACTTTTACTTCTTGAATCGCTAATCCTCACAATAAATATTTACCTTTCTCAATCAAGATAATCTGGGCTATATCTTTATTGTTCTTGAGTTGAAGTCTTGTGTGATTTAGGATAATCAATCAACTCAATTAAATTATTTAGCAAATTATTTCTGTCTAGTAATACGCTGTAATGTATACAGTATTAGAAGATCTAGAGTAACTTTTCGCTCATCTATCATAAAAGATTCAAGAGTGCTAAAAAACTTATCATTATGACCATAAGAAAAGGCTTTTTGACCACTAATGCTTTCTTCGGGAAAGTAAATTATAAATTTACGTTGACCATTACTCCAAGTACCAATAATTTGCGAACAAGGCTTATTGGTACTTGCTCCAATAATAGAAATTGGAGCTTGAGTAAAAGATAGCTCTATATCAGTTAACCCTTTTTTATTTAAACTTTCTTTAAGAGTAGGTACAAAATGCTGCTCTATAAATTCAGTAAATGGTTTATCTTCAATAGCAGGAGGTTTTTCCTTTTTCTCTTTTTTTTCTTTAGGCTGTGTCTCTTCTACCATGGCTTTTCCTTAATATTGTGACTGTGCCAGACAAGAAGATCTTACCATTTATATAGTAAGTTATTCCTCTATTCAAAAAAATATTTTCTCAGTAAAAAAGTATACACAAATTACTAAATCTCATTTTGTATATTTTCTTCACCATGAGTACCTAGAGCTGTATACATACTTAAAGTTGAGTGAGTATTCATATTATTCTAGAACAAGTTAATTCTATTTGATAAGAATAACTAAATATTAGATGTCGTCTGATTGATCTTTAATAATGCTAGCAATTCGAAAAGCTGCTCCAGAATCCCCTCTAACTTTAAGTAAATTACGGTGTATTTGTTGTAATTTTGAAGGATTATCTAAAAAATCTAAGACTTTTTCAGCTACTTGATCAGGTTGTAATTCTCCAACTAGCTCAGGAACAATTTTTTCTTTTGCCCATATGTTAGGCCACGCAAATAAGCGACCTTTTTTTATAACTTGTGCGTTTATAAATTTTGCAAACTTGCTTCCAATAAATGGCAAGCTAGATAAAATACCTGGAATACCATCCCATGTCCTCATGGCATCTAGTTTTTGAGTTGGTAGCAAAACAATCATTGGAATACCTAAGGCTCCTAGCTCTGCAGTATTAGCTCCTACAGTCGTCAGTGCAAGACAACATTTTCGTAAGTAAGCATGTGCTGGGGAGTCACTGATTAATTCTATTTCCGGTCCATTGTTGATCTGTAAAAAGTATTTTTTTACCTTATCAAAATTTCTAACTATCAAACTAGCTTCTACTCCTCCCATCTCTCTTACGAGAGGATTATAGTTAGATTGAGCATAGTAGACTAAGTCGTTAATATTTAATGTAGGAGCAACTGGAAGAATAAAGTGAGTATTAGGTCGCTGTTTATATATATATTTAGCAATAGCCAGACAAAGCGGAACTCCTTGAGTTAGTTTACCTTTTTTAGAACCAGGTAAAAGAGCAATGGTAGGATTACCAACCATTTTTAATATATCTAATGGAGTTGGATCAAAGTCTGCCATCAAATCTCCAACAACTACAAATTTACTTTGATATATTTGCGGAACTTTATCAATGACGGACTGATTCATTACAGCAAAACTATCAAGCCAGCGATACCATCTAGCTTCCCATTCTGCGTAAGTTACAGCTTTGTATCCTAATCTCTTACTAACAAGTAAAGTATAAAACTGATCTCCACCTAAAAATAAAACAATCCCTTTTTCTCTCCAGTCCCAGTTATTAGAAGTTTTGCCAAATAATATAAAAGGGAAAAAGGACTCGCTAGATTGTACTCGATCTACTTCAGTATAGTTTTCAACGATAAGGGATTCTTGTCCTGTACTGTGAGGACATGGAGATAACATTACTGAAATTCTAACTTGAGAACGGTCATTTCCGAAAAGTTTACGCAAAGAAACTACAACGGGTCTGACCCAGGTAGTTATTTCTCCTGGGCCATTTGAAAGTATTAGAATATCAATGGGCTTCATTTTTCTTATTAACGAGCTTTAAGAGCAATCTTTAATGTATTGTCTCTTTTAGAATGAGAATTCTGTCGAGCAATTTTACGATCAAGTTGATTTTTTTGGGAGGCTTGAGAACCAATATTTATATCAGATATATTATGAATATCAAGATAAAGCGACTGACCTACAGTACTTGCCGCTGTAATCAGAACAGTATGAATCGCCTGAATATTACGTCCTCCTCTTCCATAAATTCGCCCTTTGTCTACTTCGTCAATCGCTAATCTTATCCAAACTTTCTGACTACTGTTGGTTTTTTCGCAATCAATACTTAGAGATTTTGGAGACTCTAGTAAGGGTTCAATTAAAAACTCTACCAATTTAAGGTAGTCAGGAGTTTTAGGATTATGAGAACTAAATGCGTCAGGAGACTTAGGCATTAATTTGTTCAAAAACTTTTGCCTTTTCGAGAATAGCTCGAACAGTATCGCTTGGTTGAGCACCATTTTTTAAACGAATTAGGATAGAAGGAATATTTAACCTTGTTTCATTAGTTCTTGGATTATAAAATCCTAATTCTTCAAGAGGACGTCCATCTCTACGAGCTCTGCTTTTTATAGCAACTATTCTATAACTGGCCTCTCTTTTTTTCCCAAATTTTTTTAATCTTAATTTAATCATTCTAACTTTACGTCCTTATACTTTGAATTGTGTTAATGAGTTTTGAACTCAAGCTTATTATTATATCACGATATTTTGTCTAGCGAGGCATCCCTTGAATAACAGGTCTAATACCTGTACCGTCAAATGGGCCTGGATTTCCTCCCCAATTAAAGTCGCTAATACGTAAGGAAAGAGAACCAACCTTCAACACTGAATTATACCGTAATAAAACGCTATATGTACGACGACTGTATTCAATGAATAAATCAGTATTAATTTCGCGATCCCTATCTATATTGTAAGAACTTTGTACTCCAAGACGAACTGGGCCATATAATTGTTGACTTATTCCCCAAGATAAAGTTTTCAGATCTGCAAAACGATCAAACATAAATGGAGAGGGATCTCCTCGAAGTGCTTGGCTAAAACTAATATTAAATCCAGTATAATCTAAGAATGGTTTGGAAAAATTTCCAACTTGTCCAGATAATCTAATATTTCCTAAAATAGAAGGCTGAGAATCTCCATTACCATACAAACTCGTGACTCCAGTAACTCCAGTTGATAGAACTAAGAAAGGTAAAACTGGAGTTGTAGTATATTTCAAACCTTGTTCTGGATCAGGAGGAAGAGCTTTTCCATACCATAACAAAAATGGACGATTTAAAGAGACAGCCCCTTGAAGCCGAGTCAAGCTAATTCGATTATCACTAGAATTAAGTCCAAGCAAACTGTGCCTATCTGTATCAGCATTAACAGTTTGGAACGAACCTTGATAGCTTAACCTAAGGCCTGACTTATCCAAAGCAATATCAGGAGAAACAAGAAGAATTCCAGCACTACTACGAACTGTTTGGAATCCTAGAGAACCATTAAAAAGACGTTCGCGATAGTTATATTCAAATCTTAAATCATGGGGAGTAGCTGGATTACCAATCCTATATTGTGCAAAACTTTTAACTCTCAATCTATCTTCTATATCATCAAGTTCTAAACTTGTAAGAGAAGTTCTGGCAAAAAACGTAGTTTTTTCATTTAAATTGGCGTTAATTTCATTAACCAAACCGAAAGCAGGAGGACTTATTACATCGATATCATCTTTGTCTTCTTGAAACAGGTCCGTATTTTGATCATCAACAGTTAATCCTTGAGGAGAAAAACCTTTCTGAATATAGTATTGAGGTGTTATTTCCCAATTTATATTATCCGTATCAACAATATTGAATCCTCTTTCTACAAACAATCCTCCTCTATCGCGATCATCGAATCCAAAAGAAATAACTCCTGGTTGACGATCTCTATGGTCAAATATAAGGCGATCTTGAGTTGGAAAAGAATTTATTTGATCGAGAACAACTCTCGAGTTAGTGAGTTTCACCTCATCTATTAAAGGAGCTATATTTCTATAAGTAGCTGTTTCAGCACGGACTTCAACTTCAGGAGGAGAAAATGGATCGTTAGTTAATCTAGCATTAGTAGCTTGCCAACCATTAGCATCAAATTCTATTCGTTCTGCTTGAAAACGAATTCTATTAATTTGTCCTCCATTCCGTTGGCCTGCATTAGCTCCCATATTCTGAATGTTATCCTCTTCTAGTGATAACCCAAAAGAATAACTTATTCCTTCTGCCCTAGTAACTTTCTTCAATGGTTGTTCAAGGGCTAATCTTTCGTTTAAAATTTGATTGGGAATTAAATTACTATCAGCAGAAGTAGGCAAAGTAGGAGTGAAATCCTGTCCTGTTGTGGGCTGATATATTTGTCCGCTTGCATTGAGAATGACTCCGCTATCCTGGACAAAATAATATTCGAATCTCTCTCCTCGTAATGTTTGTTCTCCTCGATCTAAGACCACATTACCTTCAGCTACGGCAAACCTATTAGGGAGATTTATCCATAGACGATCAGCTAATAAAACTCCATTAGTAAAACGCATAACGACTTTTCCTTCTGCGTATACTATTTCTTTTTCAGAGTCATATTCTTGACGATCTGCAATTAATTCCACTACCCCAATTATTTTTTTAGGAGTAAGTTTAGATGCAGTTTTAATTTGTTGACTTATAAAAGATTTATTTTTTATAAGTATATTAGAAATTAATTGTTGTGGTTTCTCACTTTCTGAATCAAGACTTAAAAATGTTTTTTTTTCTTGTTTACTAAAGTTTTTACTTACATTAGGAGTTTGTTTTTTTAGTAACCTATTAGTATCTTTTTCGAAAGATTGTAGGATATTAAAATTCTTTTTTTGAGTAACTTTTTCTAATTGATCAATATTTTTTTTTGTCAATAAAGATAAGGCAAAAACCTTTGAATCAGAAAAATTTTCTATGTTAATCAATTGATTCTTAAAACTATTAAGGGTAATTCTAGAAGATAGTATATCTTTTGAACCATTCGATTTGGTTGGTAAAGAACTGTATTTCTTTGAATTAATTAATAGCGAATCGATATTCAAAAATGGTTGAGATTGTTTCTCTTCATGAGTAACAATTGCTTGGACTTGGGCTGGTAGATTAGGTGGTGGAACAAATGAAAGCATCTTAATTGATAATATCAAGCTCAAGGGTTTAGGAACCAGATACTTGCAGCGTGATAAGAGGAGATGAGCAGAAGCAGACTTTGTCTCATTCTTATACGTTTTACCCATCTAAGTTAACACACCTTGTTTAAACTAACCTAAAATCAAATCTTATTTTCTAATTATGGTTAGAATAACTTTAATTTGATTTAAAAAAATAGATTGGTTAACAAAGTTAAGGAGAAAAATTAATATAAATATTAACTACTCATAGGGAATATAAGTAGTTACCTTATGATTTTTTAATAAAAGTTCTTATATTTAAGTAATTCAATTTTCTAGCTTTAATATATCCTAAGCTTAATTAAATAATTTGATAAATAAAACTCAGAGTAGACCAGGTTTTAACGTCAAGGTTATAGGTATCATAGCTTGAAGTAACCATCTTATTTGTTTTTATACTGGCCATATTCAAATCTTCTAGAAGCGCTTTAGCAATACTTAACGGATCTTCAAGAATGATAATTTGGTCTTTTTCTATCTTAAATTCTGGTATTTGTTTTAAGGCTTGCCAGGTATTGTAAAAAGGGTATATTGAGGCAATTGATAAGATCTGTTCCCAACCTCTAGTACTTGATGCTGTCCAACTTAGGCCACTTGAAATAGAAGGAATAATATTTTTTATTCCTGGTTCTAAAAAACTTGCATTTTGAGTTTTTAATTCTATTCCTTCTTCGCGAGCAGGAACATAGGCAATGACTTTACCGTTGCTATTGATTCCGAAAATTATAAAATCAAGATTTTTGTCACCCTGATTATACAGGCAGCAGCGTAAGCGAGTACCTCGAGCGACCTTCGGCAATCCTTGAAGGGTAGCTACGTCATGAGAGTTGCCTTTAACATCCCCTGCTTGGGAGGTAAATATTTTATTTCTAGTAGTTCTTCTTTGATCTATTGGATAAGATTCAGGATTAAGTCCTTCGAGTTTTATGGAGCAAAGCAATTTAGAAGAACCTTCATTAACGGTTAATCTTAGTAATTTTACTGCTAAAAGTTTCTCCAGATTTGGACGTAATCTTTCGATGGCAGATTTAATAGCTTCTCCTGTTTTACCTGAAGTATTAGGAAATTGAACCCCACCTGGAAGAAATAATCCGTATTTTGATTTTTCTGATAAAGTCAAAGGTCTTGAATCAGAGGTTGAAGAAGAAAATGAAACAAGTAGCCCTAAAATGCAATCAACAGGTTCTTCTTCATCATTAGTAATATCTGATACGATATCAATTACAGAAAAAGCGCTGGTAGCATCCACTCTTTCAATTCTTTGTAACTTTGAATCAAGGGCAACAGTTAATCCTAATGTGCGTGGTAAGCAACGAACTGCTTCTTGTAATAATTGACCTGTTAGACTAGGTTGATAATTTTTTACTCCTTTAAGAATTTGGTGTACTTTACCCTTCAATCCATCATGAGAATGTAATTGAAAAAAAGATAATGAATTGGAAGAAATAGTGTGAAAAATAGAATTTAGTCCATAATGTCTAAGAATATTAGCCGAAAATCCAGTAAAAATAATTTGAATATTGTCAAGATCTTCAGCATGACTAATTAAAGCCTCTGCTCCTTGGAAATTAGTAGGCAAAAGATGATATGCAAGAAAAGAGTTTTGAGCACTATCTTTTTGTTCTGGTTTCTGGCTTTCTCCCATGATTGGAAGAATTTCTTCTGTAGCTTTGTTTAGAGCTATATTAATCTGACTAGCAGGAGTAACTGACCATAAATATTGAGTTAATGCATATGTGAAGAGCCCTGCACTAAAACCATTTCCTTTAATTTCTGTAGCAATTTGATTTTTCCCAGCAGCAGATAAAATAATTCCACAGTTAGCTGAAACTTTATCATTCTGGATTTTATTTTTTAATTCTGTTTGCAGAATTAACTCATCTATATCTGTTTCTAATAATTGATATGGTAGTGAGCGTACTCTCAAATTTCCTTGATTGATTTCTCCAGTACTATGATAACTAGTATCAAAAACCATAGTTAATTTTTCTGTATCTATTAGTTTCCCAAATAAACATAGTGTTTCTTGAAGAATACTGTTGGTGAGATTTATATGCTTAGTTGTTTGGTTACCTATACTAGGAATAATTCCTTGAGTCAAAATTGGATGGTTTGAAACAGTAGATATTCTACTTTGAGGAATTTTAACTTGGGCTCCATAACCACTAAAGTGAACTAAGACAACATCACCTGCTTTGGCCTGATTCACTAAATGTTCTATAAAAGCATTCTTAATATTTTGACAAGTAGCTTGTTCATTAACTAAGGTAAGAATATTTTTTGGGTGAAAGCCAAAACGATTAACTAATAAATCCTTTTGTATCTCAACATCGGTTAGGCAGCCTTTCAAACTAAGACCTTTGGTATAAGTATTAATACCAATTAATAAAGCTAACTTACGATTTGTGGATTCTGCTAAGGCCTTATGGTATTTATAAAGTCTACTATTGTAGCTTGGCCATATAATACTTCCCTGAGCAATCCCCCAGGTGAGTAAGGTCTGTAAAAAAGTTCGTCGATCCCATTTCATGATTCCTATTTGCTCTCTTGGGGAAATAACGCTATAAAACTTACTCTACAATGTATGGATTGAATTATATACTGTAATTATAACGTTTTTAAGGAGTGAGTTAAAAAATTAATAATAATCTTTATTCTGACTCCTTTTAACTTATTAATTTCAATTGTTCATTGCTTTTATGAGTTCTGAAGCAACTTCCGGGCGAGAAAATTGCGTAGGTGGCATTTCTCCATTTCTTAACATTTCCCTAACTTTAGTTCCTGATAGATGAATTCGTTGATCTTCTTTGCTAGGACTTGTTTTGCTAGTAGCCATTTGCTGTGTTTGTTTGCAATAAAAAGCATGCTCAAATTTCATTGGGATGATACCTAATGCACTTGAATCAAATTCGTTAAAGATGTCTTGAGCATCATAAGTCCCGTAGTAATCACCAACTCCTGCATGATCTCTACCCACTATAAAGTGAGTACAACCATAATTCTTACGTATAATTGCATGAAATATTGCTTCTCTAGGACCTGCATATCGCATAGCTGATGGATTAATCGCTAATATGACTCTTTCTTGAGGAAAATAATTATCTATCATAATTTCGTAGCACCTCATCCTGACATCTGCAGGGATATCATCACTCTTGGTAGCACCAACCAAAGGATGTAAAAATAAACCATCTACAATCTCTAAAGCACATTTTTGAATGTACTCATGAGCTCGATGAATTGGATTACGCGTTTGGAATCCGACTATAGTAGACCATTTTTTTTCCTGAAATAATTTTCTAGATGCCTTGGGATCTATTTGATATTTTGGAAATAGTTCGTTCTCATTTCGTTTTAATAACCATATAGGCCCAGCTAGATTAATTTTTCCTTGTTTATATAATACTTGGACTCCAGGATGTTTATCATCTTCAGTTTTATAAACGTTTATGGCTTCTTTATTTTTTTCATATTCATATTTTTGAGTTAATTCTAGAACTCCGATAAATTCGCCATTCAAATTATCTAACCTAATTAATTCTCCTTCTTTGAAAGAATTTGCAATGTCTTCCTGAACAGGTAGTGTAATTGGAATTGACCAAGGAATTCCGTTATTTAAATGCATATTTTGAACTACCGACTGGTAGTCATCTTTTCCCATAAAACCTGTGAGAGGACTAAATCCTCCAATGGCTATCATAATGAGATCAGAAATAGTACGTTCTTCTAATGCTAATCTTGGTAAGCTATCTTTTTGAGATAAAAATTCTTCTCTTTTATTTGAAGATGCAATACGATCAACTAATTGACCACCATGAGGCAAAATACTACTTATATGTGTCATTTTCAAAATTAGAATTTAACTTACTAAAGTCTATCGTAACAGGCTCTGCTAATCTTTAGCTTATATAAACTAAATAAATAATCTTACAATTAAAACTATATTTTTTTATTTTTTTAGTAAAAATAATTTTATAGTCTTATAGTGTTAATGATTTCTATTTTTTAAAAATTTATTAAAACCTTAGTCAAACTAATATTAAATATTTATAATTAAATTATGAACTTTTACTTTTAAAATTTAAAAAATCATTTCTCCTAAACATAAAAAAGATAAATTTACTTATAAAAAATATAGAATATGATTACAAATGGGTTTTGGAAACAGTCACATAAGGTAAGAAGGCTAATAACCCTATCATTTCTCAGTACCTATTTAGTATTAACAACAAGTTGCAATCAGCGATCAGAATCAGTATTTTTTCCTCTGTCCGAAGATAACGATAACCGCATCACTATTGGCACGACCTTTCAGCCACGTACCATAGATCCAGCAGACAATTATGAGTTATCTGGAATGATGATTATTTATAATTTAAGCGATACTCTTTACACTTATGAGTTAGGGAATACTAACTTAAAACCCCAATTGGCTGTAGAAATGCCTACCATTAGTAAGAATGGCCTTGTTTATACTATTCATCTCAGGAGAGGGGTGAAATTTCACGATGGGACATCTTTCAATGCCGAAGCGATGGCTTTTTCTTTAGAGAGATTTATGGCTAATGGAGGAAAGCCCTCTTTTCTATTAACTAACACTATTGAAAAAATAGAAACTAATGGAGATTATGAGCTAATTATTACATTAAAAGAGCCTTTTTCTGCTTTTCCTGCTCTTTTAGCTTTTCCTGGAATTTGTGCAATATCTCCTAAAGCTTATCAAATAGGCAAAGGAAAATTTACTCCAAACAGTTTTGTCGGGACAGGGCCGTATAGGTTAAGAAATTTTCGTACTGGTTTATTAGAATTAGACATCTTTGATGATTACTGGGGAGAAAAACCTAAAAACAAAGGCATTAATTTACAAATTTATCCGAATAATGCAGCTAATCTTTTTAATGCTTTCCGTACTCAAAGTATCGATATTGCTTATCAGTCTCTCACTACTGAACAAATTGAGCATTTATTAAAAGAATCTCGTATGGGAAAAGGAAAAGTTATCGAAAACTTAAGTACGAATATCACCTTTATGGCTTTAAATGTCAATACAGAATTTACTGATCAAAAAGTTGTCAGACAAGCAATTGCAGCATTAATAGATCGAGAACTGCTTAACGAACGTATCTTTAGAGGACAAAGTAGACCTGTATATACTTTAATCCCAGAATCTTTCAGCGTTTCTCGTCCTGTTTTTAAAAATAAACTTAATAATATAAATGAAGCTAAGCAACTTTTAATTGAAGCAGGATTTTCTGAAAAAAATCCTGCTATAGTTGAACTATGGTACTCTTCTGATTCAGTAAATATGAGTCAAGCGGCCGCTATTCTTAAAAGCTTAGCAAAAAGAGAATTAGGAGGATTATTAAAGTTTATTCCTAATAATATATCTTCAGTAGCTTTTTTTAAAAATTTAAGTCTAGGTTCCTATCAGTCAATTCTTTCTAGTTGGTATCCAGATTTTTTAGATGCAGATAATTATATTTACCCTTTCTTAAGTTGCACCCAAGGAACAGCAGAACAAAGATGCATAGAAGGAAGTTCCCAAGTTCAAGGTTCATTTTATCATAATGAAAAAATGAACCAACTAATTATTCAACAACGGAAAATATTAGATTCACGAAAAAGAGAAGAAGTTTTTGTTAAAATTCAGGAAATTCTAGTTGAAGACGTTCCTTATATTCCTCTTTGGCAAACTAAAGAATATATATTTATTCAAAATAATATTAGTGGAACTATTTTTAACTTAAATCAAACATTTCCATTTTGGACGATTAATCGTTCTAAGAGCAAAGATACAGATCAATAGTCTTTAATTAATAATTTTCTCCATAATTGATATCTATTAATTTTTTTATGATTGTGTAATAGCGAAATAAATGATCTTTTAAGTTATAAGTAAATAATAAAAAAAAATTTACATGAACTCGATAAAAAACTATAGCAATATCTTAATTCAAGATTGTCAAGACGATCTTGTTCCTATTCCTTTAAAATATTTTTCTGTTCAAAATCCACATCCTTACAAAGGATTAGGAGCTATGTATGAAAACAAATCACCTTATTATTTGCGTTCTGGAGTTTTAAAAGCTCTTCAAGATGTACAAAACCATTTACAAACAAGATATGGAGGGTGGAAACTCCATATCTTTGATGCTTATCGTCCTATAAGTGTTCAACAATTCATGGTAGATTATACTTTTTCTCGTTTAATTAAAAAAAGAAAGTTAATTTTAAGACGATTATCTATTTTAGAAAGAAAAGAACTTCTTGATCAAGTCTACAAGGTTTGGGCCATTCCTTCTGAAGACTATGCTACTCCACCACCACATAGTACTGGAGCAGCTATTGATTTAACCTTAGTTGATTCTAAAGGAAACTTATTAGATATGGGCAGTGAAATTGATGACTTATCTGAAAAATCGCAGCCTTACTATTATTCCCAAAACAATAATTTTAAAGCAATAGCTTATAGTCAGAGAAGAGAAATTTTAAATAAAGTCATGGGTAATTATGGATTTTTAAGACACCCTAATGAATGGTGGCATTTTTCTCTAGGAGATCAAATATGGGCCTGGCAATCTGATAAAAAGGTTGCTTATTATGGTAGGATTTAATCTATTTCAAGAAAGGTTCGTAAAATTTTCTAAATATTAGTCCTTTTAACAGAGAACTAATTAACTACTTATTTTATTGAATATAATCAAAGTAGATAATTATAAGTAAATAATTTAATTCTAATGTGATATTTTTTAATTTCACTTTTTTATGCAAGAATTTGATTTATATACAAATAACTGATAGCACTTTGTAAGTTTTTTATCTAGTTTATGTTACGATATAGATTCTGCGGATGTGGTGGAACGGTAGACACGCACGCTTGAGGGGCGTGTGGCTTAGGCCATGCGAGTTCAAATCTCGCCATCCGCATAAATCTTAATATTTTTATACACATATATTAAGAAAATAACTTTTAAAATGCACCTAAAATCTTATCTCTAAGATGTTTTATTTGATCCCTATATTTTGCTGCTATTTCAAAATTTAATTGATTAGCAGATTCTTCCATTTTAGATTCTAATTGTTTAATTAAATCAGGTATTTTGTCTAAAGATATTTCCTCTACGTGAGCATAAATTTTGTCAAGTTGCTCAGCATCTAAACTGCGAGAAATATCAAGATAATTTAAAATTGAATTACCACTTTGATTAACTATAGACTTGGGAGTAATATTATTTCTGCTGTTATGTAGTGATTGTATATGTCTTCTTCTTTTTGTTTTTTCTATAGCTCTAATCATACTATCTGTAAGTTTATCTCCATATAAAATGGCTTGGCCGTTAATATGTCGAGCTGCACGACCGATAATTTGTATCAATGATTTTTCACCTCTTAAGAAACCTTCTTTATCTGCATCCAATATAGCTACTAGAGAGACTTCTGGTAAATCCAATCCTTCTCTTAGTAAGTTAACTCCTATTAAGACATCAAATTTACCGTCTCTTAAGTCTTGTAGAATTTCAATACGCTCAATAGATTTAATTTCAGAATGCAGATATCGAACTTTAATCTCTCTTTCTTGAAAATATTCAGTTAAATCTTCTGCCATACGTTTTGTTAAGGTAGTAATTAAAGTTCTCTCTTTCTTTTGTACTCTATCTTTAATTTCTCCTAATAGATCATCTACTTGATTTTTTGTGGGCCTTACAAATATTTCTGGATCAAGTATACCTGTTGGCCGGATTACCTGTTCAACAACTTTACCTTTCGACTTTTCAAGCTCCCACTCACCAGGGGTAGCAGAAACAAAAATACACTGTTTAATCTTACTCCAAAATTCGTCTGATTTAAGAGGGCGATTGTCAGCTGCACTAGGGAGACGAAAGCCATGCTCTATTAAAACTTTTTTTCTTGCTTGATCTCCGTTATACATTCCCCGAATTTGTGGTATTGTCACATGAGATTCATCTATGATTAATAACCAATCTTGAGGCAGATAGTCAATTAAGCACTCAGGAGGTTCTCCAGGTTCTCTTCCTGCTAAGTGGCGAGAATAATTTTCAACACCATTACAATATCCTACTTCACGCAATAGCTCTAAGTCATATC
Source organism: Candidatus Atelocyanobacterium thalassae (assembly GCA_051971635.1). Taxonomy (GTDB): domain Bacteria; phylum Cyanobacteriota; class Cyanobacteriia; order Cyanobacteriales; family Microcystaceae; genus Atelocyanobacterium; species Atelocyanobacterium thalassae_A. Next base: position 127,528 of record JBFPLN010000005.1, on the reverse strand, counting down.
GCGTTCTTTGGCTTATACGCTGTGATTCTAAAAGTTTTCCTGCTTTTTCAAAATAAGTAATTTGCTGCTCTAGTTCTTCAGAAATGGCTTTACAGGAAACATCTAATTTTTCTTTCCGTGTAACAAAGTGACGTGCTGGATAAATGTTAATTTTGTCAAGATCTTCTAAAATATTTCCTGAAAGAGGATGTAGATATCGAATGCTATCGACTTCATCCCCAAAAAAATCAACTCTAATAACTCGATCTTCATAAGCAGGAACAATTTCTAAGATATCTCCTTTGACTCTAAAATTTCCACGTTTTAACTCCATATCATTTCTAGAATATTGAATATTAACCAAATCTCTGAGAAGTTGACGTTGGTTAATCTCTACCCCTCTTTGTAAAGAAATAGAAGCTTTTAGATACTCGGAAGGCATTCCTAATCCATAAATACAGCTAATAGATGCAACAATAATTACATCCTTTCGTTCAAACAATGAACGAGTAGCTGAATGCCTCAACATATCTATTTCATCATTAATCGAAGCACTCTTTTCAATATAAGTGTCGCTGAGAGGAATATAAGCTTCAGGTTGATAGTAATCATAGTAGCTAATGAAGTACTCTACAGCATTATTAGGAAAAAAATTTCTCAATTCATTACATAGTTGAGCTGCCAAAGTTTTATTATGAGCTAAGATTAGGACTGGCTTTTTGATTTTTTCAATTACTGAGGCAATAGAAAATGTTTTACCTGTTCCAGTTGCTCCTAATAAGGTCTGAAATTTATTTCCTATTTGCAAAGATAATATTAACTCTTCAATAGCCCTCGGCTGATCTCCTGTGGGTTTGAAAGGCGCTTTTAATTGATACATGGAAGTACTACCATCACAAATAACTGATAAATTTACCGTCTTTAATCTATTATAACTATTCCTAAAATTTTCTATGTTTCTTAAATAGAAATACTTTTTTGATTACAATAGTAATTAGTACCAAATGTTACTAATTTTCGTGGAACATTCCTTTTATTACCTATGATGATGGTTTTATTGTTTGCGTTATAGTCTTTCTTTCTTAAAAATAATTTCAATGTATAATTTGTATTATCTCTTTCATTTCTTTACCTCAACTTTAAATTTTGCTTAAAAAATAATCATGAAGTATGTATAAAACAAGTTTTGGTAACTGCACCAAAAGATAGTGAAGATAATTATTTATATTCTTTAATTAAATTAAAAATAAAAACAGCTGTTACTTTATTAATAAATAAGTATAGACAACTTGTATTTTAATCCTGTTTTATTAAACTTTTATTCAACCTGCATACACAATTTTGTTTCTCTTGTTAGTAAACTAGTAAAAATTTTAGCAGCATAGAAAATAAAAGAGAATTTGAGCTAATTCTCGGTATAGAAAATACTATCTAGTAATATTTTGGGCTGTTTAATGAATAGAATATTGATAGATATTTAATGATAATTTTTACCTTATAGATTATAGTGATTTTGTTAGATAACATAAAGAGTTTAATACTGATATGACTTTAATTGTTATTTCTAAGAGAACTTATTGTCTTGGCTTAACAAGGATTAATAATCAAGATGTGATTACTTGTTTTGCTCAAAAGCTTATAAAAAATGAATTAAGTCGAATGCAGTCTAAAACTTTTACTTTATGATTGAACCAAAAATAAATAACTGTATACAGTACTAATGGAAGTTTCTCTACTTAGTAAGAAAGTGTTAATAAAGCTATCTTATTTATTAATCTAGTAAAACTAGAAATCCTACTGGAATAGATATCTACGTTGAAAAAAATAATAATTATAGAATCAGATTGTTATAAATCTTCAACTATTAATAGTTTTTATAATAATCACTATAGATATAGGCAAAAACAGTTTTATTAAAATATTATTTTTTGTATAATGTAGTTATTATGAATAAAAATCTAACTGTAAAGGTAAAAGATTCAATACTTATGATGTTTTGTAATTATTAAAAACGCAATTATTCTTAATGAAACATTACTACAAAAATATCAATAGATAATTAATATTTTTATTGTATTAATAAAGAATGAGATCATTTTTCAGTGCTCCAAATTAGAGTCGACTTTTCAAAATAGATTACGTATCTAGATGTTTATGTTTCCCAAAATATTTAACAAGGCAACGTATTACATCCGATATTTACTCTTTAATTGCTTCAATAATTTGAGAATAATAAAATTTAGTACTTGTCATTCCTTTACGATGAACTTTAAAGCCATTCTCTTTTAAAGTTTGTATTATGCTATCTTGACTATGTTGATAAGCGCGAGTTGTCTTACTAGGACCAGGAAAAAGCTCACCAATTTTCTTGAGAATAGTTAAGTAAAAAGTTTTGGGGGCAAAGCTTAAGATAATTCTGCAATTAGTCAATGAAGCTAAATGATTAATCATTTTAGCTGCGTCATTAGTAGGATAGTGAATTAAGACATCAAGACAAATTATTGTATGGAAATTACCTTTTAATTCTTCTAAATCTTGAACATAAAAATCAATATTGTTGACGTTACCCAATACATTCTTTGCTCTCTTTTCTGCTTCTACAACCATTTTGTCTGAGATATCACTGGCACTAACTATCGCTCCTTCTTTGGCCAGAGGAATACTTAAACTCCCTACACCGCATCCAGCATCACAAATCATCAATCCAGATAAATCATTATCGGACTTTAGCCAATCTAATACTGTATTAATAGTTCGTTGATGTCCAAGGCGAATATCTTCTTGAACTTTATTAACTTTCCCATTACCGTAAATGTTTTGCCATCTGTCAAACCCTATAGCATTGAAATAGTCTTTAACAACAGTTTTATCATCAGTATTAATTTTCATAGTTTGATTCAAGTGATTTTAGTCGAAAAACAACTTATTGTAACCTAAGGATACATTTTTAATAAATAATTTTATTGTAATAGGTTACGGTGTGAATTTTATATAATTTAGTCCTGAAAAGTATTTACTAAGTAAATGTACTTACTATATTCAAATCTATATAAAGTTGATAGTCTTAAATAGTATATAAGCTACCAAGAAGCTATCGCATATTAATTTAATATTTTTCATTTAAAATCGCTTATCTAAACGATTTATACGGTAAAAAAGATTAACTAAAATACATAGTAAAATTAATGTGATTACCATAACTACTAAGGCTATATTTAAATAATTATTGATAAATAAAAGAGTTGTACAAATCAACAGTGAGCTAATGAAACTTCCCCAAAAAGTTGCCATTTGTATCATGCTGAGTCGTTGTAAAATTCTATTTGACTCAACTGAGCGAACTCTTAATTTTATGTCACCCTGATCAATTTTTCTAAGCGTACTGTTAATGGAGCTTGGTAGCCCTAAAGTTACGCTTCCAAGTTCCATTATTTGATTAGAGAATTCATTTAGGAAATTATTGTTAGTATCTTTAGTAAGAAAATTTATTAAATCTAAAACAAAAGGCTTAGCAGCTTCCATAAAATTAAATTCAGGGTCCAAACCTTTTCCAACACCTTCTAAAATAGAAAATGCACGCATTACGAAAGTAAATGTAGCAGGAAAATTTAAAGATTGATTGTAAGCAATTTCATATAAATCATCATTAATAGCAGCGATAGACTGTTCTTTCATAGGCTTATCCATGAGGTTATCTAACATGAACTGTATGGAACGCCTAACTGGACCAATGTCGCTTTTTGAATCTAATATATCTAATCCAACTAAAGAAAATATTATTTTGTCACTGTCTTTTTGGGTAATACCAACAAAGGCACTCATTAATTTTTTCCTAACATCAGGATTAATAGTTCCCATCATTCCAAAATCATAAAATATCAAAGCTCCATTTTTGTCAATTGAAACATTTCCAGGATGAGGATCAGCATGAAAAAAGCCATCATTTAATATTTGATGTAAATAAGCCTCTGCATTTAATTTAGCCAATACTTTACGATCTAATCCTAAATTTTCTAGCTCTTTATAATTATTGATCTTGATTCCTGGAAGGTACTCTAATGTTAAGATATGAGAAGCAGTGTAGCGCCAATAGACTCGCGGTACCTTAACCCAATTCCTGTTTTGAAAATTACGACGGAAAGTATCTGCATTTTTTCCTTCTTTTAGATAATCTGTTTCTGACCAGAGAATTTTATAACATTCGTTATAAATACTAATCCAATCCTTGCCTCTGTTCCACTTAGGATTATTTTGGAAATAGTAAGTAATTCGCTTCAGAATTGCTAAATCAATAGTAAATAATTTTTTAAGACCAGGACGTTGTATTTTAACAGCAACTTCCTCTCCAGAATGTAATGTAGCTTTATGAACTTGTCCAAGACTTGCAGCTGCAATAGGGAAAGAATTAAAAGAATAAAAAATTTGAGACAAAGGTTTTCCTAAGTCTTTCTCAATAATTCTTTTCACTTCATCGTAACTAAAGGCAGGAACTTCATCTTGTAGTTTTGATAGTTCCTCTACACATTCGGGAGGAAAAAGATCTGCACGAGTGGAAAAAAGCTGTCCAACTTTAATAAAAGTTGGACCTAAGTCTAATAATTTTTCACGTATCCAGACTGCTAATGCTCTTCTTCGTTTAATTAGTTTTGCTTGAGTTCGTTCTCCTCTATAGCTAAATTTTTTACTGTTAAGCCATAGTTTGAACATAAGAGATAAAAAAAATAACCAAATATCTAAACGACGATGAATACTAGAATAATCATTACTATTCCAGCGATATTTTTTACTTTTTACAGATAAATGAATATTTGTAGATGAAAAAGAACTGACTTTTTGAGGTAGAGCAGGCACTCGATTTATTTTAACTATTTTGTACTTAACTTTATATATGAAAATTCTAGAAAAGATTTAAAAAATTAACATTTTCAATTATGATAATTTCTCAGTTCTGTCTTAAGACGAGCAATTTCTGCTCTTAAATCATCAATAGTTTCTTGGAGATCTATAGATGAAAAATCATTTACAGTAATATTGTTAGAATCATCTTGTGTTAAATTTTGTTTTGCACGTGTTTGTATTTCTTGAAAAAAATCATCTAAATTTTCTCTTTGTTCAACACTTAACTTACTTAATTCACTAAGTGTATTAGTTAAAGATTCTTCGATTTTTTCACCGAGTACTTCAGCAAATGCTCGGCCTAAAAAGAAGGCCTCAAGAACAGAATTATTCATTTGATAGTTTTTTTAATAATAGCTTCATAACAAATTATATCTTGCTTATTGAAATTCTGTCAGTTATCAAAAAAGTTTTTTAGGTTCTGAGTTTAAAATAAAATAATGAGCAAATATAATATTCTTGACAGATAAAATTCAGTCAGTATGTTACTTATTAAAGATAAAAGTATTTTATTTATTTCAAATATAAAGTCATTAAAATAATATGTTTTTTATGAACATAATTATTATTTCTTATAAATCGTGTAAATATTGTTATCAAAAAAATAAAAGTAGAAACTTATTTAGTTATGTAGTAAATATTCATTGTGTAGACAACATACATAGTTGCCATGTAGACAAACATCAATAACAGCTATTGTTATTAATATTTATTATTCCTTTTGCATTTCTTAAATTTGGTTTTTATTTCAATAAAACGCAAAATAACACATAAAGTAAAAACCAGCTAATATCTAATAAGTAAATGCGATAAAAAGCCTTTATTGAAATCTACAAAAATTAATAAATTATTATGCTTGATAATCAATCAGTTTTAGATGCTTTACAGCCTGTTCAAGATCCAGAATTAAAAAAGAGTTTAATAGCCCTTAATATGATTCGTAATGTTTCAATAAAAGATAATAAAGTTAAATTTACTTTAGTATTAACTACCCCAGCGTGTCCTCTAAAAGAACTAATTATTCAAGACTGTAAACAAGCACTAGAAAAATTACCAGAAGTTCAAGATGTCGAAATAGAAGTGACGTCAGAAACTCCTATGCAAAAAGCTTTGTCTACTCAGAAGTCTATATCAGGAGTGAAAAATATAATTGCCGTTTCTAGTGGAAAAGGGGGCGTAGGAAAAAGTACTGTAGCAGTTAATACTGCTATTTCCTTAGCACAGATGGGAGCAAAAGTTGGGCTGCTTGATGCTGATATCTATGGACCTAATACACCTACAATGCTTGGAGTAGAGGATTATCAAGTTACAGTTCAAAAAAGACCAGAGGGAGATGTTCTAGAACCTATCTTCAGCCATGGAATTAAGATGGTATCAATGGGGTTTTTAATCAATCCTGGTCAACCAGTAGTTTGGCGAGGTCCCATGTTAAATGGAATTGTTCGCCAATTTTTATATCAAGTTGACTGGGGCTCACTTGACTATTTAATAGTTGACATGCCTCCTGGAACAGGAGACGTGCAATTGACTTTAGCACAGTCAGTTCCTATGGCAGGAGCCGTCATTGTGACCACCCCACAAAATGTTTCTTTAGTAGATGCATATAGGGGAATTAAAATGTTTGAACAGCTAAAAATTAATATTTTAGGTATTGTCGAAAATATGAGTTACTTTATTCCTCCAGATTTGCCCAACCATTCCTATGATATATTTGGATCCGGTGGAGGAGTAAAAGCATCACAAGAGTTAAAGATTCCTTTATTAGGCCTTATCCCTCTAGAAATGTCTCTAAGAGAAGGGGGAGATAAGGGAGTACCTATTTCGATATCCCACCCGCAGTCAGCTTCAGCTAAAGCTTTAAGACTTATTGCTCAACAAATTGCTGGTAAGACATCGATGGCAGCTTTGGCATAAACTAAGTAACAATATCTTATTTCGTATAAGCTTTAAAATTTTTGCCTTAGAGAAATATATTGTTTATGTAAGCAATCTTCACAATCATTATGTTAAGGTCCAAAAAATACAACTTTCAAAAAAATAAGCGCTTTTCTGATTCATGGCTATCTCTTTTTTTTGAAATTGATTGGTTATTATTAATACTTGTAATTAGTTTAACTAGTTTAGGCGGACTGATTATTAAAAGTACTGAATTAAATGAAACTTCTATTAATTATTTACAACATTTATTATCAGGAAGTATTGGCTTTATCATAATGCTTTTTATAGCTAGATTTAACTACAAAAAATTAATGATATGGCATTGGTTAATTTATTTCATAACAAATATTTCATTAATAGCAGTTATTGTTCTTGGCGTAACTGCAAATGGAGCTCAAAGTTGGATTAAAATTGGAGGATTTAATATCCAGCCTTCAGAGTTTGCTAAGGTTGGATTAATAATTACTTTAGCCGCATTGTTGCATCGCAATGATGCTAGTAGGAGCATATCAGTATTACGTGTTTTAGGGATAACTTTTGTTCCTTGGGCTTTAATAATGTGTCAACCTGATTTAGGGACAGGATTAGTATTTGGAGCAATTACATTCGGAATGCTCTATTGGGCAAATATACATCCTAGTTGGTTGGTTTTACTAATGTCTCCTATTATTTCAGCCATTTTATTCAATATTTCTTTTATTGCTTGGATCTTCTGGACAATGATTATGGGTATTACCTCTTGGCTTACATTACCTTACCGTTCCGCTTCCACAATAGGAATTATAGGTATCAATTTTTCTGTAGGTAGACTAAGCAATATTTTCTGGGGACTATTAAAAGATTATCAAAAAGATCGCTTAACCTTATTTTTAGAACCCGAAAAAAACCCTCTAGGTGGAGGTTATCAACTAATACAATCTCGTATTGCAATTGGTTCAGGAGAACTATGGGGACGAGGATTATTTCAGGGAACTCAAACACAGTTAGATTTTGTTCCTGAACAGCATACGGATTTTATTTTTTCAGTTATAGGTGAAGAATTTGGATTTATTGGTTCTATAGGAGTTCTAATAATATTTTGGTTAATATGCTTTAGATACGTTGTAGTTGCTTCTCAAGCAGAAGAAAATTTTGGATCTCTATTAGCTATAGGCGTCTTATCAATGACCTCATTTCAGGTAATTGTTAATATTTGCATGACAGTAGGTTTAGCACCTATTACAGGTATTCCTTTGCCCTGGCTTAGTTATGGAAAATCGGCTTTACTAACCAACTTTATTGCACTAGGACTAGTGGCGTCAGTCTCTAAGCATAGACAAAGAAAAAAATTTTATTAATATATAATATTGTTCTTGTAAGTATTTCTTTTTTATTTAAACTAACTGTTAAAAAAAACAGTCTCGAACTTCTCTAATTAAATATTCGTATTCTAATGATAATTATTTTTTTAAGATTAAAGTTAAGACCAGTTTCCGTTTATAAAAAAGGTAGTATTTAGAATAAATTATCAAAATATTCATCTGCAGAATCTTTATCTTACAATTCATAAAATAGGGTGTAGAAAATATTTTTTGATAAAATCTTTGTAAAAAGGTATATTTACATATTATATTTCTTAGCTTATAAATGTATTTATTTTATCTTTTTCTATGAATAATCTATTAAAGATTGGAGATCCTGCCCCTAATTTCAAAATCAATAACCAAGATAGCAAAGAAGTTTATCTACAAGATATATCTAAAAAGTGGTTGATTATATACTTTTATCCTAAAGATAATACATCTGGCTGTACAAAAGAAGCTAAAGAATTTACAGAATTAATGCCTCAGTTCAAAGCCTTAGACGCTCGAGTCTTAGGTATTAGTCCAGATTCTGAGAAATCACATATTAACTTTATTAACAAACATGATTTATCTCTGGAATTATTGTCCGACTGTAATCATGAAGTTGCAAAAATGTATGATGTTTGGAAACTGAAAAAATTCATGGGAAAAGAATACATGGGAATTGTTCGCTCTACTTTTTTGGTTGATTCAAATAAAAATATTGCTTACATTTGGTCTAATGTAAAAATTAAAAACCATGGTGAAGTCGTTTTGAAAAAATTACAAGAATTTTCTGTAGCATAACTTCTGCAAATCAAGATGTACCTTGTTCAGAATTTATATTGAAGCTCACACAATGGCTTTAAAAGATGATTTTTTCTTGAAAATTAATAATGAATTAACACTTAAGCTTCAAAAAAAAATTAAACAATGCAGAATTAATCAGCAACTATAAGAATTCTCTTTTTAGATACGGCTGTAAAACATCAGGTATTTTAATTGTTTTATCAGCTTGCTGATAATTTTCTAAAATAGCCGCCATAGTTCTTCCTACAGCTAGTCCCGAACCGTTTAGAGAATGTACATATGTAGTGCCTTTTTTACCTTTCTCTCTAAAACGTATATTCGAACGTCTTGCTTGAAAATCCCAGCAGTTAGAGCAACTTGATATTTCTCTATAAGAATTAGAAGAAGGTAGCCATACTTCTAAGTCGTAACACTTTGCTGCGCCAAAACCTAAATCTCCGGTACATAATTCTAAAACCCGATATGGAAGCTTTAAAGCCTGTAAGATAGCTTCCACATCTTTCACTAGTTGTTGATGTTCTACCTCTGAGTTTTGAGGATGAACAATTTTTACTAGTTCAACTTTATTAAATTGGTGAAGTCGAATAAGGCCTCTTGTATCTTTACCATAACTTCCTGCTTCTCGACGAAAACAGGGAGTAAAGGCACAATGCTTAATAGATAATTTTTCTTTTTCTAAAATTTCATTACTATAGAGATTCATCAAAGGAACTTCGGCAGTAGGTGATAACCATAAATCATCATCGTGGCAAAAAAAACTTTCTTCAGCAAATTTTGGTAGTTGTCCTGTTCCTCTTAAGGCATTACTATTGACCAAAATAGGGGGCATAACTTCTAAATAACCTGAAGCTATATGCTGATCAAGCATAAAACTTATTAGAGCTCTTTCCAGTGCAGCTCCTGCTCCAAACAATGCTACAAAACGACTTTGTGCTATTTTAACAGCTTTTTCCACTTCCAAGATACCAAGTTCTTCAGCAATTTCCCAATGAGGTAATACTTCTATTTTTGGTAAATATTCTTCTCCCCAACTTTTTACTTCAACGTTTTCCGTTTCATTTTTTCCTATGGGTGCAGAGGAACTGGGTAAGTTAGGGAGTTGTAGTAATAAATTTTCAAGTTTCTCTTTTATTTTTTTCTCTTCAGGCTCTAATTCAAAAAGTTTCTTTTTTAAACTATTCCCTTGTTCTCTGAGCTTGTTAATTTCTTCTGCTGTTGGATCTGCCCCACTTTTAATTTTGCTTCCAATTAGTTTACTAATTTCGTTGCTTTTAGTTTGTAATTCAGTACGAAGAACCTCTAATTCTCTCTGACGTTTATCATAATTTAAGATAGGTTTAAGATCATGTTTCGGATAAGGTTCACGACTATTAAGCAAAATTTGTATTGCTTCTGGATTTTCTCGTATTTTTTTAATGTCTAACACGGATAGTATAATTTTAATTATAAAAACTCTTCCTGCTAGAATAGCTGATTTTACGGCATAAAGTATAAAAACTTTTTATATTTAAAAAAAATAGATTTTTATACTTAAACTATAGTGAATTACTATACCAATTATGTCACAATCTTTTTTTTACTCCTTTGTACATAATAAACTAAACAAAAAATTATAGAAAATAGGTGTGAATGGTTAAACAATCTATATTAATTGAAGAATCTGAGCAGCAACCCATAAAGCTACTCCGTACTAGTGAGTCTTACAAACTGAAATGTATCCGCCACACTGCCTCTCACATTATGGCTATGGCTGTACAAAAACTTTTCCCTCAGGCAAAAGTCACAATCGGACCTTGGACAGAAACAGGATTCTATTATGATTTTGATATTTCTAAGCCTTTTTTAGATCAAGATTTAAAAAGTATTAAGAAAGAAATGATTAAGATCATTAAATCTAAGCTTCCAGTAATAAAAGAAGAAATTACTTTGGAAGAAGCTAAAAGACGCATTATTGAGGCTCAGGAACCTTATAAGCTAGAAATTCTTGAAAGTATTCAAGCGCCTATTACTTTGTACCATTTAGGAGAAGAATGGTGGGATTTGTGTAGTGGTCCTCATTTAGAAAGTACTGCAGATCTACATCCCAAAGCATTTGAAATAGAGTCAGTAGCTGGAGCATATTGGAGAGGAGATGAGACTAAAGCACAATTGCAGCGTATTTACGGCACTGCCTGGGAAAACCCTGCACAATTAGCAGCATATAAAAAACGCAAAGAAGAAGCTTTAAAACGAGATCATCGTAAACTAGGTAAGGAGTTAGGCTTATTTATTTTTTCTAATTCTGTAGGGCCTGGTCTGCCACTATGGACTCCAAAAGGAACTATAATCAGATCTGTTTTAGAAAACTTTTTAAAAGAAGAACAATTGAAACGAGGATATCTTCCAGTAGTAACTCCTCATATTGGAAAAGTGGACTTGTTTAAAACTTCTGGTCATTGGCAAAATTACAAAGAAGATATGTTTCCTCTAATGAGTGATAGTGAAGATGCCAAAAATGAAGAGATAGGATTTGTTCTAAAACCTATGAATTGTCCTTTTCATATTCAAATTTACAAAAGTGAGCTAAGGTCCTATCGTGATTTACCTGTACGATTAGCAGAGTTCGGTACTGTCTATCGTTATGAAAAATCAGGTGAACTAGGTGGATTAACTCGTGTACGAAGTTTTACAGTTGATGACTCTCATCTGTTTGTTAAGCCTGATCAACTAGATGATGAATTTCTTAATGTTGTAAATTTAATCCTTTCAGTCTTCGAAAACTTGCAACTTAAAAAATTTAAAGCAAGATTAAGCTTCCGAGATCCTAACTCTGATAAATATATTGGAAGCGATGAAGTATGGGAAAAATCGCAAAATGCCATTTATCGTGCAGTTAAATTATTAAATATTGATTATTTTGAGGCAGAAGGAGAGGCAGCATTCTATGGCCCAAAATTAGATTTTATCTTTCAAGATGCCCTAGATAGAGAGTGGCAGCTAGGAACCGTCCAGGTTGACTATAACTTGCCTGAAAGATTTGATTTAGAGTATGTAGGAGAAAATGGCGATAGACATAGGCCTATTATGATCCATCGAGCTCCTTTTGGATCTTTAGAACGCTTAATTGGTATTCTAATTGAAGAATTTGCTGGTGACTTTCCTGTATGGTTATCTCCAGTTCAAGTACGTATCTTACCTGTCAGTGATTTATATCTCGACTATGCTAAAAATATGGCGCAAATCATGCTTAAATCAAAAATTAGAGCAGAGGTTGATACTTCAGGAGAAAGGCTTGGAAAAATGATTCGAAAGGGGGAAAAACAAAAAATTCCTGTTATGGCAATTATAGGTTCAAAAGAAATGGAAACCAATTCTTTAAATATTCGCACTCGACAATCGGGAGAATTAGGTCTAATTCCTATTAATGACTTTATAAATAATATGTTAGAAACTATTTCTAATCATGAAATCTTCTGATCTAATGGGTAATTATTTAATTATAATTTGAACGATTTTAGAATATAAGCTACTCTAATTTAAAAATTAGAGTAATAGCTTATAGATTAAAAATATTTGTAAAACAATATTGGAAATAATATATTATTTCGTATAATGATCAAAAATGTTTTTGCAAAGCTTTTATAAACTCACTATAGTTATATACTGATGATAAGTTTTTATTAGAAAATTATTATTATTGATGAATGTAATCAAATAAAGCATTTAAACCTAGTAAATAGCTGTTAACACCAAATCCAGTTATTTGACCAATAGCAATAGGAGCAATATAAGAGTGATGACGTATGTTTTCTCTTTTGTATATATTGCTCAAATGTACTTCTACTACTGGAATTTCGACAGCGAGAAGAGCATCAGCTATAGCTAGACTACTGTGTGTATATGCTCCAGCATTAATTAATAGTCCCTGATGCTGTCCCAAAGACTGATGAATTAATTCAACAATAGTACCTTCGTAATTTGATTGAACTATTGATATTTTTAGTCCTAAAGCTAAAGCTTTTTTATGTAGTAAAATATTAATTTCCCTTAACGAAATAGAACCATAAACTGTAGGTTGACGTTTTCCTAATAAGTTTAAATTAGGTCCATGAATTACTAATATGCTAATTCTTTTTGAGTTATCAACTACCATAATAATCTTGTGGATCATCAACTGGTATAGGTATAAGTTCTATTTCTGGTTCTTTATTAGGCTCTAAAAGTGTTTCAATTAATTTTTGTGCTAATTCTTTAAGCTTTTCTATAATTTCTTTTAGGTAATTCATCAAATGAAAGTCTCCTATTAAATAATTATTTCTCAGAACAGTTGCCAATTTAGCTAATGGATTTTGTGTTTGGAGAATATTCACAAAGTGTTGGACTGTTATGGTTAGCTTTAGCCATTCAATGAGCTTACAACATCCACTATAGCATAACTGTATATTACTGTTTCTGAGTAAAGAAATAAATTCTTAATATAAATATATATTATTTAATAATAGTAAAGAATATGGATATTAATTTTCAACTATGTTAGTTAACTCGCGATATATATGAAGGATGATAAAGTTATAAGAGCAATTTATCCTATATTTATCAAACAGACCAAGATCTCAATTCAGCAGCAACTTAAATTTTTCATATACTCTCAACTAGTAAAGCTCAAGAAAATAAAAGATGTTGATTTTATTTACTTAGAAAAATTTATTCCTGTTAATCGTTTAAATTATACTCTCATATCCTATCCCTATTTAATTACCTATCGTTGTACTGTAGCTTTTGAGTTAGCTAGTAGATCATCTTATCCGGCAATAGTAATAGCTGAGGAAATTTTTGAGTTAATAAAACAAACTTGTTCTTGTTTGTTAATGGAAAATGAACAAATAACGATAGAACATTATTCGGATATACCGTGTATAGGTTTTATCCTTAAACTAATTGAACCAGGCTGGCTAGAATTTACGTTAGATGATAAGTATTTGTTTCTATGGTTACAAAATCAAGACATTTCCCAGTTATTAACACATTGCACTACTTATGATAGTAAATCGTATGATTCTTTGTATATTGTTCAATATGCTTATCTGCGTTGTTGTCATCTGATACATTTAGCGAAAGAACAAGGTATAACAGCAAAGCTAAACGTTAAATCTCTAAATAATGAAAAAGCTTTAAATAAAGAAAGGTATATTTTTTCGTACGATATGGAATTTGAAGAATTACTATTAAATTCTCATACAGAAAGGCAGTTAATTTCTCAGATTTTCATGATGTTAGACTCTGAAATGCATAAATGCAAAGAAGATAATACCAAACAAATCTTAATACTTAGCTATTGTCTGTTAGAGTTTGAGCGTTCTTGTCGTATTTTTTCTTCTAAAGAATTGGAAAGTATGAAAAAACTACAAGCAAGATTAAACTTAATAATCATTACACAGAGTTTGTTACAAAAAGTATATTTCAATAGAGTTTAAGATATGCTTTGTAATTACCTCTAAAATTAAAAAAGACTTAAATAATACTTTAAGATCAGAATTTTCATATACACTGATATATGGTGTGAAGAGTTAATTAAGAGAGGAAATTAAGACGAAACATGGAAAGTCTTGGATTTCCTCTTTATTTTTTATAAAGACATAAACATTCTCACGTAAATTAACCTTTGTTAATATTTTCTTGTATAAAAAGTTATCCCTAGTAGAAAATAACTATATTATGCTATCCTTGCATATTTGAGTTTAGAAACATTTAGATGATAGGAATCATTATATTTGAGACTTTATAAAAGTTTCTTTTTACTAGTTTATATAGAAAAAATATCCATTTATTAGTGATTAATTTTTATCCTATGGTCTCAAATTTTTTCTATATTAATTTCATTGGCTAGCACTTCACGGAAGCGAATTTCGTCTCGATGTGGGTCAGAACGACTAACTTGAACATTAATTCGATCACCTAATTTAACTGCACGTTCAAAATAATGAGGAAGCTCTAAGCCCAATTCTTCCAGTAAAATTATTCCTAATCCTTCATCTTCTCGCAACCAACGTAATACCAATCCTTGCCACATCTGATCAGCATTACGTCGTAGAAATTCTAATCCCCAATATCTATTGGTTTGCCTTTCTAAGAATGATGCCTCTTGTGCAGAGAGAGTAACACCATATAATATATTCTGCATTACATCTAATGTGAATGGTAATGGCTGGTTATGAAGATGAGCCTTAATTTGAAAATGAGTCAACAAATCTGTATAACGTCGTATAGGAGAAGTCACTTGAGTATAGTAATTTAACCCTAGACTTGAGTGACGATTTGGAATGGTTGCGATTTCACCTTTAGGCATGCAACGGCGTAAAGCACATGATCTAACTGGACCAGCAGGTAATAATAGTAACTCTTCTTCTGAAGGTAAATCTGGTTGTGGTTGTCCTCTGAAAGGGACAGGGATACTATTCTTTTGACAATAATTACCAGCCACTTCACCAGCAAGAATCATCATTTCTGCTACTAATTGGCGAGAAACAGAGGTTTCTAGTAAATCAATTATAATTTCATCTTCAGATATGACTTTAATAGATGCCTCCGGCATCTTTATGGTAATTGATCCTTGAGATTTCCTCCAACAATATCGCTGTTTTGCCGCTTTAGCTAAGATAGCTAATTCTGATTCAGCGACTATACCTAATTGCAAGATTTCATTAACATCATTATAGCTTAAACGATAAGTAGGTTTAATAATACTGGTATGAATGGAATAATCGAGAACAGCACCGTGTTCATTTAAAATTACTCCAAAACTTAATGAAGGACAGATTTGACCTTGTCTTAAGCTCATAGGTCCAGTCGCTAATTCTGCAGGAAACATGGAGATTATTCCTGTAGGTAAATACAAGGTTGTACTTCGTTTTCTTGCTTCTAAGTCAAGCTCATCTCCTGGCTTAACTAAATGGGTAGGATCTGCTATATGTATCCATAATTTAACAATATTATTTTCTAAAACTTCTACACTTAAACCATCATCTATTTCTTCAGTACTGTCATCATCTATGGTATAAACTTTTAGATGAGTTAGATCCATTCGTTCATTATCAGTATTAAAGGGTAGGTTTTGTAGAGAAAAAGAAACCATATCTAGTACCTTTTTGGGGAAGTTAATAGGATAAGAGCTACGCTTTAAAAATAAGTTTTCATTTGGGCTCCACCATCCAATACTTACTAAGAAATCGAATGCAGCATTTGGACTTATAATCTGCCCTAGCTCTTTAAGAAGATCTTGTGCGTTTCGATGATTTTGATCGGGTTGTAAAACAAATTTTTCTAATAATTCTAATTTACTACAATCCTTCTCAGTCCATATTATTTCTTCTCCAGCTATTTTACGATGAATATTATTTAAGAAAAACTTTTTATCTTGCTGGCGTTGATTCTCAATTTCAATTTGATGCTTAATTTCTTCGACTTGTCCAGGAGATCGGGCTTCATAACTATCTCCTTTTTTCTTAAAATAAATTTTATCATCAGAAAGTAATCGATAAGTGGCATAACAAATTACAGGAGAACATGCAGAAAAAAGAAAATTTGCCATTTCTTCCGGCGTAAAAGTTCTCTTTTCTTCTATTAATAGTTCCCAGGCTATTTCTAAATTAGATGGATCCAGATAAGACTTAGTATCTGAAATAAATTTAGGGATTTGGCTAGAAACATAGGATCCGCCTATCACCTCATATTCTACTCTTTGTTGTCTTAACTTGTATGAGCTTCCTTCACTATCAACTACAATCCAATCCTTTTTCCCTTCTGGACGATCAACGACAGCTAAGCGACGTTCTCCGTTGATTCTAAACTCGATTAGTTTGCCTTTTTCCACCCGCTTCGTGCCTTAAATTTTAATATTTGTCTTTAATTATTTATAATTTCATGCCTTCAATGAATTTCCGGAATTTGCTTTGATATTTAAGGGGTTAATTTTTGAGAGACATTCTGAAATATCAACCCCTAATATCTAAATAAAAGATAACATTAGGCTTCCTTATTAACAAAAGGTAATAAGGCTAGAATTCTTGCACGTTTAACTGCTGTTGTCAGTGCCCTTTGCTGCTTTGCTGTTAGACCCGTAATGCGTCGAGGAAGAATCTTACCTCGTTCAGTAATAAACTTCCTAAGCAATTCAGTATCTTTGTAATCTATTGGCTGCTTAGGCGGAATAGGAGAAAGACGTTTACGATAATAGCTCATGCTTAACTTTCTTTATATTTTTTATTAAGATACTACTTAATTTCTTTATGAGTAGTATGTTTGTTACAGTGGGGACAAAACTTTTTAAGTTCTAATCGCGCGGTGGTATTGCGACGATTTTTACTGGTAGTATAACGATTAACCCCAGGTGAGCGCTTTGTTGTATTTGTTCGACATTCTGTACACTCAAGAGTGATTATAAGCCGAACACCTTTTTTACTAGCCATAATTTAACCTAACAACTCAAGCTATTAGTTTATATTTATACACAAGCTATTATAATCTCATATTTCTGCTAAATTTGCAAGGTTAAGAAAATAAATAAGCTCAGATAAGAAACTTAATACTATATAAATAATGTTTCTGAAAGATCAGGCATTATTTATATAGTAATTAACTAGAAACTATACTATAAAAATAATAACTACTTATTTTTTCTAAAATAATTTAGTTGTTTGGATGTATTTAAGTCAGCTTATTTTATTTAAAACGTCCTGTGCATGAGTTTTAGTACTTATCTTTTCGTCAATGTGAGAAATAACACCTTCTTCATTAATAATATATGTAACACGTCTAGAGAAATTCCCTCCTGCAACATCGTAAAGTGTAGTTAAAAGTCCTTCCTCGTCTACTAAAAGTTGAAAAGGTAAATTAAATTTTTTCTTAAAGGCTTTATGAGATTCTTGACTATCCATACTAACACCAAAAATAACTATATCTCTATTTTGATATTCTTCATAATTATTCTGGAAACTTTGAGCTTCTTGTGTACAGCCAGGAGTATCGTCTTTTGGGTAAAAATATAGGACAACAGTTTTGCCTCTATAATCTGATAGGCTAATCTCTTTTCCTTCCTCATCAAGAGCGGTAAAATTAGGTGCAATAGTTTTAATGGCTAAAGTCATAATATTTTATTCATAAGTAATAAAGTTATTAGTCTAAATATAAAACTTTACACGAAGATAGAAAACCTTTCATAATAAAAAGTCTCTTTTTAATTAATAGTAATAAAAATTGTGGCCTTATTTTTTAGTAATTTTGACACCAATAATTCAACATTTCGAGCAGAAAGAGCATTACTATGTTCTCCTTTCCCTTTAGAATTGTTTATTGCAATGAAAAAACAAAGTGTTTCCTTTTCTACGATTATTGACACATGGGTAACAAAAAAGAGATATGGTCTCAAATTTTTATCTGAACAACAAATAGACCAAAGATTAATATGGCTAATAAAAGTAGGAATATTAAGAAGAGAAGTTGACGGACAAGGTATTACCGATGGTTTTCGTTTAACTCCTTTAGGGAAAAAAATAGTAGAAAAATGGCAAATTAATAAACTAGATATCCCCAGATTATCATTACTGGATCGTATGTCTGACGAATTTTTATACTATCTAAATTCCTTCATTTAATATCTAATATAAAGAAAATAATTTAAGTTACGGAGCTAAAAGTTTTTAATGAAGACCATTATGATTGTAGGGACTACATCTCATGCAGGAAAGTCTTTTCTCACCGCTGCCATTTGTAGAATTTTAGTTCGTCAAGGATGGAAAGTAACACCATTTAAAGGACAGAATATGGCACTTAATGCTTATGTTACCAAAGACAGAAAAGAGATTGGCTATGCTCAAGCAGTACAGGCTTGGGCCGCAAAAATTGAGCCTAGAGTAGACATTAATCCAATTTTGTTAAAGCCACAAGGAAATATGGTATCACAAGTTATCCTTAATGGTGAAATGGTTGGAACAACATCAGCAGGAGATTACTATCAGAATTATTTTAAAGTAGGCTGGAAAGCTATAACGACATCTTTAAAAAATTTAAAAACAGAGTTTGATTTTTGTATATGTGAAGGTGCAGGAAGTCCAGCAGAGATTAATCTTAAATATAGAGATTTAACAAATATGAGGGTTGCTAAATACTTAGATGCTCATACTGTACTAATAGTAGATATCGATAGAGGAGGAGCATTTGCTCATATCATAGGGACACTACAGTTACTAGATAAAGCCGAACGTTCTCTGGTTAAAGGTATTATTATCAATAAATTTAGAGGACAACGATCACTTTTAAGTTCAGGGATTAAATGGTTAGAGAGCTATACTAAAATCCCTGTTTTAGGCGTGATTCCTTGGACGGATATTGTATTTTCTGCTGAAGACTCTTTAGACCTATTAGATAGAAATCAGGAAAAAAGTTCAAAAGATATTAATATTGCAATTATAAAATTACCACATATAGCCAATTTTACAGATTTTGAACCTTTAACATATGAGAAAACTATTAAAGTGGAGTATCTAGATTTAAATCAGAATATAGGGAATCCTGATGTTTTAATTATTCCAGGATCAAAAACTACTATTCATGACTTAATAGCTCTTCATAAGAGTAATATGGCAACACAAATAAAAGAATATTTTAAGAATGGAGGAGTTGTTTTAGGAATTTGCGGTGGATTTCAGATGTTAGGAGAAACAATTTTTGATCCTTATAGAATAGAGGGAGAAAATGAAGTATGTTCAGGTCTTAATTTATTACCTATGGAAACTAAGATAACTTCTAAAAAAATAATATGTAGGAGAGAAACTATCTCAGCTTATCCTTATACAGGTTCTAATGTTACAGGTTATGAAATACACCAAGGAGTTACAAATTTTTTAAAAGATCAAGATATTGCAAAGGACAAGGAACTGTATCATATGTTTAGTGATCCCACACTAGGAATCGTTAATAAAAGTTTATCTATATGGGGATGTTACTTACATGGAATTTTTGACAATGGTACATGGAGGAGAATGTGGTTAAATAGTTTAAGAAGAAGGAAAAAATTACCTCTCCTTTCAACTAACGTTGAAAACTATTTAAAACAAAGAGAAAAAGCGCTTGATGACATAGCAGATTTGGTTGAAAATTTTGTAGATTTAACACCATTATTGAAATAGCTACTTAAAAAACACCTTATGAAAGTTCAAGTCAGTTTTTTACCTAATAATATTAATATTGAAGCTGAAGCAGGAGAGCCAATCCTTGAAGTGGCGAAACGTGCTGGTATTAACATTCCTACTGGATGCTTAATGGGATACTGTCATGCGTGCGAGATAGAGTTAGAGGAAGGTAATAGCATTTGTGCTTGTATTAGTTCAATTCCTTCAGGAAATGAGTTCTTAAATATTAGCCTATACACTGACACAGGATGGTGATGCTTAGTACAACTCTTGGGTATATAAATATCTAAACTTTCAATAGTGCATATATAAAACGTATATTGTGCTAAATATAAAATTTTATATTTTTTGTAGAGAAATAAAAAATATAAAACTATCATGTTTCTCATTTCCCTACAGTTTTAGAGTATTAATTAGAATTTTGTTCACAAAAATCTAATATTTTCTACTAAGACTGTTTAACCAGCTTATACTCTAATTTCTTCTTTAACTAATTTTTCCCATCCAAGCTCTTTTAAATTGTTATTACGACGTAATGGACGAGTTACTAATTCCAAAATATCTCTAGTATTGGTAAATCCATGAATTTGTGCAAAAGTAAATTCAACTGACCATTTAGTATTAATTCCCCTGGCCTCTAATGGATTTGCATGAGCCATACCGGTAATAACCAAATCAGGTTTTAATTTATAAATACGTTGAACTTGATTGTAGTTATCAGGCTTTTCAACTATTTTTGGTATAGGAACACCCATTTCTTGGCAAGTTTTTTCAAGAAAATCTAATTCTGCTTTCTGATAACGCTTATCCATATAAGGGATACCAATTTCATGACAAGTCATACCACAACGTATTAAGAATCTTGCTAAAGAAATTTCTAATAAATTATCTCCCATTAAGAAAACTGACTTTCCTCTAATTAATTTAGTATAGTCTTCTACGTTATTCCAATTTTGTGCTTCTCTTTCTTCTAATCCTTTCGGCTCAATATTAAAAACAGAACAAATTTTTTCTATCCATGCACGAGTCCCATCTGGTCCTATTGGAAAAGGAGCACCAATTAATTTACATTTACGACGACGCATAAGAGTAGTAGCAGTTCTCGATAAAAAAGGGTTAATGCCACATACATAATATCCTTCATCAATAACAGGTAATTCTGTATATCTTTTAGATGGTAACCATCCAGAAATTTTTATCCCTTGCTTCTTTAACTCTAAAGTTAAATTGGTAACTACAGGATCAGGTAATGATCCAAATAAAACTAGAGGAGGATGATCTACATACTCAGACTCTTCCTTTGCTATCGCTTCTTTCTTTTTCCCAAAATTTAATAATTTATAAATAGAATTTCTCTCTTCTTTTTCTTCTTCTTTTATAACTTTGGGACATTTATGAACCATTGCAGCTAATACAGTATCTTCTCCCTGAGTAAAAGCATAGTCTAGTCCGTTAGCTCTCGCTGTCACAATAGGGATACCTAGGTCAGCTTCCAGTTGTGGTGCTAATCCCTCTAAATCCATTTTTATAATTTCAGTTGTACAGGTACCAATCCAAACGATTACACTAGGGTTTCTATCTTGCTTAATTTGTAAGCATAATCTTTTAAGTTCTTCATAGTCCTTTAGCTGGGCAGATATGTCCCCTTCTTCTAGTTCTGCCATAGCATAGCGAGGTTCAGCAAAAATCATCACCCCCATTGCATTTTGCAAAAAATAACCACAGGTTTTAGTTCCTATAACTAAGAAGAAGCTATCTTCTATTTTTTGGTATAACCAAGCAACACAACTAATTGGACAGAAGGTATGATAGTTACCTGTTTCGCATTCAAACTGTATTGATGTTGTTTCCGCTACAGACGTCATTATTTAGATTGCCCCTATTTTGAGTTTTATATAAAATATTTTTTTTTGCACTTAAAGATAATCTAATGAGATATCTCTGTAAAATTTTTGTCAAGATTTAAGATGTGCACTTTAAATTTCTTTAAAAAATATTTTATAAAGTGCACTATAAATCTAAACCATCATTAGATCTAATTCTTGATTTTGAGTACCTGAGGATTGCTCAGGATTAAGATAAAAGTCGGACAATAACGTAAATAGTTCTCTATCTTGAGCATCATTAGGTATAACTCCTTCAGGCATTGCTAGTAACTGATCTGCAATATTTAAATAATAATCACAAACATATTCAAGTGAAGGATCTTTATCAGCCATTTCAAATAAAGTTTGTCCTTTAACACGGGATACCCGAATTTCTTCAATAAGCGGAAGTATTTCTAATACAGGAATTGGTACTGACTCTATATATTTGTCAATCAAGTCGCGCTGAGAAGTACGATTCCCTATTAATCCAGCTAAGCGTAATGAATGAGTTCTGGCTTTTTCTCTAACAGATGCTGCAATACGATTTGCCGCAAACAAGGCATCAAAACCGTTATCTGTAACTATTAGACAATAATCTGAATAATTTAATGGTGCTGCGAATCCTCCGCACACAACATCACCTAAAACATCAAATAAGATAACATCATACTCATCAAAAGCATTTAATTCTTTGAGTAGCTTTACAGTTTCGCCAACAACATATCCTCCACAACCTGCTCCAGCGGGGGGACCTCCTGCTTCTACACAATCTACTCCAGCATATCCTTTGTAAATAACATCCTCAGGCCAAATATCTTCATAATGAAAATCTTTTTCTTGTAAAGTATCAATAATAGTTGGTATTAAAAATCCAGTCAGAGTAAAAGTACTATCATGCTTTGGGTCACAACCTATCTGTAATACTTTTTTCCCTCTTTTAGCTAATGCTGTAGAGATGTTACAGCTTGTTGTCGATTTCCCGATACCACCTTTTCCATAAACTGCAAGTGTTAAAGTCATTGATTAAATCTCCTATTATTATCAGTGAAGTAAAATTTTGAGTCTAATGTTATGCTTTATGAAAAAGCAAATGCATAAGTCTTGTTAATCAAATTATGAGGCAAAGAGCGAAGAATTCCAATGCAGACTAAACATTAATTAATAAGTATTCTATTCATTGGAAAAATAATTGTTAAGGTTTGAATTTTTTTTATATAAGCTGTTACATATTCAAAAATAAAGTTTCTTACTTAAGAATTAAAAATTATGAATAAGTTTACACAATATATGTACAGAGTCGCGAAAAATTACATATTGCCTTAATGATTAGGATTTTGTTTCATAAGAATAAGATTCCAATCTTAAATTATATTAATAGTCATTCGTTAAGTTAAGAATGAAATATTAAAAATAAACAACTTGCGAAACTCATATAATAAATTAGAAAATTTCTTGTATGAGTCTCAATATATTTTAGGCTAAATAATAATAAAAAATAAACATCCATAAAAACTCTTGAATAATCTAAGTAATAACCAAGTACTGTAAAACTGCTAAAAATAAGTATAGTTCCATAAAAAATATTGCAAATTTGTATCAATATATTATGGTTATTATTATTTTTTACAGATAGAGGAATAATGACAAAGCTTAGAAGTAATACACTAAACATATAAAGTTCAAATAAATTACTTACACTCATTCCATTTATTAAGATACTACTGAACTTATTAAAAATACCTACAAAAGGAATACCAAAATTATCATCAACTCTTGTTTTCCCAGGTAAGTCTAAAAATGTTATGTAAAATGTCCATAAGATAGGGGGAATTATTCCATAAAGTAAACACTTTATTTGTTTATGTTTATTTTCAATAAAGCTTGATATAAAAAGAGAAATCCATACGACCAGCAAAGTTTCTCTGGTTAAACAACCTAATGAAATCATTAAGGCTGTGAGTCTATTATTATCTTTATAGTAATAGTAGAGAGAAGACACTAAAAATAGACTACTGAGTAAGTCAGACGTTCCTAGCGATAATACTATCCAAACACTTGGAATACATAATGTTAACAAAGACTTATGTGGAGATATAAGTTCGTTTTCCTTATAATGTAACCCGATAACATAGACTATTAGAGTTATTGAAGCGATATTAATACCAATCATTATGTAAGGGACTAAAGACTTATTACCCAATGCAAATAAATTACTAATGAATGGATATAAAATTCTTCGATAACGATATACAGGATGATCAAGTGAATTAAGTGTTTCTGAATGATTTAAAAATGGATCAAGAGCTAGGTTTAGAAATTGTTGGCCATCATAGCCAATTTCGTCTTGATAAATAAGTAAATTTGTATCGTGAAGATAAGGTGAAACAGGCAAAACAGAGCCAATGCGAAAAAATCCTGTAATATTTTGATCGAATTCAATAAAATAAAAGTATGTAGTAACGGAAACTACTACTAATAGAGCAAAAATAACACTCGGAAACTCTGAAGATAATAAGTCTCTAATTTTTTTTAACATTTTGTATTAATTAATTTTACTAATCAAAATTTTATAAAAAGTAATTTAAATAAAGCTAACAATATATAGTTATAAGGTAGTTTAAAGTTATCTAAAAAGGAGTGCTATCTTGTCTCATACTATTATCACTAAAATTTGTGAAGGAATTGCTGATTGTGCAGAAGCCTGTCCTGTCGCTTGCATTCATGAAGGCCCAGGTAAAAATCTTAAAGGAACTTCTTGGTATTGGATTGACTTTTCAGTTTGTATCGACTGTGGAATCTGTTTACAAGTTTGTCCTGTAGATGGTGCTATCATAGCTGAAGAAAAACCAGAATACCAGGAAATGTCATGATATTATGATTTTCTTATTTATTATTTAAAATTTATAAAACATAAAATATAAATAAGATGCACTAACTATAAAAGCAATATTTAGTTTGCCATAGTAATCATACTCTATTTAGTTATGATTACTATATTTTGACTAGCTTCAAAAAACCAAATTATTTTTTAATACTAAGATCTTAGTTAGATTCTTAGTTAGATAAAGTATATTGTGACTGAAATCTATTTTCCAATGATTCTTTTGCTTGTTCTCTATCGTCAAAATAAATCTTTTCTGTACCTAAAATTTGATAATTTTCATGTCCTTTACCTGCAATCAAGATTCCATCTCCTGGCTTGGCCTCCAATATAGCTTTTTTAATAGCTTCACTACGATTACTGATTACCCAAAAGGTTGTAGATTGAGGGACTCCTTTCAATATATCAGATAATATTTGTTCAGGTTCTTCAGTCCTGGGATTATCAGAAGTTAAAACTGAAATATCAGCTAAGTTTGCACATATTTTACCCATAATAGGACGCTTTGTCCTATCGCGATCACCACCACAACCAAAGACACATATTATTTTTCCACTAATAAAAGGGCGAGTAGCTTTTAAAAGATTTTCTAAACTATCAGGTGTATGAGCATAATCAACAATTACAGTAATATCTTGTATGTTACTTACTTGTATCTTCTCCATTCTTCCAGGAACACCAGAAAAATAAGGTAGTTTTTTAATAGCTGTCTCTAAATTAATATTTAGTTGAAATAATGTTGCAATCGCAGCTAATAAATTTGACAAATTGAATTTGCCTATTAAAGGAGATTGAAATTCAAAACTTCCGACAGGTGTTTGTAAAACTCCTTCAACTCTATCATATTTATAGTTAAGGTTGGTTGTATAAAAATCAGCAAGATTGTTTTCAATACTATAGCTGTATACTTGCTGAGAATTTAAGCTTCGGATGAGCCTTTCCCCGTAGGGATCGTCTATATTTATGATTGCTTTCCCCTGCAAATATTCTGGACTAAATAGTAATTGTTTTGCAAAGAAATAATTTTCTAAATTTTGATGAAAATCTAAATGATCTTGTGTTAAGTTCGTAAATACACTTACGTCAAAGCTACATCCTTTTACTCTTCCTTGAATTAAGGCATGAGAACTTACTTCAATCACACAATATTCATTTTTATCAACTACTGCCTGAGATAATTGTTCTTGTAATTCAGGAGAAAAAGGGGTTGTATGAATCGAAGTCTGCTTAAAGCCATTCCAGCGAGAGTATAAAGTTCCTATAAGAGCAGTATTTTTTTTACATTCAGTCAAAAAATATTCAATTAAATGTGTAGTAGTAGTTTTCCCATTTGTACCTGTTATTCCAACCATTTTTAGCTTTTTAGAAGGATAAGAATAAAAAGCTTCAGCAATTTCGGAAGCTGTAAGTATTACATCTTCAACAATAATTACACAATAAAGATCGTTTGGAGGAAATTTAATAGCTGCTTGAGGACTTATTACAACTGCAACGGCTCCAGCTTTGATGGCACTTTGCCAAAATTCTCCTCCATCTACACGAGTCCCTGGCATACCAATGAAAATTTCTTTCTGTTGACAAGAATGAGAATTGGTAGAAATTCCGCGAACTTCTTCATCTAGAGATTTATGTATTGGTATTTGGATAATACTAGGAACTTTTTTTAATAGTTCGTACAGTTTTACCATGATTATTTTTTTGAAGTTTTTAAGATTTAAGTACTTAGACTATCACTAACTTTTTAAGTTTCTATATTTGTATCAAAGCTAATTTGATTATTTTCAATGTTTTTATATTATGTTTTAAATATTGATATCTTGTAAATCAAGAGATATGATTACTATTAAATTTTATTTAATTTTTTAGACAATGAAGATATTTTCAAAATATCTTTTAATAATACTATCAATAATTTTTTAAAAACTATAATTTAATTATTAGGGTAATTAGATGGATGTTAATGAGCTTGTTACTATTTTAGAAGATAATTATCAGCAGCAAAAATCATGTTTAAATTTATCACTATTCAACAACATTAATTCTATTAGTACAGATACTCGTGAAATTAAGAGAGGTGATGCATTTTTAGCATTATGTGGAGAAAATTTTGATGGACATTTATTTGTTAGACAAGCAATAGATAAAGGAGCAAGTGTTCTTATCCTTGAGAAAAAAGCTGTAGTAAATACTGTATATAAAATTTCCCAGATAGTAGTCAACAGTACGTTAAAAGCTTATCAGCAAATAGCGAATTGGTGGAGGAATAAATACAAAATTCCTATTATTGCTATCACTGGATCAGTTGGGAAAACTACTACAAAAGAATTGATAGCAGCATCTTTAGCAATGTACGGAAAAGTTCATAAAACTTATGCTAATAATAATAATGAAATTGGCGTACCGCGCACTCTTCTGCAAATATCTCAACATCATAACTTTGCTGTAATCGAGATGGGTATGAGAGGCTCGGGAGAAATTCGTTTATTGACAAAAATTATTCAGCCTAATATTGGCATTATTACTAATATTGGAACAGCTCATATTGGAAGATTAGGCTCTAAAGAAGCTATTGCTCAAGCAAAGTGTGAGTTATTGTCTGAAATGCCAGCTAATAGTATAGCTATTCTTAATCATGATGATGAATTACTCATGAGAACAGCATCCCAGATATGGAAGGGTAAAACAATTACTTACGGTTTAAAGAAAGGAAATGTTACTGGAAAACTAATAAATGATACAACTTTAAAAGTTGAAGGTATCAATTTTCCTCTACCTTTATCTGGCCGCCATAATGCTATTAATTATTTAGCGGCTTTGGCAGTAACTAAAAGTTTAAATTTAGATTTAAAAATACTTGCAAAACAGTTTAAAGTCGAGATCCCCCAAGGTCGATCACAAAAATATCATTTACCAGGAAATATTATCCTACTAGATGAAACATATAATGCAAACCTAGAATCAATGAAAGCATCTTTACAAATGCTTAAAGATATCCCAGGTAAAAGACATATTGCTGTTTTAGGTGCGATGAAAGAACTAGGTAAAAATTCTCCTCAATTTCATCGTGAAGTAGGAGAAGCAGCACAAAAATTAGAGATTGACATACTCTATATATTAATTAGCGATCATGAAGCTAAGGCTATTGCCGATGGTGTTGATAACATTAAAGTAAACTGTTTTCTGGATCAAAAAAGATTAGTAAAACAATTGATTAATGATATTAGGAAAGGAGATCGTATACTCTTTAAAGCTTCTAATTCTGTTCAACTAAAACTATTATTTGAGCAAGTTTATGAATACTTTATATAAGTTTTGTCAACAAAACTTATATAAAGTGTTCATAAAGAATAAGAATCAAAGAATTAGTTATTTTTTAATATATATAATTAATAATGTGATTTTATATATAATTTAGTTAATTAAATTATTCTATTTAGGATATATATTGCCCACATTCTTCGAACTTTTGTTATAACCTATTATGAAAGTCTTTAACTAGGAGTTGCAAAAAACATGACTGGGAAAGAATTGTATGAGTTACTTTATAGTAAATGGAATAAATCTTATGATATTCAGTTAAAAAAAGTCAAAGAACAAATTTTTTGTCAAATAATGTGGAAGTATCTTGAACAAGCATCTTTCCCGATGACTGAACAGGAATATTTTAAGCATTTTGATGCTGTTGCTAACTATATAACTGCTTGGGGAAGTGAACAAGAAATTATTTCATATGTACAAACTACCAAAGAAAGACCTCGTTTAGGAAAAGCTGTTAGTATTCCTTTAAGTTTCAGGGATAAAGATTCTGAATGGATTTTAAACGATTAATCAATTCCTAATTATTTTCTTCTTCTTTAAATATATCTAATAAAATAATTGCTTTATGGAATGGTTCACTATTTTTTTATCCAGTTTAATAACAGCTGTTTCTCCTATTGGAATTATCGTTGATAATGTTATTGAAAATGAATTGCGTTCTCAAGTAGTAAATGTAGAAGAATTGCTAGTTCGTATTGATAATACTCCAAGCTACAAAGTAGTGAACGGAAAATTTGATCATATTTCTATCGCAAGCCGTAAAATTGAAGTTATTAGAAATCTTAAAATAGATTCTTTTGAACTAGAGACTGATCCAATTGATATTAATATTGATCAGATTCAGCAGATTGAAAAAATTGAAGACTTACGATCACTGTTCAAGAAACCGCTTCAAGGTGCCTTCAAAATAACAGTAAAAGAAAGAGATTTTAATCAAGCGTTAGAATCACAGAACATTAAGTCTAAATTACAAGAATTAATAAATGATTTATTACCTCGTCAAGCTCCTCGGTTTAGAATAGTTGCATTACGTGCAAACTTTATTAGGAAAAACTATATAGGCTTAGAGGTTGAATTAGAAGAAGATTCAAACTCTAAAAAAACAAAAAATGAACTAATAATTACAACAGAAGTTGGTTTCGAGGTAGAAAAAGGATACTTAATAAAGTTAACAAATTTAAGTGCTACCCTTAACAAAAGAAAATTATCAAAACGTTTTTTAAACTTTTTGACAATCGGAATCAATGAAAAACTGAACTTAAAAACTCTGGAAAAGCAAGGTCTGGTAACAAGAATTATAAATCTTAACGTCAGAGATAACATGCTAAAAGTTGCCGTTTTTTTCCGGTTTGACCCACTATTATAAAATTTATTAAAATTAATCTCCTATTTAATTAGGTGATAGTAATTATTTTTACTTTTATAACCATATTATTTATTGAATTGAAAGTTATTCAGTTAATAAAAGAAATTTTATAAGACACTACCTAGTCTTAAGAAAAAGCATTTGCAAATAAATTTATTAACTATTAACTTTATTTACACTTTTTTAGTGATTAAGATTTGTTAGACATCAACAATTTTCATTCTTGCTTAATGATTTTACTGAAACATAAATTCAACTTATTAAAAGCTTGCATTGGATCATTCATAATTAACCTTTATATTGTTCCTTTTAGTGCTTATGGAAATGCACAAAATTCTTGGAATCAATATAGTGTTTGTATTAATCAATTGCAAAAATTTTCAATATTAGGAGAAGATGCAGCAACTGCTTGCTCTGATGCACTTATTCCTAAAGAACTATCTCAATGTGTGAGTATTATAGGAAATATAATTCAAATTAATGGTAATGATTCTTTAAGAGCGTGTTTTCAAGTAAGAAGACCGATAGATCTGGGTAATTGTGTCGCTAGTATTTATAAAATATTTCCTAATCAAATAGATATTAATTCTAATTTGGATACAAATAAAATAAATTCATTAACTTTATTAGATTCTTGTCGTTCTAGCTTAAATCCAGGACTTTATGCTGAGTGTGTAATTGCTACGATAAAAGAAGTAAGAGATATTGATCATATTAAAGCAATGTCCATTTGTTTAACAACAGAAAACATGTTTTAAATATATCTCAGCATAAAAAATTGAAATGTTAATATGAGAGTTTTATTGGTAGGTTTTAGCGGCTTGTTAATGGGATTAGCTACTGCCCCATTCTCTAAGTTTTATTTTGCATGGATAGCATTAGTCCCACTATGGATATCTATAGTGTATGAAAAAAATAAATATATAAACTATAGGAGTAGAAAAAATGAGAAAAGTAAATTAAGGTCAAAAAAAAAAATTGATGAAAAAATTTTAACAGCAATAGTTTGGGGCTTTTCTTATCATGGTTTTAGCTTATTTTGGATAACAAGTTTACATCCTATGACATGGATGGGGATTTCTTGGGTATCAAGTCTTGTAATTGCAACCTTATGTTGGCTGTCAGTAACATGTTGGGGAATTATATTAGTAGTCATTTGGTCAGTTCTTATGTATTGGCATACTGATAGTTACATAAAAGAAACTAATAGCAAAAACATAAGGAAAATATCTCTTCAAAAAACTACATTTTTTACTTCTTCGTTGATTCAATCTTTTAAAAGAATTATTTTCGGAATTGCAATTTGGTGTATTTTAGAGATGATCTGGAATCAAAGTCCTTTATGGTGGACTTCTTTATCCTATACGCAAAGTCCAAATAACTTAGCTATTTTGCAACTAACGAAACTTTCAGGTCATTCAACAGTAACAGCATTAATTGTTGCAATTAATGGGTTAATATCAGAATCAGTATTAATAATAAATAAAAATAAAAAGCAATTCTTATTACTATTCTCTCTAAGTATAATTACTATATTTTCTTCACATTTATATGGTTTGTTTTTATACAACCATAGAGTTTTAGATTTTAATAACAAAAAAATTAAAATTGGAATAATACAAGGAAACATTCCTAATACTATTAAACTAAATCCTGAGGGGAAAATTAGATCTCTTAAGAACTATAGTAATGGCTATGAAATTCTAGCAAACCAGGAAGTTGATTTAATAATAACTCCAGAAGTTGCTTTACCTTTTAACATACAATATGTTCTCAAGAATAGTTTTTTACAACAAATTATAGAGCATAAAGTTCCTGTTATTTTAGGTGCATTAGGTAGCAAAAAAACTGGTTATACTAATAGTCTTTTCACAGTCATAGAAAATGGAAAAATTTTAAGTAGGTTTGATAAGGTTAAATTAGTTCCTTTGGGAGAATATATTCCTCTAGAAAATATTTTCGGAAAACTCGTTCACAGTCTATCTCCGTTAGAAAATCACTTAATCAAGGGAAAAAGTCAACAGATTTTTGATACTCCTGTGGGTCAAGCTATTATAGGCATTTGTTATGAATCTGCATTTAGCGAACATTTTCGATATCAAACAAGCCTAGGAGGAGAATATATAATTACAGCTTCTAACAATGCTCATTTTACTCAAATTATGCCTGCTCAACATCATTCTCAAGATGTAATTCGTGCAATTGAAACTGATAGATGGATGGCCAAGGCAACTAATACAGGGTATTCTGCTATTATCAACCCCAATGGAGATAGCTCTTGGATATCCAAAATGAATACGTATGAGACACATAAAGGAGTAATTTACGCAAGAAATACATTAACCTTATATGTAAGAATGGGTGATTGGTTAACAATTTTATTAAACTGTATAGCAATTACACCATTATTAAAAAAAATTCTTATTACCAATAGGATATAAATACTCTAATATTCATTAGTAACTAATGCCATCCTTGTCTAACAGAATAAACAGTTTTAAGTATGTCTTTAAGATAGTATGAATATTAAAAGTATATTTTATACTACAATGTGTAAGTCAAAAGTCACATATCTTAAGCTTTTTAACATTAATAGTTTAAATAATTAGTACTATATAATAGTTTGTAAACTAAAGAAAAAATTGTGTATGTTTTGGAATTCTAACAAGCATAGTTCTCTCGATACATCTAATTCATATAAAAGTTTATTAGTAATGATCTGGGAAAATATGCAGATTTTAGTAATTGCTATCGCTTTAGCCTTTGCTGTTCGTACATTTATTGCTGAACCCCGCTATATTCCCTCTGAATCTATGTATCCTACTTTGGAGATAGGTGATAGATTAATTGTTGAAAAAGTTTCTCGTTATTTTTATGATCTCAAAGCAAAAGATATAGTAGTTTTTAAGCCTCCAATACAACTAAAATTGCAAGGATATAAGAATAATCAGGCCTTTATTAAGAGAGTAATTGCTGTAGGCGGAGAAACTGTAGCAGTTAAAAGTGGAAAAGTTTATATTAATAAGATTTTGTTGGAAGAAAATTATATTTTACAAAAACCATATTATGATTTACAACCAGTGACAGTGCCCAAGGGATATCTTTTTGTTATGGGAGATAATCGCAATAACAGTAATGATTCTCACGTTTGGGGCTTCTTGTCAGAAAGGAATATTATTGGACGTGCCATCTTTCGTTTTTCTCCTCTAAGACGCATCTCTATCCTTTGACTCATAGCATTAGAGGAAGGGGGAAATTGTAAAAAATCATTATAAATCTATCCTTTAGTACTAAAAATTTATTTGTTATGATAAGTTGATTTTAAATGCAATATTTCCTTAGATTCATTAATAAACTCCCATTCTTCTAGCTTTTCACTCTTTAATGCTTGAAACTTTTTTTCTAATAAATCGATTCTGTCTAACAGTAGTCTGATAACTTTTGCCTCTGAGTCAGGTAAATTACCATGCTCGAGAGGATTAACCCGTACTCCTGATTGATAAACTATTTTTCCTGGAATGCCAACAACAGTACAGTCTGAAGGTACATCACGAAGTAAAACAGAACCAGCTCCTATTCGAACATTATTTCCTATATTTAAATTTCCAAGAACTTTTGCCCCTGCCCCTATAACTACATTTTTACCAATAGTTGGATGTCTTTTTCCACTCCCTTTGCCTGTTCCACCTAAAGTAACACCTTGATAAATTAAACTATAGTCTCCTATTTTTGCAGTCTCTCCAATAACTACACCCATACCATGATCAATAAATACTCCAATACCAATTTGGGCTGCTGGATGAATTTCAATTCCAGTAAAAAAGCGTGCAAAATGGGAAATCAGTCTTGGTAAAAATAAGATATTTAACTCATTTAACCAGTGGGCGAAACGATATGAAATAATAGCTTGTAATCCAGGATAGCAGAAAAGAACTTCTAGCCAATTACGAGCTGCAGGATCTCGATCAAAAATTATACGAAAATCAGTAACTATAGTAGATAACACAAGACTGAACTTCTTGACTAAGAGTATATATCTAGCATACATCTTACCACTAGAATACTATAAAAAATAATTTAGTTAAATAATTTTAATTACTCTATCTCTAAGCAATTATCATATGATTATTTTATGATATTAAAAATAATTGATCATCACAAAAAAGTTTTTAAAGTAGAAAATATTGTCAAGAATAATAATTTATTGAAACAGCTGAACAGTAATATTTTCATTTCCTAAAATTGAAATCAACTCATATTAAAGATTGAGTGAGGCTTGTATCTTTTATCAAACTTGTAGAGTAAAGTACACATGAATTCAGACTAATCTAATTTCTCTGTGCCCGATTGAAGTTCAGATAATTTTCCTTGAACACTTTCATTCTTTTTGAGTTTGATAAACTGTCTTTCTAAAATATCAGGTTCTTTTCCCATATTTATCATTGTTGACTCTGCTTCTAATTCCATAATATTATTATCAAGTATTTCAAATAAATTATTTGAGCTATTTTCTTCAAAATCGTTCAATATATTATTAAAATTTTTTGTTGCAGTTGCTGAGCGTAAACGTGCGAGATAAATATTTTTCTTTGTTCTTACTTCTTGCGCCTTATTCTCTAATAACCTTAACTTTTCTTTTAATTCCTGAATCATTACCTTCTGACTTTCTAATTCAGTTTTAATACTATAACTTTGTTTTTGATAAGACTGACGATCCATCAATGATTTTTTTGCTAAAGAATCATTATTTTGAGATATAGCTAATTCAGCTTTTTGATATAATCTATCAGATAAGATTTCATAGTGTGATAGTTGACGTTCTGAAAATTTATGACTGGCAACTGCTTCTGCTAGTGCTCCTCTCATATTAATTAATTCATTCTCGATTTGCATAATCGCTATTTCTAAAATTTTTTCAGGAGTATTTAATTTATTTGTCCATCTGTCTAATCTTCTTTTTATATTACGACTAACTTTACGAAACCATTTCATTCTTAATTCTCCTGACATTTTATAATTGACAATTATAATCTTTATCAAAAAGCTAATGTGAAATTGACTATATTAATTGGTAGGATTTGTAGAAAAAATTTAATCATTGTGTAAACTCTATAAATTAATATTTCTCGAATGTGATTTTATCTATTCTTACACATACAAGATAAAGTATGAAAACAATGATTAACAAGTAATTATAAAAATATATGTAGTTAAATTTAATAACTGAAAATTTCTTATATCCTGTTAGATGACATCATATCTGGATATAATTTTATTTCGTATCAGGTATTTTGATATAGTTCATTTTTTCAAGTTTTCTCAAAATTTTATTAACACTTTCTTCAAGAGTTTCGATGTCTGTACGGCATTCAACTTCAGGGCTTAAAGGGGCTTCATAAGGATCATCAATTCCGGTAAATGATTTAATTTCACCGGCTCTAGCTTTTTTGTATAAACCTTTTACATCCCTAGTTTCACATGTTATTAATGGTGCATTAATAAAAACTTCAACAAAATTTCCAATTTTCTCCCTAACTTCATTACGAATATTTCTATACGGCGAAATAGCAGCAACTAAAACTATTACATCATGGCGCGTCAATAATTGACAAACAAAACCAATACGACGAACATTAGTGTCTCGATCTTCTTTAGAGAATCCTAATCCTTTCGTTAAATTAGTTCTGACTATATCACCGTCTAATATTTCTAATGAATAGCCAAAATCTCTTAATTTTTTCTCTAAAGCATCAGAAATAGTAGATTTCCCGGCTCCGCTTAATCCTGTTAACCAAACAGTTACACCATTTTGTTTCATATAGATTTTAATTAATAACATGAACAACTATCGACACTACATTAAATGTGAACCAATAGCAATATTTTGTTGCTTACTAATATAGTTTAACTTAACGATAAAAGTTTAGAAAATATAATACTGCTCTAATATATTATTAATTAACTTCTTGTTGTAGTAAATAGTACTATTATCTAGAAGAATATTTTTTTTAGAAAACTTGAAAGTAACATCAGGAAATTTTTTTAGTGATTATTTCTATTTACGGTTAGCTCTTAATAAAAAAACTGGATTTGTAGGATATAGACGAGTTAAGTTAGCAATAGCTAAAGATTTAGATAACTGAATACTCAGAAGATGGTAACTCCAAGAATTCATCTTAAACCAATTTATACTTATTCCTAAATTTTCTATGGTTGCCAAGGAAATAACTATAATACCGTCTTTTTTTAGTTTTTGTTGACAGATTTCTAAAATTTCAATTAGTTTTCCTCCACTTCCCCCTATAAAAACCCTATCAGGATTTGGAAGCTCGTATAATTCATGGAGATTTGTTAACGCGAGAGGAACTACATTATGAACTTGAAATCTTTCGCAATTTTTAGTAATCGTGTTAATACCTACTGCAGTTTTTTCAATTGCATAAACTTTTGATGTATCTGATAAACGAGAAATTTCTATAGAAACTGAACCTGTTCCTGCACCTATATCCCAAACAAGTTGTTTTGGTTGTAAATTTAATTCTCCTAGTATAGCTATTCGGACTTCCCGTTTTGTCATAAGTCCTGGACGATCTTTGAATGTTAAGAAATATTTATCTTGAATACCTAAAATAGGTAATTCTCTGTATTCTTGCGTGTCTAAAACAATGTTGTTATTTTCTAGAAAGATGACAACATTTAAAGATGAAAATTCATACTGTTTGAGATCGGCTAATTTTTGAGGTGAATAACAATTAATTTTTTGATCAATCCTACCTAGGTTCTCACAGACCCAAATATCATAGCTCTTGAGAATATTTAAGTTTAGATAAATATTAGCAATTACCTGTGGGCTATTATGATTATCAGTAAGAATAGCAATTTTTTGCTTCCCTTTTTTAAAGCTAAGTACTAATTCATCTAGATTACGACCATGAATACTAATTAATTGGGCATCATGCCAAGGAACTTTTATATAGCTAAATGCCAGCTGAACTGATGTCAGATTTGGATAAAATTCCAAATCTTTTTGGTCAATCTCTTGCAGCAATAAACGTCCCAAGCCGAAAAACAGAGGATCTCCACTAACTAAAACAACAATAGACTTATTATTTTTACTGAGTTTTTTTAAATTTTTTATATCTTTAATAAAATTGCCTAAAGTGATTGTAGTCCCAGTGTATTCAGTAAAATATTTAAGATGTCGCTGACTGCCCGTTAATATGGAAGTATTTTTTACAATGCTTTTAACTTCTTCAGTTAAGCTATCCTTTCCAGTTAATCCAATTCCTACGACCCTAATCATTATTATTATGTTGTAATATTTACAAGGTATAACTACAAATTATATTGTTTCGTTTTCGTAAGCCAAAACAATTAAAGCATTAAGTATAGAGGCTGCCATAGGAGAGCCACCTTTACGTCCCTCTATAAAAATTTTGGGAACATTTACTCTTTTCAAAGCTTGCTTAGCTTCTAAAACAGAGACAAAACCTACTGGTGTACCAATAATTAAACTGGGTTGTATTTTATTTAAAATAATTTGCTGACATAAAGTGAGTAACGCAGTTGGAGCATTGCCTATCACATAAATTCCTGTAGGATATTTACTACAGCATTTCAATAACCCTGTTTCTGTAAGAGTTTTACCAGGATTAGGATTTGATGCTTGATTAACTGAAGCAATAACTACATTTTTAAAAGTTTTATTTACTAAACCCAGAATTCCTTGTCTTACCATAGTGACGTCTGTCACTATGGTAGTCTGTTTTTTGATTGCATTAACACCATTTCTAATTGCATTTGAACTAAAAACTAACGAATTGACAACATCAAAGTCAGCTGTAGAGTGAATAACACGACGAATGATTTTATATTCTAATGGGTGAAGATTATGTTGATCTATTTCTTGATCAATGATTGCGAAACTTTTATTTGTAATCGGATGATTCCACAGTAACTCTTTTTTCATAAAACACTTGATTGTTGAACAATAATCGTCAGGTTGACAATCAGAAAATATATTTTCATAAAAAATAATAATATTTATAACTGGTAAATAGTTCTAAACAAAATATAACTATGTAAATAATATCTTTAGTCTCTTTTTTAATATGTCTTACGATATGTCTATATCTTTTTGATATTGAAGCAAAGCTTCTAGTTCATCTTTATATATTTGAATGTTTATTTTTGAATCATTATAGTCTTGGAAATTTAGAACTTGTTCAACTTTTCCAAGATACAAAGGAAGATCTTCTTTCTCATTTATGTGTAAGAGAACTCGTGCTCTTATAGTTAATTTATTATCTTTTCCTGTAGATCTACCATAAACAAAATAATTTTGGGATGCTTGTTTTAACACTTCTAATAATTCTTTTTCGGTAATAGAAGGCTTAACAGATATTACTATTTGGTCACCAGCATTATCATACACACGAGAGAATGATACTGGTACTTCGCTCTTGTTATAACTTAACAAGCCTATCCCCAACCCAAAGAGACCTACAGTCACAACTATCATAAACCCTAGAATACCAACTAACCGAAAGCGATTTTTCCAACTTAATATGAAGGATAAGATTACAAATAAGAATAGAGTAATGGTAATTGCTGCAGACCATTGAATATAATTCGAAAAATCTATAGAAGTAAACATTTTGTTAAATATAAGTTTCAACTTGTAATTTTTAATATTGACAAACCTCATCATAGTTTAAAGAGTTTCTTTATCTATTTTCAATGATTAAATAAAAATCAAAAGAAACACTAAAAATTATTCTGCGATGTACAACTGAATGAATATAGAATTATTTTCTCTCGCAGAGAAGAGTAAATAAAATAATACTAATTATTTAGTATTATTTCTAGATATTAGAGTCTTAATTTAATTATTTTTTCAAATATATTTAATATTTTAATAAGCCAATTTTGTAAATTTTTGCATTAAGGCTGCGTATTCTAGTAAACATACATAAAAATAAAGTTATTAAATCAAGACTTACTACTGTTAGTTAGTTCTAAATACTTAACTGCTAAGCCAATAATAAATATTTAACCTAATATTCAAGAATTATTTCTGTATTAAATTTTCTATGATATTTCAATACTGGAAAAATTTTTAATAAATAAATTTTAATCTTGAGCAAAAACATAACGATGAAGTTCACTGGCATTCGGCTCAGGGCTTTTCTCAGCAAACTCTACTGCGTCATCAATAACCTCTTTAACTTTTTTTTGAATATTATCTAGTTCACTTTGGTTAGCTATATTCTGATTAATCAGATAATTACTGAGTTTTTGAATAGGATCTTTCTGTTCCCAAAACTTTTTCTCGTCTAATTTTCTTAACTCATCTGGATCAGCCAAAGAATGTCCGCGAAAACGGTAAGTCAAAGCTTCAATCAATGTAGGTCCCTCTCCTGCACGGGCACGGGCAATAGCTTCTTTGGCTACTTCTCTTACTGCTAAAACGTCCATTCCATCTACTTCTACCCCTACTAGATTAAAAACGTCCGCTTTCTTATAGATTTCTGGTTGTGAAGTAGCTCGATCATGAGACATCCCAATTGCCCATTTATTATTTTCTACTACATAAATAATTGGTAACTTCCAAAGTGCAGCCATATTCAAGCATTCAAAAAATTGACCGTTATTGCTTGCGCCATCTCCAAAGAAACAAGCTGTTACTTGATCAGAGTTATTATCATTTATAATCTGACGACGATATTTGCTTTGAAATGCAGCTCCTGTAGCGACAGGAATTCCCTCTGCAACAAAAGCATATCCTCCTAAGAAATTATGTTTTTTTGAGAACAGATGCATTGAACCTCCCCTACCTTTACTACAACCTGTTTCTTTACCAAATAATTCTGCCATTATTTCACGAGGAGGAATTCCAGAACTTAAAGCATGTACGTGATCTCGATAGGTACTGGCAATATAATCTTCACTGGGACGTAAAGCTTTTATAATACCTGTGGAAATAGCTTCTTGACCATTATAAAGATGAACGAATCCAAACATTCTTCCCCTATAGTACATTTCAGCACATTTATCTTCGAATAAACGACCTAAGATCATATCTTCATAGAGCATTAATCCTTCATCTTTAGTTAAATGAATGGACATCATATCAAATATAGGTAGAATACGTTCAGAGCTCATAATAACTAAAATAATTTTAATAACAGGACAAAGAAAGACTCGAATTATAAAAAACGAAAATTGGGAATATTGTTATAGTCATATTAAGATAATTTATCTTAATTGATGAAAAATAGATAAGTTCTATTTAGTCATAGTTTAAACTAAACAGATATTTTAATGTTATGTAAATACAATTGCTATATTTAAGGAACCTATACTATGTTTATAATTTGAGTTAAACTTTTTAAAACTTTTATTATACTTGACTAACTATAGCAAATCTAAAAAAACGATATTTTTGAATAGGAATTTTATTACTTATATTTAACTATTAAGTATTAATTTCGACTACTTTGATTCGAGGAAATCAAACGTGCGTATACCTTTAGACTATTACAGAATATTGGGAGTTTCTCCGAATACAATAGATGAACAACTTCATCAAGCTTATCAAGATAAAATTACACAACATCCTCACCGTCAATACAGTGAGGATGTAATTCAAAAACGTATAAGCTTGTTAAATGAAGCTTTTCAAGTTTTATCTAATCCAGTTACAAGAACTGACTATGAATCAAGCTTCTTAAAACTGGTTTTCTCTAGTCCTAACAAAGACTCTATACATAATAATAAAGAATCAGGGATAGCTGATCAAAAACAAGAATTCATATATCAAAGCTCAAATATTGAAATTCATGAAGACTATCTCTCTGGAGCTCTTTTAATACTTTATGAATTAAGCGAATATGAATTAGTCATACAATATGGAGAAGACTATCTACAATCTTCCTTTAATTTTTATCATAAACATATAAATGATAAAAATCTAACGAAGTTTCAAATGGATATAATTTTGAGTATTTCTCTAGCTTATTTAGAAATTACTCGACAGCTTTGGCATGATAAGACATATGAAAAAGCTGCTGCTGCTGGATTGAAAGGATTAACTTTTTTAGAAACAAATCAACTTTTTTTATCTATACAAGAAGAAATTTATTCTGAACTTGATAAATTACGACCTTATCGTATCTTAGAATTATTAGCCTACCCTATTCATTCTCAAACTCTAAGACAAAAGGGAATTAATTTATTAAAAGCTATGCTTAAAGATAGATATGAAATCAATGAGCAAACAAAAAATTATTCTGATCTTGAAGCTAATGACTTTTTAAGTTTTCTCCAACAGATTAGGATTCATTTAACTGTTGATGAACAAAAACAAATTTTTGTTGATACTTATAAAAATTCTTCTTCTCCTATAGCATCATACCTCAAGGTGTATATTCTGATAGCCCTTGGATTTTTTAGGAAAGAACCTTACTTAATTTTAGAAGCTCAAACAATACTTGAACGTTTAGAATCTTACCAAAAAGTTTCTACAGAACAAACTATTATTGCCTTATTGTTAGGACAAACTCAACTAGCTGAAAAAATCTTATTAAAGAAGGTAGACAACCAAACAATCTTAAACTTTATTAGAATAAATTCCCAAGGTTCTCCTGATTTATTACCTGGTTTATGTCTTTATAGTGAAATATGGTTAAAGACAGAAGTTTATAATTATTTTAGAGATTTAAAGGAATCATCAATTTCTTTACAAGAGTACTTTACTAATAAAAAAGTTCGAAATTATTTAGACAATTTTTGTCTAAATAATTCTAAACAATCTAATCGAAAAAGAAATTTTTCAACTCCTCTCATAATTGATTCTTTTAAAGATAGCCGTCAATATTATAACTACAAAAAAAATTTACAAAAGTTCCAACCTATTAGTTCAGTTTCAATTACCAATTCTTTATCCACAAAGAAATCTTCTTTTTCCCCATACTTAGAAGCTAAAAAAAACTATAAAACACAAGATAATTTTTCGATATCAAATGTTAAAAATTTAATAACAAGTCTTACTCGGAAAACTATTAAAGGTCAATTAAATAGAAGTTACTTATCTCCTACTCAGCTTTTAACAATATTGTTTAAAATCAATTATGTTAAAAGTTCCTATTTTATTTTAAAATCTAAAAGAAATTTTTTAACCATTATTGGTAGTGCAGGTATGACAGGCATATGCTTACTTTTAGCATATCAGCTTAATTCTCCATTATTTGCTTTAGAAAGAAATCAATACAAAGTATCCATTATTCAACCATTGATTAATATCCCTCTAGCTAATACACAGATAGTTAACAGAACAGGTGTATTAACGTCAGAGGGCTTTCACCAATTAATAAAGACATGGTTGCTCAGCAAATCTAAAGCATTTGGTAAAAATCATGATATTAATTCATTGAATGAAATTTTAGCTGAACCTTTACTTTCAAAATGGCGTAATCATGCACAAAAATTAAAACAAAATCAAGGCTATTGGGTTTATCAACATAAAATTAAAGTTAATTCTCTAATATCTAATCAGAATAAATCAGATCAATTTACTGGTGAGGCTGATATCAAAGAAACTGCTCAATATCACCATCAAGGTAATATTGACTATTCTTATGATGATCTTTTAAGAGTGCGTTACACTTTACTTCGTAAAAATAATCGTTGGCTTATTCAAGTAATTGATATTATTAACTAAACTTTCAATCTTACTTTTCTAATTTTATAGAGAAAATATCTTTTAATATTGAGAAAATATACTTGAATAAGTTTTAATAAAAGAGGATAATTAGTTTATCTTTTTTCATTTACTTAAAAAAAGGAGGTGTTAACATCCATAATGACTCAAGTATTCGTTAGTCAAAACGAACCTATTGAATCTGCGTTACGTCGATTTAAACGGCAGGTTGCTAGAGCTGGAATCTATACAGACTACAAAAAGCACCAATTTTTTGAAACGCCAGAAGAAAAACGTAAACGTAAAGAGGCTACTCGACAAAGACAAAGATCCCGTCGACATTAAGTTTATAAGATATTGAACCTAAATAACCATACAACTTTTATTGTCTGAGATCAGCCTAAGAAGTTAATAAAACCCTAACTTTAAACTGTAGTTAGGGTTTTTGTGAATTATCTTAAGATAGTAACTATAAAGCCTTCATCTTGTTTTAGAGTTATTAATAAGAGTTAATAGTGGACCAGACTGATATATACCTTTAATATTCAAATCGCTATGGCATAAAATGACTTCATTGTCTACTCTGCTTAATAAATCCATTAGAATACGTTTTAAACGTTTTTTATTTTCTTCTGATTCACTTAAATTACTGAGTTGACCTCTTAAAAACAATTGAGCGTAAAATAATACTGATGCTCCAGCTGTTTCCCATAAACGAGATGATACATCTAACCATAGATGCAAATTATGAGAACTTCTCAAGGAACGGTATTGGAAAATTGTAGTTAAAGTTACATAATCAGGTTGTTTGCTAAAATAATCTTCAGGCTTAGGATTAGCCGTGACTATACCTTCTCTAAGTAATTGAATAAAATCAACTAAACTATTTGTCAAAGATTTTGTATTCGTATTATATTTTTGTAATCGGTAATCTGTTTCCCAAAAGTGTTGAGCAGTTTCTGTAAGCTCTTTTAGAGCTAATAATTGCTCATGAGGTAACTGATATCGAGATTCTATAAAATTTTTAATTGCTGAATCAATCACTACTATCGGATTAGAGGGTTGTTCTTTCTCTATTTCATATTTTGTCTCTTTTACCCAAGAATATAATTTTTTATAAGCCTTAGCAGCTTTGTATCCTATTCTATCCCATCTAGGATATTGCTCTAAGGGTAACAGCTTAGGATGCTGCTTATCTATATAAAAGCAATTATCAGCTAAAATTCCTGATCTAACAGGATCAATTATCATTGTATGACTTTCATAGTCATAACTTAAAGTGGTTAGCATTTGTGCAATATCATGTATTTCAACAAATTTTCCTAATCCAGGAAAGACTAACCCTAAAATAGTTAACAATGCACGAATGATTGGAAAACTAATTAAAGGACGTTGTTCGTTTAATAATTTAACAGGAATATTGGCCATTAATAAGGTTTCAATTAATGTGTAACGTGCAATTTCATCTAATCCAGGTGCAATAATTACAATTTCCTTAGGGCTAACTTGATGGTTTTCGATAGCATTGATTATAAAAGTTGCTGTCTTTTGGAGAAGCTCACTTCTTGAAACGGTTTTGATAGACGAGAAAAAGTCGGGAAGCTTTTTTGAAGATAAAGAATTATCTATTTGGTCTAGTATGAGCTGACTACTTGTATCAAAAAAATTTGGATATGTAGATAATACTATATTGTTACAATGAGACTTTATACGATATAAATACTCTGGATCAGCACTCAGACCTAATCTAACTTGTCCGTATGGATTATAAGTAAAGACACAAAATTTTTGATGATCTATAAAAAATTGAAATAAATCTTTAGTTATAGCAGGATAATCATCAATATCATCTGCAAAGATTCCATGATAACGATTGATCAAAAAATTTCTATATTGAAAATCAGGTAACAAATATTGCCAATATAAATTATAGATAAGTCCGTAAGTTACTATCCCTCGGTTAAAGCACCATTTTCTCCATTGTATAATTAACTCCTGTTGTAATTTAGGTAATGTTTTTTTCGTATGAATAAAGTTATGTAATTCTTTTAAAAAGTAATACTCTTCTTCTAGTCCATACTCTAAAATAAAAGATATATCTTCACCTATAACTCCACTAGCACTAGCTAGTTGCAATAGATCTAGAGTTTGACGAACAAAACGAAACTCATGACTTGTGGTAAGTGATATTTGATATTTTTCTAGATATGGTTTCCATAATTTGGTGGCAAAGGCTTGTTCAGTTTCAGTTCTTAAAAATAAAGGAAATTCCTCTTTCAAATTTAATTTTTCAAATAGAAGAGGCCAAAATAACTTTAATTCATCTCTCATGAATCCTAAAGGTGTTTTACA
Source organism: Candidatus Atelocyanobacterium thalassae (assembly GCA_051971635.1). GTDB lineage: Bacteria > Cyanobacteriota > Cyanobacteriia > Cyanobacteriales > Microcystaceae > Atelocyanobacterium > Atelocyanobacterium thalassae_A. The sequence continues at coordinate 82,933 of JBFPLN010000005.1, read as the reverse complement.
ATGAATAGCATATTTTCCTTTAGTTATAGAAGAAAGTTTGTCGAACAATTTACGGCGATTATCGTCATTTGCAGACAAAACCAATACTGATGAAGCAAGGTTATGCGTAATTGATTGTATAGGAGATAGGCTTCGATTATGGTTCTTCTCTTTAACCCAGTAAAAAAAATTTTTAACTAATTGGGTTGTTTTCCCAGTACGAGTAGTTCCTTCAATCCATAAGGAGGTTAACTTCACAAACATTCCTCAATTAAATTAGTTAACATACAATCATTTCTAAAATATTTTTATTCTTTAATTTTTTACTCATTGCAAATAAGCACTAGTTAATATGAAAATTCAGTTTTTGATTAAAAAAACTTTTGATTGGCTGACATTGACTCCAGAGAGATCTTTAGATCGTGCCTATAAAACGGCTTTAAAAATAAAAGAAATTGAAGATAAATATTTTAGTGGAAAAATAATATCTCAAGATAATACTAGTTATGGCAGTAGTGTCGTTTCATATTTTAAGATAGAAATTGATAGCTATCTTAAAAAAATTAATTTAGAACTAAATATTTTTAAAACTAGTAGACTATTCTTGAAAGTTATGAATATTTCGCAAGATATTGATGAGAAGAAAATTATAAATAAAGAAGAGAAGAAGAATTTTACAAGCAGTACAATTTCTCTTGAGAAGTTAAAATTTATTGACAAAATTATATTGAGATATACATCAAATACAGAAAATAATGATTTAAACAACTCTACAATCACAACAAAAGCTACACTTAAGATAAAAGAAGAGGAAGCTAATCATTTTTATTATCCAGAAAATACATCTCAAAAAAATAGGTATCGCCTAGAGTCGAAAAATCAAAACATAGGTGTCCTGCCACGATCTTTTATTGATACGCTAAATAGATTAAGACAAGAAATAGATCCCAAATCAGAGGATAGTGAAGAAAAGGTTTTAACTAAACATCGTAAATCTCGTTTAAGAACTGCCCTTTCTGTCAAATTTATTCTATTACTAATCATAGTCCCTTTATTAACTCATCAATTAACTAAAACATTTTTATTGACTCCAATAATTCGTCAGTACTTCCAAGATCATGGACAGGTAGTATTTATTAACAAAGATTTAGAAGAAGAAGCTTTTGAAGAATTAAGTCATTATGAAGAAATTCTTCGATTTCAGGGTTTAATAGGACTAAGGGAACCTTTAAATGAAGAAAAAGTTGAAGAAAAGGTTAAAGAAAAAGCTCAAGAAATAACACAACAATACCGTGCACAAGGCATAAATTCGGTTGGTAATGTTTTTGCTGATCTTTTTTCAGTAGCTGCTTTCGTAATAGTTGTCGCTTTTAGTAGAAAAGAGATAGAAATCCTAAAAGCTTTTCTGGACGAAATTTTGTATGGGTTAAGTGATCCAGCTAAAGCTTTTTTAATTATTTTATTTACAGATATGTTTGTTGGATTTCATTCTCCACATGGATGGGAAGTCATTTTAGAAGGGATATCCCATCATTTTGGATTACCAGAAAACCAAGAGTTTAACTTTCTATTTATTGCAACATTTCCAGTTATCTTAGATACAGTTCTTAAATATTGGATATTCCGTTATCTTAATCGTATTTCTCCTTCTGCTGTAGCTACTTATAAAAATATGAATGAATAATATTAAAATTTAGTTAACTTAGCGAAATTTTAGAGAAATTGCGTTAGTTTAACAAATGGAAGATATTACAATCCAAAATAACATTTATGACTGTTGATCAATTGCTACTATTAATTGCCTTACTAAGTCCAGGAATACTTTTATCTGCTTTTGTTATGGGAAGCTTTTCTAGGGGCGGATAAAATTTTCCTAAGAGAAATCATACAAAAATAAGAAGATTTACTTTTTGTTTATGATTTCTCTTGTCTCTATTCTTTTTATATTTCTGTTTGGTTAGAAGATAAGCTTGAACTTGAGAATTCAGTACTTAACATATTAACTTCTAGATTTTTACGTTGTTCCATTTGACTAAGAAAGTATCCTGTCATCATTGCAGAAGCAAGCAGATTAGCTAAATTTTCTCTATCAGTAGCTATTTGTATATTAAAATCCCCAGGGGACAGCATTCCCATCAACCCTTGTACATTCTTGGTAATAATTTGTTGAACTTCTAAACTAACAGATTGTGCTATTCGGGATAATGTTTCAGGCTGCTGTTGCTTCAGGTATTGTATGAGGGGATTGGGATCTTGTTCTTCTGAGAGAAAATCATAGTTGAATACCATTCACTAGAACTCCAAAATTGAGCTTAATTTATTTATGTTCTGCTGTTGCTGTACACTATTACAATATAAACCTTACTGAAAAAAATAGCTAAGAATTTAATTCATGGAATTGGGAAGCTGATCAATTTCAAAGTATTGATGAAATTTAGAAGTGATTTCTAAAAGGTAGGAACGTCCAGTTTTCTTGCTATATTTACGAATAAAGCCCAGCTCTACTAGTTTGTGGACATGTTGATATGCACTACTTCCCCTTAACTCAATCAGCTCAGTCTGGACAATAGGATTTTTGAGAGCAATTGCCGCCAAAGTTCTTAAAACTGCTTTTCCTAATTCAGCAGGAATTATATTATTTGTAAGATCGTTAAAAACTGAGCGAAGTTGTAGGCTATAACCATTTTCTGTTTCTATAACCTCTAGTGCACTGTCACGATATGCATAATCAGACATTAATTCAATTATTGCATCTTGTACAGCCTCTATTTCACAATTTACATATTTAGCAATATCAACTAAGCTCAAAGATTGACCTTTAAGATATAAAACTGCTTCAATTTTTGTTGCTAATCTTATCATTATTAATGAATACCTTTTATCAATAGAAAATTTTGACTGTCTTGATTATTAAAGAATATGAGGTTAGAAATGATTATTTTTAATCTTCATTTAGTTTTGATAACTGAAAATCATACTTATTAGTAAGCAGATATAATCCTTTTCATTTTCCACATATATTTAAAATATGATGCTTACTTTTTACTAATTTGAAGACTAAAAATAAATATTTATATTCAGTTTTTAGTGACAGGATTGATTTAATTCCTTATATTTTCTTGAATAACATTATATTTTGATACATCAATTTATCTTCGCACTAATAGTAAAGGTATTACAAAGTCACTAATTAATCCATTAGATAATAAAAATTTTTGTGTTTGTACCATAAGCGGAGTTGAAAAAGTATTATCTATAAATAAAACAACAATAATATATAGTACTACTATTCCAAATAGACCTTGATATTGCAGGAGAGCATTACTAAATGTAATGCCTAATTTTTAAATTATAAGTATTACAGTCCCAAAATTTATTATTAGGGCAATATTAAACAGGTTACTAATTATGCTATCATTTTCTTGCTTATTTAAGAAATAATTGTCTTGTTAAAAATAGCTTTAATAACTATTAAAGCTGTTTATTAATATAATAAAGCAATCTAGCATAAAAGTTTAAGTATTCGTTAAACCATCATGTAAACAATACTTAATACTTTTATTTCAACCTTTCTTAGGATAAAAGAGAAAAGTTCTTAAAAAGATTAGGGAATAACTATCTAAAAACTGTTTTTAATTGATTGGACGACAATATCGATATCAATTAACCCATTAGTTAGTCTATTCAACAACTTTTTTCTGTAGATATATTAATTTCTCAGATTTTAGAAATTCACATAAAATTAATTAATAGACTTTCACAACACATTAAATTAGGAGAGCATAATAAGTAATACTTTTAGCTTATCGTTTAATTATTATTGATACTCTTGATTACTCAGGAGAGACATATTGTTTTTCTATTTCAAAAAAACGCTATTATTCTAAATTGCAGTTTATGAATGAGCTTTGGTTGTGTAGTAACCAAATATATAAACTTATTATTTAAACTCTTGATGATTATTTCAAAAGGTACAAATAATTGAAGATGAAAAAGTTTAAATATAAAAATTATTAATTCTTTAAAGAAATTATTATCAAAAGTACTATATTGTTTGCTGATACAAATTGGTCATTACGGTTTTAAAATTGTCTATAACAAACAAGTGTTTTGAAATTAAGCTTTATTCTGTTGTTCGATTAAAATTTTCAATATAAGATAATTAATTAAGAAGTTATGAACCAGCCTTTTTCGAGAAAAGATATACCATTAAGATTATCTCTTAAAGGTGTTCGTAAAATTCGTACTATGATAGATGGTTTAGACGAAATAACCCATGGAGGGTTACCTTTAGGGAGAACAACACTTGTTAGTGGAACATCAGGGACAGGAAAAACACTTCTTGCTATACAGTTCTTATATAACGGAATTAAATATTTTGACTATCCTGGTCTTTTCGTTACTTTTGAAGAATCTCCAAATGATATCATTGAGAATGCATACAGTTTTGGTTGGGACTTACAAAAGTTAGTTGATGATGGTTATTTATTTATTCTTGATGCATCTCCAGATCCTGAAGGACAAGAAATATTTGAAAGTTTTGATTTATCAGCACTAATTGAAAGAATACAATATGCTATTCATAAGTACAAAGCAAAACTTGTTTCCATCGATTCTGTAACTGCAGTTTTTCAGCAATATAATGCAGTTGCTGTAATAAGAAGAGAAATTTTTCGTCTTGTAGCTCGGCTAAAACAACTGGAAATTACTTCTATCTTAACTACAGAGAGAATAGAAGAGTATGGTCAGATTGCTAGGTTTGGTATTGAAGAATTCGTTTCAGATAATGTAATTATTGTACGCAATGCTTTGGAAGGAGAGCGTCGCCGCCGCACAATTGAAGTTCTTAAGTTACGTGGTACAACTCATATGAATGGAGAATACCCATTCACTATTATTAATGATGGAATTAACATATTTCCCCTAGGAGCAATGAGGTTAACTCAAAGATCATCTAATATACGCATTTCATCTGGGGTGCAAACTCTTGATGAAATGTGCGGAGGAGGATTCTTTAAAGATTCCATTGTTTTAGTAACAGGTACTACAGGAACTGGAAAAACTTTGTTATTAAATAAATTTTTAGAAGAAGGATGCCATCAAGGAGAAAAAGTAATTCTATTTGCTTATGAAGAATCTAAGGCCCAGTTATCTCGTAATGCAATGTCTTGCGGGATCGATTTCGAAAAAATGGAACATCAGGGGCTTCTCAAATTATTATGTACTTATCCTGAATCTGCCGGTCTAGAAGACCACTTACAAATTATTAAATCGGAAATTTCTAGATTCAAGCCTTCTCGTATTGCTATTGACTCTTTGTCTGCTTTAGCGAGAGGTGTTACAAAAAATGCTTTTCATCAGTTTGTGATTGGAATCACAGGATATGTAAAGCAAGAGGAAATTACAGGATTTTTTACTAATACAACTGATCAATCTATGGAAGGTAATTCTATTACAGATAATCATATTTCTACTATTACAGATACAATACTAATACTTAAATACGTAGAGATTTATGAAAAAATGTCTAGATCAATTAATGTTTTTAAAATGAGAGGATCTTGGCATGATACAAATATAAGAAAATATATCATTGATCATAATGGTCCTATTATTCAAGATTCTTCTCGTAACTGTGAAAATATAGTCAGTAGTTTTCCAAATAGGACAGCTTATGATGAAAAAGATAAATTTTCTCATAATGTTCCTAATACTAGAGATGAAACGGGATTATAGTATTATACTTTTACACTGCTTCTTAATTAAATAAATAAGGAATGCTCTGTCTTGTTTTAAGACAGAGCATTCCTTATTTATTTAATTAAGAAGCAGTTATTTTATTAATAATCATAATCTCCAGGACCTCCAGCAGAAGCTTTTTCCTTTTCTGGTTTGTCAACGACAATACATTCAGTAGTCAGAATCATACCAGCGATAGAAGCAGCGTTTTGTATTCCGGAACGAGTTACTTTTGCTGGATCAACAATACCATTAGCTAACATATCGGAGAATTCTCCAGTAGCAGCATCATATCCAGTTTTGAAATCTTTCTCCTTAACCCGTTCAGCAATAACTGCTCCATTTTGACCTGCATTCTCAGCTATACGTTTTAAGGGAGCAGTTAAGGCACGAGCAACAATTAATGCACCTGTTAGTTCTTCACTAATATCAAGATTAGCATTTGCCCACTCTTCTAGTTTTGGAGCGAAATGTGCTAAAGTTGTTCCACCACCAGGAACGATACCCTCTTCAACAGCAGCTTTTGTAGCATTAATAGCATCTTCTAGTCGAAGCTTACGATCTTTCATCTCAGTTTCTGTAGCAGCACCAACTTTAATAACTGCAACTCCACCAGATAATTTAGCTAAACGTTCTTGTAGCTTCTCTTTATCATATGAAGAATCAGAATCTTCAATTTGTCGGCGAATTAGATCACAACGAGATTTAACCGCCTCTTCATTACCTTCAGCGACGATTGTTGTATTATCTTTAGTCATAATGAGACGTCGTGCAGACCCAAACATTTCAACTGTCGTACTTTCTAGTTTTAGACCTGTCTCTTCGCTGATAACAGTACCACCAGTAAGAACAGCAATGTCTTCTAGCATCTGCTTACGACGATCTCCAAAACCAGGAGCTTTAACAGCAGCAACGTTTAAAACACCACGTAGACGATTGACTACTAAGGTTGCTAAAGCTTCTTTTTCAATGTCCTCAGCAATAATAACTAAAGATTTTCCTTGACGAGCAACTTGTTCTAAGATGGGAACCAAATCTTGTACTAGGTTAATTTTTTTATCAGTGATAAGAATACAAGGTTCTTCAAAAACTGCTTCCATCCGCTCGGGATCTGTAACGAAATAGGGAGAAATATATCCTTTATCAAAACGCATTCCTTCAGTTATTTCTAGTTCAGTAAACATTGATTTACCTTCTTCTAGAGAAATAACACCTTCTTTACCAACTTTATCCATAGCATCAGCAATCATCTGACCTACTTCCTCATCATTACCCGCAGAAATAGAACCAACTTGAGCAATAGCTTTAGAATCTTCAATAGGTTTTGAATGTTCTGCAATCTTTTCTACTAAAAAGTTGGTAGCTTTATCAATACCACGCTTTAAAGATATAGGATTAGCACCAGCAGCGACATTACGCAAACCTTCTTTTACGATAGCATGAGCTAATACTGTGGCAGTAGTTGTCCCATCTCCAGCTACATCATTAGTTTTAGAAGCAGCCTGACGAATCAAAGATACGCCAGTATTTTCAATATGGTCTTCTAACTCAATCTCTTTCGCGATGGTAATGCCGTCGTTAACAATTTGTGGTGCACCAAATTTTTTTTCTAGAACCACATTACGTCCTTTAGGACCAAGTGTAACAGCGACAGCTTCTGCAAGGATGTCCATCCCTCTCTCTAATGCACGACGTGCATCTTCGTTGTAAACAATAGATTTAGCCATAGATTATTCCTCTTTTATGTCAATCCTAAAATAAATAAAGTTAATAAGAATTTGCTATGCGTATTTTAAGCAACAGCTGCTAGGATATCCTTTTCAGAAAGTAATACATAGTCTTCTCCAGATAGCTTGACATCAGTTCCGGCATATTTAGAATAAAGAACTTTATCACCTACTTTGACATCTAATTCAGAACGACTACCGTCGTCATTACGCTTACCAGGTCCTACAGAAACAACTTCACCAATTTGAGGCTTTTCTTGAGCGTTATCTGGAAGTAAAATACCTCCAGCAGTTTTTTCTTCAGCAGGGTTGACCTTAAGAAAAATACGGTCGCCAAGGGGCTTAACGGTAGATACGTTAATACTGATTGCTGCCATGAATAAATCCTCCTTTAATATTTATCTAAAAAATCAAGAGTTTCTTATAATTTTAAGAGTTAGCACTCTTAATCCTTGAGTGCTAATCTAACGGAATATTAGGAGGTCTGGCAACTGTTCATTGTGTACGGGTTCCCGAACTTTCTGTTATTAAATAATAAAAATATTCACATCATATTTGATACGATATAAAAGTTTTTAATAACAAATTATTAAAATAAAAAAGAAAGTTTTAATTAAATAGTAAAGATTAAATAACTATACTTATTTTTAATTGAATGAGATATATTAAAGACTATATGATACCTTGATAAGTATTTCTATTTCATTTTTCTAGTTAATATTGTACTTATCTAAATCTAATTTTTGTAAAAAATCATGTTTCTTCTAAATTACTATGCATGTGCTAGTTATTTAATGGTAATGCTATTTAATTTTCCATTAATAGTACAAGCTTTATCTCCCATGCAAGAAGAGTATGAAACTATGAGCCCTTTTCTTAAATCTCATCAAAAACCACAATTCCAAAATTACATCTATAATTCTCAAGGAAAACAAGATTTATTGATAAAATCTCGTGTTCAGCAAAGTAATGATATAAAAAGAATAAAACCATCTCCTAAAATAAATTATGAACAAATAAATTTCTTGCCAAATTTTGGATATAGTAATTACTTAAAAGTTATCTCTATAAAACTGTTTTCTGAAGATATAAATATAGATAATCATTTTTTAATGTCTTCTGTAAAGAGGAACAATGTAAAGAAAATACTTAATAGATCTCTTACCTTAAAAGAAGTTATTTCCGTCGCTTTACAAAATAATCAAGAAATAGAAAATGCTCGTGTTGTTATAGAAGAATTTAAAGCACGACTGACTGAACAAGAAGCTAAACTTTATCCTAGTTTAGATATAGATTCACGCTTAAATCATAAGTTTTTTGAGAGGCAGTCTATTGATTTTAGTCAAGGTTTTAAAAAACAAGTTGCAGCAAGTTCTCGAGAGACAACAGGAATCTTTAATGTTTCTCTTCGATATGATATTTATACTGGTGGTGAGAGAGATGGTCGTATTAGAAAAGCAGAGCGGGAAATTAGGGGCCGACAACTACAGCTTGAACAAATTGCTGAACAAATTCGTTTTGAAGCAACAGATAATTATTATCTTTTACAAAATGCTGATGCTGAAGTGGCTATTGCTCAGGCAGATGTTGAAAATGCTACTCAAACGTTAAGAGATGCAAAACTTTTAGAAAGGGCTGGCTTAGGCACTAAATTTGATGTTTTACGGGCAGATGGAGATTTGGCGACTGCTAACGAACAACTAGCAAGAACTGTAGCAAAGCAGCGAATAGCAAGAAAAAAACTCACAGAAACTTTAAATTTAGGCCAAAAAATTGAGCTTTCAGCTGCTGATAACATATCTGAGCTAGGATATTGGAAACTCTCGTTAGAAGAAACTATAGCTCAAGCATATAAAAACCGTGCGGAATTAGAACAACAACTCATTCAAGTAGAGATAGGAAAACAAGATCGACGCATTGCGATCGCAGAGATTATTCCTAAACTAGATATTATTGCTCAATATGGTTTTAATGATGAATTTGAAGATGCCTTAGGAGCGCTAATCAATTATCGTTTTGAGACTCGTTTAAGATGGCGACTGTTTGATGGTGGTAGAGCTTTTGCAGGTGTTAGAGCTGCTGAACGTAGAATTGACCAAGCCAATATCCAATTTGCAGATTTACGCAGCCAAATTCGCTTTGAAGTTGAAGAAGCCTATTATAATCTTATTGCCAATAAAGGGAATATAGAAAGTACAAGGAAAAATATTATTACTAGAGAAGAAGGGCTAAGACTAGCTAGACTAAGGTTTCAGGCAGGAATAGGAGTCCAAACTGATGTGATAGATGCTCAAAGAGACCTATCTAAAGCACGAGGGGATTTTTTACAAGCAATCATTGAATATAATCGTTCTATTAATTTACTTCAAAGAGCTGTAAGTAACTTTCCCGATAGTCGTCTGTTTAAAAAAATTTAATTTAATAAATCGTAGAGAAAATGATGATAACTGAAACGTTTGATTTCACCAATATTATGAGAACTTTTAATTCCACCCTGTAATCGAAAGTATTTTTAGTCCAATATTGTTAGTAAGACTTAGAAAGATTGAACCTAAAATAGCACTCCATAAGCCATAGCGTAGGCGGAACCCCTCAACCAATATAGAGGTAATACTAAAAATCATAGCATTTATAATTAGTAAGGATGATCCGAGTGTTACTATAGTCAAAGGGATTGTTAAAAAAACCAAAATTGGTCTCAGTAAAGTATTAAGAATTCCAAAAATAATGGAAGCTTTTAGAGCCTTATTAAAGCTGTCTATCTGAATACCAATAGGTAATTTGCTAATTAGCAATAAACTTAAAGCTGTAGTGATCCAGATAATTAGTAAACTTATCATGTTACCTTCTTTCTTCTTTATTATTTTGCTATATTATAAATTAAATAGCTGAAAGTTGAGAACCATATACAACTAGTAAATCAAAAATATTATTTAATTTACTTTTAAAAAGATAAGTAATAAAGTTAAATCTTTGTAACAATATATTTCATAAAACCTTATCATAGAGCAAAGTAGAGAAGTGGTTATATTTATTAGCTTTAAGGAGTTTATGGCCTATGTTATCTAATGCACAAATTTTCATCGCCTTAGCCGTTGCTTTAGTTCCTGGTATTTTAGCATTTCGTTTATCTACGGAACTTTACAAATAATCTGTATGTCTGCTAGTTTTAGCAGTTATATTTACAGTTCTCTAACATTATTGTTAGAGAACTATATAAGTATTGAACATAGCTTTATTTACTATATCAATGTCTAAAAAGCATATTCATAAACGGAAAGATACTAATAATTATCTTCTTGAATACAAATGGATGACTATAGAAGTTATCACCAAATTAACAATGAATGGGCTACTATCAGCCATTGCAATCTTAAGTATTATAAGATCAGTTAATTATTTAAGATTACAACAAACTAATCTTAGGGAATTACAAGCTGAACTTCAAGAAACTAAGCAACGAGTCTCAAAGTTAGCAAAAGAGTTTGGAGATAGTTTTTCCCCTAACATGACTTATCGAGTTATGCATGAACAGAGTCATTTTACAGAACCTAAACGGAGAAAAATTATCTACTTGCCGGATAGAAACGATGGTTGAGAAAATTAATAAAAGCATTATTTTTATGAGTAGCTGATAAATTGTATCTATATTTTATTTATAAAGATAAATATTTTTTAGAAAATAAAATTATATTTTTGTAACTTCAGAAAAGTTTATTGTTAGTTGTGGTTATTTTTTATAGTTACTATACATAGTAACTATAAATCCTAGACAATAAGATAAATAGGAATTGTATTTTATATATTATGAAGCAGCCTTTAAGTGAAAATTATGACGAGCTGGAAAAAGATAAATACCTTAATGAAATACCAGATGAAGTAGAGATGCCACTGCTAGATCATCTTGAAGAATTGAGAATGCGTATTCTTTATTCTCTGGGAGCAATATGTTTTAACATATTTCTATGTTTTATAGTAGTAAAACCTTTGGTAAGATGGCTGGAGGTTCCTGCGCAAGGAGTAGATCTTTTACAGCTAGCACCTGGAGAATTTTTCTTTGTCTCCATAAAAGTTGCTGGTTATAGTGGTTTGCTAATTACTAGCCCTTTCATCATTTACCAAATTCTAAGATTCATTCTACCTGGATTAACTCGTAGAGAACGTCGGCTACTAGGTCCAACTATTCTAATTTCTAGTGTTCTTTTCTTTGCAGGTATAGGGTTTTCCTATTGGATTTTAATACCTGCTGCATTAAACTTTTTTATCACTTACGGTTCAGATGTAGTTGAGCAAGCTTGGTCAATTGATCGTTATTTTGAATTTATTTTGCTATTAATGTTCAGTACTGGTATTGCCTTCCAAATTCCTGTAATTCAGGTAATGCTAGGTTATTTAGGTATAGTATCATCTCATAAAATGTTAAGCGAATGGCGTATAGTGATAGTAGGCGCAGTTATATTAGGAGCTATATTAACACCATCTACAGATCCTTTAACTCAATCTCTATTAGCTGGAGCAGTCTTAGGATTATATTTTGGTGGTGCTTTTATCGTTAAATTAAGTGGTAAATAGTATATTAAAAATATTTTAATTAATAGAAGATGGGATATTTGAGATATAAATTAGAGCTTGTAGTTAAATTTTTCTATTTAACTTCCAAAGTATAAGTACTAATGTATTTTTTAAACCATAGTCAACTATTTATGTTTGATCTGGACGTTTAAATTAATATCTTTTATGTTACATACTATTATGATATAGCCATTTAGCTTGTTCCTCTAGTTTATTCAAAACATTAGGATTAACTATTGTAGATTTATCTCCTTTAATATTTTGTCCTGATGCAATTTGTCTTAAAAATCTCCTGACAATTTTTCCAGAACGTGTTTTAGGTAGTTCTTGTGTAAACTGAATAGTTGCAGGACGAGCAATCGCCCCAATTTCTGTAACAACATGCTGTTTTAGTTCATTAGCTAGTTCATTACTAGCCTTAAAATTATCATTGAGTGTTACAAATGCATATATATCTTCTCCTTTAATCTGGTGCGGTACACTAACTACACTTGCTTCATTAACTGCATGATGTGAAACCAATGCTGACTCTAATTCCATAGAACCCAGGCGGTGACCTGAAATATTCATTACATCATCAGTACGCCCTAAGATCCAAAAGTAACCGTCAGCATCTCTACGTGCACTATCTCCTGAAAAATATATACATTTATCAGATAAAGAATTCCAATAACTTTCTTCGAAACGTTGATGATCACCATAGATAGTTCTTAACATGCTCGGCCATGGATTTTTAATTACTAACAACCCACCAGTATTATCAGGAACACTATTACCATATTTATCTACTATATCTGCAATGATGCCAGGAAATGGGAAAGAAGCTGAACCTGGTTTATTAGGTATTGCTCCAGGTAAGGACGTTATAATTATTCCACCTGTTTCTGTTTGCCACCATGTATCTACGATAGGACATTTTTCATCACCTATTACTCGATAATACCACATCCAAACTTTAGGATTTATCGGCTCACCTACAGTTCCCAGAAGTCGCAAAGAAGATAAATTAAACTTTTGAGGTATATGATCTCCCATCTTCATAAAAGAACGAATAGCAGTTGGTGCAGTATAAAAAATATTAACACCGTATTTTTCTATAATATTCCAAAAGCAACCAGGATTCGAGGGTCGAGGAACGCCTTCATAAATTAAAGACGTAGCTCCATTCGATAATGGACCATAAACGCTATAGCTATGTCCTGTTATCCAACCTATGTCTGCTGTACACCAGTAAATATCTGTATCCTGTAGATCGAAGACCCATTGAGTTGTTATATGAGTATACAAACTATATCCACCAATGGTGTGTACTACTCCTTTAGGCTTTCCAGTACTTCCACTAGTATAAAGAATAAATAAAGTATCCTCACTATCCATAATTTCTGGAGGACATTCAGTAGACATGTTTTTTTGCAAATCATGCAACCAAAAATCACGTCCATTTTTCATAGTAATACTTTCTTTTGTACGTTTAACTACTATTACTTTTTCAACGCTTGAAGAATTATTTTCTAAGGCTATATCAACTTGAGATTTTAGAGAAATAATTTTATCTTTACGAAAACCACCATCAGCAGTAATCAAAATTTTTGCTTGTGAATCTTTTAAACGTCCTCTTAAAGCTTCGGCGCTAAAACCTCCAAAAACAACTGCATGAACTGCACCTATTCGGGCGCAGGCAAGCATAGCAATTATAGCTTCAGGTATCATAGGCATATAAATTGCGACGCAGTCACCTTTCGTTACTTTTAATTGCTTCAGTACATTAGCAAATTGACAAACTTCTACGTATAAATTTTCATATGTTAAAATTCGCGAGTCACCAGGTTCTCCTTCCCATATAATAGCTGCTTTATTTCGTCTTGAAGGAGTGAGATGGCGATCAATACAATTATAAGTGATATTTAACTTTCCATTAACAAACCATTTAGAATTAGGTGGATTCCATTCTAAAACATTATCCCATTTGTGAAACCAGTGTAATTCCTTCTCTGCAAGATCTTCCCAAAAACTTTCTGATTCTGATATAGATTTTTTATAAATCTTTTCATAATCTTGGAAGCTTTTAATATGTGCATTCATACTAAAAATAGGCGAGGGAGAGATAACCCTTTGCTCTTGAAGAATAGATTCTATAGTATCTTCTTTATGATGATTTAACATATCATTATGGTTGTAGAAATTATATCTTTAAGTTCATTTTATAACTTTAATTTATAGTAAATTTTAGTGATCTTTAATATCTGTTAAAAATAGCTTATATATTAAAAGTATGTAACAAATGTTAAATAGATAATGTTGGTTAATGTAAAATAATAATTGACATTAAAATATAATAACTAATTACATATTACAACTAGTTTTTATGGCGTTAGCAACTTGTTCTTGCTCCTGTGGCAACATACCAGGAAATATAGGTAACGAAAGTACCTCATGAGATGCTTTTTCAGTAACTGGAAATGACATTTCTTGATATCCTAGGTTTACATAAACTTTTTGCAAATGGATAGGGATAGGATAATAAACCATAGAAATAACTCCTTGATTTTGTAAATCTTTCCTTAAAAGGTCTCTATTATATTTTTTGCTATTTATTTCATTTGTTACCAAAACTGTGTATTGATTCCAGACATGATATCCTCCCATAATTTCTTTTGGAAGTTGTATCATTGAAATTGAACTTAACAACTTATTATAGTAGTACGCTATTTCACGCCTTTGCTCATTCCATTTATCTAAGTAGCGTAGTTTTACTTGTAAGATAGCAGCTTGTATAGTGTCTAACCGACTATTAATACCAACTACATCATGATGATAACGTTGCATCGAGCCATGTTCTTTGATAGTTCTGATAGCCTGAGCAATCGTATTATCATTTGTTGTAATTGCTCCACCATCTCCACATGCTCCTAGATTTTTCGTAGGGAAGAAACTAAAACAGCCCACATGTCCAATACTACCAACAACTTTCTGATCCCATTTTGCACCAGTAGCTTGAGCACAATCTTCAATAACATATAAGTTATATTTATTTGCAATTTCCATTAAACGAGTCATATTGACAGGCTGCCCAAAAAGATGAACCACAATAATTGCTTTAGTTCTAGAATTAATTTTTTTTTCTATATTTTCTAAATCTAAATTAAAAGTATTACGTTCAATATCAGCAAAAACTGGTTTTGCACCGGCTAAGCTAATTGCTTCTGCAGTAGCTATAAAGCTAAAAGGAGTAGTAATCACTTCACTATCAAAGCCAATATTCAATGCTTTTAAGGCTAAATAAAGGGCATCAGTACCTGAGTTACAAGTTAAGCATTGAGAGGTACCTATATATTGAGCTAATTGTTCTTCAAAATCTTTTACAACAGAACCACCAATATAGTGACCAGAGCGTACTACCTTGAGGATAGTATTATCGATTTCTTTATTAATAGATTCGTATTGACGAACTAAATCAACGGGAGGAATGGTATTTACTTGCATTTTTATCTATAAGAGCAATTTTTTTCATAAATAGATATATATTGTAGATAAACGAAAATAATATATGAGATTTTACTATTTAATTTAATATGCATCTTAGCATAGAAAATAATTAACTTTAAAAGCTCAATATTAGAAATTTGAATTATATTAACTTTATCTATACATATAAGACTATCAGTATTAAAAAAGTATATTTAAAAATTTAACTTTTAAACAATTTTATTTGATAATGGGAAATATAATGGTCATATTTAAGTAATGAGAAACCTATCATTATTTTTGTTACTGGTTTTTTAGTAGCTCTAATATAATTGTTTTTGTTGTAAACATCATAAATTATTAGCGCTAATAGTCTATTCACTCTATATTTTAAAAATAAAAAAACAATCTTTTCTTAATTAAGACTATATTTAATATCTAAATAAGTATGATTTTATCATTTTTAAATGAACATCATTATTTACTGCTATTAAATAGTTAACTAGTAGTCTTTATGATAATTTATATTATTTAGATGCTATAAGTTTTACTAGTAAGTTTATTTTGGATTTGTAAAAAACTCAGTAACGACTCGTTCTTTTTCATCACTATTAGTTACAACTATAGTATTTTCTTTTAAGCTTCCAACGGCTTTATCTCCAGCTAAAGTGAATTTCGGATTTTTGTCTTGACGATAAAAGACACTGCCTATTGCTTCAATATTTTGGTTGAGAATATACCAAGTTAAGTTATTAGCTTCTAAAATACTTTGATTATTTTTATTTATTCCTTTAACCTTACCTTTAAGATAAGCAATATTATTATCTAGATCGATATGTGCTTTATTACCAATAAGGGTAATATTTTCTTTATATTGAACTAACTGAACTGGTTCATCAGAAAATAATTGATGAGTTTTATAATTCCATAAAATTGTACTTGCTGACACTTGAAGAGGCGGTTGCACAGATTTATATTCAATATTATCCCTAACAAGAATATGATGTTTATTTAAATGTATAACTGCCTTTTGAGCTACTAAATTAGCAGTTATAATATCGCCTTCAAATCTTACAATGTTTGACATTTTATTGCTGGTTACCATTTGTTTTTGAATTTCCCAAAACAAATGTTCTGTATTCATCTTTATTTTCTTGTGTTTCGATATAGCTTCAATTTTCCCCTCTAATTCAAGTTTTTGTTTATGTGTATAGTATTTACCTTCATTTGCAGAAACTTCTAACTGAGGATGAAAACCTTGTAAGTCTTTACGCATTGTCAAAAGCGATTCATGTGGTTGCCATTCTATTTCTTCACTACGAATAACCATTTGATTTCTTGGATCAATTGCTAAAACATTATTTCTTAAAAAGATTTTAGTTCCATTACCATGGATTTCTCCATAATCTGCTTTAATTTGTAAAACAAGGGTCCCATTCTCAAAGATATTGCCTTTGACAGCAGTTAGAGTTGCTTTTTCACGATCTGGGCTGTATCTGGCTTCATCTACCTGTATTTTCCAGAGTAATTTTCCATCAGCATCAGATTGCTCTAAAGTAGCATTTTGGAGATTTAAATTAGTTTCTTCTTTTACTTTTTCTAAAGTATTTGTATTTGTGTTAGTTTTCTCTTCTACCTGACAAGCAAGTAAACTTAATAATAGCAGCAGCATTCCCTTCCTAATTAATTTTAGTTGTAGAGAATGCTGTTGTCGATTTCTATGCTTTTGATCCATTACCCTTTAATGATAATCGAATATTTTTTCTACTTTAATATTAACGTGAATATTAACGTGGTTTATTTTGTTCAAGTATTCCAACAGTAGAGTAACTATTATAAGCTAGATTAGTTCTAGGAGTTTTCTGAATATCTTCTTTAATTTGATCAAGATCAATATAGTGATCTGCGACATTAATTAAGCTATCACTAGTCATAGATCGTAAACTAACAACTTCCACTCTTGCTCCACGATAACTCACAGAATTTGCAGCATAGGCTAAGTCTCCATCTCCGCTGACAATTATTGCTGTATCGTAGGAACCAACTAGTGCCATAAGATCAACAGCAATTTCTACGTCTAAGTTAGCTTTTTTTGATCCATCTGGAAGTTGAACAAGATCTTTTGCAATAACGCGATAGCCGTTTCTTCTCATCCATAATAAGAAACCTTGCTGTTTTTCATTAGTTCGATCCACACCAGTGTAGAAAAAAGCTCTAAGGAGACGTGAACCTTCAGTTAAGCGATAAAGAAGCCTGGTATAATCGATTTCAATACCTAACTGCAACGCTGCATAAAACAGATTAGAACCATCAATAAAGATAGCAACTCTTCCTCTATTTTCCAGCATCTGTTCAGGAGTAAAAAGTAAATCATCTTCAAAGTCATCATACATTGTTGTTATACCTCTCTGATCATCAAAAAAGGTCGAATTATGAAAGTTGTTTGTAAGCTCAGTTTTGTATTTCATCGTTATGTCGGTTTTTTAAATAAAAAATAGAAAAATTTTAATTTTCCTTAGTTTCTAAAAGTTGTTCTTTAAAGAGATTTCAAGTTTAGCAAAAATAGGTTGAGGTTTAGATAAAGGTTTGTTATGAGCTAATTGTCCCCATTGACTATGTTTCTCAAAAGGAATAATTTCCTCTAAATATTCAACCTGATTAAAATCAACTGAAAAACCAAGTTGTTTATAAATTTTGCTGCTAAGTCCCGGAATAATTGGAGCTAATAAATAAGCAGCAAGACGAACCGATTCTAACACTCCATATAAAACCTTTTTCATTTCTTCGTGTTCTCCTTTCTTAAACAAAGTCCAAGGGGCTTGCTCATCAATAAATTTATTACTTGCTCTGATCAAGATGAAAATTTTTTCGCATCCCTCGTTAAATTTAAGATCATCATAAGTTTTAATTACATTTTCTCCTAGATCTAATCCTATCTTTTTAAGTGGATGTTCTTGAGGCAAATCTTTTCCAGTTAATGAAGGTAGAAGTCCTTCACAATATTTCTGAGCCATTCCCAAGGTACGATTTAGAAGATTTCCTAAATCATCAGCAAGATCAGCATTAACAGTGTTTACAAAGCGAGTTTCATTGAAATCACCATCTTTTCCACATTCTATCTCTTTTAGAAAATAGTAGCGTATCGGATCAGAACCATATTTATCAGCTAATTCGAATGGGTTTAAAGTATTACCTGAACTTTTCCCCATTTTTTGGCCATCTTTTGTTAAAAATCCGTGACCAAAAATACACTTAGGTAGAGATAGCTTTGCTGACATGAGCATAGCTGGCCAGTAAATTGCGTGAAATCGTAAAATATCCTTCCCTATTAAATGTAAGTCAATAGGCCATCCTTGAGAAATAGCACTATCGAGTGTCAAATCTTTTGATTCTGATTCTAATAAAGCAGTGATATAACCTAAAAGAGCATCAAACCAAACATAAATGGTATGGTTCGGATCATTAGGAATAGCAAACCCCCATTTTACATTGACTCTAGAGATAGAAAAATCTTTAAGTCCTTGGCTAACAAAGTTTAAAATTTCATTACGACAACTTACTGGTTGAATAAAATTAGGATTGCTTTTATATATCTCTTCCAGTTGTGATTGATATTTAGACAATCTAAAGAAGTAGTTCTCTTCATCATACCATTCTACTTTTTTATTAAAATGTATAGGGCAACAGCCATCTTCTGATAATTCTCTTTCTTCCTTAAACTCTTCACAAGCGACACAATACCATCCTTGTTTTCTAGAAAGATAAATGTCACCATTATCCCAAACACGTTGAAAAAATTCATAAACAATTTTTTGATGCCGATAGTCTGTTGTACGACTAAAGCGGTCATATTGTATATCTAATTTGTCCCACAATATTTTAAAACTATCGACAATACGATCACAATGCTCCTGTGCAGGTAAACCATTTGCTTCAGCGTTTCTTTCTATCTTTTGACCATGTTCATCAGTTCCCGTAATAAGAAGAGCTTCTTGGCCTTTAAGTTTTTTATGACGACTAATAACATCGGCTATCATCGTTGTATAAGCACTACCGACATGTGGTAAGTCGTTAGCGTAATACAAAGGGGTAGTTAAAACAAATTTTTTAGGTTTTACTTTTTTTAAGGTCATCTATAAAATACATATTTATTGGTAAACGGCATACTTATGTCTTGATATTTAGTATTCACAAGTATAGATAGCGTTTGTACATTTTGGTTATTACTATGTGTAACTTATTAACTAATAACCTAACTATATTTCTCTTTTCAAGAAAGATATTCTTAAGGATTATTTATTAATAATAAAATCGATATGTTAAGATTTTTTGCAAATAATTCTCTGATATAAATAATACGTAACAATCTAGTCTAAGGTAATCTTTCTAAAAAACTAGTTTCATAAGGAATCATTTTGTGAGTTACCTCGTAACAAAACATATATTATGAGATATTTGTAAAATAGAAGACCATACAAGAAATATGTCAAAATCATCTAAAGTAAAATTTATTTAATTAGCTTAAACAGATATTTCCTTATCTATTTAAACTAATTTTTTTGATTTTGATTCCATATATTAATATAATCCTAGTTTTTGTATATTTTTTTTTACAAAGATTAATTGCTATGTTATATTAGGTGCTTACGCTAGTTATATGTTAGTGTATTGTTCCTGAGAACATGGAGAGGTGGCAGAGTGGTCGAATGCGCCCGACTTGAAATCGGGTTTGGTGAAAGCCAACGTGGGTTCGAATCCCACCCTCTCCGTTTTATGTAGCTACCAAACCTCTTGATTATAGTGTTGAAGGTTGTTCTTGAGGCTGAAATTGGAATAAAGAATAAACAACATTTCTTCGAATATCGATCATCATTTCTAGAAACATTTCATAGCCTTCTTGCTTATATTCAATAAGGGGATCCTTTTGCCCATAGCCTCTTAATCCAATAGATTCTCTTAAGGCGTCCATAGACTGTAAGTGCTCACGCCATAATGTATCGATTTGTTGTAATATAAAAAATCTTTCTGCTTCTCTCATTAAACCAGGCCGTATTTTATCTACCTGATCTTCTTTCATGTCATAAGCTTTACGAACTTCTTCATGAAGGAAAATCTTCATATCTCCAACATTCATTTCTTCCATATCTTCCGCAACAATATCTTTTAACAAATAGACAAACTCTTTGATCTTATTTACTAAGTTCTTTACATCCCATTCTTCGGGAGGAAGTTCTGGATTAACGTAAGCATCAACAATCTCATCCATAGTTTTTTCTGCATATTGCAAAACCTGTTCCTTTAGATCTAAACCTTCTAATACACGACGACGTTCAGCATAAATAGCTCGTCTCTGATTATTCATTACTTCGTCATATTCAAAAACTTGTTTTCGAGTATCGTAATAAAAGGTCTCTACCTTTTTTTGAGCTCCTTCTAAAGAACGAGTCAACATTTTTGATTCAATAGGCATTTCTTCCTCAACTCGAAAAGCATTCATCAGTCCTGCAACGCGATCTCCACCAAATATCCTCAATAAGTTATCTTCCAGGCTCAAAAAAAACTTAGTTGTTCCAGGATCCCCTTGTCTGCCAGATCTTCCTCTTAATTGATTGTCAACTCGACGAGATTCATGACGCTCTGTAGCCATTACGTATAATCCTCCCAGCTCAACTACTTCATCATGTTCCGCATTCGTATATACATCATACTCCTGACGTATGAGTTTATAAACTTCTCTTAGCTCAAGAACAACAACATCTTCAGTAGGTGCATTTTCAGAAGCAATAGCAATTTTCTCCTCTGCTTCTAATTCTGAAATACTTTGTAATCCATATTTATCAACAGCAAACTTTACTACATTTTTAATCAATTCTTGTGTTTTTTCTGAAAGCTGAGTAGGAAAAATATCAGCTGATGGTTTCCATCTTTTTTTATTTTGCTCTTGTCCAAAACCTTGAGAACGAGAATTACTAATCTTTATCGATTCTATTAACTTGCTATCTTCAGGTATGACAACTTGAGGCATTAAATATTCTCTAATCTTAAGGCGTGCCATATAATCTGAATTTCCGCCTAAGATAATATCTGTTCCTCGTCCTGCCATATTGGTAGCAATCGTAACTGCTCCTTTTCGACCGGCTTGTGCAACAATTTCTGACTCTCTTTCTACGTTCTCTGGTCTAGCGTTAAGAATATTATGAGGAATATTTTTTTCCTGAAGTAAAGCAGATATTATATCCGACTTTTCAACACTAGTTGTGCCAACTAAAATAGGACGTCCCACTTTATAAAATTCTTCAACTTCTTGTGCTACAGCTTTCCACTTAGCTATTTCCGTCTTATATACTACATCTGGATTATCGTAGCGTTGAGAAGGTCTATTAGTAGGAATAATAGTAACTTGAAGATTATAGACTTTTTCTAATTCTGTTTCTTCTGTCTTAGCAGTCCCAGTCATTCCTGAAAGTTGATTATATAATAGAAAAAAGTTCTGGTAAGTAATGGTAGCTAAAGTTTGTGTCTCTTTTTGAATAGGAACTTCTTCTTTAGCTTCAATCGCTTGGTGAAGACCATCACTCCAACGTCTACCAGCCAAAACACGTCCAGTAAACTCATCAACAATAACAACTTCTTGGTTTTTAACTATGTAATTGACATCTTTAATAAATAATTCTTTAGCCTTAATAGCGTTAAAAATATAGTGAGCCCAAGGATTTTCTTGATCATATAAGTCTTGAACTCCTAATAATTTCTCAGCCCTTTCAAAGCCTTGATCAGTCATTAAAACATTGCGAGCTTTTTCATCTACTTCGTATTCTTTTGGATCGTCTTCAGAATTTTGCTTTTCAAGATGTTTTGCAATCTCAGTAGCTTTAAGATATTTTTCTGTTGGTCTCTCTACCTGTCCAGATATTATGAGTGGAGTACGAGCCTCATCTATCAATATGGAATCAACTTCATCGATAATACAATAGTATGGGGGGCGCTGTACGACTTCAGCCATAGATGTAGCCATATTATCTCGTAGGTAATCAAATCCTAACTCACTATTTGTAGTATAGGTTATGTCACAAGAGTAATTCCTTCTACGTTCTTCAGGATTCATACCTGACTGAATAAGTCCAACACTTAATCCAAGAAAGCGATGAACTTGTCCCATCCATTCTGCATCTCTACGAGCCAGATAATCATTAACAGTGACAATATGAACGCCTTTTTTAGTTAGTCCGTTTAAATAAGCAGGTAATGTTGCGACAAGAGTTTTCCCTTCCCCAGTTTTCATTTCTGCGATCTGTCCTTTGTGAAGAACCATACCACCAAGAAGTTGTACATCAAAATGGCGCATCCCCAAAACACGAATACTTGCTTCTCTTACAACAGCAAAAGCTTCTGGAAGAATTTCGTCCAAGATATTTCTTAACTCTTCATCACTACTAGCTGTATCTAGTACTTCCCTGAATGCATCTGTCTTGTATTTAAGTTGTTGATCAGATAATTTATGGATATCTGTTTCCAACGAATTAATTTCCGTTACAATTGGCTGAAATTTTTTAATTTTTCTAGTATTGGGATCACCAAATAAAGTTTTAAACATAAGATATTTTTTTAATTAACGTTACTTCCTGACTGTTGTCTCATATCTTTATAAATATAAGATATAGATTTTCAACTATTGATTTGAATATAGAATAGATTACTAAATTATTGTATATATATGGAGACATTATTGCTCATAACAAAAAGATACTAATTAAAATAATAATTTTAATTAGTATCTTTACCTAGTGAAGCTCCCTGTCGGACTTGAACCGACGACCTACTCATTACAAGTGAGTTGCTCTACCAACTGAGCTAAGGAAGCGATAAAGTAGACTTTTATACAAGTCTTACACGTATGCATCTAGTATCATAACATATCTTTAGTCTTTTATAAATAAAAAACTCTATGGAAACAAAGATATATCGTTTTAACTATATTTTTGACTACGCAGGAACTAAGTCTATGTGGAAAAATTATGGATTAATAAAATTTAACATTAAATCCAAAATTTTCAATTTTGATTAAATGTCTATGGCGATACTAATTTAAGTATTAATTTAATAAGCCCTTTTTATATAGTATTTGAGTATTCTAATTTAAAGAATAGCTATGTTTCAACTTAATTAGGCAAATAAACATATTATAATTTTTCTAAAATAATTAATATTTAATCAATTTTATTTTTCAAACAATTATGAGTTGTTTTAAGCCTTCTACTAAGTACTTTTGCAAGTTTTTTAATAGTAATTTCATTTTCTTTTAGCAGATATAACAAAATAACTTATTTTATCAAAAGAAGCTATACAATTGTTTTTCTGATGATTGCTGAGTATATGAATTGCAAAGATTTGGAAGCACTATACTAGATAGCTTAGAGAGGTAACACTTTATCAACTAATTAGTTTACTATGAGATATAATTGATAAACACAAATGTTGTTTTATTGACTTCTGCTCAAAGAATGCAGATTCTGGGGTTATTATGATTTATAACCTATCTTATCAACACTTTTGAATCATCTGAAATTATTTGATTCTTCACTGCTGGGGAGAATCATTCAAGAGAAATGGAGAACGTAAAATCTAATGAATGCAACAACCGTCAAGAACCTAGTCAATCAACCCTATAAATATGGCTTTGTTACTGACATTGAAGCTGATACTATTCCTCGTGGTTTAAGTGAAGAAGTGGTACGCCTCATTTCAGCAAAGAAAAATGAACCAGATTTCATGCTTGATTTTCGTCTCAAAGCTTTCCGCCAATGGCAGCAAATGGTTGAGCCTTCTTGGCCCCATATTACATATCCAAAAATTGACTATCAAGATATCATTTACTATTCTGCTCCAAAGCAGAAAAAAGAAAAACTTAATAACCTAGATGAAGTTGATCCTGCATTGTTGGAGACTTTTGATAAACTTGGGATTCCTTTAGCAGAACAAAAACGTCTTAGCAATGTGGCTGTTGATGTTATTTTTGACAGTGTATCAATAGGAACAACTTTTAAAGAAAAACTAGCTGAATCTGGAGTTATATTTTGTTCTATATCTGAAGCATTAGAACAATATCCTGAACTCATCAAAAAGTACCTTGGAAGCGTAGTACCAATCAAAGATAACTTCTTTTCAGCACTAAATGCTGCTGTATTTAGTGATGGTTCTTTTGCTTTTATTCCTAAAGGCGTAGAATGTCCTATGGAACTTTCAACATATTTTCGTATTAATACTGGAGATGCAGGTCAATTTGAAAGAACTCTCATAATAGCAGAAGAGGGAGCCTCTGTTAGTTACTTAGAAGGTTGTACAGCTCCAATGTATGACACTAATCAGCTGCATGCCGCTGTAGTTGAACTTGTTGCTCTAGATAATGCTAGCATTAAATACTCTACCGTTCAAAACTGGTACGCTGGCGATGAAACAGGGAAAGGAGGAGTTTATAATTTTGTTACGAAAAGAGGTCTCTGTAAAGGAGCTAACTCTAAGATATCCTGGACTCAAGTAGAAACAGGTTCAGCTATTACTTGGAAATATCCAAGTTGTGTACTAGTAGGAGATAATTCTATAGGGGAATTTTATTCAATTGCGCTTACCAATAATAAGCAACAAGCGGATACTGGGACTAAAATGATACATGTTGGAAAAAATACTCGCAGTACTATAATTTCAAAAGGAATTTCTGCAGGAAATTCCAAGAATAGTTATAGAGGTTTAGTTAAAATGGGTCCTAAAGCTCAAGGGTCTAGGAACTACTCTCAATGTGATTCCATGCTAATTGGTGACAGTGCAGAAGCTAATACTTTTCCCTATATACAAGCAGATAACAATACAACAAAAGTTGAGCATGAGGCCTCTACATCTAAGATAGGAGAAGATCAATTATTTTATTTCGCTCAAAGAGGTATTCCTGAAGAGGATGCAGTTTCGATTATAGTTAGTGGCTTTTGCAAGGATGTATTAAGTGAGTTACCTATGGAATTTGCCTCTGAAGCAGATAAACTACTCAGTCTGAAGTTAGAAGGAAGTGTGGGTTAACATAATTGAGTAGTTATTTGGTTAATTTAAAGTATAGGCATTAATTTAAACATAGTTAACTTATTATTAGGTATTTAGAAAAAATTATGGACAATGTTATTTTATCTGTTAGAAACTTAACTGCTAATATCGATGGAACACCTATATTAAAAGGTGTTAATTTGGAAATTAAAGCAGGAGAAATCCATGCAATCATGGGTAGAAATGGATCCGGAAAAAGTACTTTTTCAAAGATTCTCGCGGGACACCCTGACTACGTAGTTACCGGAGGAGAAATAATTTATAAAGGACAAAATATTTTAGAAAAAGAGCCTAATGAAAGAGCACTAGATGGAATTTTTCTAGCTTTTCAATATCCTTTAGAAATTCCTGGAGTAAGTAATCTTGATTTCCTTAGAGTTGCATATAATATTCGCAGAAAACATCTAGGGTTGGAAGAACTAGATACTTTTGATTTTGAAGACTTAGTTGAAAAGAAGCTAGAGATTGTTAAGATGAATCCTGCTTTTCTCAATAGAAGTCTAAACGAAGGTTTTTCTGGTGGAGAAAAGAAACGGAACGAAATTCTTCAAATGGCTCTATTAGAACCAACCTTAGCTATTTTAGATGAAATTGATTCTGGTCTGGATATTGATGCTTTAAGAATTGTTGCTGATGGAGTCAACCAACTAGCTCATTCTAATAATGCTTTTTTACTAATTACTCACTATCAACGTTTACTTACATATATTCAACCTCATCACATTCATGTTATGTATGACGGGAAAATAGTTATTAGTGGTGGCAAGGAATTAGCTTTAGAATTAGAAGAGACTGGCTATGATTTTATAGAAGAAAAATTATTAAAAGCAGCTTAAGATTATTTACAGAGTTAATACTTAATAAGTATTAAAATCTTAAAACTTTAGTCATTTTAAATATTTATTTAGCCTTAATTACAATTCAAAATTATCGTTGGTATTTGCAATTATTGATTTTAAATGCATGAAAAACTCTACATTAGAAACAACAAGTAAAGAATTTTATTTAGATAACCTGTTAAATCAATTCCAAATCAAGAGTATTGATAATTTCCAGAGTTTAAAACAGGATTCACTTGAACAAATTAAAAATTTATCTTTTCCCACCTCTCAAGAGGAAGAATGGAAATTTACAGATCTTAGCGAACTATACAGATATCAGTTTGAAATAGCAAAAGCTGCAAAAGTTACAGAAAAAAGTATTGAAAATCTTATTATTCCTGAAGTCAAGAAAAATTGTATAGTATTCGTAAATGGTCTATATGATGAAGCTTTATCTAACACTAATTTATCGCCTAATGATATTTTTATTGGTACATTAACAAATTTGCCAGATACGAAAAAGAACGAAGTCTATGCTCTTTTAAGGGATAACCAAAATAAAAAAGATATATTTAGTAGATTAAATACAATAGGATTAATTAATCCAGCAATTGTAATAGTTAATGAAAATATTATTATTGAAGAACCAGTTCAATTATTATTTATTTCAACTCAACAAAGTAGTTCTTCATTGGTACAACCACGTACATTAGTCATAGCAGAAAAAGGAGCTAATGTATCTTTTATTGAATGTTATTCAACTATAGAAGATTTAGATTCCAATCCGGATCAGCTTAATCCTTATTTAACTAATTCTGTAACAGAAATTTTTCTAAAAGATAATGCGCGAGTTACCCATAGTCGAATACAACTAGAATCAAATATAAGTTTTCATATCAGCAAAAGTAATATTACTCAAAATCAAGACAGTTCTTATACATTAAATCAAATCGATTTAGGATCAAAAGTTTGTCGAAATAATTTACAAGTTTTTCAAAATGGAGCTAGAACAGAAAGTTATTTAAATGGTTTGAGTATTGTTAATGGTAGTCAAATTTCTTGTACAAAAACTTCTATCAACCTAAACCATCCTAATGGCATAATTGATCAATTACATAAATATGTTGTTGATGATAAAGCTCATGGAATTTTTGACGGAAAAATTATTGTACCTAAGCCTGCTCAAATAACTAATGCTAAACAACTAAATCGTAATTTGTTGTTATCAAACAAATCTCGTATTAATACTAAACCGGAACTTCAAATCACAGCAGATAATGTGAAGTGTTCCCATGGCGCAACTGTTAGTCAATTAGAATCTAATGAACTTTTTTATTTACAAAGTAGAGGTTTAAGTGAAATTGATGCACGTCACTTATTAGTTAATGCTTTTATACGTGAAATACTAATGAAGATACCTTATAAATATCTCGAGCAAAAGTTAATAGAATATATTGTTTCTAAGACTAAACAATATTAATTTCTATACAAAAATTATCTAATTGCAAAATACTTATAGTAAATTCATTATGACTTTAATTCAAAATATTCGGGATGACTTTCCACTCTTAAAGCAGACTATAAAAGGTAAGCCTTTAATTTATTTAGATAGTGCGGCAACTTCTCAGAAACCTTCAGTTGTTCTTGACACTTTGCGTCATTACTATGAAAAAGATAATGCTAATGTTCATCGTGGTGTCCATACTTTAAGTATTAAAGCAACAGAATCTTACGAGGCATCTCGCGATAAGGTTGCGAAATTCATTAATGCAAACTGTCGAGAGGAAATAGTTTTTACACGGAATGCGACAGAAGCTATTAACTTGGTTGCTTATAGCTGGGGACTGAGTAACCTGAAACAGGGAGATGAAATATTAACTTCTGTAATGGAACATCATAGTAACTTAGTTCCATGGCAGATGATAGCTAAGAAGACAGGAGCCAATATAAAGTACATTCAACTAACAGAGAATGAAGATCTTGACTTAGATTATTTTAAATCAATGTTGTCTGAGAAAACTAAGTTAGTTTCTGTAGTTCATATTTCTAATATGCTAGGTTGCATAAATCCAATTGAAGAAATAACTAGACTATCTCATAATATTGGAGCTAAAGTGTTAATCGACGCGTGCCAAAGTGTTCCTCATACTCCAGTTGATGTACAACATATTGATTGTGATTGGTTAGTAGTAAGTGGCCATAAGATGTGTGGTCCTTCTGGTATTGGCTTTTTATATGGGAAACGTAAAGTTTTAGAGTCAATGCCTCCATTCTTAGGAGGAGGGGAAATGATTGATGAAGTATTTTTTGATCACTTTACTTATGGAGAATTACCTCATAAGTTTGAAGCAGGTACTCCAGCGATAGCAGAGGCAATAGCTTTAGGGAAGGCTATTGATTACTTAACAGACATAGGGATGAATACTATTCATTCCTGTGAAGAACAGTTATCAAATTACTTGTTTCAACGACTAGAAGAAATTCCAAACCTCAGGACTTATGGAGTAAAACAAATTAAGAATGGTACAGGAAGAGCTGCGTTAGCATCATTTAATGTAGACGGAATACATGGCAGTGACTTATCAACGTTATTAGATCATGAAGGAATTGCTATTCGTTCTGGGGATCATTGTACTCAACCTTTACATCGCTTATTAAAAGTATCAGGAAGTGCTAGGGCAAGTTTATATTTTTATAATACCTTTGAAGAAGTAGATAAGTTTATTATAGTTTTGAAAGAAACTATCGATTTTTTCACAAAGATAATTGAATAATTTAAGCTAATCTAAGTAGTGAAAAGAATATTGTATATTGTTTATGTTTAATGAAACTTACTATATTTTCTAATCAAAGCAATACATCGGATAATTATATTCACAGATAAAGATATGAATTGCTAGTATGGATTAACTAATTAATTTGTATTTATTTTTCTCAGAAACTCAAAGTTAGTTTGTACTTAGTGAATAAAAAAATGGCTTTGATTACGAAATTGAGATAATTTTTTTAAAATTTACCTTTTTCCTAAAATAATATGTGCTATTTATAAATTTACTTCAGAAATTTTTTTGTTAATGATTTTGGAACGATAAATAATAATTATACATAATATTTTAAAAAAGCCTCAGTAATTTTTAAAAAATTTAAGTCTAAGATCGTATCTGAGTATAAACTGATTAACTTAGCGTATTTAATATTAACTAATAATTATGACTAAAATAAACTATTATTGTTTTAAAAATTAACCTAATGTAATAGCTATTAATTATTAATTGGCTATAAACTCAGTTTTTATATATTAACGAGAAAACTTATGATGTTATTTTTATTCTATAAAATTTAAATCGGCTAAATAAATTTCCAGACTCCTCAAGAGAGTATTTAGATAACTTTTTAAAAACAAAGTTAGTAAATTCTAAAATTTGGTTTTAAACAATAATTGTTAGAAATTGCCTGAAAAAATTATTATGTCATCATCATCGAAACGAATTTTATTCATCAGTAATGGTCATGGAGAAGATAATCACTCATCTTATGTTATCGAAACTTTACTAGAAAAGTGCCCAAGCATAGAAATAGCAGCAATGCCTATAGTTGGGGAAGGCAACGCTTATCGTCGACTAGGTATTCCTATTATTGGACCAACACAAAATATACCATCTGGAGGTTTTTCCTATACTAATCGATTACACTTTTTAAAGGATTTACAATCGGGACTATTAAGTTTAACTTGGAGACAATTGCAGAAAGTTTGGGAATATTCTACTACTTGTGATTTGATTATGGCTACAGGCGATTCAATATCTCAGGGTTTTGCTTATTCGACTGGTCGCCCCTATATTTCATTCATTTCTTGTTTATCCTCTCTCTATGAAGGGAAGTTAAATATAGGTCCATTCTTAGGAACTTTTTTACGTTCTCCTCTTTGCCTAACTGTATTTACTAGAGATCCTTATACTGCCGAAGATTTACAAAATCAAAATATAAATAAAGCCAAATTTGGTGGCATCCCTTCTCTCGATAAGCTAAAACCTACAGGGAAAGATTTGAATCTTAAGGCTGGTGATCCTATGATAGCCTTACTTCCTGGCTCGAGACTACCAGAGGCAATCCGTAACTTCAAATTGCAATTAGATTTTGTTTTAGAAATTTGCAAACTTACATCTTTTTCAAAGGTTCAATTTCGTGCAGCTTTGGTTCCAAGGTTAATGTGCAAGTTAGAAGAAATCGCTAATAGCAAGGGATGGGAGTACAATAACAATAAATTAATTTATAAGAATGGTACGAAGAAAGTAGAGATTCTATGTTACTCAGATGCTTTTAATGATATTTTGCATGAATGTACTTTAATGCTTGGAATGGCTGGTTTGGCAGTGGACCAAGGTATAGCTATTGGAAAACCAGTCATTCAAATACCTGGAGAAGGACCACAGTTTACTTATAGTTTTGCTGAAGCGCAAACGAGATTAATTGGCAGTTGTGCTCAAACCATTGGAACAGGGCCTGCATCGTTAGAAACTTTAACAGAGGCTGCTAAATGCGTAATAGATACCATAAACAATAAAGAATATTTGTTGGATTGTATAGAACAAGGGAAACAGAGATTTGGACCCCCTGGAGCTTCCATAAGAATTGCGAATTCTTTGTTAAATAATTTAGGCATTGACAATGATTAATACTTATAAGAATAAAAAATTATAAAATCGCCATTTACTAGCAAAAAATAAAAATGGTTCTAGTTCTTTAAAATGAAAAAAAAATCAAATTGGTTACGTTTATTACCTTATTTATTAGAAGAGTGGTCATCCCTATTTAAAGGACTATTATGTATTTTGGGCTTCGTTTTAGTCACTTTATCACTACCTTATTTGGCAGGAAAAGTTTCCTTATATATTGGTCAGGGGAAACTTCAGGAAGTTACTTATTGGTTAGGATTAGGAACATTAGCCTTTTTAATACGAGGTATTTTTCAATATGGACAAAATATTTTCATGATTAATGCCTCCTTAGAAATGGTTTTAAATGTACGTAGGAAAACTTATGCACATTTACATCAATTAGGATTAGATTATTTTGAAACTGCAAAAACAGGGGATCTTACCTATAGGTTAACTGAAGATATAGATAAAATTGGAGAAATTGTCGATAAGCTATCTCATCAGTTTGTCTCTAATGTACTTCAATTAATTGTCATTCCTTTATATATGCTTTATTTAAACTGGCAACTAACTATTGCCAGCCTAATCTTAGCTCCTCTAATGGCAGTTTTAGTTAGCCGTTTTGGAGAGAGATTGTTAGTTTTATCTAGCCGTAGTCAAAATCGAATTTCTAATTTATCGTCTTTACTTACAGAAGTTTTTAATGGTGTTAGCGTGGTACAAGCATTTGCTGCACAAGATTACGAAGTTGAAAGATTTTCACAAGAAGCTAGGCATAATAGAAATGCAAGATACAAAGCGGAAAAATTAAAAGCTACTCAATATCCTATGGTTGGATTTTTAGAAGCTGTTAGTATTATGTTTTTATTTTTTATTGGAGGATGGCAAATCTCTCAAGGAAACTTAAAATCAGAAGAATTCGTAAGCTACATAGCGGCAGTTGCTATATTACTTCAGCCAATTGATTTAATTACTAGTAACTATAATGAATTTAAGCAAGCTGAAGCATCTGTAGATAGAATTTTTGAATTAATAGATCAACAACCAGCAATTGAACATAAAAAAGACTCTTTAGCCTTACCAACAGTATCAGGAAAAGTAGAGTTTTCACAAGTTAGTTTTTGCTATAAACATAATGAACCAGTTTTAAAGAATTTAGATTTATTAGTGCAACCTGGACAAGTTATAGCCTTAGTCGGATCTTCTGGTGCTGGCAAGACAACTTTGGTGAAGTTAATTTCACGCTTTTATGATCCTCAAGAGGGAAAAATTTCTATTGATGACATAGATATTAAAGATCTAAACATAGTTAATCTGCGACGACAGATTGGTATTGTTCCTCAAGAAACTATTCTATTTTCAGGAACCATTGCTCAAAACATTGCCTATGGACAAGATCAGTTAGATTTTAAAGAAATAGAAAAAGCCTCACAAATTGCGAATGCACATTCGTTTATTATGCAGTTCCCACAAGGTTATCACACTTGGGTAGGAGAAAGAGGCGTAAATCTTTCAGGAGGACAAAAACAAAGAATAGCAATTGCTAGAGCTGTGATGTTAAATCCTCGTATCATGATATTAGATGAAGCTACATCAGCTTTAGATTCCGCATCAGAGGCTTTAGTTCAAGAAGCATTAGAAAGAGTTATGGAAAACCGTACAGTTTTTGTTATTGCTCATCGTTTAAGCACAGTTAGGAATGCTGACTGTATAGTAGTTTTAGAAAATGGACAAATAGCTGAATCAGGAAATCATGATCAATTATTGATTATGAAGGGACATTATGCAAAGTTCTATGAACAGCAATATGCGAAGGGACTGGATAAATTTTAGGACTGTACTGCTATTCATCGATAAGAATCTTATAAAGATTTGTCAATAGTAGGCATATCCTATCTGCAATATTGTTTTATTTCTATAAAAAATATTTACTATCAGCTTACTTAATTATCTATAAGTAGATATGAGTTAGTAAGTTGATAAATTTTAAACTAAAAACAGAATAGATAACATCTACGTATCACTTATAAATAATTTCTACTCATACTTGAGATAAGTGTTTGTTTTCAGAAACTATTGGTGAAGATAATGCCTGTTCTATTTTAGATTTTCCTAATTTATGTTCCAAAATATTCATCACTTCTCTACCAAAATCATTAGGATTCTTTTTCCATGCTTGTAAACAAACCTCTCCAAAAAAGCTTCCTAATGGTTCAGGATTCCATAAGAGTTTTCTTGCAGTCCAAGGCATTAGGCTCATTGGATTATATCCAGGCTTCAAAATGTTGTGTTTAAATGCATATTCTTCTAGATGTGTATGAGGCTGTAAACCAATAAAGAAAATGGCTGGTTCAACTTTGTCTTTTCCAAAAATTTCTTCCAAATTTCTATGGTATGCAATAGTTTGACGAATAGTATCAAATGTTTCATCAATGACATTAAAAGAATAGTTAACAGAAACGAGACTATTAAAACCTGCATCCTTTAAAGAACGACAGTTTTCTAAAACAGTCTTTAAATTATATCCCATACGCATCTTTCTAACTAGCTCTTGTGAACCGCTAGTAATACCAATTTCGAAATAACTTATCCCTGTCCTTACCATAAGACTGCATAGTTTTGGAGTTAAATTATCTGCTCTAATATATGCTGCCCAATTAATATCTATCATTCCAGATTCAATAATTTCTTCTAATAACTCTTCTGCATCTTTAATGAATTTACGAGCAGGTATAAACTGTGCATCCGTAAACCAAAAATTTCGAATTCCTCTTTTATAGAGCTGACTCATCTCTTTGATTACTTCGTTAACAGGATTAATCCGAACTTGTTTGCCTTCAACAACTGTATAAACACAATAGCAACAATTATGAGGACAACCTCGTTTAGTCTGTACACCAATATAGAAATCACTTTCTTCAAAGTAGTAATTAAACTCATCCCAAATAGTTTCTATATAGTCATAATCACAAGCTGTTTTATATAAAGGGTCGGGAAACTCATGAATTAATTTTTCACGAGGTTTACCTTCTCCTATCACATAACATCTTTCACTAGAGAAATCTTGATTACTTAACAGTTTTTGTAATAAACCTTCGCCTTCACCAACTGAAATAATAGTTCCATTAGGAAGATAGTACTGTACTTGTTCATAAAAGACACTTGCAGCACCACCGCCAACTATCAGTTTTACCTCTGAGCAATACTTTTGTGCTTGCTTAAAACCTAATTTAATTAAATTAATATTTCTCCACAGTTCACTGTAATAATCCTTAACTACCCTTAGACCACCTAATGCCCCTCTTAGTCGAGTAAAAATATTTTGTGAGTAGTATACTTCAAAAGCATTTTGTAAAGGATTACCACTTCTACCTCCTACAGGAGCGTAAATCTGAATATCTCTCCATGAAAATATAAGTAAGGTAGGCTGAAATTCATCAATACAATTTTTTAAAGTTTTTTTAAAATCTAATGGAGGTACTGTTCCAAGATCAAGAATTTTTTGCTTGATCTCAGGAAATAATTTATGTACATGATCTGATAAATAAACTATACCAATAGGAAAAATCGGATTACAAGGAAGGCGGCAGTATAAAATGCGCTGTGTTTTCATCATTGCTATCCTAAAGTTCATTTCTGAGGTAAATAGCTGGAGTATATTTTTAGCATTAACGTTATAGGTTTAATTTACTGCAGCTAATAATCCAACACATTTTAAAATCTTTAAAACAAAAGCAAATAGTAAATAATTTAAACCTTAATCAATAATAACTTTTATATTAATAATCAGCAAGTAGTATTTTTCCTCATATGTATGATACGCAAGCTTTTGGTACTAAATTAAGTTTATACTTTTAGCTTGTTTACTTTGAAGTGGTATATATTATCAAGAAACTTATTATTGATATAATTCATCAATCAACTTTAATACAGATATATTTAATCTTAATAAAGTCATTTAGTTCTACAAATTTTTTATGCAATCACAAGAAGAAACATTACTGGGTAAATCTATAGAAGAGTTAACTAAGTGGGTTGAACTGCATGGACAACCTAACTATCGTGGAAAACAACTTCATCAGTGGCTATATCATAAAGGTATTAGATCACTAACAGATATCTCAGTATTTCCTAAAAGCTGGAGAAAGGAGCTGGAGGACTATCCTATTGGCCGTTCTAATATTCATGACCTTATAGTTGCTCCAGATAAAACCCAAAAATATTTACTAAGTTTAAAAGATGATTCAATAATAGAAACTGTAGGAATTCCAACTCCCAAACGATTAACTGTTTGCGTGTCTTCGCAAGTTGGATGTCCTATGAGATGTGATTTTTGTGCAACTGGAAAAGGAGGTTTTAAAAGAAATTTAACCTGTGCAGAGATTGTAGATCAAATCTTAACTGTCCAAGAAGGTTTTGAACAAAGAGTCAGTCATGTAGTATTTATGGGTATGGGAGAACCTTTACTAAATATAAAAGAAGTAATAAAAGCAATAAAAATAATTAATCAAGATATAGGTATAGGGCAACGGTCTTTAACTGTTTCTACAGTTGGAATCCCTAATAAAATTTTAGAATTTGCTAATCATAGACTACAGATTACTTTTGCTGTTAGTCTTCATGCTTCTAACCAAACATTAAGAGAACAACTAATCCCTACCTCTAAATCTTATCCTTTATCAAGCTTACTAAATGATTGTAAAAAATATGTTGAAATAACAAAGAGAAGACTAACATTCGAGTATATACTCTTGGAGAAAATCAATGATTCATTAGAACAGGCGGTAGAATTAGCTAAACTACTTAAAGGCTTTCAAAATCACGTTAATTTAATTCCTTATAATCCCATTGAGGAAGTTACATATAAACGTTCCTCCTCTCAAAGAATTAAAGCTTTTTGCAATCAACTCGAAAAATATGGAATTCCTGCAAGTATTAGATATTCCAGAGGGATTGAAACACATGCTGCTTGTGGACAGTTAAGGGCCTCACAAAATAAGTAGTTTTAACCATTGATAAACAATTAAATCTTTATGCAGAAAAAATAATTAATTCTAGTTGTTTTAATGTTGTTTCTAAATTGTTGTTAATAATTACCTTATCAAATCTTTGGCTAACCGCTAATTCTTCTTTTGCAAGTTCGAGACGCTTTGTAATAGCTTGTTCGGAATCAGTCGCCCTACCCCTCAAACGACTTTCTAACTCTGCAAGAGAAGGTGGTAGTATAAAAACTCTCAAAGCATTAGCAAAAGTTTTTTTAATTGCTTCTGCCCCAGCAACTTCTATCTCTAAAAGAACAATAAATCCTTTACTTATTCTTTCTTGAACATCAATACGCGGGGTTCCGTAATAGTTGTCAGCATATTTGGCCCATTCTAGCAATTGGTTTTGCTGAATCATATTTTCAAACTCTACTTTACCAATAAAATAATAATCTTTACCATCAATTTCACCAGAACGTGGAGAACGAGTCGTCGCAGAGATTGATAAATAAAGTTTTGGATGACGACTTAATAGAGCACGTACTAATGTTCCTTTTCCTACACCACTGGGACCAGTTAATACAATAAGGTTGCCTGATATCATAAAAAACAAAAAAATTAATTACTAATTACCGTTAATAGTATTTTCCTTACCAAGAATAAAACGATGAGCTATGGTCTCCGGCTGTATAGCAGATAAAATAACATGGCTAGAATCTGTGACAATAACAGCACGTGTGCGGCGACCATATGTAGCATCGACAAGCTGCCCTCTATCTCTTGCATCAGTAACAATACGTTTGATTGGAGCAGAATCTGGGCTAACTATAGAAATTATTCGATTAGCAGACACAATATTACCAAACCCGATATTAATGAGTTGTATATTTTCCATAGTAGTTAATATAGTTATATCGTCAAAATTAAATAATATTTGTTGAAGCTAAAGTTAATAATATCAAAATCGGTAAACTTTTTCGAGCTAGCTTATAAGCTTATATGAATAACTACGAAAATAATATTTAATTCTAAAATTAAATATTATAAAAAATTAAACTAATTTCAGAGAAAATTTTACAACAAATATAAATCTAAAAATATATTTTTATGATGTATTTTAATCTTAATTAAAAAATGAATTTTTTAAATTATAAGCTAGTAAGTTTCATTTAAACATATACAGATTTTTTTATATAACTTAGATTATCTCTATTTAATATTCATAAATAGTTACTTCTTATTTCTATAAAAGCTGATATTAAAGTATCCAGAATATTTAATTAAACTATAAGATATAATCTATGAAAGAAAAAATAATTGTCAATGTAAATAACCCATATTTTTCAATTATAGTGTATTGACCGTAATAGTTAATTAAGATATTACTTTTGGACATTAGCTAAAAAAATATTATCAAAATTTAAATAAATATATTACGTTTCATAACTACAACTAATTAATCAAGTCTTTTCATTGTCTGTTGAGCTATTATTTTTGCTTCCTGTTTTGTCCTGATTTCTCCATCTAGAGTTTTATCTAATAACTTGTTGAGAACTTTTTTATATTTTGGCCCTGGTAAATACCCCATATTTTTTAGGTCATAACCACTTAAAGGAGAACTCATTTTTGAAAATTCTGTGAGATATTGCCAAATAAAATAGCGAACTTCTTTTTTAGACTGTATTGCAACTAATATTAATTCTATACAATTGAACTTTCTCAATAACCTGACTTTATCGCTGACTTTACAATGATCTAATAGTTCTCTATTTATCTTTTTATTAATACTTCTTATTTTTGATAATCTTACTATGCTTTCAAAAGGAAGTTGTAAGTTAGTAGCAATAAAATTTCTTTCTTCTAGGGGGATTGAAGACAATAATATTTCTAGCAGAATTAACCATTGTGCTATTTTGTCGCGGAAATCAATATATTTAATTAATCTAGCAGCATAGCGCATTTGCCATAATATTTCGTAACTCAACACAAATCTAGGGCATAGATAACATAAAGCACCAAAACGGGATAGTAATTCTAGAGAGACTCTCCAATAATTAGTATCTAAAATAGATTTCAACTCATTTTTAAGACGTATAGTTAAGCCAGGAATAATACTTGTTTCTAGTTTAATTTTATCGTGGATGCCACTCTTGGTTGCATTATAAATACATTGTATGGTGTAAGGCTCAATACTAAAGTTAAGACGTGTAGCAAATTTGACTGCTCTATAAATTCTAGTAGGATCTTCAATAAAACTATTGGGATGCAACACTTTTATTTGAGCTTTTTCTAGATCTAGTAAACCCATAAATAAATCCAATAGTTTTCCTTTATCAGGAAATGTCAATTTTATTGCTAAAGCATTTATGGTAAAGTCTCTCCTGTATAAGTCTTCTTTAATAGAAGCTATCTGAACTTTTGGATTTGCAGCAGGATAGTGATATATTTCTGTTCTTGATGTCGCAATATCAATTCGTATTGATCCATATTTTTCATCTTTATTCCAAAGTAAAGATGCTGTTTTGAAATCATGATGTACAGTCAAACTAGCCTCTGGATGACGTTGTTTTAGAATTTCTGCCAGTTTTATCCCGACAGCTACATTGAGAGAAGAATTTTTTCCATCTACTACTAAGTCGATATCTTGTATTGATATTTCTTTATTCTTTTTCGCAAGAAATAAATCTCTAACTATCCCACCGACAATATATAGATCCCAAATATTTACTTCCGCCTCCCAGACAATTTCTTGGATTAATTGCCATACATCACAATTTACTAGACCAGATATTGAATCTATTAAATTATCATTAGATAAAGTTTGAACTAAACTATTTTCGGCACTTACTTTTAATAGCTCTTCTTCTCCCAAGACATTCAGTAATTTCTTATCATCCATAATAAATATATTTTTCGCGTTAAAATATTTAACAAGTATCCTATTTTGAAAAGCTTTATTTTAGATAAAATAGTTTTTTGAGATATTTACTAAGGTTTGTAAAATCTATATTTTATTTAACAATGAGTTTTTTAATATTTTTAAGAGACTATGTACATCTGTCTGATTAAAATTATAGTCAATTAGTAAATTTAATGAAGTAAGTTAACCTGTTTAATGTTTTATTTGATGTACATATTAATTCTCAAACTAGTTATAGTTATGAGAAACAATATAAGTCTTTTAATAATCATCAAATTAATAGATAAGAAATCCACAATCTAATTAATCATCTTAGTAAAGAAAACTTCCCATATTTAGAGTATTATCCAAGAATATTTTTGAGTTACAAATCTTGTACATATTTTTTATTTACTTTAATAATTAAAATTAAATATTAATATAACCTTGCCGTAAAATTTTCCATTTTCTTGATTCCCACTCCATAACAGTAGATGGTAAACCAGTACTATTTTTATAATTATTAAAATCTTGTTTCCGCAAAACTAAAACTTCAGGAAAGTTTTGCAATATTTCACTTATATTTTCTGCAGGTTTCTCTCCTGAAATATTAACACTAGTAGTCAGCAAGCATCCTACCTTCTGTAATATTCTTTGTGTTACAAAACAATTAGGGATACGTATTCCTATTGTCTTCGAGTTAATAAGATTATTAGTATTTATATTTATAATAAAATCAGAGGCTGGTAATACTAGGGTTAATGGACCTGGCCAATATTTATACGCTATATTTTTCCAAATTTTTAATTCTTCAGAAGTTCCTTTGGTGTATTTCCAGATAGCTTCTGAAGATGAACACATTAAAATTAGGGGTTTTTCGAAAGATCGCTTCTTCATAGCAAAAATTGAAGAAGCATTTTGAGGTAGCGTTGCTAAAGCAGGAATTGTATCAGTAGGAAAGCTAACTACTTTACCTTTAAAAAGTCCTTGAACTAATTTATCTGGGGATACTTCTGGCATTTTTTATGAGTATTTAAATAATATAAAAACATTGTAGAATAGAAGAACAATACATTTATTGCATAAGAAAAATTACACCTACATATTTATTTGTAAAAACCTATATTTACAGAGCTATAATTTTGTCAAAGGAAATAATAAAACGCTTTTTTATCATCTTAAATATTTAGAAATTAACTAGTAACTAGATAGTACGGTATATAAAATAAAAAAATTATGCTTACTTTAGTAAAGAAACAATAAATATGTATTATACGCACCGCTAAAACTTAAATTTCTGTGCATATGTATAACTTAGCCTAATAAATAAAAACAGTATTAATAGTATTTATTAATATATATGTAATAATCATAAATTAAACAATACATACTGTAAACCATACTTACGAAAGAATTTATCTTTTATAAAATAGTTTATGGAGATATATTCTTCTCTAGCTAACTAATTCTCAAAAAATTCTCATAAGTAAGTTAGCTATATTTTTTGTTGTCTTTAATATTTATTAGCAACTTAGAATATCTTACAGTTCATTATCTTTTTGAATAACAGTTAAACTAATAGACTATCTTTGATTTTTTTAATTATTTAACTACAGTTTTCAAAAACATTTAAAATTAATCGATTATTCAAATATAAATATTAATTATATGAAAGTTCTTATTGCTGATTTTGATTTATTTCAGAAAACGGGAGGTGGACAAACTTTTTATCGTAGTCTTATTAAAAAAAACCCTCAAATAGATTTTTATTATATTGTTAAAAACGAGTCTCCAAAAATTTCTAATCTTCATAATTCTCATCAAATACCTTACCAAGAAGTATTTAATTATGGTGATTTCAAGAATTTTTTTGAAGCAACGCCACCTAAGTGGGTTCAATCAGCTTTTGTCCAAGCTAGTAACATAGCAGCTTCTTGTAAAAACATGAATTTTGACGTGGTTGACGTGCCTGATTATGAGCAGTGGGGAATGTTTTTACGTTCTGCTTTAAAATATTTTCATGTAAATTGTGACTTAATCGCACTTTCAATGCATGGCATCATATCTAAAACATTAGAGTTAGATTGGTTTAATGGTAAAGAAAATATCCCACTTTCTTTGCAAGAAAAAATGCAATATCAAGCTGTAGATATTCGTTATGGAATTAGTAAGAGTTATTTAGATGAGTGGAAAGAAGTTGATAGTTTAGAATCTTATTACTATAATCCACTACATTTTATGGATTTGCCTGAAATCAAGTCGAATTCTGCTTCAAAATCTTCACCTAATCTCAATTTTATTGGTAGAACAGAAAAACGCAAAGGACCTGATATTTTTGTAGATTTAATCTGGTGGATACCACGAGATAAATATCATACTGCTTCTATAAT
Source organism: Candidatus Atelocyanobacterium thalassae (assembly GCA_051971635.1). GTDB lineage: Bacteria > Cyanobacteriota > Cyanobacteriia > Cyanobacteriales > Microcystaceae > Atelocyanobacterium > Atelocyanobacterium thalassae_A. Next base: position 41,612 of record JBFPLN010000005.1, on the reverse strand, counting down.
AGGTCCTCACAGTTACAACTATAATGGAAGTCAATCGTCTGAAGATTACTTAGAAGAGATGATTGCCAATAGGCAAAAAGATCTAAGAATGTGTCCATCAATGCCACATTCAGATCTAATAAAATTATTTAATAGTAAATCGATTACCTTTGTTCCTTCTCGGTACGATACTTTAAATTTAGTAGCTTTAGAATCACTATTTTCAGGATGTCCCACTATTATTGGGAATGGTGCAGGAGTGTGTCGTTTCTTAGAAGATAACTTTCCAAAAATTCCATTTATTAAAATTGATATTCATAATATTTATGATTCTTTACCAGAAATTATTAATCTATTGAATAACTATGGTGATTATAGAAATAAATTAATCGCTGGAATTCGTGACTCAAGTTTTAAAACTAATGATCCTTCTTTGACAGAAATTTATAGTTCTTCTCCAGTTTCTAATTTTGAAGTTCGTAAAGATTTAAATCGCTGGTACTTACAATTGATAAATTATTGGGAATCTGGTCAATTAAATGGCCTAGATAAAATCCCAGGTATTAGATTACTAAAATCTAAAATCAGATCCGGCATAAAGCCTATTTATCAACAAATTAAAAATGAAGTTAGAAGAAATAAAGAACTTATAAAAATTCCGCTAAGTAAAGCTCATAACGCTCAAGTCTTAAAATCACCTAAATTAGTTAGACGATACAAACATATTTTTAATACTTTAGAATTAACTCAGAAGGATCTTGACAAAAAAATTCAAGAATGTTGGAAGTTGAGTTCAAATGTTGATTATGAAGGTGGAGGTATACGAGGTCGATTAGGTAATGGATATCGTATTGATAGGGTTCGTTTATGGAAAGGAATTGCTAGAATTGAAGACTTAAGAGGAAATAGACTAGTTGCAGCTACTTATAAATTAAGGAGCATACGCTTATTAAATGAAGATTTGTTTGGTGATCTTCCTTCTATAGTCAGAGTTTTGAATAATGAAGGTTTTACTCAGGAATCGATAGCAATACAGGCAATGTATGATACTTCAGAAGATAAAGAAAATAAATGTTATCAATTATTAGAGCAAAACCGATTAAATAATTTATCAAAAGATAAATGGGATTATGAATTTCTAGATGATCGACGTGATAAATCAACTTATCGTGTCAGTATAATAGTTTCTCTTTATAATGCATCCTCTAAACTTGCTTTCTTTTTAAAAACTTTAAAACATCAAACGCTTGTTCAAAGAAAAGAAGCAGAAATTATTTTAATAGATAGTGGTTCTCCGGGAGATGAATATACAGTTTTTAAACAAATAATTGATAAGTTAAACATTCCTGTTATTTATGCAAGATCCAAAGAAAGAGAAACTATACAAATGGCTTGGAATAGGGGGATTGATCTATCTAAAGCAAATTTTTTATCTTTCTTAGGAGTGGATGAAACCATTCTTCCAAATTGTCTAGAAATTCTTGCTAATGAATTAGATAAAACTCAGGATTTAGATTGGATTACTGGACATAGTCTTGTTACTGAAGTTGATCATAATGGTAGCTGGGTAAGCGATATCATGCCTTATTATCGAAAGGAATATAAACAAGATTTAGTCTATTTAGAAACTTGTTACCTATCATGGGTAGGTGCTTTATATCGTCGTTCTATACATGAAAGATTTGGCTACTACGATAGTAGTTTTAGAGGAGCTGGCGATACTGAGTTTAAAAGTCGTGTTCTTCCATTTATAAGAAGTAAAATTGTAGACTGTACCTTAGGAGTATTTTGGAATTATCCCGACGAAAGAACAACACAAAGTCCAGCAATCGAAATTGAAGATATAAGAGCTTGGTATATTCATCGTACTCTTGGAGGAATTCGTTATGCCTTTGCGAATAGAAGTGTAGAAGAAGTAGAGAATCTAGTTTATTTATGTTTATGCTACAGAAAATCTTATTGTATGCACACGAGTACAGATTTAGAATATGCCTATAATTTATGCCTTTATCTTAAAGAAGTTTGTCCTCAATCAAAAGCTTTAAAATATTTTGATGGAATTGAAATTTTACTAAAATCTTATCGATCGTTAGATTGTATTTCTAAGCTATCTCAATGGTCTCCTTTTAAAAAAATACTGGAAGTTCGTAAAGTTGCTGCTCAGATCCAAAAAGAGCATCGGTCTTCATGGAATAAAGATTTAAGTTTAGGATTAGAACCGACTTATACAATATTTAATGACAACCGTCACGAACAGCATTCATCTTTATGGTTTACTAATATTAGTAGTAAAAAATAATACATAATCGATTGTATTGTTTTCATAACAAAGCTTGATATCTGATGATATCAAGCTTTGTTATAACCAATTAATTTTCTAACTAAAAAAGTAATTTATGTAGTTCTTCCAATTAGAGTACGACGTTTCATAATCATTTCAAAGGCTTCAATCGTATCACCTTCGTTCCAATTATTAAACTTATCAATACCTATACCACATTCGTAACCTGAATTTACTTCTCTGACAACTTCTTTCATCCTTTTTAAGGAATCTAATGTTCCTTGGTAAACTGTATTACCATCTCGAACAACTCGAATGAAACGATTACGGACAACTTTACCAGACAATACGTAACAACCTGCGACAGCTCCTCTACCTACTGGGAAAACAGCCCGAACTTCAGCCTGTCCTAGAGGAGATTCTATCTCTTCAGGTTCAAGAAGACCTTCCATAGCTCCTTGAATATCGTCTAAGAGCTTATAAATAATATCGTATTCCCTGATATCTACCTCTTCTTGATCGGCAGAAGCTCTGGCACCATTAGCTAAATTAGTATTAAATCCAATAATGACTGCACCACTTGCAGCGGCAAGATCGACATCTGTTTCTGTTACTTCTCCTGGAGCAGCTAGTAAAACACGTATTTGTACTTCAGTTTGAGGTAACTGTTCTAAGGAACCTAAAATGGCTTCAATAGATCCCTGAACATCAGCTTTAAGGATGAGATTTAATTCTTTCAACTCTCCATCTTGAGCCTGAGCTGATAAGGTACTTAAAGTGACACGACGTGAAGACAAGGCCTGCTGTAGTCTGGTCTGACGACTATTTTGAGCATTTTTATCAGCGATAGAACGTGCTTCTTTTTCACTTGAATAAATGTCAAACTCATCTCCCGCAGCTGGTACACTACTTAATCCAAGAATTTCGACTGCAAAAGAAGGAGAGGCTTCTTTAACTTTGTTTCCTCGATCATCTATCATCGCACGTATTTTCCCAAAGACAGGACCGGCAACGAGAGCATCACCTACTCGTAGAGTACCGTTTTGTATCAATAATGTTGCTACTGGACCTCGATTTTTATCTAAATGAGCCTCAATTACTGTTCCTTTGGCTAAGCGATTAGGATTAGCTGATAACTCTTCAATTTCAGATACTAAAACTAACATTTCTAATAACTGATCAAGATTATCGCCCTTGAGAGCACTTACTGGAACCATTATAGTGTCGCCACCCCATTCTTCCGGTACGAGACCTAAATCTGATAGTTCCTGTTTAATACGATCTGGATTTGATTCTAATTTATCAATTTTATTTATAGCTACAACAATTGGAACTTCAGCTGCTTTGGCATGACTAATAGCTTCTCTAGTCTGAGGTTGTACACCATCATCGGCTGCTACTACGAGAATAGCTATGTCTGTTATTCTAGCTCCTCTAGCCCGCATTGCTGTAAACGCCTCATGACCAGGTGTATCTAAAAATACTAGTTGTTGTTTTTTATTATCATGCTTAATATCTACATGGTAAGCGCCAATATGTTGCGTAATACCACCTGCCTCTCCCTGCGCTACTTTTGTTTCACGTATAGAGTCAAGAAGTGTTGTTTTACCATGATCTACATGGCCCATTATCGTAACTACAGGAGGACGTCGTTTAAGCTGATCAAGATCTGCTTCGTCAAGCATTTCTGTATTTTTTATAGCTGCAGATTTCTCGTCTGGAATTTCTACAATAACTCCAAATGATTCCGTAACCATTTTAGCCGTCTCTTGATCCAAGGTTTGAGTGATATTTACTGCAATTCCCTTAGTAAATAAAAGTTTAATAATTTCTGTTTCTGATATACATAAACGCTCTGATAGTTCTCTCACTGTAAGATTCTTTTCAAGAATTATTTTTTCTGGTAGGCGAGGAGCTTCTTGACGTTCTTTGCGCTCAGAACGATTACGCTCAGTCGTTGAACCAATTGTTTTTAAAGTTGGCTTTTTAGGTTTATGAACTACCTCATTTACTTGAAGATCAGATTTTGGTTTTGGCGGACGAGCTATAGAAAGACTTAGACTTAGGGAGACAGTATTAAGATCTGATCCTGATTCAAAATCATCATCTTCATCTTCAATTGTTTGAAAACGGCGTTTTGCCTTAGTACTTGCCTTATTTGTTTTTGCCTTATTTCCCTCATCCTCTTCTTCTTCCCAAGCCTTTTTCTTAGAAATTCGTGGTGGTGCAGGTCGTTTTAATTGAGGTTTGGGCTTGAGTTCAATATCAAGTATTTCATCGGTTTCATCATTTTCATCATCATCATCTTCAATTATTGAAGATGAATCAAGAGTAGAAAAAGTTACAGTATTTTTTTTCTCTTCTTCTGCTGGATGAGAAGAGGGCTTTTTCAGATCTGGTTTTCCAATACTAGGTTTTTTTAGGTTTTTCTTCAGCTGAATTTCAGTCGTAATGTCTGGTGTGTCTGATTTTTCTTTTGATTTAAGAGAAATACTTTTAGAAACTCTCTTTGGAAGTTTGATTTTATTTTTTCCTTCTAAAGATGGTTTTACTCTACTTGGTTTATTAGTAGGCTTTTCAAAATTTTCTTTAGAAGATATTTCTAATCGAGGAGCTTCTGATAGATCAGAATCTATAATTTCTGGCTTAGATTTTTCTGTTAAAATCGAGGGTTTAGATAGGCTACCTCGATCAGCTTTTGGTGATTTTATTGATGTTGGTGAAATTGGTTTTTGAGGTGGTTTTGGAGCCGTTGGTGACTGTGGTGAGATAGCCGTTTGTGGATTCTCTAAATAATTTAATTGATCATCAGATTCATCTTCAGTAGAAGATGAGTGAATTTGTTTATGGTGAATAGCTAGAATTTGCTGCTTTTTTTCACTTGATATGTTGATGTCGTTTATTTGAGATGTTCCTTGCTTTGTAATGTATTTTTCTGCCATTACCTTAATTCGCTCAACTTGTGATTCTGTAATTGTACTACTATGACTTTTTACAGCAATATTAAGTTGAGCACAAATTTCTAGAATCTCTTTGTTTTCTAGATTTAATTCTTTTGATAAATCGTAAATTCTTACTTTATGTACGTTGTTCATCCACTATCCCCCTAACTAAGTTTGGCTATTATAAATGCTGAGTTTCTCGACAAGGTTGACAAAGAAGCTCTTTGTAAAGCTATATGAGTAAAATTTTATAATCATGATTATGAAAACAATTTTCTCTTCTACATCTATGAGAATACTATTTTTTGTATCCAAATTTTTAAGAAAATTATATTCGGATTTATGAAACTAATAGATAATCTGAAATAAACTTTTCTAAGCACTTTCATTTTCTAAACGTTCCCATAATTTCTTATAGATGTCTTGAGGGATTGAAGTTCTTAATCCTCGTCCTAGACGATTTTTTTGACTAGCGATGGCTAAACAAGTTTCATTAGGACATAAATAGGCTGATCTTCCCATTCCCTTATCTAATTGTACCTTTTGAGATAAATAGACTTTTACTATTCTCCAAAATGTCTCTTTATGATTAATACAACGACAGCTAATACAACGTCGATAATTTGCTTCCATTATGATTTAGATTGGTTTATTGTGAAAGATTTATCCTATATGAAATTAATTTTTTACCATTTTAAGCTCATTAATTTTCAAATTGTTGATTTTCTAATTCTTCTCTATAGGCAATAGTATTTTTAATATCAATTTTCCATCCTGTTAATCGTGCTGCTAATCTTACGTTTTGTCCTTCTTTACCAATAGCTAGACTAAGCTGATCCTCTGCAACTAATATTAGAGCATGCCTCTCATCGGGACTAATCAATATTACTTCATCCACACGAGCAGGACTGAGAGCATTAGCTATATAAGTACCTGGATCAGGAGACCAGCGAATAACATCTATCTTTTCTCCCCTTAGCTCATTGACAACTGCTTGAATCCTAGAGCCTCGTGCGCCAATACAGGCACCCACAGGATCAACATCTCTTTCTAAAGTATCTACAGCAATTTTAGTTCTAGGACCAACATAGCGAGAAGGAGGATTAGCTTCTCTAGAAACAGCAACGATTCTTACTATATCTTCCTCAATTTCAGGAACTTCTACAGAAAACATATCTACTACTAATCCTGCTGCTGCACGAGATACTAAAAGCTGTGGACCACGATGAGATCCTTCTCTTACTTTTTTCAAAAGTATTTTAAAAGATGAATTAGCTCGATAATTATCATTTGGTAATTGCTCCCGCTTAGGAATAATTGCTTCTACTTCAGGCTGACCAAAAGTACTTTGAACAGCAACGATAATATCTTGGCGTTCAAAACGCAAAACTCTAGCACTAAGGACTGTACCTTCTAATTCTTGAAATTCTTCTTGGATAAGCTTTCTTTGTTGATCCCGCAGTTTCTGTAAAAGTACTTGCTTGGTCTGAATAGCGGCCATTCGGCCGAAGTCTTTTTGTTCAGGTGTCACATCTAATACGACTTCATCACCAAGCTGAGCTTCAGAAGCTACTTCCTGTACTTCTTGGAGAGAGATATGGTGATCAATATTTTCCACGTTTTCCATAATTTTTTTCGTGGATAAAATCCTAAACCCTTCCTCTTCTGTATCTAATTCAACCTCGAAATTATCGAAATATTCATCGTAAAAGGGTTGACGGTCTAAATTCTGAGAGCGCCGAAAACGTTCGTAACCTTTCAAAAGAGCCTCTCTCAAGGCCTCTTGAACAGCAGATTTGGGTAAATTATGACGTTGACTAATTTCTCCAATCATATTGATTAATCCAGGTAAACTGACCAGGGACATAAAAAAATCTCCTAAATATATAAATTATATAAATCTAGTGTGTATCAGTCTGTTAATTGGACTTGAACTACTAAAGAACGTGGAATGGAAACTATTTTACCTTTACAGTTAAGATAAATAGTTTCAGAATCTCGTTTTTGAAGTTTTCCTCGCCATTCTTTTTTATTTAAATAGGAAGAACTTGTTGTGATACTAATGTCAAACCCCTGGAATGTAAGAAAATCTCTTTCAGTATTTAAAGATCGAGATATGCCAGGACTTGAAACTTCTAAAACATAAGCATATGGAATAATAGCAGTCTCATCTAAAATAGATTCTAGAGATCGGCTTACTTTTACACAATCATCCAAGCTGATATCTTTAGTAGAATTAGAAATATCAAATCGTAAAACAGAAGGACGCTTATTGGTTTGAAAAGCTACATTCACTATATCTATTCCCATTTCTTTGATAATGGGAGTTGTTAAACTAATAATTTGTTGAATTAATAAATGAGTCATTACTTAAAAAATATCAGACAATAAAGGAAGTGGGGTAATGACCCACTTCCTTTATAACTTTAAAATAATTAGGAAAAATAGCATTAGATACTACTTTAATGTGCCTTAGCCTACTATCCTAACAAATCTTGAATTAAAAAAGGTAGGATTTAAGATTAACGGAAATCGAATAAAAGTGAACTTTAGCCTAAAATAGTTAAAAATCACTAGCTTTTAATATAACTATTTTTAAATAGTTAAGTAAAATAAGTAAATTTGTTTGAAGCTATTTAGCAGATTTCATATTGTTGTTTTTTGTTTAATTAAACAATCTAATAGATAACTAGGCTAAAATTCTCTTCGTTGGCGGTTTAGTGTGTTACTTGTTGTACTAAAGCCATTACATCACTACGGCTAAGTTTATCTTTTCCTAGAGCTATTACATCTAATGTTCCATGAGCTAAAGCCAAAGGAATTTTACAAAAGTCTAGTGCAGGTCCTGAACTAAGAGATTTAGTATAAAGATCTGCTAAAGTAAGATTATAGCGAGCATATTTATATACATCTTTTATGTGCCAACCTTGAGGAATAAAGCTTACTCCACGATTCAAATCTTCCCGATGATTACGGATGATATTAACAGCTTGTAACCCTCTACCGAAACCAATAGCATGCTGACGATTTGTTTGAGTACCATCATGCCATGACCATAAATCTGATAATAGTATTCCTACTGCACCAGCTACACTAAAAGTGTATTGATTTAGGTGAGCTTCCGTACGAATCGTCCAATTATTCTCTGTCCAGTAAGCCATTCTATCAGCCATTGCTGCCGTCGCGTCCCAAATCCGAGGCGCAATAGTATTAGGGGCTAGCAATGCCCATTTTCCTAACTGTAAACTAACATCTGGTAAGACATTGCTATAAGGTGCTAAATCTGCTGAAAAATCTTTAACTCCTGATTTTTCATTGACAGCTTGTAGATTAAGACTCATTTGTCGCAAAATCTTAGCCTTGATGAAGTTTTCAATTTCAGGATGATCTTCAACTTCATCGATAGCACGCATACAGAGATAAGCGGAAGCGACGGCCTCACGCAAATTATCAGGAAGACGACTGATTGGTATATAAAAGGTTCTACTAGTTTCTTTGAGAGCCTTTAGAGCATCATTTTGCAAATTCATTAATTAATTTCACTCCTCACGCCAACTTAAGCACTAACATACACTTATTTAACTTGTAAGATCCTAATAAATTATTATGAAGTTTCTGGCAAACGAAAATTTTGGACTTTACCATGAGAGTTTCGAGTTGAAGACAGATTTTCATTAAAGATGGTGTCTATTGTATTACGGTTTGTAAAAATTTACCGCAATTCTTCAATTTTATTCGATGATTTTCTTTCCTTGCCTCTACTAATTTTTTTAAAAAACAAATATAAACTCTAAGAAATAGGAATTTTATTTTTAAAAAAGTAGTAGTAATAGTAGAATTTTCAAAAATCACTTTTACTAATGTTCAGTGAAATCCTTCTTTCGGCGAGGTTTTATTAAGATAACTAAACTTAAGTTAATTTGTCTTTTCTAGATTACTTGAACCAAAAATCATTTTTTATGTATGATAACAGCTTTAATAAAATTTGACTTATTGTTGAAATAAATCATTATCTATAGAGCTATTTTGACAGACATAAAAAGGCTTTGTCGATAGAAAATATTTAAGCTTATTTTTTTCTAACATTATTTACTGTAGATAACCAAAAAAATTAATAGAAATAGTGATTTTTTAATTTATTTAATGTAACAAGAAATATACTATAATGGTGTATGTGCAAAAAGTATGATTTAGTATAAAAGTTTCGCTTTTTAATCTTACCTTAGTTTCAATTATCAATTGAAGCTTTAGAGAATTTTTGCTTTTGATGGATTATTTTTAGAATTCGTTAAAATCAAGATTAGAGTATTTTTTACTCACCGTTTGTTTAGATAAAAAAACTATCCAATGGAAATTAAGGCTGTTCAGTCCGCTTACCATGGAGATGCCAGTTTTCGCACTCCTCCACCGGATTTAGAATCTCTACTGCTTAAAGAGCGTATTATTTACCTAGGGTTACCTCTTTTTTCTTCTGATGAAGTTAAACAACAAGTTGGAATTGATGTTACCCAACTTATCATCGCTCAATTGCTTTATTTGCAATTTGATAACCCAGATAAACCTATTTTTTTTTACATTAATTCTACAGGTACATCTTGGCACACTGGAGATGCAGTCGGCTTTGAAACAGAAGCTTTCGCAATTTGCGATACAATGAATTATGTAAAACCCGCAATTCATACTATTTGTATCGGTCAAGCGATGGGTACTGCAGCTATGATATTATCTGCAGGGACAAAAGGTTGTCGAGCAAGCCTTCCTCATGCAACTATTGTTCTAAATCAGAACCGTTCAGGTGCACAAGGTCAAGCAACAGATATCCAAATTCGAGCTAAAGAAGTATTAAGAAATAAAAGCACTATGTTGCGAATTCTTTCTAAAAATACAGGACAAGCTGTTGACAAAATATCTCAAGATATGGACCGCACATTCTATCTAACACCCGAAAAGGCAAAAGAATACGGACTGATTGATCGGGTACTAGAGAGTACTAAAGAACTTCCAAAATCTGCCAGCCTTATTAATTAATTACTGGCTTATTCTTAAGACTATCCCAATATTTATTTAAAGTTATTATGCCCATTGGTATTCCTAGTGTTCCTTATCGTCTTCCTGGTAGTCAGTATGAACGATGGATAGATATTTATACTCGCCTAGGTCAAGAACGAATAATTTTTCTTAGTCAAGAAGTAACTGATGGTATTGCTAACCGTATTGTTGCTCTCTTATTATATCTTGATTCCGAAGACTCAAGTAAACCGATTTATCTTTACATAAATTCTCCTGGTGGCTCTGTAACAGCTGGTATGGCTATATTTGATACAATGCAATACATTAAATCAGATGTAGTCACTATTTGTGTCGGCTTAGCTGCTTCTATGGGATCATTTTTATTAGCAGCAGGAACTCCAGGGAAACGTTTAGCATTACCTCATGCTCGAATCATGATCCATCAACCTATGGGAGGTACTGGACGACGCCAGGCATCAGATATTGAAATTGAAGCTAATGAAATATTACGCATTCGCGCTCAATTAAATAGTATCTTAGCTAGTAAATGTGGACAACCTCTTGAAAAAATTGAGCGAGATACAGATAGAGACTATTTTCTATCTGCAGAAGAAGCTAAAAAGTATGGTTTGATTGATCAAGTTATTGAAGAAAGAACGTAATCCTTAAATTATTAACTAGTGAAAAAATAACTCTCATAATTTTTTAGCAATGAGGGTTATTTTTTTTCTAACTATTCACAAAGAAAATATTATGAGGCAAAAAATATTTTTACATTAGTTACTTATTTTCCAACATTAGATATTTATAGAAAACAATAGTAATTAAACTATTCTTCTTAATACAATTGATTTATTATTATTTAATCCTAAACGGAATAATTTTTAGGATTAAATTTTTTTAATCTTAGAGCATTAGATATTACAGATAATGAACTAAAAGCCATCGCTGCTCCAGCTATCATAGGATTTAATAAGATGCCAAACGATGGATACAAAATTCCTGCAGCAATAGGGATTCCTATTATGTTGTATATAAAGGCAAAAAATAAATTCTGGCGAATGTTATTCATAGTTGCATGACTTAGTTGAATTGCTACTACGATTTTTCTTAAATCTCCTGAAATTAAAGTAATGTCACTGGCTGAAATTGCAATGTCTGTTCCTGTTCCGATCGCAATACCAACGTCTGCTTGCGCTAGTGCAGGAGCATCGTTGATACCATCTCCAATCATTCCAACAATTTTTTTAAATGATTGTTGAATTTCCTGAATTTTTTCTGCCTTTCTATTAGGACTTACCTGTGAAAAAAATTTATATATACCAACTTCAGTAGCTACTGATTTAGCAGTTTGCAAATTATCTCCAGTAAGCATAATTACTTGCAGACCCAATTTTTTAAAATATCTGATAGCTTCAATAGATGATGGCTTAACAGTATCGGATATTGCAAGTAGACCTTCTATTTTTCCATTAATTGCTATCCAAGCGATTGTTTTTGCTTGCTTCTCTAACTTATTTGATTGGTATAAAAAATTATTAATATTGATTTCTAGCTCTTGCATCCAATATTGCGTTCCAATTTGCACTAAATCTTCATTAATCTTGCCTTGTACTCCCAGGCCAATCAATGTCTTAAAGTTTTTAACATTTAACGAGTCATAATTAATCTTTAAGGAATTAGCATAATTAATAATCGCCTCTGCCAAAGGGTGTTCAGAATATTTTTCAACTGCTGCAACCATCATAAGAGAATGAATTTTGCTTTCATTGTTGAAAACTACATAATTGGTAACTTTAGGATGTCCCTCAGTAATTGTTCCTGTCTTATCTAATACAATTACTTGTAGTTTATGTATTAATTCCAAACTATCTGCTCCCTTAATTAAGATTCCCTGTTCTGCACCTTTTCCAGTTCCTACTATTATTGAGGTAGGCGTTGCTAGACCTAGGGCGCAAGGACAAGCAATAATCAAAACATTAATTGCTGTTATTATTGCTAAGGATGGGTTGTGAGCAAATATTAACCAACTTAAAAAAGTAATTATTCCAATCGCTATAACTACAGGGACAAAAATACTAATAACAATATCAGCTATCTTTTGGATAGGTGCTTTACTATTTTGCGCATCTTCTACTAACTGAATAATCTGTGAGAGTACAGTGTCTATTCCAATTCTTTGGGCTTGAAATTTAAAACTTCCAGTTTTATTAATCGTAGCTCCTATAACTTGATCTCCAGTTGTTTTTTCTACGGGAAAACTCTCTCCTGTAATCATCGATTCATCAATAGTTGATTGTCCCTCAATAATTTTTCCATCGACTGGTATTTTTTCTCCTGGACGCACGAGAATAATATCGTTGATTAAGACATTATCAATTGCAATATCTTGAGCTATATCCTGACGTATTACTCGAGCAGTTTTTGCTTGTAAGCCTATTAAATTTTTAACTGTTTCTATAGTTTTTTCACGCGCATTACTCTCTAACAGTTGACCTAATAAAATCAAAGTGATAACAACTACCGATGTTTCATAATAAACATAAGTAGTGAGTCCATGAGAAATCAAGATATTAGGGAAAAAAGTTATAAAAACAGAATACAAAAAAGCTGTTCCTGTTCCTATTGTTACCAATGTATCCATATTGGCAGTTAATCGGTGTAGAGATTTAATTGCTCCCCTATAGAAAGACTCTCCACACCAAAAAATTACTGGACTACTTAAAATTAGCTGTAACTTAGGATTATCTAAATAATCAGGAACTAGAGAAGTGGATAGCCCAATCATTCTTGGTAGAGAGATAGTTAGCAATATTAAGCTTATAATACTCCCAAGAATTACTTTTCTTGATAAAGAGTGACGTTTTTCAGCCTCTGTATCACTACTTGATTTTTTATTATTAGTATCCAGGATATAGGCTTGATATCCTATCTTCGTAATAACAGCAACAACTTTTTTTATATTTGTTTTATGAGGACTATAAAAAATAGTAACTTTTCTTAATGCAAAGTTAGTACTACATCTTTGAACTCCAGGAATTTGTTGAATCGCTTTTTCAATGGTGATAACACAAGCAGAGCACCTCATTCCTTCTACTAGCAAAATTTTTTTTTTCAAAGGAATGACTTTATCAAATGATTTATTCTGTAGAAAAGTTTTCATATGAGTCACCTTTTCCTTTGCATTTTATAATATTTTATTTCTATATATTTTAAATTTAATTTTTTTCTATGCTGTCATCAGTATTTATAGATATGATATCAACATACTAAAAATGGACAATAGAGCTTTTCGAATAATTATTATATTTGAAGGTTATTTAAATGAATATAAGAAATAAGCGATTATAGTTAATTTTAAGTTAAATTACTGTAATCAAATCTTTTGCTAAAAATTAAATACTATGATATTTTTACTATTTTTTTTTGCTGGAATAAATAGTTTTTGCCAGATTATTACGACTGAAGGCTGGAATAATAAAGTTTTATGCTTAACTATTTTTATAATGTGCTTAGAACAGGCAAAGATGGCCATAGTAGATTTTACAAATATTAGAATATCTAAAAGATATTTAAAAGATACTCAACTTGATAACTTTTTGATTATTACGAGTATTACTGTCGTTTTAGAGTTACTAGGTTTTTATTTAGTATCTCTTTCTAGAGATTGGAGTATAGTAATAATTTTGATAAGTCTAATATTTTTTAATTCTTTTGCAAAAATAAATATTTTAATTTCAGAAACAATATCAATTGAACGTTGTAGTATTTCCCAAAGATTTTTTATCTTAATAGCTAATTGTTTAGGTTTGAGTATTATCATTTTAAAAATACTCAATTTTTTCCCTACTATCATGTCTACCGTACTATTAGGTATGACATTAGTATATGTAACTATTAAATATTCTAATAATTTACTGCCTAATAATATTAATATTTAAAATTGCTAATTTAATTAATATATAGTAAGTAAATGAGTTATTATCGAACTATTTATCTTTCAGACACTGATGCAGCAGGAGTTGTATACTTTTCCTCTTTATTATCAATTTGTCATGAAGCTTATGAGAGAGAGCTTCAGTTAGTAGGAATTAATCTTAAAAACTTATTTTCGAATACCGAAATAGCTATTCCTATTACTCATGCTGAAATTGATTTTTATCAGCCTTTATTTTGTGGGTGTAGTTTACGGTTAGATATTTCAGTTCTTGATTATGATAATACTGAGTTTAGCATCATCTATCACGTAGTTTCTGAGTCATTTCCTAATAAATATTCTGCGATAGCTAAAACTACTCATGTGTCTATTAATATTAATAGTCGTGAGAGAATCGATCTTGCAACGCCTATTTCTAATTGGTTATGTAAAAAGAGTAAAAACATAAATAGATAGTATTTATGTTTTTACTCTTTTTAGTTATCGTTTTGTGATAGGATTTCTGCACTATTTTTAATCTAAATAGACATTTAAAGCATAAATCAGTTTAAAAGACAAATTCTTCTATCCTTAGATAGAAGAATTTGTCTTTTAAACTGATTTATGCTTTAAATGTCTATTTAGATTATTTTAACCAAACTTACTAGCTGTTGAAGCAATAAGAAAAGCAGCATAAGTTAGTACATAGCCCACTGTGAAGTGTGTCAAACCAACTAAACGAGCTTGTATGATAGAAAGAGCAACTGGTTTGTCTTTCCATTGTACAAGGTTAGCTAGAGGTGTCTGTTCGTGAGCCCAAACAATTGTCTCAATTAATTCTTGCCAATAACCACGCCAAGAAATTAAGAACATAAAACCAGTTGCCCAAACTAGATGTCCAAGTAGGAACATCCAAGCCCAGACAGACAAGTTATTTGTTCCATATGGGTTATATCCATTAATTAGCTGAGCTGAATTGGCCCAGAGATAATCACGTAACCAACCCATTATATAGGTTGAATTTTCATTAAATTGAGCTACATTACCAGACCATATGCCTAAATGTTTCCAATGCCAATAGAAAGTTACCCATCCTATTGTATTAAGCATCCAGAACATTGCTAAATAGAAAGAATCCCAAGCAGAGATATCACAAGTACCTCCACGGCCAGGCCCATCACAAGGAAAAGCATAGCCAAAATCTTTCTTATCAGGCATTAACTTAGAACCTCTAGCATCCAATGCTCCTTTAACCAAAGTCAAAACTGTGGTGTGTAAACCAAGAGCAATAGCATGATGTACTAAGAAATCGCCAGGACCAATGTCAAGAAATAATGAGTTCTTTCCACTGTTAACTGCTTCTAACCAGTTTGGTAAATATGCAGCTCCAGTAGAGGCCATGCTGTCAGGACTAGATAGTAAGACATCAAAACCATATAGAACTTTTCCTGAAGCTGCTTGTATGAACTGAGCAAATATTGGTTCAACTAGAATTTGTTTCTCAGGAGTACCAAAAGCTACCACTACATCATTATGGACATATAATCCCAAGGTATGGAAACCAAGGAATAATGAGACCCAGCTTAAATGTGAAATAATTGCTTCTTTGTGCTCTAGCATTCGAGCCAGAACATTATCTTTATTGCTTTCAGGATCATAATCACGTACAAAGAAGATTGCACCATGAGCAAAAGCGCCTACCATCAAGAATCCAGCTATGTATTGATGATGAGTATAAAGAGCGGCTTGAGTAGTATGATCTTGACTTATAAAAGCATAAGAAGGCATGGCATACATATGTTGTGCCACTAGGGAAGTAATGGTTCCCAAAGAAGCTAATGCTAAACCAAGTTGAAAATGAAGAGAGTTATTTACTGTGTCATACATATTACGATGACCAGCACCTAATCTTCCATGATGGAATGGATCACTAAGAGGAGGATTATGAGCTTCAAGTATCTCATTAATGCTATGACCAATTCCCCAATTAGTTCTGTACATATGACCTGCAATAATTAATATTACTGCAATTGCCAAATGATGATGAGCTATATCAGTTAACCATAGTGATTCAGTCTGAGGATGAAAACCTCCTAGGAAGGTTAGGATCGCTGTCCCTGAACCATCAGCTGTGCCAAAAACATGGTTAACAGTATCAGGATTTTGTGCGTAAACACTCCAATTAGCTGTAAAAAATGGTTCTAGGCCTGCTGGATGAGGAGGAGTAGACAAGAAGTTATTCCAACGTACATGTTGACCGCGAGATTCAGGAATTGCAACATGAATCAAGTGACCTGCCCAGGCTAAAGAACTTACACCAAATAAACCAGCTAAATGATGGTTTAAACGAGATTCAGCATTTTTAAACCAAGCTAAGTTTGGACGAAACTTAGGTTGTAAATGTAACCAACCAGCAAACAAAAATAGTGAAGCAAGGATCAAAAGAAAGATAGAACCTTGATAGAGTTCGCTATTGCTTGTCATACCAATTGTATAGAACCAGTGATAAACACCTGAATAAGCGATATTAACAGGAGAAGAAGCACCGGCTTGTGTAAAGGCATCAATTGCGCCTTTACCAAAATGTGGATCCCATATCGCATGAGCGATAGGATGGATATTAGTAGGATCTGTGATCCATTGTTCGAAGTTACCTTGCCAGGCTACGTGGAAAAGGGTACCGGAAGTCCACAAAAATATGATAGCAAGATGACCAAAGTGAGAAGCGAAAATCTTTTGATAAAGATTTTCTTCGGTCATTCCATCATGGATTTCAAAATCGTGGGCCGTAGCCATTCCATACCAGATCCGACGGGTAGTTGGATCCTGAGCGAGATCCTGGCTAAATTTTGGAAATTTAGTTGCCATAGCTTTTTAGGAAATTCTCCTCTCTAAAACAATGAGGCTGTTGCAAAAGTGCTATTTATTTTCTAAATGCCATTAGTTTTTATAACTAAAGACTTATTAGAAAAGAAACGATATTAATTAATCGTTTAGATTTTTCAAAATTGGGTAAAGGACAGATAGAAAAGAGTTACTCATTGAGTTTATCTTTCTAATCCTTTTGCCACAAATTAAAGTGATAAACTTCTTGCTAAGAAGAATGCCCAAGTAGTTACAATTCCCCCCAATAAGAAATGGGTTACTCCAACAGCTCGTCCTTGAATAATACTTAAAGCACGAGGTTGAATAGAAGGTGCAACATTCAACTTATTATGAGCCCAAACAATAGACTCAATAAGTTCTTGCCAATAGCCACGTCCACTAAATAGGAACATTAAGCTAAAAGCAAAGACAAAGTGACCAGCTAAGAACATGATTCCATACGCTGATAATTCAGAACCGTAGGAGTTAATTACGTTAACTGACTGTGCCCAAAGGAAGTCTCTTAGCCAACCGTTAATGGTAATAGCACTTTGTGCAAAGTTACCTAAAGTAGTGTGTGTAACATCTCCACTAGAAGATACTGTTCCCCAAACATCTGACTGCATTTTCCAAGAGAAGTGGAAAATAACTACAGAAATGGAATTATACATCCAAAATAGTCCAAGAAATACATGGTCCCAACCAGAAACTTGGCAGGTACCACCTCGGCCAGGACCATCACAAGAGAATCTGAAACCTAATTCATTCTTATCAGGAATAAGACGAGAACTACGAGCGTAAAGAACTCCCTTAAGCAGAATAAGAACAGTTACATGAATAGTAAAAGCATGAACATGATGAATCATGAAATCAGCTGTTCCTAAAGTAATAGGCATCATAGCAACTTTGTCAGCAACAGCAATAGTATCACCACCGAAAGCATAACTAGCAGTTGCCAATGCATGAGGGGCTGTTCCGCTAGGTGCAAGTGAATGAATATTTTGCAACCATTGTGCAAAAATTGGTTGTAATTGAATAGCTGAGTCAGAGAACATGTCTTGTGGACGTCCTAATGCTCTCATAGTGTCATTGTGAACATAAAGTCCAAAACTATGAAAACCAAGAAACATACAAACCCAATTAAGATGGGAAATTATTGCATCACGATGACGAATTACTCGATCTAATAGATTATCGACATTTTGAGCAGGGTTGTAATCTCTTATCATAAAGATCGCACCATGTGCACCAGCACCAACTATTAAAAATCCACCAATCCACATATGGTGGGTAAATAAAGATAGTTGAGTCGCATAATCAATTGCCAGGTAAGGATAAGGAGGCATAGCATACATATGCTGGGCTATTATGATACTTAAAGATCCTAATAACGCCAAATTAATTGCTAACTGGGCGTGCCATGAAGTAGTTAAAATTTCATATAAGCCTTTGTGCCCTTCTCCCGTAAGAGGACCTTGATGAGCATCGAGAAGCTCTTTCATTCCATGCCCAATATTCCAATTGGTTCTGTAAACATGACCACCAATTAGAAAAAGAACAGCAACTGCTAAATGGTGGTGAGCTATATCAGTCAACCATAAACTTCCTGTCTGTGGATTTAGTCCACCATTAAAAGTTAAGAAATCTGAATAAGCTCCCCAATTTAGAGTAAAGAAAGGAGTTATTCCATCAGCAAAACTTGGATATAGTTCGGCCATTTTGCTAGGATCAAAAAACTCATGAGGAAGGGGAATATCTTCTATAGCTACCCCAGCATCTAATAACTTATTAACTGGCAGAGAAACATGAATTAAGTGACCTGCCCAAGAAAGACAGCCTAATCCTAATATTCCTGCTACATGATGGTTAAGCATAGATTCCACATTCTGAAACCATTCAAGCTTAGGAGCTTTTTTATGGTAATGGAACCATCCAGCAAATAACATTAAAGCAGCCATGACTAATGCGCCAATGGCAGTAGCGTAAAGTTGATAGCTGTTGGTGTAACCTGAGGATCTCCATAAATAAAACAGACCAGAGGTGATCTGAATACCATGAAAACCACCACCCATATCTCCGTTTAAAATTCCTTGACCTACAACTGGCCAAACAACTTGAGCACTAGGCTTAATAAGTGTTGGGTTAGTTAACCACGCTTCATAATTGGAAAATTTTGCGCCATGAAAAAACATGCCGCTTAGCCAAACAAAAATAACGGCTAGATGACCAAAGTGCGCGCTGAAAATTTTCCGCGAGACATCTTCTAAATCATCAGTTTGACTATCAAAATCGTGTGCATTAGCATGAAGGTTCCAAATCCAAGTAGTAGTTTTGGGACCTCTAACTAAAGTGCGATCAAAATGCCCTGGCTCACCCCATTTTTCAAAAGAGGTGGACACTGGATCGGTATCTACTATAACCTTAGCTCTCGCCTCAGTACCTTTTGCCATGAGGGTTCTTCTCTCTCGACAATAAACTTTATAAAATTTAAGGTTTTTCTTTTGAGTGCAGTGTCATGCTAATAAAGCGAGTTGCTTTATCCACATAACAACATTTAGTATGCTTGTTTTAATTTTAATTTCAAGCAAAGCATTCAAAAGCATTCCATTCATCATAAATAATAAAGGTTAGACCTATGTTCTGAGAAAGAAGCTTAACAATTATTAAGATTAAGTTGACATTGTGATTAAGGGAAACCTCTTCTGGATAAAGTTTTAATATAGACTTGCCCCACCAAAAAAATTATTAACCCATAAGAAAATAAAAATTGTAGATATAATATTTGAGTCTATACTATCAACCAAACTACACTAATTTTCAACGTTAATATATTAGTGACTTGTTTTTTAAAGAATAAGTTATTAATGATAATCGATAATTAAAAACAGTTTTAAAGTTACTTAGTTAATTTTTTTAAAAGTTAGCTTCAATTAGTGATATTGCTTTATAAAAAATATTGTTACTAAATGTAAAACATTTAAACATAGACAAGATATTATTGCTAAACCTATATTTTTTTTGATACTATGAAATCCAACGACATTTTGACAATTAGACTATTAATTAAAACACATACCAGACGCTTGTGATTAACTATCTTAAAGGAAATCTTATTGAAATTATAAAAGATACTAAAAACCGGATAATTTTAATTATGGAGGTTAATCAGATAGGTTATGAGTTACAAATCACCTCGAGGCTAGAGCAAGAGTTATCTAGTAAAAAATCCAGTTATATTCAAGTCTTTATACATCTACAAATACGAGAAGATTGTCAAATTTTATATGGGTTTATTGATAGATTGGAGCAAGAGCTTTTTCGCCACTTGATAAGTGTTGGTGGTATTGGAGCTCAACTGTCAATTACTTTGCTTAACACATTGGGTTCAAAAGAGTTAATTAAAGCAATTTGTTCAGGTGATGTTAAGGTATTATCTAAATCTCCTGGAGTAGGCAGAAAGACAGCTGAAAGAATAATTTTAGAACTAAATAGTAAATTATCAAAATTAATAGAGTCATTTAAGGTAAAAGTAGAATCACCTTCTTGTATTTCATCTGAATGTATGTTGGAAAATATTACACTAAACTTGCTATCTCTAGGTTACAGCCATAAAGAAGTTGATACTGCGACTACTTATTTACATAACAACAAATTTTTATTAAAGAAATTGGATACAGAAGAACTATTAAGAAAAGCGATTACTTGGTTAAGCGATAATAATTATTAATATTTTATTAAATGAAAGTTCATTCATTAACATTTTTTGTTTGAATGAGTGCCATATAGTATAGTGTCTATAACTTGCTAATAATAAGAATTTTTATCTATAAACATAAAACTTATAACCTCCCAAGGTTCAGCCAGGTATTTATTTTGATCAACTTCTTCTTCTAATAGATCAACTTTCTTGTCTAGTGTTATCCCTAGATCGCTTTTAAAATCTATCTTAGTTTTTTCTCCTTCAGATTCATAACATCTTAATATGTAAGCATATTTTTTATCCTCTGAAGGTTTGAACGCAGACAAAATTAAATTATTATTATTAATGCTTATTCCAGAAAAAATAGGAGGTAATTTAGCTTTACATTTATATTGATTATCGATTGTAATTACTTGTAATGGCATGTTAAGTTCGTATGCCTTATGTACAGTTTTTGCTTCTTTTGTAGTTCCTTTGTGAGGATAGATGGCATAACTAAATTGATGTACTCCTTTGTCACAATCTGGATCAGGCCATCTAGAACTTTTTAATAAAGTTAATCTCAATAAATCTTTTTCACTATCATAACCATATTTACAATCATTTAGTAAGCTAACTCCATAATTGCCGTTATTATCAGTTATGTCAGCCCATCTTAAGCTGGGAACTTCCCATTTTGCTTTTTCATAGGTTGTTTTACGTACGTTTGTTCTTTTTATAGAACCGAAAGGAACTTCAAAGCTAGTATAATCACCACTAATTTTCAAGTGAAAAGAAGCTTTAACTAATACATATGTTTCTTTCCAGTCAACAGTAGTTTTAATTTTTAAGATAGGAGAATTTATCTGTAAGATGTAATCTTGAATAAATTTAGACTGCTTAATTTCTTTAACAACTCTTATTTTCCATTGAATAGGGCCTTGTTCTAAAAGCTCAATAGATTTCAATGTTGCATTAGGTAAAGAATGCTTACTATATTCTGGATCAATATTCCAAGCGTCCCAATACTGTCCTTTGTCTTGAAAACTTTCTAATTGATTACCTTCTTCTTTTAGAATATTGCGACGGTTTACTTTATCGTAAACCATCGCAATATTACCATTTTTTTTATTAATCTCCACTATTAAAAAACTATTTTCTAAAATAAGATTGGAATCTTCTCTTTCTGTAATTTTCTTTTTAATAAATGTTGCTTCGCTAAAAGGAACTATCCAAAAGATTCGATACCCAATGGATGGAATGTTATTAGCACAAAATAATAATTTATTATTTTGTACTATTTGGGTACATAATTTCTTATGGTTAAGATCAAAAATTTCATAATTGTTATCTTTAATATTAATCTCAACGACCTCAGATCTTTCCCAATTTAAATGATTAAAAATGACAATAGGTTTAGCATAAGGATGTGGAGCTGGAGGATAGTCTATATAAGATACGATGTTTCTAAGAGCATTATTTAGAATTTTATCTGCAATTGACTTCGTTTTCTTCCAACCTTTATTAGCTTCTATGAATACATCTCTTGTGGAGGTTCCTGGTAATATATCATGAAATTGATTTAGTAAAGTTTGTTTCCATGAAGATTTTATGTTATTTCTAATATTCTCATCAACAAATTTTTTATCAATAATAGAAACGATAGATGTCCAGAGCTCTGCTTTATACAATAACTCTTCAGTACGACGATTAAGATACTTTTGATCTGCGTGAGTTGTATAACAACCTCGATGTAAATCTAAATACAATTCATCATCCCAGATTGGGATATTAGATTTATCTTTTATTATATTGAAAATTTTTTCTAAGTAGCTTTTAGCAGTAGTAAAAGTAATATTAGGGAAAAACGGAGATTTATTCCAGCGATTAACAACTTTTAACATGTCACGAGTTGGCCCACCACCATGATCTCCTATTCCTGGAATCCAAAAGATCTCTTTCAGATTAGTCTCTTTCTCCCATTGAATACTATAGTCTGTCATGACTTTAGGATTAGTATTTACCACGCCCTCTGTGTTTGGCGGAGACATTAATGTTAGTATTTTTGTACCATCAAGAGATTTCCACCAAAAGATATTATGAGGAAATTTAACAGTACGCCCCCAATGTAACTTTCCTGTGACAAAATAATTTATTCCAGCTAGCTTAAATATTTGTGGTAACTGTGAGCAAAATCCAAAACTATCTGGTAACCAAGCAACTTTAGTAGTTTCTCCAAATTTTTCTTTAATATACTTTTGTCCATATAAAAGTTGTCTGACAAGGGATTCTCCAGATATTAAATTAACTTCTGGTTCGATCCACATCCCTCCCAATATCTCCCATTTATTTTTATTGGACTGCACTACAATTTCTTGAAAAAGATCAGGGTATTTTTTCTCGATCCATTCGTAAAGAGCTGGAGAAGTATGACAAAAAGTCAAGTTTTTAAAATCTTTTTGTAAATTAATAACTGATTGAAAAGTTCGCTTTCCTATTTCCCAAGTTTCGTTGATTGTCCATAACCAAGCTATATCAAGATGTGCATGTCCAAGAATATTAAAGTTACGTTTTTTAATATCATCACCTAACGATATTAGTGCCAAACGCATCTGATGTATTTGACTATTGAATTGTTCAGGATTATTGATACTTTCCCATTTAAATTTATTAATTTGCTTCTCTAAAAGCTTAATTTTATTAGGCTTAAATGTACATAAGTATTTGTAAAGTATATCTATTTCGTCAGCAAAAAAGCCTGGATCACTCAAGTGATCATTGCTTTCATAGATAAGTTGAGATTTCATTAATGCTCCAATATCATGGCTGGGACTTGTTAAGCATAAAGAAATAACAATTTTTTGCTCTTTGTTAACTGAGGGGATTAATAAAATTCTTGTTGAGGAATCAAATAAATCTCCTACTTGTACTAGTTTTTTATCAACAAATATTTGAGCTTTCTCTGCCCACCAAGTTAGTGATAACCTTAAAGAGAATCCTTTTAAAGAATATCCGTTCAAAAACTCTTTAATATTAACTTCCTGTATCAACCACTTTATTTGACTACCTGCATTCCAAGTTAAATATTCTTTTTTATCCACTCTCACCAAATTTAAATTAGTGAGACTAATCGTATTTGTTTTTATCTTTTCTGAATTTGTAAACCAATTATTTTGAATATTAATAGTTGTAAGCTGACGAAGTTTTTGAGTGAATTCAGGAACTTTCATTTATAACAGAATATTTAAGAAATCTTAACTACTTAATATAATTCAAATACTATCTCATAACATTTTTATCTTTAGTTTCTAAAACAATTGCTGGGATTTATATTATTAGTTAAATATTCTTTTTTTCTTTTCTTTTTTATAGAAAATAGTTTTAACTTTAAACATTAATCTAACTACCATGTATATTAAACGTTTGCCAGCTTTATCAGATAATTATATCTTTTTATTACATAACTTTAAAGATAGGACTGCTATTGTTGTAGATCCAGCTGATTATGATGTAATCATTAGTTACTTAGAGAAATCAAGAACAAAATTAGTAGCAATTCTAAACACTCATCATCACCCAGACCATGTAGGAGCAAATAGGAACTTAATAAAGAAATTTCCTGATGTTTCTATCTACGGAGGCGAATATGATAAAGGAAGAATTCCAGGACAAAATTATTATTTAAGAGAAGGTGACCAATTAAAGTTCGTTAGCATAAATGCTGAAATATTTTTCATACCTGGTCATACTAATGGTCATATTGCATATTATTTTCCTCCAAGCCCTTATCACAGGACAGGAGAACTATTTTGTGGCGATACCTTGTTTGCAGGAGGATGTGGACGTTTATTTGAAGGCACTGCTGAAACAATGTATAAATCTCTAATAAAGTTGAGAGACTTACCAGATGAAACTCGTGTTTGGTGCTCTCATGAATATACTATAAATAATCTTAAATTTGCTTTAACTATCGAGAAAGATAACCATGATTTATTTATTCGTTATGAGAAGGCAGTTAATCTTCGTAAGAATAACAAAGCTACTATTCCATCTTTTTTGCAAGAAGAAAAGAAAACTAATCCTTTTTTAAGGTGTGATTATCGCTCTTTACAAAGAATATTGGAAATAAATGATCCCATTAAAGTATTTAAAAAGATTAGACAGCTTAAAGATAGCTTTAATTAGATCTATTTATCTAATTAAATAAAATAACTATCTATACTTAAAAGACAATTCTTATTTTATTTACTATTTACTTATTTAAATAAATAATTAAGACTTATTAGAGTACTATTATACTAATCTATAAAAGACTTACTAATATGAACTTATGCATAAAATACCAGCCACAATAATAACAGGATTTCTTGGCTCTGGAAAAACTACTATAATTCGACATTTGTTACAGAATAATAAAAGTCATCGTATTGCTGTTTTAGTTAATGAATTTGGAGAAATGGGAGTTGATGGAGATATATTAAAAAATTGTCAAATTTGTGAAGAAGGTGAAAATCCTGAAGATAATATTATAGAGCTTAAGAATGGATGTTTATGTTGTACAGTTCAAGAAGAATTTTATCCTAGCATTGAGAAACTTTTAGAACGTCGAGCATCATTAGATTGTATTCTTGTAGAGACTTCTGGACTAGCTTTACCAAAACCTTTGGTTCAAGCCTTTAATTGGCCAGAAATTAGAAATAATGCCACCGTAGATGGCGTTGTAACTGTGGTAGATTGTGAGGCATTAACTTCTGGTAAATTGGTAAGTAATTTGAATGCTTTGATAGTTCAAAGAGATGAAGATGACAGTATAGAACACGAAACTCCTATTGAAGAATTATTTGAAGATCAACTAGCCTGTGCAGATTTAGTTTTATTGACTAAATGCGATCTAGTGAATGAAGAAGAGTTATTAACTATAAAAAATTGGTTGTCAAATAAATTAAGAAATGGTGTCAAAGTTATTTCATGTCATCAAGGAAAAATAGATATAGATATTTTATTGGGTTTTAATGCAACTGTAGAAGAAAACTTAGAAGCGAGAACTAGTCATCATGATGAGGAAGAACATCATCATGATGATGATATTAATGCAATTACAATCATCATACCTAAAGTTTATGAACCAAAAATATTAATTAACACTTTATCGAAGTTAATTGAAAATCATGAAATTTACCGTATCAAAGGATTCGTCCATGTTATCGATAAGCCCATGCGTTTAGTTCTACAAGGAGTAGGGAGTCGCTTTAATACCTTTTATGATCGTTTTTGGGACTCCGATGAGTTAAAAGAAACTAAATTGGTATTTATCGGAAATAAGTTAAATAAAGAAAAAATAGAAAAGGAGCTTCAGGACTTAAATTCTTTGAAATAAAACTAGAAAATAAGAAGACTCTTGAAAGTTAATATTTATAATTTTTTAGATAAAAATATATTTATTTACCAATACAAAAAGTACTAAAAATTTTACTCAATAAGTCTTCAGTTACTTCATCTCCTGTAACTTCTCCTAATATCTTAATAGCAGAACGTAAATCAATTGTTATAAAATCTAGCGGAAGCTCATTTTTAATCGTTTCTATAATATCTTCAAAAGCCAATTTAACACGTATTAAAATTTCTAACTGTCTTTGATTAATAGTAAAATCAATATTTTTTGCTATTAATCCCTTCTTATTTATAAAGTTTAAAATAGCTTCTTCAATTAAATCAATTCCTGAATTTCTGATAGCAGAGATTTTAATAACTTCTTGAATATTAGAAGGAATCATAGATAAATTAGGAATAGTCAAGTCAATTTTATTAACTATTAAAATTATTGGAAGGTGCTCTATCTTTTTATAAATCTCTATTTCTTCTTGGGTCCAGCCTATCTGGGCATCAATTGTTAATAGTATAAGGTCAGCTTGACTCGCAGCTAGATGTGTTCTCTGAACACCAATTTTTTCTATTTGATTATCTGTATTTCTAATCCCGGCTGTGTCTAAAATTTTAATAGGTATATTTTGAACTACTAAATTGGATTCTATTATGTCCCTAGTTGTTCCTGGTAAATCAGTTACAATTGCCCGATTTGTCCGACTCCAAGCATTTAAAAGGCTAGATTTACCTACATTAGGACGACCTATGATAGCAATTTTAAGTCCACTTCGTAAAAGTTCTCCAGTGTTAGAGGTGGATAGTAAATTTTTAACTCTATTCAAAAAATCACGTATTTTTTGTGAAATTAAAGTTTCACTTAATGGTGATAAATCCTCTTCAAAGTCTATTCTTGATTCAAGTTCAGAAAGTAATTCTAAACAATCAAGTCGTAATTCTTTAATAGGGTTAGATAACTTTCCTTGGATCCCCGCTATTGCTATTTGAGAAGCTAAAGATGACTTTGCCCCGACTAATTCTGAGATGCTCTCAGCTTGAGTGAGATCGATTCTACCATTAAGAAAAGCTCTTAGAGTGAATTCACCAGGCTCTGCTAATATAGCTCCTTCTTCTAAACATAACTGTAAAACTTGTTGAACAACAATTATGCCTCCATGACAATGAAATTCTACAACATCTTCACGTGTATAGGAACGAGGGGCTAACATTAATATCAACAAAGCCTCATCAATAACTTTTAAAGTTTTTGGAGAACAAATATGACCATAAAGAACTTTATGGGTTTTCCATTCCTGTTTTCCAGGAGCTATAAATATTTTCTTTGCAATAGTATAAGCTTCATCTCCTGATAAACGTACTATCCCAACACTTCCTTCTTCGGGAACTATTGCTGTTGCAATTGCTGCAATTGTGATTCCTAATTTAATCATTTGAAATATTACTAATAATGTCTGTAATGTCTAGATTATAGAAAATAAATTTTCTAATTAATAAAAATTTGAGATTTACTATTACAAATTTTTAAATGAAATGATTGTTTTTAATGTTTTTAATTTCTATTAAGCGAAATTATTTGAGATAATTCTGAAAATTACACATCACCTAATAAGTTTTATGTAGTATTTTTTGACGATTTTAGATACTTATAAGTAGAATATGATGTGATAAATTTTTTTATTATAGTAGATTTATGATGTCTAAATTAAGAGCAGAGAAAATTGTTGATGTTCAACCTATGGGAGAATGTGGTACTAAAAAAAATAAATTAATTTCCATTGGAATCAGTCCTACTGGTTACATCTCTATTGGAATAGCACCTATGGGGATTATTGCTATAGGAATTGTTCCTATGGGACTTATTTCTTTCGGTACTGTAGCAATGGGTACAGTAGCTACAGGATTAGTAAGTATGGGTATTGCTTCTTTTGGTATAGAATCAATGTCTTTATTTGACTTAGAAAGATTGCAATTTAGTTCTATGGAAATTACATCAGAACTTCCTGATTACGTTGATAAATAATAGAATATCTGCTCATTGACAAAAGACTCTTATCAATATCAATGGATTAAAATCTTAAATACATTTTCTATTATAGTATTTATTTTTAATTTTTCTACTGATTATATTGACTGACTTAAATAAAAGTAAACTTTATTTTTATCTTAAAAAGATTTAAATTTTGTAGACAATAAAGAAATATACGAAGTCCTATTTTTTAGACAGCCTATTCTCAACTTTATAATGTCAATTGCTTAAAGCATAGTTTATTATTTTGAATCAAGATCCCCATGTTTTATTCTCTAAGATTTTATAGACTATTTTTAACTTTTATTGTTAGTTTTATATTAGGCTTTAATCATAAGATTGCTTTTCCTGCCAGTTTAGAACAGATCAGAGAACGAGGAAAACTAATTGTCGCTGTAAAAAATGATACTCGCCCTTTAGGTTTTCTTAATCATAGAAATCAGTTACAAGGATTAGAAATTGATTTAGCAAAACAACTAGCTAAAGATATTTTAGGTAGTGCTGATTCAATCATTTTTAAAGTTGTTAATAATCAAGAACGTCTACAAAATGTTACTGATGGTGAAGTGGATATAGTAATTGCTAGAATGACAATTAATTCTTTTCGTTCTCGTTTAGTTAATTTTAGCCCATATTACTATTTAGATAGCACAGGAATTGTTACTAAGAACAATCAAATAGAAAATTCATCTGATCTGTTTAATCTAAGAATAGCTGTACTTAACAATTCTGATACCATATCCGTTATTCGTTCTAGCTTTCCAAAAGTAACCTTAATTGGCGTTAACTCTTATCAAGAAGCTCTTGACTTAATGGAAAACGAACTAGCAGATGCTTTTGCTGCAGACAATAGTGTTCTAGCAGGATGGATTAAAGAATATCCAGAATATCATAGATTGTCATTGAGATTATCTGCAAAAGGCTTAGGAGTTGCAATGCCTAAAGGTTTAAAATCTTCTAATTTACGAAATTTTATCAATCAATCAATCTATCGTTTGAAAATTTCTGGCTGGTTGAGTCAACGAATTAAATATTGGGGTCTTCCTTAGAAAAAACATCTTTCTAGCTGAAAAACAGTATAATTCAATAGTTATATTATAAGCATAAAAATAATGAATGAACTCTTACCAGCCATTTACTTATCAGGCGTCGTTTTACTTCTGGGAACACTAGGGTTTTTTGTCGTTTTACAAACTATACGAACTACTCGCACTGAAAAACAATTTTACAGATTACAAAAGAAATTACAAAAAGAAAAAGGCTCGGCTCAAGAATATTATGAATTGGGAAGCTTATATCTCAATAAAAAACTATATATTCAGGCAACTAATTTATTTAATAAAGGGCTTGAGATAGGTAAGAATCTAGAGCCAGAAAACCAAGCTTTAATATACAATGCGTTAGGTTTTTGCTATCTATCTCAAGAGCAAATAGATCTAGCAATCCGTAATTATAAAGATGCAATTAAACTTTACCCTCAATATATAATTGCACTTAATAATTTAGCTAATGCCTATGAAAAAAAACAAATGATAGAAAAAGCTCTTGAGACATATAGAAAAACTTTAGAAAATGACTTAAATAACAAAGTTGCTAAACGTAGAGTTAAAATATTAAATAAACGCTTAGCAATATCTTAAATAATATATTTAGCATCTAATAATCAACTGCTTAGTATAAAGCTTTAGAAAAATTAGTTTTAGATTCAGCAATTATTAATATCTACAAAAGAAAAGTATTTCTTCTAATAATACTTACATTTATAATATTATTGTGTTTATATATAAAAGAAATTATTATTTCTAAGTTGAAATGTTACTAATATACCTATTGTGATAATTATTTATATTGCTTATTTTTATCCATACATTTCAAATATTTTAAATCAAAAATTTAATAAAAAAGACGCAGTTAAGCGTCTATTTTAAATATAAAAAGTATTTTTTAATTAAATTATAACTGTGATATAAATTGCTCTTTTTCAGGTATGTATGTATATTCAGCCACAATCTGTCGAAGTTCTTCACCATCAATAGTTTCTTTTTCAATTAGTAACTCTACAAGACGATCAATTACCTCACGATTGTCTCTAATGAGCTGTTTAGCTATTTGATGACTTTCTTTTGCTAAAGTACGTACTTGATTGTCAATTTTCATAGCAACTTCCTCAGAGTATTCAACTCTATTCATCAATCCTCCTCCAAGAAAGACTTCACTAGAAGAGTTTTCTAAAGATAAAGGTCCTAGATCGCTCATCCCAAAACGAGTTACCATTTGACGAGCAACATCAGAAACTTGTTGCAAATCACTTCCAGCACCAGTTGTGACTTCATCATAACCAAAGACTTCTTCTTCCGCTGCTCTTCCTCCTAAAGCACCTGCTATACGAGCTATTAACTGTGTCTTAGTTATTAATCCTTGCTCTTCATTAGGAGTAAACCATGTTAATCCACGAGCTTGACCACGAGGAATTAGAGTAACCTTTTGTACTGGATCATGATCTTTTATTAAAGTTCCAACAATTGCATGACCAACTTCATGATAAGCAATTAGGCGTTTACTCTTACTATCAACTAGTGGAGTACCTTCCATACCAGCAACAATACGATCAATTGAATCATCTATTTCTAGGATAGTTATAGCTTCTTTACGGCGGCGTGCCGTCAGGATTGCAGCCTCGTTTAATAAATTAGCTAGATCTGCTCCGCTAAAACCAGGAGTTCTGCGTGCAATAGATTTAAGAGAAACATCATGAGCTAACTTTTTATTACGAGCATGAACTTCTAGAATCTCAATTCTACCCTTAAAATCAGGTGCATCGACCATAACTTGTCTATCAAATCGTCCAGGTCTCATTAAAGCAGAGTCCAAAACATCGGGACGATTAGTAGCAGCAATAATGATTATTCCTGTATTACCTTCAAAGCCATCCATTTCTGTTAACAATTGATTAAGGGTTTGTTCCCTTTCATCATTTCCGCCACCAATTCCGGCACCTCTTTGACGACCAACAGCATCTATTTCATCAATAAATATTAGACAAGGAGCGCTTTCCTTAGCTTTTTTAAATAAATCACGAACACGAGAAGCGCCGACTCCAACAAACATTTCCACAAATTCTGAACCAGAAATACTAAAAAAAGGTACTCCAGCTTCCCCAGCTATTGCCTTAGCTAAAAGAGTCTTACCGGTTCCTGGAGGCCCAACTAATAATACTCCTTTAGGAATTTTTGCTCCTACAGCTGTGAAACGTTCTGGCTCTTTAAGGAAAGTCACAACTTCTTGTAGCTCTTCCTTTGCTTCGTCAATACCAGCTACATCATGGAACATAATACCTGTTTTTGCTTCCATTTGAAAACGAGCTTTAGATTTTCCAAAACTCATTGCTTGTCCAGGTCCCCCTGGCAAATTGCTGGAACGACGAAAAAGAAAAAATAAAGATCCAATGAGTAGAATAGGGAACAATAAATTTCCTAAGAACCCCCATAACGCTCCTTCATTACGTATGGGGTGAGATTCTATCTTTACATTAGATGAGCGTATTTTTGCTATTAAGTCAGGAGAGTATGTTGGTAAATCTACTCGTGATTGTTGTACTTGATCTTCTAATTTAGAATCTGCTATTTGTACGATAGCTGTACGTCCGCCTTCATAAAGATCTACACTTACAACACGATTTGTATTTAGATATTCTAGAAAACGCCCGTAAGTTATACGTTTGTCAGCTGTACCGTTTCCTAGTTGCTCTGAGGTAGGAGTAAATTGACCTTGCCAAAGAAAAAAACAGACCATTAGAAGTGGTAAAGTCCAGAGTAATAGAGTTCTCCAAGATATTTTCATAAGTTAAGGTTTCTCGTTGTTATCAAGACTTGATTTGGTGATATATGTACTTTTGTCAAAAAGTTACGATCAGTGTCGACAATATGCTCAAAAAATAACTCTAAGCTTAATTAAACTTAACGTAACCTTTAGATTGCTTGCAACTCTTTATTCATATAAGAAGGTATTAACATCGATGTGCATTCGAATATTAATTATATGACAGCCCTAATTATATAATCTTTAGAAACAAAAAATCATCATTAGATTAATGGAAAACTAAAATATATATTTTATAATATCTTTATCTTATCAAAAATGAATTAGCTTAAATGACTTTCAATATATATTAAATTTAATAAATCCTAAATTCTTCTAAACGTTATATTCTAGCTTTTTTAGATAAAAATTAAACAATATATGACAAATAGTAGATTCACACATATTTGTCTAATAATATTTTTCAAAATAAATACGTAATAGTATAGTGCTAGGAAGTATTTATAATATATTACTTAAAAATATTTTCTTTAACATGATTGCGATGAGTTCCAAGTATTATTTATTTACAGAATATATATTCTTGGAAAAATAGTATTTAGCTTTCACAATATCTAAGAATAAGATGTTTTGATAAGTTGTGTATCTTAAAGAGAATGTAAATATTTCAATAAAATTTTGATTCCACATCTTCCCATCGTTACATTAGAGTGGGATGATAAAGACAAAATCAGGGGTAATTGACAACTGGTAAGTTCTCTACTCCATACCGAATTGTTATTTTACTGTAGTTCATTTTAGAAAAAATTATGGTCGCTGCCACCCGGTCGCTCGAAGAACTTTGCATTAACTCCATTCGTTTTTTAGCTGTTGATGCTGTTGAAAAAGCAAAATCAGGTCATCCAGGACTACCAATGGGCGCAGCTCCAATGGCATTTGTCTTATGGGATAAATTTATGCGGTTTAATCCTAAAAATCCTAAATGGTTTAACCGTGATCGTTTTATTCTTTCTGCTGGACATGGCAGTATGCTGCACTACGCTTTACTTTGTTTGACTGGCTACGATAGCGTGACTATCGACGATATTAAACAGTTTCGTCAGTGGGGATCAAAAACTCCTGGACATCCTGAGAACTTTGAAACTCAAGGCGTTGAAGTAACAACTGGTCCTCTAGGACAAGGAATAGCTAATGGTGTCGGATTAGCTCTTGCAGAAGCTCATTTAGCAGCTAAGTTTAATAAATCAGATGCCACTATCGTTGATCATTACACCTATGTCTTGTTAGGCGATGGTTGTAATATGGAAGGAGTAGCTAGTGAAGCTTGCTCTATTGCTGGTCATTGGGGACTAGGGAAATTGATTGCTCTTTATGATGATAATCATATTTCTATTGATGGTTCTACTGATGTAGCATTCACAGAAGATGTATCTAAACGATTTGAAGCTTATGGATGGCATGTTTTACATGTAAAGAATGGCAATACTGATTTAGTAGCTATCGCCGATGCTATTGAGAAAGCCAAACAAGTTACCGACAAGCCTACAATGATAAAGGTAACAACTACCATTGGCTACGGTTCTCCTAATAGACAAAACACTGCAGGAATTCATGGAGCTGCTTTAGGTACAGAAGAAATTACGCTTACTCGGCAAAATCTAGAATGGGAATATGAACCTTTTGTTATACCTGAAGATGTTCTTACCCATATGAATAAATCTGTTGAAAGAGGTGCAGATCATGAATCGAAATGGAACCTTGCTCTTAATGATTACAAAGTAAAATATCCTCTAGAAGCCTCTGAGTTTGAACGTTATGTAAACGGTCAAATTCCTGAAGATTGGGCTGAAGTACTTCCAACCTTTACGCCAGAGGACGCTGGAATATCTACTCGTAAACATTCTGCTAACATTTTGAATTACTTATCTTCTGTTCTACCTGGATTAATAGGAGGATCAGCAGACTTAACTCACTCCAACTTAACAGAGCTGAAAAACTCAGGAGATTTTCAGAAAGGGCAATATGAAAATCGTAATGTTCATTTTGGAGTAAGAGAACATGCTATGGGAGCTATCTGTAATGGAATAGCACTTCATAATTCTGGTTTAATTCCGTATTGCGCTACATTTTTAATCTTTACTGATTATGTAAGAGCTTCTATTAGATTATCTGCTTTATCTCAAGCAGGGGTAATTTGGGTAACGACTCATGACTCTATTGGACAAGGAGAAGATGGACCTACTCATCAACCAGTAGAGACTATAACTTCTCTTCGTGCTATTCCAAACTTAACAGTTATAAGACCAGCTGATGGAAACGAGTGTTCTGGAGCTTACAAACTTGCTATTGAGAATGCACAAAGTAACTTACCAACCTTGTTAGTATTTACTCGTCAAAATGTACCTAATTTATCTGGAACCTCTATAGAAGGAGTCTATAAAGGAGCTTATACGATATTTGACTGCGAAGGAGAACCTGAAATTATTCTCATAGGAACAGGCTCTGAAGTAAGTCTGTGTGTATCTGCCGCCGAACAATTATCTAATACAGGTAAAAAAGTCCGAGTAGTTTCTATGCCTTGTTGGGAACAGTTCGAAGCACAAAGTGCGACTTACAGAGAATCTATATTACCTAAAACTGTAACGAAGAGATTATCTGTTGAAGCAGGAATTAGTTTAGGATGGACAAAATATGTGGGCTCTGAAGGAGATACTGTTAGTATCGATTCTTTTGGTGCCTCTGCTCCTGGTAAAGTATGTATGGAAAAATTTGGTTTTACCGTTGAAAATATTATTGCCAAAGCCAAGATACTTTTAGGGTAATCTATAGATCTATTATATTTATTAAATAAAGCCCTCTAAGAAGATTAGAGGGCTTTATTTAAAGGTAGTGAATATTATTTTGTTTGACTATTTAGTTGAAATTATTAAAAAAAAATACTATCCAAATATTTACAGTTAATTTCAATATCATTAGTTAAAAATGGAAGAAACATTACATCGTCGATAGCTAAAAACATATTTTTTAACTAAAATGATACTATTAATACCAACAACATCATGATAGCTGACCTAAGGTATCAAATTTATTTTGATATAGATATAATATTTATTAACCATAACTCAGTAAGATAATTATTTTTAAAATAATAGTCGACAATAACTAGTTCTAAAATTATGAGTAAATATCTAATTTAGCCATAATTAGTAATATACATTATGTACTTGTTTTTAATTTATTTACATTAAGGTTAAATTATTTTTAAATTTCGAATTGGGTAAAATAATTAAAGAGAGAATTAATTATTTTCTAGTTTTTAAAATGATTGTTATGAAAGATTATTATTCTAGTCTTAAAAGTTATTATGATTCATAACAACAGTTAAAATTTTGTTTAAAAGCAAGTTTTGAAATATATTCAGACGATATCTAAGGTGTAAAGAAAGCTGTGTCATTTAAGAAAAAACATCCTAATAATTTATCTCATCAGAAGTCTTCTATTCAAAAAAAAGAAGAAAATTTCAACTGGTCATTTATGAGTTTAGGAATGATAATTATTGGTATTGTATCAGCTGGTACTGGAGTACTGATTGCCATTTCTTTATCATCAACACCTTTACAAAGAAGTTCTTTGAGTGAAAATCAAGAAAAAGCCTTTAGTCAAAATGAAACTATTTCTTATACTAATTTACGTCTTCCAAAGTTAAGCCGTCCTGTTAATGTACTTATTTTAGGTACTAAAGTTTTAACATCTGAAATAAATGACAAGACACCAAGAGAAAAATTAGGACATCATACTTTAGTAAATTCTTTCAAAGGTTTATCTGATACTGTAGTTCTTGCTAGATTTGACCCGATAACTAAAAAATTAAATATTTTATCTATTCCTAGGGATACCCAAGCAGTAATTAGACATGAAATAAGAAAGATAAACGAAGCTAACTACTATGGTGGTCCTTCTTTGGCTGCAGAAACCATTAGTAACCTATTAGGCGGAATTCCGATAAATCGTTACGTTAGATTTAATATACAGGGAGTTGAAAAAGTAATTGATGCACTAGGAGGAGTAAAAATTTATGTTCCTAAAAATATGAAATATACCGATCATAGCCAACATCTTTACATCAATATTAAAGAGGGTGAGCAACATATAGATGGACAAAAAGCTGTCTCTTTTTTACGCTTTCGTTATGATCGCTATGGTGATATTGGAAGAGTACAACGTCAACAAATGTTCATGAGAGCTCTAGTTGAACAAGCTTTGAAGCCTAAAAATTTATTGAGAATACCTGAAATATTATCAATTATTAATTCTTATATTGATACTAACTTAACAGTTGAGGAGCTAGTAGCTTTATCAGGATTTGCTTCTCAAATACAACGATCTAATGTACAAATGTTAATGCTTCCTGGTAACTTTAATGGAGATGGTAAGCATGAAGTAAGCTATTGGTTACCAGACCATAAACAAATCAAGAGCATGGTTGCAACATATTTTGATTATGGCTCGTTGAATTCAGCCGTTAAAGAGGCAACTCCAAATAGTCTTAGAATTGCAATACAAAATAGTACTGAAAATCCTAAATTAGCGCAGCAAGTAGCTAACTTCTTGAAAAATTCTGGATACCAGCGTACTTTTATTAGTCACCAATGGCCAGAAAATCTTCGTAAAACTCGTATCATAGCTCAAAACGGAGATAGCATAGGCGCAGCAGCATTAAGAATAGATCTAGGAATAGGCGAAGTTCTTGTAGAAAGTACTGGTAACTTAGCTTCTGATATTACAATTGTTGTAGGTTTAGATTGGGAGAAGCATTATTCTAAATCGTCAACTCCTTTGCAAGAAAGTTTTTAAAGTAAATAAGATCTCATAAGCTAAATTTTTCTTGATTATTTGATTAATAAAAATAATTTAAAGAAAAGATAATACTGTATATTCAAAGTTTTTTATCTATATTTCTAGCTACATAACATTAATTAGTTTCTTTTAAAAGTATATTTCAAATTTCCATTATTCTAGGGATAGAAACATAGTTGAGGTAGGCCAAGTGTTTCCTCCCATCCCATCATAATATTGAAACATTGTATTGCTTGTCCAGCTTGCCCTTTAATAAGATTATCAATTGCAGAAAAAACAATTACTCGATCTGTGCGTGAGTCAGTCTCAATTCCAAGGTAACAAAGATTTGTCCCACAGGCCCATTTTGTTTGAGGGTAAACGCCTTTGGGTAAAATCTTGATAAAAGGTGAAAAGCGATAAAAAGCTTGATAAATAGTTAGTAAGTCATCACGTACTAGTCCCGGATCTCTAAGGCTTGCATAGACAGTTGATAATATCCCTCTGACCATAGGTACTAGATAAGGAGTAAATTGAACCTTAACCTCATGACCAGTTAAGTCACAACAAATTTGTTCTATTTCTGGTGTATGACGATGTCTAACTACATTATATGTTCCCAAGGATCCTTCTGCCTCAGCCAACAATAAATTCATCTTAGCTTGTCTGCCTCCCCCAGAAGTTCCTGATTTTGCATCAATAATAATGGTTTCTGGAAGTATTAAACCTTGTTTTAAAAGTGGTGATAAAGCTAATAAACTGGCAGTAGGATAGCATCCAGGACATCCAACTAATGAAGTTGACTGAATATCAGTACGATATAGTTCTGGAAGACCATAAACGGCAGAATTTGCAGTTTCTATATCATTACGCTTTTTGTTATACCAATAACTATAAACTTGTAAATTTTTAAACCGGTAATCTGCCGATAGATCAAAAACTTTGCAACCTTTAGAAAGTAACTTAGGAGCTAGGTCACAAGTATAACCATTCGGTAAACCTAAAAAAACTACCTCGCAACGAGAAGTAATTAGTTCAATATCAATAGGTTCTATGATTAAATCAATTTTGTGTGCTAAATGTGGATATACCTCAGCATAAAATTTTCCAGTACTTTCCTTTCCGCCCAAATAGACAATTTTAACCAAAGGATGTTCTTGTAAAAGTTTGACTAATTGTATTCCTCCATATCCAGAGGCACCAACAATTCCAACTGATATTCGTTTTGATTGAGTCATATTTATAAATTTTCCATATTTTCTAACTAGCTGTGAATATTAGTCGAATTGTAGTATTCAAATATAACTTTTAATCAGTAGTTTTTATTAAAAAAACTTAATTAATAAAAAGTTTATCTAATTGTATTGACATTCATAAATAAAAACTAAACATATACGATTAAGAATAGATAATCAATGTAATTTAATAGCTGAAATATAATTTATAGTTTGTACAATAAGCCTATGGTATTACTTTACTGCCTCATTAAATAAAAATTGATAAATTATATGCTAGTAATAGGTACAAATTACTTTTCAAAACAATTATCTCACTTGTTTAAAATAAACATATAGAACTTAAACTATAGCTATCCATAATTAAATATTATCTAGCATAGATAAATTTAAAATTAATTTACATAAGTTAAGATTAAGCTAAAGTTTAAGATATTAAGAAAAATTATATTGTTCTGATACTTTAATAGGCCCTAGCTCACAGTATAATTTAGCAATATATCTTAAATTATATTTAGCTTTATATAATTTACTTTTCCTGAAAGTTCAGGAGAGTAAGTAACTTAATAATTTAGTTTATTTATTGCTAGTCAACTCATATCTTCCTTATGCCTTTTTATCGCTTAATTATCTTAATTTTTGGGTTAAGTTTAATTCTTGGATTAATTATTTGGCTGATTAACTCTATTTATCAACTCTATATACAAATTTCTTTTACTGCTCCATTACTAGCTAACATCTTAATATTTCTAATAACAGGAATATCAGGATTTCTAGTTTATATATCAGCATATTACTATAATAAACTATTTATCAGAAAATTTAATCTCAAGCATAAAACAAGTTATTTACCTAAACTTAAAAATAAAGAAAAACCTTCTCTGCAAGATGTAAAAGTTACCCTTAATCGCGTAAAAAGTATTAGAAACAAAGCAGCAAAACAATCTTTATTGAAACGCTCTAAAGAGATTATAGATGATTTAGAAAGACGAGAATTTAAAATTATTGTTTTTGGTAAAGGTTCTGCCGGTAAAACATCTCTTATAAATTCTTTAGTTGGTCAAGTGATAGGTAAAGTAAATCCTTCTATGGGAACAACTAAAATTGGGATAAGTTATCGTATTCATTTAAAAGGGTTGTCCAACAAAGTTTTAATTACGGATACTCCTGGTATTTCAGAAATGGGACCTAGGGGAGAAAAAAGAGGAATACTAGCAAAACAATTATCTATGCAATCAGATTTGTTGCTATTTGTTGTGGATAATGATTTATCTCAATCTGAGTATCAATTCTTGAGATTTATTAATAATATTGGTAAAAAGGTTTTATTAATTTTTAACAAAGCAGATCTTTATCCTAAGAAGGATAAAACTAAAATTTTAAACAATTTAAAAAACAAGGCAAAAAAGCTTACTTTTGTAGAAGATGTGATTTTAACAGCTGTAAACCCTCAAAATAAGCAGTTAAAAAGAAATTTATCAGTTGATATTAATATCTTAATTGAGAAAATTGTGATGATTATAGAGGCAGAAGGACAAGAGCTAATTACTAGAAATATTCTCATAAAATCTCAATATTTAGAAAAAGAGGTATCTCAAGTTATTGATAATGAAAGAAATAAACAAAGTAATAGAATAATTAATCAATATCAATGGATGACAGCAGGCATTGTGCTTGTTAATCCATTACCTTTTTTTGACATGTTAGTAACAGCAGCAGTCAACACGCAAATGATAGTCGAAATTGGGAAAACTTATGAATGTAAGTTAAGTAGTGATGAAGGGAAAGAACTAGCTTTATCTCTAGGCAAAACTTTAATAGGCTTGCAAATTACGAAAGGAGCAGTCGAGATTTTAGGAAAAATATTGCAGCTAAATATATCGAGTTATCTGGTAGGGAAGGTTTTGCAAAGCGTAACAGTAGCCTATCTAACACGTATTGCAGGGCAAAGTTTTATTGAATATTTTTATTATAATCAAAGCTGGGGTAAAGGAGGTATTGAAGAGGTGGTACAACGAAATTTTCAATTAAATAAACAAGAAATGTTTCTTAAAACTTTTGTAGAAGATGCTATTTTGAAAATAGTAAATCCTTTGACAGACAATCTAAAACAAAAAAATAAAAAAAAATTAGATAAAGATCAGTGGTGATTTTAGTATTTAATATAGATTTATAAATAAAATCCCTTTTTATATATAAAAAGGGATTTTATTTATAAATCTATATTAAATGAAGAATTATGAAGCCCACTCAGTGTGGAAAAATTCTCCTCTAGGTTTATCAATACGCTCGTATGTATGAGCTCCAAAATAATCTCGCTGTGCTTGAGTTAAGTTTTGGGGTAAATCTGCACGTCGATAGCTATCAAAATAGTCTAAAGAAGCACTAAAAGCAGGTACTGGTATTCCTGCTTGACTAGCTAACACAAGAACTTCACGCCAAGCATCTTGACGATCTAATATGGTTTGTTTAAATTCAGGAGCTAAAAGTAAATTAGGTAGGTCTGGATTATCAACAAAAGCTTTCTTAATTTTGTCTAAGAAGCCAGCTCGAATAATACAACCACCTTTCCAAATACGAGATGATTCTGGTAGGCTTATCTCGCCATTGTAATATTCGGTAGAAGCTTTAGCGATTAAAGCCATTCCTTGGGCATATGAACATATTTTAGAGCAATAAAGAGCATCTCTGACTTTATCAACAAATTCACTAACATTACCTTTAAATTCGGTAGTAGAGCCAGTTAATTGTTTTGAAGCAGAGACCCGTTCATCTTTATAGGAGGACATTACTCGTGCGTTAACAGCTGCATACATTGTAGGAATAGGAACTCCTAATTCTAAAGAAGTTACTATTGTCCAACGACCTGTACCTTTTTGCCCAGCAGAGTCTAAAATCAAGTCAACAAGAGCCTTGTTGCTTTCTGGATCAATATTTTTGAAAATATCTGCAGTAATTTCAATTAAGAAAGAATTAAGTTCATCAGTAGTATTCCATTTAGCAAATACTTCATGTAATTCTTGATTGCTAAGGCCAAGTGCATTTTTCATAATGTCATAGGCTTCTGCAATTAATTGCATATCTCCATATTCGATTCCATTATGAACCATCTTGACATAATGTCCAGCTCCACCAGGACCGACAAACGTGACACAAGGACCATCATCAACTTGTGCTGCAATCTTAGTTAGAATAGGCTCTAATTCTTGATAGGCAGCTTT
Organism: Candidatus Atelocyanobacterium thalassae; assembly: GCA_051971635.1. GTDB lineage: Bacteria > Cyanobacteriota > Cyanobacteriia > Cyanobacteriales > Microcystaceae > Atelocyanobacterium > Atelocyanobacterium thalassae_A. Next base: position 421 of record JBFPLN010000005.1, on the reverse strand, counting down.
TGTACCTCCAGGCATGAGGCTAGGACCTTTTAATGCGCCTTCTTCACCACCACTAACACCCATACCAACAAAACCAAGCCCTGTTGATTCTAAATACTGAGTACGACGTTCGGTATCTTCAAAAAGGGAATTACCACCATCAATAATCATATCTCCTTTATCTAAAAGGGGTTTTAAATCTTCAATAACAGCATCAACAGGTTTCCCAGCTTTAACCATTACTAAAATTTTACGAGGATGTTCTAAAACTTTTACAAACTCTTCTAATGAATAGGCCGCCTTAACATCTTTGCCCTGGGCCCGAGTTTTCATGAATTCTTCTGTTTTACTTGCTGTGCGGTTATAGACAGCAATTGGAAAACCACGACTTTCAACATTAAGGGCGAGGTTTTCTCCCATCACCGCTAAGCCAATGACACCA
>JBFPLN010000004.1:0-151477 GCA_051971635.1 Candidatus Atelocyanobacterium thalassae | reverse complement strand
GTTATAGACAGCAATTGGAAAACCACGACTTTCAACATTAAGGGCGAGGTTTTCTCCCATCACCGCTAAGCCAATGACACCAAAGGTTCGCTTTGTCATACAATTCTTACTCACTCTACGGGTTATCTAGATTAGGAAAATTACAACTTTATTTTACTATTAAAGTGTTTTTCAGTAACACCAGTGATAAGTTTAAACTTTACTCTTCCTAAATATGTGTTCTCTAAATACAATCTTAATTAATCTTACGAAAAAATTATTATTGGCATTGAGATTTCATTAGATTGTTAAAATTTAAATATTTTTAATAAATTTGTACGATACTTATTAAAAAATAATTGAGTTACGAACGTTTTATTAAAAGTCTTCATATTTAAATATTTTTAAAAGCGCCTTAATTAAACCAATTGTCTTACATTAAAGATGTAAAGAATGTATCTTTCCTTTCTAATTAAATAAATTATAGACTTTTACTTTTCCAAAACTGATATTTTGTAATTCATAAAAATTATTATTGTAAGTATAAAGAACGTTAATTCTTTCCTATTCTAGAAATGATTGATATTAGTAATTTCTTATTATTATTTTAATTAAGGTAGCCTAGCTCGAATCATAGCATTCTGAATTCTTTTTCTCAAAGTTGTATCTTTTTGTGCTTTTTCAGTTATGCTATTAAACTTATTAGAAGATAAGCCACTATCCTGAGCTATTTTTTTAGATAAATTACAAAATTTAACTGCTATAGTTTGAGCTTGATTAGGTAATTTTTTTAAAGTATCTGATTGATCGCAGCTAATTTCTTGTGGTAAGCCTTCAGTTATTTCTTCAATTTTTTGATAAGCAATCTGGCGTTGATCCTCAATCTTTAAAACAATTTGAGCATAATTAGTGATATCTTTATCACTAAACCTAACGACTGATTGCGAAGTAGAAGGAGAAATAGTTGAGACTAAACTACATCCATAAAGGATACCAAGTAGTGCTATTAAACTAGACATAAAAAAACGGGACAAAATCCTGTTCAAATTTAAAAAACAAAAGTGAACAAACACCATACGTTGAACCGTCAAATTCATAAGGATAACTGGATCTCCGCGGAATTTCTTTTTTTTTGAATTATTTTGAGTGTTATAAGTTCCTGATAACTACTAAAAAAATCTCGTTATGATAAATATCACACAAATTGAAGGGCATTTTTCCTCTGATATTCATATACCTGTATTGTCTAAAGAACTTATAGAGGGTTTAGCTATTAAACCTGGTGGTAAATACTTGGACGCTACCCTTGGGAGAGGAGGGCATAGCAGTTTAATTTTAAGTATTTTTCCTGATGTTCAAGTTATTGGTATTGATTTGGATAATGATGCAATTTTAAGTACTAGAGCAAAGATGTCATCCACTATGGGAAAACGCTTCCAAACATGGACAGGAAATTTTGCAGATTATCCAGGAAAAGCTGGAGAGTTTGATGGTATTATTGCTGATTTAGGCGTTAGTTCTCCTCAATTAGACAATCCTGAGCGAGGATTTAGCTTTCGGCATGAGGCTTCTTTAGATATGAGGATGGATCGCCGGCAAGCTCTGACTGCAGGGGAAGTTATTAACCATTGGGATGAAACAACTTTAGCAAACATTTTTTATCAATATGGAGAAGAAAAACGCTCTCGCTCCATTGCTCGCCATTTAGTAGAAAATCGTCCATTTATGACTACTACTGATTTGGCATCAGCAATTTCTAAAGTTTTTCCTCCTAAATATCGCTATGGACGTATTCATCCAGCTACTCGAGTATTTCAAGCTTTACGTATCATTGTTAATAATGAGCTTACTTCTATAGAAAAATTTCTTCAAAAGTCACCTTTTTGGTTAAAAGCTCAAGGTAGTATTGGAATTATTAGCTTTCATAGTCTTGAAGATCGTATTGTCAAGCATAATTTTCGGGATTCATATTTACTTGATGTAATAAATAAAAAACCTATTGTGCCTACACAAGAAGAAAAAAAACATAATCGACGTTCCCGTTCTGCAAAGTTGAGATTCGCAAAACGAAAAGATTCTTGAGTAAACTATAAAAAACTTGTATGGTCTTATGAGTTCAAAACTATACAAGTTTTTACCCGGAAGAACTTGTATAGACTTTCATATTGGCATCTTCTCATATATTCTAGCTATTAAATTAAGTGATATGACACCTTTTTTAATTGTTAAGATATATTAATGATTTCTTAATTTCAATCACATTAGTCATTAATCTACTGATGATTAAAAAGGTACAAAGTCTTAATTGTATTAGAGAAATTGTGGTGACTATCTGATACTTCTATATATAAGAAAGGAATCTAACAGTCACCACAATTTAAAATTACTAAGCATTAATGGTAAAAGCTTGATTTAACAAAGCTGCTTTATCAGTTAGTTCCCAAGGTAAATCTAAATCATCTCTCCCAAAATGCCCATATACTGCTGTATCTTGATAAAAACGACCATTCCTTTCTGAGGGTAACTGACGTAATTTAAAGTCTTGTATGATACCTGCAGGACGTAGCTCAAATAATTCTTTAATTACCTCTAATAACTTTGTTTCGTCTACTTTACTCGTTCCAAATGTATCTATAAATATACTGACCGGACGAGCTACTCCAATAGCATAGCTAACCTGTACTTCACATTTATCTGCTAAGCCTGCAGCCACTATATTTTTAGCTACATAGCGACAAGCATAAGCTGCAGAACGATCTACTTTTGTAGGATCTTTTCCAGAAAAGGCTCCTCCACCATGGCGAGAATAGCCACCGTAAGTATCTACAATTATTTTACGACCAGTTAGTCCTGCATCACCTTGAGGTCCACCGATAACGAATTTTCCAGTAGGATTGACTAAAAAACGAGTATTTTCTGAAGATTTGATACTAAAGTCTTGAAGAACTGGTGATATCACTGCATCCCAAAGATCAGATTTTATTTTATTCTGAACATCATTATTGTTAGTTAGTGAGCCAATAGCTTCATCATGTTGAGTAGAAATAAGAATAGTATCAATTCCGATTGGGATACCATCTTCATAGACTATAGATACTTGTGTTTTCCCATCAGGACGTAAGTAGGATAGTTCACCTGTTTTACGCACAGTAGCTAAACGTCGTGCAAAACGATGAGCTAAAGATATTGGTAAAGGCATTAATTCAGGAGTTTCGTTGCAGGCATAACCAAACATGATCCCTTGATCACCTGCTCCAATCTTATCTAAGTCATCATCACTAGACGATCTACGCTGCTCATGAGCTTGAGTAACTCCTTGAGCGATATCAGCTGATTGTTGATCTAAGGCTACTAAAACTGAACAACTATCAGCAGAAAAACCATTATCAGCATTAGTATATCCAATCTCTGCAATTTTTTTGCGTGCTAATTCAACAAAATTGACATTAGCCTGAGAGGTTATTTCTCCAGTGATCAATACTAACCCCGTGTTTACTACCACTTCAGCCGCTACCCGGCTTTGATCATCATGATGAAGTAGGGTATCTATAATGGTATCAGATATTTGGTCACAGACTTTATCAGGATGACCTTCAGTAACAGATTCAGAAGTAAATAGGTAACTACGAGACAATGTTTCTTACCTCTCTAAATAGTAATATAAATTAAGCTTTTATTAAAACACAATCATACACTTTAAGCTTCGAATTAGGAAATTTTTATGTATGTTTTTAGTAACAGTATAATTAAAATGAATAAATAGTAGTGATTAAAAAATTTCATTTTTAGTAATTAGCAATACAAAACCTTTACAAAGATTAATATTAAAATTTAATTTTTGTGGGAATTGACAAGTAAGAATTTCACTTTTGCAGTTGTCTTTTAATGATAAATTAATCATTTATATATTTTCTAATGTATATTTTATCTAATCTAAATAAAATATCTAAGATAGTCCATATTTACATAAAGTGAAAATTCTTTTACATGGATTACATAATCAGTCATAATTTTAAAGAAAAATAACCAATTTACGATATTATTTTAATGCTTAAACAACGTATATTATCAGGAGTACAACCTACAGGTAATTTACATCTAGGAAATTATTTAGGAGCAATCCATAATTGGGTAAATTTACAGAAAAAGTACGAGAACTTTTTTTGTGTAGTAGATCTTCATGCTATTACTGTTCCTCATGATCCAAAAACTTTGGTTACGGATACATATTCTATTGCAGCTCTTTATTTAGCTTGTGGTATTGACTTAAATGATTCTACAATTTTTATTCAGTCTCATGTTGCTGCTCATAGTGAACTAGTTTGGTTGCTTAATTGTATTACACCTTTAAATTGGCTAGAAAGAATGATTCAATTTAAAGAAAAGGCTATTAAACATGGAGAAAATGTTAGCGTTGGCCTATTAAATTATCCTATACTAATGGCAGCAGATATACTATTGTATAATGCTAGTTATGTTCCCGTTGGAGAAGATCAGAAACAACATTTAGAACTAACTCGGGATATTGCGACACGCTTTAACAACAAATTCTCCACTCTAAAAAACCCAGTTTTTCAAGTTCCTGAGCCTTTAATTAAAACTGAAGGGGCAAGAGTTATGAGTTTAAGCGATGGGCGATCTAAAATGTCAAAATCTGATCCTTCTGACTTAAGCAGAATAAATTTGTTAGATTCACCTTATTTAATACAAAAGAAAATTAAACGTTGTAAAACTGATTCTTTAAAAGGCTTAGAGTTTGATAATAAAGATCGTCCAGAATGTAATAATTTATTAAATTTATACATGCTTTTGTCAAAAAAGACAAAAGAAGAGGTGTCCCAAGAATGCCATAACATGGGTTGGGGACAGTTCAAACCTTTATTGGTTGATGTGACTGTTGAGACATTAAAACCAATACAAGAAAAGTATCATAGTATCGTATCTGATAAATCTTATTTAGATTCAGTATTAAAAAAAGGTAAAAGCAAAGCTGAGACTATTGCCAATGAAACTTTGACGAAAGTCAAACATTCTTTAGGATACTTACCTTCATTATAAGTATTAATTGCTAATCTGCTTACGCTGATAAGTCTTTTGTAGTTAATAATTCTTATTGTATTATATGAAATGGGAGACCTTAATTACTATAGAGATGATTTTTTAAAAAATCATCTCTATAGTAATTAAAAAAGCAAAACACTTATAAAAACTTCTAAAGCAGATATCAACAATAAAGTTCTTATTATTGATGTATATAGCTAATCCTATGTATGATAATTATTTAAAACTACAAAAAATTTAGTGAATCTGATGTTTATTTAACTAATATTATTTGAAGAATTAGAGGTTCTTACTATATAAATAAAATATTTTTGATGAGTTATTAACAGTTAGTATAATTAAATAAACAAGACTTCTATTGTTTTACTTCAAAGACTTAACAGATTCTCTACTAAACCCTTTTTCATGAAGTTTTGTAGTTAGTTCCAAATCATTTTTGACTCTATCAACGAACATAACACCATTAAGATGATCAATCTCATGTTGAATAACTCTTGCTAACAAGTCATTAGCTTCTATTTGACAAGGTTTACCATGCTCATTTTTAAAAGAGACTTGAATCATCTCAGGACGGTATACATCAATGTATACCCCAGGAATACTTAAACAGCCTTCTTCCATAACACATAACTCTTGAGAATAATAACTAATCTTAGGATTAATTAAAATCAAAGGGCTATTTGTACCGGTTTCAGGTTCACAATCAATAACAATTAATTGTTTGTGAATACCAACTTGAGTAGAGGCTAAGCCAATACCATTAGAACTGTACATAGTTTGTAGCATATCTCTAACTAGTTGACGAATAGAATCGTCAATTTTAGAAATTCGTTTTGCAGACTTACGTAAATCTTTATTTCCCAGGCAATGAATATTTAATAGAGAATGCTCTGCCTTTTGTTGCTCAATTGTCATTGAACCTATGATTAAAAATAGATAACCAATATATTCTACCGTATTACCATACTAACTCTATTAAAAGTTATAAATTTCCAAGGAATAGTCAAGTTAGTCAATATTTCGAGTAAGTGAAAGACGTCATAATTGAATTTATTAAAGAAGTAATATTACTGCTGTCATAAATAATCATGTTTCTTAAGTCAATTCTGGAAAATAAAATTATTTGTAAACTATATACATAAAGATATAAGATTATCAAAATACATAAACATTTTTTATTAATTGTGCTTTTCGTTAATGAATTACTCTGGACTATAGTTGGATTGTTATTAACAATTTTTACTGTTTTTGCTGAAGCGAGTATAGCCTGGAATTTTCGAGAAGAATATCTTAGCCATCTATCCTTAGGTATAACACTTCAGATAGGAGCTGTTTTATTTACAGGATGTATGGGGGGGAAAAATGCAGGATTTCTATCACAAGTTACTTACTTACTATTAGGCCTTTTCTTATATCCAATTTTTATTAATGGAGGAGGTCTTCAATATCTTGAACAACCTACTTTCGGTTATATTTTAGGGTTTGCTCCTGGAGCCTGGGTATGTGGTTGGCTTTCTTTTAAATATAAAACCAGATTAGAGATATTACTTTTGAGTGCAATGAGTGGCTTGCTAACCATACATATTTTTGGCCTGATTTATTTATTTACTTTTTGGATACTAAGCCCTACAAACTTATCAATACAAAATTTCTTAAGCTTTGTGATGAATTATTCTATTGATTCTATCTTTTCACAATCAATCTTAGCCTGTGCTACAGCTTTTTTGGCTTTTATTCTACGGCATATTCTTTTTTATTAGTGTACATGAACAATATTGTAAAAAAAAATGTATGGTTTTGGCTAATAGGTTTTAGTAATCTACTGTTAGATCAATTTAGTAAATACTGGGTTATGAAATCATTTGTTGAAATTGGAGATACGATTCCTTTGCTGCCTAAAATTTTTCATCTTACTTATGTTGTAAATAATGGAACTGCTTTTAGCTTTTTTGAAGGAGGAGTAACATGGCTACGTTGGATTTCTCTAGGAGTAAGTATCGGATTAATAGGATTGTCTTTATTTGGAGGTAAAATGGAGATACTAGAACAATTAGGTTATGGTTTTATACTAGCAGGAGCCCTTGGCAATGGAATTGATAGATTCTTTTTTGGATATGTGGTAGATTTCTTGGATTTTCGTTTAATTAATTTTCCAATATTTAATTTGGCTGATATCTCAATCAATCTTGGTATTTTTTTCTTATTTATTACAAATATTTCTCCAAAATTATTTAGTAATCTATTTCGTTAAGGTTAGTTCTCTTTATGCTAAGAGATTAATAATTACTTTTCTCTACCTTCTTTATATAAAAAATAAAATTATAGGTGCTTTTTTACCTTACTTAAACAATACTTTTAATACATCAAATAAAGAACAAACTTCAGCTCGATAAAAATAGTACTAAATATAAAGATTAAATTTTCTCAAAATATATTTGTTCATTAACTTAGATACAATAAAGTACCTATTAAAAATAAAAGTAATTTTACTTTATAACGAATTATATGTCTTCTAAGCATTCATCATTAGTACATAATCATTTTTCAAAAGCACCATTTGATCGCCAAATATATGCATTTTTTCTAGATTTTATTACGATATGGTTTTTGAGTTCTTTTTTTAAAGGAGTTATTCAAAAAATTATTTTTATTCTTATATGGTTAATATTACAAATAGTTATAGTCAATAAAAATAAAGGGCAAAGTTTAGGTAACTGGGCATTTGATTTAAAAATTATAAGTGTTCGATTTGGACGCATGCCCAGATTAGATGAAATGCTTAAACGCGAAATTACGCTAGGATCTTTAGCCTTATTAGCTATGTTAGGACTTAATATCAATTTCAACAATGGACTTTCAATGTTACTTCTAATAACTCCTCTAATTGTAGACTTTGGTACAGCATTAGGAAATCAAAAACGATATAGTCAAACCTTACATGATATGGTTAGCAACACCGCCATAATTCAGGCTCAACGTGGATTTTCGCTAGATCTGCGAATTAAAAAAATATTAAAAATTATTCAAAAAAAATATTTAAATTCATAAAATAATTATCAAAATGTTTTATTAGATAAACACAATATTATTGTTTATTGGCTTTATGAATTTTAAATTATCAGCCAAATCAAAGCTCACTTTTAATTTATAACTATGTAAATATTGAATTAAATACTCTCTATAGTCATATCAGTTGTCACTTCTCATCAAATTTTAATTTCGTAATATTGGAAAACATAAATTAACACTTGCACAATCAAATTCTTTAAAGAAAATAGTAAGAAAACTATTTTTTTATGACAAACAATCTATATGATGTTAGACTGACTTCCATAGATAAAGTAATTTTGAAAAGAACCTTAGGAACAATTTTTATTGATATTTATTTTTGAAAGATCAAAATTAGTTATATTAACTAAAAAATATTTGACTGCGCAAATAATATTAAAAATTATAACTAATAGCTTATTTTTTAAAAAAGAGTGTATTTTAAAAAATCATTTATCATTTGATTAATATAGTAAAATTAATTTTAGATTTGAGGAAAAATATCAATGATAGAAAACCATTTAATTCATTTGGGCATAGCCACTTTTGAACCTAATGGCTACATTACTTCTAACAATGTTAGTGATTTCCAAAAAGAATTAAAAAGTTTTGTAAGTAATAATGTTTGTAAAAAAATTTTAGTAGATATGAGACAAGTTGACTTTATAGATAGTACAGGGTTAATAGCTATCGTATCAGCTTTTCGACTTGCTCAACGTATTAACAAAAAATTAAGTGTTTGTTCTTTATCTCCTTCAGTACGTATTATTTTTGAACTAACTCAATTAGACCAAGCCTTAGAGATTTATGATAATCGCCAAGCATATATACATGAAATAAGCAGCAGTGAAAAGTTAATTGTATAAATATCGAAAAACTGTTTTACATCTTTTAATTTATTTCTTCATACTTTCCATATATTAAAAAAATTAAGGAACATTAAAAAAGAATACCAGAAATTTATTTATGATAATCGATATTGAAGAACTTATTACTCTAAATATTGCTAAACCAGCTCGGTATCTTGGTAATGAATTAGGTGCTAAGCATAAACCTTGGAATAGTGTGAATGTTCGTTGGGTACTCACTTACCCAGAAGTTTATGAATTAGGAGCATCTAATTTAGGCCATATTATCTTATACAATATTTTAAATACTCAATCTCGCCAATTATGTGATCGCGCCTATTTACCTGCTCCAGACTTAGCTGCGAGATTAAGAGAGACTAATACCTTACTATTTGGATTAGAATCTCGTCATTCACTCATAGACTTTGATATTCTTGGATTTAACCTTAGCTATGAACTTGGAATAACAAACATTTTGGAAATGCTTGATTTATCAGGAATTCCTTTGACCTGGGAAGAAAGAGAGCATTCGAGAAAAAACTTAAATAACAATTCAAAAAAAAATTGGGATTATCCCTTAATTTTTGCTGGAGGACAAACCGCTACATCTAATCCTGAACCTTTCGCTGATTTTTTTGACTTTTTAGCTTTAGGAGATGGAGAAGAACTTTTATCAGAGATAGGTTTAGTTGTTGAAAAGGGAAAGGCTAACTTACTTAACAAACAAGAGTTATTATTAGACTTATCTAAAATACCAGGTGTATACGTCCCTCGTTTTTATAATGTAAAAAAAACTGGTCAAGTTATACCAAATCGTCCAGATATTTATCCAAAAATTCTACGTCGCGTTGCTCATCCTATGCCTTCTTATAGTGTAGGATTAGTACCTTTTATTGAAACTATACATGATCGTCTAGTAGTAGAGATAAGACGTGGATGCACGCGCGGATGTCGATTTTGTCAGCCAGGAATGTTGACGCGTCCAGCACGAGATGTTGAACCTCGAGAAATTATTGAGACTATTGAACGAGGTATTAGAGAAACTGGATATAACGAATTTTCACTACTATCCTTAAGCTGTTCTGACTATTTGGCTCTTCCAAGTGTTGGTATAGAGATTAAAAATCGACTTCAAAAATATAATATTACTTTATCTCTTCCTAGCCAAAGAGTCGACAGATTCGATAAAAATATCGCCAATATTATTGGAGGAAATCGTAAATCTGGCCTAACTTTTGCCCCTGAGGCAGGGACTCAAAGAATGCGCGATGTAATAAACAAAGGATTAACGAATGAAGAACTTTTGCGAGGAATAAGTACAGCAGTTGAAGAAGGATGGGATAAGATAAAACTTTATTTTATGATTGGTTTACCAGGAGAAACAGATCAAGATGTCCTTGGTATTGTAGAAACTGTTCAATGGTTACGTCAAGAATGTCAAAAAAAAAATAGAAAGCCATTAAGCTTTACGATTACCATATCTAATTTTACTCCTAAACCTCATACTCCTTTTCAGTGGCACTCAGTATCTAACTCAGAATTTAAAAATAAGCAAGAATTACTGAGAGAGGCATTCAAATCTCAAAAGGGTATCAAGGTTAATTATACTGATTTGAGAATTTCAAGAATGGAAGACTTTATTGGAAGAGGTGATAGAAAATTATCTAAAGTTATTAAACGTGCTTGGGAGTTAGGAGCTGGAATGGACTCATGGTGGGAAAATGCCGAAAAGGCTTATCTATCTTGGGAGAAATCTATTAAAGAATCAGGACTGAATTGGGAATATCGTCGAATAGAAAAAGGAGAGTGGAATATATTTAGCGAGATTCAAAATATAACTAAACAATATAAGCTATGTGATGCACCTTTACCATGGGACCATATAGATACTGGTATTAGTAAAAAATGGCTATGGAAAGATCTAGAGCGAGCTTTGGAAGAAGTGTTAATTCCTGATTGTGCTTTTGAAAAGTGTTCTCATTGTGGAGTGTGCGGTTTAAATTTTGGTCACAATATTGTAATCCCCCCACCTCCTGTTCCTAACTTTAATGGTTATTTTCAGGTTAATAGTACTAGAATTCAAAGATTGCGTGTTTATTTTGGAAAGATAAATGAAATATCTTTACTAAGCCATCTTGATCTAATACGTTTATTTGATAGAGTACTAAGGCGTACGGCTTTACCTATCTCTTTTACTGGCGGGTACCATCCTGGACCTAGATTTTCTATTGCTAATGCGCTTACTTTGGGTGTAACAAGTAACGGAGAAATTATTGATTTTGAACTAACTGAGACGCTAAATGTCAATCGTTTTTGTTCTATATTGCAAAATAGCCTACCTAAAAATTTACCGCTTTATAGCATTGAAGAAATCAAGACTAATTCCAAATCAACTACTCAGTTATTAGCAGGATCAGAATATCTCATAAAATTTGAGGTAAAGCATATAATACCTAAAAAAGTCTGGGAAAGTTGGATTGATAGTATTTTAATAAAACAAGAAATCAATTGGGAAAAGACGACGAAATCAGGAAAACTTAAGATTATTAATCTAAGGAATCAAATTATTTCTTTACAATTAGACTCTTGTGAAAATGAAGTAGTTATTATTTCGTTTACTAGTAGTTGCGAGGATGACGGAGTTATGTTGTCTCCTAAGGATATTGTCTCAATGTTAGAAAAAATATCAAGACAAAAAATTAGTCTACTAAAAATCCATAGGCAAATATTATTATTAACTTAATATATAGTCATATCGTCCACAATACGTTATGAAGTTATCTATTAAAAGTATTTAACATACAAAATAGATGATTTATCTCTTGCACCTTGTCAAGACTCAGGTCACAATAAATAGTAGACACTTACTATTATTTTTACGAAAATTAGTATGACTTTACAACCAGCAACATTGAATCACTTAGATTCTACTAGTTACTTAGAGTGCGATCTTGCTATAGTTGGAGGAGGCATTGCAGGTACAGCCTTAGCTTTAGCTCTGAAAGAATCAGGATTGAGAATTAAAATCATTGAGTCACAAACTTTAGAAAAAGTTACTTGCAGAGAAAGAGCATATGCTCTTTCTCTGCTATCTGGCAGGATTTTTAATGGTATTGGTGTTTGGTCAAAAATATTACCTGAAATTAGTAAGTTTCGTTATATTTGTCTTTCAGATGCTGATTTTTCAAAAATAGTGAAATTTAAATCAAAAGACTTAAATACAGACTATTTGGGATACGTAGGTGAACATAAAGTGATCTTAGATATCTTGCAAAATGAAACTGCAAAATACTCGAATATTCAGTTTTTGTCTCCTGCTAAGGTTATAAAATTAGAAACTGAAAAGTCAAAATCTATAGTAAATATAGAAAGAGATGGTACGATATGCAAGCTGCATACTAAATTAGTAGTAGGTGCTGATGGACCACTTTCTTTTGTTCGTTCATCTGCAAAAATTAGAACTCAAGGCTGGAAATACTGGCAATCATGCCTTACATTTATTATTAAACATCAGGCTCCTCGTAATGATATAGCATTTGAAAGATTTTGGTGTACCGGGCCTCTAGCCATTTTACCTTTACCAAATAATCGATGCCAGATTGTTTGGACTCTCCCTCATGCCCAAGCTAAAGCTCTTCACGATCTAGAAGATACAGAATTTTTAATAAAATTAAAAAAATATATACCAAAGTCATTAGGTTCCATTACTTTGGCAAACAACCGGGCTTTATTCCCTGTTCAGTTAATGCAGAGTAAAAATTATATTCAACCTCGACTAGCACTAGTTGGGGATGCTGCTCACTGCTGTCATCCTGTTGGAGGACAAGGATTAAATTTAGGGATAAAAGATGTGGCAGTTTTAGCAGAAATTTTAGAGACAGCGTGGAAAAAAGGTGAAGATATAGGTAGTCAAAAGCTATTAAAAAAATATGAATCATGGAGGCGAAAAGAAAATTGGATAATATTAGGCTTTACCGATTTCCTAGATCGTCTCTTTTCTAACAATTATTTTCTTCTAGTATTAATTCGTCGCTTTAGTTTAATAATGATTAACTACATCCCCCTTTTAAAAAATAATATTTTGCGATTGATGACTGGACTATTAGGAAAACAACCTATCTTATCCAAAAAATAAAGAGGTATATAAATAATAGTAAAACTATTATTTATATACAAACAATAAATAAACTATCATATTGTTTATATATAAATATTATTTGGACAGGAGTTATTTTCATATGTCAAGTAGAACTATTTCTCCTATTAAGACTATTCATGCAAGGGAAATCTTAGATTCTCGTGGTGTTCCCACTGTTGAGGTAGAAGTAACTTTAGAGACAGGAAATCTTGGTATAGCTCAAGTTCCTAGTGGAGCTTCTACAGGAAGTTATGAGGCACATGAACTGAGAGATAATAATATTAATCGTTACAATGGCAAGGGAACCTTAAAAGCAGTTGCAAATATACAGGAAAAAATTGCTCCTTATTTGATAGGAATGAATGTGTTTGAACAAGACATTATTGATAACCTAATGATTCAATTAGATGGTTCTAGCAATAAACAAGTATTAGGAGCCAATGCAATTCTTGGCGTATCTTTAGCTATTTCCAAAGCTGCTGCTAAAGAGTTATCTCTACCTTTATACCGTTATATTGGAGGTTTGTCAGCAAACGTCATGCCTATACCTATGATGAATTTGATTAATGGAGGGAGTCATGCTGACAATAATGTTGATTTTCAAGAATTTATGATTATGCCTATTGGTGCTGAATCTTTTAGAGAAGGTTTAAGATGGGGTGCAGAAATATTTTATTCATTAGGTAAAGTTTTAAAAAAACGTAAGCTAATTTCTGGAGTTGGTGATGAAGGCGGATATGCACCAAATTTAGGTTCAAATAAAGAAGCTTTAGATTTGCTTATTGAAGCTATTGACACAGCTGGTTACAAACCAGGAAAACACATATTTTTAGCGATGGATATTGCTTCTAATGAATTTTATAAGTGTGGGCAATATACTTATGACAACACGTCTCATTCTGCGAACGAATTTATTCATTATTTATCTGAATTAGTTGGTCAGTATCCTATTGTCTCTATAGAAGATGGTTTACATGAAGAAGATTGGGATAATTGGCAATTGTTTACAAAATCTTTAGGAGATCGTGTGCAATTAGTAGGAGATGATTTGTTTGTAACAAATCAAAATCGTCTTTGTAAAGGAATAAACAAAAAAGTAGCAAATAGTATTCTTATTAAATTCAACCAAATTGGTAGTTTAACTGAAACTTTAAATACTATTTCTTTAGCCTCTCGTAATCAATATAGCACTGTTATTTCTCACCGCTCTGGGGAAACAGAAGATACAACAATTGCGGATTTAGCGGTAGCTATTAATTCTGGACAAATTAAAACTGGTTCTTTGTGCCGTAGTGAAAGGGTAGCAAAGTACAATCGACTTTTACGTATCGAAGAGGAATTAGGTAAATCTGCTATTTATGCTCCTAAAATTGGTTTAGGACCTAAATTTTCATGATCCTTGATTAAATATAACTTTTGAATTTTATGAATTATAATTAAGTATTATTTTTAATACAGATATTGAGCTATTTTTATATATTTTAAATAGAAAGATACAATATTCGAAGTTACCATAAATGAAAAATAAATATTTAAATAATATTTAATGAAATAATTGTTTTATCAATGCTAATTTTCTATCTTATGTGGTAACCAGTTAATAATAAATAAAGGTACAAGTGTGGACAAATTAGCTACTATAATTAATATCCAAAATTTGTCAAAATTTATTTCTGTAATTCCTAAAATATAAGTTAAGAATGCCCCTAATTCATTAGATAAAATACTAGAAAAATTAATTAGTGACATTAGGAGAGCAAAAAGAGTTGCTTCAATACCTTTTGGACATATTTTAGCTGATAAAGTTAACACAGGTATAAAAGCTATTTTTCCTATAACAGCTTCAATAATACTATCTCCTAAAGTAAACCAATAATCATTAATACCCAGCTTCCTATTAATATGAGTCGCCAGTAGCAGCATACTCATTCCCAATATTGAAGAAGTAATAATACTATATTTTAAAATTTTTCTAAAAGAAATATTTATTAATAACTTTTGATATATAAAAATTCCTAACAAGGCTGCAATACTTGTCGCTAAACGAATTCTCCCTAAGAGCTCTGCTTTAAATTCTAATTCATTAGTAATAAAATAGAAAAAAGCTGATTCTGTATTAGGGGTAGATTGCCAAAAACAAATAAAAAGAGTCGGTAATAAAATTGATCTTTGTTTAATAACTGTCAATATCTGTTTTATTTGCCTCTTTATTAAAAAACTATTATGTTTAATACTATTTACATGGTTATTAACTTTTTCTTCTACAATTAATAAAGCTATTATACAAATGATAAGAGGGAAGATAGATGTAATCCTAAAAATTGTTTTACTACTAAATTCTTCTAGTAACCAACCACTTAGATAAGATGTAACAAGACTACCAAATGCAACAGTTCCCCAGGTAAGAGATTGAAGTGCTGCTACCTTTTCTAAACATTTTTCTCGAGCTTTTTCTACAATTAATGAATCAACAATGACGTCAGCAATTGCTGTAGATACAGAAATTAAAGTAATAATAATGGTTGCTAATAAAATATTACTATTAATTGTTGCTAAAAAATTCCAAGCTAAGCTTCCTAATAAACCTGAAAGTATTAAGTATGAGCGACGGCGATAATTAAATAGTGGGAAACTATCAGAAAAAAATCCAAAAAGTGGTTTTATTACCCAAGGAATAGTAGAAATGCCTATGATAAAACTCATCTGCGATGGATTAAGAGAAAGATAATCTTTAAGGAAAAAACTTATTGCTAAGCGAGCTAAATTCATAACCCCTTGAATAAAATAAATGCTGAGAATAGCAACAAGTTCGAAAGTTAGATCATTCTCAAATAATTTTTTTTTTTAAAATATGCTTTAAAGTGCAAATATTTATATTCATAGACTAACTGAGAAATTTGTTTATTATATTTGAAGTTTCCATAGTTCAACATATCTACATTTTAGAAACTATTTAAAAATACTTTCGTTCAGTCAATATTACTGATTCTTAAGTATATCTAGAGCTATTATATGTTAGTAATTTAGATATTACTAAGTCTGTATCTTTAATATTTAGTTACAAACTGTGGAAATTTATTCACTAATGCTGAAAAAATTAAACATGGAGCTTTAGTTTTAAATGATAAGTTTTCTTGAATATTTCTCCAATAGGAAGGTCCTTTCTTGGCTGCAGATATCCACAAAATATTTTTTGCACGAGTTATCGCGACATAGATTAATCTATGCTCTTCTGCCTTCTTTAGTAATTTTGCTTGTTCCCATGTTTGTTCTATTTTAGCGGTAGAGGTATTATCTTTACAGTTTAAATATTTTTCATGAGATAAGGCTCGAATTTGAGTACGGGCTATTTCTGCTAAAGAAAAATTTCCTAAAAACTTCGAAGTAAAAGAAATTCTAATTTCACCAGATAAAAATTCTTCATGAAGAAAAGGCAAAAAAACATAGTTCCAGTCTAGACCTTTTGACTTATGCATAGTCATAATAGTAACTTGGTTAGATCTAATATATAGTTGTTCATTGCCTTCTCTAATTTCTTCGAATTGTTCTAAATCAATAATTTTTTCTAAAGTACTAATAATGTTTTTTAAAGTTACTGCTTCATTGAGTTCACCATAAATCATATCAGATAATTTTTGAACGCTTGCTAATTCTGTACTTTCGTATTTTAGAATTGCTCCTAAAAAAGCTATAAGATAGTAGTTAGGGAGCTCTGATTTAGCTTTGAGTAAACTACGACAATAATTACGAGCTTGTATAATAGATTTTTCAGGTTCAGACAGAAGAGATGTAGGATATAAAAAATCTTCAGGATTTATTGTTACCTTATCCCAATTTTGTTTGAAAATTAGATTATATTTTTCTAACACTTCCAAAGAATTTCGTAAATAATTAGAAGAATGTGGTCGATCCATAAACTTTAATAAAGTTAAAATGTCTTTTGGTATTTGCGAAAACTGATTTTGTGCTCCTACTTCATAAACTGCAATATTATATTTCTCAGGAAAATCTTTTAAACTTTGAGCTACAAAATGGCCTTGACGATTTTCTCTAACTAAAATTGCTACACTTTGATTACGGTTTTTATCTAAAAGTGTAATAATTTTTTGGCGTATTAATTTAATACTATGACGAATATCCTGAGGAATATGAATTTCCAATCCGGGATTAGAAGATTGAGGATTGGCATTAATTTGAGGATCATCCTGATTAACTAATTTAATTTCTTGTAGATAAAAAGGAATATTTTTTTCTACTATTTGTACTTGAGAAGAATCTAAAAAATTATTCGTAATACTTTGTTGTTTTTTGATCCATTCATCCCTCATCCACTTTAAAGCAAAATTAGCAGTATTTATAATATCTATATTACTGCGCCCCGCTTGACTCATCTGTACTAAAGTTTTGTTTTTTTTACATATTTCACAAAACCAATTAAAGTAGATTGGATCAGCAGCAGTAAATGTAGAATTTATTGCTTGGTTGGGATCACCAACTTTTACTAAGTTAGGTTCAAAAGTTGGATTACCATCATCACCAGCAAGAATAGTAATCAATTTCTCCTGTAGGGGGCTAGAATCTTGTGCTTCATCCTCAAAAACAGCAAAAACTTTTTGTTGCCAAATTTCTCTAATATCAGGTTCTTCCAAAATATTTATTGCTTCGTAAAGCATATCGTCATAATCAATGAAATCAAAAGATTTCATAATTGTCTGGTATTCTTCATAGAGTGTGAAAGCTAATAATAGAGTCTGATAATTATTATGTTTATGATCATGAAATCTTTTAAGTTCTTCTAGAGTTAGCCCAGAACTTTTTATTTCTCGAATGATTGTGTATGCAAAGTTTGGGAATATTTCGTTTCTTAAAATAGATTTACGGCGTAGCTGTTCAGTTTTAGCTTCATTAATTTGAGTTCCTCGTAACAATTTTTCATAATGTAAAGGATTATTGTCAATCCATTTATCAATTGAACTCTCAATAATTTTATGATTAGGGGTGAGATTTATAAGAGTTGAATTTGTTAAATTTAATCTAGAATAATTAGGATGGTGGTTAATAATTTGAAGAGACAAGCCATGTAATGTATTCACCATAAAACCATCTTGAGAAAATTCTAAATTTATAAGATGTTGTTTTATTTTTGCTTCTATTGCTATGGCAGCTGAACGAGTGTATGTAACAATAATTAACTGCCTATTAATATCAAGACTATTACGAGCAATTAATATTGCGGCTGTAACAGCGAGACTATGCGATTTTCCCGCTCCAGGAACGGCTGTAATAGCCATCTTACCAGATTTCCAATAAGCTAATTGTTTTTGCTCATAGCGTAAGTTATTTAAAAGAATATTTAATTTTTCTTCAAGTGTTTGAGTGTTAGTAATTAATGGGTTTTGTGAATAATCTTTCAATTTATAGTGTTGTTATAAATTCTAGGCAGTAATTAAAATATTCAGTATTTATTGATGTTGACTAGATGGTTATTTCCATAACATGTAATTAACTTGTAGATATTACTATACTATATTAGTAAAAAGTAATTGATTAGTAGCTATTTCATATCTGTTAGGTTTTTTGTTAATGTATAGAATTTAAATAAGAAAAATATTTTTGATTAAAATTTGCAAAAGAGTGATAGGTAATTAAAAATATTTTTTTAACCATATCACTCTTAGTACTGTGTCAGTTATCAGAAGCTTATATCTCTATAACATGCCTGTACTAGCAATCCCTAAAATCATGCCTACGCCTATAATATGGCCAAGACTTGTTGCTCCTAAGATTGCACCAATATTAAGATGGCCAAACATTTCTGAAAATTGAGGTAACCGTGTTTCTTTACTAGACTCACCAATAACTAACTTAGTTATTGCTATGGCTAAAATATTACAAGCAATC
This sequence comes from Candidatus Atelocyanobacterium thalassae, assembly GCA_051971635.1. Lineage (GTDB taxonomy): Bacteria > Cyanobacteriota > Cyanobacteriia > Cyanobacteriales > Microcystaceae > Atelocyanobacterium > Atelocyanobacterium thalassae_A. Next base: position 132,502 of record JBFPLN010000004.1, on the reverse strand, counting down.
ATTATAGATGCTACTTTTGGACTCCATTCCACAGTAGTAGGAATTGTAGCTACTAGCATAAGAGTAGAATACATAATTTGTCCTCCTGGAAAAATAACTATACTCTTTAATCCTAAAAGGTCAAGACGCTGGGTCTGATAATGATGTTGTAATACTTAATAAAAAAAAAAATAAGGAAATATATTATCGAAATATTACCCTAAAAAACTATTTATCTGTTATGATTGTTTATTGTATCCTGGAGAGGTGGCTGAGCGGTTGAAAGCGGCTTCCTGCTAAGAAGTTATAGGCTAACGCCTATCGAGGGTTCGAATCCCTCCCTCTCCGTTTGTTGTGTCTTCAAAATTTCATACAGATAAATTAGTTATCAAAATAACTTTTATGTTAATTTAATATCGAATCAAAACAGATTAACTCCTAATCAGATAGGATAATCAAGGCTAATATTTTTTTTTATAAAATAGCTAGGCTAAAATATATGCAATATCTAAGCATATGTTATTTTTGCTTTATTATTATTTAGTACGTTGAATATTATTAACTATGAATACTTTAGAAACCTCTAAGATTATCGAAAATGTTTCTAAACAAGAAATTGATACTACAATTCGCCGTCGTCAAACTCGTCCAGTTAAAGTCGGGAATATAACTATTGGGGGAGATTTCCCCGTTGTTGTACAGTCGATGATAAATGAAGATACGCTTAATGTTGAGAGTTCTGTTAATGCTATTCGTAAATTACACGAAATTGGTTGTGAAATTGTTAGGGTTACAGTACCTAGCATGGCCCATGCCAGAGCATTAGCAGAAATTAAAAATAGGCTAAGTCAGGTCTATCAGCCTGTACCTTTAGTTGCTGACGTGCATCATAATGGCTTAAAAATAGCCCTAGAAGTTGCTAAACATGTTGATAAAGTTCGTATTAATCCAGGACTATATGTATTCGAAAAACATAATATAAATCGTGATGGTTATAGTCAAAAAGAATTTGTAGAAATTGGAGAGAAAATAAGAAAAACTTTAGAACCTTTGATAATTTCATTAAGAGATCAAGGTAAAGCGATGAGAATTGGGGTTAACCATGGATCGTTAGCGGAAAGAATGCTATTCACTTATGGCGATACCCCTTTAGGCATGGTTGAATCTGCTCTAGAATTTATTCGTATTTGTGAGTCTTTAGAATTTTACAATATAGTAGTTTCTTTAAAAGCATCTCGAGTACCCACTATGCTAGGAGCATATCGGTTAATGGTTAAGCGAATGGATGAGTTGGGTATGAATTATCCACTACATTTAGGAGTTACAGAAGCTGGTGATGGAGAGTATGGTCGTATTAAATCAACTGCTGGCATAGCAACACTTTTGGCAGAGTCAATAGGAGATACTCTCAGAGTATCTTTAACTGAGTCTCCTGAAAAAGAAATTTCTGTTTGTTATGGTATCCTCCAGTCACTAGGACTGCGCAAGACTATGGTGGAGTATATTGCTTGTCCATCTTGTGGTCGTACTTTATTTAATTTAGAAAATGTTCTACAAAAAGTACGTAATGCAACCCAGCATCTTACAGGATTAGATATTGCTGTAATGGGTTGCATTGTAAATGGTCCCGGAGAAATGGCAGATGCAGATTATGGATATGTAGGGAAACAGCCTGGATATATATCTTTATATCGAGGACAAGAAGAAATTAAAAAGGTGCCAGAAGATAAAGGAGTAGAAGAACTAATCAACTTAATCAAAGCTGATGGACGTTGGGTAGAACCATAATCTAATTAATTAATAGTTGAAAATCTATTATAGATCAGTTCTACATATAGATTAACCACACAATTAGACTTAAGTAACTGTACCAGCTAAAGGAGAACTAGCTTCTGCATAATATTTTATAGGCATGCGTCCTCCTAAATAAGCCAATCTTCCTGCTTTTGTCGCTAGTCCCATAGCTTCGGCCATATATAAAGGGTTTTGAGACAGTGCGATCGCACTGTTAATAAGAACAGCATCAGCACCCATTTCCATAGCTTGAGATGCTTGACTAGGAGTTCCTATTCCAGCATCTATAATTACAGGAATATTGGCTTCTGCTATTATGATTGATATATTAGCTTGATTTCGTATACCTTGTCCTGAACCTATTGGTGATCCGAGGGGCATAATAGTAACACATCCTATCTCCTCTAATCGTTTTGCTAAGATAGGATCAGCATTGATATAAGGAAGAACAGCAAACCCTTCTTTCACTAGTTGTGTGGCTGCATTTAGTGTTTCAACAGGATCAGGGAGTAAATACTTAGGGTCAGGGATAACTTCTAATTTAACAAAATTGTTATCTTCCTGACCTAGTAATTTAGCCATTTCTCTACCCAATCTTGCAACCCTAATAGCTTCATCTCCTGTTTCACAACCAGCTGTATTTGGTAGCATCCATATTTTTGTCCAATCTATGGATTCTGCAAGTCCCTTATGACCAGGAGCCTCGGTTTGTACTCTTCTAACTGCAACTGTTACAATTTCACAGTGACTAGCTGATATACATTTTTTCATAAGAGAAATATCAGAATATTTACCTGTCCCAGTCATTAAACGCGAACTAAATTTACGCTTAGCTATAATTAGTTCATCAGAAGGCAAAGAGTTATTGCTATAACCGGTAGCATTAATAGGTTTAGAAAAAGTCATAAATGTTGGAGAGAAAAAGATTTATTCTTAAATCGATTACCACTAAAATTTGTCAGAAGTGGATCATTTTTTTTGTTAATTACTAACTCTGAAATCAAAGAAGCTGTTGCAGGAGCAAGGAGAATCCCATTGCGATAATGTCCTGTAGCAACAATTAGATTATCATAATCATAATAGCCCAAAATAGGTAATTTATCAGGAGTTACAGGACGATAGCCCCACCAAAATTCTTGAATTGGCCACTTAACTATATCTGGAAAAAGTTTTATTGATTCCTTAATCAGACTTTCTATCCCTTTAGATGTGTTGCCAGGTATCCACCCTATATCTTCTGAGGTAGCTCCGATAATTAGGTATCTATTCTTACGTGGTACTAAATATACTTGCGTTCCATATAATATTTTTTGCAAAAGGTATTGTTTAGGTATTTTTACGGAAAGCATTTGTCCCTTAAGAGGACGAACAGGTAGAGTTAAAAATTTATTAATCCAGGCTCCACCCGCTACAATATAAGTATTAGCCTTAAGATTACCTCTGTTTGTAGATATTCCAATAATTTTGTTCCGCTCACGAAGTAAGCTATGAACGACCACCTCATTCTTGATATCAACTCCTAATATCCTGGCTGCTTGGTAAACGCCATGTAGCAACTGTCTATTATCCACTTGTCCATCATCAGGATATAACCAGCCACCTTTTACACTATCTCCTAGTCCTGGTTGATAAAGATGGATATTTTTTTCATCTAACCATTGACCTGTGGAACATTTAGAAGCCTTATCTTGAGATGTCTCATAAACTGGAGCAAGTGATCCACAGTGCTCATATCGCAAATCTAGATTAGTAAAATTTTGAATTTTTTGTATCCAATTAGGATACAGCCAACGAGATTTTAAGCATAGATCTAGTAAAGGACCCGGCAATAAACGTTCAGCATAAGGAGCTAACATTCCTGCTGCTGCGGGCGAAGCTAATTGAGGGAAGTTTTTATTACATACAGTGACAGATATACCTTGTAACTTAAGATCAATCGCGATAGACATTCCAATAATGCCACCACCAATGACAATAACGTCACTTGTTTTACTCATAATCATATCTTAATTTTATCCTCTACTTTTTCCTCAAAATATTTAGACTTAAAATTGAAAATAATTATAGTTTTACTTTTAAAAAAATTTATCTGATAAATATAAAATTTATCTTAACAAAAATTCAAAAAACCTATATGAGAACTTTTCTCAAATGCTAGCATAAAGTATATTTAAATGCGGACTAACCCTTGAATGTTATTAATAAAGAGTAATAAAGATAAAATTTTTTAGCTATAAACTTAAACAAAGCTAAATTTTAATATTCTTTATAGTTTAATACTTCGGTACTCTAGTTCTTTTTTCAAGAGTGGAAAACTATTTAGTTTAATGTCTGATAGTATTATTTTTTCAGCTATTAGTTTTGATAATTCAAGAATTTCTTTATTCTCTGCTAGACTTGCTAAAGCAAAATCTGGCAAGCCAGATTGACGAGTTCCTAAGATAGTTCCTGGCCCACGAAGTTTTAAATCCATTTCTGATATAAAAAAACCATCTTGAGATTGCTCTAATACGCTCAATTTCTCTAATATATTAGGATTTTTACTGCTAGTAATTAAAAAGCAATGAGATCTAAAGCTCCCTCTACCAACTCTTCCTCTCAATTGGTGTAACTGAGATAGCCCAAATCTTTCTGCATTTTCAATTAATATTACTGTTGCATTAGGAACATCAACTCCAACCTCTATAACAGTTGTTGAAACCATAATTTGATATTTATTATGACGAAAGTCATTCAAGATTTTGTTTTTTTCTGAAGCATTTATTCGTCCATGTAATAGGCCGATATTTAGACTAGGAAAAATTTCTTCTGAAAGCTTTTTGTGTTCTTCTATTGCAGCTTTTATATCTAATTTTTCAGATTCTTCAATCATAGGAAAAACTATATAAGCTTGTCTTCCGTATATAACTTCTTGGCTTATTAGATCGTAAGCTCTCTGCTTTTTACTCCCTATTACAACTTTAGTTTCTATAGCTTTTCTTTCAGGAGGTAATTCATCAATTTGACTTATATCTAAATCTCCATGCAAAGTTAATGCCAAAGTACGTGGAATAGGAGTCGCCGTCATGCTTAAAACATGAGGAGATTGGCCCTTATTTAAAAGCTTAGTTCTTTGTTCAACTCCAAATCTATGTTGCTCATCAATAATAATAAGACCTAGTTTTTTAAAATTTATTTGTTCTTGTATTAATGTATGAGTTCCTATAATTAGTGGTAACTCACCTGTAATTAATTGATGATAAATCTCATATCTTTTAGATTTTTTTGTAGATCCTGTTAATAATTCAGCAGACAGATATAACTGATTAAAATATGATATTATTTTCTCGTAATGCTGTTCTGCTAACACCTCTGTTGGAGCCATTAACGCAACTTGATACCCAGATTCGATAACAGTTAATATCGCAAAAATTGCGACGATAGTCTTTCCTGAACCGACATCTCCTTGCAGAAGACGGTTCATTGATTGTAATGATTCTAAATCTTTAATTATTTCATTTATTACTCTTTTTTGAGATTTCGTTAATTGAAAAGGTAAAAATTTATTGAATTGGTGAGTTAGATATTTATTAGGCGTAAAAGAATTAATATCTTTTAATATTTTTCTTTCTTGCCGGCGTTTCAAAAATCCTAATTGTAAATAAAAAAATTCATCAAATATTAAGCGTCGTCTTGCACGCTCTAAAAAATCTAGACTTTTCGGAAAATGAATATTTATTAAAGCGTCTTTTAAATTCATTAAATCATATTTACTTTTAAGTAATATTGGTAAAGGATCTAGTATCGTTTTAGCAGAATTTAAATTAGCAATAATTATTTTACGAATCAAATCATTACCGATTCCTTCTGTTAAAGAATATACAGGTAAAATACGACCTATATTCCAAGATTTAATACTTGCATTAAAGTTATCTAAGATTTCTATTTCTGGGTCATCTACAGTTAAACCATAACGATTTTGTTTAACCAATCCAGATACTGCTATTATAGTAGACCGAATATAATTTCTCTTTTGTTTTTCCTGCCATCCTTTATTGGTAAACCTATTGCCTGAAAAAAATCTATTTAATCTTATTTCTCCTGTATGGTCTTGCAAAATTAATTCTAAAATACTCAGTTTCTTATTTTTAGAACTAGTAAAAAAATGACATTTCTTCACTCTTCCAATTATGGTAACAGTTTCTCCTTCTTTAATATTTGAAATTGTTACCTGACGAGCATAGTCGATATAGTCTCTAGGATAATAAAATAATAAATCTCTAACTGTTCCTAATCCTATTTTGTGTAACAACTCTGCCTTTCGAAGGCTTATTCCTTGTACGGCACCTAAATCTCCTTCTAAATTGAGCTCATTACATAATATAGATTTGGATTCTACATCAATTAAGGTACTTGTTTTTGGTTGCTTATAATGGGAATGTTTAACGGATATATCAAGGTCTTGTTTTAATTGATATAAAAATTGGCGAGTTTGAATGACTAACTCTTTTCTTTGGGGTAAAGTTAACTTAGAATAAATAGCGTATTGTGAAGCAAATCTTAGCCAACGTTCTCTTTTAGTATTAGATGTTTTTGCAGGTGGTGATTGACCAAAATTAAGACATAAATATTCACTGAATTGATATTGCTCACCTTGTATATTAATAAACCCTCTTTCTATCTCAATTGATAAGGCTTTGTCTAAACGAACCCAATAAGAACTTTCAGAAATCATCTTAACTTATTTGATAAACAGTTATTTTTTATTAAGACTTTTTTTTAATCAAGTACAGTAAACTATAAATTAATTAAACATATATTAATATATTTTTGAAAAAAATAGATAATCACTTATTATTAGTATCGTAGATATTATATTAATAATTTAGGTTAGGATCTTTTTAAGCTTACGCTAATTCAAAATCTTGAGTATAAAAACTTTATTATTTTGTAGATTTAAATTACTACGAAAAGAATACATTAAATTATGTTTTTAATATGGATTAAAAGTATAATTTTTGTTACATAAAATATTTTTCAAAAATCTTCTTCTTTGCAAGAAATCACTTGATTTCTACCAATCTTTTGAAATAAAAGACTTATAGATAATATAAAGCTAGAAAACTTTTATATTTTAAATTTTGATTTATATTTAAAATAATTTCCATACAAAATAATAGCATTAGACTTAAAGAATATGTCAAATTCTCAATTTCTGTTTACAACAAAATCTACCTGGCTATCCATCATTCAGTTATTAAGATGGGATAAACCTACGGGAAGATTAATTTTAATGATCCCTGCTTTATGGGCGATTTTTTTAGCATCAGAAGGTTTTCCTCCATCATCTTTGATACTAATTATTATATTAGGATCATTATCCACTAGTGCAGCAGGATGTGTCATTAATGATCTTTGGGACAGAAATATTGATCCCCAAGTAAAGAGGACTAAAAATCGTCCTCTTGCATCACGAACTTTATCTATTAAAGTTGGTATTGTCACTGCTTTTATTTCTTTAACCTGTGCATTAGTTTTATCCCTTTATTTAAATACTTTAAGTTTTTGGTTATGTATTTTAGCTGTACCATTTATCGTCTGCTACCCTCTAGCAAAAAAGTTTTTTCCAATTCCTCAATTAGTTTTATCTTTATCCTGGGGATTTGCAGTTCTCATTAGCTGGACTTCAGTAACTCAAAAGTTGGAATTTCATACTTTTATTTTATGGACGATAACTGTTCTCTGGACATTAGGTTTTGATACAGTTTACGCAATGTCTGATAGAGACGATGATAGAGAGATTGGTATTAATTCCAGTGCTCTGTTTTTTGGCCGACACGTAGAAAATGTCATAACCTATATTTTTGCTTTTACAGCACTTCTCTGGGCTTATTTAGCAATAATTATGCAATTAAATTTCTTCTTCTGGATATCATGGTTCATAGCTTCAGCAATGTGGTCCAGACAATGTATTCTCTTAAGATCTCCTAGTATTTCACAGAAATTATATGAACAAATTTTTAAAGAAAATGTATATTTAGGTTTAATATTATTAGCGGGAATTATTACAAACAACATATATCATTTATAAAAATAATAAAGTGAAACGATTTATGTTATCTACTTAACTAGAAAGTTAGAATCAGATAGTACATTCTTTTATAAAATTCCTAAATAATGTAGGATGCCATGTCCACTTATTAATTCAAACAAAAGACCAATAAATCCTAACATAGCCAATCTACCATTCCACACTTCTGCAGTATTCGTTATACCCCATTGCCAGGACTTTTTAGGATATATTACAATATTTTCTCTTGGATGAGTTATGCATTTAAAAGTAACTGGAGGCTTTTCCAAAGAATGGATAACCAACTCAGCTAAAGCATCTATGAAAATAGGATGCGTATTTAAAGCTGGAACTCTAGAGAAATTATAAATTCCTGCTTTTTCAGCAGCTTCACGATATTCAATATCAATTTCTTGAAGAGTTTCAATATGTTCAGAAACAAAACTAATGGGAACTACTAGTAAATCTTTTATCCCTTGTCCTCCTAATGCCTGAAGAGCATCTTCAGCATATGGCTTTAACCATTCTACTGGGCCAACTTTACTTTGATAAGCTAAGGTATAAGCATTTGAGCGATTGATTGTACTCATTAACAAGTGAGTGCAAGCTTCAATTTCTGCTTGATAAGGATCTCCAGCCTCTTCTACATAACTTTGTGGTACACCATGAGCACTGAAAAAAATATGTACTTGTTCTGGGTTAGAGCACTTGTTTAATTCTTTAATAATTAAATCGGCCATGGCTTTCAAATAGTTAGGATTATCGTACCAAGAAGGTATTAAAGTATATTCAATTTGTCTTAATACAGGATCAGTTTGCCATATTTTCTCAAGCATACGAAAACTAGAGCCACTTGTACTTATTGAAAATTGTGGATATAGAGGAAGAATAACTAACTTATCTGGGCAATCATGCTTGATATAACTAATAGCTTCTTCTGTAAAAGGGTGCCAGTAACGCATTCCTACATAAACATCTATTTTTTTTCCATACTCTACAAGTTTTTTAGCAAGTGCTTTTCCTTGAGCTTCCGTTATTTTTCTTAGTGGAGAACCTCCTCCAATTTGACGATAATTATTTTGAGATTTATTGGTTCTTAAAGCAGAAATAAGCCAAGCTAAAGGTTTTTGTAGCCATGGAAAAGGTAAGCGTACAATATCTGGATCAGAAAACAAATTAAAGAGAAAAGGGCGAACATCCTTTAATTGTTCTGGCCCACCCAAATTTAGTAATAAAACCCCAACACGACCCATGATTTTAATAGCTGATATTTTTTAATCTTTACTAAGTGTAACAATATATTTTAATTATCTTCTGCTTCTTTATGGATAATACATACTCATAATTTATTAAAGGGTCTGAAATACTTGATAATTTCTATTTACTTTATAGCTTTTATTTTTAATACCTTTTAAGAACCAAAATAATGATTACTTTGTAAATAGCTTAATATCTAAATTTTATTTCATAAACTTGTTTTTTTATTTTTCACAACATTCAGAACTTATCAACACTTTCTAAGTTATTATTTAAGTAATATAAAGAGTAAATAATATTAATAACTATGGCAACTATATTAGCTATTGAAACTAGTTGTGATGATACTTCTGTAGCTATTGTTAACGATAAAAAAATTTATAGTAATATTGTTGCCAGCCAAAATGAACTTCACAATCATTATGGGGGAATAGTTCCTGAAGTAGCATCTCGCGAACATTTGCTAAATATTAACCATTGTATTGATCAGGCTTTACAAAATGCAAAATTAGATTGGGATGAGATTGATGGAATTGCTGCGACAGTCGCCCCAGGACTTGTCGGAGCATTGATGATAGGAGAAACAGCTGCGAAGACACTCTCCATGATATATGAAAAACCATTTTTAGGTATCCATCATTTAGAAGGCCATATTTATGCAAATTTTCTATGCAAAACTGATTTAAAACCTCCATTCCTCTGTTTGTTAGTTTCAGGAGGCCATACTAGTCTTATCCATGTTGAAAATTATGGACTTTATAAAGAATTAGGAGCAACTCGTGATGATGCTGCTGGAGAAGCTTTTGATAAAGTAGCTCGTCTATTGAACTTAGGCTATCCAGGTGGTCCAATTATCGATAAGTTAGCATCTACAGGTAATCCAAAAAAATTTAATTTGCCAGAAGGTAGAATATCTTTGCCTCAAGGAGGATATCATCCTTATGATTCAAGTTTTAGCGGCCTTAAAACAGCCGTTTTAAGGCTAGTAGAAAAATTCAAAAAAGAACAAAATGGTACTTTACCTGTCGCTGATATAGCAGCGAGTTTTCAAGAAACAATAATCTCCTCGTTAGTTAAAAAAACTATTAGATGTGCTACCGACCACAACATAAGTCGTATTGCTATTGGTGGAGGTGTCGCTGCTAATAGTGGCTTGAGAAGCCATCTTGTAAAATCTGCTGAAAAGTATGATTTAAAAATTTATTATCCTCCTCTTGAACTATGTACAGATAATGCTGCTATGATAGCTTGCGCTGCTGCTGATCATTTGGCACAAGGTCGTAAATCTTCTTGGAATCTTGAAGTGCAATCTCGACTAAAAATCTCCGAAATAATGAAACTCTATAAATGATGTTTCATTATAGAACATAGCTAAAAAAACAAAGACTATATTAATTTAGAAATAAAATTTAGCTTGAGTAACTTTCTTTTCTTTAAATAACACTAATTTATACTTATATTCTCTTACATTTAGACTATCTATTAGTTCGCATATTATTAATGCAAAATATTTAAGATAAAAATATATTTCAAAAACTTTACTTATTTACGAATTAAATTAAATAAAAGCTAATTAATATATTAATTAGCTTTTAAAAACGGAGAGAGAGGGATTCGAACCCTCGTTAAAGTTACCCCTAAACAGCATTTCCAGTGCTGCGCCTTCAACCGCTCGGCCATCTCTCCTTAATTTATAAGTCAGACTCTTATTATATACTAGAAACCTACTTTTTTCCATAGAAAAAATAAATTTATGATACATAAACAATTTTTATATAAATTGTGTCGTTCTTTTTGCAAGAGTTGTTTAATCTATAAATATAGTTTTTAGGCTTAATTTATAAGACTAAACTTAAAATTATTTTATTTAAATACGAGATGCTTTTAACATATTAAAAGTTATTGCATTTATATTTATCAGAAATAATTCATTGCTCTTGAAATTAATAATAAAGAAAATGTATTCTAATATCTTTAGCAATCTATCAATATTAAATATTAACTTACTTAACTTATTGATTTGATATTTGATATCTTAGGCTCACGCCACCATGCAAGTAAAGTGCTTGCGATAAAAATACTAGAATAAGAGCCTACTGAAAAACCTAAAATTAAAGCGAGAGCAAAATACTTTATTGTTTCCCCCCCAAAAAGGAAAAGACTTAAAAGAGGTAGCAAAGTTGTAGCAGTAGTATTAATGGATCTTGATAAAGTTTGATTGACAGAATTATTTACTATTTCACTTAAAGAAAGCTCTTCACCAAACCTATCTATATTTTCTCTAATACGGTCGTAAATCACAACAGTATCATTCACAGAAAATCCTATTATAGTTAACAAAGAAACCAAAAATAAGCTATTAACTTCTATTGAAGCAAATAATCCTAGAAAAGAGAAAAAGCCAACTGTGATTAAAACATCATGTACTAACGCTAAGATAGCAAAAAATGCATAATCAATCTTGAAGCGAACACTTAAATAAAGAACTATACCTAAAAAAGATACTAGCAAAGCCAAAATTCCAGATTTAAAAAGTTCCCAGCCGATAGTAGGACCTACAGTATCTATCTGAATTGTTTCGTAATTAAAGATTCCAACTTTATCATTTAATTCTTTTTGTAACTCAGTTCTTTCCTCTACATCAAGTGCTTTAGTTTGAATAGAAAGAGTATTGTTTTCTAGAACTTGAATAGTATTATCATCTAGATTTCTAGTAGATAATACATCTCGGACTATCTTTGTATCAATTGGTACAATACATTTTTTTTGCGTCTCACATTCTAGTTGTAATTGAAGCCTGGTACCTCCAACAAAATCTAATCCTAATTTTAAAGGAGCTTTAAATTTGGAGTACGAAATAATCATCCCAATAATACTACTTATAATTACTATTGAAGATATGAGCCACCATACTCGTCTCCATTTAATTATATTTAATTTCATAGTTAACTATTTTAAAAATACTAAAGAATAAAAATGTAAAATCTTGCATATTAAACATTCGCTAAAACTTTGAAGTTGTTAAAAGATTAGGACAAAAAAATTTAGGATTCTTTCTAACGAAAGGAAATTTTAAAACTGTAGTTAATAATAAAGTACGTGTGCAAGTTAATGCTGTAAACATACTAATTAATACTCCAATAGCTAAAGTGAGAGCAAATCCTTTAACTAATCCAGACCCCAAACCAAATAAAGCTCCACATGCAATTAAAGTAGTTATATTACTATCTAAAATACTAGAAAATGCGCGATAAAAACCAGATTCTACTCCAGCATAAAGGGTCTTTCCACTTTGCAGTTCCTCACGAATTCTCTCAAATACTAAAATATTAGCATCTACTGCCATGCCAATACTTAAAATAAATCCTGCTATACCAGGTAAAGTTAATGTTACTCCAATTAGAGAATAAGAGGCTAAGGTTAAAGTAGCATAAATCAATAAAGCTATATTAGCTAAAGCACCTGATAAACGATAATAAATTATCATAAAAATTAAGACAAGAATTAGGCCAGCTATAATAGCATAGATACTTCGACGAACACTATCTTGCCCTAGAGTCGCACCAACAGTTCGATTTTCGACAACTTGTACTGGGAAAGGTAGAGAACCTCCGCGTAATTGAACAGCCATTTCATTAGCACTTTCTGCAGTAAAATTACCCGTAATTACTGCACTGCCTCCAGTAATACCTGTAACAGCGAATTGAGGACTAACTACGGGTGCACTGATTAATACATCATCTAAAAAGATCCCAATACTACGTCCAGTACCTGCAACTTTCTTTGTTAAATTAGCAAATTTTTCTTCTCCTTCATTGTCAAAGTCGATAATCACCTGCCATTCAGTTCCTTGGCTTGGTCCATAACGAGCATTCTTTAAATTTTTACCTGATAAACCAACAGAATCGAATAGTTTTAGTATTGCTTGATTGGATAAATTTATCGATTCCGTTAACTTAACAATACGTTTTTTTACCTCTAAGCCAGTCTTTTCTTGTCTAAGTGTATTTAATTCTATATTCTTTTGTTGCCTTATTCTAAATTCTGCACTTAACTGTCCTTCAGTGCCTTTACGTTGCTCGCGGAAGTCTAACTGTGCTGTTCCTCCTAAGACTCTTTCTGCCTGTTCTGGATTTGTAACTCCTGGTAATTGGATAACAATTTTATCTTTTCCTAAAGTCTGAACAATAGGTTCAGCTACCCCTAAACCATTAACTCGATTCTCGAGAACAGTCTTTGCTGCTTCTAAATCTTCTTGAACAATATTTTTAATATCCTCAGTTGGTTTAAGTTGTATAGTTAGTTGGCTACCACCTTTAAGGTCGAGTCCTAATTGCAGAGGCATAATATTAAGGAAGGTAATTGCACTGGTTAAAAGAGCAACAATAAAAACGATCAACAAACGTTGTTGTTTCATATAGTTATTTGCAAATAAAAAGTTAAATATGCAGCTTCATTATTTTGTCCACTGATGAAGCAATTTGAGAAGGTTGTACTATTGTCAACTTTTCTAACGTTCCGTTGTAAGGTGTTGGAATATCTTGAGACGATAATCGTACGATAGGAGCATCCAACTCATCAAAAAAATTTTCTGTAATTAAGGCAATTAACTCTGCAGCAATACCACTTGTTTTCATGCATTCCTCTACGATAAGAACTTTATGAGTCTTTCGAATCGAATTTCCGATAGTCTCAAGATCAAATGGCTTAAGGGAAATTAAATCAATTATTTCAGGGGAGTACCCTGCTTCTTCAATTGTTTTTAATGCCTGTATACAATGATGTCGCATGCGAGAATAAGTAAGAATAGTTATATCTTCTCCGGAATGTACAATTTCTGCCTTATCTAAAGCAAGAACATATTCTTCATCAGGGAGTTCTTCTTTGAGATTATATAGTAAAACATGCTCAAAAAAAAGAACAGGATTTTCGTCCCGAATAGCTGCTTTAAGTAGCCCTTTAGCATTGTATGGAGTAGAGCAAGCAACAATTTTAAGTCCTGGGACTGCATGGAAATAAGCCTCTAAACGCTGAGAATGTTCAGCTCCTAACTGTCTCCCAACACCGCCAGGACCGCGAATAACTATGGGAATTTTAAAATTGCCACCGGAAGTATACCTTAACATTCCTGCATTATTAGAAATTTGATTGAAAGCTAACAATAAAAAGCCCATGTTCATTCCTTCCACAATAGGCTTCAATCCTGCCATGGCAGCGCCCACAGCCATTCCCATGAAACTATTCTCAGCTATCGGAGTATCTAAAACTCTAAGCTCACCATATTTTTGCGAAAGGTCTTTTGTAACTTTGTAAGAACCTCCATAATGACCCACATCTTCCCCTAAGATAAAAACTGTATTATCTCGTTCCATTTCTTCGTCAATAGCTTGACGTAACGCGTTAAATAGTAGTGTTTCTGTCATAAATTTATATTAATATTAAGGCTTTATTTTTGTAATGCTATTAGTTAAAAACTAAACTCTGAGTTTTTTTATTTCACTAGTTTAGTCAACTATAATAAATAATTAGTTTAGTTTATTTTCGTCCTAATTTTATATCATTTACTAAGTAAGCTTTCAAAGTTAATATTTAGATTCTTAAATTTTATAACTTATCCTATAAAAGATATTTAATAAACGTAGGTAATTTAAAATGTATAGTCCATAGCCTAGTCTTTCATAATATTTGTATAACTCAATCTATTAGTCTAATAGATTCCATGTGATTGTAATCTATATTCTAAAAGCTTAATTTATTATTAAGTCATAATAAAAAAATTTCCATGTACTTAGAAAAAAATCTTCAATATAAGTGATGGAGCTTAAAATATATTCCTTGAAAAATAATTAATAAAGACTATAGTTTTTATTAATAACTGGAACTATAGTCTATTCATAAAAAAATATAAAGGTGTATAGTTTCAAGATTAATAGCTAATAAAGTCCGGAGGAAGATAACAGCTATTGACTAAACGTCTATGAATTAGTTTTTTCCAAAAAGATAATTCTTTTTGGAAAGTGGGATGATTTAAATCACTTTTCCAAAAAATTAGAGCATCTTCTTTAGTTTTTTTATAGTATTCTTTACGCCTTCCGGCAATTTTAAATCCAAATTTTTCATATAAACAAATAGCAGATTTGTTAGAAGCACGAACTTCTAGAGTTGCATGCTCTAATTGATTTGCGGCAGCATCTTTTAAGAGACTATAGAGCAATAATTGTCCTAAACCTTGTCCTTGATATCTTGGATCAACCATCAATAATGTAATATGTGCTTCTTCTAGAATTCTCCAAAAACATCCACATCCAATTATTGAATTCATCGAATTTAAAGATAGAACTAGAAAATGACTATTTGGACTTTGCAACTCTCTTTCGTAATTATCTATTGTCCAGAGGCCTCCCAGACAAATTTTATCTAAGGAAACAATTTCATCAATTTCATCAGTTTGAGGAATATAGAGTCTTAGAGATTCATACGACATGAAGATAAAAAATTTTGTTAAAAGATAAGATGCATAATGCTACTAATTTCTAAAGAATAATAATATTGCATATATTATTTTTTGGAGTTAGTATGGCAGAAAATACATCAGCTAATAAAATATGTAGATGTATAAGTCTTCAGTTGGTATCAGGCTAGACTACGAAACTTATATTGCATAAAGTAGATAACTTAGACGCTAACATAATTTTAACTATTCTAATACATATAAGAATAAGCTTATATATAACTTATATTATTATATATTTCTTCTGCTAGATCTAAAGCTTCTTTTTTGGTAAATATTTTCTCTTCAATATAGGCAACTTGAATACAATTTAATATTTGTCCTATTTTTTGTCCTTGTTTGATTTTTAGATGCGTAATTAAATCATGTCCTGTTATTAGAGAGTGTGGATGAGATAGTTTATCAAGAGGATTGAGGTAACGATAAATAAGTTCAATAATGAAGTCATTATTTATATTTTTTA
This sequence comes from Candidatus Atelocyanobacterium thalassae, assembly GCA_051971635.1. Taxonomy (GTDB): domain Bacteria; phylum Cyanobacteriota; class Cyanobacteriia; order Cyanobacteriales; family Microcystaceae; genus Atelocyanobacterium; species Atelocyanobacterium thalassae_A. Next base: position 116,449 of record JBFPLN010000004.1, on the reverse strand, counting down.
CTAAAGAAAATAAAGCAAAAATGGGAAAGTTCTTATCTGTTTCTAAAAAAATAGAATAAATATCTTTCTTAAAAATTTCCTTTTTGCCAATCAATAAAGTCTTTTTTAAAATTGTAGGTAAAGTTTTTATGTCATTTTTAGAATACTTTAAATGTATAAGTTGTTGAGTGGCTATCTCAAAATTTTGAGATAATAGACATAGAAGTTTTACTTTTTGAATTAATTTACTATTGTAAACTTCACGGATGTCATTGATATTAAAAAAAACATTGAACTCATTATTTTTCAACTTATTTATTAATAATAAAATTTTACGGTTGACTTGTTTTAGATAACACAAATTATTTTGGTTTAAATCAGAAAAAATAGATTTCAGTAGATTATCTTTCTCCATTTCAATCAACCAATCGCTACCATTAAAATTTTGTAATAAATAGTTAAGTTCTGTTTGTATTCTTTCTACAGCGACTTGAGAAATTTGAGGAGATAATTTCTTAATTGCATCTCGTGTCTTAGTTTCGATAGTAAAATTTAATTGAGAAGCTTGCCTATAAGCACGTATTAATCTGAGAGGATCATCTTGGATATTTTTGATGTTAATCATTTTAATGATTCTCATCTGTAAATCTTTCAAACCTTCTGAAGAGTCAATTATTTGCTGTTTATAGAAACTATAAGCAATTGCGTTAATAGTAAAATCTCTCTGTTTTAAGTCTTTATTTACATAATTTCCATTTTGCTTGGCTAAATCAACAGTTCTTTCCCTGAAAATAATTCTAACAATACTTCTTTTCGAATCTAAAATAATGAAATTTACATGATAATTATAAGCAATCTTTTTTGCTATTTCAGGAACAAAGTTTGGTAAGATTATATCTAAATCGATATAATCTTGTTCAGAACTTAACAGTATATTTCTTACTGCTCCTCCTACCAAGTAAGCTGTAGATGGCAGAATACTTAATTCAAAAGGTAATATATTTGGAGATAAATTTAGAACTGTTTGTTGCCTCATTTTTACAGTATAAAAGCAAATTTTAGAAGTTAGTCGAGTCTTCTTAATTTACGCTAAGTTAGTATAAATTATAGAGAAAAAGTATGTGTATTTGTGTTAACTGTCATTATGTTGACGTTTGTCAAACTTATCATGCAGTTGAAGAACAGCATCAACAATCCCATTTAACTGATAAACCATCTTTTAACCCTATACAAGCTGATATTAATGTAAATATTCGTCCAAAGGATGATTATATTGAAATAGAATGGGATATTGTAAGCTGCGAGAGTTTTCTTGAGGAAACAGGAAAGTGGCTTCGCTTATGTCCAGGACTACCTATCCCTAACTGAAAAATGCTTATAATATTAAACATTTCTTTAACTAAGAAAAGAATTATAGTAGGGTATATCTTTGAACGACATATTTAATTACCTAGATACATACTATCCAATAAAATTTAATAAAGATTATATTTACTGATTTCAATATTAATAATAAATATATTTTATTTTGCCTATCTTTACCTACTCTTTATAATTAAGTATTCTAAGTACTATTGTCCATATTTTTACTAGTAATTGTTCTATCCAGAAAATAATTATGTCTAGCAATTCTAAAATTCTAGTTAGAGGATGTTTAACATATCCTCTAGACTTTATTCCTACTTCTGTGTAATTTGTTGTAAGTTCTTCCCGTTTTCTCTTGCTTTTTTCATAAATCAACTGACTATTTATTGATCCTTTATAAGCTTGATTAACGTCTAGACAATTTGCTTTATGTTTTTGTAGATTATATTCGTAGAGTAATCTATCATCATTACTTAATGCAATAAGGCTAGAAGGTTGTGAAAGATATTTTTTTGAAGATGTAGATTTATTATATGTTTTGTCCCAAGACAACCACATGTATCTATTTTCATTATCTTGTGTTTTATATAAATTTATTTTTTTTTGTTTCAGACTATATCTTAAATATTCATTAGATAAAATCTGACTTAGAAAATAATATATAGTTGTGTATACGAGAAATCTCAGGGAGAATTGATTACTTTGATTTCTAAGGGTTTGGTAACTTCTATTCTGCAAATATCCTTGATACTTTTGAAGTATCTTACCTATTAAAAAATAAAGAGAAGACTTGTTACTTCTACTGAAATCGTTAGCTATGGGTCTTTGTATTTTTTCTAATAAGTTTTCTGATTTCGAAGATGTATTAGATAGTTCTCCGAAACAATTAAGATTTATAGCCAATGATTCACTTTTCATCCAAAGCATTAGTCGCCAAAAAAGAGACATTAAGAATGAAATAGAATTTTGCTTTGTAAAAAATTTAGTTATTAAATGTAAATCATGGACCTTACTATATTTCGAATTATTTGTATAATTGTCTAATTGTAAATTTATATATTTACATAAATAAACTATTTGATTTTCGGACAATACATCAATAGTAAGATTATTGTTAGTAACTAATATTAATTTATGGGTAATTAAATTGCTAGCTAGTCCTTGAACTGAACTAGTAATATTATCATTCTCGATAAAAATTTCATTATTTAATTTTTTTTGCTTTTCAAAATCTGATAAAAGATAGTGTACTTTCTTAAGTATTTTTTCTAAATAAAAATCAGTATTTGAGAAAGAGACATTTAATAGATAACTAGCGCCTCCAAATCTTTTTTGACTATTTTTTTTCGTATGTACAAGGAAATAAATTGGGTATACAATAAGTTGTATACCCAATTTAAAGACAATTTTTATTCGTTTACTCTGATAAAAAATATGTTCTTTGAATAATAAAGATTGACGATTAAATAGATTAAATAGTTTACTTTTAAAACGGTATGTAGAAGAGTTCATTTATATATTTTTCTAGCAGTTAAGAATTTTTCTATGCAAAAAGTTATAAACAGAAGTTATTGAACACTATATTTTTTAGGTTAAATAAGTATGTTAAAGATATAAAATATTTCTTTTTCATATGTAAACTAATAATAGTAATGGAATATATTGATATATAAAAAATACAGAATATATAAGTAGATAGCAAATATTTTACAAAGAATTTATTATTTTACTAAAAGTATTTAGACTAAAAAAACTATAATTATTTGTAAGGCAAATGAGATTAACAAGATTGTAGCAAACAATAGATAAAAGTGAATAATTATAAGAGATTTTATTTTTAAAAATCTTAATTTGTCAAACAGCTACCATAATTGAATAGCCATATAAATATAAAATAAGTAAGTTTAGTTAATATTAGTATGATACTTTTATTAAAAAGATAATTTCTACATAGTTATCCTTTGAGCTCCTTAACTGATTAAAGGTAATTAAAGCCAGAAAATAATTAGTTTCTTAAAAAGTATTTATCTTATGAAACTGTTAGTCCTAAGTAATTGTATCTACCTATTAATATTGCTTAGTATACTGTATGCTTTATGTCTTTTATTCAGAACATATAATTAATTATTAGCAATACTTTAATTTTTTATTAATTAAAAGTCATTGTATAAGAGAATTTATAAGAATAGTTAAATAATAAGTATGGTAATTTAGCCTTTTAATAAATTCTTTGTTTTATTTCATAGTACAATTTATTCTAAATAAGTTATAATGAAGGGTCTCATATTTAAAATATTTGTGCAGTCTACCCACCGGAGGCGTAATTGGAGCCTAGATTTATATTAAAAGTTCTTTGGTTAGATGCTAATGTAGCAATCGCCGTTGATCAAATTGTTGGAAAAGGAACCAGTCCTTTAACTGCTTATTTCTTTTGGCCACGCAATAATGCTTGGCAAGAGTTAAAAAATGAACTAGAAGCAAAGCATTGGATCTTAGAAACAGAAAGAATTGAAGTCTTAAACAAGGCAACAGAAGTCATTAATTATTGGCAAGATCTTCGTAACCAAGGAAAAAGTATTACCATGAAGGAAGCGCAAGCTAAATTCTTAGAAGTGACATTTAGCGGTAGTAACTAACTTAAAACTGATACATATAAACAATAAGTTGTTATCATCAGTTATTTACTTAAAGTTATTAATTAAATATTTATCACTTTGAAAGGTATCTACTAGCTTTAGTAAACTCCTTTGTTAATTAAGAATAAGTTTTTTCCTAAAAAAGAATTAATAAACTTATTTAAGAAAAAATTTATTACTAGCTAATAATATCATAGTGCAGAGATAAATAATTTTCTGCACTATATTTTTTTAGCAATTAAATAAGTACAATCATTTTTATATTGAAAGTAAATCTAATTTCAGGAAAAATCTGATTCAAAAAAAACAAATATTAATAAATATAATTATTCATCCATCCATATGGTCCTATCCTTATTGCATATATCCCGATTATTGTGCTTCTTCTAAAAAATTACATAACACTAGATAGGAGTGGATATAAGGAATAATCTTTAGCGAATTTACTATAATATAAATAATTCATCCATGAAGTTTTTGCAATTACAGTTTAGTATTAAAAATAATTAATTATTTTTAATATTAAAATATAAATTAGTTGATAAATATTTTCCCTGAGTTATTACTTATCTTTACTCTCAATTAACACATATGTGATCTTAAGCTTCAATGGTAGAGTCATTGAAACATAGAATAAATACTGAAAATGATTACTTCATTCCTATGTCTATCCAGTTATTATTGTTTATAGATGAACGTCCTGGCTCTAATGAATATGTAAGATTAATACAAAACTATATCGAAATCGCTAAAAAAAGTTGTTCTTGCCAGTTAGAAGTAATTGAAATCCGTGAACAACCTCATCTTGTAGAACATTTTCGTTTAGTCGCTACTCCTGCACTTGTAAAGGTATCACCAGGACAAAGACAAATTTTGGCTGGAAGTAATTTAATTAACCAACTAGAAAAATGGTGGCCTCAATGGAAATTATTATTAGAGAATAAGTATAGTGATTGTCAAATAGAAAACAATGCTGTTACTAAAATTGGTTTAATTGAATATTCAGAAGAACTTATACGTTTATCTGATGAAGTTTTTCGTTTAAAAAAAGAGAAAAAAGATCTATTAGATCAGTTAAATTTTAAAGATCAAGTTTTAGCTATGTTAGCCCATGATTTGCGCAGTCCACTCACTGCTTCTTCTATAGCTGTAGATACTTTAGAAATTGTTCAAAATAAGCAAACTAATGAGCGTTGTAAAAAACTTAGAAAACAACTATTCTCCCAAATACATAATCAGCTACAAATCATGAATCGTTTGATTACTGATATTTTACAGGCATCAAAAAGTATGAATGGTGAACTAAAAGTAGAACGTACAGAAGTTTCTCTATCCCATTTATTTAGAGAAATTTTTAGAAGATATATTAGTTTACTAAAGGAAAAGTCAATCAGCTTAATACAAGATATTCCTGAAGATGTACCAGGTGTATATGCGGATGAAGAATTGATTCGCCAAGTTATTATCAACTTATTAGATAATGCAATTAAATATACACCAGAAGATGGGAAGGTTACTCTATCAATTCTTCATCGTACTAGCCAAAAAGTACAAGTAAGTATTTCTGATACTGGGCCAGGTATTCCTAAGGAAAAGGAAGAGAGAATCTTTGAAGGTCATTTTCGATTACAAAGAGATCAAAATAAAGAAGGTTATGGGTTAGGTTTATCTTTATGTCGTAAAATAATTCGCGTTCATTATGGACAAATTTGGGTAGACAGTGTGTTCGGTCAAGGAAGTTGTTTTCATTTCACATTGCCTGTATATCGATAAGTCTGTCCAGTTGAAGCGAAATATTTGCTAAATTTTTTGTTTTTAGTCAATTTTTATAGCTGAGGTGATAGATTGTGCCATGGAGTAGATTGTTCGTAAGCATAACCTACTTGAAAAAGTTTTCCTTCCTCAAGAATATTACCTATGAGTTGTAATCCAACGGGCAAACCCTTTTTATCAAAACCACAAGGAATGCTCATTCCAGGTAATCCAGCTAAATTTACAGGAATAGTCATTAGATCAGATAAATACATATTTAAAGGTTCAGATATTTTTTCACCAGCTTTAAAAGCTGTTGTTGGAGATGTTGGACATACCAAGACATCTACTTTTTCAAAATTAGTATCAAAATCTTTTTTGATTAAGGTCCTTACCTTTTGAGCTTTAAGATAATACGCATCATAATATCCTGTGGATAATGTATAAGTACCCAACATAATACGTCTTTTTACTTCTGCCCCAAGACCTTGAGTTCTAGTGCTAGTATACATATTTGTAAGAGTATCTGCTTGTTCTCTTAATCCATATTTAACTGCATCATAGCGTGCTAAATTCGAAGAAGCTTCGGCGGGAGCTATAATATAGTAAGCAGGTAGGCCGTAACGAAAACTAGGACAGGAAACATTAACTATCTTTGCACCTAATGTTTTTAAGTGATCAATTGCATTCCGGACAACATTACTAACTTCTTCTTCTATCCCCCCTGTAAAAGTTTCTTCAATTACTCCAATTGTTAATCCTTTCAATGATGGATTAAGGAATTTAGTATAATCTGGAACTGAAAATTTAATACTAGTAGAATCTTTAGGATCGTGCCCGGCAATAGCTCCTAGTACGATAGCTGTATCCTCTACGCTACGAGCAAATGGTCCAACTTGATCTAGAGATGAGGCATAAGCTACTAAGCCAAACCTAGAGACTAATCCATAAGTTGGTTTTAATCCAACTACACCACATAAAGCTGCAGGCTGACGAATAGAGCCTCCAGTATCTGAACCAATAGAAACCAAACATTCTGCAGCTGCTACAGCTGCAGCAGATCCTCCTGAAGATCCTCCAGGAACTCTGGATATATCCCAAGGATTAGCAGTAACCTGATAACCAGAATTTTCTGTAGAACTTCCCATCGCAAACTCATCTAAATTAGTCTTCCCCACCATAATAGCTCCAGCATCTTGAAGTTTTTGAGTTACAGTAGATTCATAAGAAGGAACAAAATTTTTTAAAATCCTAGAACCACAAGTAGTGGTAATTCCAGAGGTAATCATATTATCTTTTACTCCAATGGGAATACCTGCCAAAATTCCTATTTCTTCTTTATTAGCAATCTTATCATCGACCTGTTTAGCTCGTGATAAAGCATAATCAGATGTTACCTGTAAAAAACTCTTAACTCTTGAGTCAACTGATTCGATTCTTTCTAATGCTTCTTTAGTAATTTCAACCGCAGTTCTGTCTTTATTGATTAATTGTTGATGAAGTTTGCGAATAGATGTCATATTATTATGCTGTACTTAAAAGTGTAAATAGAATAAAGAAAAATTCTCATTATTAGTATCATATTGAGAATAAGAAACTAAGTTATTTTTTGTGAATCTTAAGAATACAGTGAATATATTAACAGATGCTCAGCTATTGCTGAAATCATTTCCTTTAAATTATCAAAAAGCTTATTTATTCTTTTTTAGATTATTTGTTTATTTTAGGTTATTACTTTTATTATTCCGATTACCATCTTAGTAGACCATGTCTCCATAAGAGTCTTAATCTAGAGTAAGATTAGTCATAAAATATCTCCGTCTTGGCCTAAAGACACAACATTTATCAAATTAGATGGAAAACTTTTGATTTTTACATTTACTAGATTGTTTAAGATTTGATGAGTTCTACACATTTTTGCTAAGATCATAAAAGTATAGTGTCCTCAAATATCTATATAGTTCAATACTCCATTTTAAATTGAACAGAGTGTAGAGAGGTAACTTAATTAAGTTTGTTATCTTATAGGTTATTGGCCAATTAATAGAAATTTAAATCAAAAAGACTTACAGAAAGAGAAATATGGATTATCTCTTTCGATATTGTCTTGTATTTGATACTATTCATTCAGTACAAAGGGGTTATAAATTTCTTAGAGAAGCCCTTAACCGAAAAGCTAACGTTATTAACTAAATACAAAAACAAATAACTTAGGCATTACGGTATGGAACCCCTTTATCAATACGCCTGGCTAATTCCCACTTTACCTCTTTTAGGGGCAATAATAGTTGGCTTGGGTTTAATCACCTTCAATCAAGTTACCAATAGCCTTAGACAAATCAATGCAGCGATCATTATTTCTCTGTTAGGCACATCCATGGTTTTATCATTTGTTCTTCTATGGAGTCAAATTCAAGGTCATGGAGAATATAATCAGATGTTCGAATGGGCTGCATCTGGAAAATTTCACTTAGAAATGGGCTATACACTTGACCATCTTAGTTCTCTAATGTGTGTCATTGTAACTACTGTAGCTTTTTTGGTGATGATTTATACAGATGGTTATATGGCTCATGACCCAGGATATGTACGCTTTTATGCTTATTTAAGTATTTTTAGCGCTTCCATGTTAGGACTAGTTATCAGTCCTAATTTAGTACAAATTTATGTTTTTTGGGAGCTAGTAGGTATGTCTTCTTACCTACTAATTGGTTTTTGGTTTGACCGTCCAGGAGCTGCCAATGCTTGCCAAAAAGCTTTTGTTACTAACCGTGTTGGAGATTTTGGTTTACTTTTAGGTATGCTGGGTCTATATTGGGCAACACGAACTTTTGAGTTTGATCTAATGGGACAGCGTTTAGAAGAACTAATCTCTTCAAATATGATTTCTCCAACACTTATTACAATATTTGGAATACTTGTATTTTTAGGTCCAGTGGCAAAATCAGCTCAGTTTCCACTTCATGTCTGGTTGCCTGATGCTATGGAAGGACCTACACCAATTTCTGCTCTTATCCATGCAGCAACTATGGTAGCAGCAGGAGTATTCTTAGTAGCAAGAATGTATCCAGTATTTGAGCACATTCCTACATTAATGACAATAATAGCTTGGACAGGAGCAGTCACTTCATTTATAGGAGCAACTATTGCAATTACTCAAAATGATATTAAAAAGGGATTAGCTTATTCAACTATGTCTCAATTAGGATATATGGTTATGGCGATGGGTATTGGTGCTTATAGTGCTGGACTATTTCACTTAATGACTCATGCTTATTTTAAAGCCATGTTATTCTTGTGTTCTGGATCTGTCATTCATGGGATGGAAGGTGTTGTGGGACATAACGCTGTATTAGCCCAAGATATGCGTTTAATGGGAGGGCTTAGAAAATATATGCCTTTTACATCTTTAGCCTTTTTAGTTGGTACCCTTGCTATTTGTGGTATTCCTCCATTTGCTGGTTTTTGGTCTAAAGACGAAATATTGGGATTAGCTTATCAATCAAATCCTCTTTTATGGCTAGTTGGATGGCTAACAGCAGGAATAACAGCTTTTTACATGTTCAGAATGTATTTCATGACCTTTGAAGGTAATTTTAAAGGAAATGATATGACGATTCGTACAAAACTATTATCTACTGCTACTTCAGAATCAGAAGCAACTCATGATGGCGACTCAGAACATCATTCTACAAATCATAGTCATGGTAGTAGCTTACCGCATGAATCGCCTCTAACAATGACTTTCCCATTGTTAACTTTAGCTATTCCTTCAACAATTATCGGGATACTAGGTAGACCTTGGAATAATAGCTTTGAGGGATTTATTCATGCTCCTGGAGAAGTCGTTGAGCAAATGGTTCATTTTAATTGGACTGAATTTGCTATTATGGCTGGAGCATCAGTTGGAATAGCAAGTATCGGTATTTTAGTAGCATTTTTAATGTATTTACAAAATAAATTTGATCCAAATACTGTTGCAGAAAAATATCCTACTCTATACCAGCTTTCTCTAAACAAATGGTATTTTGACGATATATATAATCAAGTCTTTGTAGTAGGATGTCGCCGATTAGCCCGCCAAATTATGGAGGTCGATTATCGGGTCATTGATGGAGTTGTTAATTTAACAGGATTAGCAACTTTAGTAAGTGGAGAAGGTCTTAAATACTTTGAAAGTGGAAGAGTTCAATTCTATGCTCTAGTTCTTTTTGGAGCAGTTTTAGGATTTGTAATTGTTTCCAGCGCAACTTGAAGATAATTAGATTTCAATATTTTCAGAAACAAAAAGAGGTTTTCTACCCTCTTTTTGTTTTTTAATTTCTAATGGAAAATATAGTTTTGAGGAAGTGTTAATTACTTCATCAAATTAATGATTTAATTATTTATTTGAACTAGGTATAGTAACATCAACACTGTTTATATCTTTCTTTAGTTTAGAAAGAGAAGAGTAAATATTTTCTTTATTACCAACTACTAAAATTACTGTATTTTCTGGTTTTAAATATTGTTCAGCAACTCTTTGAATATCCTTCATAGTAGTTTTCTTAATTCCATCTTGATATTTAAAAATAAAGTCCTCTGGATATCCATAATATTCATAGGTTAATAAACGAGATAGAGTTTGACTAGGATTTTCAAATTTAAATACGAAAGAATTGAGAATAGATTCTTTTGCATATGCTAGTTCATCCTCCTCTATAGGCTGATTTCTAAGTAATTCTACCTCTGCCATTAAAGATTCTATAAATTGTACTGTTGTTTCAGAAGAGGTTTGACCTCCAGCTAAAAAGATTCCAGGATAATCATAAGCTGCATTCCAATAACCATATACGGTATAAGCTAGACCTTGGCGAGATCTCAGATTATTAAACAGGCGTCCTCCAAAACCGTTAAGCAGACCATTTATAACACTTAAAACTGGGTAATCTGGACTATCTAATTTACCTCCTAAGTGTCCCAATAACACATTACTTTGATTTAAATGAGGCTGATCAACAAAAAATAACTCATTCTTGTTAATTTGATATGCTTGAGGAATAGTTATTTCAGGTTTTGTAGCAGAAGATTTCCAATTTCCAAACTTATTTTGGATTAATTTCCTCATTTCTTTCGAATCAAAATCTCCTACAATCCCTAATATCAGACTTTCTGGGCGAATATATTTTTGATGAAAAGAAATAACATCGCTAAGACTAATGTTATTTAAAGTGTCATACTCTATGGTACGGGCATAAGGACTGCTTTCGCCATAAATAAGCTTATGTAATTCTCTATTAGCAATATCTCCTGGATTATCATTACGGCGAGCGATTTGCCCCTGTAACTGAGTTTTAGTCAGAATTAATTGTTGAGAATCAAAGGCTGGCTCTTTTAAAACTTGAGAAAAGAGATCAAATACTATTTCAATATCTTTACTTAAAGAATTAAATGCTGCATTTCCCGAATGTGTATTAATACTGACTTCAACTTTTGCAGCTCTTTGTTCTAAAAGTTCGTTTAATTCACCAGCAGGGTGCTCTACTGTGCCCCCCAAACGCATCATAGCTCCAGTAATGTCGGCCAATCCAATTTTATCTTCTGGTTCAATACGCGATCCCACCTTAATTAAAGCATTACCTTTAATTAAAGGTAATTGATGGTCTTCCATGAGATAGACTACCATCCCATTTTCTAATTCATAACGTTCATAGTCTGGCAAAGAAATGTTCGATAAAGGAGGAAATTCTAATTCTTTATAATTCGTTGGAGTTTCAGCCATAACAGGTAATCGAACAATCAAAACAATAAATAAAATAGTGATTAAAATAAGTGATATCAAGCGGAACTGCCTAAAAAATGAGATTTGCATCATGAAAAAGATTAAGATTTTTTGCTTTATTGGAAAACTTATATCGCTAGAATTAATCATTTCTGATAACCATGAAAAATCAAAAATTAACAAAGATTGTGATATCTCCTATTGAGTAAAATAATGAAGTATTGATTTAAGTAAATTATAGATATTAAGATTAAAATTCTTATTTATATATTTTCTTTACATAAAGAGAAACATCTATAACTTATCTTCTCTTATCATAAAACTTTTTCTTTATAGTCGAAATAAACAAAGGGGAAAAAACTAAAATCTTGTCGATTAATTGAAAATTTTGTTATACCAATAACTAAAATAACGATTATCAAAGCAATGTTGTATTTATCTAGGAAAAGAAAACTATTTTCATATTTTCATCTTGTACAGCTTTTATCTGTATTTATCTTAATTCATCCTGTAACTTCTCTATCGGCATCAGCATTTACTTTAATCTCTCAAAATTATCTTTCAAATACTTTTCTAAATAAAATCTTAATACAAGGAATGGAAAAAGGTATTCAAGGAGATTACCAAAAAGCCATTATTAATTTTACGAAAGTCATTCATTTAAGCCCTCATGAAGTAGAAGCTTATTATAATCGCGGGATTGCTTATGAAAAAATCAATCATAATATAAGTGCAGTTGCCGATTTTAATAAAGCTATAGAACTTAACAGTAATATGGTAGATATATATATAGCAAGAGCTAACTTATCTTATAAATTAGGACATTTAAGAGAGGCAATTACTGATTTGAAAACTGCAAAAATGCTATGCTATCAGCAAAAGAATAAGGTTTGCTATCAGGAAATATTAAATATGTTAAATAATTTTTAAACATCCTAAAGATCTCTAGATACTAAAAAGTAACATAAAAATATTAACTTTATGGGACTAATTGAGTTTCAAGAAGTTATGGTTACTTCTTATCTTTATCGTCTCAAATTATCACAGAATATTAATTTATCATAATGACTGATGAATAAAAATGAGCGCCGCGTCTTTTTACTAGATTTTGAAAAGCCATTATGGGAGCTAGAAGCTCGAATTGAACAAATTCGGAGATTGGCGAAAGAAAACAATGTAGATGTTACTGAGCAAATTACCCAACTTGGAAATCGTGCAGAAAATTTAAGGAGAGAAATCTTTAATGGTTTAACTCCATCTCAACGTCTACAGCTGGCTCGTCATCCTCGTCGTCCAAGTACTTTAGATTATATTCAATCAATTGCTGATGAATGGATAGAATTACATGGAGATCGCGGAGGGTATGATGATCCTGCTTTAGTAGGTGGAATTGCTCGGCTAGGAGGTCGTCCAATAGTGATTCTTGGTCATCAAAAAGGAAGAGATACAAAAGATAATGTAGCAAGAAATTTTGGCATGCCAGCGCCTGGAGGATATCGTAAAGCTATTCGTTTAATGGAACATGCAAATCAATTTTCTATGCCAATTATAACTTTTATTGATACTCCAGGAGCCTGGGCTGGTGTAGAAGCTGAAAAGCTTGGACAGGGAGAAGCGATTGCATTTAATCTTCGTAAAATGTTTAGTTTTGATGTCCCTATCATTTGTACTGTTATTGGAGAAGGAGGTTCAGGAGGAGCATTAGGTATTGGAGTAGGAGATAAAATTCTCATGCTTGAACACTCAGTATATACTGTAGCGACTCCTGAGGCTTGTGCAGCTATTCTTTGGAAAGACGCAAAAAAATCTTCACAAGCTGCAACTGCCCTTAAAATTACAGCGAATGATCTTAAAAGATTAAATATTATTGATTCTATTATTCCTGAGCCTTCCGGCGGTGCTCATGTAAAACCATTAGAAACTGCAGTGATTTTAAAAAAAGTGTTACTTCAGAATCTTGATGAACTATCCCGTTTAACGGTAGAGACACGAAAAGAGCTAAGATACAAAAAATTTCGAAAGATAGGTATATTTTTTGATCCAGGATCAGATTATCAAAATTGTTAACAAGTTTAAAAAATTGTTTTTTAAACTTGTTAACAGAATTTTATAGGAAATGTTATTATAGAGTTGTGGGAGACTTAGGACAAATCCTTGTTACCCTAGGTATTGGCTCGCTTCTAGTTCATAAAGATTGTTACTTTTAATGATATTGAAGTTTTAAGCTCAGTCAAAATTAGGTAAGTGTTAAACATATCTGATCTTTAATTCTGTTATTAAGATCATTTTTGATTAACTTATATACTCATCTTGAACAATTAGCTCAAGGTCTTTATTATATTATGAGTTCTTCTTCAATTGGATTAAATGCAATTATTACTGGTGCAAGTAGCGGTATTGGCAAAGCGACTAGTTTAGCTTTTGCTCGTGCAGGTATTAATACTGCCTTAGTTGGCCGCTCTTTAAAATCTCTCAAAGATGTAGCTAAAGAGTCAAAAAAGGAAGGAATTAAAGTCAAACCATATGTAATAGACTTTAGCGAATTAGATACAATCTCAATAAAGATTCAAGAAATAGTTAGTGACTTTAATAGTATTGACATTATCGTTAATAATGCTGGTATGGGGTACACAAATTTCTTAGGAGAAACATCTTTAACAGATTGGCAAAAAGTACTTGATTTAAACTTAACCAGTGTTTTTCAATGTATTAAAGGAGTTCTACCTCATATGCGAAAACATATGAAAGGAACTATCGTCAATGTTTCTTCTACTGCAGCAATTAATATTTTCCCTAACTGGGGGGCATATTCTGTAAGTAAAGCTGCACTTTTATCTTTCTCTAAAATACTAGCGGAAGAAGAACGAAATAACGGTATTCGTGTAACAACAATTATCCCTGGGGCTGTCAATACGTCAATATGGGACAAAATACCTATTCAAAAAAATTTTGACCGTACTGTTATGCTCACTCCTGAACTAATCGCACAAACCATTCTTCAGGTGGTACTATTACCAGTAGGGGCTGTCATTGAAGAAATAAAGATTTTACCTAGCTGTGGGAACCTTTAACAATAAAATCAACATTTTACTTTAACCATGACAAGAGATTTTTCTAACGAATTCAATTCTTCTAAATCAAATAGTTCTAATAACCTTAATTCCGATTTAGTTGATCAGACTAATACTCAAGATAATCACAACAAACAAAAATCTACAGATTCAAAAAATCTAGATATAAATACAAAAAAAATAGAAGATGCTATTTATTCTATTCTTGAAGCACTAGGAGAAGATCCTAATCGTGAAGGACTATTAAAAACTCCACATCGTGTTGCAGCTTCTATGAAATTTCTCACAGGAGGTTATGATCAGTCGCTGGCTGAATTAGTTAATGAAGCCATCTTTGATGAAGGACACAATGAGATGGTTCTAATAAGAGACATTAACTTTTTCAGTTTATGTGAACATCACATGTTGCCATTTATGGGACGTGCTCATGTTGCTTACATTCCTAACAATAAAGTAATCGGATTAAGTAAGTTAGCTAGAATTGTAGAAATGTATTCACGTCGTTTACAAGTACAGGAGCGTTTGACTAGCCAAATTGCTAATGCTATTCAAGAAACTTTAGAGCCACGTGGTGTTGCGGTTCTTATGGAAGCAAGTCATATGTGTATGGTAATGCGAGGGGTCCAAAAGCCTGGATCTTGGACCATAACTAGTACAATGATCGGCAAATTTAATGAAGATCAAAGAACTCGAGAAGAGTTTCTTAATTTAATTCGTCATCAACCGAAATCTTTTTAAATGGATGATCTTAAAATTTGTATATAGAATTTATTGGGTGTTGTTCTTAATACTTTGTTAGAAATACTATTTTTTATAGTAAATTAAGACAACTATTTATTGAATAAAAAATAGTTAAGACTTATAAGTCGAAATATAAAATCCAAAAGCAATAATCTAAGTATTAATTACTGGTTTAATTTAATCGGTAATTAATACTAATTTTTTTGCAAATTGAATTTCTAATAAAAATATATAAATTTTCTTATTTCTAATAGAAATGATTTAAGAACCATTTTATTTAAGATCTTAAAAACAGAAAATGGATATTTTTTATAGTTCTAAATTAGGTATTAAACTAGTTGAAAACTTTTGAGGTAATTAAATTACCTATCTGATTTTAAGAATTACTTTTATAAAAAAATAAGTTGTTGAATGTCATGGTATTTAGCTAACCATGATAACAATAACACCTTCTAAAAAATGTATTTTTAATCAGTGAAGGATTAAAATATGGAAATTTACTGCTAAATATATAATTTTGTAGCTAAAGCCGTGAAAAAGTTAGCTTTTTACTTTACCTAATGCATAAATAATAGTCTTAGAATCTTGACCAATAAAATGAGAATTTTCACCAATATATTTTTTCCATTCTTTCGTTCCAGATATACTTACAAATAGTGCCAAAAGGTGCCTAGTAATATTATGTAATTTTAGACCGTGACTTGTCCAATACTCTATGTATGGCAATATTTTTTCTATAATTTGATAACGGGTTAATGGTATGGTATTACTTTTATAAAAAGTCTGGTCTACTGTAGCAAGTAAATAGGGATTATCGTAAGCTACTCTTCCTAACATAACAGAATCAACAAATTGTAAGTGTTCATTTACCTGTTCTAAACTAATAATTCCTCCATTAATTTCAATAGTAAGATGAGAAAAATCTTTTTTAAGACGATAGACATCTTCATATCTTAAAGGAGGAATATTACGATTTTCTTTTGGACTTAAGCCTTTTAACCAAGCTTTACGGGCATGTACAGTAAATCTTTCACATCCAGCTTCTGAGACTATACGTACAAAATATTTTAAATTGTCGTAATGATCATGCTCATCAATACCAATTCTATGTTTTACTGTGATTGGTATATTGACTAACTTTTGCATCTTTTCAACTGACTTAGCTATTAATTCTGGTTCAGCCATTAAACAAGCTCCGAAACGTCCATCTTGCACTCTATTGCTAGGACATCCAACATTTAAATTTACTTCGTCATATCCCCAGTCTTCTGCAATTACTGCGCAATCAGCTAGTATGTAGGGATCATTACCTCCTAATTGTAATGACAAGGGCTTTTCTTCTGAAGAAAAATCTAAAAGTTTTGATTTATTACCATTTTTAATAGCTGCTGTAGATATCATTTCTGTATACAGTAATGTATGCCTAGTAATTTGTCTCATAAAATAACGAAAATGACGATCTGTTCGATCCATCATCGGTGCAATACTTAAGAAATTTTCTTTATTATTATTTTTCATATAATTAATTTTATGATTAGTTTTTCGGTGATTTCTAAAATAAGATGATTGTTTGATGTTGTTTCTTATGTCTCTGAAATTACCAATATCATTAAGTATTAAATATGTGTACATATAGACAGAATTTACAGAACTTAATATTTTTCCATAACCTCTAAATAACAGTCAACACAAAAAATCAATTGAAAGTCAAATTATTAAACTTGAAATCTTACAAAAAAATCTAACTAAGGTTAACATAGCGAAGATCTATAAAATAACAAATTAACTGTTTAACCAAGATATTTAATATGAGCAAAATTATTACAAAAATATTAACTCCTGCTTTAAAGCTTTGGTTAAATTCACAAGTTGAAAAAACAGAAGCTTTAGATTTATTAATCGAAGGTAGCGATTATCAAATCTTAAGTGGTTATATCCCTGGAATGCTATTAGATAGTCATCAACTAATTTATAAAGGGTTATCGTTAGAAGGAATTCAGTTGAGAGCAGAAAATATTCGTGTAAACATAGGTCAAGTTTTACGAGGAAAATCTTTAAAACTATTACAAGATACTAAAGTATCTGGAAAAGTTGCTATAAGTAATGAAAGTTTAAAAGCATCTATTTCATCAATAATGCTTCAAGATAGTATTAAGTATCTTTTGAAAACTTTATTAGAACACAAAGAGTTTACTAAATTATCTGAGAAAATGAATAGTATGAATTTTCAGTTAAAAGAGATTCATATTGATTATTCTAAGATAACTATACGAGTAGCATCATTATATGCAGAAGTGATCGAATCTATTACGATTAAATTAAGACCAAATATAATCTCACCTCAAAAGCTTAGCCTAAAAGAAATAGAAATAAGAGGTTTATCTCAATTAGATACTTATTTAGATGAAGAGATATTATTAGACTTGGGACCAGATTTTTGTATTAATCAGCTTTCTTTGGACTATGGTAGATTGTCTTGTCAGTGCGAATTGAAGATCTATTCTTGAACATCATAATTACCAAATTTCGCGTTTATGGTATTAAATTTTGTTTTTTGTTAGAGATAATTAGAATAAAGTACATTTAAATTTTTATATTACTTACTTTGCAAAATAGTACTTTACAAGAGAGAATAACTAAAGACCATTATTAAAAATAATTTATAACCTTATTTCGTGGATAATATTCGTACTGTTTCTGATACAAAACGTGAATTCTATAATTTTTTTACTAGACCAATTAGCTCTATCTATAGACGTTTTATAGAAGAGCTCCTAGTAGAAATGCATTTATTATCAGTAAATGCAGATTATCAATATAATCCCATTTATGCTTTGGGAGTTGTTACTTTATTCAGAAAATTCATGCATGGGTATCAACCAGCCGATCATCAAGATCTAATATTTGATGCATTATGTAAATCAACTGGAGGAGATGTTAAAAAGTATTTAGAGGAATCAAATATTATATTACATGAAGCTGAAATGTTATCTATTTCAGATTTTAAAGAAAATCTCACAAGGTCAAATCAAGAAGAAATTAGTGAAAAGTTACTTTGGAATTCTTATTATTCTATAGCTAAATATCCTAAGTTCAAATATAGTCGTTTATTAGCTATCGGGTTATATTCTTTGCTGGAAAAAATTAGCTCTGATTTAGTAGAAAACAAAGAAGAGTACAGTAAAGCGATAGAGCAGATAGCTAATGATTTAAAACTCTCGTCAGAAAGAATACAAAAAGATCTTGAAGTATACTGTAGTAACTTAGAGAAAATGCAACAGTTGCTAACAGCCATCGAAGATTCGTTAGAGTTTGACCGAAAGAAGCGTATTTCTCAGAAAGAAGAAAACATTCCTAAAGTGAATGATCATGAACTAAAAAAGGATAGTACAATGCCTTAACTATCACATATTTAATTAATAATTTACTAAATTATTAGTTAAACATTTAGCAGTATCAAAAAATCTGGCATAATATCTGTGATTAATTAGATTTATTTTTAATAACTTGTGAAATTGCTCTTTCAATCTTCTTCCCCCGCCAAAAAAACTAATAAAAAACAAGGATTAGAAACTTTCGGAGGTGTTTATACTCCCTCTACTCTTACCATTCTTGGCGTAATCATGTATCTTCGCTTTGGCTGGGTAGTAGGTAACGCAGGATTGATGGGAGCAATTCTAATCGTTATTTTAGCTAATTCAATAACTTTCTTCACAGCTCTTTCAGTATGCGCTATAGCTACAGATCGTGTTGTCAGAACTGGAGGAGCTTACTACATGATTAGTCGTTCTCTTGGTATTGAAACTGGTGGTGCAGTAGGTATTCCATTATATTTCGCTCAAGCTCTTTCTGTCGCTCTTTATACTATTGGCTTTGCTGAAAGTGTTGTAGCAGCTTTTCCTATGTTAAACCTTAATCAACTTTACATTGCTCTAGCAGTAACAATTGGGGTTGGGATAATAAGTATAACATCAGCAAAAATAGCGATAAAAGCGCAATACTTTATAATGGCCGCCATTGCTATTTCTTTGCTATCTTTTTATTTTGGTTATCCTGTTGAAGAAGTTAACATGGAAATGTGGGTAACTGACAAAGAACCTTTTTGGGCTGTCTTTGCAGTTTTTTTCCCAGCTGTGACAGGTATTATGGCCGGTGTCAATATGTCAGGAGATCTACGTGACCCAGTTAGATCTTTACCTATTGGCACTTTAGCAGCTGTAGGTACAGGATTTTTAATTTATATCACATTACCAATATTTTTGGCGATGCGTGCTAATGGTAGTACTTTAATAGCAGAACCTTTAATAATGCAAAGAATGGCATTTTGGGGACCAGCTATTTCTGTTGGAGTTTGGGGAGCAACATTAAGTAGTGCAATTGGCAGTATACTAGGAGCTCCGCGCATTCTTCAAGCTTTGGCTAGAGATGGTATCTTGCCCTCATGGATGAGTTTTTTAGGCCAAGGTAGTGGTTCAGATGATGAGCCAAAAATAGGAACTTTAGTTACTTTTGTAATAGCTCTTGCAGCAGTTTGTATTGGAGATTTAAATTTAATAGCTCCAATATTAACTATGTTCTTTTTAACTACTTACTTAGTCTTAAATATTTCTGCCGGAGTAGAAGGTGTGCTAAACAGTCCTTCATTTCGTCCTTCTTTTAGAGTACATTGGCTATTTTCATGGTTAGGTGCTGTGGGATGTTTAGGAGTAATGTTTTTAATTGATACGATAGCTACCTGTGTTGCGGGAGTAGTAGTAATAAGTATTTATTTCTGGGTACGCCAGAGAGAACTATCAGCAACTTGGGGAGATGTAAGAAGGGGAGTCTGGATGGCCATTTTGCGAATGGCTATCTTACAGACTGACCATACTAATGATACTAAAAATTGGCGACCTCAATTTTTAGTATTATCTGGAGCACCAACTAAACGTTGGCCTTTAATTCAATTAGCACAGGCTTTAACTTATAATCGTGGCTTAATAACTGTTTCTAGCGTTTTACCTGTAGGTTCGCGTGATGTAGCGCGGCAAGCAATCCTAGAAAAGCGTATTAGAGATTACTTACAAAGAAGAGGAGTAAAAGCTTTAGTTAGATTGGTAACAGCTCCTGATCCATTTGATGGAGCAGAGCGGCTAGTAGAAACTTATGGACTAGGATCAATTGTTCCGAATACAATTTTATTAGGTGATTCTCAGCAGACTACTCACCGTGAACGTTATTGTCAAATGATTGCCAATTTTCACAGAGCACAGAGAAATGTAATTGTTTTAAGAGAAAATCCTGATTTATTATATAACCCATGGAAAGAATCCAAAAATCGTCGTTGTCATATAGATGTATGGTGGAGTGGTGGAAGACAAGGAAATGGTAGCTTAATGTTAGTTTTAGCTTACTTACTATGTTCAAACCCTCAGTGGAGAAAAGGCAAAATTCATTTAAAGCTAGTAGTTACTGATGAAAGTGCTGTTAAAGAAGCTCAGCAAAATTTAGGAAAATTAGTTCAAGATTTACGAATTGGTGCAACATCAGAAGTTATTCTTTCCAATGGACGTAGTTTTACCACGATTTTAGAAGAGTCTTCAATCGGAGCAGATTTTGTGTTTTTGGGCATGCCGTCTCCTGATAAATCATTTGTTCCTAACTATGAAAAATTACAGCAATGGACTAAAGCATTACCAACAATAATATTTGTCTTGGCTGCGCCAGAGTTTAATTTTCATGAAGTTTTAGGAGAGAATTAATTTAGCTACCATTTTGAATGGTCCAGCACAAGTAGACTAAGTATTTTGGTTTGTCAATAATGACTCGTGGTCAAATATATATATACTTGTATCCTTCTGAGGTAAGTCTTTATGAGTTAAAGAAAACTCATTACTATGTATTTTTTTTGTATTTATACTTTTCGTTAATTCCAAAAATTTATTTAATGGATCAATATCACAATTTTCTATATCAGCAGCAGAAGTGCGGTAATGAGTTGGAATCATTATTTTAGGGTTCAAGACTTGCATCGCTTGCCTTCCTTCCACAGCATTATAGTTTTTTGGACCACCACCTACTGGAATACAAGCAATATCAGGATTGCCTAGTAAGATTTTTTGTTCTAAATCAATTGGTGCTGCTGCTCCACCTAAATGCACTATATGGATACCTGCTTGTATCCAACGCCAAGCAACATTATTTCCAAATTGTTTTCCACCTTTCCTATCATGATCAATACTAATACCTTGAAATCCTAATCCATTAATTTTATATACTCCTGGTTCATATAATATTCGAGGATTACCTGGTAAATTTTCAGTAGCTCCTTCATCCCACAACTGGCTACTAATAATTACTAGATCTGCCTCAACTTTCGGTAAGCGATAACCCGCAGTACATCCAATAGTTCTAAAAGGATTAACCAAAACTCTTAAGCCGCCACCACTAAATAAAAAACATGTATGTCCTAGATATTTAATTGATAAAGGATTTATATTTTTTTCTTGAGCAGCTAGAGACGGAGAGTGAAAATTTGGAAATATCTTAGAAAAAAATAGAGTACTGATACCAGAATAGGCTATAAAATGTCGTCTTTTCATTATAAATATTGAAAAATAAAATATGCTTGTGAATTCCTTAAATATTTAAGCTTGAATTAGATTTCAATTACTACTAGTACAAGTTTAAATAGTAAAAAAATTATTTTAACTTTATAAATAGAATTGATTTACTAATACTATGAGTTAAAAACTATATTTAAAATAGGTGGAGTAATAATAAAAAATGCAACTAATAAAGCTGCAATAGCTGAAACCATAACAGAGCCTGCAGCACAATCTTTAGCAATTTTTGCTAGTTCATGGTATGACTGGCCGACAGTTAAATCAACAATTGATTCCAAGGCTGTATTGAGTAATTCTAGAATTAATACTAATGCGCAAGTGAGAGTAATAATAGCCATACTAATTGAACTGACTTTTAAAAATCCAGAAATACAAATAGCAATGACTGTCATAGCAGTGTGAATACGGAAATTACGCTGTGTAGTAAAAGTGTAACAAATACCTGTCCAAGCATATTGAAAGCTTAGAAATATATTGGGAGAAATATGCCAAGCCGACTTCCTTCTAACTTCTGAAGGATATTTCTCTTTTACTAGTTGTGAAATATGATTTGGCTTTAGATTAGCTGTATCTGAAAACAATCCAGTAGAAGAAAAACGGTTCATTTTAAAATCGGCTTTCATAATCTTTAACTTCACTAATTTGTATAAAGAGTAACTTATTTTTTATAAAGTCTATTGACTTGGCATATATTCTAAGTTAAGGCTTTTACTAAAGACCAATTATAATTAACAAAGTTTCTTATTTCTAAAATATCAATATTATTACTGTTAAACAAGAAATAAACCATTTTTATTAAACTTTTTTTCTTTTCCATATGGATGATCTTTTTTTGAAATGGTTAAATTACTAGTAAAAGACATAATAGTTTTTATCATTTTAAATACAGTAATTATAAAATCAATTAACCCATAAATAAGTTTTAATACAAGTATTAACGAGTTAAGTAAGCAAGACCAATTAAAAAAGCTAGTAGTCCTACAGTCGTTACAAGAAAATGTTTGAGAGAGGTGACTTTTTTACGAACCATATTACGCATAGCTAACTTAACATAACTAGCATCTGGCTCGACATTTTGATTTTTTAATGTATCTTGTTTATTGAATGTAGATTTATCAGACATAAAGTTTTCAATTATTAATTTTTTAAGATTACCTAATAACTTTATTTTACAGCTTAACAATAATAAATATTAATTTAAATTCAGTTTTACACACTTAAAATCCTATCATATTGAAGTTATGAATATCGGACTACAAAAGTTAATAGATCTAGCTTTACGTAAAGGTGCTTCTCATGCAGAAGTTTATCAGTCTAATCTTAAATCCGATTCTATCTTTTTTGAAACCAATGATTTAAAACGATTAGAAAATTCTCAATCAGAAGGGATAGCTTTACGCCTATGGAAAGAAGGTGCATCAGGATTAGCTGTTGCTTATGGAGAATTTGATAATGATAAGTTAGTCGATAACGCGATCGCTTTATCGACTCTCAATAGTAATGAAACCATTGAGCTTAATTCTTTATATGTCAACCTTCAATCTCATCAAGGAGAGTTTATATCGATTGAACAATTGATTAAGTCAGGAAAAGATACAATTAGTCGATTACGAAATATTTATACAGAATCTATTTGCAACGGAGAATTCACTTATCTAGAACAGTCTACATGTTTAGTAAACTCACTAGGACTTCACTGCGAGTATAGTAAATCATCGGTCAATTACTATATAGAACTAGAATTAGCAAAAGGAAAAGAGTCTATAAATGTTTATGATACCAAAGTAAATCAAGAAAAAATTGAAACTCAACAAATAGTAAAAAATATCTTACAACGCTTGAAATGGGGAGAAAAAACCATTTTGGCCCCAAAAGGCTATGTACCAACGCTATTTACCCCTAATGGAGCATCTATGCTCTGGAATACAGTATCTGAAGCACTTAACAGTAAATTTGTTTTAGAAAAAACTTCTCCTTGGAGCAACAAAATAGGAAAACAGGTTATATCAAGTTCTCTTACTTTATCGCAACAGCCAAGATATAGGTCTTATGTTGTTCCTTTTGATGATGAAGGAATAGTTACACAAGAATTGTCTTTAATTAAGAAAGGTAACTTAGAACAATTCTATAGTAATCTTACTAACGCGAAAATATTAGGAACAAAAAGTACAGGTAACGGTTTTCGTCCTAATTTAAGAAGTTATCCAACACCTATATTAGTTAATTTGATAGTAGAATCTGGAAAAGAAGATTTCAAAAGTTTAATTAAAGTATTAGACCGAGGAATTATAGTAGACTCAGTTTTAGGGGGAAAAATTGATATATCTGGAGATTTCTCTATCAATGTAAATTTAGGGTACTCTGTTCATAACGGTTTAATAGATGGAAAAATAAAAAATTCCATAATAACAGGCAACGTTTATAAAATTCTAGAAAATACTATTGAGATAGCTAATGATTCATGTTGGATCAATTCAATTTGCACTCCATCTATCTTGGTAGAAGGCCTTTCGATAATTACCTAAATTTTGATTTTTATTATTTATATATAGAAATGATAAAGAAACAAATTTGAGTCTTAAGTTTTTTGAGAATGAAAGAATTATTTTACAAAGATTATTCTTAATTCTAGAAAAGATATTTTTAACAAAAAATAAAATTTCCCATGTTAGAGCCATAGTTCTAACATGGGAAATAAGTAAGTAATTGAATTATATTATTAAATATGGATAGTAAGTAATATTCTTAATGGCTCACTATTTTACGAATGCCTTTACTAACGCTACGATTATGTTTACCACTTTTAGAACCATATTTATGAGATTTACGGGTTATAACCGGCTTTTGTGTCGTTGCTTCAGGAACTTCCCAGTCAGTTTTCATCCAATCAGGACAGTCTTGATCATAAATCATCTGTAAGGCTGCAGCAGCAATTGCTTGAGGATCATACTCTATACTTAATTCACTTACTAAAGGTAGAAAGGAAGCCATCCTTTCTCCTACCAATGATTCTTTAATCAAGTTTTGCAATTTATCTAATCTTTTTGCTTCAACTTCTGAACGACTGGGTATTTTACAAATATCTATTTTTTGGCGAAGTTTTCGTTCAATCTGTCTAATCATTCGACGATCAATAGATTCTACAATAGAAATTGCTTTTCCTTCTTTACCAGCTCTTCCAGTACGCCCAATTCGATGGATATAAGTTTCGCTATTATCTGGTAAATCATAGTTGATGACATGGCTTAAACCCTCTACATCCAAACCTCTTGCCGCAATATCTGTAGCTACAACTAATTTTATTCTTCCATCTCTGAAACGGTGAACTAATCTTTCTCTTTGAGATTGGCTAAGATTGCCATGATATTCATCTACACAGTGGCCAATTTCTTGTAATCTTGTAGTTAAGTCTGAAGCCGTTTGTTTAGTACGGACAAAAATAATAGCTGATTCAGGATCTTCTATTTCTAAAACAGGTTGTAATGCTTTTCGTTTTGACCAACCTCTAGGAACCATATATATATTTTGTTCTATTCTAGGAGGAGCAGCCTGAGTTCTCTCAACAGATATAGTTACTGGAGATTTTAGAAATTGATTTACGAGGTCTCTTATCTCTCTTGGCATCGTAGCGGAAAAACAAGCAGTATTACGATTTTCAGGTGTTTTCTTTAAAATAGTTTTTACATCATCAATAAATCCCATACTAAGCATTTCATCAGCTTCGTCTAGGACAGCCCAGCTTAAAGAATCTAAGACTAGTTTTTTCCGTTCTAAAAGATCAATCACCCTTCCTGGAGTTCCAACTACAATTTGAACTCCTCGCTCCAAGCTTCTAATTTGTCTATCTATAGATTGGCCACCATAAACAGTTAATATATATAAACGCCGTTCTACTGAAAAATCTTTTAAAGCTTCAGCAACTTGTTGGGCAAGCTCACGGGTAGGAGTTAGGATTAAAACTTGAACATTGGGATTTTGTATATTAACTTGTTCAAGAATAGGCAAAGAATAAGCTGCTGTTTTGCCTGTTCCCGTTTGTGATTGCCCCAGAACATCATGTCCTTCTAACATTAAAGGAATTGCTTTTTCTTGAATTTCAGTAGGGTTTTCAAATCCGAGCTCTTTTAATTTATTGACACGAATTTCGGATAGTCCTAAGTTCTCGAAAGAAATAGTCATAAGATCGTTATAGTTAATAGGTTTACTGTAAGTTGAAAATTTAACAAGGTATAGTGAGGGTTTTAATAGTAGTTTTTAAGCTACTTATTGTTTTAATTAGTACTATTGCTAAGTTATTTCTTGTTTCCACTTTAATGCATGTGGAAATAAATATTTAAGCTTAAACAACTTTTCCATAGAGATCATAAGCGTCAGCTTTGGTAATTTTAACTGGAACAATTGAGTTTAATTGAGCTTCTCCTTTAACAAAAACAACTCCATCTACGTCAGGAGAAAATTTAATTGAACGACCTATATATTGATGAGTCTTTGGATTTTCTTGTTCAATTAATACTTCTACTATTGTGTCAATGTATTGTTGGTTTTTTTTACTAGAAATAGACTGCTGTATTTCCATTAAGTAATCTCGCCTTTCTTGAGCTATTTCTAATGGAACCTGATTAGACATCTTGTAAGAGGGAGTTTCTTCTTCTGGAGAAAATACAAAAACTCCTACATGATCAAATTGATGTCTTTTGATAAATTTTACTAAATGTTCAAAGTATTCATCCGTTTCACCAGGGAAACCAACAATAAAAGTTGTACGTAAAATAGCATCTGGGATAGATGCTTTTATGACTTTAATAATCTCATCATTTACTGTTCCTTTCCAAGGCCGGTTCATAGCTTTTAGAATATTAGGATGAGAATGCTGTAATGGTAGATCCAAATAAGGAATAACATTTGATACTTCTTTAAAAGCCTGAAGAATTTCCGTTGTTAATCCTGTAGGATATGCATAATGAACACGTATCCAAGGGATATCAACTTTTCCTAGTGCTCTCAAGAGCTCAGCTAATTGAACTTTTCCGTAAAGATCTAGTCCATAGTTCGTAGTAATCTGCGAAACGAGAATGATCTCTTGCACACCTTGATTAGCTAACTGTTGGGCTTCTGCAACAATAGACTCAATAGTGCGAGATCTTTGGTTACCTCGTAAATGAGGAATGATACAAAAAGTACATCGATAATCACATCCTTCTGCTATTCGTAGGTAAGCTACTCCCTCATTAGTAGTTCGATAGCGTGGAATAGTTTCGTCAGCAATAAAAGTAGGCTTCTGAGATATATCTATTACCCTTTCACCTGACTCAACACGTTGAACGGTTTTAGCAATATCTTGATAATTTCCTGTACCAACAATCGCTACAACTTCAGGTAATTCTTCAAGCAATTGGTTTTGAAAATGTTGAGCCATACAGCCAGCAACAATAATTTTTTTATTATTTTCGGCTAACTCTACTAGGGTACGAACTGATTCCTCCCTAGCCTGTTGGATGAAACTACAAGTATTTACGACAACATAATCAGCGAGATCTTCACTTAAGCTGACAGAATATCCTTCTGTTGCTAGTAGTCCTAAAATATGTTCTGAATCTATTCGATTTTTCTCACAACCGAGATGTGAAATTGCAATAGCTGGTTTTTTGACCATGTATATTTGGTTTTACCCCTCATCTACCATGGGGCGAAAACTAAGCAAGTCCTTCGGTGTAGCCTTTGGGCTAAAATTGGTATTTGGGATGCTGGTCTGCCCCTTTCGTTTTTTAATATGCTAGCAGAAAATTTTTTAAAAAACAAGCTATGTCACTAACTTACTTTCTATAACTATATTTTCAATGGTATGAATTTGACATTAAATATCTTCATTTTTGAGATCGTTATCATTCGAATTTTACAGATGTAAGGTGAATTAGAATTATGAAGCCGTTTTTGCAACATATTTTGAATCAAAATAAAAGCTATATTTCTTTGTAAAATCATGATTTTACAAAGAAATATAGCTTTTATTATTTACCTAATACCTAAAAACTTATGAGTTTGTAAGCTTATGCGCCATTCAGGATGTTTACAGACATAATCATATATCAAAGAACTGCTCATATCACTATTCCATTCAGGTTGTAAAAAGTTAATTGACTTAGAATTAGTTTTATTTTTTTGTTCTTCTGCCCACTCAAAATCTTGTTGACTAGCTATGATGATTTTTAGCTCATTTGCTTTGTCATAAATATTGCTATGTGGAACCTTAAAAGGTTTTGGAGAGAATGTTATCCAATTAAAGTTACCGCTTAAAGGATGGGAACCAGAAGTTTCCAAATGAACTTGCATCCCGAACTTCTGTAATATATCAGTTAAAGGAAATAAATCATACATCAGAGGTTCTCCACCAGTTATAACAACGATACTGGCGCTAGCTTTAGAAGCTTCCATCGCTAAAGTTTCAGGAGAATATTTTGGAAATGTTTTATAGTTCCATGATTCCTTTTGATCACACCATGGGCAGCCAACATTACATCCGGCCAAACGAATAAAGAATGCACTTACTCCTGTCCAAATACCTTCACCTTGAATAGAATGAAAGGTCTCAGCTATGGGATAGGTGATCAAATCACTTGTAGTAAATTCAACTAATTTTTCCATAATTTTAAGTATTTAAACTGATAGCTTAGAGTTGATATTTGTATAAAAACTAGTAAGATTTTTTAAAAATTTATTTAAAGGAACATAATAATTACATTTAGGCTTAATAGTCTACATGATATTTTTATTCAGTATTTTTTATAAGAAATTCTATACTTTACTATTTATTAAATATATTTTAATAAATAGTTTAATACTTTAATATACTAATTTTCATCCAGTCTCACAGTATTTTGCTGATATAAGCTGTTATGGATAACAATATTCATAAAAATAAACTCTAATTTCTTTTAAGATTTATGAAAAATAATTTTTCAAGATAAATCATAGCTTATTATTCTTATGTAGATGATTATTGCAAGATACTGTGTTATATTAGGCTAGTAAGGACGTATAGCTCAGTTGGTTAGAGTACATCGTTGACATCGATGGGGTCACTGGTTCGAATCCAGTTATGTCCATAAAACTGTAACGTATATAATTAACTTGAATATTCATATGAGATACATATATGACATGGTATCTTTTAAATAACTAGAATCTCATAACAGATAAAAGAAATACTATTTATCAAAACATCTTTGCTTTTATCAATAATCTTCTTCTTAACTGATCTAGTGCACTATATTCACTCAGGGAACGAATTAAGTTTCTTGTATGAGATCCGAAAAAACATCTTATACTATTAGATTTGTTTTCAGGATCAGCAATACCAATATATACTAGGCCAACAGGCTTCATTCTTGTTCCTCCTCCTGGTCCAGCAATACCAGTAATACTTAGTCCCCAAGAAGTTCCTAATTTTTTTTTAACACCTAAAGCCATTTGTTTTGCAATACTGGAACTTACTGCTCCGTGAATACCTAGCTCTTTTTCTGAAACTTCTAATAAAGATATTTTCGCTTGGTTACTATACACAATTATACCGCCAGAAAAATAGTTTGAACTACCAGGAGAAGAGCTTAATATTGCACCTAAACCTCCTCCTGTACACGATTCTGCGACGGAGACTGTATTATGGCTTTCTACTAATAATTTTGCAACAATTTTAATTAAAGTATCATAATCATTACCATAACAGTCTAATTCAGTAACTTTGTGTATTTCTGTAATAATTGGCTGAATAATAGTAGATGCTTTTTCCATACAATTTGCTTTAGTAGATATTTTTAAACATATCTCGCCTGGAACAGTATAGAAATTCATCTTAGTTTGTTTTAAAGTAGATAAATTATCAATTTTTATAGCTAAAGCTAATGTACTAATTCCACGAAATCTTAATACTTTATTAAAAATAGTTCTCTGATTCCAACATAGGTAATTTAAGCAAAAAAAAGTAATTTTCTTATGTGCTTGTTTTGCTTTTGCAAAAAATTCATTGTAAAAATTATATTTAGATAGAGTAATACCAAGGATATTTACTATACTCAAAGTACTTATCTGCTGCTTATTCATAAATAATTATTTTTAATTAACTCTACAGCATCTCTCCCATCTGTTTCTTCAAGATAAACCTTTACTTGTTCTTTAGATGATGTAGGTAATTTTTTTCCTATGAAGTCAGGATGGATTGGTAGCTCTCGATGACCTCGATCTATCAACACTAATAAACGAATTTTTTCAGGTCTTCCATATTCATTAATAGCATTAAGAGCAGCACGAATTGTTCTTCCTTTATAGATAACATCATCAACTAATATTACAGTTTTTCCAGTTATGTCAAAAGAAAACGTAGCTTTAGCTGGGGTTCTGGTTCTAATTCTATCTAAATCGTCTCTATAAAAAGTAATATCTATAGAACCAACAGGAACTTTAAAGTTTTCCAATATTTCTATTTGTTGAGCCAACATAGAGGCTAGAGGAACACCTCTAGTATGAATTCCCAAAAGTACAATATCTGATAAATCTCCCGATTTTTCAATTACTTGAGAGGCTAAACGAGTTAAAACTTGTCTTATTTTTTCAGCTGAAAGAATACTTGTTCTCATTTTACTCTTATATGTTATTTACTCTTTTAGTTTATTTATATTTCAATCTTGAATCAAAAATTCTTTTATTAATGTATTGAGAGAAAATACTGTGCTAATTACTGTAATAATTAGTACAGGTAAATCAAAATATAAAGCATTTTAGTTAAAATTTACAATACATATATGCTTAAAAAATACTATTACTTTATTTTCTAATTAGCTATTTTTATTATTTGTAATTCATAAAAATACAATAATATAGTCTTCCTGAATAACTTTCAAGCCATAATCTAGTCATATTCCATTACTTAGATATGACAATTGTAATATTAAACAAACTTTGATTTGATTAAATCAAAGTTTTGCTCTAGTCAATCTAGATTTGACTGGTAAAAAGTTAAACTTGTATTTCCATATTGCCTCTCCTTTGTAATTTTTAATCTTCTTATTTCTCTTGCTTTCCACAATCTTGAATCATGTTCCACAGCAACTTCTCCGCTTTTGGCTAAAATATTTCTTTTTGCAATTAATTCAAGAACAGGCTGATACAAGTTACTCCTGTAGGGAGGGTCGAAATAAATAAAATCAAATTGCTGAACTTCTAAATTATTTAAGATCTTTAAGGCATCACCTTTAATTACTTTAGATTTTTGTCCAGAATCGGAAAATTTGAGCCAATTTGTATTAATAATTGTACAAGCTTTTCCATATTTTTCGATCCCAACTACGAGAGCTGCACCTCTACAAAGAGCTTCATGTCCTACTGTTCCATTTCCTGCACATAAGTCTAGTAAACTACATCCCGGAATTTTACCTTGCCAAATATTAAACAACGCTTCTTTTACTTTAGAAGAAGTAGGCCTGATAATTTGTCCTGATAGTGTCTTTAATTTTTTATTTCTATCAATTCTCATCAACTCTTTTACTACATAAGTGTATTAGGACTTATTATCCATAATCAATATATTTCTCAATACTATATTGAACAGTAGCTATGTATTGTTCTCATATTTTTATGCTTTATCTTACTGCTTAATGTGGTTGTAAATAATACTATATTAAGTCATTTGTAGAGGAATATGCAATTAAGCCTCTATTTTAGAATTTGTTATTTATTATCAATAATCAAAATTTTGATTATTGATAATAAATAACAAATTATTCATGCAAGTATTGAAGACGTTCTCGCAAAATGAAAGTTTGTTGCTTGGCTTCTTCAAGAGCATCTTTTGTTCCTTGAACTACTGTTGCAGGAGCTTTTAAAATAAATTTAGAATTACTTAAACGTTTTGTTAAGATATTAGCTTCATTCTCTATTTTATTTAAATTTTTTTCTAATTTTTGACGAAGGAGAGCAATATCAACTATTCCTGATAATGGAATTAGAATTTGTATATTTTTCACAACTCCAGTAAATACTTGCTCTTTCTTTGATTCTACTTTAGGAACAATAGTTATCTTACTTATTTTCCCCAAATCTTGAATATATTTTTGACCTATTCTTAAGGTATCTTGTGTTACTTGACTTTCACTCTGTAATATCACGGAAGTTTTTATTTTAGGTTTAATATCTAACTCAGCACGTAAATTACGAATAGTCTTAATTACATCAAATAGTAAATCAAAGAGATTTTCCAAATCTTTATTTACATAACTCAACTCAGGTTTGGGGTACGCCTGGATAGCTATAAAATCGCTATCTTTCTGTGTTAAGGTTTGCCAAATCTCTTCTGTAATATGAGGCATAAATGGATGAAGTAACTTCAATATCCCATCTAGAACATATGCTAAAGTTTGCTGAGCACCTAGAGAAGAATCTGTCTTTTCTGATAATCGAGATTTTACCAATTCAATATACGAATCACAAAAATCACTCCAAACGAAATCATATAGTCCTTTGGCTGCTTCCCCTAAGCCATAACTATTGACATAGTTAATAGTTTGTTGTGTTACTTTCTGAAATCTTGATAATATCCAATAATCAGCTAAATCTAGGTACTCAATATTAATATTACCTACATTGTTTTGAACATTTTCTTCCAGATTCATTATTACAAATCTTGCAGCATTCCATAATTTGTTTGCAAAATTCCTAGATGCTTCTACAGATTCAGACTCATTAGTTTCTCTACTATATTGTAAAGTTACATCTTGACCAGCTCCTGCGACTTCTTTAATTAAAGTATAACGGAGTGCATCGGTGCCATATTTTTCTATTAAAATTAATGGATCTATTCCATTATTAGAAGATTTTGACATCTTCTTACCATTTTCATCTCTAACTAGTCCATGAATATAAACATCTTTAAAAGGTATTTGGTCTGTAAAATACCCCGCCATCATAGTCATTCTTGCTACCCAAAAAAATATAATATCAAACCCGGTAACAAGAGTACTTGTAGGATAATAAGTTGCAAAATCTTCTGTCTTTTCTGGCCAACCTAATGTAGAGAAAGGCCATAAACCTGATGAGAACCAAGTATCTAAAACGTCAGGATCTTGTTCTAATACGAGATTTTTTCCATACTCTTTTTGCGCTTTTTCTAAAGCTTCATCTTTATCGTAAGCTACAACAAAAGGTGTACTATCAGTTATTATTCCATTAGTTTGGCTAATTACATACCATGCTGGTATTTGATGTCCCCACCACAGCTGGCGTGAAATACACCAATCTTTCAATTTTATCAACCAATCCCTATAGACTTTTGTCCATCGGTCAGGAATGAAACGGGGTGAATTCTCTTCATCTAAGAATTTAAGTGCTTTCTTAGACAATGGTTCAATTTTTACAAACCATTGGGTGGAAAGTAATGGCTCAATAGGAACTTTACCACGATCACTGTATGGAACTGAATGATAATGGTCTTCAACTTTGACTAAAAATCCATCTTTTTTTAGTCTCTTGACAATATTTTCACGAGCTTCGTAACGGTCTTGTCCCTGAAATTCTCCAGCATTTTCGTTTAAGCTACCATCTTTATTAAGAATATTAATAAAAGGTAAGTTATGACGACTACCTATAGCAAAATCATTAGGATCATGAGCAGGAGTAATTTTCACAGATCCAGTTCCAAAATTTGGATCAACTGAATCATCTGCGACTATTAAAATTTCTCGGCCTACAATGGGCAATATTAGAGTTTTCCCAATTAAATTTTGATATCGTTTATCATCAGGATGAACAGCTACTCCAGTATCACCTAAAATAGTTTCAGGTCTAGTAGTCGCAACGTCTAAATAGCCACTATTATCCTTTAAAGGATAGCGAAAATACCACAG
This sequence comes from Candidatus Atelocyanobacterium thalassae, assembly GCA_051971635.1. Lineage (GTDB taxonomy): Bacteria > Cyanobacteriota > Cyanobacteriia > Cyanobacteriales > Microcystaceae > Atelocyanobacterium > Atelocyanobacterium thalassae_A. Next base: position 82,648 of record JBFPLN010000004.1, on the reverse strand, counting down.
ATTTCCTTTAACTTCTCTATTCTCTACTTCTAAGTCTGATACTGCAGACAAAGAAGCAGGACACCAATTAATTAAATAGTTACCTCTATAGATCAACCCTGCTTCATATAGTTGTATAAAAGCAGTTTTAACAGCTTTCGACAATCCCTCATCCAGAGTGAAACGCTCTCTCGACCAGTCAGCAGATAAACCAACTTCTTTTAGTTGAGTTACTATCTTTCCTCCTGATGATTCTTTCCATTCCCAGGCTCGCTGAAGAAACTCTTCTCTTCCAATATCATAACGAGTCTTGCCTTCTTTTTTTAATTGATTATCAAGGATACTATGAACTGCAATACTCGCATGATCAGTTCCAGGGAGACATAATGTATTCTTTCCATTCATTCTATGATAACGCACTAACACATCCATCAAGCAATCTTCAAATGCATGACCCATATGAAGACTACCTGTAACGTTAGGAGGAGGAATAACCATACAGAAAACATTTTCTTTTTCTTTTGTATTAGCTTTAAAAATTTGATGAGTTTCCCAAGCTTTTTGCCACTTGGATTCTGTTAGTTTAGGATCGTATTTAGTTGATAATTCAAATATGTTTACAGTCATTTAAAGTATTAATAATTATTTATTTTTAATTAGATTGTGCCATATCATTAGAATTTCAGTATGGCTAATACAGCTAAAGATTAGAAATTAATATTTTTTTCCACTTCAATAGTATAAAGAAGTTCCATCTTTTTTATACTTATAGCTTTATTCATGAAACTAAATTTCTCTTTATGTTGAATATATTTTCAGCGTTTGAGATTAATCTTAGTAAAAGTATCAAGAAATATTTCTATATATACTTGAGGATTATAAGAGATTAGTCCATCACATTGTATAAATAAGAATTTTATTTTTTATGCTAAAAAACCACATTGCATAAATAAGAATTTTATTTCTGAATAAAAATTCTTGATCGATTAAATAATGTATAAAAAAGGTTGTTCTGGTGGTCTGTTACATTTTTAAAAAACCATATGACAAATTACATATGGTAATTACATCTTAATAGTTTATTAAACTTTCATATATTCAGCTGATTTCATCTCACTAAAACGAAGTTTTTGATTTTTATACCCGAAAACTCCAAAAATTTGCTAGCCTAATTTAATACTTAGGGAATGGAATATAAAAACGTGGATATTATTATTGGTCATGGAAAAACAGCTAAACGGGCGTATGGCATAAATGAAATTGCACTCGTACCTGGTACATGTACTTTGGATCCTGCTCTAATAGATACTAGTTGGAGTATTGGAAACATAAAAAGGGACATACCTATTCTTGCAAGTGCTATGGATGGAGTAATAGATACTAACATGGCTAATCTGCTTTCAGGCCTTGGAGCTATAGGAGTTTTGAACTTAGAAGGTATTCAAACTCGTTATGACGATCCTACTCCAATCCTTGAAAACATTGCTTCAGTAGGTAAATCAGAGTTTGTAGAATTAATGCAGAAACTTTATGCAGAGCCAGTTAAACCTGAGCTAATCAAAAAACGTATTGAAAGTATTAAATCTACTGGAAATATTGCTGCAGTTAGTCTGACTCCTCTAGGTGCTTCTAAATATGGAAAAATTGTGGCCGATGCAGGAGCAGATTTGTTATTTGTTCAAGCTACAGTAGTTTCAACCAACCATTTAACACCAGAGTCTATCTCTTCTCTTGATTTACAACAGTTTTGTAAAGATATGCCTATGCCGGTTGTTCTTGGTAACTGTGTCACTTATGAAGTAGCATTGGAACTTATGGAAGCAGGAGCTGCAGGAGTACTAGTTGGTATTGGTCCAGGAGCTGCTTGTACTTCTAGAGGTGTCTTAGGAATAGGTGTTCCGCAGCCTACAGCTATTGCTAACTGTGCTGCAGCACGTGATGAATATTATAAAAAGACAGGTACATATACACCTATTATTGCAGATGGAGGAATTATTACAGGAGGCGATATCTGTAAGTGTATAGCTTGTGGTGCTGATTCAGTAATGATAGGTTCTCCTATAGCTCGTGCAGTAGAAGCTCCTGGTAAAGGATATCATTGGGGGATGGCAACGCCATCCCCTATCCTGCCAAGAGGTACAAGAATAAATGTAGGTACAACAGGAACTATAGAAGAAATTTTAATTGGACCTGCTAAGCTAGATGATGGAACTCATAATTTATTAGGGGCATTAAAAACTAGTATGAGTACATTAGGAGCCAAAAATATAAAAGAAATGCAAAAAGTTGAAGTAGTAATTGCACCTTCTTTGTTAACAGAAGGAAAAGTTTATCAAAAAGCTCAGCAACTAGGAATGGGTAAATAATGTAAATAAGGAGAGTAATATCTTACTCTCCTTATTCGTATCTTCTATTAAATGTTGATTTTATTACCAAGTTATCAAACTAACAAATAAAAATAAACTTTTTTATAAAAACTTCAAGTATATATTATCTAAGGTATGTTATTCATATAGTGACTGGCCCACTATCTGTGCATGTGCAGTTCAGGTCTTTTGAAAATTATCTGGTTTTTAATCAATAAAATATGAAGCTAAAATCATGAACCTATGGCAAAAATTTAGAAATAATTATTTAGCACTTTTTGGCATCACTATATTAACTATCTTATATGTAGTAGTTATTGCTGCAGATTTTATTGCTCCGTATAATCCCTATTCATCCCAAATAGACGGTTCCTTGTTACCTCCAACCCCAATTTATTGGACAATTCAAGATGGACCGCTTAAAGGCAAATATATCGGACCTCATGTTTACCCAACTAGTCAAAGCCCCATAGATATTGAAACAGGAAGGCGTGACTTAAATATTAATTTTCAAGATCCATCTCCTATCCGTTTATTTGTAAAAGGAAACAGGTATAAGTTATTTAATATATCTATTCCTTTACCTCCCTCTTTTAAGGAAGTTAGTTTATTTCCTGGAATTCCTATAGATGTTCATCTTATAGGAGCTATGGGTAAAGGAAAATTAAATTTATTAGGAACTGATGAACAAGGAAGAGATCAATTTAGTCGATTGTTATTCGGAGGAAGAGTTAGTTTATTTATTGGATTAGTAGGAATTATGATCTCTTTTCCAATAGGTATAATCGTTGGAGGTATTTCTGGATATTTTGGTGGGTGGATTGATATAGTTTTAATGCGTTTAGTAGAAGTTTTGATGACAATTCCAGGAATCTATCTGTTGGTTGCTTTAGCTACAGTAATTCCTCCAAGTTTAAATAATACACAGCGATTTGTTTTAATCATCTTAATTACCTCTTTCATTGGCTGGTCAGGACTCGCTAGAGTTATTAGAGGGCAAGTACTTTCCTTTAAAGATCAAGAGTTTGTTCAAGCTGCTAAAGCTATGGGAGCAACTAACAAAAGAATTATTCTCCATCATATTTTACCTCAAACAGCAACTTATATTATTATTTCTGCTACATTAACAATTCCTGAATTCATTGTGTCGGAGTCAGTGTTAAGTTTGATTGGCTTAGGAATTCAACAGCCTGATGCTAGTTGGGGGAATCTTCTCTCAGTATCTACTAATGCATCAATTTTAGTATTACAACCTTGGTTAATCTGGCCTCCGGCTCTAGCAATTATTATAACGGTTTTATCTTTTAATTTACTCGGAGATGGATTAAGAGATGCGTTAGATCCAAACACTTTTGAACAGTAAAACTTTCTTTAATTTGATAATTTTTATAAAAATAAAATCTTTTTGTTTTTACAATCAAAGTTATATTGATTTAATACCCCAAAAGATAAGATTTCTATCCACTTTTAATTTCCTAAAATTATTTGAATCTTTTTCAATAAAATAATTATACAGAGTAATAGAATCGCCTCCTGTCAAAATTATATGACTATTTGGATAATTTATTAACCAATTATCTATAAATATTTTAATTCCACTAATAATTGTATATATTATTCCACTTTTAATTGCTCCTATAGTACTTCTTGACCATCGACACGGTAATTTTTTAGGTAAATTAACATTAGGTAAAGTTTCAATCTTACTTGATAATGAATCGAACTGTAATTTTAATCCTGGCAGAATAGCTCCTCCTATAAGAGCAGAATTTTGATCTACACCTGTAAAAGTTAAAGCAGTACCTGCATCAATTACTAAACAAGGGAAACTATATGTTGCTCCAGCTCCAAGAACAGCTAAAGCCCTATCTATCCCGATATTTGAATAGAGGTTCTTTACTGGAATATCGCTTAACTTTATGATATTAACACCATAGTATTCTTTCCATATGCTAGTCTGCTTTGGTACAACAGAAGCCACAATAAGTGGTAGATTTTCAGGGATATTAGCTAATAAAACTTCAGATGGTAATATTAATTTATTGATAGGCTTGTAATAATAATGTGTGTCCCAACAACTATGTAAAAACCCATTTTTAAAATATCCCCAATGAAGATGAGAATTACCAATTACTAATGCTAGCCATTCTATTGATTTTGTTAATGTCATAGTACTTGTAGAATAAAAATAATTAGGTTAGTTAGATAGCTTTTTTTTAAACTACTTTGAGAAATATTGTTTTTTAAATTAATAAGCTTAGATATTTATCTAAAATAACTCTAAAATCTACTATTTGTTATAAATCAGTGAATAACATCAATTATTCATACCAATACTGGACATATGTTTTGAAATATTTTATTAGAAATTTTTATAAACTTTGAAGCTGAATTGATGATTAAACATGGCTTTGGATCAACATACTAGAGTAGTAATTACCATACTATAAATTAAAAAGACTTGCATAAACTGAATATATCAGTTAAAAAAGAATGTAGTAGGAATACTTCTCTAAATATAGGTATTAAATAAACGTATATTGCTTTAATCATATATAGAAATATTAAAGAAGAAGTTGATCTTAAAACATTCGTACAATTTAGTAAACATAAATTGATTGAGTCTATGACGAAACAAGTTACTCATCCTATGATGAAGTTTCAACGTAAAGTTTCTTCACTGGTAGAGTCAAAAGTCCTCAAGCCCAGTGATAGTATATGGAAATTAGCTCTTCTTTATGACAATGAATGGTCTTATTGGAAAAAAGAATTATTAGATTTTGGTTTTGCAATGCAAGATCCTGTAAGTGAAGTTCTACTTGTTGAGGCATGGGATGAAGAATAAATATTTGTACTCAATATTATTTTAATTACAAATATTATTAATTCTATTCTCTGTCGAAACTAATAGTGTCTATTAATACAAGCAATACAAGCATATTTTAAAATCGGCTCATGCAAAGTTTTGCTGAAATGATTGCTGTAATTATTAATTATTCTAAAAATAGCCTATGTGACATAGCATATGGACTATTTTTAATGTTAGTGTAAATTTATTAAGGCTGTTACCTGTTGAGGAGACATCTATGCTACACCGCAAGATTTATCAACTTTGTACAGAAGGTCGAGAAGTTTGCCTGTTCTTGCGGGATCAGCAACGTTGGATTGATGGTGCGACTATTCTATCTCTAGAAGGAGATTTAGTCATTATTCGATATGAAACTGAGGAAGATGACGAAATTAGTTCTTGGGAAGAGATGGTGAGATTAGAAAGTATTGGGGCAATCAGTCAAAAAATTGCTTCTGTTTCACGGTATAATTCTGAGATTATTGTATCTGATGAATGTCCTGATGCTGAGCAAATTCATCCACGCTTTCCAGATTCTAATCAAGATTCATAATAATACTTTTGAAGCTGAAATATACTTCATTATTTATTTTGTATATGAAGTATATTTTAAAAGTACTTTTAAGTTATTTAAATAGTCAAAAAAATTAGTAATATCTAAATCAGCATAAAATACTTTATTTCTTTTTTTGCTAATATTTAGCAGTAACTTTTGTGTTTCGTTTTTAAAAAAATTAAAAAACAATAATTAATTCAGTTTAAAGATTATGGACAAAAGTAATCAAATTTTACCTGTTACAATCATCACTGGTTTTCTCGGTAGTGGCAAAACTACGCTTCTTAATCATATTCTCACTAATCAAGAAAGTAAAAATATTGGGGTCTTAGTCAATGAATTTGGAGAAATTGGAATCGATAATGAATTAATTGTTACCACTAATGATAATATTGTCGAGCTTAATAATGGTTGTATTTGTTGCTCTATTAATAATGATTTAATTCAGGCTATTTATAAAATCTTAGAACATTCTAAAAAAATTGATCATTTGGTAATAGAAACTACTGGTTTAGCAGATCCTTTGCCAATTGCATTATCTTTTTTAGGTGCTGATTTAAGAAACTTAACACGTGTTGATTCTATTATTACAATGATAGATTGTTCTAATTTTTGTCTTGATTTATTTAATTCTCAGGCTGCATATAGTCAGATAACTTATGGGGATATTATTTTACTGAACAAAACTGATTTAGTTAGTGAAAGGGAAGTTAATGAATTAGAACAGCGTCTTCACAAAATGAAGGAATTTGCTAGAATTTTAAAAACTAAAAATTCTCAAGTTCCTTTACCTTTAATTCTTGGATCTGATTTATTTAATATTGATAAGTATTCTAAGTATGATAATAATAAACATACTCATCATCATCACTTAAAAGATGATGAATTTACTTCAATTTCTTTTGAGAGTAATAAGCCATTTTCTATGCAAAAATTTCAATATTTTCTTAATAATCAACTACCTGATAATGTATTCAGATCAAAAGGTATTTTGTGGTTTGAAGAAAGCCAAAAGCGTCATGTTTTTCATTTAACTGGAAAACGCTTTAACATAGAAGACGAAGAGGTTAAGGAATATTTTAATAATCAATTAGTTTTAATTGGACAAAATCTTGATAAGGAAAAATTATATAAGCAAGTTATCGATTGTTTATCTGACAATTTTTAATTTGCATATTATTGCCAGAAAAGTTTTGTTCAATAGTAAGAAATTTAAAATGAAAAAATCTAGATCATAACTACATCTTGTATTTCTTAAACAAATATGACTTCTACTCTAAATTATAAATAGTTAAAATCTAATTGGACTAGAAGCAATTTTTGGTACTAATTTCTTGAAATTTTAGAGTCAACGCAAAGATGAATTAGCTATATTTCAATTTTACTAAGATATAACTAATTCATCTTTTTCAGGACTAGTACCTAAATAGTGTAATTAATCAATTTTTTATCCTAAAGGATGAAAAAGAAGATCGGGGAAAAAACGGTTGAATTCAATCAAGAGACCTGCAGTAAAGGTCAGCAAGACCATGATTAAAATAGGTGCAGTTGACAAGAATTTTGTCAAATTTTCCATGAGTAATTCTCCAATAATTTAATGAACAGTAAAAATGTTAGGATGAACTTAATTATCGTGGGGATACAGTAATTTCACTATCCTTCACTACTAAATCTCCAGAAATGAACTCATAAAAAGCTAAGACTGGCCAAGCAAATCCCATTAACATTTGTCCAATAGCTAAAGGAACATCAATAATAATTTCTTTACTTGTATCACCATTAATGGCAATTAAGTAAGCACGACCAACCCAGCCAATCCAGCCTGCTATATAAAGGAACATTATGCCAGGAATAGCAAAATCTCCAATATGTGCTAAGTTGCCATCTACTACTAAATGAGGATAACCATCTGAACCACACAATGCTTCAGCATAACGTTCGGCACGTTTCTGTCCAGATTGCTGATCATCAGTAGTATTCAAAAAATGCTTCGATTTTTGCTGATAAGCAGCAGAATCACCGCAAGGGGTTAGATTATCATAAGAAGCTGAAGCAGTAGGGGTAAAATTAAACCACAGAGTTGTGATAAGAATTAATGTGAACAATAATCGTTTCATAGAAGTTGTTTCCTTTTGTCACAAAAGACTAAGTTCATGGAATACAAGACAAAATAAGTCAATAATGTAACAAGTTATATTAATCTGATTCAAAGATCTAATTAAGATTAAAGTTACAAAAATTATCTTGTATTATCTTAATCATAGTAAGCATTCTAGTCTCTTTAAGTTAAGATTTGTGTTGTAAACCATATATACTTCTTCATAAAGTTAAGAAGTATATATGGTGGTATTTATATATGAAAAATATTAGATTGGAAACAAATAAATTAAAAAATGTAAGAATTATAAAAAGGTATTTCTTATAATTCTAGTTTGGTAAAGATAAAACTTGATTTTCTTCTTTTTAGGAGGGGAACCAGTATAAAATATTTTCCTTAATTTGGTTTATACATATTTAATATCTAAAAATATAATTTTTACTACTCTAAAATTCATCATTTCCTCCTTGATAATTTCCATTTGAATCATTATCACGTCTAGAACCTAGTAGATCTAAACGATCAACCTTGATAACTGGACTAGAACGATCAATACCTGTATTGCGATCTTTCCAAGTTTCAATTTCTAATGATCCATGAACTCCAATTAAACTACCTTTCTTAACATAATTAGCAGCAATCTCTGCTGTTTTGCCCCAAATTTTTAAGTTGAACCAATCTGCCTCGTCTCTTTTGCTAGAGCGACGATTGACTGCTAGCGTCAATGTGCATAAAACTGTGCCGGATTCAAAATATTTAACTTCCGGATCTCTTCCAACACGACCAACTAAATTGACGATATTTAAACTCATATTTTTTCTTTTAAATTTCCTTTATGTTCAAATTATTGTAACAAGCAATGATACGGGAACCAACTCTTTTCTTCACTGGTCAAGCATGGCATGGCTTAGAATTTATATTTCTCCTTAATCGAGGTTGATTAATTGATTCGTTATCTATAGTCATATTAGTCTTTAACCATAAATCAGAGGGATAAATAAAAGTGGGGATTTTTAGTCGTTTTTCTCTTTCACGAGATATAGGTATTGATTTAGGCACAGCTAATACTCTTATCTATGTATCTGGGAAAGGTATTGTACTTAATGAGCCTTCTATCGTAGCTATTGATCAAAGTCGAAAGGTTGCGTTAGCTGTAGGAGAAGAAGCAAAAAAGATGCTTGGTCGTACACCTGCTAATGTTACTGTTTTACGCCCTTTACGAGATGGCGTAATTGCAGATTTTTTGAGTGCTATGATTATGCTTCAAGAATTTATTCGTCAAGCTAACGAAGGAATACCGCTAGGAAATCCAAGAATGATTATTGGTATTCCTAGCGGTATTACAGATGTTGAAAGGAGGGCAGTTATTGATGCTGCAAGAGAAGCAGGCGCAAGGAAAGTAGGACTAGTAGAAGAACCGGTAGCAGCAGCTTTGGGAGCAGGCTTACCGGTGACAGAAGCTATTGGTAATATGATTGTAGACATTGGTGGAGGCACAACTGAAGTAGCAATTCTAAGTTTACAAGGACAAGTGTTTGGTCAATCTATAAGAATTGCTGGGGACGAATTAACTGAGTCTATTACTCAGTATGTAAAGAAAGTTCACAATATGGTTATTGGGGAGCGGACAGCTGAAGAAATAAAAATTCGATTGGCTTCTGTTTATCCAATAGAACAAGAAGAAGAGTCTACGATGGAGGTCCGAGGATTACATTTATTATCTGGATTACCCCGTAGTATTACATTAAGAGGAGGAGAAATTCGAGAATGCATGTCTGAGCCTTTAGCTGCAATTATTGAAGCTATAAAATCTACATTAGAACATACTCCTCCAGAATTAGCTTCAGATATTATAGATCGAGGAATTATATTAGCAGGAGGAGGAGCTTTAATTAAAGGTATTGATGTTCTTTTAAGTCATGAAACCGGAATCGTAACTCATATTGCCGAAGATCCTTTGTATTGCGTAGTTAAAGGTACAGAGCAAATCTTGAAAAATCCTGTAATGTTAGATAAAATTTTGTGCCAAACTTCAAAAATTGTTTAAATACAAAATATTAGGAATATAAAATGCTAATGGTATTTCATTGGTATACTCGATACGGCTCAAAATTGTTATGGACAATAATTTCTGTAGGAATTGGATTATTTCTCTTTGAGACTAAAGGAACAGCTATTCTCGAATTATATTATTGGATAAGCTACCCTTTACGAACATCAGACTCTTCTGGGCTACTGCAAAAACGACTAACCAATGCTCGCTTTATAGAATTAAATCAAAGTGTTGCAGAATTAAAAAAGCAAAATGAACAGCTACAAAGATTATTAGGTTATTTTGAAATACAAAAGACAGAAGTAATCGCCGCACCAGTTATTGGACATACTCCTGATAATTGGTGGAGAAACATTGTTCTTGGTCGTGGTAGCAGAGATGGAGTGGAAACAGGCTTTATAGTTACAGGAATTGGGGGATTGGTTGGTCGTATTATTAGTGTTACTCCGCATACTAGTCGCGTTTTATTAATTACTGATCCTACTAGTCGTGTAGGCGTCAAGATAAGTCAAACAGGAACTATGGGAGTAATTATTGGGAATGCTTCTAGTCTTGTTAAAATACGTTTTTTTGATAAATCTCCAGAAGTCAGTGTTGGAGACGCTATTACTACTTCTCCTGTTAGTCGTCTATTTCCCAATGGTTTACCTATTGGTCAAATAAAATCATTAGACTTTAATAAGGAACCTGCACCAGAAGGAGACGTTTCACTAACAGTTGCTTTTAATAACTTAGAATGGGTAGTTATTCACCCTTACATTAGTAAATAGTCTACCTAATTTGTTTATTCTATTCGCCTTTAGGCTTTTATCTGAACTAAAGATAACGGTCAACAAGAGTTTATTGAATTATGAGCTTTTTAAAAAATATTATTATTTTTGATAAATTAATTATTATTATTTCTGCTGTATTCTCTATATTGTTTTCGCTAGCTTATTTTTCTGAAACAAAAACATTTGGAGCTAATATTAATTGGATACAAGTTTGGGTAATAGTATGGAGTGTTAAACAAAAAACATTTCAGGGAATTGTTAGTGGCTTAGTAATGGGATTAATTCAAGATAGCTTAACAGTAGGAACTTTATCTTGTATTCCGAGTTTGGTGGTAGTTGGAGCATTATCAAGCCGATTTCGAAAAAACTACTTTATTCGAGATAATCTATATAGTTTTCTCTCCATTATCTTATTAGTATTCATACTATCCTTGATAGCTCAAGGTATTATTTTTTTACAGTACACTCTACAAGGTATATACTTATTTGAGTATATTAATATTTATCATCAAAGTTCAATTCTATTGTCAGCAATTTTGAGCAGTTTATACTCGCCTGTATTACATTATTTGATGAATATTTTAATAGACAAAAAAAAATACAGTAATAAAAATAAGTCTTTTTTAAAGAAATTTTAATATATTATTTGTCGAGAGAATTAACGAAGAAATTTTTTATAACTAAATTCTATATCGACAAAGAGTCATTTTTTATAATATCTATACATAGCAGTATATTAAGCTACTAATATTAAGTAAATATCTAAAACTTGAAAAAAAGAAGTCGATATACAGCATAAAAATAATACTTATATATCATATTTTATAATCGCTAATTACTAATAACAATACTATAGTTTTTCTATCAAAATTGAATAGCGTTAAGAATAGATTCATTACTACTATTCCTTGAGAGACAGTTAATCTTTATTTATATAGTGCCATTGATATTAGTCCTTGTTGTCCAACTAATACTTCTCTTAACAAACTACAAATTCCAACCCAAATAATAGGGCTAATATCTACTCCCCCAATTGGAGATACTACCTTTCTAATTGGAACTAATAAAAATTCTGTTGGTAAAGCAATTAAAAACCAAGGAAATCGATTAATTTCTGCTTGGGGATACCAAGTTAAAACAATACGGAAAATAAACAAAAAAGTCATTACCGCTAAAGATACACTTAAAGCCCAATATGTTATGTTCAACAAATTCATAATTTCTAGAATATATAAACTCATTTTCTAGTTTACAATATCTATCTCTAAAGTTCATTTTATTTTCAGAGATCTAAATATAGTTTCGTATTATTTTAAAAAGGTAACTAAAATTTAAATTGTAATTAAGAAACTTATTTTAAATCCTTAGGATTTAAAAATTTTATAATAGAATTAATAAATATTTTAGATTATTGTATTGAAGGATCTGCTTCTATTTAAGCTATTAATCTATTCTATTATTAGAATAATTTATAAGTAACTCTCTATCTAATATTTTAATAATGGTTTTTCTACTGTTATGTAATTTTTTAAGATATATATTAATTAAGATTTTTTTATAAGCTTGTATATTAAATATAGATCAAAACTTTTAGAACATAATTTAATGAGATAGAATAGTAATATAGAGACCTTATCTAAAAGATATTTTTATACTTTATAAAGTAAATAGTAATGCTCCATATTGAACAAGTTGCTGATTATGCCGAAGAAAGTTCGAAAGAACTTAACATTACTAAGTACGATATTTATGGTTCTGCTATAGAAGAAGCTAACATAGAAGTTGATACTGGTAAGCCAAAACAAATCCAAGTATCAAATAGATCGAGTGTTACTGTTAGAGTTTGGAATAAAAATGGAAATATTGGAGTTACTACTACTACAGACTTAGATAAAATTGGTATAAAATTAGCTTTACAAACAGCTAAAGATGCTAGCCATTTTGGTGCCCAAGAACATGTACCAAATTTTAGTCCAGAGACTCACACAACAATTCAAGGTACATTTAATAAAATTTCTAAACCAACTCCAATTCCTATATTAATAGATACCTTAATCGCAGCAGAAAAAACTTTATTAGAATCGAGCCCTATTATTACAAGTATTCCTTATAACGGTTTATCTCAAGAAAGCATTAACAGATTTTATTTGAATAGTGACTCTGCTTTACGCCAAGAAGATCTTTCATATACTGCTATATATTTCTATAGTCGTACAGAGACAGAGGGGAAAAAGCCTAGAGGAGCAAGTTCTATTAAAATTAGTCGAGATTTTGCAAGTTTAGATATTAAATCTTGTTTACAAGAGGTAATACAAAAGACTCTCAGTCATATTAATTATCAAAATATTTCCTCAGGAAAATATACTGTAATTTTTTCTCCTACGGCATTCCTAAGTTTGCTTAATTCTTTTACCAATTTATTTAACGCTCAAAATATCTTAGATAAGCAAAGTCTTTCTACAACAAATTCTCTTGGGAAACAGATTTCTGTCCCGCTTTTTTCTCTATACGATGATGCTAGACACTGTAGTAATGTCGGCATGGAAACTTTTGATGAAGAAGGAACTCCTACTCGTCGTGTAGAAATAATTAATGATGGCATTCTTACTGGATTACTACATAGTGAGAGAACTGCTCAACGTTTAAATACGAAACCTACTGGACATGCAAATATTGGTTCTAAGGTAACTATTAAACCTCATTTCTACCATGTTCTATCTAATAAAAAATCAAATTTTGAGTATAATTTAAATACAGAAAAAAATATAGTTTTTGTTGATAGGTTACAAGCTCTTCATGCTGGAGTAAACAGTTTACAAGGTTCCTTTTCTTTACCCTTTGAAGGATGGTTGGTTAATAATGGAAATTTTGTAAGTATTAATGCTGCAACAATAGCAGGTGACTTTTTAACACTATTAAATTCTATTATTTATATAGAATCCAAATCAGAAATTACACCTAAGGGAATCTGCCCTAAAGTATGGGTTGATGGCTTATCTATTACTGGAGATTAAGTTATCAACATATAGAAAATAAACGATTATTTCAAGGCCATAATTGATTTTTCTTAAATTAATATAAAAATTATTATAATTACCTAAATTTACCTGGATTAAATAAGAATCTTGGTAAAAACTATCTTAAATAGTCAAATATAAAAAAGTAAATTCTAGGAAGCCAAGTAATTACGAACTTTTAATGAAGATGGTATCAACTCACATAATGTTCGAGATATATATTTTTTTCTAAGTCAATTTTTATGTACAAGATCACTTTGTATACTAGTCATTTAGTTCTATTTAAGAGTAGAAATTAATTTCTAATAATAAAGTATCTCTATTATTTTATTAAAAGATACCTTTTACACTGACCTTAGCGGCTAAATAATTACGTATAATTATTAAATTTTTCAGTTCTTTTTGTAGACGATTTTCAGTCTCTTGAGTTTCTAGGAGTATTTGTTGTTCTCTTATTAATCCACGGAGACTAGAGCCTACCAAGTAAGATAGTTCTAAGGGTAATGTAGGTAAATTATTTGGTAACCCTATTTCTTGATTTATCAATTTTTCAGATAAGTGAATTATATCTTGTAATAATTGCTTAACTTCGCTAGATAATGGATAAAGATTTTTAGTGGTTGCTTTGTCTTCTAGCCATTCTGTTAAACCCGTTTTGTAGGGCTTTTCTTTTGTATACTTTAATATACGAAAGCGCTTCTGACCTGAAATGATAAGTTCCATACGATCATTGGGAAATTTTTGAAAACGAATTACTTCAACACATACACCAACATTTTCCATATCTCCACTAATAGGATCGTCTTTTACTACTCCAAAACAACGATCCCCTTCTAAAATATTATTAATCATAGTTCGATAACAAAAATCAACAATATGTAAAAGAACAATACGCCCAGGAAATAAAACAATTTTAGACAAAGGTAGTAAAGGTAAGGGTTGAATTGCAGGAACCAGTAACACCATCAAGTTTAACGTTATTTTAATTCATATTTGTAAAATTAAAAATGAGTAATTATTTGTTATTCTGAATTTCAGGATATAGTCCTAGTTCTTTTGCTAATTGCCTTGCAATATGAATTAAAAACTTAGCTCCATCAGGATTATCTTCGTGAGCCATCATGGTCGAAACTTGAACTAATGACTCAATAAACTTACTATCTAGTAATTCGTTGTTAGCGCCTAAAAGATCTGGTTCTTGACCATTAGGGCAACGTAATAATTCATCAATTAGGGTGTAATATTGTTCTTGACGAGATTGTGTCATTTTACTCTTTATTTAAGATAGACAATAGTTAACTGTAACATTATTCCTTATTAGGATTAACGTACTAATTATTACAGTTTTTCTATTATTTGGTGGATATGTATTTATAAAGAAGTGGCTACATTCTTATAAATTGTGGCCACTTCTTTGTAAATTAAATTATATAGCTAGAGGTGTGTTGGTGTAACAATTTTTAGGGCAAATTTTTGCGCATGCTTCACAGCCAACACAATTATCTTTATTGATAATACCCATGACTTGACGTTCTACATCGTCATCATCTTCATCCTCATCAACAATCTCACCATCTTCATTAACTCCTAACAAAGTTAGAACATTGTGACCGCAGACTTTGAAACAACGTCCACAACCAAGACAGGTTTCTTTATCGATAGCTTCAACAAACTTTGGAGTCCATTCTTTTTGTCCAAAAGTTAAGCCAGTTAAGTTTGCCATAAGTGTTCTCCTTTATGTATATCAGGAAAGTTATTAATTAGAGTTATTTCTACTAGTAATTTTTGAAAAATTACCAGTTGTATATTCAAGGGATATAGGGTCGCTTGAATTCTGTAGTAACATGAGGCGTGATGGTTCAATTTGTACTGACCAAGGCACGGGACGCTTTTTTAACTCATTCCACTTATCCTTAAGAATTTCGACTTGTAGATGATAGTCAAAAGAATTGGTTGGAGCAGCATTTAACTTAATATATAACGTTATTCTATGCTGAGTTTCACTTGTACTAGCTAACCAACAAGGAAAAATATTTTGGAAATAATTACACTTTGAGTGACTTACATCAATATCAACAAATAATAATTGATGAGCACGGATACCAATATGAGTTAAATTGGAAAGAATAGGTCCGCAAACTTCTAAAGTACATCCCCAATCAAGAGCAGTAACTTTATTTTTCGACAATGGAAGGATAGTAGAAAAGTTTTTACATCCTGTAATCTGTGCTGCTTTAAGATGACGTGGATCGTCGAAAACTTTTTGCTTAGTACCTTTTCTAAGTATTACACCTTCATTTAGAATCAATAGATTAGGACAAATACGATAGGCCTCTTCTAACTTATGAGTAACGAACAGTGTAACTCCTGAATAGTCATTTAGGCTTAGTTTTAAAAGTTTTTCTAATTGATCTCGTAGATAAGTATCAAGCGCAGAAAAAGGTTCGTCTAAAAGTAAAATATCAGGTTGGTTTGCTAGTGCCCTAGCTAGTGCAACTCTTTGTTTTTGTCCTCCAGAGAGTGTACCGGGATAACGACTACTAAATCCTTCTAGTTTTACTATTTTTAGTTGTTGTTCAACTTTTTGGCGAACAATAGAAGGAGAAAGGTTTTTCGGTAAGCCGAAAGCTATGTTTTGAAAAATAGTTAAATGATTAAATAGAGCATAATTTTGGAATAAAAATCCAACTTTGCGTTCACGAATAGGGATATTAATACCTTTTCGAGAATCAAATAAAATTTTACCATTTAAAGAAATGTGACCATGATCAGCAGTATCTAGTCCGGCAATACATCTTAAAATCAGGCTTTTTCCAGCTCCAGAAGCTCCTAACAAACCTAAGGGCACTTGACTTTGATTAGTTGAGAAAGAGACATTTATTTCAAAGTTAGGTAGTCTTTTTGTAATGTCTACAATCAATTGGTTTGGAGTACCTGCTGTTAAGGAGTAAGAATTTTCTGGGGTTTGAAAAACCGATAGAAAATTTTGTTCTTTTTTCAAGGTTCTGTTGGTCTTGATAACTTTGAGCCCTGAAAACTTTTTTCCTAAACGTTTAACAGAGTAGTTATTATTCCAAATGTTGACGCCAATAGTAATACTAAGTGATAGAAAAACCATTATTATTACCAGTAGCTGGGCCTCTTCCATATTGCCACTTTCCGTAGCAAAAAAAATTGCTATCGGGATAGTTTGAGTCCTACCAGGAATACTACCTGCCAACATTAATGTTGCTCCAAATTCGCCAAGAGCTCGCGCATATGACAACAGTAAGCCTGATATAAGTCCTGGTCTTGCTAAAGGTAACACAATCCGCAAGAAAAGCTCTATCTCTGAGGCTCCTAATGTTTTAGCACTAGATATTAAATTGAAGTCTATTTGTTGAAATGCTCCTAGTGATGTTTTGTACATCAAGGGGAAAGCAACAACGATAGCTGCTATAACAGCTGCGTACCACGTAAATATTATATTAACATTAAATAGCCACAATAGTCTACCTATAGGCCCATATTTTCCTAATAATAATAATAGTAAAAATCCAGTTACTGTAGGAGGAAGTACCAAAGGAATTGTCAAAAGTCCATCAATTACACTTTTCCATTTTCCACTATATTTAAACATCCAATAAGCCAATATTGTTCCAGTAAAAAAAGCAAAAAATGTAGCAAAAGTTGCAGTTTTTAGTGAAATCCAAATGGGGGAAAAATCTAAAGCCATGACATTCCTTTTTGCGGTAGTAGGAAAGAAAACTATTTAATTCCTTGAAAACCCTAATCAATTGATATTATTTTTAATAAAACTGATACTTTATAAAATATTTAATACTTTTTAGAAGGATAGGATACATGATGTTTTCTAGTGATTACTAGTGTAATTTTTAATATTTTTATAAACAGTAACTAGAGATACATAAAATTAAATTACTATAATTTTTTTATAGATAAATAATGCAGAATACAAAAAAGTCTAAAATATTTAATAATTTTTTAAATTTTTATGTCTATGGAGAATAAAGTAGCTATTTTGAAACTTAGTACTTTAACGATAAGATAAAAGATGTTATTGTTATCAGCTCTATATTTTACGTTAGTTTTCATCATTCACAAAAGAGGAATTATCTCTTTATTTATAACCATATGATAAATCAGAAAACAAAGCAGCTTTTATACATTTGTGTTTAATTTTTATACATCTTTTAGAAAAGATATCGTGGTTAACTATGCAATCGTCCAATGGATATTTTGAAAATTGAAGAGCAACTTCATCGATCGGACATTCCTCGTTAATTTTATAACAAAATTTAGGATTAAGACAGGATAACTTTACTGTTTTATGATTTTTTTTAAATAACTCTAACTCATGCTCAAATAGAAAAGTACTATAATCGGCTACATTGTCTAGACCTAAGAGATTTAAAAATACTTCCCCCATCATCCAAAATACTGTTTTTGATACAAATGTTTTCCATTTTAGATTCATCACAAACCTCGACGAAAATCATATTACTTAGTCATGTGTAATACAAACAAGTATCTCTAATCGGAAGTAAAAGTATATGAAGTCGTAGCTAGCGCTACGACTTTCTTTATGAATAGATAAGGATAAATTATCTAATATTTTAGACTAAATAAGCCTCTTGATGAGTTTTGATCGTGCAGTTAGAACGAGGATAAGCAACACAAAGAAGTACCCAGCCGTCTTTCACCTGTTTATCAGTTAAGAAAGCTTGATCTAACTGATCAATTTCTCCTTCAACCATACGGCCAACACAGTTAGAGCAATTACCTGTTCGACAAGTTGCAGGAAGTTCAACTCCATTATCTTCAGCAGAGTCAACTATATAAACATTATCAGGAAGTGTAAGAGTAACATCCATTTCTGGAGGTTTATTTTTTTTCCCTTTAATTAATCGAACTTCATAATTTTTAGGCATAAGTGTTTCTCCTTATATGTTGGATATGTGTTATTGATTCTTAGGTATTATTCTAAAAAAGAAGAATAATCCTAATTACCAAACTTTTTATTTAGCTAATCTCAATTATCGATTAGCTACAAGGGGTAGATTGTCCACCGCAGCTTGCTGTAGAGAAAGACTTACCGCAGTCACAAGTACCTGTTGCATTGGGGTTTGTAAAGATAAATCCACTTTTAACTAGACTATCTACAAAATCAATAACTACCCCTTCTAGTAAGGATATATTATTAGGGTCAACATAGATAGAGATATTGTTTTGATTAAAACATACATCCTTTTCATTTGGCTTCCCTACTAGATTAAGAGTGTATTCATAACCATTGCAACCACCATCTTTAACCCCAACACGAATGCCGGAAACTTTATTTGATTGTTTTTTCAGAAAGGACTGAAGTCGAGTAGTAGCTTTGTTAGTTAGGGTTACAGTCATTTTTTTATGAATATTAAGGGTAATGAAGAGGTAGAATCAAAGAACCATCATAAGAATAAATATTTACTCTCAGTATCTACCTTTATTGTATTGCATTATCATTAGAATCTTGTTGCCTTAGACCACCACAGGTAGGACATTCAGGATCATGATAAGGTCGACGTTTGGCAAAAGTTGTATTTCCTAGATCCATTGTTAATAATTGACCTTTTAAAGTCTCTCCAACTCCTGTTAAAAGTTTAATACCTTCTAATGCTGCTAAGCAAGCTAAACTGCCAGAAACTGCACCTAAGACTCCAAATCCCCATCTATCCCACTTAGGTTTTTCTGGGAAAATGCATGATAAACAAGGTGTTTCACCAGGAACAATAGTTGTTAAATATGCTTCCATACCACTCATGGCTGCTTCTATCATAGGGACTTTGCAGCGAACGCAAGCTGTATTTAACAGGTCTCTCTCTGCAAAGTCGAATGCACAATCAAAAGCAATATCAGATTTCTTTACAAGGTCCTCAATATTTTCAGAAGTAACAAATTCAGGAATTACTTCGACTTGAATATCAGGATTAATGTTCAAGATAGTTTCTTTAGCTTTATAAACTCTGGGTTGACCTACCCAACTATTAGTCATTAATATCTGACGGTTCAGATCATCGAGACGTAAATTTCCTCCACGAACTAAAATAATTTTACCTACTCCAGCAACAGCTAGATATAAAGCGACAGTTCCGCCTAGTCCACCTACACCTGTAACAATGGCAGTTGTACTTTTCAGACGTTTTTGTCCATCTTCTCCAAACCCAGGAATTTGAATTTGCCTTGAATAGCGTTCTAATTCAGTAGGAGTAAATTCCATAGCATTAGTTAATTAAAGAACACCAGAATCTTTTGTCCAATCTGTTTCATCGATACTTAAATCTTCTAATAAAACAACATTATTAGGAGCATCTTTAAAAACTTTAAACAACTTAGTATCTAGAGGGGTAGAAGTCTTAAATAATTGATAAGATTCTTCAAATGCTATCTTATACTTGGCTAGTTTTTCCATATCGTCTATATCTGGAAAAACTCTGTTTATTTCTGCCACTAGTATGGAAAACTGTTTAAGAATGTGAAGGCGATTTACATTAACAAAAGTTGGATCATAATCAATATCAAAAAACTGTAAATAATCTTCTGTATTAGTAAGTTTAATAAATTCGGCTAATGTTTTCGGTGTATTAGTAGGAATAGTCATTTTAGATTTTTCTCCCAAGAAATAAGTTTTTTTTTCATTTGGTCCAAGTCATGAAAAACATCATATGTTTTTTTCGCAGTTTCCATAAGAGTCTCATAGTCTACAGGTAATCCTTCTGCAAGATCATGTAAATCCATTTTCATCTCTCCAGCTCTTGAATTTAATTTTCGAACTGCTTTCTTTAGGTCTGCTATTTCATCAGGAGTAGGAGTAGTATTATCACTTACCACAATGTTTTCCTCATAGAATAGTGTATAAAAGTACTAACTAGTTACTAAAAATTAGAAGTTTAAAAGCAAAAATTTCATTTACTCTATCTTCAAGTTGTAATCTAGTAGATAAAAGAATAGATAAAAAGCTAAATATAGCTTTTTATAAATTACCGTTAATTAGAATATTAAGATTACAAGATTTTTTGTATTAATTTAATTCCAAAATTTGCTTCCTAGTAATCTTTACGTTGCTGTATTCTCTCGGAATCCTAGAACAGAAACCTTTTGCGATAGGCTATTTTGAATAGCTTTAACAGACTGTTTAGTCATACTCTTGGCAATGTCTATCTATAAAGAGTTAACATAGCACGTTTATTTTTGCGCCAATTAATTTGTAGACTTTTTGGAAGAAACAAACAATTTTTAGTATTTTAATAAAGAAAGTCCCTTCTTCTATGCAAACTTCTTGTTTTTATTTAAAAATATACTGTTATTAATCACTAATCTAATTCCAGTATAAGTTAAAACCATAGAAGAGGTTTAATATCTATCTTGATGCAATATCTTAAATAGATTCTTCAATATTAGAAAAAATCCCAGTTACCAAACTTTTAAGAATGTTTTCCTCCATCTATTCTATTAATCGTCTTCAAAGTTAACGGGTTCGCTATCTTGGCGAAGAACTTTACGCAACCAAGGAGGAGGATTACCTTTTAAAGTTTTAACTAACTCATTTAGGATATCATCAATTTTATCTTGGTCTGTTCGCGCTTTAATAGGGGTAACGTTTCTATTTATGAGACGTGCAGCAGCACTACCTCCGATAGCAGAAACGTAAAGTAATGTACAACCTTTTAGTGCCTCAATTTTAGGTACTAACTTGTCCTCATTACCATCTTCTTTCAAATCACCACCAAATTCTAATGTACTAAAAAAACTAAAACCATCAGGTGATACGTCATATAAGTCAATATTTTTTGCCCATCCGAAATGAGCATTGACGTGAACATTATCACTAGTTGTAAATGCGACTTTCATGTTCTTCCTCTCAGATAAATAACATTAAGGGGAAACTTTACTTTATAATTCCTATTTTAATGCAAAGTAATAGGATTATGTTTAGCCTCTTCTTCCATAAGAAGATTGCCTACTTCAAATAAAAATCTCATAGTGCCAGAATATCCTACTAAGCAACGCTGTCCCATACCTAGACGATCATAGATAGGATATCCCATACGATATAGAGGTATGTTAAGATGCTCAGCTAAAGATACACCATGACTATTTGTGATTATTAAATCACTTTCAGGAGCCAATTCTTCTAAATCTTTTAGATCACCAATAATTACAGTATCAAAAGGTAACTCTTTCAATATGGATGATTCGGTTGTAGTAACAGCAGCTTGAATTTCTGCTCCCATTTCTGTTAATAACCATGATGTTTGATATAGTAAGTCTGGCTCTAAAGCAAGAGAAATTTTCTTTCCGCCAAAGTAAAAGTGAGTATCAAGAATAGCATCTTGCAATTGACGGCGTTGTCGTTTAAGACGTAGAGGAATTGTTTGTGATATTAATTGATCGTTACTATTACTTGTGACAAACTGGGAGAGTTTCCATAAAAAGGAATCTATTGCATCTAAGCCAGCTAAGCTAGGAAATACTTCATATTTTGTACCAAAGCGTTTCTCTAAAATTATTGCAGCTTTCGTCATACTTCCGCCAATCGCCAAAGTAAGACAAGAATTCTTTAGTTGCTTTAATTGTTGTATGCTAGTTCCTCCAGAAGTCGTAGTGTGATACTCATCCTCTACATGACCATCTAGAGAAGAAGAAAGATCAGGAATCATAATTGGTATTAATCCAAATGATTCAACAGTAACTTTGATTTCCTCTACATCAGCAGGAGAAAGGTGAGAAGCACATAAAACATTAACTTGAGGTTTTACGTTTGCTGAACATAATTCATTTTCTATAGAATCACCATAATCAGTGGATACAATACTTTCAACCGCAGCACTATATCCGTCTTGTAGCGAACCTTTATAATCTGGAGTAGAAACTAAAATAATCGGAAAAGAACGTAATTGTGGATGTTTCTCTTTAATTGTTAAGAGAATGCGACGCATGTCATCCCCTCTAGTTTCTGTTAAACCAGTAGTTAAAAGTCCTATAACTTCAGGTCTATATTTTTCCATTATAGTTAGAATTGCTTGCTCGATATTATCCTCTCCACCTAAAATTGTGCTAATTTCCGTCATAGCAGTTGTTGAAAGAGGAATAGATTCACGGAAGTGACGTACTAAGACAACTTTAGCAAAGGCTGTACATCCTTGTGATCCATGAAACAATGGCATCATTTTGTTTAAACCCAGAAAAGCTAAGGCTGCTCCCAAAGGCTGGCTCATTTTTAATGGATTAACTGATAAAGATTTATCGGGGTTTACAATCGTGGTCACTGTCTGTCACTCCTTTTCCAGGGGTTTAGTATTTTCATTAAGACATTCTGGTATATGAAAGATTGGGATTATAATACTTTGTTAGTCTTTCATTCATCCCAAGGCGCAGGTTTTCTAACTTGTCTCCAAATTGGACTATAAACTGCTTCGCTTAGTTCTCTAGCCATTTCAACCATACCAATGTAGCCTGCATAGGGATGATGACGTTCTTGGTTAATATCTAAGAAAGGTATCTTTGCTTTGAGAGCAGTGTATTGATTTCTTCCTCCTGCCACCAATAAATCTGCCTTTGTTTCTTTGATTACTCTTAATAATTCTTCCGGATTACCTTTCTCAAGCATAATACCGTCTTTACCCAAAAGATTCTTAATACGTGCTTTATCTTCTTCTGTACTTTTCTTAGTGCTAGTAGCTACTACTTGCATTCCCAGATCTTGCGCTGCTGATACAATAGACCAGCTTTTAACACCTCCAGTGTATAAAACCATTCGTTTTCCTTTCAGTTTTCTTCTATAAGGTTCTAGTTGAATGTT
Source organism: Candidatus Atelocyanobacterium thalassae (assembly GCA_051971635.1). Classification (GTDB taxonomy): domain Bacteria; phylum Cyanobacteriota; class Cyanobacteriia; order Cyanobacteriales; family Microcystaceae; genus Atelocyanobacterium; species Atelocyanobacterium thalassae_A. The sequence goes on along the minus strand of JBFPLN010000004.1, from coordinate 59,117 downwards.
TAACTTAGAAACCTCTTCTTCAATAATTTTTTCGGTACGTTCAATTAATTCAGCATCACCAAAGAATTTTGCTATATCTCTTAAGCAACGATTCATATCGTCTATTCCATAAAAGGATTCTTCCATGTAAGGTATGTTGTATTTTTCTTTCATGGAAGAAGCTATATTTATAAGAGCTTTAGAACAGATCATTACATTTAATTTTGCCCTATGCGCAGAACAAATATCTTCGTATCTTGCATCTCCTGTTATTTTTCCTAGAATTCTAATTCCTAATTTTTCAAGTAAAGTAGTAACTGCCCACATTTCTCCAGCGATATTATACTCTCCAATTATGTTAATGTCGTAATTGGTTGTATACTCAGGTTCTTTGCTACCAATTACATGCTGCAATAGAGCCTCTCCGCCTAGACGATTACCAAGATTTTTACTACCTACGAACCCTGGAGAATGTACTGGGATAACAGGTGTTTGATATTTATTTGTTGCTGCCTTACATACCGCATCTAGATCATCTCCTATGAGTGCAGTAATGCAAGTTGAATAGACAAAAACTGCGGCTGGATTAAAGTTATTAATAATTTGAGCAACAGCCTTATAAAGCTTTTTTTCGCCTCCAAAAATTATGTCATTTTCGGATATATCAGTAGTAAATCCCATTTTATAGAGCATTGAGCCACTCGACAAACTGCCACGACTATTCCAACTATTACCAGAACAGGCAATAGGACCATGAACTAAATGAGCCGCATCAGTAATTGGCACAAGTGTGATAGATGCTCCATCAAAAGCACATCCTCCTTGAGCAGATCCAGGCTGAGATTGTTGAGTACAAGCTTTATTCTTGCCTTGACCTCCTTTGTTAAGGTTATGCTCACATTCTGGTTGTGTTAATAACTCATTAATCTTTGCTTTTGTAAGTTTCATATAAATTTCCTATAACTATTACAGAAATGCTTAAACTTATGATTTAGATGACATAACAAAGTAATAGATAATTTGCTAAAAAAATAGCAAGTTTATATTGCTCTAAAAGATTATGTTAATATCATCAATATTTAACAACAGTTGTAAATAGACAAGATATCTGAGATTTGTTGGAAGAGCATCATCCGATTTATGTAAAAAGTTAATAATACAGCTTATTACAACAGTTTTACAGCTCGATAAATTTATATAAAAAATTATATTAGGAAGAGGAGAGAGGGGAGAGGGAAAACGCATTAACGTCTCCCTGAATTTCTCCTAGTCTCCCTCATATCTAAACTTCCTTAAATATTAACGAACTAAGTCGAAGGAGATGTCTGTTTCTCCAGCGATATCTGTTCTACGATCTAGAGCATCAAGAACTCCGTTAGCAATCCAGTTAAGAAGGTTAATAGCACCTCCGTATCCAATGGTTGAATAACGATGTAAATGATGACGATCAAAGATAGGATAACCTATACGGATTAGAGGAGTTTCAGTATCTCTTTCTAAATATTTACCGTAGGAGTTACCAATCATGAAGTCAACAGGTTCGGTGAATAATAAAGAACGTAAATGCCATAAATCTTTATAACCCCAAACTGTTGCTTGTTGCCCATAAGGACTAGAATCTAAAAGTTCTCTTGCTTCTTCTTCGAATTGATCATTACTGTTATGTACTAGGATGTGAACAGGTTCAATACCCATTTCTAACATAAATTGTAATAATCCCATGACTGTATCAGGGTCACCGAAGATTGCAGCAGTTTTGCCATGAAGCCATGCTTGAGTATCAGTCATAGCATCTACAGCACGTCCACGTTCAATTTCAAGTTCTTTAGGAATAGGATTTCCAGTTAACTGAGATAAACTCATTAAGAATTCATCAGTTGCTTTTATACCCCAAGGACGATGAACACAGGTTTTTTGCTCCCATTTTTTAGAAATGTAAGCAAGAGTTTTAGGAGTTGTATAAGCTTGAAGAGCAATAGTAGCATCTGCATTAATACAATCAGCAGTATCTTCTAAAGATGTTCCTTCATGGTACATAGAAAATTCTCCTAAGTTTGGAGAGTCTAGGTACATTTCGGTATCACTTAAGATAGTTCCATTTACACCTAAAGCAGCAATTAACTTTTTAAGTTCGCGAAGATTCCCCATGTAGGTTTCGAATCCAGGCATAAAGTTAATTTTACCGTTTTTGTTACCTTTTTTACCTTCAGTCAAGGTAGATAGGATAGACTTCATCATGTGATCGTATCCGTTCACATGTGATCCAACAAAACTAGGAGTGTGAGCAAAAGGAATAGGTAAATCTTGAGGAATTACACCGTCAACACGAGCATTTCCAATGAAAGAACCTAAATCATCTCCGATTACTTCTGCCATACAAGTAGTACAAACAGCAATCATTTTAGGCTTATAAAGAGCATAAGCATTTTGTAAACCATCAACCATGTTACTTAATCCACCGAAAACAGCAGCGTTTTCAGTCATGGAAGAAGATACAGCACTAACAGGCTCTTTAAAGTGACGAGTTAAGTGAGTACGGAAGTAGGAAACACAACCTTGAGAACCGTGAACAAAAGGTAGAGTTCCTTCAAATCCAACTGCAGCAAGTAGAGCTCCTAAAGGTTGGCAACCTTTAGCAGGGTTAACAGTAAGGGCTTCACGTGCGAAGTTTTTCTCACGATATTCCCAGCTTTTAGTCCATTCAGCAACTTCTTTAACTTTTTCAGCAGTAGGCATTCCTTCAAACTGTTTTTTGTTAGCAAACAGTTCTTTGTACTCAGGCTGATGAAATAGTTCGACGTGGTCTTTAATTTTATTTACGTTTTGGGCCATCTTTAGTAACTCCGTGTGGATGTGTGTCTCGGACAAAGAATCCTTAGAAAAGAAAGTAGGGGAAGGGAGAGGGGATAAAAATCTCCTCATCCTTCACAATCAGCCTTTTTTATTTATTCCAAGGGGTTCCGACTAGTCCCCAGGTAGGATTGTTAAGGGCTAAATCCATATCACGTGCAAAGATAGCAAAGCCATCATAACCGTGGTAAGGACCTGAATAATCCCAAGAGTGCATTTGGCGGAAAGGAAGAGCCATCTTTTGGAAGACATACTTCTCTTTGATTCCTGCAGCTACTAAATCAGGCTTAAGTTCTTTGACAAATTCTTCGAACTCATAACCAGTAACGTCATCATAGATAAGAGTAGCGTCTTTAACATAGTGAGTAGTACGCTTGTAGTCATCACCATGAGCAAACTCATATCCAGTTCCGATGATTTCCATTCCCAAGTCTTTAAAAGCAGGAACAACGTGACGAGGACGTAGTCCACCAACCATCATCATGACAGTTTTGCCTTCTAAACGAGGGCGATATTTAGCTATAATGCCATCAGCTTGCTCTTTATATTTAGCTATTACTGCTTCAGCTTTTTGTTGAATTGTGTCATCAAAACGCTCAGCAATTGCTCTTAAAGATTCGATGATTTTGCTAGGTCCGAAGAAATTGTATTCTAACCAAGGAATACCATATTTTTCTTCCATGTGACGACTGATATAGTTCATAGAACGATAGCAGTGGACTAGGTTTAATTTAACACTAGGTGTTGCTTTCATTTCAGTGAAGGTACCATCACCAGACCACTGAGCAATAACACGTAGTCCCATTTCTTCTAAAAGAATACGGCTAGACCAAGCGTCTCCACCAATGTTATAGTCACCAATGATAGCAACGTCATAAGGAGTGCCTTCAAAACCTTTTTCAGCGATTTCTTTATCAGCAACTGGGAAAACCCAATCACGGATCACATCATTAGCGATGTGATGTCCTAAAGATTGAGAAACTCCGCGGAATCCTTCGCAACGAACAGGAATAACTTGTTTGCCGAGTTCTTTGGTTTTGGCACGAGATACTGCTTCAATATCATCTCCAATTAAACCGATAGGACATTCTGATTGAACTGAGATACCACCGTTAAGAGGAAATAATATTTCAACTTCATCAATAAGTTGACTTAGCTTTGTGTCTCCACCGAAAACAACATCACGTTCTTGGAAGTCAGATGTGAAGTTCATGGTACCGAAACTATCTACTCCGGTTACTCCGATGTAATAGTTACGACGACCAGACCAGGAGTAGTAACCACAACCAACAGGTCCATGGGAGATATGAATCATATCTTTGATAGGACCCCAAACTACCCCTTTGGATCCAGCGTAAGCACAACCACGAGCGGTCATAACACCTGGTAGGGATACTTTATTGGATTTAACACCACAATCATCAGCTCCTTCTTCATAAACACCAAGGTGTTTATTACGTTTCTTAGCAGCTTTTGCAGGGTAAGTTGCCAAAACGTCAGCAATGAGCTTCTTATTTTCTTCGACTGTTGCCATAATGATCCTCTTAAGGTTTTAGACAAAGGACAATTTAGTAAGGAAATTTTAAGGTAAAAGAATTGGTCTAAGTCTAAGCTAATAATTAATCAGCAATACAACTAGTTACCATTTCCTATTTACTTTTACCCTGGAATATTCTCAGATCTATCTGACTAGATCTATCTATTTTTTAGCAGCTTTATCAGCTTCAAGAGCTTTTTCGTATTCGTCTTCACCACCAAGGATACCGAAGTCAACTAATAGTTCTTCAAGTTCTTCCATTGAAATAGGAGTAGGAACGATGAACATTTCGTTATTTTGAATTTTGGTAGCTAGAGCGCGATACTCGTCAGCTTGAGGGTGGTTAGGAGTGTATTCAATAACTGTCATACGACGTAATTCAGCTTCTTGTACCTGTTTACTACGAGGTACGAAGTGAATCATTTGAGTACCAAGACGACGAGCTAATTCTGTGATTAATTCAGCTTCACAGTTAACATTACGACTATTACAAATTAAACCACCTAAACGAACACCACCGGTGTGAGCGTATTTAAGAATACCTCTTGCAATGTTGTTAGCAGCGTACATTGCCATCATTTCACCAGAAGTAACGATGTAGATTTCTTGTGCTTTTCCTTCACGGATAGGCATAGCGAAACCACCACAAACAACGTCTCCTAATACGTCGTAAGATACGAAATCTAGGTTTTCGTAAGCACCTTCTTCTTCAAGGAAGTTGATAGCAGTAATAATACCACGACCAGCACATCCAACTCCAGGCTCAGGACCACCAGATTCAACACATAAAACGTTGTTGTAACCAGGAATTACTACTTCATCAAGTTCGATGTCTTCTACAGTTCCTCTTTCTGCAGCTAAGTGTAAAACAGTGGTTTGTGCTTTACAGTGCAACATTAAACGAGTGGAATCTGCTTTAGGATCACAACCAACAATCATGATACGGTTGGTTTCAGATAATGCAGCGATAGTATTTTGAGATGTGGTAGATTTACCGATACCGCCTTTTCCGTAGAATGCAATTTGACGCATTTGGGATTCTCCTAATTAGAGGTGAGTATATAAAGAATGAAAGAATAATTAGTCTATATGCGATAAATACAAACTGAATTACACAGCTATTTATTGCTTAGAAGTATATCTTTCAATATGAGGAGCAATGCTCATGGTGGAGATCGCTCCTCACCTTTCTTTTGATTAATCATGTTCTTTGCCTCGTGTTAAGTTGATTATGTATCTGTTGTGTCTAGTCTTTATACAGCAATGACAGCTAAATCTTTGGAGACTCTCTCTCGTAACTTGCCTTCGATAGCAGTTTTCAGGGTAAATGTACTACTACTGCAGGAACTGCAAGCTCCTTTTAAAGAAACTTTAATTAAGTTACCTTCTATATCAAACAGTTCTACATCTCCTCCATCCTTAGCCAGAGTAGGCTTGATTTCTTCTTCTAAGACTTTTTGGATAAGTGTGATTTTTTGTAAATTGGTTAGTGTTTTTACTTCCAATTCAGGCATATTAGTTTCTGACGGTATATCTTCTACTGAAACCAATTTTTCTTCTGTAACGTCAGCAATAATATCGTCGATATCAGTTAAGCAAGAGCCACATCCACCACCAGCTTTGACATAATTGGTCACTTGTTCAGCTGTAGTTAGACTGTTTTCGAGAATAATACGGCGAATTCTTGTATTCGTTACTCCAAAACAACGGCAGATCAATGCTCCTTCATCATCTTCATGAGTATCTAAAGGAATTCCTCTGTAGTTAAAAATTGCAGCTTCTAAAGCCTCTTGTCCCATTACAGAACAATGCATTTTTTCTTCTGGTAGTCCACCTAGATAATCTGCTATTTCTTTATTTGTAAGACTAAGAGCTTCATCCAAAGTTTTACCAACCAATAGTTCTGTTAGTGCAGAAGAAGAGGCTATAGCAGAAGCACACCCAAAGGTTTGAAAACGAGCTTCAAGAATAGTTTGACTTTTTTCATCGATTTTAAGGTGCAACTTTAGCGCATCTCCGCAGGCAATACTCCCTACTTCTCCAGTTGTAATAGCCTGCCCACCTTCTTTTTCATCGATTACCCCTTGATTTCTGGGGTTATGAAAAAAGTCCATTACTTTGTCTGTATATTCCCACATAATTGATTACTATATATATGAATATTGGTTGTTAGTTATCTTTAAGGAAAAAAGATGCTTCCTTCAATGCTTTAATTATTGATTATCTGGCTAAAGCCTCTTTCTCCATTTCTTGTAGCCAAGTAGAGTTGTCGCTACTAAAAGGCGATATAGCTCGAAGACGACCTATTGTATCTGGTAAAATTTCTATTACTCGGTCAATTTCACTCTTAGTTGTATATCGTGAAAGACTGAAGCGAATAGAACCATGAAGAACGCTGTAAGGTACTTTCATAGCTCTCAATACATGGGAAGGCTCCAATGAACCTGAAGTACATGCTGATCCGGAGGAGGCACAAATTCCATATTTGTTTATAGATAAAAGAATCGCTTCTCCTTCTATATATTTAAAGCCTATATTTGTTGTGTTTGGCAATCTTTTGGTTCTGTCACCATTAACAACAGTATCAGGAATTAAGTTTAAAATAGCATTTTCTAAATGATCTCTTAACTCTCTCTCCTTATATGTACTGGAGAGGTTTGATTGTGCTAATTCTGCTGCTTTACCTAAGGCAGCTATTCCAGATACGTTTTCCGTTCCACCTCGGCGTCCTCTTTCTTGATGTCCACCAATTATGAGAGGGCGGAAACGGACACCTTTACGAACATATAAGGCGCCTATCCCTTTCGGAGCATGAATTTTATGACCAGATAGGGTTAACATATCAATGGTACTTGTTTTCATATTTAAAGGTATTTTACCTACAGCCTGTACCGCATCTACATGAAATAAAGCGCCATACTCTTTGACTATTTGGCCTATTTCCTCAATGGGAAAAATAACACCAGTTTCATTATTAGCATACATGATAGATACTAATGCTGTATTTCCAGTCAGAGAGGCTTGAAGTTCATCCAGATCAAGTTGACCTTGCTGATTTACAGATAAATATGTTACTTGATAACCTTGTCTTTCGAGTTGCTTGCAATGACTCAGTATCGCTGGATGCTCTACTTCAGTTGTGATAATGTGACGCTTATTTTTCTGAGATGATAATGCAGCATTAATAGCTGCATTATCTCCTTCAGTACCGCAACTTGTAAAAATAATTTCAGATGGTTCAGCACCTAATAAGGAAGCTACTTGCTCTCTTCCTGTACGAACAGCTTTTCCAACTTGGCCTCCAAAGGAATGCATGCTAGATGGATTACCATAATAAAAATTTAAGTAAGGCATCATCTCTGAGAGTACTTCACTGTCTATTTGAGTGGTTGCATTATTATCTAAATATATACAGTCTTTCATTATTTGCTTACCATATATCCAACAAAATCAAAATTTATTGATGCTATTACACAAAATTTTACTGTGTATGTCCAAAGCGCTTGTACCAATCACCCCTCAAAAAATCTAACAATAAAAGGATTTAATTTTGCTAGACTTTCGAGAGATTTTGCAATTATTCCAGAAATTGCTGAAAAGTAAGTCGCTTACTAGATAGATGGTGTTTTTCTACCTGAAGAAGGCTGCTGTTACTACGCTGTATCGGTGATAAGTGTACTTACGAACATAATTTAAAGCCATCGTTTAGTATTAAGTATTTAAAGCAGGAGAAGAGCAGTTGTAGTCCTTAGAGAAGCCAGTGCATGGTGGAATAGAATAATTATTAATACAATTCCTACAATTGCTATCTATTTGAGTCGATGACGTATCAGAAGAGGACTTAGCAGATATTAAGTAACTCAACTTAAGGCAATAATCTAAGACGCTGCTCATGTTTTAAGCTCCTATAGTTTGCTTTTGCATATACTCTTTGTAAAAACTAATAGCGACATTGTCGATAATGTCATATGCTTCATAAGGCTCTAATCCAGCTTTGCGAAGCGCTTCTTGAGGGCAAAGACCAATCTTAGAAGCCAGAACTCCTTTACAGTCAGAAATGGACTTAATTATGCTATCCAAACTTGTTTCTTCACCGTAGCCAGATTGACAGTAGTGATCAACCTTACGATGAGCAACAAATTTTACATCAGTACCATTCACCTCAAAGATTTGAAATTCTGTAGCATGACCAAAGTGCTGATTAACTAAACGGTTACCTTTTGTCGCCACCGCTACTAAAATCGTAGGTGTGTCTGCTTTGTCTTGGGTATTTTGCTCCGCTTTTGCTATATTCACTTCGGCTGTGAATTTCTCAATATTTTCATGAACATCTTGCCTTTGCTTTAGATCGTACTCAGGCTTCATTTCTAGAAACTTATCTTTAGTAAATTCTTGAGACCGATCTTCTCCAAGTAATCCCACAGCATCAGCACGGCATTGACGACAATGGCGCATCATTTTCATATTGCCTGAGCACTTATCTTGAAGGGTTTTCAACTCTTTCGGAGTAGGGCCTCTCTGGCCGGTTAAACCAAAATGAGTACCATGCTCAGGAGCTGAGATTAAAGGCATTATGTTATGAAGAAATGCCCCTTTCGACTGTATAACCTTGTTTACTTCTACAAGATGTTCATCGTTGATGCCTGGTATCATTACTGAATTAACCTTACAGAGAATATCTGCTTCTCTAAGTGCATCAAGAGATTCCATTTGCTTCTCATGAAGTATTTTGACACCCTCTATTCCCTTGTAGCGCTTACGATTATAGCGAACCCAAGGATAAATTTTGGCTCCAATTTCGGGATCAACCATGTTTATCGTTAATGTGACATGATCAATATTTAGCTCCTTAATCCGATCTATATATTCGGGGAGCATTAAACCATTACTAGATAAGCAAAGCTTGATATCTGGCGCCTTATCTGCAACTAGCTCAAAAGTACGAAACGTTTGCTTAGGGTTAGCTAATGGATCTCCAGGTCCAGCGATTCCTAATACTGTCATCTGGGGTATCTTACCTCCAATGACTAAAGCTTTATGAGCTGCTTCCTCTGGAGTAAGAACTTCACTAACGACACCAGGACGGCTTTCGTTAGCACAATCATATTTACGATTGCAATAATTACATTGAATGTTGCAGGCGGGAGCAACAGCAACATGCATCCTCGCATAATGGTGATGAGCATCCTCGCTGTAGCACGGATGTTTAGCGATACGTTCTTGGATGCTGGGATCTAGTTGTGGCTTATCTCCCGTTGAAGGGCAGGCACCCTTGGCTTTAGGAGCTGATAACGTTTCTGTAGAATTCGTTTTGTTGGCTATAGGTGCGTTATTATTAGTCAAACCAGTAGTTTGTAGCATTTAATTCCGTGGAGTTAAAGGGTGACAAGGAAGTAGGAGATAGTAAAAGAAGTTTTCGAGGAAAAACTATCTAAAACTTTTACGAACTAAATAGTTAACAACAGTTAGATTACGAACTTTATGTTTTTGGCGTTATAAACATTTATATCATTCGCTAATTACGTGCCATGTCACCTTGCGGAAATCCAAATTCATTATGTTACTTAAGATGCACTCATTTTTTCAAGCTCTTGCTATACAAGGATTTGAAAAGCTCTTTTTTTTTGTAAAGAATGAGGTTCATGTATTTTTTAAAGATAGCTTGAGTATTTTTGCTCATAGATTCATGTATTTTTATACTCATCACTTAACTCTTGCAGTACTCAATATTGCCTTTGTAAATAAATTTTATAATTTTCTACTCAAAATTCAATTTATGAAATCTAATTATTTGAAAATATAGCTATAAAAATATTAACTTATTGAATATTTTTTGATTTAACAATATAAAACTAGTTATTTATAAAGCTTTGTAAGTGTCAATACGTATTCAAATAAAGTTGACTTATTATCTTTTCTCATCAGCTGAGTTAACACAAAGGCAGTAATTAAGATACTTGAAACAAATTTCTATGAAAATACTTTTTGTATAAAATTTGCAGTCTGAGCTATTTTTATCGATTTAAGCGTTAGTTTGAAAATTTAAATCATTAAAATTTCGTTAAATTCGGATTTAAGAAATGAGGAAAAAAGACACATAAGATACAAAAAACATCATGGCTTTTCCTTTATAATTGAGCAAGAGCTTTTAAGATTTGAAGCTTTCGTTTAGTTATTTTAATATTTGCATCGAACAGCTAGCGGTTACTGTTACGGTCATTATCACAATTCACTAAGTTTATTTTATTGATAGCTGATAGTCCCTTATAAGTACCTCATATTTATAAAAATGTCTTCTTATAAATTGGTATTAACGTAAAGCACTATTTTTACTTTATAGTTTATATATTGAGTAAGCTTTCTTCAAATCGAATATAGTAGGAATTAATAATTACTGTTTTTTTATCTAGCTATCTTAAAAACTAGTCAACTTGAAAAAATAATAATATCCTAGTTTTTAGGATTTAATTATTTTTCATAGCCGGAAGAAGCTCACTGATCGAAAAAATCTTACTCTTAATAGCTGATTTATTATTTTAATCTTAAGTCTCTTTGCTTCTTTTCTAGTTGCTGTAAAAATATGAATAACTTAACTTTTAGTATTGTTATGCAAAAACAATTAATGTCTTCAAAATTTAGACAATTCCTGCAACAGGAAATTGCTATTTCTTCAAAAGATTTATCTGTTGTCTTTAATAACCAGCGTCAGCCGAACGATCCAATCCCTATGCTTTTGTGGCAATACGGTTTTATTTCATCTAATCAGCTACAACTTATTTGGGATTGGTTAGATGCTCAAGTTTGTCTTTAATTACCCTAATAAACGATTCGTCTAAAGATCTTGAATATTAAATGCATGAGTAATATCTACATCAATGATACAACTTTAAGAGATGGTGAACAAGCAGCAGGAGTGGTTTTTAATGTTGCTGAAAAGGTTGCGATTGCATCTTTTATGGATATTATTGGCATTCCTGAATTAGAAGTTGGAATTCCTGCAATGGGAGGTAGTGAAGCTGAAGCTATTACTGAAATTGTTAATAGTGGATTAAAAGCTGCTCTTCTCGGGTGGAATCGTGCAGTAATTTCGGATATAAATGCTTCTATAGCTTGTGGCTTAAAAAGAGTTCATATAGCTGTTCCTGTATCTGATATACAAATTAAGGCAAAATTTAAAGGAAAAACTACAGTTGTTTGGGAAAAATTGAAGAGTAGCCTTAATTTTGCTTTGGACAAAGGACTATTTGTTTCCATTGGTGCAGAAGATGCCTCGCGTGCAGATGAATCATTCTTAATAGAATTTGCTCAATATGCTCAAGATCTAGGAGCTTCTCGATTTCGTTTCTGTGATACTGTAGGTATTCTTAATCCTTTAACTACTGCCCAAAAAGTAAAAAAATTAGTTAAAAATCTTGTTATTCCTGTTGAAATGCACACCCATAATGACTTTGGCTTAGCTACTGCTAATGCTTTGGCAGGCTTAGAAGCAGGGGCAACTTCTGTAAATACTACAGTTAACGGATTAGGAGAACGAGCGGGAAATGCTGCCCTTGAAGAGATTGTAATGGCTCTTAAACAGTTATACAAAATTAATTTACCAATAAACACTTTTCGTTTACGGGAATTATCTCAATTAGTTATTCAAGCCTCTGGCATGAAACTTCCACCTTGGAAAGCGATTGTTGGAGATAATGTATTTGCTCATGAGTCAGGTATTCATGTTCATGGAGTTTTGAGAAATCCCCAGACATATGAACCTTTTGCTCCAGAAGAAATAGGTTGGGAACGCCGATTAGTTGTTGGTAAACATTCAGGGCGAAGTTTGCTGATAAACTTATTAGGCCAACATGGTATTAATCTAGATTACGAAGAGTCCCAAAAAATATTAGATTCTGTTCGTCATTTATCTGTTCAAATGAAACGAAATCTAACAACTGAAGAACTGCTTGATTTAGTAACAAATAGGAGAATATCTCATGGGATTGTATAATCCAGGTGAAATCGAACTTAACGATCCTCCAGTTTTTGAAATAGAACAAAAAGTTCGTCTTCGAAAAATGATTCGCAATGACGGAACTTTTCCTGGTAAGGAAGTAGGAGAAAGTCTGGCTAAAAAAGGGGATACGGGATATATTGTTAGTATTGGTACTTATCTTCAAAGCTATTACATCTATGCTGTTCATTTCTTAGAAAGTGGTTATGTTGTAGGCTGCCGATATAATGAGCTAGTCGCTGCTGAAGATACTTTCTTCGATGATACTGATGACGAAGAAAATGAAGAAAATTAATTTCTACAGAATTACTTTTACAGTAGTTTTGATGAATAGCTAATTTCTTAGCCACGAAATATTGATTATTTATCTAATTGGAGTAGTTTTATGAAGGTCATTTTACGCAGTGATGGTGGGAAGTTTTCTATCTATGTACCCAAAAAAGACTTAGAAGAGGGTGTTGTCTCACAAAGTGTTGAAGGGAGTGGGAAAATTTTGACCCTAGAAAATGGTTGGAGACTGCAAATTGAAAACCTCAATGATGAAACACATTTGCCTCAAACCTTTGATGCAAAACGCCTACCAGATGAATAAAATAGTTAGATTTTATCTTCTGTTAGATATTATTATTAATTATTTACAAGACTACAGGAGCTTAACTAATTTAAGCTCCTGTAGTCTTGTAAATAATTAATAATATAATCATTGATTTTAGATAAATTTTATTGAATAATCTTCTCAATAAAGAAAGTATTAACTAAAAGATTTTGATGAGGTTTGGCTACAGTTTTAAAGTGAGTTATTCATTTTGATCCAAATGTAAAATCTAGAAAGAAAAGAAGTTGGAAAAATTAGATTACACTGCAGAAAATTCTTGACTATAATAGGCATAAGCGTAGCCAAAAAATAAAATATTTTTGTCAGATTCTTAGTATTGTTTTTTATATAGTTTAAGCTTTAAAGGTTATGGTACAATTTAGAAATTAGAGTGCTAAAGATATTTTAAAGGCTTTCTTTAACTAATTCGGAATGTTATTAAGTGAAAGTCTTAATATATAGAAGCTATTTGGAAATTCACTAAAGTATACTGTATTATTTTATGGCTAAAGTTATATTTTATGAAAAACCAGGATGTCGTAATAATACAAAACAAAAAAGTTTACTTATTGCAGCAGGTCACAAGTTAGATATTAGAAATATCTTGACTGAACCTTGGACAATAGATAAGCTAAATCTGTTTTTTAGAGATCTCCCTAAGACATTATGGTTCAACTATAGTGCACCAAGAATTAAATCAGGTGAAATTGTTCCTCGAAATTTTATTAATACTGCTGAGAAAGATATCTTAGAGCTTATGATAACTGATCCTTTATTAATTCGTCGTCCCTTAATTCAAGTTGATCAGGTTTATAAAGTAGGTTTTGAACAAGATGCTATTGATAAATGGATTGGATTAAATTCTATAAATTCTCTTACTGAGGATTTAGAAACTTGCCCTCGCACACATGAAGAAAGTCAATATTTATAGCCCTTTAGTCTTGTACAAAAAGAATTTTGAAAACCCAAGATATCTATCTTTAACGAGAAAAAATGCGAAAATAATACTTACTTTTGATAAGGAACAATTTAAATATTACTGTTTAAAATATGAAAGTATATAAGCAATAATCATCAAGTCTAATTATTTTTTTAACACAAGTAAGCTTAGAAATATTATAATTTTTTAGCTTACTTAATATTTAAACTTAGGCATTGTAGTTATATATGTTGAAAATGTTTAACAATAAGCCTTAAAATATTTAAATAGTAAAATTAGTCATACAATTTCAATGAGGAGCTAATATAGCTTACTCAGCTATACTTCCTCCTCATTACTGTAAGCTATTCAGCTTCTCCTCCCTGGATCTTGAGTATAACAAATCCCCAAGCTAGGCCAAAGAGAACTAGAACTGCTATTAAAGCTGGGCCGTTAAACATCATACTTTCAGCTGTCATAAATATTCTCCTAGTAGAAGGAACAGACGTGCAAATTTATTGACGAGTTTAGCTCATATTTAAGATTACCTAATATACGATATAAATAGGCTTATTAATTTTAAGCAGAATTAATTCGTCAATACGTATTGTAAAACATGAAGGCAAAATAACAAGATGCAATCTGCTAACCTTTTTTTTAACCAACGTCCAAAATTAGCTTTAACACTTGGAGATCCAGCTGGTATTGGACCAGAAATTATTCTTAAAGTACTAGCAGATCCTTTGATTACCCAATCTTGTGAGCTAACTGTTATTGGAACAAAATCGATATTATTGAAGAGCTATCAACAGCTACCAATAGAAAGAGAAAAATTAGCAAATCCTGAGACATTCTCGATAATCGATGTCCCAATGGATCCTATAATTCAGTCTCAAATTATTTTAGGTTGCGCTAATGCAGCTAGCGGAAAAGCTAGTTTCGAATATCTAAATAGAGCAATTATTGAAACCCTTAGAGGAAATTTTCAAGGAATTATTACAGCTCCTATTTCAAAACTAGCCTGGAAAATAGCTGGATTTAACTACCCTGGCCAAACTGAAGTTTTAGCAAAAAAAACAAAAGTTGATCAATTTGGAATGCTATTTGTAGCTAAGTCTCCCTATACTGGATGGATAATGAGGACGCTATTGGCTACTACCCATATTCCTTTGAGTAAAGTTGCAGAAACTTTAACCCCTAAGCTCATGTCCATGAAATTAAATTTATTAATTAATTATCTTAATAATAATTCTTCTATTAAAAATCCAAAAATTGTCATTGGAGGATTAAATCCTCATAGTGGAGAAAACGGACAATTAGGGACAGAAGAAAAAGATTGGTTATTACCTTGGCTAGTAAGGGAGAGAAAAAAATATCCCAATGTTAAACTAGTTGGTTTAGTTCCTCCTGATACTATGTGGGTAAAACCTATGCAAGCTTGGTTTGGAAATTTATTAGACTTAGAAAAAACTAAAAACTTTATTCATACTCAAAATCCCAATGAATTAGCAGATGCTTATTTATCCCTATATCATGATCAAGGATTAATACCTGTAAAGTTAATGGCTTTTGAACAAGCTGTTAATAATACTATCGGATTACCTTTTGCTCGCACTTCACCTGATCATGGGACTGCTTTTGATATTGCCGGGCAAGGTATTGCTAAAATAACTAGCTTAAAAGAAGCTATTGATCTTGCAGTTAAACTGACCAAGTAAAGCAAATTTTGAATACTACATGAATTTAGTATGAATATTTTAATTATCTATTTTGAAGATAACAAACTATAGATTTTGAATAAATAAAATATCTCTATCATGAATGTTCTTATTCAAACTTAATTGATTTAATAGAAGCTATAAATATAAAGAGAGTCGAGACTCTTGCACTTTAATAATTAGTTATAATAATTTCGCTCACACTACATCTATTGTTACCCTTAGAATTTATCCTTCTTAAGGCTAAAGATCTACTAATGTTGAATTCTTTATACAATTCATCGAAAAAAGAATCATCTGTATAATTTTTAGGATCTGAATTACTTAACATTTGTAGTGCATCTAGTTTTGAAGCTTTTACAAATATATTTTGCAAGCGTCGTTGTTCATCATCATCAAACTTTAAGGAAGTATAAGACTTAAAATTACCTTTCTTACTAATAGGACGATAAGGCGGATCGTAATAAATAAAAGTAGATTTATTTGCATATTCAAGAATTTTAGAAAAATCATTATGCCTAATTTCTGCAATCTCAAATGCTTTGTTAACTTCAATTAAATTTTTTTCACAAAAAATTTTCGGATTTTTATAAGTACCTATTGGAACATTAAATTCTTCTTTACGATTAACTCTATATAAGCCGTTGAAACATGTTTTATTGAGAAAAATAGTGTAACCAGCTCTTTCTACCCATTCTGTCCTATAAATATCAGAATCAACATTCTTATCGAAATTATTGTATAGATTTCTAATCTTATAATAGAATTCGCTTTTTTCATTTGGAGATAAATTTAAATATTTATCTTCTAGTTCATATAGCCTATCAATTAATTTGTAAACATCGTGCTGTATAACTTTATATAATATGATTAATTCTATATTTTTATCAAAAAGATAAGCTTTCTTAATTGTGTAAGAAGAATAAATATCAAAAAAGACTGCTGCACCACCACAAAAAGGTTCTAAGTAAGTTGTTATTAGTCCTTTCTTCAATCTATCAGGATATCTATCTCTTAATTTATTTAATAATTGTCTTTTTCCACCAGCCCATTTAACAACGGGAGCAGGTTTGAATATCCACGTATTTTTTAAAACTGTTTCTAGATCAACAGAATGGTCGTCCTTATTTTTTTTAATATCTGAAATCATTAATCATTTAGAAGTAGGTGGTAAGTACTAGAAAGTTTTGAAACAACCATCTGAGTTTTTGGTATACTTTAAAAAGCTGACTCTATCATTAAATTTTACTTAATGAATTACTGAAGATTGGATTTAGTATAAATAGTATAGATCTAAAAAAATGCTTCAACTAAATTTAAAGGATAAATTTTATTATAAGAATTTATATAAAGATCTATCAAGTGTAATAAAAACAAGAGAAGACTCAAACTATACACAAGCGAAAAAAACTTTAGAAAATCTTGTTAATTATTTTTCTACATCAATTCAGGATGCAAAAGTATTAGAAACAGAACTAAGATCTTTAAGACAGACATTAGTAAGATTGGAAAAATCTGTTGTACGAATTGTTATTTTTGGTATGGTAGGAAAAGGTAAATCATCTATCCTCAATAGTCTCTTGCAAGAGGAAGTCTTTAAAACAGGAGCGCTTCATGGAGTTACCAGAACTATTAGAACTGCTAATTGGAAATTACTAAAAAGTAGCAGTTTAAACCATTTATCAGAACATAAATATCATAGAATACAGCTAATTGATACTCCTGGACTGGATGAAATAGACGGTAAGAATCAAGAAATAACAGCTTATAAAATAGCTACAAAGGCCGATTTGGTACTATTCGCTATCACAGAAGACATAAGCCAAAAAGAATTTGAAGCCTTGCATAAACTGCAAGATTTAGGAAAACCAATTATCATAGTTTTCAATAAAATAGACCAATATTCAAAAATAGATCGTTTAGAAATACATCAAAAAATATGTAATGAACGTATTGGAAAGCTATTTACTTACAACGAAATTGTAGCAGTTGCAGCATCTCCACTTATTTCAAAATTAGTGAAGAGCACACAAGGTCATTGGGAGCTTCAATATTTAAAAGGTAAGCCGCAAATTGAAAAACTAAAATTAAAAATTCTAAATTTGTTAGACAAAGAAGGTCAATCGTTAATAGCTTTTAATTCTATGTTGTTAGCTGACAAATTTAACCAGCAAGCCACACTATATAAATTTAAGATTTATGATAAACGAGCTAAACTTATTATTCAGAAAGCTTCAATATTAAAATTTATAGTTATTGTCTTTAATCCTATGATTATTGCAGGTTTAATCTTAGGAACTTTTGTTGATATGGTAATGATATTAGCTTTATCTGATTTATACCAGATCTCAATAACTCAAAAAGGAGTAATTAGTCTTATTAGAAAGCTTGGTATTAGTATGATTAGTATTAGTATTAGTGAATTTTTTATATCATTTATATGCAATTCGCTAGAAGAAATTCCTAGCGAGAATTTTTATTTTCTATCAGGAAAATCTATGTTTTTTTATTTATTTACCAGAATAATACAAGGTTTTATTGCAGGATTTACTTGCTATATGATAGGGAAATTCACAAAAAGCTATTTGATTAATGGAGCTATATGGGGACCTGAAAGGCCCAAGAAAGTAATAAAAAATATTTTAACATCGTTGACGTCGCAATCAATTTTTCATAATATACAATGTACTTTGAGAAGTAAATTGAAATATGTAGAATAAAAAATAAAATTATATCTTTATTAAAGTTCTTATAAAATTCATCATAGCTATATAGAATTATTACTTATAAAATTTTTGTTGTTTTAAAAAAAACATGAACTATTGTATAGTTGATATTAAAAGTTAAGTTTCTGAATATTTAAGTAAGTTTTACTCATTAATCTTTATATATTTCTTGTATAAAATTCTTATAGTATTTTTTAAGTATTTAATAATAGCTGAAAAACTTAAATTTGATTGCAATTCATTAAATAATGATGATTTTAGCTAGATTTGACCTTAAATGCTATCATACGGCAATACCTACTATTTAATTTACTTTAATAGTATGAAACTGAAAAAATATTTATCGAATAAAATTGATAAAACTTTTGCTACATTACCCATTATTTTAATATTATTTACTGGACTAAGTAAAATAGTCATCTCAGGTAAGTTGAATACTGCCGATTTAAATATGGTACGGTGGATTCATTCTTATCAATATCCCATCTTAACTAAAATAGCTAAAATATTTTATTTTTTAGGAGAATCTGAAGTTGCAGCTTGTATTGTTATATTGAGTTTAGGATATTTATGTTGGAAACTTTATTGGAAAGAGGCTCAAGTATTAGCTATTTCAACTATGGGGATTTTGTTAGTAATTGATAAAATTCTGAAACCATGGTTTGGACGCATTCGCCCAATTCCAGGTCTTATTGATGTTCATGGGAAAAGTTATCCAAGTGGACACATATCTGGAAATTTAATGCTATATTTATATTTCTCTTATTTAATGGGTTTTTATTTCCCAAAATGGAAAACTCTTTCCTACACCATCTCTATTTTCTTTGTTATGACAATAGGATGGTCAAGTATTTACTTAAATATTCATTGGTATACAGATTTACTAGCAGGTACCATTATTGCTTGTATGGGTTTTTTGTTTTGCGTTAATTTATTAAAATTCATTAATAATAAGTACCTTGATTCTTGATGTAAAAAAATAAAAAATAACTTTAATAAATATAATAAAATTATCAATGTTTGAGAATAAAATTGTCGGCGCTTGGAAGAAGGATAAAAAAACACTCTGGTTATTTTCAGTTCTATGGTTATCTCTAGTTAGCTCTATTGCTTTTTTTTCAGAATTAGGAAGTATCGGTCTATTAGATAAAACGGAACCAATGTTTGCAGAGGCTGCTCGGCAAATGGTAGTTACAGGAGATTGGATTACGCCATATTGGAATCAAGAAGTACGTTTTGACAAACCACCTTTAACTTATTGGCTTATTGGATTGTCATATAAAGTATTTGGTATTAATGAATGGGGAGCTAGAATTCCCTCTGCGTTAGCAGCAATTTTAGTAATAATACTAGTTTTTTATACTTTAAAAAATTTTGGAGATGTCAGTTTACAAAAGGGTCTTTTCTCTTCTAAAAAATCATGGTTTTCTGCATATATTGGTTCGGGTATTATAGCTTTAAATCCTTTTTGGATAGCTTGGGGACGAACAAGTGTATCTGATATTTTCTTGGCAAGTAGTATATCTCTGGCTTTATTTTCTTTTTTTTTAGGTTATGTACAGCCACGAAAAACTTCTCTTACTTACTTAGGATTGTCTACTAAAGAATGGTGGTATCTCGGGTATTGGGTTTTTATGTCTCTAGGCGTTCTTGCAAAAGGTCCTGTTGCTCTAGTTCTACCTGGCATTATTGTTTCTGTCTTTTTAATATATGTAAATCAACTTATTCCAGTTATTAAAGAAGTTCCTTGGATATCCGGGTTGTTAAGTTTTTCAATAATTTCCACTCCTTGGTTTGCTCTAGTTACCATGACTCACGGCAGAGAGTATATTAATACTTTTTTTGGATTACATAATGTTCAGAGATTTACCAATGTAGTAAGCCGTCATCCCGGAGCTTGGTATTATTACGTGATTGTTATTCTTATAGGTTTGTTACCTTGGTCTGTTTATTTTCCTCTTGCACTAACTGAGCTAAAATTTTGGAAAAGAAGTGAGTTGATGAATTCTTCTCGTAGTAGTCACTTGGGAATATTTTCTTTATGTTGGTTCTCTATAATTTTCTTGTTTTTTTCTGTCTCTGCAACAAAATTAGTGAGTTATATTTTGCCTTCTATTCCTGCTTTGGCAATCATAGTAACATTATTTTGGAGTAACAGGATCAATGGTAATAGACAATCTTCAAGAATATGGCCCTTTCTGTTTTTAATAAGTTGCATTGCTAATATTGGTATCTTGATTGGGTTTGCTGTAGCCATTTTCTATAGCCATCATTTTATCGGCAACGATCCTGCAATGCCTGAATTGGAAAATTTCTTACTAAGATCTCATTTATTAATAAAAGGGGGAATAATTTGGTCACTTAGTTCTTTTTTTGCTCTATTCTTGATATGGATTCATAATTATCGTTCTTGGTTGTGGGTTGCTAATTTGTTAGGATTCTTAGGTTTTTTCTCTTGGATTTGTTTACCAGTTGCACAAATTATTGATAGTCAAAGACATTTACCATTAAGAGAAATCGCTAACTTTGTAAAAATTGAAAAAGAAGCGAATGAAAGACTAGTTTTTTTAGGCTTTATGCGTCCGAGCTTAGTATTTTATACACAAGATGTTGTTGATTCAATAACAGAGTCAGACATTGATAATGGATTCGCTATGAAATATTTTCAAGAGATGAATAGTCAAGAAAATATATTAATAATTAGTGAAAAAAAATATCTAGACAAATTACATTTAGCAAAACCAGAATATACATTAATTCAACAAGAAAGTGTATATAAGTTAATTCGTGTTAAAAGAACAACATTAGCCAATAAATTAAAACAAATCTTATAGATTTGATTTGTAATATATAAATCGAAACTTAAGAAATAAAATATAAGTTTATATTTCAAATCCTCACTCTAAAATGTCATGCACTGTACTATATTAGTTGTTAACCCACAAATTTTGATGAAGCTAGATAAAATTAATTTATAACTTGTTGATAGTACAATATGTGCGATCCTGAAATTAGGAAGATTTGTTAATATTTTGAGGCCTGATATAAGTGGAAAAGCGAATACAGAAAATCTTATCTCAATGGGGAATTGCTTCTAGGCGTCACTCAGAGATCTTAATATTAGAAGAGAGACTAAAATTAAATGGACGAGTTGCAGTCTTGGGAGATAAGGCAGATCCTCTTCAGGATATTTTAGAATTGGATGGAAAAGTAATTGAATTTAGCAAGAAGCCACAACAGGTTTATATATTAGTAAACAAACCTGTTGGAATCATTTGCTCTTGTAGTGATTCTCAAAACCGTCCTATTGTGATGGATCTACTTTCTGATAACCTGAGAAGAGAGAAAGGTATACATCCTGTTGGAAGACTTGATATGAATTCTTCTGGGGCTTTATTATTAACAAATGATGGAAACCTAACCTTAAAATTAACTCATCCGAGGTACCATTTACCTAAAAAATATCAAGTTTTAGTGCGAGGAAAGTTTACACAAACAGTACTAAAAAATTGGCGCCGAGGTGTTATTCTAGACAGAAAAAAAACATTACCTGCTTATATAGAAATCCTTAGTCAGGACAAGCAGTATACGAGTCTAAAAATCATTTTAACAGAAGGTAGAAATAGACATATTCGCCGTATTGCACAGCAATTTGGACTAGATGTTATGGATTTACATCGTATTGCCATTGGGCCGATATCTTTATCAACTTCTAAAGTTAGTAATCTGAGTGTTGGAAGCTATCGCTTACTAGACTCGTCGGAAGTCAATACTTTAAAGTATCTAACAAAATTATTTCATAATAATATAAGAAAATATTAATTAATGGATATGACAAAATAGAAAAGATTATGTGATCTTATTACATATTAAAATAGACAGTTTCAGTCAATCTAAACATTCTACTCTTCTCCTAATGAAAAAAAATAAAATACAAGAAGATGTCTTAAAAGAAATTGGTAATCAACTATTTTATGCTCGGAAGAAGAAAGGTTTAACACTTATTTCTATTTCACAAAAAACACGTATTCCAACATATGTTTTAGACGCTCTTGAAAATGGTCATGTAAAGAAATTACCAGAAATAATTTATACAAAATGTCTAATAAAAAAAGTTGGTAATTTCTTAAGTCTAGATGGACAAAAATTAGCTGAAGGTTTATCAGTTAATTCGCTAAATAATACTAAGTACAAGTCTACTCTTGATTCACATTTTTTTTCTATTTTATCTACATCTTTAAACCGTTACTTTTTTTATATATTTGCCGTTTATTTTTCAATTAATACTATTTTGACTGTATTTGAAAATTTTTTTTTAGAGAAAACATATAATAACATATCAGATAAAGTTAATATAAATTCAATATCTTCTAGAGTAGATACAAACAACATAGTGGTAAAAGTTAGTAGTAAAGGAGGATCAACACTAAAAGTAATAGTCGATAATCATATAAAGTTTGATGGAATTTTCAACGAAAAAACAGAGAAGATATGGAAAGGTAAAGAAAGTATCATTCTTAAAACAGATAATGCAGGGTTACTCTTGGTAGGACTTAAACATCAGAAGCTTATACGATTAGGTAGGCTAAGAGAAAATAAAACAATAACTTATAGATTTAATCAAATAAATAAAAGTATTATAAAAAATTCTTCAACTAAGTACGATTAATCTTATTCCAAAATAATTGACAAGCCAACAAAATTAATCCTAAGGCTATAAAAAAACATATAAAAGTTGCTAATGAAGCAACACCCATAACTAAAGTCCTTACTAAAGTTCCCAATTTTATGATTAGAAGATTGGAAGAAATCAAAGGCTTCGCATAAAAAGAATGGACAATCGAACTAGTTAAATTATAGAGTCCATAGCCTAATATTCCAGCTAAAAATGATCCGATAAGACAGTTTAAAGGACTAACTTCTTTTGAAGAGGATTCTTTTAAAGGGTTATTCATAAAAAGATCAATATTGTACTTAACATTTACCATATCAAAAAAGAATATCTGAATGACAGCTATGAGTTAGAAAATATACATAAATTAAACTAAAATGTAGTTTCTATACTTGAAAGTATTTATATTTCTTATATTTGGAAGAATAATTCAATATAATTTATTGTTTGCGATGATTTCCTGAATTTAGAAATATCTATAAAATTTCAACTAACTGTTACAAGAGTTTATTTTCTATTAACTAATATAATTAAGTAGTATTTGAATCATAG
Source organism: Candidatus Atelocyanobacterium thalassae (assembly GCA_051971635.1). Taxonomy (GTDB): domain Bacteria; phylum Cyanobacteriota; class Cyanobacteriia; order Cyanobacteriales; family Microcystaceae; genus Atelocyanobacterium; species Atelocyanobacterium thalassae_A. The sequence goes on along the minus strand of JBFPLN010000004.1, from coordinate 35,576 downwards.
ATTAAAGTTTTCATAAAAAATAAATTAAATTCATCAATTATATAATTTAAATAAATTATTTTAAATAACAGTCCTTATAGTTAAATTTCTATCGCAATCTAGTATAATTTCAATTAGTTTCTTGAACAAATTTGATCATTTATAAAAGATGATTGATAATTAGTACCAATCATAAATTTAGTCTTACGATATCATGGATACAAAAGCTTTTAAAAGATCTCTACAACAGTCTATACATTATCATCGCAAGGGTTTTGGACATGAGGCTGAAGTTATGGGCGTGATGAATACAGAATATCAAAGTTCTTTAATTCAAAAAATTCGTAATAATAACTACCGGTGGCAACAAGGCGATATAACTATTCATTTAGCAGAAGCTTTTGGTTTTTGCTGGGGAGTTGAACGGGCAGTAGCAATGGCATATGAGACTCGTCAGCATTTTTCAGATAAACAAATATGGATTACTAATGAAATTATTCACAATCCTTCAGTTAATCAACGTTTGTTAGAAATGAACGTTGGATTTATTAAAATTGTTGGTGAAAATAAAGATTTTTCTGTTGTAAAGCAAGGAGATGTCGTTATATTACCTGCCTTTGGTGCAAGTGTTACTGAGATGCAATTCTTGAACGATATAGGGTGCACTATTATTGATACAACTTGTCCATGGGTTTCCAAGGTTTGGAATTCAGTTGAGAAACATAAGAAAAAAAAATATACATCTATCATTCATGGAAAATACAAACATGAAGAAACTGTCGCTACTAGTTCTTTTGCCGAAACCTATTTAGTTGTATTAAATCTTGAGGAAGCAGCTTATGTTTGCGAATATATGCTGAATGGGGGAGATAAAAAAATATTCTTAGAAAAATTTCAAAATGCTTGTTCAAAAGATTTTGATCCAGATAAAGATTTGATCAAGCTAGGTATAGCTAATCAAACAACTATGCTCAAAAGTGAAACAGAACAAATCGGAAAGATGTTTGAAATGGCTATATTGAAAAAATATGGTCCAATTGAGTTAGATAAGCATTTTATGAGTTTTAATACAATATGTGATGCGACTCAAGAACGTCAGGATGCCATGTTAAATCTAGTAGAAGAAAATATTTCTTTGATGGTAGTTATTGGAGGCTTTAATTCATCAAATACAACACATTTACAAGAAATCGCTATAGAAAAAGGAATTCCTTCCTACCATATAGATAGTGAAAAACGTATTCTTCTAGGAAATAGAATTGAACATAAACCATTAACACAAGACCTAGTAGTTCAGGATAATTGGCTTCCTAATACACCTTTAACTATTGGGGTTACCTCTGGAGCTTCAACCCCTGATAAAGTTGTTGAAGCAGTAGTGAAACGTATTTTTCAAGCAAAAAAATGTAAAGTTTAACTTTTTGAGATATTTAATTAATAATTAGATCTTTTCAATTGTTTAAGCATACTGATTTAACATATGTCTATACTCTTTCTCTGACAGAGTATTTTCTAGTTCTTTGTTAGAATTTTCAGTTTGTATTTTTAGTAACCATCCATCTCCATAAGGATCATCGATGATCTTATCTGGATTTTCAATTATCCTTTCATTACGATCTATGATGATCCCTGAAATTGGAGGGTAGAGATCTTCAGCAGCTTTTACTGATTCAATCGAACCAAAACTTTCTCCAGCTTGTATAGTATCTCCTATATTAGGTAATTCTAAAAATACTACGTCTCCCAATTGTTCAATAGCATAGGCACTAATTCCGATAATGGCATTTTTTCCATCTAAACGGACATATTCATGAGAGTCTAAAAACCTTAAATCTTCAGGAAACACTAATTCCATAATATATCTTTAAATTTAATATAATAACTAAGTTTACATTGTCTTGTATAAAAGATAACATTAACAAAAATATTATTGCTAGACTATTTCGTATGTAATATCTACAATAGTAAACTTGATTAAGTGAGATGACTAAAATAAGCCTTATTAAGTCTTAATTGCTTTATGAACTATATTTTATAAAATTCAAACTATGAGATCTTATTAATATTTTTATATTGTATTCAAAATAATCTATTGAAAAATATAACTTTCTTAAAGAAAAAACCTTAAATAAGTTAACAATGTTACTGCTTATGCATAACCTCTGCCATGATTTGCCCTAGAGCTATACCTCCATCATTAGGCGGTACATGTTGATGAAAGAAAGGAACTAAATGTTCTTGTTCCAATCTAGCAATTGCTCTTTCTGTTAAATATTTGTTCTGAAAACATCCTCCAGTTAATAAGATATTTTTCACCTGAGATCTTTTAGCAATATCAACAATAATTTCAGCAAGAGTATTATGGAATTTTGCTGAAATTTTTCTATAAGATACCTTGCTGAATACATCTTGGACTATCTCTTGTATGATCGACTTCCAATCTATTATTTGAGGATACTTTGTTCCTGTTATGACATAAGTATAACTATCTTCAGTTTTGTAATTTATAGTAGCGTATTCTAATAACATACCACTTTGTCCTTCAAAAGTATTCTCATAACATATTCCTAGAATTGCTGCGACTCCATCAAACAGCCTACCTACACTTGTAGTTGAAGACGTATTAATATCAAGAGATAGCATTTGTTTTAACAAAGATAGTTCTTGTTTTGAAAATTCTCTAAGAAAAGATAGTTCCAAATTATCTTCAAAGTTTGATACCTCGTATAACAGACCTAATGCGCTACGTCTAGTATCTTTCATAGCTTTATCTCCTCCTGGAAGTTTAAAAGGATGGAAATGAGCAATTCTTCGGTAATAGTTACTTAAAACTAATATAAATTCTCCACCCCAAATTGTACCGTCATCACCATACCCAGTTCCATCCCATGTAATTCCTAAAACTGGCGGCTTTAATTTGTTGTCTAACATGCAAGATAATACATGAGCATAGTGATGTTGAACCTTTGTTAAAGGCAGCTTTTGAGCTTTGGCAAAATGACTAGATATGTAATCAGGATGTTTATCACATACTATAGTTTGTGGTTTAAATTCATATAAAGTTTTAAGACTATTAATTGTATGTTTAAATGCTTCAAAAGTCTTTTCTGTACTTAAGTCTCCAATATATTGACTTATAAAAATCTGATTGTTTTTTAATATGGCTACAGTATTTTTTGCATGGCTGCCAACTGCCAAAACGTTAGATGTTTTTATAAGTTTTTTATAATTAGGATATGATTGTTTATTTATCATTAAAGATATAGGTGTATATCCTCTAGCACACCTTATAAGTAATTTTCTCCCTTGAATAACTCTAACTACAGAATCGTCAATAGGACGAACAATCGGTAAATCATGAACTAAAAATAAATTAGTAATAGATCCTAAATACTCTATGGCTTCCTTTTCATCAATACATATAGGTTCACCGCTAATGTTTCCACTAGTTACGATAAGCGGGAAATTCAATTCTTTTAGTAATAAATAGTGTAAAGAAGTTGAAGGAAGCATGACACCTAAATATGGATTCTCAGGTGCAATATTACAATTTAGGATATTATTGTTTTTTCGTTTAAGTAAAACAATAGGAGCTTGAGGAGAAGTTAATAACTTTTTTTCTAGTAAACTAATTTGACAGTCAGTTCTTATGGCTCTCAATGAAGAATACATTAAAGCAAATGGCTTTTCAGGCCGATTTTTATGTTCTCTTAGCTTATTAACTGAGCTTATATTTCTTGCATTAACAATAAGCTGAAATCCACCTAATCCCTTAATTGCGATAATCTTTCCATTCTTAAGCTCATTGATGCATTGTTTCAATGCTTCGAGACTATATGACAACGCTTCACTTTTATTGTTTAATAACTTTAATTTTGGGCCACAAAGAGGACAAAAATTTACTTGAGAATGGAATCGCTTGCTAAGAGAATTTTCATATTCTTTCTGACAAAATTTACACATGGTAAATTCATTTATGCTGGTTTGCGAGCGATCATATGGTAGCCCGCGGATGATGCTATAACGTGAGCCGCAATTAGTACAATTAGTAAAAGGATATAGATATCTTCTATTATTGGGGTCCGAAATTTCTTCTAAACAATCTTGACATGTAGCAATATCAGGAGGAACTGTAACATTTTTTTGATCATGAATACTATTATTAATGTCAAAGGTTAAATATCCGAAAGGTTTAAGAGTAATAATTTTTATAATGTCAATTTTTGATGTTATGGGTTTTTCATCATGTAGTTTTGATAAAAAACTTTGTAGATTATATTGACTTCCTTCTACTTCAATAATAATTCCCGACCCAGAGTTAATAATTATTCCTTTTAAGTTTAAATTTGCTGATAGTTTATAGACAAAAGGTCTAAATCCAACACCTTGAACAATACCTTTAATAATAATATTTAATCTTTTTATCTGGTTCATAATATTGTATTTCACAAAAATTAAAATTAATTATCAAACTTATATAGAAAGACTCTTATCGTATTAGTATCTACCAAAAGTAAACTAACTATAATATATATCTCATTGAATTAAACTTGCATAAATTTTCTAATTTATTTCTGTTAAGAAAATCAATAATTAATAGGACAGAAATATATGGCAATTTGAACAATAGAAGTCTAAGATAATTAACTGTACTGGAATTATAAATAAATGTTCAAGAAATTTTTTATGTTTAAAATATCTATACTAGGAAGCATAGTCACAATTTTGTTATTTTCATTTCCTCAGAAGGTTAAATCTCAATTTCAAGCGCCTTTATCGCCTACCATAAAAACAGAAACTAATTACTTACAAGAAGTTAGTCCCTTAGAATTGAAACAATTTGTAAACGTGATTAAGCTATTTCAAAGAATCGAAATGAATATGCAACATATTATGGCCAAAGCAATGAAAAAAGAAGGACTAACTCCTGAAAAATTCATGGAAATTAATAAAAATCAAAGACAATTGAAACCTAGCTTTGATAATTCTTCAGAAGATTTGGATAAATTTCGGAAAGTGGTTATTAAGCTTGAAGAAATCATGAGTAATGCAGAGAAAAAAAGGCAAAGTACTGTAAAGACACAGGGGTTAGATTTGCCGAGATTTCTGAAGATCGAGGAAATAGTGGCTAAAAATAAACATTTACAAGAAAAAGTTCAAAAAATGTTGGGAAATTAATATTTAAATCTATTGTTTTTATAACTGTTCTAACTGTATGTGTATCTCAAATAATTCTCATGAGAAATTACAATCTAAAATTACCCCTTGGTTAATTTATATTGCCTATATTTCAGGATTCTGGTTAATTTTGCCATTGTACTTTGGTCGCTTAATAATAAAAGGACAAGAAAATATTCCTAAAAATGGCTCAGTAATTGTGACTCCAACTCATCGATCTCGCTGGGATGCTTTGATAATTCCTTATGCTGTAGGTCGTGTAGCTAGTGGACGAGATCTAAATTTTATGGTGTCCTCTAGTGAAATGAACGGTTTACAAGGTTGGTTTATTCGAAGACTAGGAGGCTTTCCTATTAACTCTAAACAGTTAGCTGGTGGTGGCCTAGATCATAGTGTAGAGATTTTAAAAAAAGAGAAAATGTTAGTTATTTTCCCAGAAGGAGGTATTTTCAGAGGTTCTCAGGTTAGAACTTTAAAAAGAGGTACAGCACATATTGTTTTAGACGTAAAGTCTAAACAACCTGATAACACAATAAAAATCCTACCAATTAGTATTCAATATAGTCGTTTTTTCCCTTCTTGGTGGACAAAGGTTATTGTAAATATTGGGTTACCTATAGATATAACTATATATAACTTCCAAAATACTAGAAATGATTCTGAAAGATTAACCTATGAGCTAGAATCTCATTTAAAAAGATTACATACAAGGCATAACATATTTGAATATACTTAATTAATTCAGAATAGGTATTGATCATTGCAATATATACAGCTAATACTGAGATATAACTGATTCAGGTTTTGCAAAAACCATTCGTCCTGTAGAAGTTTGAAATGTGGAGGTTACGAATACACTTATAAGTTTTCCTATATACTTTTTTCCTTCTTCTATAACTACCATTGTACCATCTTCTAAATATCCCACTCCTTGATTATTTTCCTGTCCTGATTTAATAATTTTGAGATGTAATATATCTTCAGGTAAGTAAATTAAGCGGCTTGCTTCCGTAATATCATTAACATTTAGAACAGTAACTTTTTGTAAATTAGCCACTTTACTTAAATTATAGTCATTTGTTAAAAGAATTCCGTCGACTTCTCTTGCGAGATCAACTAATTTCGCATCAACAGTAGAAAGGTCTTGATGATAACTTTCATAGACGACAAAATTATCAGAAAACGATTCCTGCATCCTATTTAATATATCTAATCCCCTACGTCCTTTAAAACGTTTTTGTTCATTATTGTTATCTGCTAATATTTGTAATTCTTGTAATATAAACTTAGGAACCAAAATTTTTCCTTCAATAAATCCTGCATGTAAAAGTTTTTCTATCCGTCCATCTATTATGCAACTAGTATCAATAATTTTTACAGAAGTATATTGATACTTATTTTCTTTAATTGACCAAAATTCTGTAGTATTAAAATTTGCTAGTCTTAAAAGTCTTTGCTGGTGAGCACTTGCTATGTTAACCCCCATTAAAGGAAATATAGTGCTCCCTAAAATAGCAGCCATTGGCTTAATAAAAGCAAACTCTTGAGGTATTGGCAGTAAAAAAATTGGAGCCAGCATAAGATTAGTGATGATAAGTCCTGTTATCAATCCTATTGACCGAATTAAAATAACTTCTATAGAGATATTTTTAATATATATTTCTATATGTCTATATGTGGTTTGAGCAACTAAGCCAAAAATTAATCCTAGGATTGAAGAGCAGAAGGCTCCCAACCACCGTAAACTAGTTATATCAGCAATCTGTTTTTGTAGTTCTGGAGAAAGCAAGTCAACACTATTAAAACCAATTCCAGCAGCAGCTAAAATAAATATTGTAATTATAATGACATCAATCATAATCTTAATAACTAAGATGAAACATTCGGGGATTCTTCAGCTTAGCTTGAAGAAGTTTATTTATTTTATACTGACTCATTTAATTAATCTTCTTTCGCTTTGAATTTATCAAATCATTTTTCTAAATATATAACTTAATAGTTAGGAAATAACACTTTAACTTTTTCACCTGAAGTACTTTGCTTAGCTAAAAATGTTACCATAGCCTTTTTAAGACTAGTGTTTAAACAAAAAAAGAAATATTAGTTATTTTATAGAGTTCAACTATCCTAATGTCGAAATTTCTTTTTCTGTTCAGCATGATTTTTATTGTTCAAGTATTTGACTATGATCAAAGCAATATTATGGTCGATATTCTTTAGAATAAAAGTTTACTACGGAGATAAACGAGTAATACTCCAATCACTGTCATTAGTTAGAATATAAGCAAATCTATCGTGTAATCTATTACTTCTTCCTTGCCAAAATTCAAATTGCTTAGGAACAACTCGATATCCTCCCCAAAAAGATGGTAAAGGTACCGTTCTATTTTGAAATTTTAACTTCAACTCTTCAAATTTATTTTCTAGCATACTTCTTGAGGATATAACTGTGCTTTGATGTGAGCACCAAGCACCAAGCTGACTACCTCGAGGACGGTTAACAAAATAAGATAAAGACTCTGTTGTCGATATTTTAGTAGCTGTTCCCTCAATTTTAACTTGACGTTCTAAAGGAAACCATGGAAACAATAAAGCAACATTAGAATTTTTTTCAATTTGCTGAGCTTTTTTACTCTCATAGTTTGTAAAAAAAACGAATCCTTGTTTATCAAAATATTTTAAAAGAACTGTTCTTGCTGAAGGTTCTCCTTTTTCTGAAACAGTTGCTAAAACCATTGCATTTGGTTCTACTAAATTTGCTTGAGTATATTGTTTAAACCATTTTTCAAATTGATGAAAGGGATCAGAAGCTAAACCTTCTTTTGTTAATCCTTCACAATTGTATTCCTGTCTTAAAGCACTTAAATCCATAGTTAAGTTTAATGTGTCCATGTTTATATATTTTAAGCTTATTTAAAATATATAAACAAATATATAACAGTTTGATTATATTTTGAAGATGATGTAAATCTTCAAAATATAATCAAAACAAAAACTATAGGAGAGTATTACGTCCTGTTTTTACCTAAAATCATAAATAAATTTGGATTACTCGTCATTGTTTCTGTTCTTATCAATATTCCAAGGAGTATCTGATTCAGTATAAGCACGAGCGATATTATCATCTAAGATCATATTCTCATCTACTTTGTCTAAAGTAGAGCCTAATAACCGACTTGAATGTTCACTATCGTATCGCTTACCTTCTTTTTCATATTGATTATCGGAGTTATCATCATTGGTATCTACAGTCCCCATAAGCATTTCTTCATGGACATTAAAGCCAGTACCTGCAGGAATTAAGCGACCAATAATTACATTTTCCTTTAAACCCCTTAGCCAATCAGACTTTCCTTCTATCGCTGCTTCGGTTAGGACACGAGTAGTTTCTTGAAATGATGCCGCACTTATAAAGCTGTCTGTATTTAAGGAAGCTTTAGTAATTCCCAGTAAAACGGGAGTATACATAGCTGGGGCACCTCCTGTAATAGACATGGCTTCATTAACTTGTTCTATTTGACGTAGCTCTACCAACTCTCCAGGTAACATTGTTGTATCCCCTCCATCATCAACTCTAACCTTTGCAGTCATTTGGCGGACAATGACTTCAATATGTTTATCTGAAATGTCAATTCCTTGAGACTGATAAACGACCTGTACTTGATCAACTAAAAATTTTTGAGCTTCTTGCAAACCAATTAAAGCGGCTTCATAAACTCCTTTTTTGTCAACGTAATAATTAAAAAAGACTTCTAATAATTCATGTGGATTAGCTGGACCATCAGTTAAGTGTTCACCAATATCAACTTTTTGGTTGTCTGAAACAATAGCATTTTGGTTAAGAAGAATAGGATAATCATTCTCTCCCCCATCCTCTTCGACAACCTTCATTGATAAAATCTCATTATCACTGTACTCTATTTGACAAACTCCCGGTTTCCTGGCTAGAACACATGCCTCTTTTGGTTTTCTAGCTTCCAATAATTCTTCAATTCTAGGTAACCCTTGTATGATATCTCCCGTCTTAGCTCTTTCATAAACTAATAAGACTAAGTTATCTCCACGTTGAACTAAATCTCCATCTTCAACATGTAAAATAGCTCCAGCAGAAACTCTATACGGACGAGCTAATCGTAAAGTTACTTCATAATGTGATGAATTGATTTTGTTTATAGAAGATATTAGTCCGGAATCAGGGGCAACTATACCTTGTGCAAGTTCTGCACCTGCAACAACTAAGTCATTTTCTTTTACTTTAGGTTCTTCATTTAATGTGAAAGTGTGAATATCTTCATCTCTTACAACTAGAAGACGACGTACTGCTTCAAGACCATTTTTTATGCCCCGAATTTGCCCATTTTCCCTACATCGAATTTCAGTTTTTGCAACCACATCACCCGGAGATATTTGGTCTCCATCTGATACCAAAACACTAGTTTTGATTATTCCACCATGAGGATCTGTATCAAGATCACGACGTAGTATTAAAGATTCTAGGATAACCAGTTGTAAACGTTGGCAATCTTTTGTTTCATCATCTTTTAATTCAATATCTGCAACTAAGGTAGAGGATAGCTGATCATTTCCAGTATCTATTTCTAGTACTAATTGAGTATTTAGAAGATGGACCCCATCAACTGATTTTACTCGCTCTCCGTCTTTATAAAATAGTTTTTGTGTAGGTCTTAATTCAATATGTCTTTCTAAATCTTTTCCATTAATTGAATTTTGAGATGGAACTTTTGGTTTATGATTGATATTATACTCTTCGACAGGACGTAGTAATAACCCCTGTCCTTCAGTACTTTCAATCCACTCAACTTGACGTAAATCAGTACTAACAACACCAGGCAATACTTCTGTCCCTGGAGGAACGAGATCTTCGTTTTTTAACTCCACTTCATTTGGGTCAACATCCAGATGAAATTCTCCAGGTTTGATAATAATTTCTCGTAGAATATCATTTTTTTGAACAACTTCAACGACACCTGAGGACTGACAAAAAATATCTTTTACTACTTCAGTACCTGCTTCAACATATTGGCCGTCCTCAACTATTAATAGAGAAATATCTTTATTAACTTCGTGAGTTTCTTCAGGAACCCATAGTAAAGTTCCCCCTCCCAATATTTCATAGCCAGCTTTACGACTCCCTTTAGCTACTTCTATGCCACCATAACGTAAAATACCACCTGTGGAAGTTTCATAACGATTATCAATTAATTCTGCAATAACTGCATGATTTTGTACTTTTGTTTCAGGAGTTGCTTTTAGTAAAAACCTTTGACTATCAGCTGTATAAATTATGTATTGCTCATGTCCGCCATTACTTTCTCTACGTATCTCAGCTTTATCTAGAGATACAGAAGCAGTAATAATATCTATTTCACGACTTTGAGGAAGATATCGAACCATACCTCCATTAAGTGATACCAATTTAGTTTCTGCTAATACATCTTCTGCCGTTACTTGATTTCCATTTGATACTATTGGTTCTGCTCCAGGAGGAAAGTTATATACTTCTCCTGATAATACCCATATTAAACCTCCTCTTTGAGCAATATGAGTTGTATTTCCTTGACGGTCAGTTTTTTCTTCCGACACTAAACTTGCAAAGAATACTTCTCCAGCCAAATCAGTTGAGACATCTTTTGTTGCACGTTCTGTTGCACAAGTTGTTTTGGCTGATGTAACTTCGGCCAGCATTTTATCTGCTTGGACACCGTCTCCATCAGCAACAAATAATACAGAGCCAGGAGTTATGATATAACTAGATTTATCATCACCTTTTTTAGAAAACCAGTTTAATTCTCCACCTGTTTCAACTTGGAAAGCATCTTCTCCATGACGTGTCCGTACTTTACGAGCACTCAACCCTTTATTCCATTTTATAATTCCTTCGTTAGGAGACTTGATTTGCTCAGCAACTTCACCTGTAAATACTCCTCCAGTATGAAATGTTCTCATTGTTAATTGAGTTCCAGGTTCACCAATCGACTGAGCTGCAATTATACCAACTGCTTCACCAAGGTCTACTGCGCGACCTGTTGCCAAACTCCATCCATAACATGACTGACATACAGAGCGAGCTGCTTCACATGTTAGAGGTGAACGTACTATTACATGCTCTACGCTGGTACCAATTTTAGCAGCAAGTTCTGCATCAATAGCTTGATTTCTTTTGGCTAAAATTTCATTCCCCACTACCACATCTTCAGCTAAGACTCGTCCTAGTAGTCGGTCTCCTAAGGCTATTTTTACACGTTCCCCATCTTTCATAGCTTTAACCATTAAGCCACGGCGGGTTCCACAATCTATCTCTCGAACAATTACGTCTTGAGAAACATCAACTAGTCTCCTAGTTAAATACCCTGAATCAGCCGTCCTAAGAGCGGTATCTACTAATCCTTTTCGAGCTCCATAAGAGGAAATTACATATTCTGTTACTGTCAAACCTTCACGAAAGTTAGTTTTGATTGGCTGATCTATAATTTGACCTTGTGGATCAGCCATCAAACCACGCATTCCAACCAACTGTCGAACTTGGCTCATATTACCACGAGCTCCAGAGAAAGCCATCATATATACAGAGTTTAGAGGATCAGTTAACCTAAAATTACGAACAACCTCATCCTTAAGCTCTTCTGATGTGCTATTCCAAGTATCAATAACTTTCTGAAAACGTTCTACTTCAGTTATTTCTCCACGAGCATATCTAGCTTCTGTACTATTAATTTCTTTTTCAGCACTGTCAAGCATTCCTCGCTTAGCAGGAGGAACTGTCAAATCATCAATACTAATAGAGACTCCAGCTTTAGTTGCATAGCGAAAACCTAAGTCTTTTAAATCATCTGCTACTTGAGAACTATGAGCTGAACCGTAGTTACGAAAAGCTAAAGCAATTAGTTTTTTTAAGCGACGTTTGTCAACAATTTGATTATAGAATGTCATTTTGGTTAGTAGTTATAGTTAATAGTAATTAATAGCCAATAATAAATAATTTTTATTGATATCTATCATTGATAATTCTTTCGTTTAAACCTCTTCTGCTTCAAGATCCTCTGTAGTTAGTGACTCATAGGTTGGACGGTTAGGTGAACGGCGTTGACTGTCAATCATTAAATCAACTTCTACATCTCGACTTGTTCCATCATCAGCTGTTTCTACTTTGTGAACAGCAATGTCTAAACCTAAAGACTGTAATTCTCTCATTAATACTTTAAATGATTCTGGTGTTCCTGGACGAGGTATAGGTTTCCCTTTAACAATGGCATTTAAAGCTTCATTTCGTCCTTCCATATCATCAGATTTTACTGTTAATAGTTCTTGTAAGGTATATGCAGCACCATATGCTTCTAAGGCCCATACTTCCATTTCTCCAAAACGCTGACCACCCTGTTGAGCTTTTCCTCCAAGAGGTTGTTGAGTTACTAAGGAATAAGGACCTGTAGAACGTGCATGGATTTTATCATCTACAAGATGTACTAGCTTTAACATATAGGCTTGACCAACAGTAATAGGTCGATCAAATTTTTCCCCAGTGCGCCCATCATAAACAGGGATTTTCCCTGGGTGAGCATCTTCATAAACCCAGTCTTTACGGGGTTTCTCGGCTGCTTTAGCCAATAAGCCATGAACAGTCTTACGAGATGACTCTTCACCATACATCTCATCAAAAGGAGTAATCTTAAATCTTACTCCTAAGTTTTCTCCAGCCCATCCAAGAAGACATTCAAATACTTGACCAACATTCATTCTCGATGGAACTCCTAAAGGATTTAATACTATATCCATAGGGCGACCATCTGGGAGATATGGCATATCTTCAATTGGTAAAATTCTAGAGATAATTCCTTTGTTGCCGTGGCGTCCTGCCATTTTATCGCCAACTTGAATTTTACGTTTCTGAGCTACATAGACTCTGACAACAATATTAGCCCCTGGAGGTAGCTCATCACCTTGTTCTCGTGTAAACACTCGTACATCTACTACTCTTCCTTTTTCACCATTAGGAACTCTTAATGAATTATCTCTTACATCTCTTGCTTTTTCTCCAAAGATAGCTCGAAGAAGTTTTTCTTCTGGAGGTTGATCCGACTCTCCTTTTGGAGTTACTTTCCCCACAAGAATATCTCCTGCTTCTACCCATGCTCCAATATGGATAATTCCCTGTTCATCTAAGTTTTTAAGAGAATCTTCTCCAATGTTAGGAATTTCTCGAGTAATTTCTTCTGGCCCTAACTTTGTTTGACGGGCTTCAATCTCAAATTTTTCTACGTGAATACTTGTATATATATCATCAAATACCAAACGTTCACTAATTAAGATAGCATCTTCATAGTTGTAGCCTTCCCAGGGCATATAGGCTACCAAGATATTTTGGCCAAGAGCTAACTCTCCTCCTTCAGTAGCAGAACCATCTGCCAGTACTTGACCTGGTACTACATCTTCACCGACATACACTAATGGCCTTTGATTTAAACAAGTATCTTGGTTAGAACGCTGGTATTTCTGTAATATGTACTGTATCTCTTGGCCAACTCTGTCATGATTATCTGGACCAGTTACCCTAACTCGTATTTTATTAGCATCAACATAGGTAACAATACCTTCAGTTCTAGATACAATAACCATTCCGGAATCTCTAGCTGCTTGAGCCTCTAATCCTGTACCAACGAGTGGTCTTTCTGGTCTTAGTAATGGAACCGCTTGCCTCTGCATGTTAGACCCCATCAAAGCACGGTTCGCATCATCGTGCTCTAAGAAAGGTATCATAGAGGTAGCAACAGAAATAATCTGTACGGGGGAAACAGCCACAAAATCTACTTGATCAGGACTAGTTATAAAAAATTCCTGGCGATAGCGAGTAGGAACTACGTTACCTATTATATTACCGTCTGTATCAGTACTAATATCTCCCGGTGCAACTCTAAGATCGTCTTCTTCATCAGCTGTAAGATAAACTGGATCTAGATCTCGCCTTACTCTCCCATTTTCTACACGGTAATAAGGAGTTTCAATAAATCCATACTGATTGACTCTAGCATAAGTTGCTAAAGATCCTATTAATCCGGCATTGGGACCTTCTGGAGTTTCTACAGGACAAATACGTCCATGATGGGAAGGATGAATGTCTCTAACAGCAAAACCGGCTCTTTCTCTAGCAAGACCTCCAGGTCCAAGAGCTGATATACGTCTCTTATGAGTTAATTCAGCTAGTGGATTAGTTTGATCCATAAACTGAGACAGTTGAGATGAACCAAAAAACTCTTTTATTGCAGCTACCAAGGGCTTGGGATTAACCAAGGAGGCAGGTGTCAAGCTATCAGATTCACTAACTGTCATTCGCTCTCTGATAATTCTTTCAAGACGGTTTAAACCGACTCTGACTTGGTTTTGAAGAAGTTCTCCAACTGAGCGAACTCTACGGTTTCCCAAATGATCAATATCATCTACTGTTCCGATATCAAATTCTAGGTTTATGAGATAATCTATAGCAGACAAAATATCTTGTTGTCGTAGAACACGCATTGTGTCTGGGGCATTCAAACGAAGTTTTTTGTTGAGTTTATATCTTCCTACTCGACCTAGATCATACCGCTTACTATCAAAGAAACGAGATTCCAAGAGTTGCTGCCCTCCACTCACTGTGGGAGGCTCACCAGGCCTTAACTTTCTATACAACTCTAGTAAGGCATCTTCTTCGGTAGGGTTACCTTCTTTTTCTAGAGTTCTTTGATAAAATTCAGGGTGACGTAGAGAATCAAATATTTCATTGTCACTTAACCCAATAGCTTTTAGAAGAACTTGGGCTGATAATTTACGAGTTTTATCTATCCTAACCCATACTAAACCATTTTTATCAGTTTCAAATTTTAACCAGGCTCCCCGGTTGGGAATCAATGAAGCCGAATAAGTACGTCTCCCATTTTTATCAGTTTCTGCTTTATAGTATACTCCTGGTGAACGTACTATCTGATTAACAATAACTCGCTCTGCACCATTAATAATGAATGTTCCTCGATCAGTCATTAATGGTAAATCACCAATAAAAACTTCTTGTTCCTTAATTTCTCCTGTCTCTTTATTGATTAAACGCGTGGGAACATACATCTGTACTGAATAAGTACTGTCTCGACGTTTTGCTTCATCGACATCGTGTTTAGGTTCTTTTAATTTATAATCGTTTCCTAGAAAATGTAGCTCTAGCTTCCCTGTATAGTCAGTAATAGGAGAGAAGCTGTTAAGTTCTTCGATTAATCCTTCTTCAAGAAACCAACGAAAACTTAAGTGCTGAATTTCGATAAGATCGGGGAGAAGGTTATAGTTATAGATCAAATTATTCATAGGTTGATCAATTGAGAATTATTAAAAATATACTTTCAAAAATTAATTGATAACTGAGATGGTTTACAGACCTCAGGTCGCTTGTTGAGCCATTCTTGTTAAGAAGGCATGATGTAATTCAACGATACAATCTACATTTGATAGGTCTACTACATTTTCTTCATTTAGAAAAATTAATAAGGAATAATCCATTCCAATAAATAAGTAATTTATTGAAGTTACCATGACCTTGAAACTACCATGGACCTTTCTTGGATGGTTCTAGTTCTACTAAAAACGATTATTGGTCCAAGACTATTAGGAAAACTTAAATTTAGAAACATTTGATCCTTTTTAGCAAACCATACCAATAATTTATTATCCCTTTTAGTAGCCTGACTTCTTGCTAAAATATTTTGAATATATTTTTAAGTCTTTGAGTTGCATTGCGACAGTAAACACTAAATTGTTTTTTGATTCTGTAATCATTATCAAGTTTTTTTCTTAGGCTTTATATTACTGTTGTTGACTATTGAGTCTATATAAATTTAGTCTTTGTTCAGAATAAATAAAACTTAAGAACTTATTACTATATAGCCTACTTGTAAGTATCTAGATGGTGTATGAGCAAATTATAAAAATTAGTCTTTACCTGATTCACTATTTGCTGAATTTCAATGGAGTTAAGTAAATAACTTTTGTTTCTTGCTGTAGTTTTTTAGTAGGAGCAGAAGAATTTATAAGTTGCATTAACTCCATCTAGATAAATATTTTGTCTAAGATAAACTAATAAGGAATATCTAAACAAATACTTTTTAGCTTTAGCTTCTACTTATAGGTCTATATCTCAGGAAACGAAAACGAGCTTTATGAATCCGGGACAATTTTCTGTAAAAATTTTGCTAATCGGGCTTTTTTTCTAGCGCCATTGTTACGATGTAAAACACTTCTTTTAACAGCTTTATCAATTTTGCTATAAGCTGCTGACATACTTTTTTCAACTATTGCTTTGTTATCAGCAGTAGGAGATGCAGCATATTTTTCTACTGCTTGAAAGTATTTTTTCATTAAAGTTTTTACAGCTGAACTATAGCTCTTATTACGGAGCCGGTTGCGTTCAGCAATTTGAATGCGTTTAGTTGCAGACTTTGAGTTAGCCACAGTCTTTATCCAGGAAAAAATTATTGAGTATAATGATGATTGATTCTATCAGATTCAGCATTATAGCAGAATATACCGAAAGTACGCAATAAATATACAGTTTTATTTTAAAACTTATAAAAACTCAAGCTACAATTTTACCTGATTAAATTTATTTTCTCTTAAGTAGGTAAATTATTTTTCTTACACTCTTAGCGGTAATTCTCAAATTTTACCTTGTATCACGATTTAAATGTAGTCTTGTAAAAAAACTAATCCATGATTATTTTATTCTTTACAATAGGATCTAGTTTAGAAAAATAATTCTTTCAAATAATGGAATTTGTACCAGAAATAAATCAAACATCTAATAGTACTACAAATAAAGAAACTTTTTTAGATATATTAAATTCAAAAGGCGCAGAAATTATTCTTGGAGAGACTAAATCTGAAGCTTTAGTCTCGTCTGTTCACCCTTCCCCTACTACGATGTTTGGTCCAAGAGGAGCTTTTTTAATTTCTGAGAACGGACCATTATGGGTTTGTGATACTGGCCATCATCGTTTAATGGGATGGAAGAATCGTCCTGAAAAAGATGGTCAAGCTGCCGATTGGATTATTGGACAACCAGATTTTTATCATGAAGGTCAAAACGCGAAAGGTCATGTTCAGGCAAATACTTTAAATGTTCCTACAGGTATCTGTAGTTGTGGAGAAGGTCTCGTAGTTGCCGATGCATGGAATCATAGAGTGTTGATTTGGAATCAAATACCTTCAAAAGATAATACTAACGCGGATATTGTTTTAGGACAAAATAACTTTAATCAGAACCAATCGAACCAAGGGAGTCCTACTACTGCAGCTAACAGGATGCATTGGCCTTATGGTGTTATGTATTTTCAAGGTCGTTTATTTGTAGCCGATACAGGTAATCGTAGAGTCTTGGTATGGGATAAACTTCCAACAAAGAATGGACAACCTGCAGATTATGTTCTTGGACAATTAGATATGAACTTAAGAGACGAAAATGGAGGAAGAGATCCGAATCCTAGTAGCTTACGTTGGCCTCATGCTTTAACTACCTGGGATGACAATTTAGTGATAACTGATGCTGGTAACAATCGAATCATGATCTGGGATGGAATTCCTACTACTAGTAATATTCCGTGCAGTCTTGTCCTAGGACAAAAAAACTTTAAAGATACTGAATTAAATAAAGGTAGTTATTTCCCTTCGTCTAGTACTCTTAGTATGCCATATGGAATAACAGTGATGAATGAATGGTTAATTGCTGCTGATACCGCGAATTCTCGCCTTTTAGGATGGAAACATCAACCTATTACGGGACAAGCAGCACAGGGGTTAAGTGGACAATCTGGCTTCAGAATTAAAAATGAAAATCGTTTCTATGGAGATTCAAGCCGTAATAGTTTAAGTTGGCCTTATGGTATTACTACTTGTAAGAACACTGCAGTGATTTCTGATTCTGGAAACAACCGTATTCTTTTGTGGAGAGCTTGAAATAGTTTTTGCAAAATCTTAGATAGTCATCTGTATTTATTTAATAATTTAAGAACTTTTTATAAGAAACCTTATATTGAGTTACTAATAGAATATTATGTTTATGCTCTTTAAATGTAGTTAACTGCTAACAATATTAGAATAGCAGCTCTGCTATGCTTCGTTACCTTTTTTGAGGTATTAGATTGATTTTTAAAAATAAATTCCAACTTTAAAATAGTATGTTGAAGACATTTACTCAATTTATCTCATATATTTGAAAAATACTTTAACAGCAATTTGATGTTTAGTGATTTTTATTATGCATGAACTAGGAATTACCAGAAATATTGTAGCTATTGTCTTAGAGAAAGCAAACGGTAGAAAAGTAAAGCGTGTTACTCTTGAAATAGGTAGACTCTCTGCAATTATTCCCAATTCTATCCATTTTTGCTTTGATATCTGTTGTAAAGAGACTTTATTAGAAGGAGCAATTCTAGAAATTATTGAAATTCAGGGAGTCGGTAAATGTCTCCAATGTAAAACAGAAATTAACTTATCTAAACCCTACGGAAAATGCAATTATTGTGGTAGTTTCAAATTAGAAATTATTCAGGGACAAGAATTAAAAATTAAAGAAATGGAGTTATAAAAAATTATGTGTGTAATATGTGGATGTACTAGTCATAATGATATTTCTCTAACTAAAATTGACATAAGAGAAAAAAAAGAGACTGACCATGATGGCTATGAATTGATTAATAATGTTGTGGTTACCTACTCTCAAAGTCTCCAAGCTTCTGAAGATATAATTAATCTGGAGCAAGAAATTTTACAAAAAAATAATTCGTTTGCAGAACAAAATCGTCTCTTTTTCAGAAAAAATAATATTTGTTCTCTCAATTTGGTAAGTTCTCCAGGTGCAGGTAAAACAACTTTACTAACTCGTACAATTAATGACTTGAAAAAATATATTTCGATAAGTGTTATTGAAGGAGATCAAGAAACTATTAATGATGCTGAAAAAATTCAAGAAACTGGTTGTAAAGTTGTCCAAATTAATACTGGGGCAGGTTGTCATCTAGAAGCTTCAATGATTCAACGAGGCTATATGGAATTAGAACCTGACCCTGATTCAATTTTGATGATAGAAAATGTTGGTAATTTAGTTTGTCCTGCTCTATTTGATCTTGGCGAATCATCTAAAATTGCTATTTTATCTACTACAGAAGGAGAAGATAAACCTCTTAAATATCCTCATATGTTTAGGAAAAGTCAAGTAATGCTACTAACAAAAATCGATTTATTGCCTTATTTAAATTTTGATGTTGACCAGTGCTTAGAATATGCTAAACAGGTAAATCCTGAACTAAAAATCTTCCAAGTCTCATCTATTACTGGAGAAGGTTTATCAGATTGGTATAGCTGGCTCAAGAATCATTTTGTAGCTCATTAGGTTAAAAGATTATATTATATTCAACTTTTTTCTTTATTTAAATGATCTTAAGCTGTTTTATTGAGAATTGAGATCTAAATTAAATCTCAATTCTTTGCCAATTTAATTGATTATTTAATTTATCCCAATACCACTGAATTAAATGTGCTGGTTGCCCAGCTGAAATACCAGGTAAATTAATAGCTTTTCTAGGTGATTCAGTGGCTAAAGCAATAGCAACTTCAGGAGAACAAATTTTCCAGCTAACCAAATTTTGGACTCCAGTTAATAGAGATAATGTTGTTCCTGCTAGAGTTTTGTCAGCAAGCTTTGCTGTTCCTTTTATTACTTCTATTTCTCGATTGTCCCAGGGATAGAATCCGTCTCCTAGGCCCATTGGTGCTAAAGCATCGCTTACTAAAAATATTCCTTTATCGTAGAAGCTACTCCTTAACAAAAGATCCATCATAGTAGTACAGACATGATGGCCATCAGCTATTAAACCACAAAAAACCTGACTATCAATAATTGCTTCCCCCAGTAAACCCGGCTGGCGGTGATGTAAGTAAGGCATCGCATTATATGCATGAGTCACCATCGATGCTCCCATGGCAAAAGCTATTTTTGCTTCTTCTGCATTGGCCTGAGAGTGACCTAAGCTAACAATTATTTTTTTTGATAGTAAATATGGAATTACTTTTCTGGTTTTATCTAGTTCAGGAGCTAATGTTACTATTTTAACAACATCTTCATAGTCTTCTAATACTTTTTTTACAGAACTAATAGAAGGTTCAAGAAGATAAGAAGATGAATGCGCTCCTTTCTTTTGATAATTTAAAAAAGGACCTTCTAAATGAACTCCAAGTACTTGAGCTGTATGGTCACTTATCGTATTTTGAATTTCAATAAATTTTCTAATTGCTGATAATGATTTTTGAATATTTTTAATTGAAGTAGTTACTATTGTTGGTAAAAAAGAATTTATCCCTTGTTTCCATAAAAAATAACAAATTTCCTGCAATTTTGGAATCTGTGTTTCATCAATATCTGTAAATGATAAACCTAGTGCTCCATTAATTTGTAAGTCAAGACCACCTAGAGATACCCAATCTCCTTGTGCATCGTAAATTTTGCAAAACTTTGAATAACTAATATCATTACTTATTTCTGCTATGTCTTGAATCAGACCTTGCTCATTAATTAAGATTTTTTGCAATTCTTGATATCCAATGATCTTAGCATTAGTAATAATAGTATCTTGCATTATGTTTACTTTCGTTTTGTTATGAGGTATTAGAACGACTTTATAAGTAAGATTGACAGAATCATAAACTATTAATACGGGTCAAAGTAAGTCAACATCGTTTTTTCATAAAAAGTATGGCTACTTAATTAATGATAAGGTTTAAAGTGATTTGAGTTATGATTAAATCTCACAAAATAGAATTATGGTTACAGTAACCTAGATTTTTGTGAGATTTAAAATTTATTTACATTAATGATTAATAAGGCTTCGAGTACGTCGTTCTTTTAGATAAGACATAAATTCTCTTCCTTCTCGTAAACGACGTACTAACATTTGAGGATTTCCCATCATTTCTTGAACTATGGGAATAATCGTACGACGACGGAAATAAAAACGACGATACATTTGTTCAACAGCATCTTCAATATCACTTGATGATAGACCAGGATAGTGTAAGGTAGACATTTGAATACCAGAAGTGGCCACTAGATTTCCATTGCTGAACCATCCATTGTCTTGTGCCTGTTGATACAGTTCTGTTCCTGGGTAAGGAGAAGCAATAGATACTTGAATAGTGTGAGGGCTTACTTCACAAGCAAAGCGTATAGTTTCCTCAATAGTTTCCTTTGTCTCGTTTGGTAATCCAATAATAAAAGCTCCATGCACTTTAATTCCTAATTTAGTGCAGTTCGCCATAAACTTACGAGCTACTTCTAGTTTAATTCCTTTCTTTACACCATCAAGGACTTTTTGATTACCAGATTCAAAGCCTACTAGTAATAATCTTAATCCATTATCACGTAAAGTTTTAAGAGTTTCGTAATCTAAATTGGCACGTGCATTACAACTCCAAGTTAAATTTAGTTTTTTTAGGTGTTCACTGATAGCAATAACACGCTTTTTGTCAATAGTGAAAGTATCATCATCAAAAAAGTATTCTTGAACAGAGTTACCCCAAATTGACTTAGCCAAAGCCATCTCTTGTCCAACAACATTGGGAGTCTTAGCCCGATAATCATGACCTCCAATAGTTTGCGGCCACAAGCAGAAGGTGCATTTGGCAGGACAACCTCTTCCTGTATATAAAGAAACGTATGGGTGAAGTAAATAACCAATAAAGTATTTACGAAAATCAAGATTTTTTTGATATACAGGAAAAACACTTGGCATTGAATCCCAATCTTGGACAAGCTCTCGCTCGTCCGTGTGTTTTATGTTATTGAACTTATCTCGATAACTTAAACCTTTAATCGTATCGTAGGGTCTTCCTTCTGCTAATTCTTTGCAAGTGTAATCAAATTCATTGCGACAGACAAAATCTAAGACAGGATTTTCTTCTAATGTTTGATGTGGTAATACTGCCGCATGTGCCCCTAACAGTCCTATCTCAGTTGTAGGATTTTGTTTCTTAATGGCTTCAGCACACTTTACATCATTTGGTAAGGTTGGAGTACTAGTGTACATGATAACAAGTTCATAGTCTTTCGCAATAAGAAGAACATCTTCTACACTTTGATAATGAGCTGGTGCATCAATTAATTTACTACCTGGAACCAATGCTGCTGGCTGTGCCAACCATGTAGGATACCAAAAAGAAGTGATCTCTCTTTTCGCTTGATACCTTGCTCCTGCACCTCCGTCAAATCCGTTAAATGAGGGCGGACTTAAAAATAAGGTTTTTTTCATAATACTTCCTCACACTATCATTTAGACAATCATCATCTAATCTAACAGTCTTAGTAGTAATTAAGGCTTAAAGGTTCCTTAAAAACATTTAAGAAAATACAAAGTTATAAATACTATAAACAGTTATGTAATAGCTATACTGAATATTTGAGCTGAATATGAATACAAAAAAATATAATTTAAATTATATTAAATAGTTTAATAGTTTAATTTCTCTTATTTTAATTTTATACACTAGAATTGAACTTATATTATCGTGTAGTAGCCAAGTTGGACTTAATAACCAAAGTCCTTTATTTTATTAGAGACATCACTTTCAACATTAACTTAGTTAATAAACTATAGGAGATAAATTAGATTATGCAAGAGCTTGCTTTACGATCAGAACTTGACTTTAATAGCGAGACCTACAAAGATGCTTATAGCCGCATCAATGCCATTGTTATTGAAGGAGAACAAGAAGCATATCACAACTACCTTGATATGGTACATATGCTACCAGAAAATAAAGATGAACTAGTTCGTCTTTCAAAAATGGAAAA
Source organism: Candidatus Atelocyanobacterium thalassae (assembly GCA_051971635.1). Classification (GTDB taxonomy): domain Bacteria; phylum Cyanobacteriota; class Cyanobacteriia; order Cyanobacteriales; family Microcystaceae; genus Atelocyanobacterium; species Atelocyanobacterium thalassae_A. The sequence continues at coordinate 12,544 of JBFPLN010000004.1, read as the reverse complement.
TCGTCATAAAACAGGCTTTCAGGCTTGTGGTAAAAATTTGAATGTTGTTCCTGACATGCAGTATGCTAAGGAATTCTTTTCTCAACTTCATGAAAATTTTCAAATAGCAAAAAATGAAAAAAAAGTTGTTACTTGTTTATTAATTCAGGCCTTAATCATTGAAGCTTTTGCGATCGCTGCCTATAACATTTATATTCCTGTGGCAGATCCATTCGCTCGTAAGATTACTGAAAATGTTGTTAAAGATGAATACAAACATCTAAATTTTGGGGAAGTTTGGCTAGAGAAAAACTTTGAGTCATCTAAATTAGAATTAGAAGAAGCAAATAAAACAAATTTACCTATTGTTTGGAAAATGCTAAACGAAGTTGAGCAAGATGCCAGCATACTAGGGATGGAAAAAGAAGCATTGGTTGAAGACTTTATGATTAGTTATGGAGAAGCATTAGGAAATATTGGTTTCTCTACTCGCGAAATAATGAGAATGTCTTCTCATGGTTTATGTACCTCTTAAATATTAAAAAGCTTAAAATTGTTATAGGTACATAAGGGTCTAATAATAGTTATGATATTTAGACCCTTTTTCACTTTTTTTGATAAAACTGATCAATAATTAAGTATTGAGTTAAGATTATTGAGAGCTTTAACTTTTTCTATGATTTAGTTTCTTCTCTGCTTAATTATCCTATAAAGTAATCAATGTTTGGTCTGATAGGTCATCTCACAAATTTAGAACATGCTCAATCCGTTGCTGGTAAACTTGGCTACACTGAATACGGTAATCAAGGGCTGGATTTTTGGTGTTCTGCACCACCATTAGTCGTTGATCATTTCCAAGTTACTAGTATTACAGGACAGGTCATAGAGGGAAAATATTTTGAGTCTTGCTTTTTACCGGAAATGCTTGTTAATCGACGTATTAAGGCAGCAATTCGTAAAGTATTAAACGCCATGGCCTTAGCCCAAAAAAATAATGTCAATATAACAGCATTAGGAGGATTTTCTTCAATTATTTTTGAAGAATTTAATCTTAAAAATAATAAACAAGTACGTAATATATCCCTAGAGTTTAATAATTTCACAACAGGTAATACTCATACGGCTTATATTATCTGTCGTCAAGTAGAACAAGCTTCTAAAAAATTAGGGATTGATTTATCTAAATCAACCGTAGCAGTTTGTGGTGCGACAGGAGATATAGGAAGTGCTGTTTGTCGCTGGTTAAATGATACAACCGATGTCCAGGAACTTCTGTTAATTGCTCGCAATCAGGAAAGACTGCAAAAGTTGCGTAATGAATTAAATCGAGGACAGATTATAGGTTTAGAAGAAGCTTTGCCTAAAGCCGATATTATTGTTTGGGTAGCAAGTATGCCAAAAGGAGTGAAAATTAACTCTGAGGTTCTCAAAAAGCCTTGTTTAGTAATTGATGGAGGTTATCCCAAAAATTTAGGAACACAAATTCAGCACCCTGATATTCACGTTCTAAAAGGGGGGATAGTAGAACACTCCTTAGATATTAATTGGAAGATAATGGATATTGTTAATATGGATATCCCTTCTCGTCAAATGTTTGCTTGTTTCGCAGAAGCAGTACTACTAGAGTTTGAACAATGGTATACAAGTTTCTCTTGGGGACGTAATCAAATTACTGTATCTAAAATGAAGCAAATTGGAGAAGCATCTATCAAGCACGGCTTTCAGCCATTACTTAAATGGTAGTGGTTAACAATATTCTTATCAATTAAAACAAAAGATACTTTCTTTTTAATTGATAAGGATATTATTAATTATGTTATCTATTTTAATTAAACAAAACTAAAATATTATTTGAATAACTTAAGTAATATTTTAGTTTTATTTAATTAAAATAGATAATTAATAATTACTTATTTCAGTTACTATGACAGCAGTTTAAGAAGTGGTTTAATTATAAAATTTACTCCGACAGTTAATTGATATTTATGAGTAGGTAAACGATACAAGTAAATTAAACGTCTTGCAAGATAAGCTAAGGAACCTTCCAGCTTAATTCCTAAAGAAGATAGCGCAGCATTTCTATTACCTAGTACTATCATTTCTCCCAATGGCTGATAAGAAAAAGATAAAAGAGAATTTTGTGTAACTGATGCCCAAATATTCCAAGCACAATAATCTGCTTGTTGAAGTGCAGTCTGAGCTGTGTGGTATAGTGTATTTCCCAAATTGTTTTGATATTCTGCTACATCACCAATTGCAAACATTTCAGGATGATTAATTATTTGTAGTTTAGAGTTGATTACTAATGCTCCTTTCGAATTTTTAGGTAAGGGTAACTTATTGGTAATCTCTAAACTTTTGGTGCCTATAGTCCAAAGTACTAAATCTACAGGAACAGTACTAGTTTGATTTTTGTGCAGTAAATATAAGTTGTTGCTAGAAACTTGAGTAACTTCTGTTCTTAAATTAACAAAAATGTGGCGAGATTTTAGTGCTTCGTTTGCAACATTCTGGCTGAAATAGGAACAGCTTTTTAAGATATTTTTATTCTTTTCTACTAAGCGGATTCTAGCTTTTTCTCCTAGAAGATCTGCCAGCTTACAAGCTATTTCTACCCCACTACTTCCACCGCCAACAACAATTATACGGAATCTTTCAGCTTGCTTTCTTTTTAATGATAATAAATGTTTTTTAATACGATAGACATCATCGAGTGTTCGAAATGGGATAGCGTTCTCTTGAGCTCCAATACAACTATCTAAAGAGGGTCCTACGCCCATAGCAAAAACGATTTTATCATAGAATAAGTTACTGTCATTTTCTAATTGAATGATTTGCTCTTTTGTATCAATGTTGGTTACTAACCCTTGTTTAAAATAAATATTTGTATTGTTTAATAATTCTTTGAAAGGTATAGCAATTTCCCACTCTTCAATTTCATCAGTTATTAATTCATAGAGAAGTGGAGTAAATAAGAAATAATTATTTTTATCAATCAAAGTTATTATTGGACAGTTATCGTCTTCTAAAAACAATCTAGAAAGCCTTAAAGCTGTATAAAGACCACCAAAACCTCCTCCAACAATACAAATACGTAATGTCTTTTTTTTCATAAAGATTACATTAATAATAAATTTTAACTATAGAAATAATTTTTAATAATAGTAAATAACCATAAGTATATCAGCTAAAGTTTAAATATTTCTCTTATAAAATTTAAGAAAATATAAATATCATATATCGAAGATTACTATACGAAATATTACAAAGTTAAACACTTAAATAGATAGGATTTAAGTGTTAATTTCTACTGATATTCTGATTCTTTCAAGAAGGTTTACTTTCCTTTATAGCTTAAAAAATACCTAAAGAATTTTATAGTCAACTAAAATGAAATCAGATTAACCAAGATTTAAAGTCTTCAACAAAAGAATTGTTTAGAATAGATTGTCTAATATTTTGAGTAAATCTAACAAGTTCAGTAATATTATGTAAGGATAACAGAGTATAACCAAGTACTTCTTGTGACCGTATTAAGTGATTTAAATATGCCCTTGTAAAATTTTGGCATGTATAGCAATCACATTCTTTATCGAGAGGTGTAAAATCCTCCCGAAATTTAGAATTTTTAAGGTTCCAACGTTCTCCACCAACTAATGCTGTTCCGTGACGACCGAAACGCGTAGGAATTACACAATCAAATAAATCTATTCCAGAAGCAATTGCCATGGCTATTTCTTTATATGTACCTACTCCCATAAGATAACGAGGTTTAGTTTCAGGTAGTAATGGAGTAGAAAATTGTACGATATCTTGAATTAGAGAAGGTTTTTCTCCAACACTGACTCCACCAATAGCATAACCTGGTAGATCTAATTCAATTAGCGATGATATGGCTTTGAGTCTTAATTTCGGATAAGTTCCTCCTTGAACAATACCAAACAAAGCCTGATCTCCTACCCTATCATGAGCTTGTATACATCTCTTTAACCAACGGTACGTACGATTAGTCGCAGCTTCAACAGTCTGATAGTCAGCATTACCCGGAGGACATTCGTCGAAAGCCATAATAACATCTGCTCCTAATGCATTTTGAATATTAATTGATCTTTCTGGCGTTAAATTAATTATGCGACCATCCTTTGGAGAACGAAATTTTACTCCTGATTCAGAAATTTCTCTAAGTTTACTGAGGCTAAAGACCTGAAAACCCCCAGAATCAGTCAGGATTGGACCATTCCAATTCATAAATTCATGCAAACCTCCTGCTTTCTCAATTATATTTTCGCCTGGTTGCAGATGAAGGTGATAAGTATTAGCTAAAATCATTTGTACTTTAGTATTCTGTAGCTGGTCAGGTGTAATTCCTTTTACTGCAGCTATTGTCCCAACCGGCATAAATCTGGGAGTTTCTACTATGCCATGAGGAGTGGAATAAACTCCTACCCTAGCTTGAGTGTCACAACATTTTTTTTGTAGTTGAAAAGAAAAATTCACAGTAATTACAATAAAGATATATTTATTTAATTTTATACAAGAACTTTATGCTACAAAAATATTATTGAGGTGACAACTTTTTCATAATCCAACATGATATTTGTTATCTGTTTTATAAAGTGTCTATAGTACTAAAAATAGTAGTATCTGGTTGAAAATATCACACTTGATGCCAATATTTAAATTTTACAACTAATATTTTTAAGTATTAATATGTTTAAGAAATGAAGGGTTAAGATTTAAAAATTATACTAGTTTTTTTACGAACCAGACTCTGTAATAAATTATTAAATTTTTCAAAAATATCACTTGATAGAGACAAGTTCTTAACCTAGGATAAAAGTTCCATCATTAATTTCATACAATTAAGAGCAACATATATGTTTTTATTGCATAAGCTTGAAAATGAAGTGGTAACAATACAAGCCCATAAAAAAATTATTAAAAATCCATTACTACTTAAGCAGAAACTAGAAATCACTCTGCTTTAATTCAATAAGTTTTCATATTAAATCAATATATAAACTAATTAAAAGATATAAAGAAAGTTTAGATATAAAATTTTGTAATTTTCTTTATTAAATATTATGCAAAGTCTAGTATGGTAATACTGGACTTTGCATGATTTAAATTATTTCTGTTTACTTATAAGATTGAGAATACATCACTAGCTATTGACAAAGTTTCTTCAACATCTTGGTCAGTATGAGCTAAAGACATAAATCCAGCCTCAAACTGAGAGGGAGCAAGATAAACACCTCTTTCTAGCATACTCCTATGAAAACGACTAAATTTATTTAAATCAGATTTTTTTGCATCATCATAGTTGTGTACAGGTCCTTCGGTAAAGAACAGTCCAAACATAGCTCCAGAATAGCTACCGCAAACAGAGTGCCCTTTATCTTTAGCTATTTTTAGCAATCCTTCATTTAATTGTTTTGTTAGTTGCTCTAATTTTGTATAAGTTTCTGGTTTTTGTAATATTTCTAATGTTTTAATTCCAGCTGTCATAGCTAATGGATTGCCAGACAAAGTACCTGCTTGATACATTGGTCCAGCTGGAGCAACCATAGACATGATATCTGCACGTCCTCCGTAAGCTCCTACAGGTAATCCTCCACCTATTATTTTACCCAACGTTGTTAAATCAGGAGTTACTCCTAATTTTTGCTGAGCTCCTCCATAAGAGATGCGAAAACCTGTCATCACCTCGTCGAATGTCAACAATGCATTATTAGTTGTAGTTAATTCCCGTAAACCTTCTAAAAATCCTGGATTTGGTTTGATAAAACCTGAATTTCCTACTACAGGCTCAAGGATTATTCCAGCTATATCATTGGGGTTTTCTGCAAATAAAGCTTTTACTGCTTCTAAGTCATTGTAAGGTGCAGTTAATGTGTTAGCAGTAGTACTTTTAGGTACTCCTGGCGAATCAGGAAGACCTAAAGTCGCAACTCCAGAGCCAGCTTTAACTAAAAATGTATCAGCATGACCATGATAACAACCCTCAAATTTTATAATTTTTTCGCGGCCAGTAAATGCTCGCATTAAACGTAATACTGACATACATGCTTCAGTTCCAGAATTAACAAAACGAACCATTTCAATACTTGGAACAGCTTTAATAACCATTTCTGCTAATATATTTTCTAACAAAGATGGAGCTCCAAAGCTTGTTCCTTTTTCTAAAGCTTTATTTAACGAGTCTATTACCTCTGGATGAGCATGACCACAAATAGCAGGCCCCCAAGTTCCTACATAATCAATATATTGATTTCCATCTACATCCCAAGCATAAGCTCCTTTAACACGATCAAAAACAATAGGTTGTCCATTAACAGATTTAAATGCTCTTACAGGAGAACTAACTCCACCTGGCATTAACTTTTGCGCAGCAGAAAAAATTTCTTCAGATTTTTTAGTGATTAATGATGTGTTCGTCTTCAAAACTGGTCTCCACATTATGTAAAATATTTATAGAATAAAGCCTATATCAAGTAGTATATTTTTTTAATTCTAATGAATAAGACTTTATAATTATCAGTTATAGTAACTAGAGATATTTTACTTAATTCTCTACAAAAAGATAGAAGTAACTATTATAAATATTGTTAAGCAAAATATCTCTAGTTATTATAATGTCAAAATAATTACGTTATTTAGTAATGCACTATAATTTTTTTACACAAAATAACTTTATCCAAAAAATACTTTTAAAGATTAAGCTTGAATCAAATTCTTTCAAAATTTTATTCAAAGCAATATTGAAATTAAGATTAGATGTATTAATAACTTAATATTTAATCTCATAGTAATAAATATTTATATTTTGGCTGATAATCAAGGAAGCATGGATAAAAGAACATTAATTCTATATTTTTTAAATACCGATGAAATATGCATTAATGTATCAAGTAAATATCTAAAATTTTTATCAGATCAATAACAATTTTACGGTTACTTTTTAAGTAATTATAAGATTTCTATTATTTAATTAAAATGAATAAGTCTGAAGATGTTTTCTCTAGTTTTATTCATAAAATTGATTTACTTACATATAGTTAATAGTTATTTGTTTTTAATTTTTGAGATAAAACAGTTAATTAATATATATTGGATCGATATCAACTTTAAGTTGAACTGATGGTGAACATACTTTATACCAAGTTCTTATTCTAAAATTAGTAGTTTGGAATCTTGATTTAAACTTAAGTAATATTTGCCATCTATAACGTTTTTCTAATTTAATTATATTGGCAGGTGCAGGACCTAAAATTTCACAATCTAAGCTAAAATTTTTTACCAAAAAATCATAAAAAATCTTAGCTGTTTTTTCAACCTCCATGGCATCTAAGCTGCTTAACTGAATTAATATTAAATGTCCATAAGGAGGAAGATTTAGCTCTTTTCTTTGAGTTAACTCTTGTTGTACAAAAGACTCATAGTTGTGTTCTTTGACTGTTTGAATAACTATATTCTCAGGGACATAAGTCTGTATAATTACTTGCCCAGGTTCTTTACCTCTTCCAGCCCTTCCTGATACTTGCATTAATGTTTGAAAAGCCCTTTCTGAGGCATAATAATCAGATAAATATAATAACCCGTCTGCAGAAACAACACCTACTAAAATTACTTTGTCTATGTCTAACCCTTTAGTTAGCATTTGTGTTCCTATTAGAACATCGACCTTCCCTTGAGAAAACTTATCCAATAAGCTGCGGTAAGAGCCTTTATAGCGAGTAGTATCACTATCAAATCTTAAAAAGCTTAGCTCAGGAAATTCCTTATTCAAAGCTTCAGTTACCTTTTGAGTTCCATTTCCAAAAAATTTAAAATATGACGATTTACACTTAGGACACTTTGTAGGCTGATTTATTGAACTGTTACAATAGTGACACTTCAATACTCCAGGAAAGTTATTATCATAGTGATAAGTAAGTGAAACATCACAATTAGAGCACTTCATCACATATCCACAACTCCTGCACGATACAAAAGTACTATGTCCTCTACGACCAATAAAAAGAATTGCTTGATGATGTTGTTTCTTTAGATTACCTAATGAATTTTGTAACGAACGACTAAAGATGGATCTATTTCCTTGTTTTAATTCATTCCTCATATCAACGATTTCAATGGAGGGTAACGGTCTTGAATTTATTCTCTCTGGTAATGATAAATAGTATGATTTTGAAGACGATAGTTCAGGTTGGTGGACAGAAAACCACGTCTCTAAAGAAGGTGTCGCTGAACCTAAGATAACTGGACAATTTTCTAAAACACCTCTCATTTTTGCAACCTTCCTTGTATGGTAAGTTGGAGCAGTTTGTGTTTGTTTAAAACTAGAATCATGTTCCTCATCTAAGATTATTATTCCTAAATTAGGCAAAGGAGCAAAAACTGCAGATCTAGTGCCAACGACTATTTGGGGCCTTTCATTTAACATCTCTCGCCAAGTATCATATCTTTCTCCATCAGATAAATTACTATGATAAACAGAAACCAAGATACCAAATCTTTCTTGAAACCTATCCATTAGCTGAGTAGTTAAACCAATCTCAGGTACTAAAACTAATGCAGATTTACCCTTATCTATTAATTTGGATACTGCCTGTATATAAACTTCGGTTTTACCTGAACCAGTTACTCCATGTAGTAATACTTCAGCATACTCTTGTAAGTTATTAATAATATCTAAGGTTTTAGATTGATTTGTTGTTAAAGTTCTTTTCAGCTCTATTTTCTTGAATTCTTGTCTCGATAATCTTAGTTTTTCCTTATACTCGATATGTAAGTATTTTTTCTTCTCCAAAGCCTGAACTACTGAAAAGCTAACCTGACTAGCCGTTAATAATTCACTCAGTGACATGCTATCGTTGTTGAGCTGTAAAACCTGTAAAACTACTAACTGTTTTACAGTTAAATCACCAGAATCGTATTTTTTTAATCGTACTACTAATTTTTGTTGTCTGATTTGAGAATTCTTAGGCATTTCTAAGTAATCTTCTATCAAACCCAAATTTTTTAAGAATTTAATTCCTGCATGGAAATCTTCAATTTTATTCTGCAAATATTTAACACTATAACTTTTATTTTTTCCTTTCTGAAGTAAATCTAAAATCTTGATACTAGAATTGGGAAAATCTTTCGTTTTATAATTCATTATTTCTGTTACTAAACGAATTCTTCTCTGCGACCTTCCTAAAATCTTTGGAGGTAAAGCTGCTTTAATAACATTGACTAAGTCAGTATGATAGTATTGCGCAACTTGTTCTAGCAGTTTCCAATACTTCTCAGAAAAAAAGCTTGTTGTAATTACATCATTGATATACTTAATTTTTCTAAAATCAAGATTATGTGGAAAAGAACTGACATAACAAAGAACAACACCACCTATAATTCTTGCTTTAAAGGGAACATTTACGATATCACCAGGTTTTATGAATAAGTTTGGAGGAACACCATAAGTGTACGGTTTTTCTAATCCTGGACAGTCAACTAAAATTTCAACCAGCCGAAAATTTAATTGACCAGATCTAGGAAAATCTCTTTGTTTAGGAAACATTAAATCTTTCAATAATATGGATATATTATTGAAGTTTAAGAAAATATTGACTATTCTTCAACTCTAAATAAGATTTATAAGTTTTATTTATAATTAATATTAGAATTTATAATGAATAAAATTTTTAAAACAAGAAAAATTATTGTTTCTTAAATAGCATAATAATTCCTCTGAAAAGAGATAGAAATCTTTCTAAAAGTTAAGAAAATTTATAAAAAGATAATAGCTTTTATTTCTATCTCTTTATAAGAAGATAAGGAAAAGTTGAAGATTATCTCTACAAGGGTGAAATTATCCCCCAGAATCGGATAAGTTAACTAATAGAAAGAAAAATTATCTTTGTAACTTGTAATCCTAACCTAGAAAAAATTATGAAACGTCTTAAATTTTCTTGATCAATCTATAGCGAAATACAACAACAATCTTGTTAATTCGTCAAGTATTCAATCTTTTCTATAGTTTATTAATAATATGAACTAAATTTTATTACGTTTATGAATTTTCTTATATTTTTTGTTTGAAAAATCTAACTGTCTAAATAAAAGTTTATTAACATTTACAGTTATTGAAATTATTTTTATAACTAATTAATGTTTAGTAGATTTTAAAGCTTTAAAAATTTAAAATAATCTCTTTTTATTACTTTCAAGCTTATTGAATTTATCTAATTTTTCGGAGTTACTAGCTTAATGAGTACAAAACAAATGATGCAAACGAAATTAGTAGATGAATTGAAATTATCTGCATTTGAGATAATTGAACCTGAACAAGTCGTTTCAAATTCACAGATCATGGAGGTTGAAATTGTATCTAGTAATATAAATAAACAAGATACTGACGAGTATTATAAAACCACCTCCGACAACACAATTGGATCATTTTTTAAAGAAATGTCTCGTTATCCACTTCTAAAGGCAGAAGAAGAAATTAGTTTAGCCAAAAATGTACAATTTCTAATGAAAGCTGAAGAAAAACATAAACAACTTCAAAAAATTCTGAATCGTCCTCCGACTAAAATGGAATGGCTTAAAGCTATGACATTTGATAACCCAAAGCAGTTCGAACATTATTTATATCAAGGACGTATAGCAAAGCGTAAAATAATTCGTTCTAATTTACGCTTAGTAGTTTCTATTGCTAAGCGTTATCTTAATCGTGGAGTACCCTTTTTAGATCTAATTCAGGAAGGGGCTATTGGTCTTAATAGAGCTACAGAAAAATTTGATCCCAATAAAGGATATAAATTCTCAACTTATGCCTATTGGTGGATCCGTCAAGCTATCACTCGTACTATTGCCAATGATGCTCGAATAATTCGCCTTCCCATACATGTTATGGAAAAACTAAATAGACTGAAAAAGGTTCAAAGTATACTTAAGCAAGAATTACAGCGCAACCCAAATGAGAAAGAATTAGCTGATAAATTAGAGGTTACTGTCATCCAATTACGTCAATTATTACAATTACGTCGCCAATCTCTATCCCTCAACCATAGAGTTGGAAAAGATGAAGATACTGAGTTAGCTGATTTATTAGAAGACCAAGAGTTACAACTTCCAGAAGAATTTATGAATGAAGGAATGCTACGGTATGAAGTATCAGCCGTTTTAAGCGATGTTCTAACACAGAGAGAAAAAGATGTAATCGCTTTACGCTATGGATTGTGTACTTCTCAGCCACATACATTAGAAGAAGTGGGAGGAGTTTTTAATTTATCACGTGAAAGGGTGCGTCAAATCCAAAGTAAAGCTATGAGAAAATTACGCCGCCCTCAAGTTGCTCGTCGTCTTAAAGGATGGTTATATTAACAATTGTTTAGAATTAACTATATCTAATAAAAAAGATTATTACTTATATATTTTATATCAAATATATCTGCAAACAACCTGATTATTAATTGCTTGGTTAAAAAGTAAAGAATTTAGATGTTCCTAAAAAGTTCTGCATTGAAAAATTAATTTTTTAAATAAATATTAATTTAATTACTATTAAAGCGATGGTATTATTATTTAAGCAGAAAAGTATAAAAATTGATTATTTACCTAAGAAAGGTATTTATCATACTTTTAGATAAAGTTTACATAAATTAGGACAGAAAGGACGTGACTTGTAGTATTGTTTATATACTGTAAAAATATGCCGACTCTAACTAATGGAAATTGCGTGGCAAAGTATAAAAAATTACGACGACATACTCTATCATAAATTCAAAGGCATTGCTAAAATAACTATTAATCGCCCTCATAAACGTAATGCTTTTCGTCCAAAAACCGTTTTTGAACTATATGATGCTTTTTGTGATGCCCGTGAAGATAGTACTATTGGTGTAATATTGTTGACGGGAAAATCTCCTCATATAGATGGTAAATACGCTTTTTGCTCGGGCGGTGACCAAAGTATTAGAGGGAAATCAGGATACATAGATAATGAGGGAATTCCTCGTTTAAATGTTCTTGATTTACAAAAACTAATTCGCTCTTTGCCAAAAGTAGTTATTGCTTTAGTGGCTGGTTATGCGATTGGAGGGGGAAATGTACTTCAGTTAATGTGTGACTTGACAATTGCAGCAGACAATGCGATTTTTGGGCAGACAGGACCGAAGGTTGGAAGCTTTGACGGTGGCTTTGGAGCCAGTTATCTATCTCGAGTAGTTGGCCAAAAAAAAGCCAGAGAAATTTGGTTTCTTTGTCGCCAATACAATGCAGAAGAGGCATTAAAAATGGGTTTAGTTAACTGTGTAGTACCAACAGAAAAATTAGAAGAAGAAGGTGTACGGTGGTCCATGGAAATTCTAGAAAAAAGTCCTATAGCTATTCGTTGCTTAAAATCTGCTTTTAATGCTGACTGTGATGGGCAATCTGGCTTACAAGAATTAGCAGGTAACACAACCCTTCTATACTATATGACAGACGAAGGTAATGAAGGGAAAAAAGCATTCTTAGAAAAACGTGCTCCTAACTTTAGTCAGTATCCATGGTTGCCATGAGTATTTTATAGCTTAGG
>JBFPLN010000003.1:0-612714 GCA_051971635.1 Candidatus Atelocyanobacterium thalassae | reverse complement strand
ATAAATATAATCCTCGTAAATTATCTGTTAAATATTCCTTGTAACCCTTTCTCCGTAGTCTATCCAAGCGTTAAGCATCCTTAATGTTTTTAGTCTAATAAAGTTGGATAAGTAGTATGCACTTATTTAAACAATGAAAATAGTACACTCCCACTATTAAGTTGGAAATAAGAATAGTTTATTTTTTAGATATAAAGATGTTGTGCTGAGTAACCGTAACAATATATGTAAATATCGAAAAATAATAAATTCTCTAGAAATTAATAACTAGATAGTTTTACGATAGAACATATGCCTTGTGGTCTAAATAATTAAAATAATATATGTTGAGAAACAAGTAAATTTATAGTTGTTTTATTAGAATATTAAGATTAATTCGCAATCTTTAAGAACTTTATAAAAAGGGTTTTTAAAAATGATGTCTGGTAATTTTAACAATTCCAGGACTATTTGAGAAATCATGTTTATAATCGGTACAGGATTCTTTATTATCCAAACATAATTCTTACTTAACGTTTACATTTAATTATTATTTTATTGAAATGCCTCGAATACTTGTAATTGAAGATGATGATGCCATCAGAGATCTTATCTCTACTAACTTAGAAATGGCAGGTTATGACATTAACCAAGCTCCGGATGGAATCAAGGGACAAGCCTTAGCTGTCCAATTACAACCAGATTTAATAATGTTAGATTTAATGCTACCAAAAGTAGATGGATTTACAGTTTGTCAAAGATTACGAAGAGATGAACGTACTGCTGATATTCCTGTCCTAATGCTATCAGCTTTAGGACAGACTAAAGATAAGGTAGAAGGTTTTAACGCTGGAGCTGATGACTATCTAACAAAACCTTTTGAACTAGCAGAAATGTTAGCCAGGGTTAGAGCACTTTTACGTAGAACAGATCGAATCCCCCAAGCGGCCAAACACTCTGAAATTCTAAATTATGGACCATTGACGCTTATTCCTGAAAGATTTGAGGCAATTTGGTTTGAACAAACTGTCAAGTTAACTCACCTGGAATTTGAATTATTACATTGCCTATTACAAAGACATGGACAAACTGTCTCACCAAGTGAAATTTTAAAGGAAGTATGGGGATATGATCCTGATGACGATATCGAAACTATACGTGTTCACATTCGCCACTTAAGAACAAAATTAGAGCCAGATCCAAGGCATCCTTGCTATATAAAGACAGTCTATGGAGCCGGCTATTGTCTTGAGCTACCTAGTTCTGAGCAATTACCCCAATCAAATAACTTATTAGCAGTTTAAATTTTTTTGAATAGCTATTTGAGTATAATTATGTTTCTTCATTAAATTTGATTTTTACGATATTTTTATGATGTATTGTTTTAAAAAAAAATAAAAGTACAATAACCCTAATTAATACAATTCTAAAAATGCTATTTCCCCTTCATGTTACATCCCATTCAACTTCTTTCCCCTGAAATTGTAAATATAATAGCAGCAGGAGAAATTATAGATTCTCTAGCATCTGTAGTTCGAGAGCTAGTAGATAATTGTCTTGATGCAAAATCAACTCGTATAAATATCTCTTTAAATACTGAGCTTTGGCAAGTTAGCGTTACTGATAATGGTATGGGAATGTCTTTGCAGGACTTACGCAATTGTGCAAGAGCCCATCATACTAGCAAGATTTACAGATTAGACGACCTTTGTCATATTAATAGCTTAGGTTTTCGGGGAGAAGCTTTGTTTAGTGTTGCCAATGTAGGTCAATTAACCATTAAAAGTCGCCACAATATAGACAATAGTAAAGGATGGTGTATTACATATGATCTACAAGGGCGGCCAATTCACGAGAAAGTTGTTGCTATTGCCTCAGGCACAACTATTATTATTTCTGACATATTTGGTAATATGCCGGTTCGGCGAAAAGGCTTACCTACTTTTAAAAAACAATTAAAAGCAATACGCAATATTATTGAAAATGCATCTTTATGTCACCCACATGTTACATGGGATGCAAAGTTGAATGGCAAACCTTGGCTTAATATTAGTCCAGGGAAAACTACACAACAAATCATACCTCAATTATTAAATCAGATTAGTTACAATGATTTACGATTCACTTCTAACGAGATACAGACACCATCATGTAAAAATGGAAATATCAATATTGTTATAGGATTGCCTGATAGATGTCATCGTAGTTGTTCTGATTGGGTAAAAGTAGGAATTAATGGACGAGTTATCAAATCGCCTCAACTAGAACAGTCAGTAATTCGTTCTTTTGGTAGATGTTTACCAAAGGGACGTTTCCCTATCTGTTTTTTAGAATTGTATGCACCATATGAAGAAGTAGATTGGAATCGACATCCAATTAAGTCTGAAGTTTATCTACATTTTATAGAATTTTGGGAAGAACAAATATCTACAATTATTCAACAAAGTCTTAGCTTATGTGCATCACCTTCTATTGTTTTAGGGGACAGTAAAAAATTACATAAATTACTTAAATTTTCGATAACAGGAAATGATCATAGTTGCGCTAACGACATTAACGATATTAATAAATTAGATTTGTTACCGCTGAAAGCAATTGGACAAGTTAATAAAACATATATTGTTGCAGAACACTCTCATGGTCTGTGGCTAGTGGAACAACATATTGCCCATGAAAGGATCCTATATGAAAAACTTCAAGATGAATGGAAACTAACAAAAATTAAAAACCCTGTAGTTCTTACTTTGTCTAACTATCAAGTTAAACAGCTACAAAATATAGGTCTAGAACTTGAAACATTTGGAGAACAAATGTGGATAATTAGAACGGTTCCGCAATTATTAGTAGATGAGACAGATTGTTCAGACATTCTACTAGAGTTAAGCTTAGAAAAAGATTTAGAGTCAGCACAAGTCGCAACCGCTTGTAAAAGTGCTATTCGTAATGGAGTTTCTCTAGAATTACGTAGAATGCAGGAAATCTTAGATTCTTGGAAAAATACTCGTAATCCAAGAACTTGTCCACATGGAAGACCTATTTATTTACCCTTAGACGAATCAGTCTTATCACATTTTTTTCGCCGTCATTGGGTAATCGGTAAAAGTCATGGAATATAGCAATCTAGAACGTAGCTTTTTATGTGTTTAAATTTAATTTTCTTGATAAAAAAACCTATACTAGCAAATTAAGATATTTAATAAGTAATTATATAAATTGCAATATTCTTTTATAAACCTAATAAACAACATAATTTATATATTACTCTGGCACCAACATTTCCATCCCATTCGCCATTACCTATTTCAGAGACATCAAACCCAATTATTTTTCTATTGCTTTCGACTAGTTGTTTTAATAGATAAAATGTTGCCTCTAAATTTAATCCACCAGCTACAGGAGTTCCTGTATGAGGGCACAATTTTGGATCTAATCCATCTAAATCAAAACTAATATAAACTTTTTTGGGTAGGTTGTTAATAATGGCTTGACATTGTTGATACCAACTTATTCCTTCATACTGGAAGTTCTTCAAAAATGAATCATAATAGGTAATTATTCTATTATTGGATGATGTAATAGTAAATTCTTCGTCATTGCAAAAATCTCGAATGCCAACCTGAACCAATTTAACAACTTGAGGTATTTTTAGCACATTATTCATAATTGAAGCATGAGAGTAGGAAAACCCCTGGTAATCTATTCTCAAATCAGCATGTGCATCAATATGAAGAATTCCAAATTCATTATTATATTTAGCTAAAGATTTAATATACCCAAGTGGAACACTATGATCACCCCCAACAATGCCAACTTTTTTTCCTGCTTGAAGGGCATTACTAGTATTCCTATTCACCCAATCTATCATTTGTTTACAGGCTAAATTAACGCTTGTTAACTCTTGTTGTAGTTTTAGGCTATTTTTAATATCTATATTTTGCTCACTTGCCTCAATTATGTGTAAAGCTTTTTTTCTAAACTTTTGATTAAGTGTCAATAAAAATTGTGAAATTGGTGGCATAAAAATACCTTGATTCCAACCATAAGGATTATCTGAATCATACAGATCAAGTTGAGGAGAAGCTTCTAGTACCCTCAGTGGTCCTAGTACTGTTCCAGTCTTATAGGATACTGTAACTTCCCAAGGGATACCAAAAACAATAATTCCAGCATTTTCATAGGTATAAGGTAGTCCATATAAGTTACCGTTTTCTACTCCAATGCTATTTGGATTAAAATCTAACAAACTTTTATTTCGATTACTCATCAAGCATATTTTGAACAAAAGTTGGTAAACAAAAAGCAGAACTATGAATTCCAGGATTATAGTACTTTAAATTATGTTGTCTAGTAAAAATTTCTGCCTGTTCAGAATCAAAATTATCCAATGGGTGCATACTACCTTTTCTAGTGTAGGCAAAACTCCACATTCCAGTAGGATAGGTAGGAATAAAACTTAAATAAGAATGAACATTTTCCCCTCCAAAAATATCACTTAAGCAATGATTAATATCGACAAAAACTTTTTGATTAAAACATGGAGATTCTGTATTAGCTGCCATAGCTCCATTAGGTTTTAAACAGCGATAAATTTGTCTATAAAATTCATAACTAAATAATCCTTCAGCAGGTCCAACAGGATCAGATGAATCTACTATTATTAGGTCATATTCTTCATCATCTGTGTTATGAATAAAAGTAATTCCATCTTCTATGTATAGATCAACTTTCTCATTGCTAAGTTGACTAGATAAAGATGGTAAATATTGCTTTGAAGCCCTAATTATCGTTTCATCAATTTCCACTATAGTTATTTTTTGAATATGGGAATGACGTATCAACTCTCTTACACTGCCACCATCTCCACCTCCAATAACTAATATATTAGAAAATGAAGGATTGAGTAACATAGGTACGTGTATTATCATTTCATGATAAGCATTTTCATCTTTTTCAGTGCACATGACCATTTTATCAATAGTCAACATTTTTCCATATTCAAAAGTATCAAAAATTTCTACAGTTTGATAGGGTGACTTTTCATAAAAAATATGTTCTCCTTTATGGCGTATCGAAAGAGCAACATTTTCGTTACGGTCAGTAAGCCAAACACTTCTACTGACTTTTGGAATAACTAGTTTATTAGTAGTTTCGTCACGAAGCTCTCCTAATTCAACATCTATTCTCTCGAGCAACTCTAGCTGTCCACGATTTAGTTCTAATGCAGAACCATAATCAGCTTTAAATAAGATTTTTAATCTATCAAAAGATATCCATGGATTTACAGTATCACCACAAGTAAATAAATCTACTGCTGCATAACGATATTCAGGCCATGTATGAATTGCTAGATGGCTTTCTTGAATAACAACTACTCCTGATACACCAAATGGAGAAAAGTGATGGAATGTTGAATTAATAACTGTTGCACCAGCATCTTGAGCAGCTACCAACATACTAGATTCAATTACTGACACATTATTCAAAATTTCAGATGAGCATCCAAAAAATTCAACTAAAATATGACGTCCTAAAGAGTTCATTGTTAAAGCCTTCTAAGCATAGTTAATAAAAAGTTTATTATTCCCATAGATTAATATATTCATGCGAACAATATAATCATTTGAGAAATATTATAAATATATTTATGTAGTAAACATTACAATATAAATGTTATGGTTTGCTACTTAAGATAAGTATAATTGTATAAAGCATCTTTATAATACTTTAAAAATAGCTGAGATTCTTTAAAAGTTATTTGGCGGTTTTTAAAAGCTTTTTGGGTCTTTTTATGCATACTTTTAATCATGTCTCGACTATTATACTCTAGATATTTTAATACTTCTGCTACCGAATCTCCTTTAATAATAGACTCAATATGATATCCATTTTTATCTAATTTAATATGTACTGCATTAGTATCTCCAAAAAGATTGTGTAAGCTACCTAGAATTTCTTGATATGCTCCGCTTAAAAAAAATCCTAAATAATACGGTTCATCTCTTTTCCAAGGGTGTAGTTCAAGATGAGGTTTAACATTTTGATATCCAATGAACCGAGAAACTTTACCATCACTATCACAAGTCAAGTCAGCAAGAGTTCCAAGTTCGGTTGGCTTTTCAGTTAGACGATGAATAGGCATTATTGGAAATAATTGATCAATAGACCAATTATCAGGAAGAGATTGGAAAACTGAAAAATTACAATAATAAGTTGATAGCAAAAGTTGGTGAAGATTATCTAGCTCGTCTAAGTCTAGATCTACTTCTTGTAAAATCGTTTTTATTTTACGGCAACACTTCCAAAATAGTTCTTCTGCTTTGCCTCTTTCGTATAAGTTTAAATACCCAAAAGAGAAAAGGCTTTCTATCTCTTTTTTTAATTGCAAAACGTCATGATAAGCTTCCTGAAAATTAGTTTCATTAATAGAGATATATATTTCCAATATTTCTTGCACTAATGTATGACAGTTCTCTATTTCAGTAGTTTCATTAAACTCTTCGATCTTATCTACTCCTAGAACGTTAACTATAAGAATAGACTGATGAGAAGCAACAGATCTACCGCTTTCACTAACAATAACAGGAACTTTAATATTTTGATTATTACAAGCTGTTTTAATAGCTGCAACAACATCATTGGCATAATTTTGCATGCTATAATTTTTGGATGCAGGAAAATTAGTATTTGAGCCGTCATAGTCAATTCCTAAGCCTCCCCCTACATCAAAATATTCCATAGGAGCTCCAAGTTGGCACAGATTTACATAAATCTGGCTAGCTTCACTCAATGCATCTTTTATCGTCGCAATAGCAGATATTTGAGAACCAATATGAAAATGAAGCAATTTAAGACTAGTAAGCATTTCAGACTTACGTAGTTGATCAAGTGCAGATATGATTTCTGTTACACTAAGTCCAAATTTTGCTCTGTCCCCTGCAGAATCAGCCCAGCGGCTATCTCCTTTGGCGCTTAACTTCGCACGAATTCCTAAACTTGGTTTAATACCATGCTCTAGAGCAACATCAGCTACCAAATATATTTCACTTAATTGTTCAACAACTATCAAAATGTTATAGCCTAAGTGATAAGCTATTATAGCTGTCTCAACATACTTTTTATCTTTATATCCGTTACATATGAGAAGAGAGTTAGAGTTTTTTAACTGGGACAAGGCAATGAGTAATTCTGGTTTTGATCCCACCTCCAGACCATACTTATGCTTATAGCCATAATTAACAATCGATTCAATTATATGACGCTGTTGATTGACCTTAATAGGAAAGACACCCTGATATGATCCCTGGTATCTATATCTAGCTATTGCTCTATTGAAGCAATGATTAAGTTGCTCAATCCTATCTTCTATTATATCTGGAAAGTGAACCAATAAAGGTAAATTAAAATTTCTTCCCTCTAAGTTTTGAACTAATTTAAATAGATTCAAAGCCTTATTTTTATTACTTTGAGGAGAGACTAGTATATGCCCTACATTACTAATATTAAAATAAGGCTTTCCCCATCTTTTTAATCCATATAGTTCTTCACTGTCATGTATAGACCAATTAGATTTCACGCAAGATTTCTCTAATAAGTAAACTTTTTATAAATTAATATATAATTTTTTAAGATTATATATTAATTTAACATCCTTCATTTTAGCAATAAAAAAAATGATTAATTTAAATGAATAGTATAATAATATGTTTAATTATTTTTTCGTAGGCTTATCAATAATTTTGTAAATTCTGATGGAAGCGCAGCAGTTACCTCGAGTCTTATTGAACTAATTGGGTGTATTAGGCTTAATTTATGAGCATGCAATACTTGACCTGATAAATTTATATTTAAGGAACGATTTGAACTATACAGTGGATCACCTAGAATAGGACAACCTAAAAAACTACTATGGACTCTAATTTGATGAGTTCTGCCAGTTTCTAGGTTAAATTTAATCAGGCTATAGTTGCCTAATCTTTCCAATATTTTCCAGTAAGTAACCGCTTGACGTCCATTCTTTTCAATTGGTCTGATTGCCATCTTTTTTCTATCTATTAGATGACGACCAATAGGTAAATTAATTATACCTTCGTCGATTTTATTATTATTATTTTCTTTATTTTTTAGAACACCATGTATGATAGCTATATATTCTCTCTTGATTATTCTGTTTCTAATTTGTTTTTGTAGATGTTGATGTACAAAATCTGTTTTTGCTATTACAATTGCTCCTGTTGTATCCTTGTCTAGGCGATGAACTATACCTGGTCTTTGAACTTCTCCAATGCCAGATAAATTCGAACAATGATGTAATAAAGCATGGACAAGAGTTCCTTTATTATGTCCGGGAGAAGGATGCACAACCATATTAGCTGCTTTATTTATAATAATTAAATATTCATCTTCATATAAAATATCAAGTGGAATTATCTCTGGTATTAATTCTAGTTTTTGAGGTAATGGCAAACAAATTTGTAAATAATCACCTAGAATTACTTGCTCTTTTTTAGTCTTACATACTTTATTATTTACGATAACATTTCCCATTTTGATTAATTTTTGAATATGAGAACGGGAAATATTAACGATGTTTTTTGATAACCAACGATCAATTCGATCGCCCTTATCTTTCACAATCAGGTTTAGAGTCATAACTAGCTGATTACAATAGCCTAATTATTTTTTATAACGGACTTCAATCATTGTATGTACATTTCCTCTTGGGTTGAAATTACCTTTTAAAGTTGCTTCTAATGGTTCACACGCCTCTACAAAATCATCTAATATTTGATTAATTGATTCTTCATGAGAAATGTATTTATCACGAAAGCCGTTTATATAGAGTTTTAAAGCTTTAAGTTCTAGAATTTTTTGATCAGGAACATAATTAAATTCAAGAGTAGCGAAATCAGGATGTCCTGAAAAAGGACATTTACAAGTAAACTCAGGTAAAGTGATGGATATATTGTAAGCCCTACCTATACGAGGGTTAGGAAATGTAATTAATTCTCCCTCTAGAATATTACGTTCTCCATACTTTATTGTTGGAGAATTCTCATTTAAAATTTCATTCATAAGATAAGTTATTTTATAGTGTGCAAAATAATAGTAAATTAATTTGTTAAATATTAAAAAATTAGCAAGAAAGGGTAAGTTTTAATGAAATTAAACTTCTTTAAGAAAAACATTGCTCTTGTCTTCTTTTTTAATATGCTCTACAAATCTTCTAAGGACTCCATTAATAAAACGATAGCCGTCATCATCAGAATAACGTTTTGCTAATTCAACAGCTTCATTTATAGCAACTTTTTCGGGAATATTCAGAAGTAAAATTTCTGCAACTGCAATACGTAGAATATCTTGATCTATTTTTGCTAATCTTCTCAGTTGCCAATCTTTTAGAACTACTTCTAATTGATTATCCAGCTCTTTTTTCTTTTTACAAATAGCATGAATAATTTCAATAGCATACTGTTGTACATCATTTTGACCAGCTAATTGGATTATTTCAGGAAATTCTATAGCTCCTGCTAGACAGTTAACTGCGCCTTGAGTTAATTCTAAAGCTTCTGAAAGCATTGCTTTTGCACTTTCAAGAGTACTAGAACGTGTCTCATATTTAAACAATTGATTATGTCCTCTTATTATTTCTGCTGAAGCAGTTTCTAAAGTATCTTTTACCTCATTGGTAAGGACACGAATAGCGGCTAAGACAATATTTTCAATCTGAAGTTGCTCAATTTTTTCTGGAGTCCCCTTGATTTGACTCATACTTAACAAGGCTAATTCACGAGCGATTCGACGAGGTTGCTGACGAGATATCATAATTGATTATCAACATTTTTTAAAGTGGGTATATCTTTATCGGGAATTAAAGAATCATCTCTAACCCCTAGCTTGGAACTATCAGTATTATTTAATTCATTATCTTCTTGCGATACTGAATAACTAGAAGTATCAGGACTAACGATACCTCCAGAAATTAGGACTTTAAAAGCATCTTCAATAGAAACAGGTAAATTAATGACATCGTCCTCAGCAATGATAGAGTACCATCCAGAAGTAGGATTAGGAGTAGTAGGGATAAATACACTTAGCATAGGTTTTTCTAAGTAGGCTTGCAAAGGAGGGCTTAGAGTTCCGGTTACAAATCCTAAACTCCAAATTCCACGTCGAGGATACTCTACCATAACAACACGTCTGAATTTACTTTTGGAATCTTTAAAGAGAGTTTCTAGAATCTGCTTTAAAGTCTTATAGACTGCTCCAGCTAAAGGAATAGATTGCAAAATACGCTCGCCAAAGTCTAGTAACCATTTGCCAGCTATATTACGAGCCATCAAGCCTATAATTGATATACAAACAATTGGAACAGCAAATCCAACACTCAGATTAAGACAATAGCTTAAGATAGGATTAAGTCCGTCAAAAGGATTTAATTGTTTAGGGATTTGGGTTAGAAAATTAATAACCCAACTAGCGATAGTAATAGTTAGCCAAATAGTAGTTGCTAAAGGAATAACAACTAAGAGACCAGCAATAAAATCATTTTTTAAATTTTGTTGAAAGTGCTGCAGCACAGATTAACAACGCTCCATTTTAAAAAACTAATAGTTAATTAGGCAAAGCCCTTAATAGAAACAGATAGCTATTATTCTATACTATTCTTATTCTACCTTTCTATTTTTAGAATTTAGCCTTATTACTTTTTAAACAATTAATAGTAATATCATAAATATTAAAAATAAATATTTAGCATTATCCTTTTGTTCATATTTTATTATATGTGTCAAAAAACAAGACCTATCTAATTACTCTAAAATTGTACAAGATATAGAATCAGGAATAACTATCTTTTACTTACCTAATGAATAAATATAGTGCTTAGTTACTTAGTATTTAGGTTTCTTATACTTCTGGGTTGATAAATATTAAAATGTTATTGTTTTATTTTTTTGAATTACTAAATTAAATTTAATAATTTAAGAAAATAGACAAAATAAAAAAGTATACTAAGATAAAAATACGATTTGAATAAAGTGTTTATACTAAAAAGTAGTTTTAATCTCTATCGAATATCGTATAAATCATATCTGACAGTAATAGATTAAATGTGATTAAGCCAATTTAAAATCTTTCGTAAATAGTTTTCTAATTCATATTATCTAAAGATAAAAACTTTTAAGCGAAGAATAAGAAATAAGATTATTTATAAATAGTTTACTTCATAAAATAAATCTTATATGAAGTGTAGTAACTACTACAATAATCACCCTAACTCAATTTATTACGCCTCACAAAACTATGCCTTATACAATTTCTGAAAGTTGTTCTAGCTGTGATAGTTGTCGAGTTGATTGCCCTACTAATGCCATTCAATTAAACAATGGTAGTTATTGGATTGATCAAAAGCTATGTAACAATTGTCGAGGTTATTATACTGAACCTCAATGTATTGTTCAGTGTCCTATTAGTAGCCCAATTCCTATTCATCCTAAAAAAGGTAGATATAAAAATATAACTAGAAATATTACATCTCCTGAGTTGTTTATTAATAGAAAAAATACTCCTTTTGCTTCATCTATGATAATTTGGGAGGCTTGTACCGTATTAACTCAAGCTCCAGTTTTGAACTGGGAGAAAGATATACAAGGAAACCTTTACTACAAACGCTTTGTTAAGCAAGGAGAAGGAACAATATTGTTTCGGTTAAATAATGTCTTAGATTCTAGATCATTTGGTTTAGTTAGGTATCTAACCGACGCATCTAAATTAGATTTCATAGACATTAGATCTGCCTGTTTACATCTTTTATTTTCTGCCTATGCAACTACGTTGGAAAAACCTTGGGAGCAAAAATTTATAATAAATGATCAACAAATTGAACAATATTTAGGATTAGATAAACGTAAAGATATTAGCAAGACAACAAAGCTAACTTTAATCAAATTATTGCTACAACAAACTTGTCAACTATTAGCAATTATTAATTGGCCACAACAAGGAAAAGTCAAAAGTTTTACAATACCAGAAGGTCCTTTATGGCACTTATTAGATATTCAACATTATTTTCAAGAAGATGATTTTGGTTGCCAGCATTTAATAGGTTTGACATTTACACTAAAAGCTGGAATATGGTCAAAATATTTTTTAAATAAGCAAGGTTATAGCAATAGAGTCGCATTTTATCAATATGGTTCGTTACCCCAATTTATATTAAGCACTGTAATGAGTATTTGGCAACAACATCCTGGGGCAGTAAGAATTTTGCTGTGGTTACTCTTCAAAAGTAAGATGGGTAGAAAACAATGTGTTACTGTTCCTACGTTAATGAAAGTTGCTTATGGTCAAGATAGAGTAGTTCAGGCAGATATTAAAAGAAATCAAAGAAAAAAAATATTGAGAACTTTTGAAGGTGATTTAGAAGTTCTTAATCATTATGGAGTTAAAGCAATTTTTGATCCTATTTCTTATCCAGAAAATATACAACCCTTATGGGTTAGAGTATCAAAGCTACCAGATGATGCTGAAGAAGCCTTAAATTTTTGGATTAATGATGGTTCTCAAGAACATCGCTTGACAGATTCTGGACCAAGAGGAAAGTGGAACTGGCTCATGAAAGCAAGAATTTTAAATTTTCAGCTTCCACAAGAATGGGAAGAAGAGTTAATAAAATTTGAACGAAAAAAACAACGAAAAAATAGCCAAAAAAATCGTGCACAAAAGCCTTCTCCATTATCTGCAGAAAAAATCTTATATGCAAGAAAAAGTAAAGGATTAAGTCAAAGAGAGTTGGCTAAACAGATAGGTAAAAGTCAAAGTTGGATTAGAGATTTAGAAAACGGGCGTTGTTCTGTTAAAGCAGAAGATCGTGAAAATCTTCAAAGTGTTTTAGAATTATGATAGATTCATTAAATTAATCGAGATAAATGATTAAGACATGGTACGCAATGCAAACAGCAGATTGGTATTTTAAATATCTGTCTTTAATATTATTTCTTCAAAATAGCTAAAGAGTTATTAAAAGTTATTGTATTATTGATCTTTAGTGATCCATAATAGTATATATGTTCTAAGATTAATTAGAGCCCATGGAACTTTTAACTTCTGCTCAACAAGAATTGTACGATTGGCTAGTTCAATACATTAATGAGAATCAACATGCCCCTTCTATTCGTCAAATGATGATAGCTATGAGACTTCGATCACCAGCTCCAGTTCAGAGTCGGTTGGAGCGTCTAAGAAATAAGGGTTATATTACTTGGACTGAAGGAAAAGCTCGCACTATTAGAATCCTAAACTCCGAGCCAAAAGGTATTCTTATCATGGGTACAATTGAGGCAGATGGAATTATAAATTTTTTCGATGACACAAAGTATCGAGTAGATTTTTGTTATTTATCACATGTTGAAAAAGCTTGGGGATTAGTTGTATCCGATAACATTACAAGTAATGACTCAATAATAGTTAATGATATAGCTGTCATGCGTCCTTTTAGAGAAAATGAAGTTTTAGCAAAGGATCAGATCATAGCAGCTAAAATAGAAAAACATAAGATAATTTTAAAACGATATAGTAAATGGGGTAATATGGCTATGTTAAAGTCTATCAGCTCAGATTATCAGCTTTTAAAAGTAGAGCCAAATCAGTTAACAATAGAAGGAGTCTTAATAGGTATTTGGAAAAAACTATAGTATAAATTAAAGGTTAACTATCTTTTTAACTTTTGTAAAAAGACAATTTTATTACTAAAGAATTAACTATAGTTATTTATGAATAATATGAAAGAGTTTTAGATAATAACATTAGTTACTATATGCTTAATTTTAAGAGATGATTCTATGACCTATTTATTAAATTGGTAGTGAAAGCTTTTGAATAAAATTTTATCTTTTGATATTTATTAACTGATATCAACTACCGAGATTTATCAGTTAGAGTAAAGAAGAATGTTTTAACAATTCTGTAGTTGATCTTTTTTGTACCATTTCTTTCGTAATTACAAATTTTTTCATATTTTTATGTGATGGAAGCTCATACATAATATCTAACATTAACTCTTCAACGATGCTACGTAATGCTCTTGCCCCTATTTTTCTTCGATAGGCTTCTTTCGCAATTTCTTTAACTGCTTCTTCGCTAAATTCTAATTTCACGTTGTCCATATTTAACAATTTTTGATATTGCTTAACCAAGGCATTTCTGGGTCTAGTTAAAATAGTAGCGAGAGTTTCTTCAGTTAATGTATTAAGAGCTGCTACGATAGGAAGCCTACCCACAAATTCTGGTATCATACCAAACTTTATCAAATCATCTGGCTCAACTTTTCTCGTAAGATTTATTTCCTCTTGTTCTGAAGATGAATCGTTTGAATGGATAAATCCAAATGATTTTTTATTTATTCTTTTTTCAAGAATTCCGTTTAAACGAACAAAGGCACCACCGCAAATAAATAAAATATTTTTAGTATCAATTCGAATACAATCTTGGTAGGGATGTTTTCTTCCACCATTCGGTGGAACATTAGCTACTGTACCTTCCAACATTTTCAAAAGAGCCTGTTGTACTCCTTCCCCAGAAACATCACGTGTAATAGATAGGTTTTCGTTTTTACATGCAATCTTATCAATTTCATCTATATAAATTATTCCTCTTTGAGCTTTATATACATCAAGATCAGCAACCTGTAATAATCGTAGTAGAATATTTTCTACGTCTTCTCCAACATAGCCTGCCTCTGTTAGACTGGTTGCATCAGCTATAACAAAAGGGACTTCCAAAATTTTTGCTAATGTTTGAGCAAGTAAGGTTTTTCCTGACCCTGTTGGACCTATCAATAAAATGTTAGATTTTTGTAATTCAACAATATTGTTTTCATTTTGTATATTTTCTTCTTCAAGAGAGCTTAAACGTTTATAGTGATTATATACTGCAACTGAAAGAATTTTTTTTGCCTCATCTTGTCCAATAATATACTCATCAAGGCAATTTTTAACATCTATAGGCTTTGGAATTCCTTGAAACGATAACTTTTTTTTTTCAGAGTATTGTTTAGTATAAATCCTTTTATCTTGTGATGAAGTTGTTAATTGAGTATCAGATTTACTAATAAATTCTTCATCTAAAATTTCATTGCAGAGCTCTACACATTCATCACAAATGTAAACTCCCGGCCCTGCAATGAGTTTGCGTACTTGTTCCTGAGATTTTCCACAGAATGAACATTTTAAGTGGGAGTTATATTTAGACATAAGATATTAAATCAGTAAATAATACTACACAAAAAGAGATCAAACATCTAGTCTAAGAAATTACTTTATCAATTAAGCCATATTCTACCGCTTCTTTTGATGACATAAAAAAGTCTCTTTCAGTATCAGCAGCTATTACATCAAAAGATTTACCAGTATGTTCAGACAACATACTATTAAGCCTTTTTTTAATATACAAAATTTCTTGGGCTTGGATTGCAATATCAACAGCTTGCCCCTGCGCTCCACCAAGAGGTTGATGTATCATTATACGAGAACTGGGCAAAGCCATGCGTTTACCCTTTGTTCCTCCTGACAATAAAAAAGCTCCCATACTAGCAGCTAAACCAAAACAAATAGTAACAATATCAGGACGAATTTGTTTCATCGTGTCATATATAGCTAATCCTGCATATACTGAACCGCCTGGAGAATTAATGTAAATTTGAATATCCTTTTCAGGATCTTCTGAATCTAAAAATAAGAGTTGTGCAACAATAGAATTGGCCATCTGATCGTCTACAGGAGTCCCTAAAAATATAATACGTTCTCGTAGGAGTCTCGAATAAATATCAAAAGCTCTTTCCCCCATGCCAGACTGTTCCACTACCATAGGAACTATGTTGTCCATCTTTGCGTAATATTTATGAAAATTTTTGCTGGAAATATTATGGTTTGATACTTGCGATTGAATCATAGTTCTTAATATTATGGTCAAAAATGTATTTTTAGGAAATATGTACTATGAAGTCATTTCTTAACTTAGCTTCTAAGAACAACTGATAAGAAGATAACCAATGGGGCCTGACTTTATTATATGTCCTATGTTAAGATTTTACTCTCTTTTGGTTAATAACTTTCGCAAAACATAAAGATACCTTCTGTCGCATACTATAAAGCAAAAAACAATACAATTTTTTAGTAATATTGAAAATTAAAGATTAATTGAATTAATTTTTAAGATTATATTCCCATAGCTTATATTTAAAAATTACACATAGATTCAAGAGCATTAACGATTATTTTTAATGGAATGTCATTATAAACTTTAACTTCTCCTATATTTTTAGGTAGGATGAATCTGACTTTTCCAAATTTAACTTTTTTATCTAATTTTAGAGATTCTAAAATATCTTTTATCTTTAACGAATTAGGTATCTTTGTTGGTAATAGTATTCTCTGAAGTAATTGTTCTTGACGCCATCTTAAATCTTCTCTCCATATGCCTAGTAATGATGCAATCCTTCCCGCTGCTATCATACCTATAGAAACAGCCTCCCCATGACTAATAATATTATCTTGACTTAGACTCTCGATAGAGTGACCTATCGTATGGCCATAATTCAAAATTGTTCTTATTCCTTGTTCATTTGCATCTTGATTAACTATATTAATTTTGGTTAAACAAGATTCAACAATTAATTTTTGAAGTGTTTGTAGATTGCAAATGTTTACGTTACTTAAAGTGTCTTCAGATTCTAGCTGAATAAATAGTTTCTTGTTCCAAATTAAACCATATTTAACTATTTCTGCCATCCCCGCTTTTAATTCCCTGGTGGGTAGAGTCTTTAATACTATGGGATCAATCAATACTAGACGGGGATGATAAAAAGAGCCAATTAAATTTTTTTTGTGATGATAATTAATTCCAGTCTTTCCACCGATAGATGCATCGACCATCCCTAACAATGAAGTTGGAACTTGTATGAAATTAACTCCCCTAAGCCAAGTTGCTGCCACAAAACCTGCTATATCTCCGATCATTCCGCCACCTAGTGCAAGCAATGTTGATGAGCGTTCTAATTTATGACTTAGAGCACTATTATAAATTTTTTCAATGTGGTCTAGTGTCTTATTAGATTCTCCTAAAGGAACTAAATAGAAAAAAACTTTAAATTTTTCTCTTTTTAATGAGGCAAGAATAATTTGACCATAATTGGCAAAAACAATTGGATTAGAAATAATAAGAATTTTTTTATCAACATTTAGTAACTTTAAATGTTTTCCTATGCTAGTTAAAATGTTAGAAGAAATTATTACATTATAAGTTGATACAGGTAATTTAACTGAAATAAGAGAGGACATGTTTAATAGGTTATAGCTGAATTTATATAAATAGTCTATATATTTACGCAGGACAAATATTCAATATTTTAGGTTTCGTTTTAGAGTCTAAAGAAAGATTAATTATCTCTAAATAATACAAAAGTTAAAATAAAAGTCTTGAATTATTATCAACAAGATTTATCTCTAAGGTTAGAATATTATTAAATATAAGATATATAGCTAATACAGTAAAATATTTTTATTAAAATTTCATAGATTAAATTTTAATTTTTGATGGAAAGAAGTTGTTAGTAAATATTTTATAAGGTTTTATTTTCTTTACATATTCTTTTTTGAAATTTAATAAGTAAGATAATTTAGTAATTCTAAATCTTCTAATTTTTATGAAAGTAAATATTATTAATTAATTAATAATCAATCAAAAGCTAATAATAGTTTTAAAGTAAATATCGAATTGATATATTATTAAATAAAAAAATATGTTATTTGTATTTTTTTAAAATGTTTCACAAAATATAATATAAAATTTTTTAAAAAACATTATTTATTAATAAGTTCCTTAGAGTAATTTATTTTCATTAGAGATAATTGAAATTATACAAATTAATAATAACTATTAGTAATATTTCTCAATAGTGTTACAATATCTGGATTGAACATAAAAAATATATGTAGAATTTATCTACCATGATCAAGTTTTCAAGACGATTATTTCTAAGTGGGTTAACGACATTAATAGTTATTAGTGCGATGCAAATAACTACTAGTTGTTCAGATAAAAGCAAAATCAGTAAAAATATAGGCGATAAAAATTTAGAAGAAGTTAACCTATATTCTTCTCGTCACTATAATACTGATACAGAATTATATGAAGGTTTTACAGAAGAAACAGGAATTAAAGTTAATTTAGTTGAGGGAAGTGCTGATGAGCTAATTGAGAGAATTAAAAGTGAGGGAGAAAACACGAAAGCAGATGTTTTTATGACAGTAGATGTCGGGAGACTGTGGCGTGCTCAAAAAACAAATATTTTTATGCCTGTTAGTTCTCCCATATTAGAAGAAAGGATCCCTAACTCTTTGCGAGACAAGGATGGATACTGGTTTGGTTTTACGAAAAGATCACGTGTAATTGTCTATAACAAAAGCAAAGTTAAGCCTGAAGAGCTTTCAACCTATGAGTCTTTGGCTGATACAAAGTGGAAGAGTAGAATAATTATTCGTCCATCTAGTAATATTTACAACCAATCTTTAGTTGCTTCCTTAATTGAAGCCAATGGAGAAGAAGCTACAGAGGAATGGGTAAGAGGTTTTGTCGCTAATTTTGCTCGTTCTCCTCAGAGTAATGATACTGGACAGATTAGAGATGTAGCTGCAGGTGTAGGTGACATAACTCTAGCAAATACATACTATATGGCACGTTTTGCAAAGTCTGACGATCCAATAGATAAAGAAGTAATTAAAAAAATTGGGGTTTTCTTCCCGAACCAAGATGGAAGAGGAGCACATGTAAATATTAGTGGAGCTGGAGTCGTAAGAAATTCACCTAATCAAGCGAATGCTATTAAGTTTCTAGAATACTTAACCAGTAATAAAGCCCAAGAATTTTTTGCAAGAGGGAATGATGAATATCCTGTTGTAGAAGGTGCAATGCTTGATCCAGTTTTGAAAAGTTTTGGAACTTTTAAAGCTGATGATACTAATATTGCTTCTTTTGGTGAAAATTTATCTACTGCAGTAAAAGTTATGAATCGTGCAGGATGGAAGTAGTGAATTTTAAGATTCAATATAAATATTAGTAGCAGAATAATTAATCAACTATATATTTTTCATATTAATTATTATTAAATTATTGAAAACTAATATTCAGTAAGAGCCGTACTCGTTTTACTACAAAAATATGTGTAACTGATAATAAAGCAAGAAAAAAAATTTCTTGCTTTATTAAATAGAGCACAAATTGAAAAAACACTGACAATGGTTACAAAATTAATAATTTACTTAGAATAAAGTTATATAATTCTTGATTAAAACAAAAAAATTAGAAAAGAGATAATACTAAATATAGTTTTTCTATTTATTAATAATAATTATTTTCATTGACAATTAAATAAAAACAGTATAGGTCTTATTGAGTCTATACTGTCCCGATAAATTTATTCTTTAGCGATAACTTCTCTTACGTTGTCGTTGTTTAGCTAAAGCTTTGCGTTTACGTTTTTCAATTGGAGTCTCGAAATGGCGATTTTTTTTCATATCATAGAAAATACCAGCTTTACTAACTTGTCTTTTGAAACGACGTAGAGCTGATTCAATACCCTCATTCTCTCCACGAATAATTTGGGTCATTTAGATCTTACCTCCTGAAATTGTCTATGTACTAATAAAATTAAGTCGAGAATGATCTAACTATTAATTCTTATTAATAATTAGATCATTCTATCGAAAAAAAATTAATATTTATTACGTTTTTGATCTTTAAAACTAATAACTGCGGTTATTTCCTTTATTAAAAGATCTTTTGTCTTCCTTTGGTCTAGCTTTATTTACTTTCATCGACCGACCCATCCATTCAACACCATTTAGTGCGTCAATAGCAGCGGTTTCTTCATCTTCTGATTCCATTTCGACAAAGCCAAATCCCCTAGGTCTTCCAGTTTCCCTATCTAAAGGTAGCTGAGCCCTTTTAACAGTACCGTATTCAGCGAAAACTTGTTCGAGGTCATCTTGTACCACCTCGTAAGATAGGTTACCAACGTAAATTGACATAAAAAATGTTCTAAAATTAATATATGTAGAATTAAATTAACCCACTGTTCTCGAATGGCTATCGATAAAATAATTTAGTAAAATAATTCTCGCTTGTTAATATTAGCATAGTTTCTAATTTTGTTGTTAGCAATATAATATTTTAGTATGGTCAAATAAAATAGAATTCTCTTATTATTAGGGTAGCGTATTACATATTTTTACTTTTAGGGGCTAATTTTACGTTTTTTGCTAATCCTAGAAACTGAAGAAGCTGAATAATTATCCAAGTAATATCAATTTCCCACCAAGCTATTCCATGGCGAGCAGAATATTGATAAGCATGGTGATTATTGTGCCACCCTTCACCAAAAGTTAATAATGCTACCCACCAACAATTGCAAGAATTATCATAAGATGCATAGCTTTGATACCCAAATTTATGAGTAGCACTATTCACAAACCAAGTAAGATGGAAAACAACTACTAAACGAACAAATATACCCCATATAACAAATGGCTTTCCGCCTAAAGAGTAAAAGATTACTCCAAGAAGGATTTGAATTGGAATCATAAAAATTTGACAAAATTTATAAAAATGATCCTGACTAATATCCTGAGTATAAAGAGGAATATTTCTATCTGCAGGAATTTTATGCATTATCCATCCCATATGACTCCACCAAAACCCACGCTTAGAATCATGAGGATCTAGCCTTGTATCAGAATGCTTATGATGAATACGATGTAATCCTACCCACTGGATAACGCCACCTTGACAAGCTAATGTTCCACAGAAAACTAGTAGATATTCTAGCCATTTAGGAGATTGAAAGCTACGATGAGAAACTAATCTGTGAAAGCCTAATGTAATACCTAAAGCTCCTGTAATCCAGTAAAAGAGAATAGCTATACTAATAGCTCCCCAACTGAAGTTGCTTGGAGACAGAGCAAATAGTGACAAACAATGAATTAAAGTCATATAAACAATAATTGTCCAGTCACGGGGAAGTTTTTGCGATGTGGCAACAATCATGTAAAAACCTAATAGAATATGATTAATAATGCTTGACAATGATGTTGATTTAGTTTGGCAAGCTTTTGAAGAATAAATATTATATTTGCATATAAAGCATTATATTGAAATTAGATACTTAAGATACTTAATTTTAATCTATCCTAGATTAAAATTAAGTATCTTGATTACTTCTAAGATGGTAAGCATTATAAAGATTTTGTCTGGAGTTATAATTTGAATAGTTCAGCACTTATAAAAGAAGCAGAGAGTACTCTATCACCACTTTTTTTGGATATTGACCAGGAAGTCAAACAAAATCTCAAAAAGACTTTGAATTCTTTTCGTGACCACCACTTAGGGAGTCATCATTTTTCAAGTGTCACAGGATATGGACATAGTGATTCTGGAAGGGAATTACTAGATAAGGTTGTTGCCCAAATACTTGGTGCTGAAGCAGCTATTGTTCGTATACAGTTTGTATCAGGAACACATGCAATTGCTTCTGCATTATTCGGAGTACTTCGTCCTGGAGATGAAATGTTATCAGTTACAGGTAAACCATATGACACTCTAGAAGAAGTGATTGGATTGAGAGGAAATAATCAAGGTTCTTTAAAAGATTTTAATATTAATTACCGTCAACTAGAACTAACCAAAGAAGGAACAGTTGACTGGGATCGTCTAAAAACAGCTATCAAATCTTCCACTAAGTTAGTATTCATTCAACGCTCTTGCGGATATTCTTGGAGATCAAGCTTATCCATCTCAGATATTCAAAAAATTGTCAAGATTGTTAAAAGTCAAAATCCTCATTTGATATGTTTCGTAGATAATTGTTACGGTGAATTTGCAGAAATATTAGAGCCAACTGCAGTTGGCGTTGATTTAATGGCTGGTTCTTTAATCAAAAATTTAGGA
Organism: Candidatus Atelocyanobacterium thalassae; assembly: GCA_051971635.1. Taxonomy (GTDB): domain Bacteria; phylum Cyanobacteriota; class Cyanobacteriia; order Cyanobacteriales; family Microcystaceae; genus Atelocyanobacterium; species Atelocyanobacterium thalassae_A. Next base: position 590,739 of record JBFPLN010000003.1, on the reverse strand, counting down.
GGAACCATTGTCAATAGTGGAGGTTATGTTGCAGGGAGTAAAAAACTTGTAGAAATGGCTGCTTGTCGACTAACTTCTCCAGGTATTGGGAGTATGGGGGGAGCCACTTTAAACCAAAATAGATTATTATTCCAAGGTTTGTTTTTAGCCCCACAAATGGTTGGAGAATCAATTAAAGGAAGTCATTTATTAGCTTATATTTTTCACAAACTTGGGTATGAAGTTAATCCTTTACCTATGTCTTCTAGGAGAGATACAATACAAGCTATTAAATTAGGTTCTATTGAAAACTTAATAGCTTTTTGTCGTGTAATGCAATCTTATTCTCCAGTAGGTTCTTATTTAGATCCTATTCCTTCCCAAATGTCTGGATATGAAGATCAGTTAATAATGGCTGGAGGTACTTTTATAGATGGCAGTACCTCAGAACTATCAGCTGACGGTCCACTAAAAGAGCCATATATTATTTTTTGTCAAGGCGGTACTCATTGGACTCATATTTCTCTAGTTTTAGAAGAAATAATTAAGAAAATAAAGCCATGTTTATAGTTTATAAATAATAGCTATTTGTTGATTCTTTCAGCATTATTAATTTACGAGCTTTTTCTTTCTATTACATTGAAGATAAAGTTTTTTCTAGATCGTCAAATTCTGCTAGACTTTTCTCAGCTGCCTCTTCATCTAAAATAGCTAAAGCAAAACCTACGTGGACAATTACATAATCTCCAACACTAGCTTGAGGAACATAAGCTAAGCTAACTTCTTTAAGGATTCCACCAAAGTTAACTTTTCCTTTTTTTAGTAAAGGTTTCTCGCCACTAATACTTACTATCTTTCCAGGAACTGCTAAACACATAAGAATTTATAACAAATAATTTTTAGTCTATGAAACTTCGGGTTTATTTTTTCTAAAATGCAAAAACAATGAATAAAAGCCTTTAACCTCAAAAAGTCTCTCTGATAAATAGAGAGACTTTTCAAAAATAATAGTTAATTATTTAGGCTTCAGACTCAACATGCATAAATAACAACCCCATAACTGTAAATGCTAAAACGGCCATTAAGGGAACAAATATCACGGGCAAATAAGGAAGTGCATATGTACCTAGCATTCTTTTATACTCCTATTTTTTTAATCTAGAGTGCCATACCATGAATCTTATCTGTCAGGTTTCCCTTAATTAGTCAATTATAAAGATTCTTAACATTCTATGTTAAAAGAGGTTAATAAGGGGGGGGCAGTGAAATATACTGCAGACAAGTTGGACAACTTATACTAAGTGATTAATATGACTACAGAAGTAATTCAACATTGTGAAGATGGTAATTTAGCCACTCCCTTTAATTCGTCAGGATTTACTCTCGCCTTCATTAGAAATTTACCTGCTTACCGTAAAGGGCTATCTGCAAATAGTCGCGGATTAGAAGTTGGTATGGCTCATGGTTACTTTCTTTATGGACCATTTGTTATTCTAAATCCATTACGTAGTACAGAACAAGCTGCTATGACAGGCGTTATAGCTACTATTGGTTTGATTTCTATTTTGACTATTGCCTTATCTATGTATACTGCAGTAAATTCTAAAAAACCTTTGGCAACTATAACTGTTCCAGAAGTTCCTGAAAACTTAGGCACTCCTGAAGGCTGGAGTGAATTCGCTAATGGTTTCTTTATTGGTGGTTGTGGAGGTGGATTTTTCGCTTATCTTCTTTGTCAAACACCTCACCTGGAACTTTTACAAGAAGTCGTGAAAGGTGTTTGGTCTGTACATTAAGAATAATACAAAATCGATTTAGATTTTTTATAATCCTATTAAAGCTCTACACTAATTAAATCATTGGTGTAGAGCTTATTTTACGTTTTAGGTTACAAAATAAATTCTACGTTATTTTACCTTAATTTTTGTGAACTTATATGGTATAAACATGACACTATTTATAAAGTAAGATTAGGTAAACTTACTGTTTTGTTGCTTTTGAAAATCTTGTGAGTCTTCTAATTTAACAATACATACCAAATTTAGAAAATGAAATTATTTCTTATGAGTTCTGTTCCAGGCTTTAGAACTGATATAACCTAAAAGAATTGTTGCACCTAAAGTAAAACCCCAACCGCTAGGAATATTAGATAATCCTAATGCAATACTCCCCACCCATAAGGTTAAAGTATAAATAAATAACACAGTTAGGCGATGTGAGATTCCTGCTTGAATTAAACGATGGTGTAAATGTCGTTTATCCGCTATGAAAGGCGACTTTTTTTGACTAATACGAGAAATAATAACAACTGACATATCTAGAATCGGAACAGCTAGTACTACGAAAGGTAGTACTACCGCTGTAATTGCTACAGTAGCCATTGTTGCTATCTTAACTAATCCAATAGCTCCTACTCCTGCTAAAGTAAATCCCATAAAATATGCTCCACTATCTCCCATAAAAATAATTGCAGGATTAAAATTATATCGGAGGAATCCTAGGGCAGAACCAGCTAAAGCAGCAGATATTAGGGCAGCAGAAGGTTGTTCCATGAAAAGAGTAAGAACCATCATAACTACAGCAGAAATCCCGCATACTCCTGCTGCCAAACCATCTAATCCATCAATCCAATTAATAGCATTAGCCATTCCTACTAACCAAATGACAGTGACAGGTAAACTTAGCCAACCAATATGCACTAGACTCAGATTACCAAAAGGAACTGATAAAAAGTCAACACGAACGCCGACTCCCCAAGCTATACTTGCAACAGAAACTTGTAAAATTAGGCGATGTAAAGGACTTAAATCGTAGAGATCATCAATTAACCCAATCAGAAAAAAAGCAATTCCTCCAATAATTACTCCCCAAATTTCCCATTCTTTCTGAGTAGGTAACCATCCAAAGCCTCCGAACGTCCACACAAAAAGTAAAGCGGTAATAGTTCCAGCAAAAACAGAAATACCACCTAAACGTACCATTGGACGCTGATGCATTTTGCGATTATTAATATCATTTCGAGGATTATCAACTAGTCCTTTTTTTTGTCCAAATCTGTTGACAATAGGCGTTACCCACCAAACCACTATAAGCGCGATGGAAAAAGCGATTAAATTATACAGTTCCATTTGCATTTGCATGGGTTTGGGTTTTTACTAGGCACATTTAGGGTATTCACCTTAAACTACTCTATTGTAACTAAATCTGTAAATTGGAATCTTAATTTTGACTAAGCTAAGTCAATAATAATTTTACTGTATAACTTCAAAATATATATTGCTACTTTTCAAAAACATCGATATCTGTCTATTCAAAAAGAATAAAACTTTAAGTACTAATAAAGAGTGACTAAATAATCTTTCATAATTGCAAAATTTTATGGTACTTATAACGTATTTTATATTTGCAATATAATACCAATCTAAGATAGTATTATGTTTTCGTAGCGTATGATGTATTTTCACTGTGACTGAAAAAATTTGTGTTCTAGGGTTAGATGTCGGTAAAAAAAGAATTGGTATAGCAGGATGTGACGGAACAGGGTTGATAGCCACAGAATTAACTACTATTCATCGTCAATCATTTTTATCTGATATTGAGCAAATGAGAAAAATTATAAAAACGAGACAAGTAACAAAATTAATTATTGGGTTACCAATCTTAGTAGACGGAAGCTTGGGCTCTCAAGCTAGGCAAATACAGAAGTTTAGCAGTCGTATTTCTTCAAATCTAGAACTACCCATAGAGTATATTGATGAAAGATTTACTTCATTGGAAGCCGAATCAGAATTAAAAGCAAAACGAAAATACTCTAGCTATAACAAAGGACTTGTCGATAGCTATGCTGCAAAAATAATCCTGCAAAGATGGTTAGATCAAAGACATGTTATTTTTTAAAATTTTATGAACAGTTGACATTTTTATAAATTTATATTATTGTAATATCTGGTAAGAAAAATGCGGGTATAGCTCAGTGGTAGAGCGTCACCTTGCCAAGGTGAATGTCGCGCGTTCGAATCGCGTTACCCGCTTACTTTAGTAGGTTTAAAGTAGTTGTTGAAACCTACTTCATGACATAAATAAACTATTCTATTTGCATAACAACTAAAGTCATATCATCATTATCATCATTTTCTGATCCAATAAAATTTTCAATTTGGCTAAATACATAATCAAGTATTTTTTGAGAATTATTGTATTGGTGACATCCTTCTTCAAATACTTTAATAAGGTTTTTTTCGTCAAAGCGGAGGCCCTTTTTATTGACAGCGTCTGTAAAGCCATCTGTGTAGTAAAGGACTACATCTCCAGAAGAAAGTTGTACCTGACCATCTTCATACTGAGAATCAGGATCCAATCCAATTAACATGCCTTCTGTATCTAACTTTTGAATATTATGTGTTATTGACTTCCAAAGTAAAGGCGGATTATGGGCAGCATTGCTATAAGAGAGGCAACCACTTTTAGGATTATATTCAGAGTAAAATAATGTTACGAAACGATGAGAATTGTCTAAATCAACATACATAAAATGATTAAGATGTTGAAGTATTTGTGCAGGAGAGTGACGATGCAAGACTTCTGCTCTTAGCATACCTCTAGTCATGGTCATAATTAAACCTGCGGGTACTCCTTTCCCCATAACATCACCTATGACAATACTCCAAGGCACACAGGCAAGCTTATCATCTTGTTTCAATTCTTTATTTTGTGGAAATTGATCGTAATTTGTAGGAATAAAGTCATAGTAATCACCTCCTACTCGACTAGCCGTCTGACAACGAGCTGCTAAATTTACTCCCTTAATCGTAGGACATTGACGAGGTAATAGACGTAATTGAATCTCCGATGCAATTTCTAATTCTCTATCTTGTCTTTCTTTAGAACGTAATTCTACAGTTAGTTCATTATTCGCGATCGCTACTGATGTTTGATCAGAAACTAACTGCAATAATTTTCGTTTGGTTTGAGTCCATAAATATTCTGAATTACTACTAAAAACATAAATACGTCCTATCTCCATATTTTTTACTAAAATAGGAGTACTATATAGACAAATTCTTTTACCTAAAACTTTAGAAATTTTTTCATCTAATAAAGATGGCGACAAAGTCAGTTTTATTTGTTTATTATTTGTTTTATTAATAACACTAGAGATTGCTTCTCTAATCTCTTGATTCATTTGATGATTTTGACAATATAGTTGCTCGAGTGATGTATATCCATCGCTATTAACTAATATTAAAGCACCACCTTCGGCATCAGTTACTCTTGCTGCCATTAAAGGGGCCAGTTCTAAAAATTGATTAAGATTATTAAAACTTCTCAGAGCAAATCCTAAAGAGCTAAGTAAGTTTTGGATTTTGTTTTGTTCTCGACATAGATTAGCTACAACTTCTTTAAGTGCAGGGATGGGAGTAGGCTCTGTAGTAGAGAGGCTACTTTCTAAGCCATATTCTTTTGAAGATTCGCTGGGAATTGACTTAATGGCCATAGTATCAGCTAATGAGAACATTAATTACTAAAAATCAAGTTTCTTATCCTAAGATATTGGAATTCTTAAAAAAATTTACTTTTTTAATATGACATATGGTGCAATTTACTTAGTATATAGTAATCAGTTAAACAGTTTAAAATTAATTAGTAATAAATTTAGTTTTCTTAAATATACTAAACAATTTTGAAAAATCGGTTCTATTTATCTAATTTTTTTAAGTAATAATTTATAAAATTAAAATGAAGTAGGTACACTACCAAATGTATGTTAAAAATACAAAAAATTGTTGATATTTAGATAATAGTTTTTTTATACGAATATCTTTGTTTAATAAGATATTAGCAGATACATTCTGTTAACATCTTTCAAGAATAATCTACTAATTTATTATAATTAAATAATCTTGCTAAAAAATCATATTACTTATATGAGTATACTGCATTAGATAAAGATTATTATTAAAACACTTATTATAAAGAATTTTTCTAAGTATCGTTACTTGTTAAAAACTATAAAGGATTACGTTTTGGAATACCAGTATCACGAGGAAAATTCTGAGAAGTTGGTTGTATCTTCTGTATATAGACGAAATGACGAACACTATTGGTTAAAGGAGTTTTTAATCCTTTAACTGCAATTAGTTTACTCCCTAGTCTCTCTAAAATAACTTTTAGTGACAGTTCTTCTTCTATACTCCAATTACCACGATATAGTACTCCTATTCCTCCTATGTTTAAAAATGGGACTACGTATTCAATGCAAGTAGATGATTTTCCAACTGCACGAATTAAAGCTACATCATATTTTTCTCTAAAATTTGAATTATGAGCAATATCTTCTGCTCTACCAGCTAGTCCCAAAGAATTTTTTAATCCTAATATTTGTAACAGAGAATTAACAACTTCTATCTTTTTTCGTCTAGAATCAAGAAAAGTAAAATTCCATGCAGGAAAAATGATGTTAATAGGAAGTCCAGGAAAACCACCTCCTGTACCAATATCAATGACTTTCATCTTTTTTGGGTATTCAAAAAACTGCAATCCTATCACTCCTGTAATAGAGTCCCAAAGATGCTTTTCCCAGAATTCCTCAGGCTGTATAATACGGGTTAGATTAACTTTGTTATTAATTAATATTATTTCTTGATATAGCTTTTCCCACTGATCTAATTGTTTTTTTGTTGGCTTCCAATTCAATCTTTGTTCCCAAATTTTTTCAAATATTGGTAATTTATTTTGCATAATGACTTTTATTATAAAGACTATATTTAATAAGTAGTAGAAATAATTATTATAGAATCACGATATTTGAATATCATTGATAAATTTAAAGTCTATCAAACTTTATCTTTGACATATTCTCATATATTTAAGAAAAAATATAGAAATATAAATACCTAAAAGATATAAGATTTACACTTTCTTGTTTTGTAATAATTTAACTACCTTTTGCCTAATTTTTTGGTGCTTTTCTACTCCTTCATATGCAAAACGGTTTAAATTTTTATAAACGATCTCTTCTTCGATATATTTTATACGACTGTCAGGTTCAGAATGTGTTGATAACCAAGCAGGTAAATTGTCTTTGTGTTCAGAATTCATCGTCACCATTAAGTTACGAACTCCATCTGCAGCAAATCCAGTAGCTGCTAGTAATCTTGTCCCAAATAAATCAGCTTGTTCTTCCATACTGCGACTATAAGCCAAAACTGTTAAATTACCAGCCAACCCTCCAACATAAGGTATGTAATCTACAACACTACTTACTAAAGCCCCCTGAGTCATTTGTTGAAATCCATGTGATAAAACAGAATGGGCCAATTCATGAGCCAACAAACCAGCTATTTCAGCTTCTGAAGAAGTTTTAGCAATTGCTCCTAAATTGATAAATATTTTTCCTCCAGGTAAAGCAAAAGCATTAATATTTTTATCCATTACTACAAAAAATTCATATTTAAACTCGTCTCTCCCAGCAACTTTTGCAAGCTTATTACCAATTTGATTAATATATGAATTTATTTCCTTATCTTTAACTAGGGTAAAGCGATTCTTAAAACCCTCCATATAACTCTCACCAATGGTTGATTCCCCCTGTAAAAGAAGATAACTTGTTTGTATAGTAGAAAGAGGCGCGAAGATATTACCCATTAAAGCGACTCCTATACCATTCATAACAGCATTACCTAACATACTCCAAGTCATATTCTTTCTTAAATCAGCTTTGTATCGAGCTAAATTTTTATCAGCTGATAATCTAAACTCTTCAGTTAAAAAGTGTTCCTGATTAAATACAACAAATTGACGAGCCGTAAGAGATGCAGCTAGCCAATCTTTTACTTTTTCATTTGATTTAATTTTAGCCTTAACTAAAGGAGCTTCATTAGGATACAAATGTATTGCATTTTCTAATATATTTAAAGCTTTTTCATGTTGATGACTGGCATCTAAAAATTCTGCAAATTTAAGATGTCCAGGAATAAATTCAGGATGATGTTTAGATAACAATTTTAAAGATGATAAGCGTTTACTTTGATAAACTGCATTATCATCTAAACTTTCTTTGTATAAGCGCCAGTAAACACCTCCTCCTGGTAACAAGTATTCTGATTCGTATACTGCTTCAGCAAGGTTATCACGATTTATTTCTTTTTCATCAGTGAAAGAATCTTTTGCATCTTTGTAAAATTTTTCTGCTGATGAAATATCACCACATTTATAAAAAAAATCTGCCTTTATTAAAATAGGATAACGATTTATTTCATCACTAGAAATCATGACAATTTTTTCTTGATAATTTGTTGTCTCAAGTTTATTAATCTTTGATGCTTTTAAACTTAAATCAGAAGAATCATCTATTGGAGATACTACATTTTTTTGGTCAATCTTTACCAAACTCGTAAGGGGATGTTCTAACTTAGGAGGCTTACCCTCACAGCTATGGCTTGTAGTTTGATTGCTTACAGATTTCGTTAAATAGAATGGGTTATAAGTTGAATATTCTCTTTTCTTCTTATTTAAAAAAGTTTTTTTTGATTCTGATGATATTTTAGTAATATCTTTTTTATGTAATATGAAATTATTTTTTAGTGTAGAGACTTTTTTAGTATGATATTCTTTGGATAAAACAAGGTTAGGAAAAATTAACCCCATTATCATAAATAATAAATAACATTGTAGTCTCATAAAATAACTATTTATTGTGTGTCGTTAGTAATTAAGTTGAACAGATAATATCTTAAATCATATTTATTTTTGTATATACGATCTAAATTGTTTCGTTACTACAATTTACTATGTGTTATATATCTTAATGTCTACATTTTCTCTTTCTCGTTAAATATCAGCTCTCATACAAAAAAGTATATCTAATATGAAATTATTCTAGTTTAAATTAGTTATCAAAAGTAATGCATAACCTAAAATCGATAATACAACTATTAAAAGTCTAATCATTAATATTATTATTTTAATATAGAAATATATTTACTTTCTATTAAAAATGTCCCTTTATCAAATTTTACACCCCAATATCCTCCAGGACGGATATCTATAACTGTTCCTTGATCTCCAATCTCTAAAATATCAGCAGGACGTAACATTGGCATAGGATCGGCAGTCTTAAGGTAAGGAGGTAGGTTTTGGAGGAAAACTTTACTACCAACAGTAAGCTCAGGTTTATCCATAAATAATATAGTATATGTAACTGATTCTCATTATAGATAATAATCTATCTTATTATCTTCACTTTTATGTCATTGTCGGTAAAGTTTATTAGTTCGAGCTTGAATGTTTAATATTTTCTAGTAAGTTTTCCAAATATGTTTATGATAGCTTTCAGTATCTATATAGTAATCAGGCTTTAAGTCAGTAGAATATGCATTTTCTTCTAAGGAATTAAGACGAAATTTACACATTTCACAATTCATATTGACCTGGTTCTCTTGAGTTTCTAATTCCCGTTCTCTTACTATTTTTAGTAATTGATTATGTATACCAATTTCTGGTAGACATATAGTTTCAATGTGATTGTGTAACTCTTGTTGTTTAATTGTAATTTGAAAGATTTTTTTTATTAATGCCCCAGTAAATATAAAATGAGGTAGAACAATGATACGTTTTGGCTGATAAGAATAGACTTTCTTAAAACTTTCTTGAAGACGTGGATAAGTAATACCAATAAAAGCTACTTCTACTGCCTGATAGCCACTCCCTTCCCATAACAGTCGAGCAAATTTGTAAGCATCTCCATTAGCATCTGGATCGCTAGATCCTCTGCCAACAAATAATAATACTGTTTCAGAACGTTTAACTTTATTAATAACAATTTTAGAGCTTTCTAGGGTGGTTAACCGATCCATCCATAGCTTCAAAAGATTTGGTGTAATACCAAGATGTCTCCCATAAAAAAAATTCAGCTGAGGATATTTTTCTCTAGCTCGATCAAGTTCATTGGTAATATCAAATTTATTATGGCGAGCTGCAAATAGTAAAATAGGCAAGACAGAAATATCTGTATAGCCTCGCGATATACATAACTTTATGCTTTCGCTAATATGCGGTTCTGTTAATTCAAGAAAGCATGGAATGACAGGACGAGAGTAGTCTAAGGCTTGATAGGCAGAAGCAAACTCAAGAAAAGTTTTTTGTCCACTGGTATCTCTAGTACCATGACCAATCATCAAAAGGGGACGAAATGAAGGTAGAGGAGTCCAGTCAATAGATTTTAGAGAATTGGGGTTATCTAGCTTTACGATAGACATTAATTTTTCATTAACCTTTAAATTTTATAGTTCTCTATCCGAAGGTAACTAGAATAAAAGCTTATTGTAGCTATATTTTATTACTATAAAAGCAAATGTTGCATTATAGTAAAACGTTAGATGTTGTAAAGGATATATCCTAAAACCTTATCCTTAGAACGTCTTAGTCATTGAACTATTTAAAAAAAGTTCCTTTAAAACAATACCAATATTATCATATATGAAGTGATTAAAATTAAAAAATGTTTCTGGAGTTTTTACTGTTAAGAAAAAAGAGTTATCATTTTCGCCAAATGGTATCGGTAATTTTTGCTAAATCTTTTATTTGTGCAACATCATGGACTCTGAGAATATCCACACCATTTACTATAGCACTACAGCAAGCAGCAGCTGTTCCAAAAATCCTTTTCTTTGGATTATTTTCTGCAAGAATTTCTCCAATAAAGTTTTTTCGAGAAACACCTAGTAGCATAGGAGTTTCTAAAATATGAAAACTAGATAACTTCTGTAAAAGTTCTATATTTTGTTTAGAGTTTTTTGCGAAACCGATCCCTGGATCGATTATCAAGTGGTTTTTATCAATTCCTGCTTCAACAGCGATCTCAATTTTTTGGGTTAACCATTTAATAATATCTTGCACAAGATCATTATAGCCTAGATTAGTTTGCATTGTTTCAGGAGTTCCCCTTGTATGCATGATGATAATAGGTACTCTAAGAGTAGATACTGTAGAAAACATTTCTTTATCAAAACTTCCTCCTGAAATATCGTTAACAATATCAGCTCCCTCTTTGACAGCTTTTAGTACAACTTCCGAGTTAGTAGTATCAATAGATATAGGTATTGAGCTCTCTCTTCGTATTGCTCTAATAATCGGAATTACTCTTTCTAGTTCTTCTTCTGAAGTAATTTTATGAGCTCCAGGGCGGGTTGATTGTCCTCCAATATCAATAATATCAACACCTTCATTTATCATTTTTTTTGCATGATATAGGGCTATATCGATTTTTAGGAAATTACCACCATCACTAAAGCTGTCAGGAGTAATATTAAGTATCCCCATTAGGTAAGTTCTTTTTCCCCATTCAAAAATATAGTCTCGAATGTTTAAATATCGCATAATCCTAATTTACTTAATATAGAGCTGTTTCTCATAGTAAAAAAAATTTACTTATTTTTTTTAAAATCTATTGATAATATATAATCTCAGCAAAACTAACAGGATCTAAACTTGCGCCTCCCACTAATACTCCATCAATATTGGGTTGAGACATTATTGCGCCAATATTTTTAGGGGTAACAGAACCACCATATTGAATGCTAATGTTTTTATTGGATAGCTGTTCTCTAATAATTCCAATTATCCGATTAGCTTCTGAGACATCACAAGTTTCTCCTGTTCCGATAGCCCATATAGGTTCATAAGCAATAACTAAATTTTCTTGATCTACATTAATTAAATCTTGTTTTAGTTGATTAATAATAACTTTTTCTGCTTCACCTGCATCTCTTTGCTCTTTAGTTTCTCCAACACAAAGGATTGGCTTCATTTCATGACATTGAGCTGCCATAACTCGTAAATTAACAGTTTTATCTGTTTCTCCAAAATATTGACGGCGTTCACTATGGCCAACTATTACATAATTCACATTTAGCTCTGCTAACATTGGACCAGAAATTTCTCCTGTGTAAGCTCCTTTATTAGCCCAATGTATATTTTGCGCACCTAGATGAATGTTATCTTTATGGAGATTTTTTGATAAAATACTTAATAAAGTAAATGGAACACAAAGAACAATTTCTGTCTCTTCTGCTATATTCGTTAAATTAAGTTTTAATGCTGAAAAAAACTCTAAGGCTTCTGCCTGAGTCTTATGCATCTTCCAATTACCTGCAATAACTTTTTTTCTCACAGCTATATTTAACAATAAATACTAATATGGTCCTATAAAGTTTAGTTTAATCTGAATAGGGTATTTATGACTAGTTATCTTGCCTAAGCTTATTTCAAAAAGATAAATTTTGAATAGATTTAGATTGATATTGAATAGTACATTGAAAAGAAACGTCATCTAGTCTAATCTACTTTTTTTAATAAATTTGAATTCTGGGTTATTCTAAATTTTCCAATGTAATAGGACTATAAATTCGAACTAAAAATTAAATAAAATTAAAAAATAACTTTTTGTCGTATTTAATAGCTTAGCAATATTGAAAAAATAAATTTTTATTAGAAAGATAATAGTGTTTTGATTATTTTCTTACATAACTATTCTGTATTGAGCACAGTATTTAAAATTTTTCTCTTCATAAAAAAAACGAGAAAGTTTCCCAAAAAGCCACTATATTAACGATGGTACTGTAGTTATTTGCACAACTAGAATTATTACAGCAAAATGCATGAATCAGAACATTAAGAGATAAGTATACTGTAGACGACCTTACGTGAAATGAAACAATCAAATAATCCGAATTTTTTATGGATTGAAAATTTGCTAAAAGCTGGGGTAATTCTTTTACCTATCTCTGCAGATTTAGGAGCCATATTTTTAAGCTTAGTAATATTAAGTTTATGGAGACAAAAATATAAAAGCATAATCTATGATCCTCTTAACTGGAGTTTTGGGATATTATTTGTTTGGTTAATTATTATTTCTATAATAGCAATCTATCCAATTTTAAGCTTTGAAGGATTAGCTAACTTTATTCCTTCTATCTTAATGGTAGTATCCTTTCCATTTCTACTAAATAACTATAGTAGGCTATATAAACTTGCTTGGTGGTTAGTATTGATTTCTCTGCCGATCTGTTTTCTAGGTTTTATGCAGCTATTTTATGGTTGGGAAACCCCATTATTCCTTAATAAAGTAGGTATTCAATTAATTGCATATGGACGTCCTGAAGGAAGAATATCTTCTTTTTTGATGTATGCAAATACTTTAGCATTTTATTTAGTAACTACTTTTACATTATCTTTAGGTCTATGGATTTATCATTATCGAAACTGGAAAATTTCGAGCAACTATCAAGCTAGCCTACAGTTAATCATTCTTTCAATTGCTGTTTTGGTTAATAGTTCTGGAATTATATTAACTCACTCTCGTAGTGCATGGGGTCTTGCTTTATTAAGCTTAACTGCTTTCATAGCGTATTTAGATTTGTACTGGGTTCTTTTTTTTATATTATTGTTAGCTCTTCTCTTTGTGTGGGCAGCTTGGCTCCCTTTTCATCAAAGCATAGTCCGTAATATTATTCCTGATTATTTCTGGGCTAGGTTAACAGATGAACTGTATGATGATCGTCATATAACTGCTTTAAGAACAACTCAGTGGAGTGTTGCATGGCAAATGATGGTAAAACGTCCTATCTGGGGATGGGGACTTCGTAATTTTACCCCTATATATCAACAAAAAATGAATGTTTGGATGGGACATCCTCATAATTTATTTTTAATGCTATTGGCAGAGATTGGAATTTTTGGGACCTCATTGTTAAGTATTATTGTCGGTACTATTTTAGTAAAGTCCACTACAGTTTTGGTTAAAGCAAGACAAATCCATAATAGATATCTATCCTTAAGTGCAAATATTGAAGTAAAAAATAAAGAGACTGAAAATTTACTTCTATTCACTTACATAAATGCATTTATTTTATGCACTATTTTTAATTTATTTGATGTGAGCATTTTTGATCTGAAAATAAATGTAATTGGATGGTTATTGCTATCATCAATTATAGGAGTTGTATATCATAATCAAAGTTCTAATTAACTTTGATTATGATATACAACTCCTATAATTGATGAAAACTGGCATCAAAATTAGAAATCATCTAATAAATATATCTGATATTAAATTGTAGAATTAATAAAACAAGGAAAACGTAAATATGATTAACTAATATAAGATAATATTTATATTTAAGAAAAGATAAGAATGAAAGCATTAATCAGTGGCTACTATGGGCAAGGAAATGCTGGTGATGAAGCATTACTAATGTCCTTGTTACAAATGCTGCCTTCGAAAATTGAACCAATTGTTATTTCTGCAAATCCAGAAAAAACTCAACAGAATTATAATGTGAAGACTTGTCCTCATCGAGATATTTTTTCAATTATAATGGCCTTAAAAAATTCTGATATTTTTATTTGGGGTGGAGGAAGTTTAATACAAGATACTACTAGTTTAGCAAGTCCAATATATTACTTAGGGTTGATGACCCTAGCACAAATCAAAGGATTAAAAACTATAGCTTGGGGACAAGGAATAGGTCCTCTAAATTATAGGTTTACACGCTGGATAACTCGAAGAACACTAGCTAAATGTACTGCGATTAGCGTTAGAGATTATAAATCTGCTGAATTACTGTCTAAATGGAATATTAATCATATCATTGCTCCCGATCCAGTTTGGGCATTAGATTCTAAGAATACATTAGATTTTATAAAAACCTCACAACCAAGAATTGCTTTTAATTTACGCAATCATCCATCATTAACAATTGAAAGATTAAAGTTGTTAACTAATGCATTAGTCGATTTTCAAAAAATTACTAATGCATATATTTTATTAGTGCCATTTCAGGCTTCTCAAGATCTTGAAATGGCACATTTTATATCTAAAAGATTATTAAAGTCTCATGAAATTATTCAAGTAGATGATCCACAAGAATTAAAAGGGTTATTTAAAAATATTAATATGACTATAGGAATGAGATTACATTGTTTAATTATGGCTGCTTCAGAAAAGTCTCGATGTTTTGCCTTAAGTTACGATCCTAAAGTTAAATATTTGATGGAGGAAATAAATATTCCTGGATGGGAACTTAATAAATTACCTAACAATTCGGATACGATAAAGAATTCATGGCTAGAATATTTTTTTAATAGTGTGCAACCGCTTGATAGCTCAATAACAAAATTAAAAGAACGTGCTATGTTGCACAGAGAGGTACTTACCCAGGTAATCTCATGATGTGTTTCATTTTATAACTACATTACATGTAATTTAAATAATAAACTATTTAAATATTTATATGATCTCTGTAAATTTTTTTATAAATTGCAATTCAATATCTTTAAATCTGTAATATATTCCTGATTCCTTGCTTAACTAAGTATGCTCTGAAAATTAAGAAAAAAGAGGGCAAAAATTTGACCCCCTCATTAGATAGTTAAAGATGATATTTAAAATCTAGTATACTTCAACATGCCAACGATGCTCTTTTTTTAGTTGTTTGACAAAAGTGCCCCACTCTACACCATTTTGTGAAGCATAAGGACTCAGTCCTTCTTCGATACCACTTTCCATTCCTTTAAGACCACACATATATAAATGTGTTTTTGGATCCTGCAATAAATTCCATAATTTTTCTGCTTGTTCAGCTACTCGATGCTGAATATACATGCGTCCGCCTTCAGAATTTTGTTGTTCTCGGCTAATAGCATAAGTTAATTCAAAATTATTGGGATTTTCAGCTTTAATCTTCTCTAAATCCTCTTTATAAAGAATATTAGCAGAATAAGGAATACCAAATATCAACCAAGAAAAACCTTTAAATTTATAATCTGTATGTTGTTCTTTAAACATACGCCATAGAAAGGTACGGAAAGGTGCTATACCTGTACCTGTTGCCAACATGATAATATTTGCATCTTCATCATCAGGAAGCAACATTTCTTGGCCAACTGGCCCACAGATGGATACTTCTGCACCAACTTCAAGATTACATAGAAAACTAGAACACACTCCATATACTGTTTCATTAGTTTCTGGATGCTGATATTCTAGTTGACGAATACATAAGGAAATGGTTTTATCATCATTTTTATCCCCATGACGAGTAGACGCAATAGAGTATAGTCTTAGTTTGTGAGGTTTTCCTTTCTTTTCATCAACTCCAGGAGGAATAATTCCAATACTTTGTCCTTCTAAATAGTGAAGATCACCACCAGACAAATCAAATGTCAAATGTTGAACAATTCCACTACCTCCTTCACTAACTAAAGCATAGTTTTCTAAACACTTACCAACGTATGGACTATTAGGACGGTAAATATTAACAGGAACTTTTGTTTTTGCGCTCATAGGTTTAGTTTTTCATTTATGTGTTTACAGAGGTTAAATAACCTTTACTCCATTACAGTAGCTGGAGGAAGATTTCACAGTGTATAAGTATCGATTGACTTAGTTTTAATGATGCAATACGACCACGTTACTCTTGTGAACTTAGATACATACGTTAGGATAATGTCGATTTTATAGTCATCACTATAAATATGTATCTAACAATTTTATTTACTTATTGACTAAAAGTTGTTACTAAGTCTAAAAAGTAAATTTATTTTTCTTAACCCACAATTCATATCATAATCTTTCTATCTACATTAGTATCAACTAAAAGTTAGAAAAATATAGTTATAAACCAAATGAGTAACGAATTTAATTTAGTGTACTAATTTAGATTAGCTTAGTATCAGATGAAACTCTGTTAAGCTTACATAATCTTCCGTTTTTAAAAAAATATTTTCATTTTCCAAATTGATCGAGAATATTTATGCATTATTGATTTTCAGGGTGTTTTTGAGGAAAGTAACATGTTAACTTTTATTAGTATTTATTATTATAAAATTTTACTGACATAACTGCTAAAAATTTTATAACTAACATTTTGCATCCTAGGTACTTAATGCATAAAGCTATATATATCTTTATAAAAGTAAGAGTTTAAATTAAAAATCTGGCGCAATATGTTGATATACAAGGTTATTATCTTCAAGTAAAGTAATGGGAAAAAAGTCCCGTTTTTTTATAAATCATCTTAGTCTTAATGCAATTTTATTTATAAATCAAAGGTATCATTCTACTATTATCTAATTTATACTTTCTTTCAGTCATTACCTATGATTGCAATTAGAATACAATTAGCAATTACAAAATTTTTATTTTTTTGTAGTAAATAAGAAAACTACTAATTTTAATGGAAATATAGCTAACGAATAAGAATAATTTTAGTAAAAATCATATAGCTTAATCGTTTTCATAGTAAATAGCCTAAATAACTTTTATATTTTATTAAAATTTATGTATTACCTAGTTAAGCTATATAATTTTTAATAGAAGCTTAATACTTTAGATCTATTGTAAAGATTTTTATATAGAAAAATATTTCTAATAAATCCATAATCATAATCAGCTAACAAATCATTTTTTAATATAGTTAAATGCAAACATTATTTATTACAGGAACAGTTCCCAGCTCCGGGAAAACTCTACTAACAAAAATTTTAGCTATTTATAAACAAACTTATTTTTACGAAGAATCTTTAGGAATTTTAAGTCTAGCGGAGAACGGGAAAAAGGAAAATGAACTACTTGAGAGTTATACTTCTAATTCACTAAACAATATAAAAATTGTTAAATCTCAATTGCCAAGCATTGAAGATCTCATGAATGTAAATAACCCATGTTCTGATCTTTTAGGTAAATTATGGAAAACTTTAAATTCTTTACAAGATGAGCTAGATTTAGTTTTAGTGGAAGGAGCTAATAGTTTAGGTTCTCCTATTACAAAAGAACTATTAGTATCTGATATTATTGGAATATGGAACTTACCAACTATTTTAATAGTGCCAATAGAACAAAATACAATTCATCAGGTTGGAGCTAACATTGCGCTAGCAGCAAAAAACAAGGTAAATATAAAGGGAATAATACTAAATTGTATATGTCCTTTAGTTCAAGAAAAAAATTTTGAGCTAGCGCCAGTTAATCTTATTCAGTCTTTAACACATGTTCCAGTGCTAGGGATGTTGCCTTATATAAAAGATACAGAAGATACTAAAGTACTACTTGATGTTGCTTCTAAGATTGATCTAGAATTTCTATTCTACTAAGATTATACAATTATTTATAATTAAAAATTTTAAATTACTTAACTTTTATCATGATCTAGGCTATGTCATAGTCTTTGGTATGATAACCTGAAAATGCCAGCTGTTTTAGAATATTAATAATCTAGATGATTCCTCTTAATAAAAAAATAATTCAAGATTTCAGCCATACATTGATTAAATCATTTGGTGAAGAATTAAAGTCTATTAATCCTCAAGTATCGATAGCTAAAGACTTTAGATATGCAGATTATCAAGTAAATGTTGCTTTTGAGTTATCCAAGAAATTAAAAAAAAACCCACGAGAGATTTCTCAGATAATTATTGATAATTTACCTACAAGCCAAGTATATGATATTCCTTCTATAGGTGGTCCTGGTTTTATTAATTTAAGAATTAAAAAGAGCTATTTAGAGGATCAACTTAAATTATTATATGATGATGAAAGACTAGGAATTGTAAAAACTGATAATCGCTCAAAAATAATCGTTGATTTTTCCAGTCCGAATATAGCCAAAGAAATGCATGTTGGTCACCTTAGATCCACAATTATTGGTGATTCCATTTCTCGTGTTCTAGAATTTATAGGTCATGACGTCTTAAGATTAAATCATGTAGGAGATTGGGGAACACAATTTGGAATGCTGATTTCTTACTTAAAAGAAGTATTCCCTGATGCTCTGTCTGAAGCAAATGTCCTACAAATACAGGATTTGGTCAATTTTTATAAACAAGCAAAAAAACGTTTTGATGAAGATCCTCAATTTCAAAAAATTTCTAGAGAAGCAGTAGTTAAGCTACAGTTAGGTAACAAAGAGTATCGTAAAGCATGGCAATTACTATGTGAGCAGTCTCGCCAAGAGTTCCAAATCATTTATGATATGTTACAAATTCGACTGGTTGAAAGAGGGGAATCCTTTTATAATTCTTTTTTAGAAGAAACCATTAATGATTTAGATAAACAAAAGATTCTAGAAATAAGTGATGGAGCTAAATGTGTTTTTCTAGAAGGGTTTACTAATAAGGCTGGTAATCCTCTTCCTTTAATTGTTCAAAAGTCTGACGATGGTTATAATTACGCTACTACAGACTTAGCTGCTTTGAAATATAGAATTAATGTAGATAAAGCTAAACGGATTATTTATATAACTGATTCAGGTCAATCCAATCATTTTACACAAGTTTTTCAGGTTGCTAAAAAAGCTAATTTTTTATTAGAAGAGATCAATATATCGCATGTCCCTTTTGGACTTGTTAAGGGAGAAGATGGAAAGAAACTAAAAACTCGCTCAGGAGAGACTATTAAACTTAGGGAATTATTGGATAAAGCGATTTATCAGGCCCGTAAGAATTTAGAAAATCGATTACAAGTAGAAGATCGACAAGAATCTCCGGAATTTATTGACAATGTAGCTAATATTGTAGGTATTGGCTCTGTAAAATATGCTGATCTTAGCCAAAATCGTAATAGTGATTATGTATTTAGTTATAGTAAAATGCTTTCATTACAGGGCAATACTGCTCCTTATATGCTTTACGCCTATGCTAGGATTAAAAGTATTTTAAGAGAAGGGGGAATAGAAAATACTAGTTTAGAAATGAGTACTCAATTTACTTTACAAGATGAATCAGAAATAGATTTAGCTAAATATTTATTGCAGCTAAATGAAGTAATTGAAGTAGTTGAAGACACACTTCTCCCTAATCGTCTTTGTGAATACTTGTATGAATTAAGTAAAAGATTTAATCGTTTTTATGAAAATTGTCCAGTATTAAAATCAGTAGATTCTGTAAAATTTTCTAGATTAATACTATGTAATTTGACAGCTAGAACTCTTAAGCTAGGTCTTTCCTTACTAGGTATTGATGTATTGGAGAGAATGTAGGCTACTGCTACTTATAAAGTATTTATAGAAAATCATATAAATAAAAAAATATATAAATTTGGACTATTAGACATGTAATATGACTTTCTTTATATGCTTAATCAGTTATTTCTTTGTTAACTATTGTAAAATATTATTTATCTTTAGGTTAAGATGTATTCTGCTTGAATTAGCATTTACGAGTCTATTATAAATTACAATTAAGCCAAACTTATTTTAAATGTTATTTTTTGGAATAATCAAACAGTCCACAATCTTTAATCTATTGTTAAGAAACGTAAAGTAATCATTAACTGAATCTAAAGGATTAGCAAAAATTTTTGAAAATAAATGCATAAATCATAAACTCTTCAGTAAGATTTGAACTAGTTTGGCCGTATAACAATAATTTTGTGTTGTGGAGTTTATACTTTATGAATCGCAAAAGTTGTTTGATTAGATAAATAAAATGTTATGACAAGAACTGTTCTGATAGAACAAATAAACACTCAAGATAATAGTCTGAAAGTCCGAAAATGGACAAAATCTTTTATATGGAAAATTGCTATTGCTACTCTTCTATTAATGGCAGTCGGAAGTGCAACAAGGGTTATGAATGCAGGTTTAGCTTGTCCAGATTGGCCATTATGCTACGGTCAGCTAGTTCCTACCAAACAAATGAACTTACAAGTTTTTTTAGAATGGTTCCACCGTCTTGATGCTTCTTTAATTGGAATAAGCACTATAATCTTGTTAATGATTTCTTGCTGGTTTCGTGAGCAACTTCCAAAATGGTTGCCTTGGTCTGCACTACTAGCACTTATTTTAATTCTGTTTCAGGGAATTTTAGGAGGACTTACTGTTACTAAAATGTTACGATTTGATATCGTTACTGCACATTTGGGTACCGCTTTACTTTTTTTTGGAGTGTTAGTCACTACTGCATTGTCATTAAATCCTCCTTTGGAAGTTCAAGATAATAGTAATTTACGCTGGGTTGGGCTACTAGTAACTGGTTTAGTTTATATACAATGCCTTTTGGGAGGATTAGTAGGTTCCCGCTGGGCTTTACATCAATGCTTTGAGGAGTCTCAATTATGCACTGTTATGAACAGTCATATTATTGGTGTCTTACCGACAACTCTCGGAGTATTAAGCTTAGTTTTTATGACTTGGCGAACCTCAAGTCTTCACCCTTCTCTAAAAAAACTTGTTTGGCTTGCTGGAGTAATAGTAATATGTCAAATCCTCTTAGGAACTGCGACTTTCTATTTACATTTACAAGTAGAACCTTTAACCATAACTCACCATACTGTCGGTGTTATGTTATTTGGAACTTTAGTAGCTCTGACAACTTTAGCAATGCGCAGTGTTCCGAGAGAAAGTTAATTTTCCCTTGGTAAATTATAAATTATAAATTAATAGAATATGGTGTGAATTCATGATTGGGACTGACGTTGTTTACCGTAACGAAAACTTTTTACAAGTTATCAAAAGCTATTATCAGTTAACTAAACCTAGGATTATTCCTTTGTTACTTATCACCACTGCTGCATCTATGTGGATTGCTTCTAATGGTGAAGTTAATTCTTTTAAATTATTTATAACTTTATTTGGAGGAACCCTCGCGGCTGCCTCAGCTCAAGTAATGAATTGCATTTATGATCGAGATATTGATTATGAAATGTTGAGAACTAGAACTCGTCCTATCCCATCAGGTCGGGTTAGGTCTCGTCACGCTCTTATATTTGCTTTTATATTAGGATTTTTATCTTTTAGTCTTTTTGTTGCCTATATTAATCTTCTTAGTGGGTTGTTAGCCATGTCTGGCATAGTATTTTATATGCTGGTTTATACTCATTTTCTTAAACGTAATAGTTCACAAAATATTGTTATTGGCGGTGCAGCTGGTTCTATCCCTCCTCTTGTAGGCTGGGCTGCGGTTACAGGAGATTTAAGTTGGGCACCTTGGATATTATTTACCATAATTTTTTTGTGGACTCCTCCTCATTTTTGGGCATTGGCGCTGATGCTTAAAGATGATTATGCGCAAGTTGATGTCCCTATGATGCCTGTAGTAGAAGGAGAAGAATCAACAGTACATCAAATTTGGTTATATACTTTATTGGTCATCCCATGTACTTTTTTACTAGTGTATCCGACTGAGACCTTAGGTTTATTATATGGTATCTCTGCAGTCATTTTGGGAGGTATATTTGCTCAAAAAACTTGGTTATTGAAACAAAACCCTTTAGATAAAAGTTTAGCACGGTCATTATTTAAATTTTCTATCCTATATTTAATGTTACTGTGTACAGCGATGGTTATTGATAGTCTTCCCGTAACCCATAAAATAATAACAATGTTAGGAAATAATTTTAGTATTTTTGCAAATTATATTTGGTTTTAAAGCTAAATGAGATGGTGGAGTGATAATTACTTCACTCTCTCACTTTAGTAAAAAATGGATAGGAACTAAACTATGGTATTAACTAAAAAGGACTAGTATGTTTTTTAGGAATAGCTACTATAAATTTTTATAATATAAATGAGAATCTTGATATAATTACATCATAAATTCAAAGAGTTCAGAGCCATTTTAACTATGGTGTAGTATGGCTGATGTGTAATATCAATTGTTTTTATGTTTTCATGACTATTTTCTAATAATCCATATTTTTCTCCTTTATAAATAGATAATGTTTTTCCTTTTAGATTTTTAATCTTTAATTTTTTGTCTTTTATGGAACAAATATATTGTTTACCATTAAACTCAAACGTACTTTGCAATTCTTCATCTATGGATGAAGGAATACGCATTCCTACAATTTCTAACTGAATATTATTTTGCCCATTCCACGAATTTTTAGATAACTTATAGGCTATATCCAATTGCTTTGGTAAAGGGTAATAAGCTCCAAAACGCCAAGCTACAGCTTGAAATTGTTTACCATCATTTTGAGCTAATAATAGTTTAAGATGATTATTCCCTATGATTTTTTGTTTTAATATTATTATATTGGATGTCCAAAATATAGGGATAGCATTTCCAATACCCCAAGGTTGTAGGGAATCAAGTGTTTCATATAAATTATTATCTATATCTTTGAAGTTAATTTCACTATCAATTTTAATAAGAGGTTTAATATGGTGTAACTGAAGATGTTGATGAGCAAATTCACTAAGTCTTTCCTCAAAAAATTTTAAATTTTTTTGCTTTAAATTAAATCCGCCTGCAGCTTTATGTCCTCCGAATTTATCTAACAAATCATCGCAGTATTGTAAAGCATTGAAAATATCGAATTCTGGAATTCCTCTAGCTGAACCACGAATTTTATTTTCATCATCTTCTTCATAAGTTCCAATAAAAACTGGTACTCCATAGCGTTCAACTAAACGAGAAGCTACAATACCAATCACTCCATGATGCCATTTATGTTGAATTACTATTAAAACTCTTTTCTCTTGATAATTTAGAGGAG
Source organism: Candidatus Atelocyanobacterium thalassae (assembly GCA_051971635.1). GTDB lineage: Bacteria > Cyanobacteriota > Cyanobacteriia > Cyanobacteriales > Microcystaceae > Atelocyanobacterium > Atelocyanobacterium thalassae_A. Next base: position 567,266 of record JBFPLN010000003.1, on the reverse strand, counting down.
TATCTTCTATTAAGTCTATAGCTTCCTGTTCGATTTTCTCACATAAAGATTTTCTTATACTATTAATTTCTTCACATTCCAACGCTCTTTTAAGTGCAACCTCTGGACTATCAGTTGTTAACAACTCAATGGCAGTTTTTGGTTCACCAATACGCCCTACCGCATTAATTCTTGGCCCTAGCTTAAATCCTATATCATCTGATCTTAACTGTTTTTGTTCATCACTAATACCTGAAACTTTTATTAAAGCCTGAATACCTGGTAATTGCGAATTAGGTAATTGTTTCAACCCTTGCTTGAGCCATCGACGATTAACTCCAGTCAAAGGGGCTAAATCTGCAATAGTACCTAATGTAAAAAGTTCCAATAAAGAGGCTATGATGCCCTCTGTTTTATGTAAAGTTTGAGCAAGAGTTAAAGCCAAAACATATGCAACTCCTACTCCAGCCAGTCCGCTGTAGGGTGATTGAGTAGATAATAATTTAGGATTTAGAATGGCATCTGCAGGTGGTAATTTTTTAGGTATATCATGATGATCCGTAATAATAACATTTAGCCCCAATTCTACAGCCTTTTTTATGGGCTCATAAGCTGCAATACCATTATCCACTGTCAATATTAATTTAACGCCATCTTTAGCCAAATTTTCTACAATTTGTTTATTAATACCATAACCATCTTTAATTCTATTAGGAATTTTATAATTGACATCTCCTCCAAAATACTTCAAAGCTCTTAACAACAAAGAAGTACTGGTCATACCATCAGCATCATAATCTCCACAAATTGCAATCTTATCTTGTCTCTCAATAGCTGTTATTAAAAGGTTAATACTTTTATACAAATCTGGAAATTCTGCTAAAGGAGGAGGTAAAATCTCTTCATTGGGATTTAGGTAAATACGAGCCAAATGTGATGTATCTATCTCCCGATTTAAAATTATTTTAATGATCAAGTTGGAGACTTTCATTTCCTTGGCTAATAATTGAATTTTTTCAGAGTTAGGTGAAGCGATATTCCATCTTTGATTTGGTAATTTCATTACAGTTTATTCTAATAATCTTTAGGCAATTATTTTAGCAATTATTTAATTATGTCAATAATTCAATGGTATCCAGGTCATATATCTAAAGCAGAGCGGCAACTTAAAGAGCAAATTAAAAATATCGATGTTATTTTTGAAGTTTTAGATGCAAGAATTCCAATTGCTTCACATCATCCTAATATTGATCAGTGGATAGAAGGTAAGCCTAAAATTACTGTACTTAATCGAATGGATATGATACCAGAATCTTTATACTCAAAGTGGTTACATTGGTTTAAGGATAAAGGAGAAATAGCTCATTTTACTAATGCTAAGCAAGGGAAAGGTATCAAGTCTTTAAATCAATTAGCGAAAGAAGCCGGAAATTTAGTTAATATCAAAAGGATTGATCGTGGTATGAAACCTAGACCAATTAGAGCAGTAGTAATTGGATTTCCTAATGTAGGTAAATCAGCCTTAATCAATCGCCTGCTAGGACGTAAAGTAGCTGTTAGTGCTAGACGTGCAGGTGTTACTCGACAACTTCGATGGATACGTATTTCTAAAACTATCGAGCTCTTAGATGCTCCAGGAGTTATTCCAGTTAAATTAGAAAATCAAAAAGACGCTATTAAACTTGCAATTTGTGAAGATATTGGAGAAGCTGCCTATGATAATCAAGAAGTTGCAGCTGCACTAATTGATTTCTTACGGGAGTTAAGCTTTGACAAAATTTTAAAACTCCGCTATAAAATTGAACCTTCAGGTATTACTGGGGAAGAATATATTGAGAATTTGGGAAATAGCCTGTATAGAGGTGATAAGGAAAGGGCAGCAATACAACTACTAAATGATTTTAGAAAAGGTATGATGGGTTGTCTTCCCTTGGAATTACCTGATAATAATTAATTATTAGTTAATTTTAAACCCAGAATTTTTTATTTCATTAAACTTGAAATAATACATAATAGAAGTCTGTAGTTGCCTCGTATTTTAAATAGATGAAATAAACTTATAAAATTAAATTTCTGTTCGCTTTAGAAGATCCTATCAACAAGATCTTCTAAGTTATAATACCATCATGTAATTCGCAGATAAAACAACTATATAATCTAGTAATTAAAACTTTATTTTGAAGTGTTTATTAGATTTTTTAACAATTATAATTAACTCTAATGGACAATTTTATGACTAACAAAAAAATTTCTACAATTAATGATTTAGAAAATAAATTTCCGAATCCAACATTAGCACATCAGTTTGTAAATGGAACATCGAAAGAGCAATTTAAATTAATTCCTCAATTAATTGGTATGGGAAATACTGGATGGGAAGTTTTAATAGATTTTTTAAAGTTATCAGATATAAACAATCTTAATCTTATACAAGGAGAGATTTATCGAGAACTATATAAAGTTAATATGCCTGAAACAGAATTATTTATTCAGAATTATTTCCCTAATGGATTAGCACCTCTTGATTCTCAAGCCAACGTTGACTATAGACCACTTAGTCAATTATTACTTGAGCAAAATTTTCAAAAAGCAGATACTTTAACTCGTCATATTTTATGGGAATTAGCTGGTGAAGGGGCATTACAACGTAAGTGGATCTATTTTACAGAAGTTGCCAATTTTCCTGTAATGGATCTTCATACAATAAATAATTTATGGTGGCTATATTCTAGTGGAAAATTTGGGTTTTCTGTACAAAGAAAACTTTGGTTATCTTCTGGAAAAGACTTTAATGCATTATGGCGTAAGATTGGCTGGAAAAAAGATAATCATTGGACTTACTATCCAAAAGAATTTACTTGGAATTTAAATGCACCAATTGGGCATCTTCCTCTTCTTAACCAATTAAGAGGCGTAAGGGTTGCAAATTCTATTTTTTTACATCCTGTATGGACCGAAAAGAATTGGTAGAATGACGAAAATTTTAAAAGTCTATATGAAATCCATGACGCTCTTTAATTAAATATAAGGGACGCTGTTTTGTTTCTTCATAAATACGGCCTAAATATTCTCCCAATATACCTAGTGTGATTAATTGTAGTCCCCCTATAAATAGAGTCGTAACCATCAAAGAGGCATACCCTGGTACATCAATTCCTAAAACTAACGTCCTAATAATTAAAAAACTACCATATACAAATGATAAGAATGAAACAAATACTCCCAAATAACTCCAAACTTTTAAAGGAATTAAACTAAAAGAAGTAATACCATCTAAAGCAAAATTCCATAATTGCCAATAATTCCATTTACTAGTTCCCTGGAATCTACTAGGGCGATCATATACAATATAGGTCTGTTTAAAACCTACCCAAGCAAAAAGTCCTTTCATAAATCGAGTACGTTCTGGCATAGTTTTTAAAGCATCTACTACCTTTCTATCTAGTAGACGAAAATCTCCTGTATCTTGAGGAATAGAAATACTGCCGATTTTACTAATAACTTTATAAAATGCATTAGCTGTAAATCTTTTTACAAAACTTTCACCTTGTCTAGATCTCCGTTTTCCATAAACTACATCATAGCCTTCACGCCATTTTTGAAGTAATTTTTCAATAAGCTCAGGAGGATCTTGCAGGTCGGCATCAATAGGTATAATAACTTGTCCTTGAGCATTCTCAAGTCCTGCAGTTAGGGCGATATCTTTCCCAAAATTACGAGATAGACTAATTACTTTGATTTGAGGATAAAGATAATGATAATTAATCAAGTATTTTAAAGTTTGATCCTGACTACCATCATCTACACAAATAACTTCGTAAGATAAATTGAGATTATCCAAAACTTCTAAAATTCTTACAAAAAGGTGCTCTAGGCCTTGCTCTTCATTGTAACAAGGAATGATAACTGACATTTCAGTCTGATTTGTATTAGAATGCATGATTACTCACTAAATACCAATATTATAGAAGGTTTAGTAACTACATGTAGTTACTGTATATAAAATTAATTATTTACATAAAAAGATTTATTAATTAGTAATAGAAATACATATAAAAGTAGTTTTTATAAATGAAATCCGAAATATTCATAACATTTAATATCATCCTTTAGAATAAGTAAAGTATAAAATAAAATTTATTCTATCTATTACCAGTTTGTCTTTTTATTTTACATAAAATACAATTTAAGGAATTGACTTTAGAATCATATATCTATGGAATAAAAGCAATATTACTTTAGATTAAAATATTAGTTTTCTCCCAAACATATTAACAAAAATAAAGATTAATTTATATGGATATACATATTTAAATCTTCCAAATATCTTCTGTTATTCAACAAATTAAATTTATAATATATAAAGCCTGAACTCTACAAATTTCTACTTAAAAAATTATATCTTTGTTACATCTTAAACAATACGAATTTTTTTACAAAACCGTATGATTTGCTATGGATAGTTTAATAACTAGGAGGATAGTATTATGAATACAAAGTAAGAATCTAAAAGCTACTGTCTCTATAAATTGTAATCGCAAAGAATAATTATTAAAAAATTACTGAGTGTAAAGCATTTTATCAGGTAATATATTTATTTTTAATTTTGCTACATAGAATGGTGTTATAGATGCTAACTAATTAAATAGATATCTTTTAGTATATTTACTATTAATACATTATTTCGGAAATAACTTTCCTACAATATTTATATTTTAATCTCTAAATACCTTAGAGTTATCTATTTAAAAACTTTTATTTTATTTATCAAAACATAAATTTTAGTTCAAAACTATGAAAAGATTAATTAAGTTTCCTTTCTTATCTTTAATCGTTATTTTACTTACATACGGTTCTTTCGGTTGGTATCTAGGAAGTTCAGCTTCTGATTGGAGCTACTGGTTAGGACAAAAAGTTAATGCTTACGGCCTATCTATGAAAAATGAGACGTTCTTTTTATTAATACATTTAATAGCAATTGTAATAATCTTCTTAATTATTATAGGGCTATCAAACCCAGATACTATCTTAACAATAGTCTTCGGTAATAGCTTTAAATCAGATAGTAAAGCTATGATAACTGTTTTTCTATGGTCGCTCATAACAGTTTTTTTACTACGTTGGATTGTAAATGTTTCTACGATTTTTTTATTAATTTGTAGTACAATTCTAGCTAAACTAGAAATGCAGAAATTTAGTGTCTCTAGATATCAAATTATAATTAATCTATTTATTACTTGTTTTGGTGGATTTGGATTTGGTTTACTCAGTTATTATGAGTTTCACTAATCTTGGACATTGAACTCGTGATGAGAACTGAGACCTATCTCGACTATAAGTCAATTTGTCAGAATCAATAGTTTAGAAACCTTCACATTTTTTTAAGACAACGTTTTAAGTAACCCCTCGAATTTTAATTGAATTTCTGCAAGCTCTTGTTCTGAGCAAGATTCTTTAACAATACCAGCACCAGCATATAATCTAGCATTATTATCCGAAATCAGAGCAGAACGAATACCCACAATAAATTCGCTATTTTCATTAGAATCAACCCAACCTAGAGGAGCTGCATAAAGTCCACGTATAAATTGTTCATAATACTCAATTTTTCTACAAGTTATAGCTGTAGGAAACCCGGAGACAGCAGGGGTAGGATGTAAAGTGGCAACTATATCTATAGGATGAATATTAGGCTTTAATTTACTATAAATTGGAGTCCAGAGATGTTGTATATTAGATAGCTTTAAAATCTTTAAAGGCAAGACTTTTGGATTAAGACCTATACCTAAGAGGCTTTCAAAGATTGATTTAATGACTATTTGGTGTTCATATCTTTCCTTAGAACTTTTTAAAAGCTTTTGAGCTAAATTAGAATCTTCGTATTTATTCTTCCCTCTTGGAGAGGAGCCTGCTAATGCATCAGTTATGAGTTTACTATTTTTGATACTCAGTAATCGTTCAGGGCTAGCTCCAATAAAGCAATGATTCTTTCCATTATTAATTGCGAAGACATAACAATCTGGATAATGAGAACGTAGGTTATCTAAGCAATGAGGAATAGAAAAACGAACAGAATTTTTCAAGTCTAAAAAATCAGCTAGTACTAATTTTTGAAATTTATTCTCTTTTATAGATCTTAGAATCAAATGAACAGAATTTTTAAATTTCTGAATTTTTGTTGAATTAATATTAGAGCGAACTATCTTGTTCAATTCTCCTTTTTTGCTTTGGTATGTCTTTAAAGAGGATATTGATTTTTTTATGGCTAAAATTTTGAAAGCTGTTCGTTTTATATCTGTTTTCTTTTCCACCGATATGTTAAAAGTCAAGATACTGCTATTATCTAATTTTATTAATTGAATATATGGTAAAAAAATAAAAGCTGGTGGAAAGGGATAATGAGAATTATCTATATTTTTGGAAAAGGTAAAACTAGAAAAAATACGAGGAAAAGAATTTATTTCTTTTTTTTCTTTTATTTTAATGATCTTCGATAAACAATCTTTTATACAGGCTTTAGAGCTAGAAAATCTATGTGAGGAATTAATAGAAAAATGTTCAGTTGCGCCATAACCTAAGATTTCTTCATTGTTTACCTTGTTTTCCCAATAAAAATAAATCGTATCTGATAAGGAGCATGATTTTTCTCGGTTAGCCAAAAAATTTAAACCGGACAGGGTGTCAACTGTATTGATAACATAAGATAAACTTATAATAACTGATTGATTATGACTTTTAAACTTTGTTCGATAGGTTGTCAGTAAATTTTCGAGATAGCGTGGATTATTTATGAAGCTAGTACTGTCAGGAATAAACATTGGGGTAATGGACATTGTAAGTTTATTTATAATTTGTTCCACTTTTGTACAATATGAACGCTGTCTCTTGAATATTACCCATATCTTAAATTACAGTTTTCCTAAGAATCATATCATAGAGATTATTCTAAATTGGAAATTTTATGAGTATAGTATCCGCACAAAAATTAACATCTAGACAAAAGCTATGGTTAGCTGCAATTAAAATACCAGTATATAGTGTATCTATTATTCCTATAATTGTAGGAAGTTCAGCTGCATTCGAAGAAATATCAACATTCAATTTCAAAATTTTTACAACATTTTTAATATCTTCTATTTTAATTATTGCTTGGATAAATATTAGTAACGACTTTTTTGATGCCGATACAGGAATTGATAAAAATAAAGCTCACTCTATTGTTAATTTGATTAAAAACAAATCTTTAATATTTTGGCTATCTAATATATTTTTGATACTAGGTATTTTAGGAATTGTATTGATTTCTTGGTGGCAACGAGATTTAACAGTATTATGCATAGTAACTCTTTGCTGTATTTTAGGATATAGTTACCAAGGTCCACCTTTTCGTCTAGGGTATAAAGGGCTAGGTGAAATTATATGCTTTGTCACATTTGGCCCAATGGCAGTATCAGCATCTTACTATTCTCAGGTTCAACATTTTTCTATTGTAAGTTTAGCATCCGGAATTTTAATTGGAATTAGTACATCTATTATTTTGTTTTGTTCTCATTTTCATCAGGTAAAAGATGATTTTTCTGCAGGAAAAAGATCACCAATAGTATTTCTTGGTACAAGATTAGGATCCATAGTATTAAAAATAACAATTATCTTCTTAATATTTTTAATATTATTTTTCCCAATATTAAAAATATTATCTTTTTGGACTTTTTTAAACTTATTTAGCTTTCCTATCGCTTATAAACTTGTATGTCATGTCTCGAAATATCACAATCAAGCTAGTAAGGTACAAAACAGTAAATTTATAGCTATTAAGTTTCATTTTTTTAGTGGAATACTATTATCAATAGGTTTAGTTTTATCGAAACTGATATAGAAGAAATACTAAATATTACATAATTAAAATAATTCTATGACTTTTTTTCAATCAGATACTGTTTTAAAATCACTAGGGAATCAAATTTTAGAAAGAACCTTAACAGAGTTTCCTACACTCAGTGCTGAACAATGTTCATTTACTTGGATTGTTTATAAACAAACGAAAACTATTCAAGATCAACAATTGATTTTCCCACAAGAATTTTTAAAACATTCAATATATGGGGTTAATCATCGTGGTATTGAACCTATTTATCCAGCTAGCATTATTAAATTATTTTATTTGGTTGCTATTCATCAATGGCTAGAGATAGGAAAAGTACATCTTTCCTCTGAGTTAAGTCGTGCCATAAATGATATGATAGTCGAGTCTAGCAATGATGCGACCAGTTTAGTAATAGATAGTTTAACAAATACAAATAGCGGTCCAGAATTAACTAATAACAGTTTTTCAGCTTGGAAATATAAACGTAATGTCATCAACACCTATTTTAGAACTTTAGGTTGGAAAGAGTTGGAAAGAGTCAATGTTAATCAAAAAACTTGGTCTGATGGACCTTATGGAAGAGAAAAAAAATTTCTTGGAGAAATCAGAAGTAATCAAAATATTTTAACTACTAATGCAGTTGCGAAATTATTTCACAATATCGTTTCCGGCACAGCTGTTTCCTTAGTACGATCATTACAAATGATGAGTCTACTAAAAAGAACAATTAATAATATCTCTAGTAATGATTTAATAGAAAATCAAATTACAGGTTTTTTTGGAGAAGGCCTTCCTGAAACTGCTGAACTATGGTCAAAAGCTGGATGGACTAGTCAAGTTCGCCATGATGCAGCATATATCAAAGTACCAGAGTTACCTTCATTCCTTCTCGTAATGTTTATAGAAGGAGACGAGAATAGTAAAAATAAGAAGATTTTTCCTTTTGTTTCCAAATCAATAGTAGAAATGCTTTATCTAAACAAAGAATATCTCCACCATTTTGGCAGAAAATAAGTATTGTTCAATTAGTCCTACAAAATAACTTTTTCAAAATAATTTATTATGTTATATATTTTGTTAAATTCACTATATTTCTCTTAACTTTTAATATGAATAAGAAATCAGAACAGCTGAAAAATATTCCCAATAGGTGTTTTCAAAGCTTGTTACCATGAATATGATTTCACACTTTAAGATGTTATGTTAATTTCTTCCTCGTTGCCCTACAAATATTCTTCACTTTTTAACTATGAAATGCTTATTAAACAATTAGCTGGTGAACCCAACTTACTTATAATTCAAGATCTTGATGGAGTTTGTATGGAATTAGTCAAAGAACCTTCAGCTAGAAGAATAGATAAAAAGTATGTAGAGGCTGTACAAGTATTCAAAGATAGTTTTTATGTTCTAACAAACGGAGAACACAGTGGAGAAAACGGAGTTAACTCTATTATTGAGAAGGCTTACGAAAACAAAATTAGATTAGTAAAAGACAAACAATTATATTTCGCGGGATTAGCAGCAGGAAGTGTGCAATGGCAAGATTCTAATGGAGATGTTGCTTATTCGGGCATAAGTGCAAAAGAATTAATTTTTTTAGATTTAGTACCTAAATATATTCAAAAAAAATTTATAAAGTTTTTTACTAAAAATAATTTTAGTTTAGGTAAAGACATAATAGAAAAATCAATACAAAAAACAGTTTTGTTTAATAGAGTATCTCCTACTGTTAACCTTAATACCTTTTATGATCTTTTGAATCGGCAAAAAAGTAACTATATAAAACTACAAAATTTTACTTATGAGCTGATGTGTGAATTACTAGAAAAAGCTAAACAAGAAGGCTTATCTAATTCTTTCTTTATACACTGTACAGTTAACTTAGGAAAAGATAAACAAGGACAAGAAATTATACAATTTGCTCAAAATAAAAGTTCTGGAACAACGGACTTTCAATTTATGTTAAAGAATGCCACAAAAGAGGCTGGAGTTTTATTAATCTTAAATAATTACGTATATAAAAAAACTGGTAACTATCCTTTAGGAAAAAATTTTAATTTTAAACAAGTACCTAAAACCAAAAGAGAAATTTTATCTTTGATAAGAGACAACTTCAACCCTTCTTACATTCCAACTATCATAGGAGTGGGTGATACGATTACTAGTGAAATTATAGAAGACTCTGGGAAATTTATTTGTGTTAGAGGAGGTAGCGATAGAAACTTCTTAGAACTAATTCAGTCAATAGGAGAAGAATTCAATAAACGTAATACTATTATTTATGTTGATAGTAAAGCTGGCGAAGTGAAAGATCGCAAAACATTAGATATTAGTTCCTATAAAAGCGAAAACACTACTGCTCATAGTATAGATAAACTTCAAGGTGATCCGCTCAAATTAAATATTGTTTTTTCTGAAGGTTGTCAACAATATGTAAGTTGTTTTAAAAAAGCATCTAGAATAAGAAAAAATTTTTTTAAAACATATTAATGATTTATTTTGTATGGTGATATAAATATAATAAGTCTTATAAACTATAGATTATTTCTTAAATAAAAGCATAATTTGATAATTCTACTCGTAAATCATACTAAATTTATTAGTAAATAAAATTTTTTTATGTCAAATAACATATTATTTAAGTATTAGGGATATTTTTCCTTTAATATTTCGTCTTTTTAATAAAATTTTATTGTATTTGTAATTTTTTTTTATAACTTTTTGGATATACTCATGGAACTATTAGATTCTAAAGGCCGTTTACTGGGAAAGGTTAGTATTCTAGATCTAGGAGCTGCATTAGCTATCTTTTTAGCTATCGTTAGTATTTTCGTTGTTCCAAACAAGTCTGGGACTAGTACTATTGCTCAAGTTGTTAGAACTCCAATTGAAGTTGATGTTATTGTAAGAGGCTTAGGAGTAAGCGATCCAACTTTACTTATTAATCAATTCAAAGAAACTAAAATGACTAATATTGTAATTCGTCATCAGCCTGCTGGAGAATTTGAAATTAAAAAGATTACACCACTTCCCAGAACTGTAGCAGTTCCTCAACCTGATGGTTCTGTAAAAGCTCTTCCTGATCCAAGGCCAGAAATTATCTTTTTTCAAGATATGATTTTAACACTTACAGGTGATGCACAACTTACAGATACAGGAGCAGTCATAGGGAAGCAAAAAATTAAAATTGGTACTAAAATTGAACTAGAAGGTAAAGATTATAACTTTAATACGAGTACTATTGCGGTGAGAACTTTAAAATAAACTATTAATAATTTCTATCATTTCTCAATAGCTATAAATAGCTTAAATATTAAAAAAAATAAAATTTTATAGATAATTTGATGAATAAATAGTTTTTTTAAGATCTTTTTATAATTGCTTTATCTACTAAGCGATTGTAGTAAGCTAAAGTTACTAAAACATAGTATTAACTAATTGTGTTTTAATAACTTTAATTTACTTATAAAATTTACATTAACTTTAAAATAAGCTTAAGCTCCAATTGATTCTTTAGCTGCGTACATTACTTCAAGTGTAATTTCAGAGAAGTTACGTTCACGAGCAAACTTTTCTGTATTACGCTTTACTTTTCCTCGTACAAAACCAGGGATTTTATTTAATTCCGTCTGTGATTCTTTATTCCAAGCCAGATCAGAATTAGCAGATATTCCTCTAGTAATTGTTTCCTTGGTGTCATGTCCACCAAAAATTTCAAGCAAATGATCTTCCATTCCTAATGTAAAAGAATTATAAATTAAATCAGTAATTTGGTTTGTTCCTTCATATCCACAGAAAGGCTTATATCCTATGGGAAAGTTCTGAATATGAATTGGTGATGCAATTACTCCACATGGAATGTTTAATCTTTTTCCAACATGGCGCTCCATTTGTGTTCCAAAAATTGCAGAAGGTTCTAAACGTGCTATTGTATTAGCAATCTCACCATTATCATCACTAATTAATATTTCACCACAGTACTCGCTAACTTGTTCTCTAAACCATTCAGCATCATACTTACAATACGTTCCAGCTAAAACAACATCTATCCCCATTTCTCTAGCTAAAATTTTTGTCATAGCTGCAGCATGAGTGTTGTCACCAAAAACTACTGCTTTTTTACCTGTTAAATTTTGGCAATCAATTGATCTTGAAAACCAAGCTGCTTCAGAAACATATAATGTTTGCTGATTAATATAATTTTCAAAATTTACATCTTTACCTTGTGCATTGATTATTTGCTGAATTTTACGAATACATTTTGCCGTTTCAACAACTCCTATGGGTGTTATATCAACATAAGGAATATCAAATTCCGAATCTAAATATTCAGCAACGCTTAATCCTAGTTCTCTGTAAGGAACTAAATTGAACCATGCTTTAGTTAAATTTTTTAAATCATGAACTGAAGCTCCTTCAGGAATTATCATATTTATAGTAATTCCCAAGTCCTTCATCAATTTTTGTAATTCAGTACAATCATGCTTAGCATGAAAACCAAGGGTAGATATACCTATGATATTAACAGAAGGGTTTTGTGTCTTTTCAGTTAATAATTCACATTTTTTCTTTGCTTTATCCAGATAGAACTTTACAATCTGATGTAAAGTTCTATCTGCTGCTTGTAACTCGTTATAACGATAATGATTGACATCAGCTAAAATAACATCTCCTTTTGTATCCATCTGCGCACGTTCTACAAAGTTACCTAAATCTTCTTGCAGAATACTTGAAGTACATGTAGGAGTTAAAACAATAAGATCTGGACTTTCTTCTTTATCTTTTCGAACAATATTATCAATAACTTTTTCTTGAGATCCACGAGCTAAAACATTACGATCTACAACGCTTGCAGTTACAGGGGTAAAGTTCCTTTCCCTCTCCAACATAGATCTCATAACATTAAAATAGTCATCACCAAGGGGAGCATGCATAATTGCATGCACATTATGGAAAGAACTAGCAATACGAAGGGTACCAATATGTGCTGGTCCAGCATACATCCAATAAGCAAGTTTCATAAATTTCTCCTCATACACACTTTACAAAATAATTTTAATCTTCTGTATTATCTCAAAACAATTGTACTTACTAAATTGTTGCTTAAACAATCTTATATTAAGAATAAGCATATTTTAATAAATACTAAGTATTTAAGTTCATAGCAATTATTTAAGATGCTAAAAAATTATATTAATTTTTGATCGTATGGTCTAATTTCAAATCAACATCTCGTACTTTTTTACCTTTCCAGAGCAAGCGAATGGGAGTTCCCGCAAAACCGATTTGTTGGCGAAATTGTCCTTCAATATATCGTCGGTAGTTGTCATTGAATCTTTTAGGATCATTAACAAATAGAGCAATAGTTGGAGGTTGATTAGATACTTGAGTTCCGTAGTAAATTTTACCTTGCTTACCTTGTTTTGTTGTAGGAGGAGAATGCCATCTTATAGCCTCCTCCAAAACTTCATTAATTACAGAAGTATTAATACGACGACGGTGCTCTTTTAATGCCATATTTATTAAAGGAAAAATCTTTTCAATTCGTTGTCCTGATTTTGCGCTAACAAAAATAAGATCTGCCCATTCCATAAAATACAGTCGGTTCATTATATTTTTTTTATGTGAATAAATGGTGTAGGCATCTTTCTCAACAGCATCCCATTTATTAACAATAATTATTGCTGACCGTCCTTCATCAATAATACGATCTGCTAACTTAATATCTTGTTCTGTTATTCCATCAATAGCATCAATAACTAATAAAACTACATCTGCTCTTCGAATTGCTTTAAAAGCGCGGTTAATACTAAAAAATTCAGCTCCATATTCAACATTTTTCTTGCGACGAATTCCTGCTGTATCAACTAGGCGATAAACTTTTCCTTTTCGTTCTACGACCGTATCAATAGCATCTCTTGTCGTACCAGAAATAGGACTAACAATAGCTCTGTTTTCCCCTAAGAATGCGTTCAAAAGACTTGATTTACCTACATTAGGACGACCAATAATAGAAACATTAATCTCTTCAGTATTAGATATACTATTAGAAGATGGTAAACTTAAAATCAGCTTATCTAAAAAATCTCCTGTTCCATTTCCATGAATTCCTGAAATTGGATAAGGTTCTCCTAGTCCTAATTCCCAGAACTGTGCTGCCTGTATCAATCCATGTTCAGGAGATTCACATTTATTAACTGCAAGCAATACTGGAATCTTTTGTTGCCTTAGCCAGTCTCCTATTTCATAATCCCCTGCAGTAGGACCTAATTGTCCATCTACTACAAAAACTGCTGCATGAGCCTCGCTTAATGCTGTCATAGCTTGTTCTCGAATTAAGGGAAGAAATTCGGTATTATCATTGAAAACTAAACCACCAGTATCTACTACAAGGAAATCATGAGTGCGCCAAAAGGCCTTTCTATAAGTACGATCGCGAGTAATTCCTGGTTCATCATGAACAATTGCTTGTCGGTCTTTTGCTAAACGATTGACTAATGTTGATTTACCTACATTAGGACGTCCAATAATTGCAACAATGGGTAATGTCATATAATCAAATTTTAAATTAATAGATCTTAGAACAATAATTTTACTTTGTCATATATCAAAATACTTATAAAATTAGAGTTTGTAGTATGTACCTGCAAATAGTACCTTAGTTTTTAACAAAAATATCATGAAAGCTACAAGACTGTTGATATTAATAGAGTAACAATAAAAAAATTATTTATTATATGAAGATATTTTTAATGGTAAATCAGAAAAAATCGTTCAAATAAATCTTAATAAATAGATTGTATAAAATATGATGTGTTTTGAAATATTTTACTGTTACAATTCCATAAAATATTTTTAAAGTTTTTAATAGATTATTTGATTTTAAGTTAAATAATCTTAATTAGTAGATAAAAGATATGTTGTTAAATAGGTAAATTATATAAGCTAAGTATTCTTACTACTAAAAAATACTAGCAGATATAGTCTTGCAATGCTTTAACTTTAAGAGGCTGACTTTGTAAAGAACGAATAGCAGTAACTGTAGCTTTAGCACCAGCTATAGTTGTAATTACTGGTAATTGATAATCTAATGCTGTTCTTCTGATTTTTTGTGCATCTACTTGTGATTCTTCTCCATTTGGAGTGTTTATAATTAATTGAATTTTTTTGTTTTTAATCCAGTCAATAACATGTGGTCGACCTTCATGAAGCTTTAGAATTGCTTCAACCCCTTTAATTCCATTACTTTCTAAGACCTCCTGAGTACCTGACGTTGCAACTATTTTAAATCCTAAATATTCTAGATCTTTAGCTATTGGAACAGTTAAAATTTTATCTTTATCGCTAGTAGAGATAAAAACAGTTCCACTAGTAGGTAAGTTTACGCCAGAAGCAATTACTGCCTTTGCGAATGCTTTGCCAAAATCATCATCTATACCCATCACTTCACCGGTAGAACGCATTTCCGGTCCCAAAAGAGTATCTGTCCCAGGAAATTTTTGAAAAGGTAAAACAGCTTCTTTGACAGAAACATAACGAGGAATAAGTTCTGTATGTACATCTAATTCATGTAAAGTTTTCCCTGACATAAGCAGAGAAGCAATTTTAGCGAGAGGCCGTCCTGTAGTTTTAGATACATACGGAACAGTGCGAGATGCTCTTGGATTAGCTTCTAATATATAAACTTCTTCTCCTTGTACTGCATATTGAATATTAATTAATCCAATGACTTTCAAGCTATTAGCTAGCTGATATGTCCAATCACGGATAATACTAAGAACTTTTTGAGAAAGTGTTGTGAAAGGAATTGAACAAGCTGAATCTCCAGAGTGTATGCCTGCTTGCTCAATATGTTCCATTATACCTCCAATGACCACTACACCAGTTTTATCACATAAAGCATCAACATCAACTTCGATAGCATCTTCTAAAAATTTATCAATTAAGATTGGATGATCAGGCTCTACTTGAATTGCATAATTCATATAGTGTTTTAGTTCTTTATCAGAGTAAACAATTTGCATAGCTCGTCCTCCTAATACGTAGGAAGGACGAACTACCACAGGATATCCAATATGAGAAGCAATATCTAAAGATTGTTCAAAACTACGAGCAATTCCACTAGGAGGCTTCTTAATTTCAAGATCGCATAGTACTTTTTCAAAGCGTTCTCTATTTTCTGCTAAATCAATAGAATCAGGAGATGTTCCCCATATCTTTGTTTGAACAGAACAATTTGGACTGTCAAGATATTCTTGCAGAGGTACTGCAAGTTTTAGTGGTGTTTGTCCCCCAAACTGGATAATGACTCCTTCAGGAGCTTCTACTTCAATGATATTTAAAATGTCTTCCTTTGTTAAAGGTTCAAAATATAAACGATCACTTGTATCATAATCTGTAGAGACAGTTTCTGGATTAGAATTGACCATTATAGTTTCATAACCAGCTTTAGTAAGAGCAAAAGAGGCATGACAACAACAATAGTCAAATTCTATTCCCTGCCCGATACGATTGGGTCCTCCACCTAAAATCATTATTTTAGGTTTTTTAGTCCATAAAACTTCCGTATCTTCTAATTCATAAGTAGAGTAATAATAAGGAGTAAAAGCTTCAAATTCAGCAGCACAAGTATCTACAACTTTATAGACTGGAATAATACCTAAACTTTTACGATATTCTCTAACCTCATTCTCTGAAGTGTTAGTAATACTAGCTATTTGATTATCGCTAAAACCTTTTTGTTTAATTAATCTCATTTCTATTTTGCTTATATCTTTGAGATTAACTTGTTCAAAATATTTTTCAGTATCAAAAATATCTTTTAGTTTATTTAAAAACCAAACATCAATAGCAGTTAATTCATGAATCTCTTTTATTGTTATGCCTAGCTTTAAGGCTTTATAAATCGAATAAATTCTATCAGGACTTGAAATCTTCAATTTAGAACGTATTTCAGATAAAGAAGGAAGATCTAATGCTTGATTACAAGTAAAACCATGATGTCCTGTTTCTAATGATCTTAAAGCTTTTTGGAAAGATTCTTGAAAAGTACGACCAATGGCCATAACTTCCCCCACTGATTTCATTTGAGTAGTTAGAACCGCCTGAGAACCAGGAAATTTTTCAAAAGCAAAACGTGGTATTTTTGTTACCACATAATCAAGGGTTGGCTCAAATGAAGCTGGGGTTTTTTTAGTTATATCATTATTGATTTCATTAAGAATGTAACCAACAGCGAGTTTAGCAGCGAATTTAGCGATAGGAAATCCTGTCGCTTTGGAAGCTAGAGCAGATGAACGCGAGACTCGAGGATTCATCTCAATAACAATAGTGTCACCATTCAAAGGATTTACAGAAAATTGAATATTAGCCCCTCCTGTCTCTACACCTATCTCTCTAATTATAGATTTGGAATAATCTCTCAATTTTTGATATTCCTTATCTGTTAAAGTTTGAGCTGGTGCAACTGTGATCGAATCTCCTGTATGTACTCCCATGGGATCAAAATTCTCGATAGAACAAATAATGACAACATTATCTGCTAGATCTCTCATGACTTCTAACTCATATTCTTTCCACCCCAATAGTGACTGTTCTACTAAGATCTGAGATACTGGAGATGCATCTAAACCGAGTTGTACAATACCCTCAAACTCTTTTCGATTATAAGCAATTCCTCCTCCTGTACCTCCTAAAGTAAATGCAGGACGAATGATTAGTGGATAAGAACCAATTTTAGTTGCAATCTTTTTGGCTTCTTCTAGAGTATTAGCAATACCGGAGGGGCAAACAGGAACTCCAATATTATTCATTGCCTGTTTAAATAATTCTCTATCTTCTGCTTTTTCAATAGCTGATAGTCGCGCGCCAATTAATTCAACATTGTATTTTTTTAAAACTCCACTTTTAGCTAATGATACAGCTATATTAAGCGCAGTTTGTCCTCCCATCGTTGCCAATAATGCATCTGGAAGTTCTTTCGCAATAATTTTTTCGACTATATCAGGAACAAGAGGCTCAATATAGGTTCGGTCAGACATTTCAGGATCAGTCATAATCGAAGCTGGATTAGAATTGACTAATACAACTTCATAGCCTTCTTCTCTTAGAGCCTTACAGGCTTGAGTACCAGAATAGTCAAATTCACAAGCCTGTCCAATCACAATAGGACCTGCTCCTAAAATCATAATTTTTTTCAAGTCATCCCGACGTGGCATAAGCAAATATATAAATGTAATATCGTTTTATTGTGTAGCTACTTTATGATTTTTCGATTTAATCTAGAATGATCATTCATTTTATATACATACTATCTTCTTTATGAAAAATTTTCATCTATTCTGTCGGAAAGAATTTCTTGTAAGAAGAATCAATATTATTCATTTGACTCGTCAGTAACAAATTGATAATTGATAAGAAGTTACGACAATCCATACATTAAGCTCTTCTTTTTAGTTTAATTCTAAAAAATTTAAATAGCTGAACCAAGCCTGTCTAAAAGTATAGATAGATATTATGATCGAAACTAAATGAAAACCAAAGGTAACCATTTTATTTGATAGTTTTGATAGTATACGTGTACCTACTTGTACTCCTAGTACTCCCCCGCACCCCAAGATGAAACCAGTGAGCCAAAGTACATTATCGTTTAAAGCATGACCTGTACTGGAAGAAATTGAAGTAATAAAAATTACGCCTAAGCTGTTTTGAATTGATATTTGCATAGTTTCTCGCAACAACAAAATTTGTAGAGGAACCATAATTACTCCTCCTCCAATTCCAAACAAGCCAGCTAATAAACCTCCTACTCCTCCTGTAAATAAACTTAAAAACTGATGTATGAACACAGAGCTGTTATTTTGATAAATCACTTTAGTAAGATGGCGCCGGTAACTATACAAAAAAATATTAAAAGTTAGAAGAATGCTAAATAAAAGTAATAGCCAATACTCGGGAATGTAGTTAGCAATTTTTACACCAACTTGTGCTGTTATTATTGCTGGAGTTCCCAATAAAAAAACTTTCTGTAAGTTTAAATTCCCCATTCGACGGTTTTGCAGGCTACCTGATAAAGCAATAATTACAATAGCTACACTACTGGTAGCAACAGCCTGTAATGGTGTATTTTGGAATGCTAATAGTAAAGAGACTATAACAGCACCTCCCCCAATGCCTAAGACTCCTGCTAGTAATCCGGAAAGTAGACCACTAATACTCAGTATAAGAATGTAATTTAACATTTTTTATGTATGTGTGAATATAAGCTTTTTTAAACCAAAAAATTTATCTCTTACTTACACATATTAATCCTTTAGAGGTAGGGTATTAAAGAATAGTATTTTTTTGAAGGATAAAAAAACTACTTATTCAGGCAGAAATAAAGTTTTATATTAATAATTTAATTTTTAAATCCTATATTTTTTTCATGTTATTTGGTTAACTATCTTCAATCTATGTAGAAAAATATAGTCTTTATTAGACCATATAAGAATTATTGATTAATTTATTAAGTAAAATATTATGATTCAGAGGTATCACGACGATTAGATAAAAATGAAGGAATATCTATTCCGCCTGAATCTATTGATTGTATTTTTTTTTCTGGAGAAGTAAAAGAATTTTTTAAATTATCAACATCTTTACTGGATACCGCCTCCAAGTTTTCTTCAGAATCTTTATTCCTTCCGAATCCAGTTGCGATTACTGTTATACGTATTTCTCCCTGTAGTTCTTCATCTATTACCGCGCCAAAAATTACATTAGCGTCAGTATTGTCTACCACTTTTTCATATATAGCTTTTGACGCAATACTTACTTCATGCAAAGTCAAATCACTACTACCTGTGATGTTGAGGACTACTCCTTTTGCTCCTCGAATAGAGTGCTCTAATAATGGAGAAGAAATAGCTAAAGAAGCAGCATCAAGCGCACGTGATTTGCCAGAGCCGCTTCCACTACCCATTAAAGCAGAACCGGCATTAGACATAATTGCTCTAACATCAGCAAAATCTACATTAACTAATCCTGGAATAGTTATAATATCAGATATCCCTTGTACGCCTTGCCTTAAAATATCATCAGCAAAAAGAAATGCTTGTTTAAGTGATGTTTCTTGATCAATTACTTGCAATAATTTATTGTTAGGTATGACGATTAAAGTATCCACATTATTCGTTAATTCTTCAATACCTTGACGTGCTTGTATCATACGTCTACGGCCTTCAAAATCAAAAGGACGGGTTACGACTCCAATTGTAAGGCAACCCTGCTCTTTAGCTATTTCTGCTACTACAGAAGCAGCTCCAGTTCCTGTACCACCCCCCATTCCTGCAGTAACAAATACCAGATCGGTATTTTGAAGAGCTTCTGTAATTTCTTCACGAGACTCAATGGCAGCTTCTTTACCAATATTAGGATTACCTCCAGCTCCTAGTCCTTTAGTTAATTTTTTCCCAATTTGTATACGATTGGGAGCTAAAGATTGACTAAGCGCTTGGGCATCAGTGTTAATAGTCCAAAACTCAATACCCATTAATGAGCTTTCAACCATTCTATCAACTGCATTACAACCTCCACCGCCTACCCCAATGACTTTTATCCTTGCAGTGCTATTTGGTACTATTTGTCCTTTTTCATTATTTTCTGAAAAACTTGTTGAAGATAAATTTTCTTTAGAAAAAGATAAATTATGATTATTTTTAGGATTGTTTTTTGTCTCACCTAAGGATATAGGATCATCACTGTGATTAAAACCAAAATAATCACTCATCAGTTTATTATTAGAAGTATTCATATCGAATATCAAATTAGTTATTTTAATCAAAAATTTCAGGAATTAGTGTATCATTAAGGACACTTAAATCGCTATATATTGTTAATAATAAATATATCTTTTAATAGTAATAGCTAATCCTTTCTGGCTTGGAGATATATTGGGTTTATAATAGATTGATGGTGATTCAGAGCTATATAACTCTATGTAGTCTAACTGTTCTTTTTTATTTTTGAAAGATAATCCTTTCATTTTGCTTAATGCTATAAGTTTTTTTGAGAAAGTCTTATCATATATCCCGTAGTACACTGTTCCTAGCTCAGTCCCTAAAATTAAGTTATTGGAATCTTGCAAGTTAAAGTTTTTAACTTTAACAGGAGAATGCAAAGAAAGAGAATAAATATTCTTCCAAAAAATAAAAGATTGCTGATTCTGACCAAAAGCTCTCAGCTTAACTGAAGATATAGTTTTACCTTCTAAGTTATAGAACTCATTTGATGTCCAAATTCCTAAAGAGTCAAGAAAACCTTTTTTTTCTAGCATAAAAGCAAAAGCAACTGGTTTTCTTTCTTTAACTATTATTTTAATTCTTGTTGGTAGTAAACTACGTATAATATGAACATGTTCTAGAGGAGATTGAAAGTTAAGATTTTTTTCTAATTGGTTAACAGGTAGCTTCCAAATTAATTCAGGATAACTGATACTTACCATTTTTAGAATATCAGATTCTGATAATAATTGGTTCCCTACAATTTTAATTTGTGATTGATTACGAATTAACCAAAAAGGTAGACCACCACTATACAATAGGCCTCCAGTCAAGAGAAAAGATATTAATAACCTCCATCCTTTCTGCAACACCTTTAATTTTTGTTGATAATACAAAATCTTATGATCTTTTTTCAAAAAGTTAAACAAAAAGTTAAAAGTATTCAAGTTACCATCTATCATTAAACTACAATCATCAATATTCAGAAAATGTTATACTCAAATAGTACTAATCTATTGGAAAATAAATCAATAGGATTGAGTTTAACTAAGTAGTGTAAAAGCAGTCTAGAATATGACCATTTAAGTATAGTTTAGACAACTTTTTATCTTAGGATTAGTACTTAAAACTCATGTAAGTTTAATAAATATATACTTAGTCTATGATTAATTATAAAAAAGGGTTAATACTCGGTGCAACTGCTGCGATTTTGACTACTGTCGCTGTTACTGGATCAGGAATGCATCTTTCCCGTAGTTTAGCTTATTTAGAAGATAACCCTAAGAGACTAGTTGATGAAGTATGGCATATAATTAACGACACATATGTTGACGATACCTTTAATCAGGTAGACTGGCTTGCAGTTCGCCAAAACTACGTTATCGGAGACTCTCAATCTTACGAAACTAAAGAATCAGCTTATAAAGCAATTCGTGAAATGTTAGAACAGCTTGGTGATCCATATACTCGATTCATGGATCCAGAAGAGTTCAAAAATATGCAAATTGATACTTCAGGAGAACTTACTGGAGTTGGTATACAAATAACTAAAGATGAAGAAACAAAAGAATTAACCGTTGTTGCACCTATAGAAGATACTCCAGCATTTAAAGCAGGAATATTATCTAGAGATATCATAACTAAAATTAATGGTAAAGTCACAGAAGGAATGGAAGTAGAAGATGCAGTTCAACTTATCAGAGGAAAACCAGGTAGCAAAGTAATATTAACAATTCGTCGTACCAATCAAGAATTCAGTTATCCTATCGTCAGAGCTAGAATTGAACTTCATCCAGTAAAGTCACGTATCCAAAAAACATCTTCTGGCAAGGTTGGGTATATTCGATTAGTTCAATTTAGTGCTCATGCTGGAAAAGAAATGCGTGATTCAATTCGTAAGGCTGAGACAGCAAAAGTTAAAGGTTATATCTTAGATTTAAGATCTAATCCAGGAGGCTTACTTTATGCAAGTGTAGAAATAGCCAGAATGTGGCTTAATAAAGGGAAAATTGTTTCTACAGTTAGCCGTAGTGGAGAAGTAGAAGCACAAAGAGCTACTAATAGGGCCTTGACGAATAAACCTTTAGTAATACTTATAGACGGTGGTTCAGCAAGTGCCAGTGAAATACTTTCAGGAGCTTTACAAGATAATAATCGAGCTACTTTGGTAGGAACTAAAACTTTTGGCAAAGGATTAGTACAGTCTGTTAGGCGTTTAGGAGACGGTTCTTCGGGATTAGCCGTAACCATAGCTAAATATTTAACACCTAGTGGTCGAGATATTAACAAACAAGGAATAGAGCCTGATATCTTAATAGAATTAACTGATAAAGAGAGAAAAGACTTACAACAGTCTAGAGATAAAATTGGATATTTGGGTGATCCTCAGTTTGATAAAGCTTTAGAAATTTTGAATGAAGAAATGTCTCACTTTAGTAAAATTAATATCGACTAAAAAGTCGACTTCCAAAAGTTTAAATTTTATTATTGTTATTGTATAAATAATGAAAAATCTTGATACGAACAATATATCTTATCAATTTAAAATATTTTCTAAAATACTTATGGAACCCTGAATAAATAATTTTGTTATGCAACATAGTTTTAATGTTTATCGTCAGCCAATATCAAAAAGCTCTAAATAAAAAATAGAGAATATTAACTAGCTAGAAAACAACTAAATTCCATAAAAGATGAATAATGCATATGATGATTTACTAAAATACATCTCAGATAATTCTATAAGTAGAACAGTAAGATCGAGACTTAGTCATTATTATAATTTTAAAGAAAAAATTGAGTTTGACGATTGTGACGTTAGTCAAGCACTTGACAATATTGCTACAAAAAATAGCTTTAAGCAGTTTCCTTCAGAATTACAATTTTTATTATCTGCTCAAAAGGGCTTTACAATATTAACTGTAGGGTTAATTACCATTATGTTGGGAATATATGCTTGTACTGCAAATAAAACAATTGAATGGAATAAAAAATATTTCGAATTACAAAATATAAAAAAGTATGAAATTCCACTTGCTTCTTTTAGTGAATCTTTAAAAAACGAAATAGCAGAACAATCTAAAAAACCCCACTATAATCTAACTCCTCCAGACCCACACACATCTCTTCTATTTCTTTCTCCCGCTGATATTCCTAATGTTAAATCTATCCTTAAGCCTAAAGTAAAAAATATTTCTAATTAAGTTTTTATTCTTGGACTTACTTAAAATCTATTTCAATAAACAAATTTCAAGTAAGTCCGTAATATTACTGATAGGAATTAATGTTGTTTTAAGAGTTAATGATATGTCCCGAATTGTCATATCATCAAGAAAAATATCATTATCACTTTTTAACATGACTGAAGGTATTAAAACTCCATCTCCTAAATATGTATTCCTTAGCCCTGATATTAAATCTTTACCAGTAAGTAAGCCTGTTACTGTAATTTCTTGTCCCCAGTATTCACTTTTAAGTGCAACTAAGATAACCGTTAAGTTTTCAACTTGATTTAATTTTTTTACTAGAGGTTGAAAAACTATTTCCACCGCGTTGCCTACTACCCAAATGAAAGTTTTTTCTTTATCAATTCTTGCTGGTAATTTTTTATGGCATATTAAATAAAATTCTTTAATAAATTTTCTAATAGAACCAACTCCATTACTAATTTGGGGATAATCTTCGTAATGAGATTCAGGAGGTAATTCTTTTTTAGCTATTAAAAACCATTCATCTGCTAACCAAACAAAATGACTATTTAGCTCAGAAAGAAATTTTTTTTGTAACAATTGAACTTGCATTATAACTTCTTCTGATTTCATTTGATTTACAGGGATTAACTCATTCCCTTCAGGACGAAAACGAGTCAGACCTACAGGGACTATAGCAGTTGATATAACAGTTGGATTCTCCTTTGTATGAAATTCCGCTAGTTCGAATAGAGTCTTTTCCAAGTGGATACCATCATTTATTCCAGGACATACCACAATTTGTGCATGAATTTGTAATCTTTTATCTCGGAACCATTCCAATTGTTTCTTAATTTCTCCAGCTCTCTCGTTTTTTAAAAGTTTAATTCTAATATCAGGCTCAATTGCATGAACTGAAACAAAAAGAGGTGATAAACGCATATCCTCAATACGTTTCCATTCTTTTTTGGTTAAGTTAGTTAATGTCAAATAACTACCGTAGAGAAAACTTAAGCGGTAATCATCATCTTTAAGGTATAGGCTATTTCTTTTTCCTGAAGGTTGTTGATCAATAAAACAAAAAGGACAACGATTATTACATTGTATTAGTCCATCAAATAAAGCTGTTTCAAATTCTAAACCTAAATCTTCATCATAATCCTTTTCAATTTCTACTTGATAAGCTATTCCTTGATTGTCTAATATTTCCAAAAGTAAAAAAATATCAGAACATAAAAAATTATAATCAATCAAATCACGAGGTGTTATTCCATTAATGGAAATGAGAGTATCACCTATTTCAAAACCTACCTCTTCAGCAATAGAACCAAGTAAAACATTACTTACTCTAGCAGAATAGTTTAAAGATGAATTCATAATTAACTGATAAAAAAAATAAAGATAAAAAACTATTTAAATTGGTCGAAGTTATATTAAAAATAACTATAATTTTAATCAACTTAAAATTTTTAAAATAACATTTATAGCGTCTATTGAAAAATATTGTTAAATTTATTAGTGACATGGCAGTCTTTATATCACAGTGTTTAACACAGCTTTAGAATTACCATGATCATACACTAACGGGTATTGACACATTTGCAAATAGATAAATACTTTTTTGTTTCTGTGAATTACCAAAATATTAATAAATGCTTAGAAAATGCATATGAACCTTGTTAATTTTCCATGGTTAACTACCATTATTCTTTTCCCGATTATTAGTGCTTTATTAATACCACTTATTCCTGATGAAAACGGTAAGACTGTACGTTGGTATGCACTAACGGTAGGATTAATTGATTTTATTTTTATTGTTTACGCTTTTTGTACGGGATACGATTTTAAAAATCCTAATCTTCAATTAGTTGAAAGCTATACTTGGATTCCTCAGCTTGATCTAAAATGGTCCGTTGGCGCCGATGGACTTTCCATGCCTTTAATATTATTAACAGGTTTTATAACAACATTAGCAATTATGGCTGCATGGCCAGTAACTTTTAAACCTAAACTTTTTTACTTCTTAATGTTATCTATGTACGGCGGACAAATTGCAGTTTTTGCTGTGCAAGATATGTTACTTTTTTTCTTAGTTTGGGAATTAGAGCTAGTACCTGTTTATCTGATCCTTTCTATATGGGGTGGAAAAAAGCGTCTCTATGCTGCAACTAAGTTTATTTTATATACTGCAGGAGGATCTCTATTTATTCTTTTAGCTGCTTTCACTTTGGCTTTCTTTGGTGATACAACAACCTTTGATATGAGTATAATTGCGTCTAAAGATATTCCTCTTAAACTGCAGTTATTATTATATGGTTGTTTTCTTATTGCATATGGTGTGAAGTTACCTATTTTTCCTCTTCATACATGGCTTCCTGACGCTCACGGGGAGGCAACTGCTCCTGCCCATATGTTACTAGCAGGTATTCTTTTAAAGATGGGAGGATATGCTCTCTTAAGAATGAATGTGGGAATGTTACCTGATGCACATGTTTACTTTGCTCCTATACTAATTATTTTAGGAGTAGTTAATATTATTTATGCAGCGTTAACCGCTTTTGCTCAACAAAACCTGAAAAGAAAAATTGCTTATTCTTCTATTTCTCATATGGGTTTTGTTTTAATAGGGATTGCTTCATATACATCTATAGGCCTTAGCGGAGCTATGCTACAGATGATTTCTCATGGATTAATCGGTGCAAGCTTATTCTTTATGGTTGGTGCTACTTATGATAGAACCCATACTCTTATGCTTGATGAAATGGGTGGGATTGGTAATAAGATGAAAAAAATGTTTGCCATGTGGACTACTTGTTCAATGGCCTCATTAGCTTTACCGGGGATGAGTGGCTTCGCGGCAGAGTTAATGATATTCATTGGATTTGCTACTAGCGATGCTTATAATTCTATTTTCAAAATAGTTGTTATTATTTTGGCAGCCGTTGGAGTTATTTTGACTCCTGTATATTTACTTTCTATGCTTAAAGAAATACTATACGGACCAGAAAATAAAAACTTAACATCTCATGTGAAGCTTGTTGATGCAGAGCCAAGAGAAGTATTTATTATTGGATGTTTATTAATTCCTATAATTGGTATTGGTTTATATCCTAAAATTGTTACTCAAATGTATACTGCTACAACTGATCAATTAAACACTTTATTGCGTAACTCTGCTCCAACATTAATTGAAAAAACTAATGTTGCAGCTATTCATAACGAAATACTTAGGGCACCAAATATTTAAATAGTTTATTTATGGGTTATGTTTAATTTTTTTATAATTTTTGAACATAACCCATAAAGTATTTTTATGAGACTTATAAATTGAGTCATTAACTTTTAATAATTAAATTCTATATATTTAGAAGATAGTTCTAATGACTGTTAGGCTTTTACTTATTTGGTGGCATACCTTCAATATATATTAAGGCATCAGTTACTATTTTTGCAGCAGGTGCCGCAACTGTTGATCCAGATGTATTATTTCCTTTTGGTTCATCTAAAACTACCAAGACTAAATATTTTGGGGATGTTATAGGTAAAACTGAAACAAAACTAGTGATTTTAGAATTAGGTAAATATCCTCCCTTACCGGCCTTTTGAGCTGTACCTGTTTTACCTCCAATGCGATAACCTTGTATTTTAGATGCTCTTCCTGATCCTTTATCAACTACAGTTTCCATTAGTTCTATAACTTTTTTGCTCACAGAAGGAGAGAAAATTTGTTTAGACTTATATTCTGGTATCCAAGCTAGAGTTCCTTCATGATTTACCAATCCTTTTGTTAAATGAGGAGTGATTAACTTTCCTCCGTTAGCCAAGGCTCCATGTAATTGTGCCAGCTTAATAGGAGTTAAAGAAAAACCTTGCCCGAAAGAAGTTGCAGCTGCTTCTATAGAACTTGTCGTAAATATTTCTTTACTCTTTAACTGTCCTTTTACCTCTCCAGGTAAGTCAATATTGGTTTTCTGATGGATATCTAATTTTAGTAGTCTATTATAGTAATCTTCTTTGTTTAGACGTTGCATTATTTGAACCATACCTACATTGCTTGAAGTCTGTAGAACTTCAGCAATATTGATTAATCCATTTCCTGTTAACGAAGCATTATAAATATTCCAATTATCTACTTTTATAAAACCTATATCTTGAATAATAGTATTAGATTCTATTACTCCAGCTTCCAAAGCTAAAGCAATATTGATAGGTTTAAATGTTGAGCCTGGTTCATAAAGATCGGTAACCGTCCAGTTCTTTAACAACTCACCTTTAACATTATAAAAAACATTAGGATCGAATGTTGGTTCACAAACTAAAGCTAGTATAGAACCATCTATTACATTCATGATAATTATCGCACCACGTTTTGCTTGAAAAGTATTTAATCTTTCTTTCAAAGCAAAACGTGCAGCTCTTTGTAAACGTATATTAACTGTTAATTGTAATTTCCAATCGTTTGATCTGAAAAAGTTTTTAGGGAGAGAAGTAGGAATAATGCCTCCTGAGCCAGTCTTCCGTACTGTCACATACTTAGTTTGCCGGTGTAATAAATTGTTTTGGCTCATTTCAATACCTGCTTTCCCTTGCTGGTTATCGTTGACAAAACCTACTACATCTGACATTAGTTCTTTCTGAGGATAAGAGCGATCAAAGTTCTTGATGAACTCAAAAGCCTTTCTATACTTTTTTGTAGTATTATTAAGGATTCTTTGATATTCATGTATAGTTATTTCATCTAATCCAACCCTGTTTACATTTCTCTTGTCTAATAATAACTTTATTAAATCATCGTAATTCTTGTTAATTATTTGACTAAGTTCTCTCGCTATTTTTTCTTTATCTTCGTCTTTCGGTAACCGATCACGGTAAATAAATAGATCGAATTTTTCTGTATCCATTGCTAATATATTACCTTCACTGTCTACAATCGGTCGTCTGGGATTGTCAATACGTATTTCTTCATTTTGTTGACTGTTCGCTCTTCTTCTAAATTCAGCTACTTTAACAAATTGTAACAAGAAAATTTTTCCAATTAATCCAAATATTGCTGAAACAATAATTGTCCAAACTATAAGTAATCGAAAATTAAGTAGAGATAATTTTTTCATTATGATGTTAAATTTTATTCCCAAATAATTAGAAACGTAATATTAAGATAAGGATTTTATATAATCAAATTATTTTTATTGATATAAGTAGTTATTTATATTTCGTCTTAATATTAAATATTACATTGTTAGATATATAGAAAATAAAAAATTGCCAGAACACTTACTTTTTGAAGAATAAAAAATTAGACAAATTATATAATCCTATTAATTACTTTTTATTTTAAATAATATTAACTAGAGACAATTGCTGTTCACTATGAGTACGAATGTTTAGTGTCAGTCACTCGGGGAAACGAATAATATCATCATCACCTAAATACTCTCCATTTTGTACTTCAATCATCACTAAGGTAATAACACCTGGATTCTCTATACGATGTCTAGTATTCATAGGTACATAGGTTGATTCTTTTTGTTTTAAAAGATGTTCTTTACCATCAAAAATAACTTTAGCTGTTCCAGATACTACGATCCAGTGCTCGCTTCTATGATAATGCATTTGGGTACTGATATGTTGACCAGGCTTAACCTCGATACGGTTAATACGATAGTGAATACTTTCTTCTAAAATAGTTACAGTACCCCAAGGAGGCGTACGCATAAGCTCGCTAGAGTATTTCTTTTTCTCGTTAGTCATATTAGCTCAGCAATTCTTTCATATATTGTTACTTTACTCACAAACCTCTTAGTAGAGAGGATTAAAATAATAAGTAGATTTTACGGTTATTTATTTATATTTTTACGAAAAGATAACTTATTAGATTTTAAATCAACCAATATAATATCACCAGAAGTAAAAGTCATATCTAGAATTTTTGTAGCTACTGGATTTTCTAACTCTTTTTGAATTGCCCTTTTTAAAGGCCTTACTCCATATGTTGGGTCATACCCAGTATCTACAATATAGTCAAGAGCTGTATCACTTAACTGTAAACAAATATTTTGCTCTTCTAGTAAATCTTCTATGCGTTTAATTTGTAAAGTAACTATACGTCTCAAATGTTCTTTTTGAAGCGTATGAAATATTATTAAATCATCAATACGATTCAAAAATTCTGGCCTAAAATGTTTGCTTAATGACGTAAGTGCCCCTTGCCTCATTACTTCATAGTTATTGTTATTTTCTACTATATTTAAGATATATTCACTTCCAATATTACTAGTCATAACAATAATAGTGTTGCAAAAATCTACAATACGACCTTGAGAATCAGTAACACGACCATCATCAAGAATTTGTAGAAGGATATTAAAAACATCAACATGAGCCTTCTCTATCTCATCTAATAAAATTACCGAGTAAGGTCGACGACGTACTGCTTCTGAAAGCTGACCACCTTGGTCGTAACCTACATAACCAGGAGGAGCACCAATTAGTTTAGAAATGGTATGTTTTTCCATGTATTCTGACATATCAATACGAATCATTGCATCTTGTGAGTCAAAGAGAAATGCAGCAATTGCACGAGCTAGTTCAGTTTTACCTACTCCAGTAGGTCCCATAAAAAGAAAAGAACCAATAGGACGAGAAGGGTCTTTAATTCCAGCTCTAGCCCTGCGAATTGCAGCAGCGACAGCTGCTACTGCCTCTTCTTGACCAATAATTTGTTTATGTAAATAACCCTCTAGCTCAAGTAATTTTTTTCTTTCTGAGCCTAGTAAACGATTGGTTGGGATCCCAGACCATCCAGCTACTATTTCTGCAATATCAGCTTCAGTGACTTGTTCTCGAAAGAGAGTCTCACTTCGAGATTGAATATTAATTAATTTTGTCTCTTTCTCTTTTAAATTGTTTTGTAAAGCCTCAAGCCTACCATATTTCAGCTGAGCTGCTTTGTTCAAGTCATATGCTCGTTCTGCCTGTTCTACCTGTACTCTTAATTGTTCTTCGTCTTCCTTCAAAGTATTAATTTCTTCTAGCATTTGTTTTTCTAGTCTCCATTGATCATCCAATCTCTTGTGAATATTTTCTAGATCCTTAATTTCTCTTTCAATTCTTTCTAAGCTTTTTTGGGAAACTGAATCAACTTTCAAAGTAGCTCTTTTCTCTTCGCTTTGTAAAGAAAGTTTCTCCATCTGTAATTGCATTAAACGACGATCAATATCTTCTAATTCAACTGGTTTAGACGTAATTTCCATTTTTAATTTTGCTGCGGCTTCGTCAACAAGGTCAATTGCTTTGTCCGGCAAAAACCTGCCAGTTATATATCTATCAGAGAGCTTAGATGCAGCTACTAAAGCAGCATCTGTGATTTTAACTCCATGGTGAACTTCATAACGTTCTTTAAGTCCTCGCAGAATAGAAATTGTGTCCTCTACACTAGGTTGGTTCACATATACTTGTTGGAAACGTCTTTCTAATGCTGGATCTTTTTCAATATGTTTACGATATTCATCCAATGTGCTTGCACCAATACAACGCAGTTCTCCTCTTGCTAGCATAGGCTTTAAAAGATTACCTGCATCCATAGAGCTTCCTTCTCGTGATCCAGCACCTACAACAGTATGAACTTCGTCAATAAATAATACAATTTGTCCATTAGAACTTGTAACTTCTCGCATAACTTTGCGTAGGCGTTCTTCAAACTCTCCTCTATACTTTGCACCGGCAACTAAACTTCCCATGTCCAAGGATATTAATTGACGATTTTTAAGAGAATCAGGAACATCACCATTAATAATACGTTGTGCTAATCCTTCTGCTATAGCAGTTTTACCAACGCCAGGTTCTCCAATAAGAACTGGATTATTTTTAGAGCGACGAGATAAGATTTGGATAAGGCGGCGTATTTCTTCATCTCTGCCTATGACTGGATCCAGCTTTCCTTGCTTAGCTTGCTCAGTAAGATCGCGTCCAAACTTTCTTAGAGCTTCGTAAGGTTTGTCTTTATCATTTTGAGTAATTTTTCGAGTCTCTTTCACTATTTTGACTGTGTTTTCTATATCTTGCTTTTTCAACTGAAAACTTTTTAAAAAATGCTCTCCAAGTCTTTTATCTTCAGTAAAACTAATTAAAAGGTGTTCGACTGCAATATATTTATCACTCCATTGTGTGCATAAAACATTAGCTGTATCTAGTAACAAATCTAAGTTTCTTCCTAGATATAGTTGATCAACCACAATCAACTTGGGTTGTTGATCCGCAAAGTTTTCTACATATTGGACAAATTCAGTTATATTTATTTCTAATTGTTTTAGTATTTGTAAAGTTAACCCATTTTCTTGCTCAAGAAGTGAAAGTATCAAATGTTCTATCTCTAGATTTTGATTTTGGAAACGTCGGGCTACTTCTTGCGATTTTACAATAGCATCCCAAGCTTGTTCGGTAAATTTTGCAGAATCGTTTGGTTGCATGAACAGCTCAATAAATCTCTTGATATAATAACAATTCCAAAGAATAGATATCAAGTTTCAGTTATTATTATTTTTAATGATAGCTTCTATAAGCTTTTAAACAGTAAGATTACCGCATAAGAAGATATTCCTTTTTCCCTGCCTACTGGTCCTAACTTTTCATTAGTAGTTGCTTTAATAGATATTTGATTTTCGGAAATATTTAAAGCTTGAGAAAGTTTTTCTTGAATAACTTGAATATGAGGCTTTATTTTAGGTCTTTCGGTAATAATTGTTGAATCTATATTTCCAATATGCCATCCTTTTGACTTGATCAATTTATTCACTTGTTTCAATAATACCAAGCTGTTAGCATTTGCCCACTGAGGATCGGAAGGTGGAAAATAATGACCAATATCTCCTAAACTTAGTGCACCTAACATTGCATCCATAATGGAATGAGTTAATACGTCTGCATCACTATGACCTAGTAATCCAAACTTATGAGGAATTAGAATACCTCCCAAGATTAAAGGCCGTCCTAATACAAGACGATGAATATCATATCCATTACCAATTCGAATATTTACCATGATCTATAAAATTTAAATTTTAAACTAGTAAACTAGTAAACAGATTACTTATTTCTAGAATATACTCTACATGAAAGAGAAGACACTTCTAAAAATTGAAAAATAATAATTTTTGAATAAAAATTTATTAGGTTAAAGTGCTTTGAACATACATTTTAAGCCTCAAAAAAACTAATTATTTATGTTTAAAGCTCATGATAACTTAATATTAGCTACTTCAATTTAAGATCTACTTTTTAGCCTTAGACGAAGTAGTTGATATTAAGTTAAATTAATGGAGGGCATTGCATACTATCCAAGTTTATTAATCAAAATGATAATCATAAGTAAAATAATACAGTTTATAATTTTGGATTAATTAAAGTCTTATAGTAACTTCTTAATTGATCAGTAGCCATAGGCCATCCCCACTTTTCTGCTTCTTTACGAGCATTCCTTTTTAGTTGTTCTGTCTCAGTCGCACTATCTAGAAGGTATTTAGTCGCAAAAATTGCTCCATTTGAATCGTCAGGATCAAATAAGTAACCATTAACTTTATCAGTTACGATATCAGGAATTCCGCCTGAATTAGCTGCTACCACAGGGCATCCTGCAGCCATAGATTCTAATAAAACTAATCCCAGTGTTTCAGTTCGAGAAGGAAAAATAAAAGCATCTGCAGAGGCAAAAGCTGATGCAAGTTCTAGTCCTTCAAGATAACCAACAAAATGAGTTTTAGTATCCGAAAAATGTTCTTTTAGTGTTTCTAG
This sequence comes from Candidatus Atelocyanobacterium thalassae, assembly GCA_051971635.1. GTDB lineage: Bacteria > Cyanobacteriota > Cyanobacteriia > Cyanobacteriales > Microcystaceae > Atelocyanobacterium > Atelocyanobacterium thalassae_A. Next base: position 533,685 of record JBFPLN010000003.1, on the reverse strand, counting down.
ATGAGGGCCATTGCCAACAATTGCTAAACGTGTATTCGGAATTGCCTTTAAGATGGGTTTTATCTTATCAATTTGTTTCTCAGACGAAACTCTTCCTACATACAATAGTAAAGAATCATCAGGATTTCCTTCTGACAAATATAAACGCATCTCCTTAGATATTAAACCAGGTCGAAACATTTCTGTATCTACACCCCTTTGCCATAATTCTACTCTTTGAATACCATGATTTTTGAGTGCTTCTACCATTGCAGTTGAAGTACATAAATTTAGCTGTGCTTGATTATGAGCTAACTTTAACAATTTCCACAATAGTCCTTCTAATGAACCTAAGCCATAATGTTTTAAATATTGAGGTAGATGAGTATGGTAAGAAGCAACTAAGGGAATATTATTAGATTTAGCATAATAGATACCCCCTAATCCAAGAACGGCGGGGTTAACTACATGTATTAAATCTGGCTTAAATATTTCTAGCTTTCTACTAATAATAGGAGTAGGAATAGCCAATTTTAATTCAGGATAAAGAGGTAACGGAATACCTTTAACTCCACAAACTTCTGCTCCTTCATATTCCTCTATTCCTCCACTAGGAGAAAAAACTATAACTTGATCGCCAGAACGTTGTAGATGTTTAATTGTGTGACATAAACGTGTAACAATGCCATCAATTTTAGGTAAGAAAGTTTCTGTGAATAAAGCAATTCGCATATTACTATTAATTTGGAGAATCACACTAGATATAGTAGGCGATTAAACGCCATTTGAGTTAAATATTTGTAAGAACTAAGCACTCTATCATTTGTTTAAAATGGTAACTATCCATATAGTTAATTATTATTTACTTAAAATTGGAAAATTTTACAATCTATTTATTCGTATTAATTAATACTTATCAAATATAAATAAGTTCTATAAACTTGTAATATTTTTACCGAGATATACAGTTATTAATAGAAAAATATTTATATTTTTTAAGTCTTATAGACTATTTAAGCTTTTCATACACCTTGCACTTAAAAGTTAAGCTTAAAGTAGAGAGTAAAAAACTAAAATTCTTAATCAGGTAAATATTTAAAACTATAATATGTGTCTAAAAATAGGTTAAATAATGCATAAATTAACTTTAAATTATAAAAATAAGAGCATAATTATTTAATTCTTCAAGATTTATCAATTGATTATTACTATTGGCCAATAATAAGGTTTAAATACTATTCAAAACATAATTATTATGTTATTGCTTTTGATAAATTAATATTTATTATTATATAAACTATGGAAAAGACTGTTAATTAAGTGTATATTTGAAGTATGATGCCGTAAATGTTAGTTTAAGAGTACTGCTGAAGTATATAGATACAAAATGATACACAGTAAATTCGGTGTATGGATTCCGCCTTCAATTGATAATGCTAAAACACCGACAGCAGTGGCTTTAGGAAACTTTGACGGGATTCATCTTGGACATCGACAAGTTCTCAAACCAATTTTAAAATTAGATAATCAGTATACTTCTACTGTAGTTACTTTTGAACCTCATCCTCAAGAGTTTTTTACTGGAAAATCCCGTCAGCTATTAACACCAATAGATGAAAAAATTCAAATCTTAAGCTCTCTTAAAATAGAACAGTTAATTCGATTACCATTTAATCAGAATTTAGCATCTCTTAGCCCTCTAGAGTTTATTATAGACATTTTAGTTAATAAGCTAAATGTAAAATATATTTCAGTTGGAGAAAATTTTTATTTTGGCCGTAAAAGAACAGGGACAGTCGAATTATTGAAAGATTTCACAGAAAGATTTGGGATCTCTGTTCATACTACAAAGTTACAAACTTTTTTAAATTCTAATAAAAAAAATCCTTTGCGAATTAGTAGTTCTAGAATTCGCAAGTACTTGACAGATGGAAAAATGGCAGAAGTTAAGCAAATGTTAGGATATTCATATTTCTTGCGAGGTCTTGTTGTTTCTGGACAAAGGATAGGAAGAACAATTGGATTTCCTACTGCTAACTTAAAATTACCTATTGATAAATTATTACCTTGTGATGGAGTCTATTGTGTTTACGTAGAATTTGAGGATAAGAATATTAATAAAGGAGTAGTCAACATTGGAAAACGTCCAACAATTAATGGTGGTTCAACAGTGGAAGTACATTTATTAGACTGGTCTGGTAATTTGTATGGCAAAATAATAACTGTCTATCTAGAAAAGTTTTTACGTTCTGAGCAAAAATTTTCATCTCTACAAACTTTAAAAAATCAGATTGAACAGGATTGTTATAAAGCAAGGTCTATATTGATTTAAAAAAAAGTCATAGCTTGACTATATCTATAATGGTTTAATAGAATTTCCATTAGACTTACTAAGTACATAATAAATAAATTTTTATTAGATACGCAAAGTAGTTAACGAAAGAATTTTCTTTTTATGATTAAAAATCATGTTTACACATAAACTTGGTACTTTCTATTAGTTAGAATTATTCCAGAGAATAATTTAGCAACAAACTCAATTTTAAGAAGTCCCATTTACTAAATTTGTTTGATTATTAACAACGATTATGTCAACTCTTGTTATTGTTGAATCACCTACTAAAGCTCGTACTATAAGAAACTATTTACCTAAGGAATATCAGGTAGAAGCTTCTATGGGTCATGTACGAGATCTTCCAGCCTCAGCAAGTGAAATTCCTGCTTCTTATAAAGGTAAGGACTGGGCAAATTTAGGCGTTGATATAGAAAATAATTTTGATCCTATTTACGTTATTCCAAAAGGAAAAAAGAAGGTGGTTCAGGGCTTGAAAACAGCCCTGAAAAGTGTAGATGAGCTGATATTAGCTACAGACGAAGATAGAGAAGGAGAAAGCATCAGTTGGCATTTACTACAAATTTTAAAACCTAAAGTACCTATTAAGCGTATGGTTTTTCATGAAATTACTAGAGATGCAATTGAAAAATCTCTGAAAAACTGTCGTGAAATTAATGAAAATTTAGTTCATGCTCAAGAAACTAGACGTATATTGGACCGTTTGTATGGCTATACGCTTTCCCCTTTGCTCTGGAAAAAGATTGCTTGGGGATTATCTGCTGGTAGAGTACAGTCAGTAGCAGTACGTTTATTAGTACAAAAAGAACGAGAACGTCTTAGTTTTGAATCTGGTGAATACTGGAATTTGAAAGTTTTAATAGAGAAAGAAAAATTTTTTTTTGAAGCTAAATTAATAAGTATCTCTAGGAAAAAGGTTGCTGTTGGTTCAGACTTCAACCCTAAGACTGGTAATATATCTCCTGGCCGAAATGTTATTCTTCTTAGCGAGAAAGAAGCTAATATTCTGAAAGAAAAGTTAGAAGATAAAGCTAAACCATGGAGTGTAGTTAAAGTTGAAGAAAAACAGGTTAATAATAAACCTTCCCCTCCCTTCACAACTTCAACTTTACAACAAGAATCTAATAGAAAATTAGGTATTTCAGCGCGGGATACTATGCGAATAGCTCAAAAGCTTTATGAGGAAGGATATATTACTTATATGAGGACAGATTCTGTAAATTTGTCTAGTGAAGCTATTAACGCAGCCAGAACATGTGTAAAACAGAAATATGGAGAAGAATTTTTAAGCAATAGCCCACGTAAATATACGACTACAAGCAAAGGAGCACAAGAAGCTCATGAAGCTATCCGTCCAGCGGGCAATAATTTCCTTACACCGAAAGAAACAAAATTATCGGATCAAGCATTTTCTCTTTATGATCTTATTTGGAAGCGAACTGTAGCATGTCAGATGGCTGATGCAAAATTGACACAAATTTCAGTCATGATAGAAGTAGAAAATGCAGAATTTCGGGCTTATGGAAAACGTGTAGATTTTCCAGGCTTTTTTCGTGCCTATGTTGAAGGATCAGATAATCCTGAAACAATGTTAGAGAATCAAGAGGTCGTACTTCCATACCTCCAAAAAGGAGATATTTTAAAATGTGAAAAGATAGATGCATTAAATCATAAAACTCAACCGCCTGCACGATATACTGAAGCATCTTTAGTGAAAGTTTTAGAGAAGGAAGGAATTGGTCGGCCTAGTACGTATGCCAGCATCATTGGGACTATACGTGATCGTGGTTATTCTCAAATGCGTAACAAGGCCTTAGTTCCCACTTTTACAGCATTTGCTGTCGTAAGCCTGTTAGAAACTTATTTTCCTGATTTAGTAGATCCAACGTTTACTTCAAAAATGGAACAGGCACTGGATGAAATTGCTACAGGAGAGGTACAAAGGGTGCCTTATTTGGAACAATTTTACCTTGGCGACAAGGGATTAGATACTCAGGTTAAAGTTCGTACTGACGAAATTAATCCAAGTTTAGCTAAAGCTATTAATCTATATAATTTAGATACAACAATTAAAATCGGTAAATTTGGACCCTATATAGAGGTGGAACAAAATAAAGAAGTTATAACTGCCTCTATCCCGGCAGATTTGACTCCATCTGATTTAAATATTGATCAAGTTATAAAATTATTAAAGCAAAAAACTGAAGGTCCAGAAAAAATCGGATTACATCCTGAGACTCGTGAACCTATCTATTTATTAATTGGTAGTTACGGCCCATATGTGCAACTAGGAGAAGTTACAGACGAGAATAAAAAACCTAAGAGAACTTCTTTACCTAAAAACATCAATCCTGAAACTGTAAATTTAGAGATAGCTTTAGGGTTATTAGCATTACCTCGTCTATTAGGAACTCATCCAGATACTCAGGCAAATATTAAGGTTAATATAGGAAGATTTGGACCTTATATAATACATGATCAAGGAAAAGAAGGAAAAGATTACAGATCGCTTAAGAAAGAAGATGATCTATTAACTATTTCTCTAGATAGAGCACTTGAATTACTATCTCAACCAAAACTTACAAGAGGCAGAAGAGCAAAAAAACCGCTAAAGGAATTAGGGCTTCATCCTGAAGATAGTGAACCTATCAACATTTATGAAGGACCTTATGGCATTTATATTAACCACAAGAAAATAAACGTAAGCTTATCAGAAAAAGAAACAATTGATTCTATGACTTTAGAAAAGGCTTTAGATCTATTATCCAAGAAAACAACTGTTAAGAAAAAAAACGTAAAAAGAACTGCAAAAAAGAAAACTACTACTACGCATAAAAAGAAAAAAGATTAATTAGATTTAATTTCCCATAACAAAATTATTATTTAAAATCTTTAAATAAAACTTATTTAATTTTGCTTATCTTTATTTTATTGACTATCTTTTTAATAAAATATTATTAAGTTGATATAAGAATATTTTCTATAAATTAAAACTATTTAATTTTTAACTCGGCTGCTAATAATATTACCTTAGCAACTAAAACAAAACTTTTGTGGTATGCAAATACATTAATATGATTTTTAAATAACATTTATAATATTCTTAAAAAAAAATAGATGATTTGATTTAAAAAATATTTGTTTCACCATATTCTATCAAAAGCCGATAAAATACTTCTTGTAAATAAGTTTATATATTACTATTTTTAAGATTTTGAGAGGTTTAATATTATTCATAACTCTAATATATATACGATGTATATGAAAAAATTTAATGACCAGATTTGAGAAAATTAACTTTTATGAATCTCTCAACTTTTTTCTTGGATAATATTTATTATGCCTCTACGAACAATATTTATGAAAGCTATTAAATTTTTAGGCCACTTTCTAAAAATATTACCAGTTGAGAATAGTTGGTCCTTTTGTCTGATAGACCGCTACATCCTATCACAACTAATAGGACCACTAGTTTTTTCAGTTGGTTTGGTATCAATACTTGGAGTAGCTATTGGTTATTTATCTGATTTAGCGAATAAAGTAGTAGAGTCCAATTTACCTTTAGTACAAGCATTCGAAATAATACTGTTAAAGGTTCCAGAATTTACTGCTTATGCATTGCCTATATCTATGATGTTAAGTACTTTATTAACTTATGGACGTCTGAGTAATGATAGTGAACTAATTGCTCTAAGAGTTTGTGGAGCCAGTCTTTACCGCTTAGTTGTACCTGCTTTTATGGTAAGTCTAGTAATGACAGGAATAACTTTTATGTTTAGTGAATTAATAGTCCCAGCAGCTAATTATCGTGTTACTAGTATTCTAGTTGAACATCTTCAGGAAGAACGACCCTATTGGCAAAACAAAGATATTTTTTATCCTGACTATGAAAAAGTAGTACTTCCTGATGGAAGTACTGAAAAACAACTTAGACATTTATTTTTCGCAGAGAAGTTTGATGGTCAAAAACTTGAGACTTTAACAGTACTAGAATGGCTCGAAAAGAGATTAAATCGTATTGTCGTTTCAGATTCAGCAACATGGAACGGACAAGAAGAAACCTGGGATTTTTTCAATGGCACTATTTATCAACTAGCTCCAGATTCATCCTATCAAGATACTTATTCCTTTAAACATAGACAATTGCCTCTGACGAAAACTGCTTTTGAATTTGCTCAACAAGGGCGTGACCCCTATGAAATGAATATTTTTCAAGCACAAAAATATATGAAAATTTTAAGGGTTATGGAAGATGAACAGAAACTCCGTACTTTTCAAGTCAGAATTCAACAAAAAATAGCCTTTCCGTTCATATGTGTTGTATTTGGAGTAATTGGATCTGCTTTAGGGACAAGTCCTCAATATATAAATCGTGCTATAGGATTTGGCTTAAGTGTTATAGTAGTATTTATATACTATCTTCTTGGTTTTTTAGTTGGTAGCTTAGGATTAATAGGTATTGTTTCGCCATTCATTGCTGGTTGGTTGCCAAATATTGTTGGGTTATGTATGGGGTTATATTTACTTTATTGGTTTGCTGAATCTTAGGTTAATAGTGAGATGATTTTATTTCCAATTTAGAAAATTAATAGGGCTATAATTTTTCAATATTTCTATCCAGTAACAACAAACTATATCTAGTAATTAGCTAATTAATAAAACAACTCTTATTAAGAATTTAATTTAAAGTTAGACAAAATTATGTTAATTTATAAAGGTTGTTAAAATACCGCACATTCAAGACTTCGGGTGTTTCTAAAACGAAATACATTTGAATGGAGGATTAACCCGAAATAGGAGAAAATAAATTATGCCAGTAGTATCTCTTTCCGAATTACTAGAATCTGGAGTGCATTTTGGGCACCAAACTCGTCGTTGGAACCCCAAGATGTCTCAGTACATCTATACAGCTCGTAATGGAGTGCATATTATCGATTTAGTGCAAACTGCACAATTGATGGAAGATGCCTATCGATATGTTCGCAATGGATCTGACAAAGGAAAGCGATTTTTGTTTGTAGGAACTAAGAGACAAGCCGCAGGAATTATTGCTCAAGAAGCTTCTCGTTGTGGAGCTAACTATGTTAATCAACGTTGGTTAGGTGGAATGCTTACCAATTGGGAGACCATTAAAACTAGAGTTGAGCGTTTAAAAGAATTAGAAGCAATGGAAGAAGATGGGCAAATTGAGAGACGTCCAAAAAAAGAAGGAGCAGTACTAAGAAGAGAATTAGGTAAATTGCAAAAATATTTAGGAGGTATTAAGACAATGAGAAGACCTCCTGATGTTGTTGTTATTGTAGATCAGCGACGTGAATATAATGCTATTCAAGAATGTCAAAAGTTAGGTATCCCAATGATCTCTTTGTTAGATACAAATTGTGATCCTGATTATGCAGATATTCCTATTCCAGCTAACGACGATGCAATTCGCTCTATTAAATTAATTCTAGGAAAATTGGCTGATGCCATACACGAAGGTTCTCATCATCGCTTAGATGCAAATGATGATTACGAAACTTTTGAAGAAAGTATTACAGAAGGCAACGATGAGAAAACCGAAGAAGTCACTTCCACAGCATCTGATTTAGAAAATGAGAATGTAGAGCAACAAGAAAATTAAAATTTTCAAACTTCTTAACTCTACTAAGCTTTTACTAAAAATTAAGCTAATAATACTCTGGGGCACCTTTTCTTAAGGTTAGTCAGCTAGTTAATTTTTCATATATAAAAAAGTTAATTTGCGTTGCCCTTAGTGTTATCCTCTCTTATGTCATGATCATCTACAGTAAAAATAAAAACTAAAATGGTTGAAATTTCGGCAAAACTAGTCAAAGAACTCCGCGACAAAACTGGTGCAGGCATGATGGATTGCAAAAAAGCACTCCAGGAAAATAAAGGTGAGATAGAAAAGGCAACAGAATGGCTACGACAAAAAGGAATTACTTCTGCTGAGAAAAAATCAGGTAGACAAACAGCGGAAGGTTTGGTTCACAGCTATATACATACAGGAGGGCGTGTGGGCGTTCTTGTAGAAATTAACTGTGAAACAGATTTCGTTGCACGTAGAGATGAGTTTAAAGAACTAGCTCAAGATATTGCTATGCAAATAGCTGCTTGTCCTAATGTTGAGTATGTTAATCAATCTCATATCCCGAAAGCAATTATCGATAAAGAAAAAGAAATTGAAATGGGAAGGGATGATTTATGTAATAAACCTGAAAATATTAAAGAGAAGATAGTACAAGGGCGGATCGATAAGCGTCAAAAGGAACTTTCTTTATTAGATCAACCTTTTATTAAAGATTCCAACATTACAGTTGAAGAGTTATTGAAACGAAATATTTCACAACTTGGAGAAAATATTCAAGTTCGTCGCTTTACTCGTTTTGTTTTAGGCGAAGGGATTGAAAAACGCGAAACCAACTTTGCTGCTGAAGTTGCTGCGCAGACAGGACAGAGTATCGGATAAGTTATTCTGAAATAACCTTTATTTAAGTAAAAACTTGATATTTACAGAGAAAAGTAACAAGAAAATAAATTTTTTAAAGGATGGTTGTCTAATAATGAGACAAAAGTTAGGAATATTTTCCTACTTTTGTCTTTTTTATATTCAAATTAATTTATGATGTCTAGCACGTAGCATATTATGAAATCTTTTCAAAAAATTAATAAGGAAAAAAAAGAATTAGAGAAAAAATCAACACAGCTTCTTACTGAGTTAAATAGTATTTATAGAAATTATTTGAAGTTGTTAGGTTCTACACTAAACAAGCAGCTAATATTAGCAGTCTATCAAATATGCACTCATATTTATCCTGAGTCATTTTTAAGATTATCTAATGATCAAAGAAAAGAATTTCAGGAAAAAATTAAAGAATTGTGCAAAAGCTCTGAGTCTGAATTATTATCATATATAACCTTTCCACAAGCCATAAAGTCAAAGGTAGTTGTTAAAAATATATCAAAAAATCTATTCTCTTATAACGAAAACAATGTGGAACAGTTTCAGGAAAAAAAGGAAAAACTATTTTTCACAAGCAAAGTAAATAGACACGATATAGCCGAAACTGTAAATCCTGAGGATCTAGTTAAATGGTGCAGAGATATCGAACAAGGAATTCAAATAACTTTAAATAATTTTTCTCAAGAAATTAATACTAAGTTGAGAGAAAATAAGATTATATCTAATCACTTACCGTCTCATTTATTTGAAATAACATCGGAAGAAAAGAGATTTTTGCCAGAAAGTTATCCTAATATTCTTAGTTTACAAATAGAAGAAGATGTAAATACTAAAATAGTGGAATTAGGTGGGAAAAATAGTAAAGAGGCATCTTTTGTTAAAATATCTACACTTTGTTTAAGATTATCTGATATCGAGTTCAATGATTCTCAATTAAGTTTTCAGAGAAAAAAAATTAATCAATACTCTGAAAAACTTAATGAAATACAGCGAAACTACCAAAGGATAAAAAAAGAATACACAAAAGCAAAAGCAGAATCATTATGGAATTTAAATTGGTGTAGTTAAATATAATATTAGATTTAACTACACCAATTTAAAACCATTACAGATATGTAGATAGCCCCATAATATAAATATATTAGTTTAAGTCTAGAGATTAATTGCTTTAAAATTTACGGGTAAAGATCAGTTACTGTAAAGAAGAAAATAAAAGTCTTTTATTTAAAGGAAAATTATGTTTATCGAACGATATAAACAATCTAGTATTTATAGCATACAGATTTTTCTTAAGAATAAATAAAACTCATATAGTTTATAGTCCTATTAAACTAAATTTTTTATTGTTAAGTACTTTCCATCCCATACGAGTAGATCGTTTGTATATTTGTTTTAATGTATCAATATCTTTTGAAGAGATAGAAGTAAGTAAATTAGTTGAAGAAGAATAAAGAACATCATTTTTATCCATACTGTGTCCCCAAATACCAAGTCCATGTCCTAGTTCATGGCGTGCCGCAGATAAAGTAGAAATCTCTCCTAAATTTGAACTAATATTTATCGTCATTCTATGAAGTAATATATCGCTATGAATATAAAACGTATAAATGGTTTGTGCAGTTTTCGCTTTTATTTTTTTTAAGTTTTGCATCTTTGAAAGGTTATTATTATTTAATGGTGGTTCCCTTCTTGAAATAATAATTTCTGCAAATTTAACATTGGAAGTTTCTACTATGGGTAAATAAATACTCCATTCAAAGATAGCTTTTCTAACATTACTAATCCACTGATTAGCCCTTAATTTTTCGGTAGATATTTGATAAACACTTGGATAGCTTACCTCATCTATGTAGACTTTTATAGGAAATCTAGACCATATAAGATATCCAATGGCATTACTTTTAATTTTATTCAAATAATTATTTGAATATGGCTGATTATTTACTCGTTGTAGAGTAATTGGCAAAGGATGTGCCTGAGGTGGAGATAAAGAATTGATAAAATTATTATCTTGTGCAAGTAGTATAGATGTTTTTGATATCAATAAACCAAAGATAATAATTAGTAATTTAGAATAGTGAACAAATATCATGTGTAGAGTAATTAATTGCGTTTTTCATATATTTATATAAATTTGTATAAATAGGAATATTAATACTTTTTAAAAAAATATTAATATTCCTATTTATTTAACGATGTTTAGTCTTAGAAATAAATAAATGATTAATGTTTAAATATCAATTATTTTAATTAAGCAATAGTTTACTAGGTTGACATAATAAAATTTATTGGGCATATTCTCCTACAAAAACTTTTTCTGCACTTCCGGTCATATACACTTTACCGCTACCCTCTATCCATTCAATAGTAAGACAGCCTCCAGGTAGTTCGACAGTACATATTCGTTCAGTTTTTTTAGCTACAACTCCTGCGACAACAGATGCACAAGCCCCGGTACCACAAGCCAAGGTTGCTCCCGCCCCTCTCTCCCAAACTCGCATTTTTAAGTAATCAGAACGTATAATTTCAACAAACTCTGTGTTGATACGTTCCGGGAAGGCGGAGTGATATTCAAATAGTGGGCCAAGTCTTTCCAGGTCAATTAAATCACTATCTTTAACAAATGTGACACAATGAGGATTACCAATATTAATACAAGTCACTGGCCAAATCTCTTCTTCTATTTCTAATGGGTAATTAATAACTGTATTATTTTTATTTTTTAAAGTTGTAGGAATTTGTTTATTTAAAAATAGAGGATTTCCCATCTCTACTTTTATTTGTGTTTCAGTTTGCAGCTCAGCATTCATGACACCTGCCAATGTACTTATTCTATAGGTTTTACCACTTTTTGCACAGTTTTCTAAAGTGCTAATAAAACTGACTAAGCAGCGAATTCCGTTACCACACATTTCTGGTTCCGAGCCATCAGAATTAAAAATACGCATGCCATAATCGCTAATTTCATTTCCAGGTAAAACGAAGATAACTCCGTCAGCTCCAATTCCAAAATGACGGTTACATATCTTCAATATTTGCTCAGGAGATAATAGAAGATTAGAGCTACTCCTGTTATCAATTAAAATAAAATCATTACCTAAACCTTGGTATTTAGCAAAATGCATAATCTAGCTCTCTACTTTAGATATTAAAAGAATTATTCAAAGACAAAATAATAATACGCAAAAATTAATAATAATTGTTGGGTATTTACGGCATTATTATTGTATCTAAAATAGACTATTCTCTATATTATTAATAACTAAGATTAGAATGTCCTAAAACATTAAGATTCAAGGAACTATTTTTTTTGATCTACGTCTCCGTATGAGGAATATCAGAGATAAAAAGATATATCTTGGGTAAACTTATGAGTCAAGCAATTTCGGCACCTGGGCTGTTCAGCCAATGGCAGAAGTACCAATCTAAAGTGCCTCCAGAGAAGCTCTCCAACTATGATCTTATTATCTTATGTCAAAAAGGAGCTCAGCCTGATAGAGGAGCATTTACCGAATTATTAAACCGTTACCAATCTCATGTTGATAGAGTTCTTTATCACTTGGCACCTGATTGGCAAGATCGTGCAGATCTTGCTCAAGAGGTTTGGATTCGTGTTTATAGAAATGTGAAGCGGCTTAATGAACCAGTGAAGTTTAGAGGATGGTTGAGTCGTATTGCTACAAACTTATTCTATGATGAACTTCGGAAACGTAAACGAGTACGTCATCCCATGTCTCTAGATGCACCTAGGAGAGTGGATGATGGAGAAATAGAATGGGACATCGTTTCAGACTACCCAAGTCCTGACGATAATCTTGCAACTCGTGAATTCTATGATCGCTTACAAGCTGCAATTGCTGGTTTACCAGAAGCATTTCGTGTTGCGATAGTTCTTCGCGAAATAGAAGGACTAGCATATGAAGAAATCGCAGAGATGACAGAAGTTTCTTTAGGAACAGTTAAGTCGAGAATTGCGAGGGCTAGAGCAAAACTTCAGACTGTTTTGCAAAAATATATTGATTAATTTTAGTTTTATTGTAGTTCTATTCTTTACTAATAAGGAGTATTGCAAGATTACTAACATTAATTTCCGTCTCTGCAACCAAAGTTCTTGGTTTATATATAGGGAGGTCATTTACAGTGTCTAATTCTGAATTTAAGAAAAGGTTTACAACAAATCATTGTAGTAATGTAAAAGACGATTCTAAACGTTTTGAGTTATTAAGTGCCTATGTCGACGGTGAAGTTACATCACAAGAAAGTAAGGCGATAGAATATTGGTTAGATACTGAACCAGATTTCAATAAATTATATAAAACATTATTACGAATTAAAAGAGAAACCTGTATTATCTCTACGCCTATAAATATTAAATCTAAATCTGTTTTATCTCAGGATATTTTTAATAAAATTGATTGTCAACAACGTAAAAAGTTTAATACAATCCTTGGTAGTCTAGGTACCATGGTTATGATATTTGGTACCATTTGGTTACAAGACGGGTTTGCACTTCGTCGTTATGTTCAAAAAAATGATAACCAGGCTTTGACAATTGCTCTAAATCGGCCTGTATTAGAAATACCAAACAGAATTAGATAGTAAAAACTTTATCACCTAACATTATGTAATTATAACTGTTACAGATATTTGCATATTTTAAAAGGTGACTTAATTTCTAATATCAAAGTAGCTTTTAACTCACATCATGATCTCATAGTTAAAATATAGCTAAAGGTATCATCTTACTCATGTAGTTATTAATAGTATTTTTAACAGACAAGATAATGATAATAACTAAGTCAGTTATTATCAGATAACTCTAATAGCTAGGGAAGTTTTTTAATTATGAATAATATTAACAGCTATAAAAACATACTTTATGATCTAATAGCTAAGAATCGCCATCGTGTTGATCATTTGGCTATTAGGATTGAAGCCTATGAAGGAACTAATATTCAATTAAGAACAAATATAGCAGAAAGTTTTAGCAGTACTATTTCAAGAGGAGGACAAGTGCGTGCTTGTCATAAAGGAGGATGGGGTTTCGCTTCTTTTAATTCATTTTCTCAATTACTTCAAAGTATAGAAAAAGCAATTAATGCAGCTATTGTAGTAGGAATAAGTAAGACTATTCTCGCACCTGTTATACCTATTCAAACTACGTGTGAACTTCCCTTAACTAGTCGTAATCCATTTAAAGTTAGCTTATCGGAAAAGAAAGAACTATGTCACAAATATAACGATATTTTACAAAGTGTAAGTCATCGAATTACTACTACTTTAGTTAGTTATGTTGATAGTTCTCATCATGTAATAATAGTAACATCTGAGGGAATGATGATTGATCAATCCTGGATCGATCTTGAAATGAGGTTTTCTGCAATTGCACAAAATGGTGAGAGCGTAAAAATTGGGCGAGAAACTACTGGCTCTAGAGAAGGTTATGATAAATTAACCAAACTAGATAAAAAGGTACGAGGTGCAGCAGTAAGAGCTGTTAATGCTTTAACTATGCCAACAGTAAAAAGTGGTCGTTATACAGTAGTAATAGATCCAGTTTTAACAGGATTATTTGTTCATGAAGCTTTTGGACATTTTTCGGAAGCTGATATGTTTTGTAAAAATCCAAATCTTTCAGAAGTAATTAGTTTAGGAAGAAAATTCGGACCTAAAATATTGCAAATTTTTGATGGGGCAGCTCCTCAAGGACATAGAGGAAGTTATTTTTATGACGATGAAGGAGTTCCAGCTACAACTACTCAACTTATCGAAGATGGTTTGGTAGTTGGTAGACTTCATTCTCGTGAAACTGCTGGAAAACTCGATGAACGTCCTACCGGTAATGCGCGCTGTTTGAACTATTATTATCCTCCTTTAGTTCGGATGACTAATACTTGGATTGAACGAGGAAAAACTCCAGTTAAAAATTTATTTGATGGCATCAACAAAGGAATCTATGCAAAAAATTGGCTAGGAGGGATGACGAATGGGGAGATATATACTTTTAGGGCAGGAGAAGCTTGGATGATAAGAAATGGTCAAATCGCGGAACCAATTAGAGATGTTACATTATCGGGAAATACATTTAAGACATTAAAAAATATTGAGGCAATTGGTAATGATTTTTATTGGGATGAATCAGGAGGATGTTCTAAAGAAGGCCAAAATGGTTTGGCCGTAGGCTGTGGTGGACCAAGTTTACGTATCAATAACATTACTATTGGAGGAGAAGATGAACAGCATAGACTATGAAAATAAACGGTTTAAAATCTGTTTTAAAACAGTAGCTGTCCATACAATATCATTTTGAGTAGTTTTCTTACCTAAAGTTAAACGAATTCCACTTATTGCATCACTTGCAGAATATCCCATAGCTAATAGTATTGGACTGGGAACCAATTTACCACTATGACAAGCTGAACCAGCACTAATACCAATACCTGCTAAGTTCATATGACGAACTATAGTTTGACCAGTAACCTTTATTGTCTTTTGTTTGTTTAATAAATCTGAAAAAATGAAACTGACATGATGAGGAAGACGATATTTTTGGTGTCCACTAACTATTAAATAAGGACAATCAGACATATATTTAAATAATTGATTTCGTAATTGTATTAATCTATTACTTTCTTCAACTATCTCCTTACATATTAATTCTGTAGCAACTCCAAAACCGGCAATAGTCGCTAAAGCCTGAGTTCCAGAACGTATCCCTTGTTCTTGTCCTCCTCCATAAAGTAAGGGATGAACTTTAATTCCTGGACGTATATATAAAGCTCCTACTCCTTGAATTCCATAAATTTTGTGAGCTGAAAAAGATAATAAATCAATGTTTAAATCTTGAACGCTAATAGCCAATTTACCAATTGCTTGTGCTGCATCTGTATGAAAAAGAATATCATAACTTTTTGCAATTTGGCATAGTTCTCGAATAGGCTGTATTGTTCCTACTTCACTTTGTCCATAAATTATAGAAATAAGAACAGTATTTTCCTTAATAGCAGCCTTTAAATCGAGGGGATTAATTCTACCTTGGTAATTCACAGGTAATCGAGTTATTTCCCATCCATTAGCTTCTAGAAACTTTATAGGTTTGTTAATTGATGAATGCTCAACACTAGAAATAATAATATGTTGTCTTTTCTTACATTGCTTAGCAATACCTAAAATGGCTAGATTATTAGCTTCAGTTCCTCCTGATGTAAAAACAATTGATTCTAAATTACTAGCTTTAATTGAATTAGCTATCTTTACTCTTGCCGTTTCCAGAATCATAGAAGCTTTCTTTCCCCATTGATGTATGCTGGAAGGGTTACCCCAATTGTATGAAAGAACTTGATCAACACAATTAATAACTTCTGATCGAGGAGGAGTTGTAGCACTATAGTCGAGATAAATCTGCATCATATGGTAACAATAATAATTTGAATAAAATATCTATATTAATAAGCAGAATCAAGTAATTTATTCATATCATAAATTCATTTCTATAATGGATGTGTTGTGATCTTATTAGCAGATCTTATATGACTTTAAGAAACTGCTAATAAAAATATGAACATATTATCCATATATTTATCTACCTATACACTTAACAATTATTAATTTATCTTTTCTAAAAAAACAAACTAAAACAAAACTTTATATTTACCACTTTTTTAAATGGCATTTACCTCACTCGATAAACCACTAGCATTACTAACGAAAAAAAAGCATTGGACCTATTACCATCAATATGTAGAGATATGTAGTATATGGAAAAATATAGTTACACATAACATTTTAATCAATACAAACGTATTATCTATTAATCAAGATATTGTTTATATTGCAACTTCAAGCACAGGATGGTCTCAAGAGTTATCGTTTCAGAAATGTTCTTTACTTAAAAAAATTAATCAGCAGTTATTATATACTTCAATAACTAAGCTTCATTTCTCCTCAGCTAAATGGTCTGGGAAGAATCAAGTAAATATTAACCTACATGAGAAAGAAAAAATAAGTTTTTTCTCTTACAGTAACTCGTATTCATCCGCCTCTAAGATTTATATAAAAGAAAGTCAAACCCCTCAATCAGCTTTTGAAAAATGGACTATGACCGTTAAAAATCAATTAACATCTTTTTCAGTTTGTCCACAATGTCAGCGTCCAGCCTCTTTGCACGAATTAGAGAGATGGTCAAAATGTTATCTTTGTATAAGATAAATATTTTAACAACACATAAAATCAAGAGCTATCAATAAAAAAGTAAGTAATTTTGAACAAGAAGTAATGATAATAATATTGAAATAATTGTTTTGAGGTGTGATTACTAGTATAAAAACTAGCATGATTTTACCTCTATATCTTATGATTGCAGAAGGACGTTTATCTCATCAAATACAGATATCTCAAGTTTAATAGCTTAGGTATCTTTTACGAACCTCTGTTACTAACTAACTTATGGACTTTTCTAGCAATATTGCCAGCCAACTCAATGCTGGAACAATTCTTCCTGAAGGAATTGTCATTATCACTTTAATCTCGATTCTCGTTGGAGATTTAATTGGAGGACGTAACGCCAGAACATGGCTTCCTTATGGAGCAATAATTGGCTTATTTGCTTCACTAATTTCTCTTTGCATTAATTGGAACAACCCCTCTACTATAAGTTTTTTAGGAGGTTTTAATGGGGATCATTTAAGTATTATTTTTAGAGTAATTATTACTCTATCTACAATTATTACTATTTCTATGTCTATTCGATATGTAGAACAGACAGGAACACCTTTGGCAGAATTTATTGTCATAATGTTAGCAGCTACACTTGGAGCTATGTTCCTCTGTGGTGCTAACGAATTAGTAATGATTTTTATTTCTATGGAGATGCTAAGTATTTCTTCATATTTAATGACAGGATATATGAAACGGGATCCTCGATCTAATGAGGCAGCTTTAAAATATCTCTTGATAGGAGCTTCTAGTACAGCTATTTTTCTTTATGGGGCTTCACTTCTCTATGGAATATCAGGAGGAGAAACAATTCTTAGCTCTATATCAAGCAACATTATAAATAGCAGTCATAGTTCTTCTTTAGAATTAGCCGTTGCTTTAGTATTTATGATTGCTGGTATTGCGTTTAAAATATCTGCAGTTCCTTTTCACCAGTGGACACCAGATGTCTATGAAGGGTCACCTACACCAGTAGTTGCTTTCCTTTCTGTAGGATCTAAAACAGCTGGTTTTGCTTTAGCTATTCGCTTATTAGTAACTGCTTTTTCTTCTATAGTAGATGAATGGCATTTAATTTTCACTGCTTTAGCTATTATGAGCATGATACTAGGGAATATAGTAGCTTTAGCTCAAACAAGTATGAAAAGAATGTTAGCTTATTCTTCAATTGCTCAAGCAGGATTTGTCATGATAGGTTTGATTGCAGGAACAGATACTGGATACTCTAGTATGCTTTTTTACTTGCTAGTATACCTATTTATGAACTTAGGAGCTTTTAGTGGAGTAATTCTTTTCTCTCTTCAAACTGGGACAGATAAAATTAGTGATTATTCAGGGTTATATCAAAAAGATCCTTTGCTAACTTTATGTCTTAGTATATCTTTACTCTCTCTCGGTGGTATACCTCCACTAGCAGGATTTTTCGGCAAGATTTATCTTTTTTGGGCCGGCTGGCAATCTGAACTTTATGGTTTGGTTTTATTAGCATTAGTTACTAGTGTTATATCTATTTACTATTACATTCGTGTAGTAAAAATGATGGTCGTCAAAGAAGAAAGTGAAATGTCTGATGCTGTTAAGAACTATCCTAAAGTTAGATGGAATTTATCAGGGATGAGACCTTTACAAGTTGGCCTGGTTCTGTCCGTAGTGGCAACTTCTTTGATAGGAATCTTATCTAATCCTTTGATAACTCTAGCTTATGATTCAGTACTAAGTACTCCTATTTTACAAGCAAGTGTTGATAATATTCATGTTTCTCAAACAGAAGCATTAGTTATCTCTGTAGATTGAAACTATAGCTTTAATGAGATTAGTAATAGTAAGGTGGGTAATGCCCACCTAATTAACTATAAGATTTGTAATACATTATTTTAGTAAAATGTATTGATACGGTACATTTTTATACAAAGTCAGTACAGATATTACAAAAAATATTAATTGTTAAAATATTTGCAATTTAATAATTAAATTATAGATTGTATTCTTGATAAATATTTTAATATTACAAGGCTAGAATAGGATTTCTTGCTTTTCGATTATTCCTCCAGCTAAGACAATATCACCATCGTATAAAACAGCTGCTTGTCCAGCTGTGACGCCAAACTGTGGTTCTTCAAAGACTAATTTATAACGATTATTTTGCATAGGTATTATAGTCGCATAAATAGCAAGAGAACGATACCTAACTTGAACTTCTACCTTCATAGGAGTATTCGGCTCAAACATGGAAATCCAGTTTACGTCTTTAATAATACAACTGGAATGGAAGCCATCAGAACGCTTTCCCACAACTACTTGGTTATCATGAAAATTTAATTTCAACACATATAAAGGTTCTGACGCTGATATCCCAAGTCCCTTTCTTTGTCCAACAGTATAGTTGTGAATACCTTTATGATTACCTAAAACTTTACCATCTAGATCAACGATATCTCCAGTTTGAGGTTTAATATATTTTTCTAAAAAAGATGCCATAGAACCATAGGATTCTATAAGACATAAGTCTTGGCTTTCTGGTTTGTTTGCAGTTTTGAGTTTGAACTCAGTAGCCATACGACGGGTCTTCTCTTTAGTTTGCTCTCCTAATGGGAAAATTGTTTTAGCTAAAATACTTTGAGGAAGATCATATAAGAAATAAGATTGATCTTTACTCCGATCTATTGCTCTTAGTAAATGATATTTTTCAGTCTTTTTATCAAAACGTACACGAGCATAATGGCCTGTAGCAATTAAATTACAATTTAGTTCTTGTTCAGCATAGTCCAACATCGGCTTAAATTTTACAGAGCGGTTACACTGAGAACAGGGCAAAGGAGTTATTCCAGATCTATACCCTGATACTAGATAATCTACGATGTTCTTCTTGAATAATTCTTTAGCATCTACGATATAGTGAGGAATGTTTAATTGTTCGCATATATACGCTGCATCTACCATTCCTTCTGAACAGCATTGACCTTTTCCTTTCATTAGCCATAGAGTTAAACCAGAAACTTCATAATTTTGATTACACAAGCTCGCAGCAGCTACTGAACTATCTACCCCACCTGATAAACCTACAACAATTTTACTCATCATTAAATATTTCTTATAAATAAATAATTAATTTTTTATTTATCTTAGATTAACATCTTAAACAAAATAATAGTAACACTTTAATAATGCTGAATAAAAAATATATGACTTATGTCTTTTAACAATTTTTTCATTAAATCGAATATAAGGATAAAAACTCTTATTCCTATGTTTTTATTAATCATAAGTTTAATATCTGGTGATAAACAGCTAAAAAACTATTTTATTCAACCTAAAGTTTTATTTATATTAGGTGGACATGAAGAAAGAGAGCGTTTCGCTGCAAAGTTAGCTCTTAAATATACAAGATCGTCTCTCTTGGTATCCTCAGGTGGACCCCAAATATATATAACTAAAATTTTTATGAATGCAGGAATTAGTAACAACAGACTTTATTTAGACTATAGAGCAAAAGATACTGTTACTAATTTTGTAAGCTTGATTAAGAAGTTACAGATTCAGAAAACTAAAGGTATTTACCTAATCACATCAAATAATCATATTAATCGTGCCAAAATTATAGGAGAAATTATATTTGGTACTCAAGGAATCATATCAAAACCATTCCCTGTACCCTCTAATATACCTTCAGAAACTTTGAACAAACTCGTAAGGGATGCAGGCAGATCTCTATTGTGGATTATTCAGTAAAAAATAGTACTAATAGGTATAATATCTCACAACTTAAACTTATAAAAACTAATGATTATTGATAGTGGTATGTCTTACTAATTGATTTTTATTTCTGCTAATAAAAAAATCATATAGTAATTTAATATATATATTTATTTATACTGCTACATTTATTAATCATGCTTTATAAATATATCTAAAACTGTAGACTTTACTAATTTATTAGTACTAGTTATCTTAATAACTAGTACTAATAAATTACTTAACAAATATTAATAGCAAAGCAAAAAATAAATATAGTACTGAAAAATTAGTATACTGTTGAGGACTATTGAATGGATTGGTTACTGGTTTGGATAATATCAATTACTTCCCAATTTTTTATTACTATGACAGTAATTGCTCAACAGATAGATAAAGGATATGCAGACCATAACATAAATGAAATAACTTATAAAACGAAGAATAGTTTTAATAAATCTTCTTACCAAGTAGGGAGAGTTACTAAAGTTGTTTCTAGTGAAGAAGGGAGTATTTTATTTATTGAATTACCTGATAGTAGTGAATTAAGATTTTATTATTCCGGCAATTCTCTAGTAAAAAATGAGCAAGTCTTAGTTTATCAAAAAAATGGCAGTCATTTTCTTATTGAAGCATCTGATCCAAGGCGATAACTAAGAATATATCATAGTAAAATCTTTAGAATTCATTTTTGTTAGCACTTGGTAAATTACAAGAGCTAAGTTTTTCTTTAAAGGTTTAAAGAACATATTACACATTGAAAATTATTTATTATTCCAACGCTAATCTTCCTTGTTTCCTTAATCTAATTAATAAAAAGTATATGAAATACATAATATATACTAACAATCCTATAAGGCCTACAAGACCTAAAAAAATAGACGTTGTATTATTGTGAAAAATTGACCAATATTGAATAGGAGCAGCAATCCAAACTTGGCAAGATGAAGTCTCTAAAGCTCTTGTAGAAATTAGACAGGAAAAAAAAGGGATACGGAATATAATTCCTACAATACTATAAACAGTCATAACCCATCTCCATGAAGTGAGTGCTAATTTAAGAGAGCTCCATGATAAATCTTTAATTTCATCATTTAAGTCTATCCAAAACCATAAAGATATTGGGATTAAAATACGAGCTAAAATTGCAGTAATAAAACCTAAATGTGTACAGAATATTTCAAAAGAACTATTTTCTCCATTCCAACCAGGTATTAATAAATAAATAGTAATTAATAATAGACTAGAAACCCGCCAGTAAATAACCAATAGGCGTCCAATCGCATCGATCTTTTGCAGAAAAGCTAATATTGTTAATATTACGGGCATAACAATAGCACAGATTATCGCTAATCTATAATCTATCCATATAAGAGGTTGAAACCAAAAATTTTCCATAGTATTAATAAATTCATTAATAGTCTTTTAATATGTTCCGATAAAATATTTTAGTAAGTTTTTTGATTATTTATCTTTCTTATTATTTCCTACAATTAGACGAGCTCCACGGCCTTGTGTGAAATAATTCCAAATCCATTGAACTAGGACAACTAGTTTATTGTCAAATTCAATAAGATAATAAATATGGGCCCAAATCCAAATAAACCAAGCTAAAAATCCCGAAAGTTTAACGAATCTGAAGTTTGCTACAGCTTTATTCTGCCCTATAACTGCCATACTACCATAGTCTTTATAAACGAAAGATGATAGTGATTCACCTTTTAATTGTTTTTGTATTAACTTAGCAACGTATTTAGCTTGTTGCATGGCCACAGGGGCGACTCCTGGCAAGGATTTATTTTCTTGGTGAGAAAAATTTGATAAGTCCCCAATCACAAAAATATTTGGAAAATTCATAATACTAAGATCTGGTTCGACCATCACTCGACCAGCTTTATCTAGTTTTACGCCAGTTCTCTCAGCCAATACCTTACCAATTGATGACGCTTTAACTCCTGCAGCCCATAGAATTGTATGAGAGGTAATGTGTTCATATTTTTCTTCTTTACGCACCACAATAGTATTTTCATCTATATCTGTTACCATCGACTGGGTATATATTGTGACCCCAAGGTTACGTAGTTCTTGTTCGGCTTTGGAGGATAATTCTATAGGATATGGAGGAAGTACTCTTTCTAAACCTTCAACTAATAAAATCTTGGCATCCTTGGGGTCAAAATTTCTAAAATCACCTTTCACAGAGTTGTGAGCAATTTCTGCTATTGCTCCAGCTAATTCTACTCCTGTAGGCCCACCACCTACTATTACAAATGTTAGCCAAGCTTGTCTTTTTATGGGATCGTTTTCTTTTTCGGCTGCCTCAAAAGCCGTAAAAATACGGGTTCGAATTTCTAAAGCATCTTCAACAGTACTAAGTCCTGGAGCAAATTTTTCCCATTGATCATTACCAAAATAGTGATGAGCTACTCCAGTAGCCAGAATAAGAATGTCATAGGGAATAGATTGATGGCTATTAAGAATTATTTGTTTGTCATTAGGTTTTATATCGACAACAGAGTTTAGCAGTACTTGTGTATTTTTCTGTTGACGTAAAATTAGTCGTAGAGGTGATGCAATATCAGCTGGGGAGAGACTACCTGTCGCAACTTGATAAAGCAATGGCTGAAAAAGATGAAAATTACGCTTATCGATTAGAGTAACTTCTACAGAAGAATTTTTCAGTCCTTTCGCTGCATATAATCCTCCAAATCCACCCCCAACAATAACAACTTTAGTTTCTTTTTTTAAAGTATTATGATTCATAGCTATTTTAAACTCCTAGGAAACGATCTAAGGCCAGAAATTTTCTTTACTGAATATATCGAAAGACGAAAAATATAGACAAAAAGAATATAATTAAATTTAAATAACTACATTTACATGGGGTAGTCCATCGCGTCAAGTTCCTTAAAAATGTTAGGATTGCGACAGAAAGAGAAACATGATAAAAAAAGGGAAGAGACGTTGAATGCAAGAATTTGATAAATCAATATCTTTTGACGGAAGAGATATTCGACTAAAACTAGGGTTATTGGCTCCTCAAGCAGGTGGAGCAATTCTAATTCAGTCCGGAGATACGGCAGTTCTGGTAACAGCAACAACATCAAAAGGAAGAGAAGGTATTGATTTTCTGCCTTTAACTGTAGATTATGAAGAAAGGCTTTATGCTGCAGGAAGAATTCCAGGAGGGTTTTTACGAAGAGAAGGACGTCCTCCAGAAAGGGCAATACTTATTAGCAGACTAATCGATCGTCCTTTACGTCCTTTATTTCCTAATTGGTTTCGAAATGATATTCAGATTATTGCTACGACTTTATCCATGGATGAAGAAGTTCCTCCCGATGTTTTAGCAGTAACGGGGGCTTCTATGGCAGTAATTCAAGCCCAAATTCCCTTCTTTGGACCTATGGCAGCCGTTAGAGTCGGCTTAGTAGGAGATGATTTTATTATTAACCCTACTTATCGTGAAGTAGAAGATGGAGACCTTGATTTAGTTGTCGCAGGTAGTCCTGATGGTGTTGTCATGATTGAGGCTGGAGCCAATCAGCTTCCAGAACAAGATGTTATTGAAGCTATTGATTTTGGTTATGAGGCAGTTAGAGATCTAATTGGAGCACAACAAGAAATCATGGAAGAACTGGGAATGAAATTGGTGCAAGCTGAACCACCAGTAAAAAATGAAATTCTAGAAAAATTCATTAGTGATCAATCTTCTGAATCTATTAAAAAGATTCTAATTCAATATAATTTTGGTAAAGCAGAAAGAGATACAGCTCTTGATGAAATCAAGGAAACAACTATTAATGAAATAATAGCCAATCTCCCGGAAGAAGATTCGATAAAAGTTGCTTCCCAAGAAAATCCTAAAGCTATAAATAATCTTTATAAAGACTTAACCAAAAAGCTAATGCGATCTCAAATTGTTAACGATGAGATTCGCGTAGATGGTAGAAAACTTGATGAGGTTCGCCCTATCTATTGTAATGTTGGCATTTTGCCCCCAAGAGTGCATGGTTGTGGATTGTTTAACAGGGGATTAACTCAAGTTTTATCTTTAGCAACTCTTGGTACTCCAGGAGATGCACAAGATTTAGGAGATGATTTACATCCTGAAGATGAAAAGCGTTACCTACATCATTATAATTTTCCTCCTTTTTCTGTTGCAGAAACTAAGCCATTAAGATCTCCAGGGAGAAGAGAAATTGGTCATGGAGCCTTAGCAGAACGTGCTCTTCTTCCTGTATTGCCTCAGCAAGAAGAGTTCCCCTATGTAGTCAGAGTTGTATCAGAAGTTCTGTCATCTAATGGTTCTACCTCTATGGGTTCTGTTTGCGGATCAACTTTAGCTTTAATGGATGCTGGAGTTCCTATTGTTAAACCAGTTAGTGGAGCAGCTATGGGACTTATTAAAGAAGGTGAAGAAGTACGTATTCTTACAGATATTCAAGGAATTGAAGATTTTCTAGGAGATATGGATTTTAAAGTTGCTGGAACTGATAGTGGCATTACAGCTTTACAAATGGATATGAAAATTACTGGATTATCGATGAATGTGATAGCAAAAGCTATTGGACAGGCTCTACCTGCTCGTTTACATATTCTTGAAAAAATGTTGGCAACTATTGATAAGCCACGTCCAGAATTATCAACGTTCGCTCCTCGACTATTAACCATGAAAATTGATCCTGAAATGATAGGGTTAATCATTGGTCCAGGTGGTAAAACTATCAAAGGAATTACAGAGCAAACCGGTTCAAAAATCGACATTTCTGATGATGGAATGGTAACTATTGCTGCTATTCAAGCTAAAAAGGCGGAAAAAGCAAAAGATATTATCTTCAACATGACGCGTAAACTAAACGAAGGAGAAGTTTATCTGGGTCGTGTTACTCGCATTATCCCTATTGGAGCTTTTGTCGAAGTTTTACCAGGAAAAGAAGGTATGATTCATATTTCTCAATTAGCCGAAAGAAGAGTAGGAAAAGTAGAAGATGAAGTTGCTGTAGGAGATGAGGTAGTAGTTAAAGTGCGTGAAATTGATAATAAAGGACGCTTAAATCTGACTCGTCTAGGTATTCATCCAGATGAAGCTTCTGCTGTCAGAAAAATAGTTTAACTATTAAAATAAAAACCTAGGTTAACCTAGGTTTTTATTTTAGCAATACTTATTAATTGTGAATACTTTTATTTTAAATAATATATTTCAAACTACAGGTAGCGTATTTCTAATCGCTTCTTCTCTAATCTCAATGGATATTGGTAATAATATTATTCTATTTAATAAATCTCCTAGATTAATTGATGTAAGAACAAGTCTAAGTCAAATTAAGGTAGATAATGCACAATATTATTTTAATATGGCAATACCTTTAGATGCTGGAGTACCTCTAAAAAAAATAGTACTACAACAAATCAAAGGAAATGAGAAAATATCTTTTGATCTGGATCAGACTATTGCTTTTACTGGAAAACCAATAAACCCTGAAGATATATTATCTATCAGTAAAGTTCAGAAAAATTTGGATAATGATAAAGTTTCCATAATCTTTAAATCTCCAATTCTGCCTGGCAAAACCTTTTTTATTAGACTAAAACCTAAAAATAATCCTAAAGTGGGGGGAAATTACCAATTTGGTATAACAGTTTACCCGGAAGGTAAACATCCCCAGGGACTATATATTGGAGCAGGAACATTACATTTTTACCAACATGGTAATAGTTTTCCATAAATAAGAGAAACTTCTTATTTTGTTTAACCTTCTTAAATTTTCCAATAGTAAATTTTTTGTTTTTTTTCTAATGTAACTATAGTTACTAGATAGTTTGACTGAGTGATAAAGGAAAATATTTTCCATGGAAGATCATTCAATAAAGGAACATCAATGATTTTCATAGGATAGTCAGTTATTATTTTCACTTTATCTAATCCTTGACTTATTCCTTCACCTGTTGCTTTTAAATATGCTTCTTTCCCTGTCCAAAGTTTTAAAAACTCAATATTTTTATCAGAAGAATTGAAAAGTTTAAGTTTGCTAAATTCCTGAAAACTAAAAAAACGTTGCGCAATTTTGTCTATTCTTAACAGAGGACGAATGTATTCAATATCAACCCCTATAGGATCTCGACACGTGATTCCGTAAATTATTAATTCTTCAGAATGAGAAATATTAAATTCTATTTGTATAGTATTAATTGAGTCAATAAGTTCAGGCTTACCACGAGTAGTCTGTTTAAACTTTATTTGTTTAGGATCGATAAATAAATATTTACTCAGAATAAGTTTTAATGATCCTCTGGATATGATAAAACGTCTTTTATCTTTTATGAATTGGATTTGAGAAATTTTTTTTTTCTTCTTGGTTAAGCATAGTTAAATAAAATTCGACATACAGATAAGATATTGATAAATCAATCTTCCATAAGTGAATTTCTTTAGGGTTAATAACAAGCTTGTTAGTAGGATATTTCCACATTATTCAATACGGCAACAGGTTATTTATTAAAAAAAGCTCATTTCTTATCTAAGATTTAAACTATTCTTAGAACAAAAAAATTCTTTTGTGCACTTAATTGTTGCAGGCTTTAGTCTAAATTTTTATAGAGCTATATGATACAAGATATTAAATAAACTTGTCTATGTGGATACACAAGCTTGGAAATTGAAAATTATAAGGGCGAACGATGGGACTTGAACCCACGAGTGGCGGGACCACAACCCGCTGCCTTAACCACTTGGCTACGCTCGCCATGCGCTTAATTATCATAACATATTTTTAGAGCTATAGATACTATCTATTAAGGAATCAATAAAAAAAATTGATTCCTTAATAGATAGTATTATTTAAAACTAGCCTATAAAGGCTTTTACCGGTTTAGAAACACCTGAAGATTTACCACCTTTGAGATGAGCTAACATAGTATCAGCATCAGATACCTCAAAAGGATCACTAGGACAATTGTCACTAAAGTCAGACTCGACAAAAATCTTCTCGATTTCACAGTTATTGACTAACATAGAATAGCGCCAGGAGCGCATCCCAAAACCAAGATTAGATTTATCAACTAACATACCCATTTTACGAGTAAATTCACCATTACCATCAGGCAGTAAAAAAACGTTTTTAGCTTCTTGCTGCTTACCCCATTGGAACATAACGAAAGCATCATTAACTGATAAACAAACGATAGCGTCTATTCCTAATGCTTTAAACTCATCGTATAATTCTTCGTAGCGAGGGAGATGGTTAGAGGAACAAGTTGGAGTAAATGCACCAGGTAGTGAAAAAACAATAACCTTCTTACCTTTAAAAATCTCTTCAGTAGTTAGATCTTGCCAACGATAAGGGTTAGGTCCAGGTACAGACTCATCACGAACACGGGTTTTAAATACAACACTGGGTACAGTTTCAATAACGCCCATATTTCACCTCTTGACAATCAAATTTGCAGCAGCCTTAGCTGCTACAACTTAAAGTAATTCTTAATCGAAGAAAAAGTCAATAGTCAAAATAGTTTGATTTAGTAAAAAAAATTAGGTAAGCTTAAAATAACAACAGCTTAAGTATTGAAATGTAGAGATATATTTAGCTTAAAGAAGCAATTAGACTCAAAGCACCTTTAAACTGGATAAAAAAAGCTAAAAATTCAAAAATAAGTACAAAAAAGGCTTTTTTTATTTTTAAATTTAATTAATTAAATTCTGCTTCTAACTGTTAAACAATTTTTGATAACTATTCAACTTTTAAGAATACTTAGAGCATTCCAGTGTGAACTTAAATATCCTAGAAATCTGGATCTATTAAATCAGTAAGCCAACAAAGACAATTAGTTGAAAATATAAAAATATTTAATCTTTAATATATTATTAACCACTCCAGATATAGAGTTTCTCAAGTAGCTAATTTAGCTATTTTCTATTTATCAAGTTTTAGATTGTGCTTATAAATATTGTTTGTAAACAAGATGAAAATCTAGTAATCACAAATAAGTAGCTATAATTATAAGTAGTAGGTGAAGATTAATATATAATTATTAACCAAAGTAATTATTAAGAGATAATTAATGGACCTTAAAGAGCTAATTCGTGATATTCCTGATTTTCCTAAGCCCGGTATAGTATTTCGTGATATTACAACTTTATTAAATAATCCAAAAGGATTGCAATATACAATCAACTTGTTAACGCACAAGTGTAAAGAAGCTAATTTATTACCTGATCACATAATCGGAATGGAATCACGAGGGTTTATTTTTGGTGCTCCACTGGCTTATCAATTAAATTCAGGATTTATACCTGTTAGAAAGCCTGGGAAACTTCCTGGCCCAGTCTACAGAGTTCAATACGATCTGGAGTACGGTGTAGATAGTTTAGAGATTCACCAAGATGCTTTACAAAATTTTCATAGTGTTGTTGTTGTAGATGACTTGTTGGCCACAGGTGGTACCGCAAAAGCAACAGTTGAGCTACTAAAAAAGATTGGTTGTAATATCTTAGGCTTTGCTTTTATTATTGAATTAGAATCTTTAGAAGGTCGTAAACAATTACCTGATGTTCCTATTATTAGCTTAGTTAAATATTAATATCTATCTATTTTATTAGTATTCATACAGTCATTTAATTCATCATTAAAATAATGCTTTATGTTTCAAAGAGGCTTCTTCAAGGTCTCTTAACCATATTACTAACTTCAATATTAAGCTTTATTATTATTCAAATTGCTCCCGGAGATTATTTGGATACTCTAAGGCAGAATCCCAAGATTTCACGAGAAGTAATTCAAGAATTAAATGTTCGTTTTGGTCTCGATCAGCCATTTTATATTCAGTATTGGAAATGGTTAGTACAAGTAATAACTCATCTAAATTTTGGAGAAAGTTTTGTTTATAATCGTTCTGTATCATCTTTATTAGCAGAAAGAATACCAGCAACATTACTGCTCTCTATTTTTTCTATAGCTTTAACTTGGATAATTGCTATACCGCTAGGGATTTTAAGTGCAGTCAAACAAAATACTTGGATAGATAAATTATTAAGAATAATTAGTTACTTTGGACAAGGGTTACCTAGATTTATTGCAGCCTTAATTATTTTAATTATTGCTCAATACACATCTCCTATTTTACCTGTTGGAAATATGACTAGTCTAGAACATGACGATCTATCGCTTATCGGCAAAGTATTGGATATTGGGTGGCATATGATATTACCAACAATTACTTTAAGTATTGTTGGCTTTGCTGGACTAATGAGATTGATGAGAGGACAAATGTTAGATGTTATGAAGAAGAATTATGTAATAACTGCTAGGGCAAAAGGACTTTCTGAAAGAAAAGTAATATATAAACAT
This sequence comes from Candidatus Atelocyanobacterium thalassae, assembly GCA_051971635.1. Taxonomy (GTDB): domain Bacteria; phylum Cyanobacteriota; class Cyanobacteriia; order Cyanobacteriales; family Microcystaceae; genus Atelocyanobacterium; species Atelocyanobacterium thalassae_A. Next base: position 503,594 of record JBFPLN010000003.1, on the reverse strand, counting down.
GCATTACGTAATGCAATTAACCCCTTAGTCACTTTACTGGGATTCGAATTCGCTAATTTATTAGGAGGAGCATTTATAGCCGAGTTTTTCTTTAACTGGCCAGGATTAGGACGTTTGATTTTACAAGCAGTTACTGCACAGGATTTATACTTAGTTATGGGTAGTTTAACTATGAGTGCAGTAATGTTAATTATAGGCAATATATTGGCGGATTTATTACTTGTTTTGGTTGATCCTCGAATTAAGTTAGAAAAAACACAGTAACTCTTACTCAAGATACTTTTTTAAAAGTACATAGATTAAAAATATTTGATAAACACAATTAGTATTAACAATCTATAGAAATGTAATATCTTATAAGTTGTTTGGTTAATATATTTATTATTTGCTCTGTTTAAATAAGTAAATTTAAGATATATGATTGTTTTATTTCTACAATAAAGAATGGTTGGTACATAAACATACCAACCATTCTTTATTGTAGATAATCTAAAATATTAAAAATAATTTATTAATGGGCTGTTCCATTACCTTTATAATCATCAGAATCATAAAAACCGTTTCTAGTTCCAAAGAATAGGCATGATACAGTAAAGATAGCAGTAAGAATAACTAGAATTAATTTAGCATCCATAATTGTATTGTTAACCTTATATATTTTATTTAGTAATAATTTTACAATATCTTATTCAAATTAATATAAATAGCTCAACATTATCATTAATATTGATTAGTTTTCAATTATTTCTGTTGGTGGATTTGATAGTAGTGGATTTACCAATTCAGAAGAAGGAACTTCTTCAACTTCTGGCAAGAATTCCATTGTTAATTCTTTAGAAACTTTAACTTTTCCTGAAAGATGTTTCAATAGTTTTGGACGGGGATCATGTAAAAGATAAATGATTTCATCTCCAATTTGCCAGTCTTGAGAAGCCTGAACTATTTGTAAATTTCCTTTTCTTTTAATCAAAAGAGGCAAAATCTCTCCTTCCTTAATCAAAGTAAGAAAATGGGCTTGTTTCGGAAGCAATCCTGATTCCTGAAAATGAGTAATTCCTAACTTAAATTGTCCTTCTACAATATATTGATTCCAAATCTTAATTAATTGTTGATCTATAAATGCCCGGATTATCTTTGTTTTATTTGAAGTTTGATCTCTATTAGAGTTACTAGGGAAAATGGCAAACACTCTAGGAGGCTTAAATTCCTCAACGGCACGTTGAGCTAATACCAAATTCACTTGACCGTTACTTGTTAAAGCCATAAAAGTTCCCATTGACCCAATTCCAGCTTCCTCTAAGACATTAGGATCTAATGCACTACTTTGAAATACTGATAGACCTTCAGATTGAGCTTGATCACATGCTTCTGGATCAGTGTCAATTAAAACAACTGATTCTCCTCTCTGTGTAAAAAGCTTTCCCATTAATCTTCCTAACGAATTACAACCAACAATAACAGCTCCTTTGGCTTCGACAGCGGTAATTTTTAATCCTTTTGCTACCCAGCGAGCAGATAAACCTTGAATAAAGACTGTCATCATAATAGTTAAAAACACTAAAGCTTTAATTGAATCTCCACCATTAATACCTTGCTGAGTTAATAAAATAGCGAATAAGGATGCAATTGAAGCTGAGACAATTCCCCTTGGGGCTATCCATGCTAGGAAAATTTTTTGTCTCCAGCTTAAATCACTATTAATGGTGCAAAGAATTACACTAATAGGCCTTACTACCCACATTAAAGTAAAAACCGTAAAGACACTTCCCCAGCCCAAGGCGAAAATACTGTCAATAGATAAATCTGCAGCTAAAAGAATAAATAATACGGAAACACACAAAACTGTTAATTGACCTTTAAACCTTCTCAAAAGTCTCTCATCAGGAATGGAAGAAGCTCTAAGAACGATTCCTGCCACCACTGTAGCCATAAGGCCTGATTCGCTTCGGCTAAGTTGAGCTAACCCAAATAATCCCCATACTCCTGCAAGGACAACTAAATTTCGAAGGTCTTCTGATAAAAAGCTAGTATTCTTAAGAATAAAGCCTAGAGCAGCTCCACTAACACCACCAATGACTGCACCAATACCCAATCTTAATAAGATACCACTAACAATTTCTAAAGGGCTAGCATTGCTGTTAAGGATAGTATCAAAAACTACTACTGCTAAAATTGCTCCTACAGGATCGATCAGAACTCCTTCGCTTTCTAACAATGTAGCTACTTTACGTTCTACCTCTACTTGCTTAAGTAAAGGACTTATTACGGTTGGACCAGTAACCACAACTAAAGAAGCATAAAGAAATGCAATAGACCAAGGAAACTCCGCAAACCAGTGAGCGGCCATACCGCCACCAACTAAAGTAATTAAAGTACCAAAAGTAACTAAATTTCGGAGACTACTTGAGACTCTTCCTAGATCACGTAGTTCTAGATTCAATCCTCCTTCAAAAAGGATAATTGCTACTGATAAAGCAACTAGAACTTCTAATCCAACACCTAATCCATGAGGATGAAGAAAATTAAAGCCATCTGCACCCAAGAGCATGCCAAACAAGAGTAAAAAGACAATGCTCGGAACTCTGAAAAATTCAGCAATAACTTGAGCACTAATGCCTGCTAAAACAGCTATCACAATTTGCAAAGTGAGTTCAAAGGATAGTTCCATAAACTTATTAATGGCAGACAACTTTTAAGGAGCATATTGGTAAAGTAGCACCCAGAATTATTTAAAAATACAATCACAAAAATATTCAGGATGCATACAAGGTTATTTAAAATATTATCTTTGTAACAGAATAATTTGCTCTCATATCTTAACATTTAGATATTAATACAATTAAGTCTCTTTATTTTAGGTACTGACTTCAGTGTAGAGGTAAAAATCATTTCTGATAAGTAATATAGAGATTAAAGTTAATAACTTTTAAATATTTTATAATTTGAAAATAATTTATACGGTACTTCAATCTTCTCCCGTATCTATGGATAATTTTAAAAAAGATTTGGAATAATTCTAATCTAAGTTTCTAAGATATAACTTCCATAAATGGAAGTTATATTTTCTTTTGACTAATCTAGTCATAATTTGTTTCTAATAAAAAGGACAACATAATGATAATTAATCTAAAATTTTAGGTAATACATTTTAGAATAGTTAAAATTTTTATAGGGTTTCTGGTAACATTGGAACATTCGACTAATAAAAGAAATAATTAACAGTTATATGACTGTACTTCATCGAATTACTAAGATTAGCAGTAAGATTTCCTGGCAAATTCGGGCAATCTCATTAATTATTTTTCCTGGTATTATAGGTTTTGCAAGTACGCTAATATTGTTAAAATCTCCAACTAAATTAAAATGTACTCGTATTTTTTTACCTGTTGCTTCTATCTCGGTAAAAATCTATTGTGCCCAAATAGAAGCAAAAGAGAATACTTTAGAAGGTTTTTTAAGAGCAATTAATTTAATTAAAGATTTTCCTAAACAACATTCTCTTCATAGTGAAATCGAGTATAGTGTCAAAAAATGGACGATAGCCATCTTAGATATTGCTGAAGAAAAATTTCAACAAGGGCAATTACAACAAGCTATTACAATAGCCGAAAGAATACCTACCAATAGTCAGACACATAATATCGTGGTTCAAAGAATTAAAAAGTGGAATAATTCTTGGATTGAAAGTAAAAAAATCTTGGCAAAGGTTGAAAATGAGTTACGCGACTTTAACTGGAATTTAGCCTTTAAAGAAGTATTAACGCTTCTTGAACTTCCTAATAAATATTGGGCAACTACTGGTTATAGTAATGCAATTAAAAAAATAAGATCAGCAAAAGAAGAAAGTAGTCAATTAGACAATGCGTTTATTCTATTAAATCGTGGAGGAATTGATAATTGGTTGACGACAATAAATGATTCTCAGAAGATAAGTGTTGATAGTTACGCACATTACAAAGCTCAAAGTTTGATACAAGATGCTAAATCTAAAATAAGCAACTACATTAATGAGTTGATCGATACTAGCAACTGGTCAAGATTATTGAAGGTAATCGATAAAGTTTCAGATAAGAATATATTTACTGACGAGATTAAAGACTGGTATATTATTACTAACGCAGGATTAGATGCAAATAAAGGGACAATAGAAAGTTTAAAACTTGCAATACTGACACTTAAGGAAATCGATTCAAATAGTCTTCTTTATCAGAAATCAAAGGATTTAGCTGATATTTGGGAATTAGATATAAATTACATAGCTTATATTCAAAAATCTAGAAAGTTAGCTACTCAAGAAAACATTGAAGATTTAAAGAAAGCAATCAAATTAATAGAACTAATACCTCCTGATAACTTTTATTATCAAGAAGCCAAGCAAGAAATTGATCAATGGAATGATTTAGTACAAATTTCAGAAGACAAGCCAATCTTAGATAAGGCTAAGAATTTAGCTAAAGAAGATAATATTTTGGACTTAAAAAGAGCAATCACCAGGATACAGTCAATTGGTAAAGACCGTGCACTTTCACCTCAAGCAAACGAAGAAGCTAAGAAATGGCATATTAATATCCAACAAAAAGAAGATCAGTTAACCTTAAATCAAGCAATTGTTTTAGGAAATACTAAAAATTATGAATCAGCTATCATCGTTGCTAAAAGAATTACTTTAGAAAGACCTCTTTATGAGAAGGTGCAAAATTATATTAAAGAATGGCAAATAGAAATAAAAGCTAAACAAGATTTAAAGAAAGCTTATTTAATCGCTCAATCGCAAACTTCGGAGTCTTTAGTGTCTGCTATTTTTAGTATACAAAATATTCCACCTTCAACAGATGTAGATTCTCAGGTAAAACAGTCCTTAAAACGTTGGAGTTTTCAATTATTATCTATGGCTCAAGATTTAGCTGATCGTTCCTTATTGAAGGAAGCAATTCAACTGGCAAAAATGATCCCAAAAAAAAGCCCAGCATATAATTCTGCTCAAGCTAAAATATTAATTTGGAATAATTTTTTAAAATAAGTGTATTATTGCATTATTTGCATCAAGACTCCAAAAATTACATTTTTAGACTGAAAAATTTTACCAACAGACTTAACTTCTTCAGACAAAAGTCGTTATTATAAGTAAAAATTATAAAAAATTAATATATCTCATGGATTCTTCTCATATTGTTTATCCTATTGCAATGGTTGGGACTACTACTCAGTCTTATAAACTTTTACGTCCTCTCTGCAAAGATTTAAGAGGAATACTTTATGTACCAGAGAAGTTATCTTTAATAGATAAAGAAACTTTGTATTATAAAAGTCCTCTTAAAAAACATTTAGCTGATATTTTTTTTAACAATCGTGCTTTAGTATTTTGCCTAGCAGCTGGGGCTGTAATTCGTCTTATTGCTCCATTGTTAAAAAATAAAACTCATGATCCAGCTATTATTGCTGTAGATCCAAAAGGTAAATTTGTTATTAGTTTATGTGGTGGTCATCAAGGAGGAGCAGACAAATTAACTAGGTTAATTGCAAGCTATTTAAATGCAAAACCAATTATCACTGGCGTATCGGATACACTAAATTTACCAGGTATTGACATACTAGGGTTCCCATTTGGATGGCGAAAAGGTCCAGGAGAATGGAAAGATGTAAGTTATGCGATCGCTTGTCAACAAACTGTACGAATAAGACAGGAAGGAGGGTCAAATCTTTGGAGAAAAAACTTTTCAGATAGTTATAATTTTGACTTCTCCTTATCTAATATTCAAAAAGAGCAAAAGCTAACACCACATATTATTATTAGCCCTAAAAAATATCGTTTAGATAAGAATGTAAATTCCCCTGTTGTGCAATGGTATCCCCGAGTACTATGGATAGGAATAGGGTGTACAAGAGGGGCATCTTATGAACTTATTTCTGATACCATATCTAAAATTTGTTATCAATATGGTTTAGCACCAGAAGCCATAGCTGGTATAGCATCTGTAGAACTAAAAAGAGATGAAGTTGGAATTATTCAATATTGTCGAACTAAACAGTTACCTTTCTTTACTTATTCTGTAGATACTCTAAATAAGGTCCTTGTGCCTAATCCTTCATCAATTGTAAAAAAAGAATTAGGGACCGCTAGTGTAGCGGAATCTTCTGCTATTTATAGTTCCAATCATTTTTTTGACAATAATGATGCTAATTTATTAGTCTCTAAACAAATTGTAAAATCCAAAAATCAGGCAGTTACTATTGCTATAGCTCAAAGCAGTACAGAGTATATAGGAAAACAAGGGAAACTATGCCTAGTAGGTATAGGACCTGGAAATTTAGATCAAATAACTCCTGCAGCAAAAAAAGCAATCACTGAAGCCGATGCTATTGTTGGTTATTCTCTATATCTAGACCTTATACAAACTTTATTTCATCCTGAACAAATTATTGAAGATTCACCTATTACCGAAGAAGAAAAACGTGCTAAAAGGGCAATTGAATTAGCACAGTGGGGACTAAATGTTGTCGTTATATCATCAGGTGATTGTGGTATTTATGCTATGGGAGGATTGGTCTTAGAACAGCTTAAAAATACCTATAGAAAAGATAATATTGTTGATATTAAAATTTTCCCAGGAATTACAGCTTTGCAAGCTGCGGCTGCAAGAGTTGGCACACCTTTAATGCATGATTTTTGTGCAATTAGTTTAAGCGATTTGTTAACACCATGGGATGTAATAAAGAAACGTTTGAGAGCTGCAGCTCAAGGAGATTTCGTTACTGCTATTTATAATCCGAAATCAAAAACAAGAACTGATCAAATCATTATAGCTCAGACTATTTTCTTACAATATCGTGATCCCAATACTCCTGTCGCTTTAGTTCGTTGTGCATATCGTAAAAACGAAACTATAGTACTTACAACATTGAATGAAATGTTAGGATACTACATAGATATGTTAACTACTGTATTAATTGGTAATGATAGTACCTTTTTTTATAAAGACTTGATAATTACACCAAGAGGCTATTATCAGCGCAAAACGCAAAAATAATGTAATTCAATTTTTTATTTCATCTATTTAATATAGATCTTGAAGACTAAATAAAACAATAATGTATATTTATTAATATGCTTGATAAAAACTTAGCTACTAACTATATCCAGAATAACAGTAAAAAAAAATTAGAACTTAATCATATTTTCCCATCAGATGATAATTTTATTAGCCGCCATATAGGCTCAAATAGTCAAGAAATAGATACGATAGTAAATGTACTAGGGTTTTCTGATATAGATCAACTAATCGATACGATAGTACCTCGTCACATAAGATATCACAAAGATCTCAACTTACCAGAACCCAAAAGTGAATATGAAGCATTAGCTCAACTGAATTCTTTTGCTTCAAAGAATAAAGTATTTCGCTCTTATATTGGAATGGGATATCATGATTGCATTACGCCTTCAGTAATTCAGCGTAATATTTTAGAAAACCCTAGTTGGTATACAGCCTACACCCCTTATCAAGCAGAAATATCACAAGGTAGATTAGAAGCTCTTATCAATTACCAAACAATGATAATTGAATTAACTGGACTTGAAATCGCCAATGCTTCTCTTTTGGATGAAGGAACAGCTGCAGCTGAAGCAATGAGTATGAGTTATATTTTATGTAAAAATAAAAACGCTAATACCTTTTTTGTATCTTCTTTATGTCACCCACAAACTATACAGGTTCTTCAAACTCGTGCTAATCCTTTAGGTATTAAAATTATTGTAGACGACCATAGATTTTTTAAATGTAAAGATAATATATTTGGTGCACTTCTACAATATCCTGCAACAGATGGTTCTATATACGATTATCGTTGTTTTATTGAAGATATTCATGCAAAGAATGCTTTAGTTACTGTTGCCGCTGATCTTCTAAGTTTAGCACTAATAACTCCTCCTGGAGAATTTGGAGCCGATATTGCTATAGGTACTACACAACGTTTTGGTATACCATTAGGATATGGTGGACCACATGCTGCATACTTTGCAACAAAAGAAATATACAAAAGGCAAATTCCGGGACGTATAGTTGGTGTTTCCAAAGATATAAGAGGAAATCCTGCTCTTAGACTAGCATTACAAACTAGAGAGCAGCATATCAAACGTGAAAAAGCAACAAGTAATATTTGTACTGCACAGGTTTTATTAGCAATAGTTTCAGGGATGTATGCTGTTTACCATGGTCCTGAAGGAATAAGAAATATTTCTTTAAAAATACATAAACTAGCTGTCGTACTAAGAGACGGGCTAGAAAAATTAAACTATTCTGTAGTTAATGACCTATTTTTTGACACAGTTAGTCTATGTTTAGATAAAGATAAAGTAAATAAGATAACTCGCAATGCATTAGAAAAAAAGATAAATTTACGGTTATTACAAAAAGGCATAGTTAGTATTAGTATCAATGAAACCACGACTATTGATGATATAGTTGACATCTGGCAAATTTTTGCAGACAGAGATGATTTACCGTTTTCTGTTGAAGAAATAGTAAATAAAGCAGATTTTGATTTTCCTTGCAATTTTCAACGTACTACACCATATCTTATAGATTTAATTTTTAATAGCTATCACTCTGAAAATAAACTTATTAGATACTTGCATCAACTAGAGAAGAAGGATTTAGCCTTAAATACTTCTATGATTCCTTTAGGATCATGTACGATGAAATTAAATGCTACTGCAGAAATGATGCCTGTAACTTGGCCTGAGTTTAGCAAAATTCACCCTTTTGTTCCTCCAAATCAAGCTGTAGGATACAGCATTTTATTTCAACAATTAGAACAATGGCTAGGAGAAATAACAGGTTTTTCTGGAGTATCATTACAGCCTAACGCAGGTTCTCAAGGCGAATATGCGGGACTCCAAGTAATCCTTCGTTATCATAAGACGCGTAAAGAAACTCAAAGAAATATATGCCTCATTCCTGAATCTGCTCATGGGACTAACCCTGCTAGTGCAGTAATGTGTGGCATGAAAGTTATAGTCGTAAGGTGTGATAAAAGTGGAAATATAGACATTTTAGATTTAGAACAAAAAGCTAAAATGTATGAACATAATTTAGCCGCGTTAATGATTACTTATCCTTCTACTCATGGAGTATTTGAAGAACAAATTATAGATATTTGCGATATTATTCACTGTTATGGTGGACAAGTATATATGGATGGGGCTAACATGAATGCCCAAGTTGGATTAATACGTCCTGCTGATATCGGAGCTGATGTTTGTCATTTAAATTTACATAAAACTTTTTGTATTCCTCATGGAGGAGGCGGTCCAGGAGTAGGACCTATTGGAGTTAAGTCTCATCTTGTTCGTTTTCTTCCTAGCACAAATATTGAAAAATATATAAATCCCTGTAATACTACAGAAGTCAATCTTGATTCTATAGGTGCAATATCTGCCGCTCCATGGGGAAGTGCTAATATTTTAGTTATCTCTTGGATGTATATTGCTATGATGGGAAGCCAAGGCTTAACTCAAGCTACAAAAGTAGCTATTCTCAATGCTAACTATATTGCTTATCGTTTAGCTAATTACTATCCTATTTTATTTAAAGGTGATTCTGGGTATGTAGCTCATGAATGTATTATTGATTTACGTCCTCTCAAAAAACAAGCCTCGATAGAAGTAGAAGATATTGCTAAAAGATTAATGGACTATGGTTTTCATGCACCTACAATTTCCTGGCCTGTAATAGGAACAATGATGATAGAACCAACTGAAAGTGAAAATCTATCAGAATTAGATCGTTTCTGTAATGCTATGATAGCAATTTATGAAGAAGTAAAGATGATTGTAGACGGTAAAATTGATCGTACGAATAATCCTTTAAAAAAATGTCCTCATACTGCTATAGAAATAGCCTGTGATGAATGGGATCGACCTTATTCAAGAGAAAAAGCCGCCTATCCTGCTCCTTGGACAAAAGAAAATAAATTTTGGCCATCAGTAGGACGTATTGATAACGCTTTTGGAGATAGAAATCTTGTCTGTTCATGTGATGGAATAGAAATATATAAACAAGACTAAAAATATGTGATGTTGTCAGTCTAAATTAGTTATCCTCACAAAATAGAGAACTAAAAATCATTTGCATTTACCTAATTAGTTTTTTATAGAAAAATTCAATGAAACCAAATATTGAGATATTAAATTTATTTAAGCTTGCTTCTGGAGATGAAATATCCATCCAGATATATAAGTTTATTGGTCAAAAAAGCGGAAAAAAAGTTTATATTCAATCCAATTTACACGGTTCGGAAATTGTAGGTAATGCAGTTATTCATCAATTGTTAAATTTTTTATCAACTCTAGATAAAAATCAAATCAATGGAGAAATATGGTTAGTTCCGATATGTAATCCATTAGGAACAAATCAAAGAAATCACTTTTTTTCTTCAGGACGTTTCAATAGTTATGATGGTAGAGATTGGAATAGAATCTTTTGGGACTATGAAAAGGTTTTTCTTGGCCTAAAAGATTTTGTTAAAAATAACTTTAATTGTGATTGTTCAACAATACAAGAAAACTTTTTAAAACAACAAAAAGCTGCATTTTCCAAACATGCTGAAAAAATTCAAAATCCTAGTAGCGCTCCTTTGTTTGAACAATATCGCTATAAATTACAATCTCTTGCTATGGATGCTAATTACTTAATTGACATTCATAGTTCAAGCAACAAATGTATAGATTATCTTTTCTGTTTTCCAGGAGAACAAAAAGAAAATGCAATATATTTTGAACTTAATTATGGAATTTTAATGGATACTTTCCATGGAAGTAGCTTCGACGAAGCTTTTTTAAAGCCTTGGTTAGGATTACAAAAAGAATTCAAAAAGCTAGGAAAGAAAATAGTTATTGATCGAGAATCATGGACATTAGAGTTAGGCTCAGGGATGACAATGCAGCCAGATTCTGTGCTTATTGGGGTTTCTGGGATTAAAAATTATTTGGTAAAAAAAAATATACTGAAATTAAGTGATTATTCTTTAAGTAAGACAAAAATACATTTGGTTCCTCGTGAAACAATAAAAAATTACTATGCTCCAACAGGAGGAATGATTCAAAATAGATTAATTCTCAAAACACAAGTAAAAGCAGGAGAGAGACTTTACCAAATTATTAGTTTTAATAAGCAGGGTAAATTACCTGAAGTTATAGATATCTATGCAGAAAAAGACGGCTTTATTTTTGATCTATCTACTAATTTTTCGGTTAACCAAGGAGAGTATGTCTTAAGTATTTTTAGCTTGAATTAGCACCTCAATTCTTTCTATTCTTGAATGGAACTTGAAAAACGATTATGTCTAAAATATACTTCCATAACTTGACGTACTATGGGTGCAGCAATAGAGCCTCCTCCTCCTCCAGAATGTTCAACAAAAGCTACAACAACGATTTCCGGACTATTATAAGGAGCAAAACCGCCAAACCAAGCATGGGAACTTCTAGGAGGGGCTTCGGCTGTACCGCTCTTTCCAGCTACGGGCGGTAATTTTGGAGTATTTAAAATCTTCCCAGTTCCTGACAAGACCACTGCTCTTAAACCTTCTCTCAGAGTTTTAATAGTGCTAGACTTGAGACCTATATAGTTTTTTAGAGATTCTTGTTCATAAACTTTTTTTAATAAATGAGGCTTTATCCTATATCCACCATTAGCTATGATAGAAAACATTATAGCTATTTGTAAAGGAGTAGCTTGAGTAAATCCTTGACCTATAGACATATTAACTGTATCTCCATCAGTCCAATTGTTCTGATATTTTTTTTTCTTCCACTTATTATCTGCAATTAATCCAGGGTCTTCTTCTTCTAACTCGATTCCTGTTTTTGAGCCAAAACCATAAAGATGTGCATATTTATTCAGAGTTTTTTCTCCTATTTTGAGACCAATTTGTCCATGAAAAGTATTACTACTTAATGCTAAAGCTTTTATATAACCTATTTTCCCAAATCCTAATCCATTCCACTCTCTAAAATTTGTTCCTCCTATACTTAAATAGGGAAAAGTTGGTAATATAGTATCTGGAGGATATTTACCTGACTCCATAGCGGCAGTAGCTGTAACGATTTTGAAAGTGGAAGCAGGAGGAAAGCCTTGTAAAGCCCGATTAACAAAAGATGCATCTTTCTTTTGTAATTGTTTCCAAACTTTAGGAGCGATTGGAGTTGAAAAAAAGTTAGGATCAAATGTAGGACTGCTAGCCATCGCCAGGATTTGCCCTGTATACGGTTCAATAACAATAACAGCTCCTGCACGTTTTTTTAAAGCAACCTCAGCAGCCTTTTGTATATCAAGATCAAGAGTAAGAGTAATATCTTTACCGAGTTTTGCAGCTCTACGTCCTAATACTTTCGTTATTTTGCCTGCTCCGTTGACTTCTAACTCAATACCACCCCACTCACCTCGTAATTTTTTTTCATAAGCAGCTTCAATTCCCATTCTTCCAACAGAATCACCTAGACGATAACCTTCAGTATGCCTTTGTCGTAATTCTTCGCTATCCAGTTCTCCGGTGTATCCTAATATGTGAGCAGCTATTTCTTTATTAGGATAATTACGAATACTTTCAATATCCATTTCTAATCCATTAAGTTCAGATTTAAATTCTTCTAATGCAGTTATTTGGGAAGGATCTAAACGACTAGCAATTCTAATTAAAGTCGAAGAAGAATATCCTGTTTTTTTATTTATACTTTCATTAATCTTAGCTTCAATATTTTCTTCAGAAATAGAAAGTAATTGAGCTAAATATTTTCTACTTTCAGGCCAATTCGATTTACTAACAACAACAGGCCACAAGTAAACAGAATGAGTGAAACGAGTTGAAACCAGAGTGCGTCCTTTCCTGTCAAATATATTACCTCGAATAGGTGGCTTCGGCATTATACGAACGCGATTTTTCTCGGCTTTATTTCTATAATTTTTTCCTTCTACTAGTTGTAAAAAAAATAAACGACTGCCTATGGCACCTAATAAAACTAAACTCACGAACAACATTATTAATAGTGGTTGATTTTTTTGTCCGATAGTTAGATTATTTTTCTTTTCCTTAAAAATTTGAAAGCCATAATTCTTTTTTCTAATTAAGTTTTGCCAATGGAATCGAGTTTTTTTTTTCCACATATTGCTAACTAAATCTGAATTTAAAACTTCCAGGATAATTTTCTTTATTTTAGGCATTTTACCATTAAACCTTTAATAAGAAAATTGGAACATAATAACTATTGATCTATCTTATAAAACTTGATTTATACATATTCTAATTAACTTAAAAGTGTCATATATTTAATAATATATGACACTTTTAAAAATAACGATTTAGACTAAAAAAGCTACTTTTTATGGTATTAAAAAGTAATAGTATTAGATTCCGTATATACATTTAACAAGAAATGGCACTAAAAAAGTAAACATAAAAGTCAGAGGTAACCCAACACGAGTAAAATCTAAGAAACGATATCCCCCAGGTACATAAACCATAGTATTTGTTTGATATCCTATGGGAGTAATAAAACTATTAGAAGCTGCAAACATTACTACTAACATAAAGGAAATAGGATTAAAGCCAAAGCCTTCTGCTACCTCAACAGCGACTGGTAGCATTAGTAAAACAGATGTATTATTTGAAAGTATTTCAGTAAATAAGGCAGTAACAAAATAAAAAAGAACCAAGACTAAATAACCAGGGATATAATTCCCCATACTAATAATATGCTGGGCTATCCAATAGTTAGTCCCAGATTTTTCCATGGCAATTCCTAAAGGAATCAGACCTGCCAACAAAAAAATAATATCCCAACGAACTGTACCATAAATCTCTCCAGGCTTAAGACATCCAGTAAAAATCATTAGTATGACACCTACTAGACTGCTAACTAAAATTGGTAATATTTCTAATGCGGCAATAGTAACAACGCCAAAAATGATGGCAATAGCTATATAAGCTTTACTTTGTCGTAAAGTTTCTATATCTCTTTCCTCAAGAACTAATAGTTCGCGTGTTGTCTGCAATCCAATAAAACTTTCTTTTGGACCTTGAACTAGTAACAAATCTCCAAATTTTAGACGTACTTTACCTAATCTGGTTCGTAATAACTCTTCTCCTCTACGAATAGCAATCACGGTAGCATTATACCTCTGACGGAAACGCAAATCTTTTAATGTAGAGCCTATTAATCTTGAATTGGATAATATAAGAACTTCAGCTATTTTATCTTCTCTATAGTTAATTTCATCTTTAAATTGCCTTTTATGAAATTTGATATTAGCTAAAATATCAACTCCTTTTTCGTCCCTAATCTGTAATAAATCTTCTTTGCTTCCACGAACTAATAATATGTCTCCTAATGATAAAATCCTATCAGCTAAAGGTTGTGGAAAATGAATATTATTATGAATTATTTCTAATACATCAATATCAAACTTTCTCTGAATCTTACTTTGGCGTAGACTTTGTCCGACTAAGTTAGAACGTGGGGTAATAATAATTTCGCTAACATAATCTTTCATTCCATAGTCAACATTAAAACCATCATCATTAATTGATTTACAATCTGGCAATATTCGAGAGCTAAAAAAAGTTAAATATATTAGTCCAACAATAAATACAGGAATTCCTATAGGGGTAATTAAAAATATACTAAACTCTCCATAGCCCAACTGTTTTGATAGCCCACTTGCTAATATATTAGTAGAGGTTCCAATCGTAGTGATAACTCCTCCTAAAATAGCTGTATAAGATAGTGGAATTAGCAATTTTGACAAAGAAATTTTTTGTTTTTTACCAAAAGCCTCTATTATTGGCAAAAAAACAGCAACTACTGCAGTGTTGTTAATAAAAGCGCTAATAGAGCCTACCATAAGCCCCATGAGAACAATCTGCTTCTTTAAATTCTTTCCTCCAATCTGAAATAAGATATCTCTAACAACTTGTAATCCTCCAGTTCTAGTAATCCCACCACTTAAAATAAACATAGCCATTACAGTAATAGTTGCAGAATTACTAAAACCAGATGTACCTTCTTCAGGAGTTACTAATCCACATACAATTAAGATAACCATAATTCCGATGGCTGTAGTATCTGCAGGAAAGAACTCAAAAATAAAACTAATTAGAGCCGAAAATAGAATTATTAATGTTAAAACAATGGGTGGAATAGACATAATAAAACTGTCATACCTAGTAAAAGATTTTCATCGTAACATGTCAATGAAAAGATAAGTTGATAGAGGAAAATAACTAATTAAATTTAATACAAGCATTTCGAGCTTATTTAACTTGAAATTAGAATAAGTAATGAAACACCTTTATTATATTTTGACTAGTTTAAAAAATATAAATAATATTCTATAACACTAATGCAAGTATTATATTTACTGTTTTACAAAAAATAAGTCTCTTTCATAAATTAGGACATAGTTGAAAACATAAAATATATTTACTTTCAACGATATAAGTTCTATAAGATGTTATTTTAAAAAACGTTAATTCTATTAGTTTATATTTTAGATAAATAGTATTAACTAATAACAAAATAAAATTAAGAAACTTTTATATAATTTATTTAGAATAATATACTTGAAAAATCTTAACTTCAAGTTGAGTTGAAATGTAATCTGCTAAAATATAAATATGAACTAGTATATTGTGAGAGAACAATGTTAATTCTACCAGGGACAACTGTAAAAATTATTAATCCTGACGATACTTATTATTGTTTTATAGGTTTAGTACAAAGAGTCAGCGATGGAAAAGCTGCTGTTTTGTTTGAAGGAGGAAATTGGAGTAAGTTAGTTACTTTTCCTTTGTCCGAAATTGAGGCAATTACTTCCAAAACCAAAGTTAAAGAAAAAAAGTAGCTATATAGTTTAAAAGTATTACGGCTTACGCTTGTAAAAAGAATCTATAAATACTCGTCGTATTTTTTTAAGATTTAGTGTAACCTTTAAATGAAAACAAAATTTCTGAAGTTATAATTACGACAAACTTCAGATATATGTTTTTTTTAATTGTTATGTTCTTAAACTTGATAAGGAAGTTTCACTTAACAAGAATATAAAAAATCTGTCAGGTACAGTACATTATATTTGGATTTAAGGTATGATTTTTCCTAGCTCTATCTAATTGAATTATATTGTGGAAGTCATGGAAGTATTAACGACACATTTTTATTTTACCTAAAGCATAATCTAAATTAATAATTGTTAGTTTTGAGAGTTTTTTTACTTCTTGAGATAATTCAGAAATATATTATCAATACTTGCTACCTTCACCTCCTCAAAGCTATCAAGTAGTTTATGAATATAAAGGAAAAAATTATTAGTTTTAGTAAAAATTCGAGTTTTAAAAAACTATATTACAAATAAAGAATACTGTAAAAAAACTTTCTAATGAGGGCTTCGATAAGAAGCACATATCTATTGAAAAAGGCTTATAAAGATTGGTTAGGTTATATTGGTAAAATCCTAAGCATTTCACCAAAAAATGATGATAGTATCCTGCATTACATCTTTGATCAGATAATTACCTAATTTTTTTGTCTAATATGTTAAAATTTTAGTCTCTTTGACAAAAGTACAAAAATTATAGAAGGTATTCAATTTTAGCAAAAATAAACTCTACTTTATTATTAGCCTCTGTTGTGTGTCTACCTTATAATTTTCTCTAGAACCATAAAAGTATGAGAGTTAAAGAATTAAATCAAGAGAAATTTATGGATACTTCTGAGACTTCCCTAGATAATCTTAGCAAAATTATAAATGATTATAGTAAGGTAAAAGTCGAATCCCATTTATTTCAATCACATACTATTGATATTAAGCAGGCACGTATAGAAGCACAAGGAAAATGGGTAAGTTCGATTTCTGCTCTAGAAACATTACTTTTATCTTATTTAGAACCAATCATAGTCAATGAAGAAATTTGCCAAGGAATTATATTATCGGCTCCGACTCCAATCCTATGCCACCCTGCTCTCATAAAAATATTACATACCGGAATTTTTACTTTACAAACCAACACCCTCAATCTCTGGAAGCAATTTAAATTGCCTGCAGACATAAATTGTTCTAGTCAAATTAATTCTAATACTTTAAGTGTGATGGAATTACCTATACTTCCACAAGATTCTCTTGCATCTGAACAATTTTGTTTGATTTTAACTTCTCAGTTTTCTTTAATGATAGTTTTAGGAGAAAATTCTTTAGGTTTTCCTACATTTCAATTTACATTCGATCCGGAAGTGAACTATAAAGGATGGCTCAGACTCCGTTTTGGTCTTGATACGTTAAATTACTCTCAATTATTTGAGTTAGATCAATTAGTTCAAAAATTTATTCCTGTCTTTCCTCGTTGCCAAGTTATTGAAGAATTTAGTCGTCTGCTACTCCACAATTTTACTTCTATATCAACAATAATTTATAAGAAAAATCTATGTAATAAAGATTTAGACGCAATAAATGAAAAGAATCATTTATCTAAAAATATTTCCCTCAATGTTGAGAAAGCAAATGACCTAGATTTATTGAGAGCATTAAGTCATGAGGTTCGTACCCCTTTAACAAGTATTCGAACGATGACTAGATTACTCCTTAAATACCAAGATTTAGAACCAAAAATAACTCAATTATTAGAAAATATAGATCAAGAATGTAGTGAACAGATTAACCGAATGGAATTGATTTTTCGAGCTACTGAACTAAAAAGTAAAAACTATCAAAACTCATCTGTTGAATTGGTAAAGACTTCTTTAGAAACTTTGTTAAACAGATGTATTCCCCGCTGGAAAAAACAAGCACAGCGTCGAAATATATATCTTGACATAGGATTACCTAAAACATTACCTCAAGTAGTTAGTGATCCTCGAATGCTAGACAAGGTTTTAACATCTCTAATTGAAAAGTGTACCCGGAGCCTTTCTGGTCAGGGCTTAATTAGAATTCAGGTTAGTACTGCAGGACATCAATTAAAATTACAATTTCAGACAGAATCTTATGGACGATATAATCCTCTTGAAGCTTTGGGGCAAGTATTAATGTTACAACCTGAAACAGGTAGTGTTAGCTTAAACTTAGATGTAACAAAAAATCTTTTTCATCGGTTAGGTGGCAAATTAATTGTTCGTCAACGTTCAAGAAGAGAAGAAACTTTTGCCATTTTCTTTCCACTGACATAAAAATTAATAAATAAAAAGCTCTTCATATTATTAGCTAGCAACTAGACTAAAGAATTAACTTTTGAGTATGTCAATAGATATTACTAAAAAAGTATTGTTAACTTTTTAGATTTTCTTCAATAAAGTTAGTATATGTTTCTCCTGCTAAAAATGCTGGTATCTCTATTACTTTTTTATGGAAGTCAATTGTAGTTGGAACTCCAGTGATAGCACATTCTTTTAATGCTCTTTTCATTCTTTTAATGGCAGTTAAACGATCTGGTCCCCAGACAATTAACTTTCCAATTAAAGAATCATAGTATGGTGGAATTTCGTAATCAGTATAGATATGAGAGTCCATTCTAACTCCTGGCCCTCCAGGAGGAAGATAACCGCTTATTTTACCAGGATAAGGACGGAAGTTTAAATTTGGATCCTCAGCATTAATACGGCATTCTATTGAATGACCTTTTAATATAATATCGCTTTGCTTTAATTGTAATTTTTCTCCTTGAGCAATAGAAATTTGCTTCGTAATCAAATCTAATCCGGTAATCATTTCTGTTACTGGATGCTCTACTTGAATACGAGTATTCATTTCCATAAAGTAAAAGTTATTTTGACTATCTACTAAAAATTCGATAGTACCGGCTCCAACATAATTTATGGATTTTGCGGCTTTGATTGCAGCATCTCCCATTTTTTTCCTAAGTTGGGGAGTTAAAAATGGACTGGGCGCCTCCTCTAACAGCTTTTGATGTCGGCGCTGAATGGAACAATCCCTTTCTCCTAAATGAACGATGTTCCCATAACTATCCGCTAAAATTTGAAACTCAATATGACGTGGATGTTCAATAAATTTTTCTAGGTAGACACTAGAATTGCCAAAAAATGCTTCTGCTTCTCTTTGTGCTGCTTGAAATGATTTAGAAAATTCACTCTCTTCTCGCACCAAACGCATTCCCCGTCCACCACCACCTGCTGTAGCTTTAATGATTACGGGATAACCAATATCGCGAGCAATACTTAATGCATTTTCTTGACTTTCTAGTAGTCCCCAGCTACCAGGGATAGTTGGAACTCCAGCTTTCTGCATTGTTTTTTTTGCAGTTGATTTATCTCCCATAGCATAAATTACCTCAGGAGAAGGACCAATAAATACTATTTTATGATCGGCACAGATTTCTGCAAATCTTGCATTTTCAGATAAAAATCCATAACCAGGATGAATCGCTGTGGCATTATGAGTTAAAGCAGCTGAAATAATATTAGGAATATTTAGATAACTTTTACTACTTGAAGGTGGACCAATACAAATACTTTCATCAGCTAACTGAACATGTAATGATTGACGATCTATTGTAGAATGAACAGCTACTGTCTTAATACCAAGTTCTTCACAACTATGTAAAATTCGTAAAGCTATTTCCCCGCGATTGGCAATTAATATTTTGGAAAATTGCATAATTTTACCTGTATATTTAGATAGGAGTACATGGTAAGAATTTAGTCATGTTTTCTCAGTATCAGCCAAAACTAAAACTAGAACAAGTTATCTTACAATTACATCTGTTAAAGTAATCAGTATCATTTATATAATTATAAGCTAAATTATTCTAGCCTAATTTATGATTTTTAGTAAAGAATTATCTATCTATTTTCTACTATGGGATTATTAGTTTATATTTTTATAAATAACTTTATATGAATTTAAAAGTAAAAAATCTTCTTAAAGTTACTTAAGAGATAATCTAATATCTTTATTATCAAAAAAATTACAGCTAGATTAGGGTAAGTAATAATTAATACTTATCCTAATCCTGATACAGATCTCTACAATTATTTTATATTCAATAATTCAATATCAAAAATTAGTACAGCATTAGGAGGAATTACGTTGCCTGCCCCTCTCGAACCATATCCTAAAACAGATGGAATAATTAATTTTCTTTGTCCTCCAGTTTTCATAGAAGAGACTCCCTCATCCCAACCTTTAATTACTTGTCCAATACCTATCTTAAAGGAAAAAGCTTGATTACGGTCATAGGAACTGTCAAATTTTTTACCATTTTCGAGAGTTCCTATATAATGAACAGAAACAAATTGACCAGCAGTGGGGTTCATCCCACTGCCATCTTTAATATCGATATACTGTAGTCCTGAGGCAGTAGTAATAATTTTTTCTAAATTCATATTTTTTAGTTCTTTGTTAACAATATTTAGTAAAGTGTGAGTATACTTGCTTTTTAGGGCTTAATTAGACTCATAACTCTTCAGATTATTAATAATAAAACTTAATAGTAAGGATAGACTTGAAATTATGACAATATCTAAATCAATAGAAGTCTCTTGCAGAATTTCTTTTTTAGATTGAATCTTTTTAATTCCATGACTTATTTTCTAAATCTCTGACTTGATGTTCTAAGCGATCAATCCTTCCTCTTAGTTCATCTATTTCTGACTGTCTTGGAACACCTAGATCTCGTAAAATATTACGAATTTCCCGTTCTATATTGATTTCAAGACTATTCTGTCCGATTTTGATTTGACCTAATAGCTCGTCAACAAAACCCTGAGCCTGGTCAGGATTAATTTTGCCCTCTTTTACCCACTCTTCACTGGCTTCTTTTAATTTTTCAGCAGCCATTGAAGTTGTGCCAATTCCCATAAGCACTAGTTGTCTAATCCAGTCATTATTTTCTGTGTTAACTTTGTCTCCATTCATAATACTAATTTAATAAAATAATTTTAGTCTTATCTCTAAATTTACATTAAGAAACGATTTTTTGTAATTAGAGATATTTATTACAGAAGATTATGTACCTATTAAGTATAGCAGTCATAATTTCTGATTTGTAAAAATACGAACTAGAAATTTCATACAAGTATCTGTATTAGGCTTTGTATATAGACTATTCATATCATTTGAAACTGAAGTTTATTTTAAATATTTATGGCAAAAAGAAATAATGGTAAATTTAAAAAATTTTGATTATTAATGATAATCTGATACTTTTAGTTTTTACTAGACAAATAATTCATATTTGCTTGAGCAGTCTTCAAAACCTATATAAGCATTGTACTGGGGCTATTCTTTTTATTTTCAGACCTTCTGAGCAAATATATCTATATATGAAAAATTGTAAATACTATTGCAACAAGAAAAAAAATTTGCTATCATTGTTTGTGGCACTTAAATAAGAGCCATGCCGGGATAGCTCAGTTGGTAGAGCAGTGGACTGAAAATCCTCGTGTCGGCGGTTCAAGCCCGCCTCCTGGCATCATTCAAACGATATTGGTTCTTAATATTATATAGGAACCGCTATCGTTTAATTATTATATGATCTTCATATGTCTCTGGTAACAATTTATTCCTATATATCAGTTTTTATATGAAGACCCCTCAATATGATTAGTTATAAGAAAAATACTATTTATTCAGGGAGAATTCCTAGTTTAATAACCTTTTCTTTTAATTCATCAAGTGGTACTTCGATAATTTCCCCGCTTAGTGACTCTAGAGATGACAGCATAGACCTTAAGTTAGGGCTACTTTCTCCCGTATCTACATATAATTTATCTGAAATATTTACCAAACGTTTCCAAGCTATATAAAGTTTTACTACTATTTGCTCTAGTTGAGAAGCTTGTTTAATCAAGTCTACAGTAGTATTTAAGCATTCTAATCTTATCGACTCTTCTAGCACCATTTCCATATCTAAAGGAAACTTCTCATTCTTTAAAGCTTGTAACTGTGCAGCAACCTCTAAACATTGGGCTAAGTTTTTTGAATCTGTGGTTAAGGACTTAATATTATCTATTTCAGAATTTTTATAGATTTCTTTTTGAATATTCTTTAAATGACAATCAGGCAAGTTTTCCATTGCTTGAACTAATGGAGCTACATGGTGAGACATTAATACTCCTTGCTCAATTTTCTCTTTAACTTTACCAGGTAATAAATCGGAACTCATAGTGTTCCACTCATTTGATAATTGCTTAACTTCTCTACAAGTAATGTGATCACCATTTTTGGCTGCTTCGCTAATTATCTTTTGTATTTCTGGCTTTGATTTTGCTGTTTCTATAAAAGCACGCTTACTAAAATTATTAATAGAGTCAGTAGACAAATCACCTTCTTCAAGTAGCTTGTCAGCACTTTCAGCTAATTGAATTAACCTATAAGCTTGGTTTTTTGAAATTTCTCTCTCCTTTAGCCAACGTACAAATCCTATTTTTGCATTGTTACCTTGCTTTTTTTCACGATCACGAGCTGCTCTTAAAATCCTACCTCGCCAAATGTCTGTCTGTAAATCAAAATGATCACAAACTTTCCACACTGTATTTAGTTGCTTTTGAAAATCTATTTCTTCTATTTCAATATCTTCTGGGTTAGGTAAATTAAAATTAAAAATATCAGAATTGTTAATAGCATTATGAACATCGCTAGAAGATGGGAAATTAAATTTCATAGAAGTTAACATCATTTATAATTAGTAAAGATAATAAAAATAATTTACTTTTATAGATTACTTTTATTGTGAAAGATTTAATAACGAAAAGTTATATTATTGTATTTGGTCTATTCCTATTATACTGTGGTTAATAATTTATCTTTTTTAAAAAAATAAATTATTAGATTATCCTATTCATATAAAAACTATAAAAAAATCTTGTTTTAACTATTAGTATAAAAAATACATATAATGTTTAATATATACTTTTTTGTACATATTCAGAACTTTTAAATATGTTAGAATATCCCATAAACATGCTTATAAGTTTAGAATAATTATTTTATGGCGAATCACTATAACAAAGAAAAAATATACAAAAACTCCAAGCCAACATCAAACAATGAAACAATTAAAGTACCTTTTTTGAATACAAATGAAAACGAAAAAAGCTTTTTAGGGAAAATATTAATATCCTACGCTAAACTTAAAAATTCGTCTAAGATAATTGTAATATTTTTAGGATTAGTAATTAGCTTATCAATTATAAACAGTATTATAAAGTTAATTATATCCTTGATGACTATATGTTTATTGTTAGGTTCGATATATTTTTTTTATTTTAAATTTATAAAAAATAAATTTTTATCTTAACTTGTTAAAAATACTTAGTCTTATCTATTATGGCTAACAAAAATATACTCATAGACTTATTTAGTCGACTATTATTAATCATGAATATCATACGATGTATTCTTCAATGCGGAAGATTGTAGTTAAGCTATTCTTAAAGAACATTAATAATCATTATCTGAAACACAAATCCCTTTACATTTAATATTATTATCACTAGTCCTTTTACAATGTGGGCAGAGAATATTTTGGTCTGAATTAACCTTATTTTGTTGCTTTTGTGAACTTGTATTACAAGATTTATTAGCGATAGGTTTTACTATAGACATAAAAACTAAATTAAATACTAATTACAGTATATATTTCCTCTTAAAAAAAAATCGAATTATGTACGTTTTTATATAAGCTTTGAATTTCTATTAATTTAACAAAAATAATGTATTGCTATGGTGTTAAATTATTGCTGAAATGATGGAGAAAACGGTTTGCCCAATATTTGATGTCATAAGTACTGACAATTTTATACATTTCAATCATTTTTTCTTTCTGCTCATCTTCAGACATATCTAAAGCTTTATCAATGGCTCTATCCATTAATTCAGTTGAATAAGGGTTTACTAAAATTGCTTGAGGTAATTCAATAGCTGCTCCAACAAATTCTGATAGAATGAGTACTCCATTTACTCCTTCATGAGCAATAATGTATTCTTTAGCAACAAGATTTAATCCATCTCTTAAAGGTGTTGTCCAGCAAATATCAGCAGCTTTATAATAACAAAATAAGTCTAGTAGAGAAATAGGTTTTGTAAATAATGTAACTGGTGTCCAATTTAAACTGGAGTAACGACCATTAATTGCACCAACTAGTTGTTCGATTTGGTGTTGTGTTTCTTTATATATCCTTATTTCAGTAGCTGCTTGTACACAAGTAAGAACAAAGTTAATTTTCCCATGTAGTTCAGGACGACGTTTTAATAAACGATTAAAAGCTTCTAATTTTTGAGCATTTCCTTTTACATAATCAACTCGTCCAGCTGCAATAATTGTTTTGCAGCCATGAAAGCTTTTCTTTATTTTTTCAAATCTTTTTCTTGCATATTCAGAATGTAAAACTTGCAAAACATCTTTTGGATTAGTTCCTACAGGGAATGCATCAATTTTAATAATTTGATTATCGTACTTTATTTTAGTGGTAAATTCTGGCTGTGCTAAAGCAGTTCCTATAGAAGTTAAATGTGTTGGAACTCTTCGCTTTTCTAGAATATCAATGGAGCGTAAACTTTGAATAGTATTAATAAAGTTTTCGGAATAGCGAGGAATATGGAAACCTACTAAATCACAACTAAGTAAACTATCTATAATTGCCTCTCTCCATGGGAGAATATTGAAAATATCAACAGGGGGAAAAGGTGTATGATGAAAGAAAGCAATGCGAATATTTGGCTTTTTTTGCCTTATAAAATAAGGAGCTAGCCAAAGATTATAGTCGTGTATCCAAATTAAGGCATTATCCTCTGCATATTTGCAAGCAGCTTCAGCAAAAAGGCAATTAATCTCCACAAAATTGTTCCAATCTGATGATTCGCTAGTGAAGTGATATGGAAAAGAATGAAGAATTGGCCAAAAGGCTTCTTTTGAAGTTATGTAGTAAAAGCTCTTTACTTGCTCGGGGCTCAAAGGTATTCGGAGAACATGATAATTTCCATCATTTTCTACACTTACTTTTTCACTAAAATTATTTTTTTGTTCCTCTGTAACTTGTTTCCAAGCTATCCAAGTTCCTTGAAAATTGTTAGCAAAAAAACTTTTCAAAGTTGGAATAATACCATTAGGACTTTTCTGCGGAACATAGCGTGTAATACCATTTTCAATCACCTCATCATGAGGTTCACGATGATATAAAATAACAAGTGAAGATTTCATAAATCTAGATTTTATTAATTTAGTGTTTAATTTATTATCTTTAAATAATAAATTACAGTTGATGTTCTGCTCAAAAATTGAGTTATTTTTTCAAACTTTAAGTTCCTTTTGCAAAGAGTATCTTAAAAATAATTCTTATCTTTTTTACTTAATAGAAACAGATGTCTAATACTTTAAACAAATTCCTATTTTTATTCAAAGTATCCTATAGTCGGCTGTAATGTTTAACATTTAAAAATCAGAGTCTAAGAAACATTAATCTAGTACGGCAAAGTGTATTCTTGAGTACTTAAATAATATCCAGAATATTTTATTTCTTAACTTTATAGAAGTAGTTTATATCTACTGAATAATTTTTATAAAAATTGTATTCAATTACTAATTAATTTTTTACTGAATACTAGTTTATAAACTTTTTATTTCAAAAAAATAATTTATAAAATAAAGTTATTAACTCTATTTTATATGGCATTAGTTGATTTTTTACTTAATATTAACAATTATACTAATCCTTAATTATTCAGTATCAAATTATTTCAATATGAGAGCATAATCCTCGACAAAATGTTTTAAAAGGATAAGTTAAGATTGAAAATCTTTATACAAATATTTGGTTTCCTTAAAAGTACCTTATACATTGTCAACAATTTCTGCAATAATTTAATGTGGGCTAGTAAATTACTAAAGATCTTCAATTTACTTATGTGAAGATTTTGGTAACCTCATCTTTCCTAAAATGTATGGTTACCATCATATTTTCTTATAGCGTACTACCTAAAGTGTTACTGAGATTAATTTCTCAATCTGCAAATTAACTTAGATCATCCATAAACTGTTATGTCACAAGTATCTGGTTCATCAGACGTCCCCGATATGGGACGTCGCCAATTCATGAACTTACTCACTTTTGGAACGATTACAGGAGTAGCTGCTGGCGCGCTATATCCTGTAGTTAAATATTTTATTCCTCCTTCTAGCGGAGGAACTGGCGACGGTATTGTCGCTAAAGATGCTTTAGGGAATGATATCGTTGCTACTGAATTTATTTCTAGCCATAAAACAGGTGATCATGTTTTAAGCCAAGGTTTAAAAGGTGATCCTACATATCTTGTTATTGCAGGAGATAGTACGATTACAAGCTATGGTATTAATGCCGTTTGTACCCATTTAGGTTGTGTTGTTCCCTGGAATGCTGGTGAAGATAAATTTATTTGTCCTTGCCATGGTTCCCAGTACAATGCCCAAGGTAAAGTAGTTCGTGGTCCTGCTCCCCTTTCTTTAGCGTTAGCTCACGTTAATGTTAACGAAGATGATAAAGTTATGTTCACTGAATGGACAGAAACTGATTTTCGTACTGACAAATCTCCATGGTGGGCTTAAATTTAAGTTTCCATTTTACTGTTTAAGAATTATATAATTTGACTGAGCAATGAGAATATCCGATTTTTCGGCAATTTGGTCTACAGTTAAGCAAACTTTACTAAAGTCATTTTTATTAGGAGTGACGACAATTGTTTTGCTAATTTGTAATTGTTTTGTTTTTACTCAAACTGCAACTGCCTACCCCTTTTGGGCCCAAGAAACTGCTCCAGAAACTCCTAGAGAAGCTACAGGTAGAATTGTCTGTGCTAACTGTCACCTAGGAGAAAAACCTGCTGAAGTAGAAATTCCACATTCCGTTTTGCCTGATACAGTTTTTAAAGCTGTTGTTAAAATTCCTTATGATCTAGATTCACAGCAGATACTTGGGGATGGCTCTAAAGGAGGACTAAATGTAGGAGCTGTTTTGATGTTACCAGAAGGTTTTAAAATGGCTCCTCCTGAAAGAATTTCTGAGGAACTTAAGGAAGAAATGGGCAGTGTTTTCTTTCAAACCTATCGTGAAGATCAAGAAAATGTTGTTCTTGTAGGTCCTCTTCCAGGAGAACAATATCAGGAAATTATTTTCCCAGTATTATCGCCTAATCCTGATACTGATAAAGATATCCACTACGGTAAATACCAAGTTCACCTAGGTGCTAACCGCGGTCGTGGACAAGTATATCCAACAGGAGAGTTAAGTAACAATAATGTTTTCAAAGCTTCACAAGCAGGAAACATAACTCAGATTATCGATCAAGAAGATGGTGGATATAATGTAACTATTGCTACTTCTGAAGGCAACGTTGAGGAAACCATACCTGCAGGACCTCAATTAATTGTTTCTGAGGGCAATGAAGTTGCAGCTGGACAGCCTTTAACTAACAATCCAAATGTAGGCGGCTTTGGACAAAAAGATACGGAAGTTGTTTTACAAAATCCAGATCGTATTAAAGGTTTAATGCTCTTTTTAGCTGGAATAATGCTAGTACAAATTCTCTTAGTTGTTAAGAAGAAACAGGTAGAACGAGTTCAAGCAGCTGATATGAACTTTTAAGATTGTTTAAAAACAAATTAATTAGTTTTTAAAAACAGACAGATTTTTATCTGTCTGTTTTTATTAGAAGTATAAATAGAAACTTGTGATAATCTATATCAAATAATTAAATTGTCATATAAACATTTTTCATTGAAGATTATCAAAAATAAAATTAGATGTAACTAAATAATATGTTTAAGGATTTATTTGATTAAGTTTTAATTGATTAAATTTCTTCAAATTCTAATTTAGCAGATATAAAAGCATCAAAAGCAAATGCTAAAAGTACTGGTACAGGATTCTTAAGCAAATAACTTAAGAGGACAGATGTTACTGAAACTATAATAGCGGAAGATAACCAAAATTTTTCTTCAGCAGAAGAACCATTATTATCCTTGATAGATCGCAATACATCAAAAGAAATAGGTTCTGGCATTACTGCACCAGGAGGGAAAGCCCAATAACTGATACGGCTTTCTCTTGTTAAATCAGTCCAACCATTTTGCTCGCACCACTCTTGAATCCATTCATCTTTGAAGTGTCTCATATTAGTTTCTAAGAATATAGCAATTATACTTATTCCTAATCACAATATCATATTTTTGTAAACTATTAATTTACTTTACACTAAAGACTTACATGACTAAAAACCCTTAAAAAATAATTAATTTTGATTTTTTGGGGAGGAAGAATGAATTGCTAAAATGTTTCACCATTCAGACTCAATCATCAATATATTAAATATTTTATATTTCCAGTATTATAGAAAACTTATCATTAACTAATTACTAAAACTATAATATCTATTAATTAAGACAATTTTGTATTTTCATTAGAAAAATAAATTATTTAAATTAAAGTCTGGTATAGATATATTTAACTGCTACTTTTCCTCAACTATTAACTAACTATTTTTAGAAAAGACTATATCTAAATCTTGACATTACTACTATTTGTATAGTCTTTATTATTAGTTTTTAAAAAAATATTTGTTCTTTTATTACAATCAATCTTATGATATAAAGAGATCATGAATTAAGTTATTAAATAATCTTTAATGTAATAATCTAAAAATTATTCAATAATTAATTTTTCTTAAAAATTTATTTAAAACAAAATTTTATCTTCATCTAATGTTTTTTTGGAAACAATTACTTAATGATATTAGCTCAAATATTAAGGTTAAATCTACTTCATTATCAAGAGAAAAAATAAACTTAAAAAAGAAAAGTACAATCCAGCCTCGTATTTTCTTTACGAAAGAACGAGAAATTGATTTATATGACTTAGAAGAATTATGCAATTCTGTTGGCTGGAGTCGCCGTCCTTTCCAGAAAGTCAAAAAAGCACTGAAAAATAGCTTTATAATAGTTTCTGCATGGGAGGTAAAAAACAACCAAAGACGTCTAATTGGGTTTGCTCGTGCAACTTCTGATCATGCTTTTAATGCAACTATTTGGGATGTAGTTATTCATCCCAGATTTCAAAGTAAGGGATTAGGGAAAGGGATGATAAATTATATGATCAGACATTTAAAAAATGAAAATATTAGTAATATTACACTTTTTGCTGATCCCCAAGTGATAGAGTTTTACTGTCGTTTAGGGTTTGTAATTGAACCAGAAGGAATAAAAGGAATGTTTTGGTACCCTAATTAGAAAAAATTAGTTATAATGTATATATCGACATTACGGGATGTAGCGCAGCTTGGTAGCGCGCCTGCTTTGGGAGCAGGATGTCACAGGTTCGAATCCTGTCATCCCGATACAAAAAATCAACTAGCAAATAGTAATAAACTCTTGGATACTTTATATAGAAGGGCTTACTCAATTACTAAAGATAGAAAATAGCATAATAAAAAATGTACTGCAAAATTATCATTAATTAGATATTATCTATATCATATTTAATAGTTAGTATAAGTATTTTATCTGATTTTTATTCAATACCAAATTCATATTATGTAAGTAATTTCGATAAAATGAAATATTTAATAAAATCATTACATGTTTATAAATCATTGTTATGGAGTGGGACCATAACAATATTATCTACATTGACAATTATTTCTCCTGGTTTGAGCTTTAATATTCCTGAGGACAATCCTAAATCTGTAATAGACGAAATTTGGCAAATCGTAAATAATGAATTTGTAGATTTAGAATTTAATCGAATTAACTGGCAAAAAAAACGGCAAGAATTGTTGACTCAAAAATACAAAAACTCTAAGCAAGCATATAAATCCATTAGTGAAACTTTAAAAAAATTAGGAGATCCGTATACTAGATTTTTACCTCCTCAAGAGTTTTCTGTTTTGACTAGTCAAACATCAGGAGAACTTTCAGGAATTGGCATTAGGTTAGCCATTGATAGAAGAACCAGTGAACTATATGTAGTAGAAGCCATGAAAAGCTCCCCTGCTATGCAAGCAGGCCTTAAACGTGGTGATCGTTTGATTCGTATCAATGGCCAGCCAACTGCATTAATGACTCTTGATCAAGCTCAAGAAGCAATTTTTGGAAAATTAGGAACTGAGGTCAACTTACAATTATCACGTCGTGATAAAGGAATTTTTCAAGTTACTCTTAAGCGTGCTCAAATACAAATCGCTTCTGTAAGTTATCACCTTCAAGAAGAAAAACATCATAGTATAGGATATATTAAACTTGATGAATTCAGTTCTCATGCAACTGAGCAAATGAAGCAAGCAATTCATGAGCTTACAAAACAACAAGTTTCTGGATTCATTCTAGATTTACGCGGAAATCCTGGTGGTCTTCTCTTTGCAAGTGTTAATATTGCTCGTCTTTGGCTTGAAGAAGGAAAAATTGTTAGTACAATAGATCGCAAAGGAGGAAATCAAAACTTTTCAGCAAACGGGACTTCTTTGACGAATTTGCCTTTAGTTATCTTAGTTAATAAATGGTCTGCAAGTGCTAGCGAAATCTTAGCTGGTGCTTTAAAAGAAAATAATCG
The DNA here is from genome assembly GCA_051971635.1 of Candidatus Atelocyanobacterium thalassae. Lineage (GTDB taxonomy): Bacteria > Cyanobacteriota > Cyanobacteriia > Cyanobacteriales > Microcystaceae > Atelocyanobacterium > Atelocyanobacterium thalassae_A. The sequence goes on along the minus strand of JBFPLN010000003.1, from coordinate 473,017 downwards.
TGCTACAGTAATTGGTACTACAACCTATGGGAAAGGAACTGTACAATCGGTTCATTCATTATCTGATGGCTCAGGATTAGCAGTTACTATTGCTCGATATTACCCTCCTAGCGGCGTAGATATTAACTACAAAGGAATTACTCCAGATATCTATTTAGACTTAACGATGGAACAACAGATTCGTCTAAAGAATGATTCTACCTTACTTGGAACCAAGGTAGATCCTCAATACCTTAAAGCTCTTTCAGTTCTACGAGAACATATTGTTCCTATATCAAGAGTCGTTATTCCTTCATATATTGTGAGTACTTAGTAAAAATTATATTAAAACAAGTAAAAATTTGAAAAGTTTTTAGCAAAAGAAGAAGAATAAGCTTTTCTATTGGTAATTTTTTGATATATTAGAAACGGTACATTTTAAAATGGAAAAATTACATTAAAAGTTTTATGGCTAAAAAAAGTATGATTGAACGAGAAAAGAAAAGAGAGCGTCTCATCGAAAAATATGCTGAGAAGAGAGCATCTTTAAAAGAAGCTTTTCATAATGCAGAAAATTATGAAGAGAAAATTGAAATTCACAGACAAATTCAACGTCTTCCTCGCAATAGTGCTCCCACGCGTCATCGAAATCGCTGTTGGCTTACTGGTCGCCCAAGAGGATATTATAGAGACTTTGGTTTATCACGTAACGTATTAAGAGAATGGGCTCATGAAGGATTATTGCCTGGAGTGGTTAAATCTAGTTGGTAATCCTTAAATAAAAATAAGGGTATAAGAAATATACCCTCTTAATTCTTAGTATATGCTTTAGTCAAATTTAGATTTGACTAGTGAAAAAATATTGAAAAAGTCTATATTATAATTAGTAGTAGAATTGTTTTTTAAACGATAATATATTTGTTATGAATTAACATTACTAGATGTTTTAACACAATATTATTATTTCGCGAATTTCTTAACAACAGGAAACCTTTGATTATATGATGTAGATTAGATATAAAAGTATGCGATGAAGTCTATTAATAACTTAGAGCCCATTATAAAAGGTTACACTCAAGGGTATTTTCTAATGGGTGACGAGTTTAAAGTATTAAGTTGGTATTCGAGTTATCAAAGAACTTTAATTCCCTTAGATGAACGTTTTCGATACCCTAAATCTTTACAACGTACTTTAAATCAAGAGCAATTTTCAATTTCAATTAACAAAAAATTTTTAGAAGTTTGTCGAGGCTGTGCGGAAAGAGAGACTACTTGGATAACTCCTGAACTAATTCAAATTTATTATCAACTACATTTAAATGGTTTTGCCCATAGTTTTGAAGTATGGCAAGGAGATCAACTGGCAGGAGGAATTTTAGGAATTACAATTGGAAGTGCTTTTATAGGAGAATCGATGTTCTATCGTATACCTAATGGCTCCAAAGTAGCTATGGTTAAATTAGTAGAGCATTTAAGATCTGTGAAATTTACATTGTTTGATGTCCAATTACAAAATAATCATCTAGAAAGATTTGGTTCTTATGTAATAAATAATAGTGAATATAAAAAACTTTTATGTCAAGCTCTTAATAATACTTGTATTTTTGTCAACTGAACTAACAATTATTATTCAGTTTTAAAACCGTAAGATAAGTTTTTTATTACTTCAGCGACAAGATACCACTATAGTAATAAGCTATGCAATTAGCCGACTTTTTTTTAGCTTGAAGTTACTTCCTAATAGCTAATTCCATATAGACCAATAAATACTCTAATAGTATTTTTGTCTTGTAAGTATATTAGTAGTAAAATTTACTGAATTTATAAGATTTTACTTTAATTAGTTATAATATATAAAAAATCAAAAGTTAATTGAACGTAATTTTGTCTTTCCAGTTTTCTTTTTTAATTAGTATCTTATATCCTTTTCGTTTTTCCATTTGTTTAATTGTTGTCTACTTATTTATTGTTGTCGTAATAGCTGAAACTTTAAAATATTTTTGTAATACAAAAACAGAAATTACTAGAAAAATTGTTCATATCGCTTCTGGTAATATTATTCTATTTGCATGGAGATTACATTTACCTATGTATGTGCTAATCATAGGTTCTATAATAGCTGCTATCGTAGTTCTAGCTTCACATCTCTTTTCTCTTTTTCCAAGTATCAATGATATAAAAAGGGTAAGTTATGGAACATTATTTTATGCTTTTAGTATTGGTATTTTAAGTTATTCTTTTTGGTATGAAGAAAGGTTTAAATATGCAGTGATTGGTATTCTAATAATGACTTGGGGAGATGGAATGGCGGCTGTTATTGGTCGGAAATTCGGAAAGCATACTTACCAAATATTCAATACTAATAAAAGTTGGGAAGGATCTTTTGCAATGATGGGTATAAGTTTTATTGTTTGTAGCATGATTCTTGGTTTTACAGGAGAACCAGTTTCAAAAATTTTAGTAGTGTCTTTAATTACCTCTATAGTTGCTACGATACTTGAAATGTTCTCTAACTTTGGAATTGATAATTTAACAGTTCCGATAGGGAGCGCTTTTATATCTTTTTATTTAGTTAATTTATAGATTGATTTGATGCATAGAAACGTTTTCTATTATTGGAGTAATTTTTAAAAACCAAAAGATGGTTAGTTTCGTATAGGAAAATAGTTACTATTTTAGAATTGTTCTTAATTCTTTTCTATACAAAGATAGTAAAGTTAACCTTTATATACGTTAATGATTGTTCAAAAAAAAATTGATAGTCTTCGTAAAATGAAAATACTATTGTTTATAAATGGTTGTAGCTTTTTATGATTACCGACAATATTAATAAAATTTTGAAGAAAACTTCTAAGTAAAAAAATTCAGACCTTCGTTTTTTATAATAGATACCATTACACTATCTAAATATTAATTATCTTCCAATTCTGTAACTAGATAACTGTGTACTAGACTAGTATAGAGCTTTAAGCTTACATACCATAAGATATATAAGTTTGAAAGAGTTTTTAAAATAAAGTTTTCTTAGATAACTATTGTTATTTATAAAAAACTGTGTTATCTTTATTAATGGTATGAAACATAAGCGATAGGGTCGCTAGCTCAGCGGTAGAGCACTCGGCTTTTAACCGAATGGTCTTGGGTTCGAATCCCAGGCGACCCATAATTTTAATTGAATATAGTTAAGGAAGACTTGAGTTGTTCAGAAGCTTCACAACTTTTTTTTGCAATTCCAGATCTTGCTCAACTATTTTTCCAATCTTATTAAATTGAGAAACTTCTAATCCTTCATTTTTTATAGCCTCTCGTTTCCTTAAACGATCTTTCTCATTAATTTTCTTAACAATATCGAGAGTTTCCTCAAATTTAACTTGTTTCTCTACATCAAGGTTACGCTTATCTTTTTTTTGCTGACCGACTCTCATGAATTCTTCCGGAGACATTTCTATGGTTTCTATAGTTTTAAGCATCTCTGATTGTGTCAGTCTATCAATTATTTGTAAATTTTTTACAGCTTTAGCAAACTTTTCTAATTGACTATCTCCAACTATATTAACGTTAGAAGTGTTCAAAGGAGAGGAAGGTTGAGCAAGTATATTCAGCGAGTACTTCAGGCTGAATACTTGTAAGAATACTATACAAGTAATTGAGGCAACTTTTTTTTGTAAAAATATTTGCTTGAACATTTTTTATTTGTTGTAATGTCTTTTGTTTATTATTAAAACAATTTTGAGGAAAAATCGTAAGAATTATTCTTGCAAAACACTTCAAAGAATAATTTTACTTATTTAACACTATTCTGCAGTGTATGAGTAAATAATTTTAGTAAATATCAAAAAACTATAGAGTATATCTATTTTCTATAATGTAGAAAATAATTCTTACATTGCTGATAACAGTAGCATTTAGTTATAAAAAGAAAATGTATGTCGACTTAAGTAACAATGAACTATATTCTCGATTATCTATATGGGCTTAACAGTTTAAACTTTGTTAATAGTTTTAATTGATAAACAAAAGTTGTTACAATAATTTACGTAATGATTCCTCTAATCTCGTGAGATAGATCTTATGCCTCATTCAATTCTTTTTCTAGAGAACTTGAATTTTAATACAGCCAACATAAATATAAACCCTAACAATCCTTTTAATAAAAATACAGAAAATTTAGATAACTGTATCGAAAAAAACTATCAATATAGTCCAGATGCAATTAATAATTATTATCGCAAACACATCTTTAAGGTAGCTAATCGTTTAGTTCGTATCTTCTCTTCCTTTTTTTCTTTTATTTTTAAATTATGGTGGGGTAGATTAGTAGGTAAGAATATTAAAGAAGATATCAATCAAGCAATTCATTTAAGGCAAATTTTAACTGAACTAGGACCAACTTATATTAAAATTGGGCAAGCTCTATCTACTCGACCTGATTTAGTTCCTCCGGTCTACTTAAATGAATTAACTTATTTACAAGATAAACTACCATCTTTTCCCAATGAAATAGCTTATCGCTTTATACAAGAAGAATTAGGTCATAGTGCTCAGTCAATCTATAAAGAATTATCAGAAGAACCTGTTGCTGCAGCTTCATTAGGACAAGTATATAAGGGAACACTAAAAACAGGAGAACAGGTCGCAATAAAAGTACAGAGACCTGGTTTACTCCGATGTATTACACTCGATATTTATATTCTTCGACATATTTCTCACTGGCTACAGAATAGCTTTTCTTTTATTCATTCTGACTTGGTAGCTATTACAGATGAGTTGGCTGAACGAATCTTTGAGGAAATTGATTATGTTAAGGAAGGAAATAACGCTGAAGAATTTGCTAAGCATTATAGTCATTTGCCAGAGATTTATGTTCCTAAAATCTATTGGGAATGTACAGCTAGAAGAGTATTGACAATGGAGTGGATTGAGGGTACGAAGCTAACTAATATAGAGGAAATTCAGGCTCAAGGAATTAAGGCAACACATTTAGTAGAAATAGGAGTTCATTGCTCTTTATGTCAATTACTCGAGTATGGTCTTTTTCATGCAGATCCTCATCCTGGTAATTTGTTAGCTATGAAAGATGGTAGGTTAGCCTATCTCGATTTTGGAATGATGAGTCGTATTGAAAGCTATCAAAGATATGGTTTTATAGAAGCAGTTGTTCACTTAGTAAATAGAGATTTTGATGCTCTAGCTTATGACTACGTAAAGTTAGGATTTTTAGAACCTGGAACAGATTTAACCCCAATTACAGTTGCTCTAAAAGAAATCTTTAATAATGCTTTAGGATCAAGTGTAGCTGAACTGAACTTCAAAAATATTACTGATCAAATGTCAAGCATAATGTATGATTTTCCTTTTAAGGTTCCTGCTTATTATGCATTAATTTTAAGATCAATGGTGACTCTAGAAGGTATTGCGATTGGAATTGATCCTAACTTCAAAGTGTTAAGCAAAGCATATTCATATGTTGCTAAGCGTCTACTAACCGATTCTTCGCCTGAATTAAGGACATCTCTAAAGGACTTATTATTTAAGGAAGGAAATTTGCGTTGGAATAGATTAGAAAGTTTAATGGTAAATGCACAAAATTTTCAGAGTTATGACATTGAAATAGTATTTGACCAAATTACAGATTTTATTTTTTCTCCACAAGGAGAATTTATTCGAGAACAGTTAATTCACGAAATTATTGATTCTGTCGATATTCTTAGTCGTCAAACTTGGTTTGAACTATCTATGATCATTAGAAAACAGATAGGTTTGACTAGACAAAATAGTATTAGGGAACCAAAAGAAGATAGTAGCTTAAAACATCTAAAAAATGTTTTAACAATTTTAAATGACTTACCAGATTTTAAGCCTATACACTTATCTTCTTTATTGCTTAAATTAGCGGCAAAAAAAGAAACTCAACGAATGGGGATAAAAATCTTTGATGGCCTAACACAGAAAATTATGGCCCGTTTGATTCGTAATTTATTATTAGAAATAAATCAATCTAAATGAGATAAGAAAAACTCTGGTTTAACTATTACTTATATATATCATTAAACTTAACTGTATTGTACAATGACATGTCGCCATCATTTGAGATATATTTAAAAAGTCTAGTAAAGCTTTTATCTAGTAATTGATGTAGTAACTATACGAAGTTCTTCACTTTTTTTCGAATCTTTATTTTTCTAGGTGATAAATTTATAAACAGTATGAAAGCCTATATCTAAAAGTTTGTAGGGTTTTGTTAAATTAAAAAGCTTCCACAACCTTTTTCTTCTCCTAGAAAATTATTAAAATGTTGTTTACAATTTTGCTCCTACTAAGTTAGTTAGATTGGTGGTAAATTAAGGCCATATTTAGACTATATTAACCTAGTTTTTTTATTCATACAGTTTGATTAATTGAGTTTTATATATAAGTAACTAAATTACAGTAAAATTAATTCGCTCATATTTTTGTTCATTATGATTAATAATATTCCTCCTCAAAATATTGAAGCTGAAGAGTCTATTCTAGGCGGAATCTTACTCGATCCTGAAGCGATGGGAAGAGTGGTAGATTTAATAACTCCAGAATCATTTTATGTAAGATCACATCAAGAAATCTATGAGGCTGCATTAAAATTACACAGTCAAGGGAAGCCTACCGATTTTTTAACAGTCAAGAGTGTTTTAGAAGATCATTCATCACTAGAAAAAGTTGGAGGAATAGATAAGCTATCTCAATTAATTGATAGAACAGTTTCGGCTGTCAATATTGATCGCTATGCAGCCTTAATTGTGGACAAGTATTTACGTCGTCAATTAATTACTTCTGGGCACGAAATTGTTGCTTTGGGATTTGAAGCAACTAGGGATTTAGAAATTGTCCTAGATGAGTCAGAAAAAAAAATATTTGGCTTGACTCAGAAAAGGCCGCAAGGAGGATTAGTTCCAATTTCAGACACAATTATTCAAACTTTTAATGAATTAGAAAAATTACATGATCAAACTACCATTCCTGGAATAGAAACAGGGTTTTATGATTTAGATGCTATGACCGGAGGGCTACAACGTTCAGATTTAATTATCATTGCTGGAAGGCCATCTATGGGAAAGACTGCTTTTGGATTAGGATTAGCAGCACATATCGCTAAAAATTTTAATTTACCAGTAGCTATATTTAGTTTAGAAATGTCAAAAGAACAACTTTCTATGCGGTTATTAGCATCAGAGGCAGAAATTGAAAGTAACCGCCTACGTTCAGGAAGATTTGTCCAAGATGATTACAGTAGGATTAGTACTGCAATTGGTACTTTATCCAATTTACCAATTTATATTGATGATTCTGCAAATATTACAGTTATGCAAGTACGTTCTCAAGTGCGTAGACTATTAGCAGAAAGAAAAGGAGATTTCGGATTAGTCTTAATTGATTATTTACAATTGATGGAAGGTGCGGAAAAAGATAACCGAGTTCAAGAATTATCAAAAATGACACGTTCTCTAAAAGGTTTAGCACGTGAAATAAAAGCTCCTGTTATTGCGCTATCGCAGCTAAGCAGAGCAGTCGAAGCCAGAAATAATAAGCGCCCTATGATGTCCGATTTGCGAGAAAGTGGTTCTATTGAACAAGATGCTGATCTAATTATGATGTTATATCGGGATGAATATTACAACCCTGAAACTATAGATAAAGGAATTACTGAAATCATTTTAACAAAGCATCGTAATGGACCTACAGGGACTGTAAAGCTACTTTTTCAAGCAGAGTTAACTAAATTTTTAAATATGCAAGCAAACTCTAACTACTTTTAATATTTCTTTTCCTTTTAAAGAATTTTGTTTATAGGAGTTTGTTGTTATTCTGTGAACATAAACTGATATTTCATCTTAAAGTATTTAAATATATTTTTATATATAAATTAAGTATGAAACATAGAAAATCGCATGGAATATTACTAATTTATAATGCTTATTTGTGAACCCTGATTAGTCTTACTAATTTCTATACGGTGTTGAAAAGCTTCTTGAAACTGAGGCATATGTGTAACTATTAATATACAAGAAAAATCAGGGGCTATGCTATTAATTGCTGCAATTAGACGCTCACAGCCTTCAGCGTCTTGAGTACCGAAGCCCTCATCAATTATTAGAGTCTCCAATGATGCTCCTGATCTTTGTGCTAGTAATTTAGCCAAAGCTAAACGTACAGAAAAATTTATTCTAAAAGCTTCTCCTCCTGAATATGTTTCATATATACGAGTACCATCTATATCAGCAATTATTATATCTAATGTATCAATTAGCTTTGTAGATTTTTTACGAGTAGTTGCACCTTTCCCTAATTTTTGAGTAATAAATTGGATATGCAGCTTGTTTCCTGTTAAGCGCGTAAGTATTTTGTTTGTCTCTGCTTCTAGTTGAGGCAAAACATTCTCAATCATCAATAATTGAATGCCATTTTTACTGAAGGCTTTGGTTAACTCTGAATATATACGATACTGTTTACAAGTATTATCATGCAATACTTGTAATCCTCGTCTTTCATTTTGCAATATTTTAAATTCAGATACTGCTTGTTCAGATCTACCCTGCTGTCCAAATAGTTGATCTAAATTTTGTCTTTGTATTTTAAGAATTTTAGGAATTTCAGTTATTTCTTGATCATAGTTTTTAGTAACAGTTAGTCTCTCAGATAACTGGTTTTCGATTTTCATAGCAATATTTTGTTCTTCGTAGCTATTTTTTAGTCTGTCTTCTGCAAATTTTAAATATTGTTGTAATAGAGAATAAGATTTTCTTGCATTTTGTAATTTTTCATAATCAATAATATAATTTTGAGAACTACGAATATAACTAGAAATTAGTTCATGAGCAGATTTATCATAATTCAAAATCTTTATTTTTTTTTCAATTCTATCAATTTTTTCTTTTAGGTTTGAAATATTATCTAGCCTATTTTTTTGTTTTATTAGTTGATTAATTTTTTGTATTAAATTATATTTCTGCTCAAAAATTTGTTTTTGTCTATACAGTAAGTCATTAACCTTAGAGTTTTCAATTTCAGCCCAACGCCATCTATCAACTCTACTCCTTACTAAGGTATGATTTTTTTCTGTATAATTTAGTTTTTTTAATCTTATTTCAATGCTCTTTAAACTATCTTGCGAAATCGAATCAAAAGATTCAGTTTTGATTAATTTTTCGATTTTTATTTTCTCCTTTAAGATAGATTTTAATTTATCTTCTATTTCTGCTGACTTATTCAAGTGCATTTCAATTTGATAAAATCTTTGTTGTATTTTTTTTGAGTACTCTAATTTTTCTGTTAAAGATTTATCTTTTAATATAAATAAATTGGTATTTTGTTTAAGTATATTGATTTTTTCTTGTGTTTTATATATTTGCTTTTTAATATCCTTATATTGTTTTCTTATTTTTTCAATAACATCATGACGACGTATCTTATTTAACTTTTGCTCACATAGAGGACAACTAGAGTGACTAATATTTAAGTCACGTATTTTTTGTCGCGACTTATCTATCTCTTTTATATTATTTTGCTGATCGACAAATAATTTACCTTGAGCAATTTTCTTTTCTTGAATTTTATTTCTTATTTGTTTATGATAAATTTTTTCATTTTCAAAATCATCGATTTTACTATTCAAATTACATAATATTTTTCTTTTGTGAGGAACAATAACTAATTCTGCTATGTAGTTACTCTCTAAAATATTTATTTGTTCTAATTTTGATTTGTAATCTATCTTAACTTTTAAGGTCTGATGTATTAGTTCCTGTCTTTTTTTTAATAATGGAGAAACTTCATATTGTAATTTATCTAATTTTTTTAATTCCTGGCTATAGAAATTAAGTATTTTTAAAGCTGACTTTAAATCTTTAGTATCATTTATTTTCTCTTGTAATTCTTTTTCTTCTTTTTCTAATTGTTCTAAGTAAATTTTTTGCTGATTAATTCTTAATTGTAACTGATTGTTTTTATCTAAAAAAAGATCTTCTAATTCTTGTTTTTCTTTATTAAATTCTTGAAATTTTTTGAATTTATGAACTAATTTCTCTTCTTCCTTACGTAGGAAAAGAAATTTTTTATATTTCCTAGAAACTATCTCTCCCTGATTAATTAGTTTTCCATGATTATAGATTTTTTGTTTTAGCTCTTTTTTCTCTCTTTTTGATTTAGATATCTCCTCTTCTAAGTTCTTACAACGTTCTCTATTCCAAAGTAATTTCTCTAATGAGCTTTTACGATTAATATTTTCTTGTTTGATAACTTGGAATGCTTGCTCGTTTTTATTCTGTAAAACTTTTAATACTTCAATATCTTCTTGGATAGTACGTTTCTGAATCTTAATACTTTTTTCTTGAATTAACTTCGTTTTATTAGCTGCAAGATTTAATTTTATTTGTTCAGCTTTTCCTTTATATTGTCGCGCTATTTCTCTAGCTTTGATCGACAAATTTTCGTAATGATCAAGTTTTAATAAGTCTGCGAGAACTTTTTTCCTTTCTGTAGGGCGACGTAACATAAATTCATCTGCTCTTCCTTGTCTTAAGTAGGCAGAATTAATAAAAGTCTCATAATCTAATTTTAAGGTAGAAGTAATAATGTCCTGAGTTGCTTTGATTCCTTTTCTACTTAAAGCTCTGAATCCTTCAGAACTCTTTATTTGAAAATCTAAAGAATTAGAGCGGTTTCGCTGGCGACTACGAATAATACGATATACTTGTTGATGACAAATAAATATGAAATCAGTTCTTACATAATCTTTGCTTACATGAATAATATCTTCATCACTACTTGTCCTACTTTGTCCCCACACTGTCCAAGCTATTGCCTCTAACAAAGACGACTTGCCTGCTCCATTAGCTCCACAAATGCAAACAGTATGTAACCCTCGAAAATCAAGAGTTACATTTTGATAACTTAAAAAGTTTTTAAGCGTTAACTGCAAAGGAATCACTATAATTACTTAATAATTCAAAGATTTACTTCTTATTAATTAGAGTTCTATTAATTTAGAAAAGTTAAAATACTTTCAACAATTGGAGCCGGAAGCATTTCTCCTCGAAAATCTAGCAGCTGAACTATGATTAGATAAGCCGCCGCTAATAATATGGAAATTAATCCAGTAACAATAGCTAATATTTTACTTTTATTCATTATTGATTCTTTCTAACTATAAAGTTAAGTTAGATATTCTAAAATTAATCTCATATAGTATTCTAGCAAAATTTTGATTTATAATATTGCTGAAAAACTACTTTAGAAATATTTATTTCAATAAGTTGGATTTAAACATAAGTTTTTATTTTTTTAATCACAACAAATATACTATGAACCATATTCTTATTGTCCTAAAAAGAGTATAAAAAGTAATTAAAAATATACTCTATAAGGACTAACTATACTCTCACTGTGATGATTTTCTGTAGTATATTAACTAAAATAATTAACAATTGCTGTGGATATAATTCTTTACTTACAATAGTCCAAATTTTTTGAATTTCTTCAATATGTAATTCATCATTATCTGTTAAAGCTAATAGTAACTTATGCCGTAAGTATTGCCCCTCATCCGACAATAAATATTGTAAACTTAATTGTGCAGTTGGTAATAAATCAAACTTGTCCTCAGAAGAAGCTATAGTAAGCATATTTTCTAGCCTACTCCATTGAAATTTATTATCTTTTATTAGAATTTCTGATAGTCTACGTCTTAATTGAGCAGTTTCTCCTGTTAAAAGTTGCTTAGCTATGTATGGGTAAGCAATTTCAACAAGTTTAAAATTTGGATCTAGACTTAATGCTAATCCTTCTTGTGTAATTAGTGATCTAATTATTAAAGCAAACTTAGCTGGAAGGCGAAAAGGATACTTATGAACTAGCTTTGAAAAGTCATCAGTAATTGTTTTAAAATTAAAATCATTAACGTTTTTTGTAATAGCATTATCTAAAACTTTCTCAAGTGCAGGTATTATTGGCTTAATATCTGTGTCTGGAGTCAAGAATCCAAGCTTGATAAAATCTTGAGCTAAAGCATCATAATCTTGATTTATAAGTTGAACAACTGAGTTAGCGATAGTTTCTTTTGTTGAATTATCTAACTGATCCATCATCCCAAAATCAATAAACGCCATTCGTCCATCATGAGTAGCGAATAGATTTCCAGGATGCGGATCTGCATGAAAAAAACCATGTTCTAGTAACTGTTTTAAGCCTGATATTACTCCAATTTTTATAATAGAGTAAGGATCTAAACCTGCATTCTTTATTTGTTCAGTATTTGTTAATTTATATCCTTGAATCCATTCAAGAGTCAATATTCGGTCACTACTAAAAGCCCAATAAATTTTAGGAACTTTTACATCAGCATCGTTCCGAAAATTAGATGCAAATTTTTCGGCATTTTTTCCTTCATTAATATAATCTATTTCTTCAAGAAGTTTGCTTCCAAACTCATCAACAATTAAAGTCAAATCATGTTCTAGATTCAAAGGCAAGAATTTAGATAATTTAGAAGCTATCCAACGCATTAAGAAAAGATCGCAAGTTAGTATAGATTCAAGATTAGCTCTTTGAACCTTTACCGCTACTTCTTCTCCTGTATATAAGATAGCTCTATATACTTGTCCTAAACTTGCTGCTGCAACAGGGTTTGGTGAAATTTCTTTATAAGCTTTATCAATTTTAATTTTTAGCGAATGCTCTATAATTGAAAAAGCTACTTTATTATCAAAAGAAGGTAATTGGTCTTGAAGCTTTACTAATTCATCTAAAAAGTCTGGATGAATTAAATCTGGTCGAGTAGATAAAGCTTGACCTACTTTAATAAAAGTTGGACCTAAATTAGTAAGAACTTGTCTTAGTTCAATAGAACGCCTTTTTTTACTATCTTTTCTATTATTTAGCTTATCCCACTGAATATGGATAAAGAACCAGCTAAAAGACCATAATATAGATACTGCTCTCTTAACTACTTGCCAAGGACGGCTGCGGTAATACAGTGCAATCTCATTAGCATTATATTTTTTTTGTCTTCTAATCTCTGAATTTAGGTTATGTAATTTTGCTGTTTGCCAAGTCACAAATTTTTACTAATGCCTCTAAAACAAAAATAATAGGAATAATCTCGATTACAAAGAATACTAGAGTCTCATATGTGTAGGTACTATATGAACAATTATGACTTATTTATTTTTTTTTCGCAATATTTCTTAATTATAAATATAAATAATTTTATTGAGATGAAAGTTTATAAAGTATTTTCTTTTTAACAGATTAAAAGCAGAGAATAGCGTAGAAGATTAATGTTCAGAATACACTTTGTATTAAGATAACTGATGAGAAGAAATCTAACAGTTAATTTTTCAAGTTATCACCTATTAGTTTTGCTAACTTTTGTGCACTATTTTTAGTTGTTAATTTTGACATTTCATATGCCATTCTTTTTAACTTTATCGAATCTTTTATCAAATCTAATACATCTTTTTTTAAGATATCTTGTGTTAACTTTTCTTGTCGATAAGAATAAGCAGCCTGAGCATCAACAAAGAACTTTGCATTATAAAATTGATGATTTTCTGCAGCAAAAGGATAAGGAATTAAAATGGCAGGAGTATTGGTAATGGCTAATTCTGTTAATGTTCCTGAACCAGCTCTACTAATTGCCAAATCTGCTCTTTGTAAGAGTGCAGCCATATTATTATAAAAAGTCAACGAGATATATTGAGGATGATTAATAGTATTAATCCTAGAATCATTATTTCCTGTTAAGTGAACAACATATGCGCCTAGGTTAATCCAATCTGAGACACATTCACGTACTAAATTATTGATTGAGATTGCTCCTTGTGATCCACCAATAATAACTATGAGAGTTGCCTTCAATGGAATATTTAAGTCCAAATATTGAGTAGTATAGAATTCTTCTCTAACAGGAGTACCTAACCAAATAGTAGAAGCCCATGGTAAATATCTAGCTGTTTCTTTAAATCCCAACGCTGTCGTGTGGCAAAAATAGCTTAGTAATCTTGTCGTTTTTCCAGGAATATAGTTTGACTCATGTAGTATGACAGGAACCCTTAATATGCAAGCAGCTAGTGTAACAGCACCAGAAATATACCCTCCAGTTGTAAAAATAATATCAATCTTCTTTTTTTTAAGTAATCTTATAATTTGAAAAACTGATTTAAGTAATTTAAATAAAATTTGTATATTTTTAAAGATAGAATTAGTTTGAAATCCTTCAATAGATACTGTGGATAAAGGATATAAATTATTTACTAGGCTTTGTTCTAGACGGTTTGGAGTACCTAGCCAATAAATATCGTAATCAGATAACTTCTTCGCTACTGCTAAGGCAGGGATAACATGACCTCCGGTACCACTTGCAGCTATAAGTAAACGTATCATAAAGATAAAAAGTCCGCTATAATTAATTTGGATTCTGTACTATTAATCGGAATACCTTAATATGAATAAACGTATGATTTATCAACGTTGGTTCCTTTCTATAATACTTGGTTGTGGATTAAGTCTGGGAACACACATACCCGTTAATGCAAAAAATATTGATGATATTCCCATGGAACTTCAGCAATTCGTTACACAAGTTGATAATGCAGCCAATGCGAGAGACTTAGAACGTATAAAATCATTTTATAGTAATCAGTATCAGACGATTGATGGATTAACATTAGATAATCTTACTGAAGGAATTAATAAATTGTGGATTGATTATCCTGATTTAAAGTATCGAACAGAAATATTATCTTGGGAAAAAAAAGATGCAAACTGGTTTGTCAAAACTTTGACTACTATTACAGGAAATAAAATAAGTAACCAAAGAAAAATTAGATTAGAATCAAGAATAGAATCCCATCAGTCTTTTCAAACGAATAAAATAGTTACACAAGAAATATTAAGCGAAACAACAAAGCTAACCTCTGGAGAACAACCACCAAAAGTTGTCGTTAATTTACCCGCGACTGTAAAGGTTGGAGAAACATTTGATTTTGATGTCATCCTAAGTGAACCTTTGGGTAATAATCTTTTAGCTGGAATGACAATTTTTGGAAAAGTTAATATCAATGACTATCTAGATCCTCCTAAAATACCATTAAAACTACTAAAGTCTGGAGGGCTGTTTAAAAGAATACCTGCTCAAGATAAGCCTCAAGATCAATGGTTATCTTCTATTCTTGTTAGAAATGATGGTATTACTATGATTACTAAGCGTGTAAAGATCATTCCATAAAACAATATAACTTGTATTAAAAAATACTTTTTCTATAGAAACTAGTTCTTAACTTCTACCATTTCAATAATTCTTTCATCAATATCTTTGACTAAAAAATTAAGAGGTTGTTTAGAACGCATCCTATATTTTAATCTTTTTGCTTGGATCTTGAGTAGAATGGTTTCTAAACAACGATTTTCAAAACATACATGACGCTGACGATGATTATGTCCGTAACTTGCTCCGCTTATTATATGAAGTTGAGTATTGTTTTTAAGTTGATACCATAATCCATGTTTTGTATCTAAACTAATATTACTCGTATTTGTATAATTCATTGACATATGTAAAGGATCTACTGTGGCTAAAGTACCTAGATTTTTTTCAGGTGTATAATAGTAATGTAATGGAATATCTGCTGCGTTTAATTTTAACAAACCTTCATAAAACTTCTGCGCAATTTTGATATCGGATACCATCACTGTATAAACCTTAGGTGCGTTCGTAAGGAAAGTCCACATAGCGAAGCCATAAGCTACCAATAACATAACCATAATTCCTTGAGTAGAAAAAATATCATTCATAGCAAAAACTATTCCTAAGTTATACGTTGATGACAGTAAATATTTTTCTATAATCATTATGATGAAACTAAAAGATATTAATTTATTTTACTTTACTTCGCTAGAAAATATACCTAGCACAATTGATAGAATGATTTTTTAAAAGCTATTCAACTTTTATAGTATCTTAATCTTCTCTTTTTGAATTATTAACTCTAAATACATAGCAATTTTCTAAAAAAACAAATTAAAGATTATTTTTTGTATATAGGATAGCCTTAATATATGTTATCTATTAAAGCTATGATACAAGAGTCCATAAAATAATCTTAGCGTCCTAGCATGGGAATTTATTTTTTTTGGGGTGAAGATGATTTTAGAATTATCCAGAATATTCAAAAATTAAAAAAAGAAATTGTTGATCCTGACTGGGTGCAATTTAATTATAGTAAAGTGCGCGAGGAAAATAGTTATTCTATATTGGAAGTTCTAAATCAAGTTATGACTCCTCCTTTTGGAGTAGGAGGAAAATTTATATGGCTTGAGGAATCTTCTATTTTCCAACAGTGCTCAGACGATGTTATCTTTGAAATAGAACGTCTTGTACCAGCTATTCCTAATCATTCTAGTCTTGTATTAACGTCTAATAAAAAGCCAAATAGAAAATTAAAATCGACAAAACTTTTTGAAAAATACGCAAACATACGTGAGTTTAGTTTAATTCCTTCTTGGAAAACAGATGAATTAATTGCTAAAGCTCAAGAATTTTCTTACGAAATAGGAGTCATTTTATCCCCATTGGCGTTAAATTTATTAGTAGAATCAATAGGAAATGATACTCGATTATTATGGAATGAATTAGAGAAGTTAAGTCTCTATAATTATGATAAAGAAGGGCCTATAGATGAAGATATAGTTTCTTCTGTAGTAAATATTAATACTTATAGTAGCCTACGATTAGCCAAAGTAATATCTGAGGGTAATAAAGAACAAGCATTAAAGATAATCGTAAAATTATTGTCTTATAATGAGCATCCTCTAAAAATAGTAACAACTTTAGTAGGACAGTTTAGAACTTGGGCTATTGTTAAGCTTAAACTCGAGACAGGAGAAGATGATAATAAAGCAATAGCTAAGGCTGCTGACATATCAAACCCTAATCGTTTGTTTTTTTTAAGAAAAGAGATTAGAAATATTAAAAGTGAAGATTTATTGAAAACCTTTTCTATCTTATTAGAGTTAGAAAATAACTTAAAAAAAGGATATAATCCGGAAGAAATATTAAAACATAAAATATTAGAATTATGTATTTTATTTTCTTAGTCTCTTAACTAAGGCTGAGTTGGTTAGTAATCTATTAAACTAATATATTTTACTTAAAATAGACATTTTTAAAATAAAACATAGTTATCTTCTATTTATCCTATTTCATTTTTTAAAGATATCTTAAGTATAAATGTAAATAAAAGCTGAGCAATAAATAGAATTTATTGCTCAGCTTTTATTTACATTTATTTGTGTTCAGGAATTATATATTTAAAGTCGACAGAATCTTTGTAATTAGATTTTTTTGCCAAATCATCAAGAGATTGAGCTCCTGATAATTGTTCCTCATTGATTTCCCATGAAGGGTAAGACTTTATGTTTGAGGAAATACAAATATTAGGTTGAGGATTTTTTCCTCTGGGATCGCATTCAATATAATTAATTTTTTGAAATGCTACTGAGCCAAATAGTTGTTTCTGATCATGACAATGAGGACACCAAAATGCACCATACATTTTAGCTCCAACAGAAGTTAAATGTTCTGCCAACCTAATTTCTGCTTCTCCTGATTTAGAAGTTATTGGCCATCCATTGGGAGGATGTGGTACTGTTTTTGCTTGCTTAATAGTAATACGGCCATCAATTAATGGTTCTTCAACATCAGCATATATTGCTAGAATTCCGACTAAAGTAACTATTATGACAATAATAGAAACGAACAAAGTTTGGCCTAAATCTTCCCACTCTTTACCTAAAATACTGAAAATCATTAAACTAACAGAAAAGGCAAAAGAACCTAAACAATAGTAACAAGTTGAGTATAGTTCTGTAGATAAAATATACATTAGATAGCTACTAAATACTGCCATGGCAGTTCCTCCTATTAGAAGAAACTGCCATGTCCACTCATCAATTTTTGCTATAAAGCTTTTATTTTTTTCAGGCTTTAATAATAATGGACCGAGAGAAGCAATAGCCATGCTGGTATAAGCTAAAGTTCCAAACAGGCTTAAAGGCAAATTGAATACTGTAGCATAACGACTATTAAGAACATTTTTGCAACTTGTCTCTAAAATTTGAGCATCATTAACGCCACAATATATATTTGTTCCGGTCAGCTTTGTTATAGTTAAATAAGCCGTTAAAATCGTACCAGATATTGCAATCATACCAACAATATATCGTGACCAACGATATATTGTTGGGGTAGAACGTTTATACATCATAGTGATTTTTACTAAAATATAATTATTCTGAATTTCAGGAAGGTTTTTATCACCTTAACCGTAGGAACTACTATAATCTAGTTTTTCCTAAGAGCCAATATTTCTTTTAGTTGCTTCAATAAATTGAGCTACACGAATTGGATCAATAGGGTCACTAATTTTCCCATAACGTTTTAGTGATCTCGCCACAATTACACCATTGGCTACATTCATTAACTTACCAATGTTGTTTGAATTAGCTCCACTACCTACAAAAATTGGTATTCCTTCTGCGACTGTAGTGGCTAATTTTAAATCGTCAATACTAGGAGGACTGTCTTCAGACCAACCCGATAAAATGATACCGTCCGCAAGCCCTTTCTCTACAGTATCTCTTACCGCATCTGTTAAATTTATAGTATCTAATGGGCGAGCATGCTTAACTAAAACATCTGCCAAGATAACTACATTTGCTCCTAATTCCTTTCTATATCTCAACAATTGATGAGCATTACCTTCGATAAAGCCTTGATCTGTGGTCATAATACCTGTTAAAGCATTAACACGGATAAATTGAGCATCCATTGTTGAAGCAATAGCCATAGCCCCAATAGAATCATTCCGCAATAAATTAATACCAACAGGAATAACAACCAAATTTTTAATGCGATCAACAATTAAAGTCATAGCACTTATCACTGCTGGATCGACTTTATTTTTCGTAAAAGGAGTGTCAAAAAAATTCTCAAGAATAATACCATGTACTCCTCCCGCTGCGAGAGCAGTAGCTTCTTGTTCGGCTCGTTCAATCACTGCAGTTAAACTACCTCCCCATCGCGCTGATGTGGGCAGAGGCAACAGGTGAACAACGCCAATAATTGGATTTGTTGTGTTAAAAATTTGAGTCAAGTCCACTGAATCTACCTGATAGTCGGCTGCAATTGAATAGTCTAAGATTTAGTTTTAATCCAAGATTGTGTTTTATTACAAACCACTAAAAAAATTTAGAATAAGTTGTGAAATTTAATTGTACAAAAAGTTGTTAATTAATTGCCAATTATAGAAATTAATATAGTTGTTATGAGCAAATAAAGATTGGTTCATAACATAACTATAATTTTATTATATTTGTAATTAATATGTTTCTATGCTTTATTCATAAAAAATAGTTAATCAAGTAGTATCTAAATTAGATTTAGTATTCATCTCCATTTAAATACTAACTCAGTAAAAAAGCAACAAGCTATTTACCATGGATAAAATCAGATACTATAGATTCCTTATTTAGTGGGCAGAGGGGGACTCGAACCCCCACAACCGAAGTCGCCACATTTTGAGTGTGGTGCGTCTACCAATTTCGCCATCCGCCCATAAAGTTCATCCGATATTATACTGCGTTTTATACTTTTTTAACAAGTCAAAAACTTTTTTTCAATGAATTACCTTGATTTTTAATCATATAAAACACAGTATATCGGCGGTACTTTATAAATATTGTCTATAGCTTATTTCTAGTTAACTAGATAATGATAACCATTTCTGAATACTTTTAAGATTCTTCCAGTTAGGTTTTCGATTTAAGCCATCCTCTATATTCTCTAAAACTTCCTGATAAGTTTCTTGATCTAAAGTCATTACTTGCTCTGCCGCTTCGATATGAGAACGAACGCCTTTCTCATCACACTCTAACATTGCCAGGGCAAGATTAATACGACCTTGAGGAGATTTACTATCGATTTTAACACTTTTTTTAGCAGCTTTTAGGGCTTGGCATGGCTTATCAGCAAGTAGATATAACCAAGCTAGGCAAGTCCAAGCTACTGCATACTTAGGAAAATCATCACAAATTTTCTTAAAATGAGTAATTAGTTCTTCGGGTCTTTCTCCGTTTTTGTATCTTTTCAACCCTTCTTCAAAATCAGTCTTAGATGAATCTGTCATTTTTTGGTTTTATTGAATCTTATTAATTAATAAAAAGAAGCAAAGAATAGCTCGCTTCAAATATATGTTTTGCAGTAAGGCCTAAACACCAAAGGATTTTCCACATCCACAAGTTTGATTAGCATTAGGGTTTGTAAATTCGAATCCACCACCGATCATAGCATCGCTATAATCAAGAACTAATCCATAAAGATAAAGAAAACTTTTAGGATCACATATAAGTTGGAAACCATCATAGTCAAATATTTTATCTTGTTCTTCTATACTTTCAGGATTTTCAAATTCCATCATATAAGACATTCCAGAACATCCTCCTTGTCGAACTCCAACACGTAAGCAGAGATCTTTGTTTTGCTTTTCCCTTAATTTCAAAACATGTTCAAGAGCAGCTTGTGTCATGTTTATTCCTTTAGATTGGTTTTGATTTACTTGTGTCATGATTTATAGTAGCCTTTAAAGGTTATGGTGATTGTCAAACTCTTTATATTAATAATATTTTATCTTATTTAATATCTTTACAAAAAATATTGTTATTCAGTAGATCTATAGATTGTTTTCTATTTTTGCGAAGTAGAAGTATAAATTACGTAACTTAATATATCACCAGGATACTAATATTTAATAATCTCAGTAAATTCGAGAGTTCAGATTATCATAATCATTTCTTATCGATTAGACTAGAAATTAAAAAATTAGATAAATTAGCTTGTTTATGTATTCATGGTGAAATTAAGGAACTACAAATAATGATCATATTATATTCAGATAGCTCTTGGTTTACAGGTATTATACTGAATACCTTATTGCTTAGCATAGCTATAGTTGCACCTAAGAAATTACTAACTCTTCCAGGATATTTAAACGCTTGGTTTTTGGGAATTTCTATTTGGTGGCTTTTGGGTTGGCAAGGGTATAGTGTCATTGCATTTTATTTTATCATTGGATCAGCTATGACATATGTTGGTATGTCAGAAAAGAAAAAAGCAGGAATTGCTGAAAAAAGGTCAGGAGTAAGAGGACCTGAAAATGTGTGGGGTTCAGGACTAACTGCTCTGATTTGTGCTGTAGGAACTTTATCCAGTAATCCTTTCTATACAAAACTATTTATATTAGGATATGTAGCAAGTATTAGCACTAAATTATCAGATACAGTAGCTTCTGAACTGGGGAAAGTTTATGGAAAAAATACCTTTTTAATTACTACTTTAAAGCCAGTATCTCCAGGTACAGAAGGAGCAATTAGTTTTGAAGGAACTGTTGCAGGATTCTTGGCATCAGCATTCATTGCATTAATTAGTTTTTTTATTAACTTAATTAACTTCACTGAGGTCTTTTATTGTATAGTTGCTGCGTTTATTGCTACAAATATAGAAAGCTTAATTGGAGCAATGTTCCAGGATAAAATAGATTGGATGACGAATGATGTAGTCAATATTATAAATACATCTACTGGTGCATTAATAGCCTTTTTTCTATCTTTTTTAGGAGTTGAGTTATTCCAACTTAAAACTTTATTTTCAAATTTAATTACCTTTAAGTAATTTACATAAATATTAATTAATTCTTAAACAAAAGAACAATGTACTTTTTATATAAAAAATACTAAATTTTAATAAGTAAATAGTTCTTACTTAGAAAATGAACTATTTACTATAATTAGTTATGATGTTCCTTTTAATTGTTTAGTTCTAACCGTCAATTCCATTAGACGATCACCACGATATAACTTAAGCTTTAAGTTAGTATTGATACCAGTATCTTCAACAATTTTTTGTAGATCTCCTCCATCTTTAACTGGCTGATTATTAACAGCTACAATTACGTCACCACGACGTAGTCGCGCTTTTGCAGCTGGACTATCAGGAACTACCTGAATAACTAAAATTCCATCAACTTCAGCAATAATAATTGGAGAATTTGGATTTCTATTATTCTCTCTAGCAATTTCAGGGGTAATATTAACCATTTGCACTCCAATATATGGATGTGGTACTTGTTGGCCAGATACTAAAGCCTTTTGTAAAGTTTTCGCTTTATTAATTGGAATAGCAAAGCCAATACCCATTGCGTCAGCACGAATTGCGGTATTAATACCAATTACTTCTCCTAACCTGTTCAGTAAAGGTCCTCCAGAATTGCCAGGGTTTATTGCAGCATCTGTTTGAATAAAATCGAGACGTTTATCAGGAATACCCGCTTGAGCTGCAGAACGGCCAATGGTACTAATAATACCTAATGTAACCGTATTGTCTAAGCCTACAGGATTTCCTACAGCAATAGCCCAATCACCAACTTGAAGTTTTTTAGAATCTCCCAATTTTGCGACAGGTAAGTTATTTCCTTGAGAATCAATACCTACTACAGCTAAATCGGTTACCTCGTCAGTACCTTTGACCTTCCCATTAAAAGTACGTCCATCCTTAAGAGTTACAGTGACTTTGTCGGCGTTACTTACTACATGAGCATTTGTTAAAATAACACCGCTTCCATCGATTATAAATCCTGAGCCTTGCCCTGTAATTCTACGTTCCTGAGGAATACGAGGTCTTAACTGTTGCCCAAAAAAATCACGAAACAATGGATCATCAAAGAATGGATTAAGTTGTCTTGTGACAACAGTTTCAGTGTCAATACGAACTACTGCTGGACCAGTACGAACAACCGCAGCTGATATAAAGTTATCCGCTCCAGTGTTGTCATAATAGCTGGGTGATTTTTCTGATACATGAGTTATGGGTTCAGCCTTAGAAACTGAATTATAAAAACCAGAAAAACAAAAAATTATGGTAAGTAAAAGTATGATGCAGCAATTTTTTATTTTAAGTAAAAGCTTTGTAATTTTCATAGTTCTTAGTTAATTTTTAAAAAATTCTCCTCTAAAACTATTAATATCAGGATTAATGATTATAGTAACAGTTCATGATTAATTTTTCTTTTTTAATCTAAAATAACTAATTTTAATCAGCCTATATCCTAATAAAAAGTACTATGGTTATATTCTCAACAAAAAATCTTTTAGGAAACTTAGAGAAAATCTTTTATTTAAAGTGTATAAATTGAGTTCAAAAGAAGTAACCTTATCTCATATATAATATTTTATTTTTCGTAAGCAAATTTATTGAATGTATTCTAAATTGAGTTTGTCCTTATCAATTAAATAAAAATCGTTCATAATTTGTTAACCACACATTATTTGTTAGAATAAAGGTTGGAGAGTGAACTTTAAAGTTAATAGTTAATTATGGCAGCTCAAATTAAGAAAGGTATGTTGGTTCGCGTAATTAAGGAAAGTTTAGAAAATAGTCTAGAAGGAAAAGCTAGTGATAAACGTTTTCCAAGCTATCTATTTCAGACTAAAGGCGAGATATTAGATCTTAACGATGAATATGCTTTGATTCAGTTTTCAGCACCAGCTCCTAGTGTTTGGTTGCGTGTAGATCAGTTAGAAATTCTATGAGACAAATGACAGTGAAGTACTATTGATATCAACATCTTGTCATTCCTTGTTATCTTGATACCAATAACGATATGACTATTCAGATTCTATATACTTAAAACATCCCGGCTAATATTTATTTTTTTAGACAGTAAAAAAATTCTTAATTAAGCATTCTTCTAGTCTTATGTTTACTAGTAGATAATCTTTTATCATAAATAAGCCGGGTAATAATATCTCGCTTTTCTTTATTGGAATACATAGATTAAAACTAAAACCCCACAATTTTTAGATTTTATCTCCATCTACATTACTGTTTTTCAATAAATACGATAATAAACAAATTGTTCAAAAATAGTATTTTCTAAAAGTTATAGAAATGTATCATAACTACGTAGTAGTTTAGAAATTAGAGTTAAATAGCTAATCATAAAATTTATAGTAATAGTCTTAAAAAACTTCCTCTAAAAAAAACAACTAAGGTAAATTTATTAAAAAATACCAAGGAAGTATAGTAAAGTAAAATATTTTTGATTCAATAATAATATATCTTCAAATATATTTGAAGTACTAAACATCAGTGAAATGCTTAAGTTTAATTACAGAAGCTAACTTTTGTGCATATTTCTTTGTTAATTTTACATAACTAACTATCAATATTGTGACACTTACTTTTAGTAATGCTAACGTTAAGGCTGCTTTAAAAGCTGTTGAATCTGAAGTAGCTACAACATCAGAAAAAATTGAAATGCTGATAGAAATAGCAACTAGATTACAGAGCCAAGCAAAAACAGCTGAAGAAATTAAAGACTCTATTTTCCTTTATCGTAAAGGACTAGAATTGAGCATTGATGATATACCATTACTTAAGGCTAGATGCCTTTCAGGAATAGGAACAGCTCTACGTTCTATCCCTAATGAGGGAAAAGAATTATTGTTAGAAGCAAAAAACTCTTATCAAGATGCTTTGCCTATTTTAGAAAAATATGCTTCTCCTCTAGAAATTGCTGAAGCTCAAATGAATTTAGGGATTGTTTTACAAAACTTAGTGGAGTTTAACGAGGCTAGCACTCAAGAGGCTATACAAGTGTATTACAAAGCAACAAAAATATTTACTGGTAAAAATCATCCCCAAGAATTTGCTATTTTACAAAATAATATTGCAGTTGCTTACTTATCTTTACCCTTAGGGCCAAATAAAGAAAAAATTAGATATGGGGTTGCGATACAGTCATTTCAATCAGCATTGAAGTGGATTACGATTACTAATTATCCTAGTGAATACGCTATGTTACAGAATAACTTAGCAAATACATTACAGTATTTACCTACCTCTCATCCTGTAGAAAATAATTTAAAAGCCTTAAAAGCTTACGACGAAGCTTTAAAAGTTAGAACAGCTAGTGATACACCTTTAGAGTATGCTAATACTATTGCCAATAAAGCTAATGTTTTGTTTAACTTGCCAGACAATATTGAACACCCTAAGATGGGAGGTTTAAACAATTTAAAAAGTTGTCAAAAATATTGTCAAGAAGCATATGCAATTTTTATTAATTACAAGCAATTAGAACAGGCAAATATTATGAATAATATGCTGCAAGATGTACAAGAAGAATTGTTAACCTATACTCAATAATTTTATAAATTATTAGAGATAATAAATCTAAAATATGTCTAGGAGGACTTTCAAGATGAATGTGTTTATTGAGCACCTAAATGTAAACCCTATAGTCAAAACTTTTTTGTTTGACTTAATAAATGGAGACATAACTCTAATTAGTGGTTTCTTTTGGTTGTTTGTCGCTGCGTTATTTTCAACCATCTCAGGTGCTATTGGCGGTATTGTTTTGGCTGGGAAAGACTTAGGGTATGAACTAGCAAGTATTCTTGGGGGTCTATTAGGTCCAGCTGGGGGAATTCCCGTAGCTATTATTGGTTTAATTATTCTTAAATTTATTTAGGAGCACAAAGTATGTTTAATTTAGTTTGGTACTCAGCAAAATTATTTTTTAGAGGCAAGTTATTACGTGATCCTCTTTATGTTTATAAGCAATTAATTTTTGGGATCTTATTGGGGTCTTTCATATTAGTTGGATTGGAAGGTTTATTAACATTAATTGGTTCTCAAGAAGTAGGATTAAACTTTACTATAGCTCTTATTATTTCTAGCGTTTTTACAGGAATAATGATGCCATTTCTGCTTAAAGATATGAAAATGCAATGACTATTTTCTATAGGGAAATTATATATTTTCCCTATAGAAAGCAGTTTTAATTCTCAGATAACTTTACCGATAAGAATTATTGAATGCTAAGCTCATGTTTATTCTGTATTTAAAATGATTAACTTTATGTGTATTTGATCCTTAAAAAACCAAGAATCTAGCTATTTCTTTTATCTCTCAAAAAACAATCAGTTTATGACTATATTTATAGAGTTAGACAATGCTTTATGTTTTTAATAATTCTAACCTTGTTCAATTAAAGTTAGAATTACTAAAGAACATTCGAAAAACTAATCTAACGAAACATACTGCTTACAGATGTATCTTCATGAACACGCCAAATAGCTTCTCCTAACAGATTAGCTACAGACAGTACAGTAAGTTGCTTAAAACAGTTTGTTTCAGGAATTGGAATCGTATTCGTAACGATTACCTCTTCTAGAACACCGCTTGAAAGTCGTGAAATCGCAGGACCAGAGAATACAGCATGAGTAGCACAAGCATAAACCCTTCTTGCTCCTTCTTCACGAAGTAAATTTGCTCCCTTCGTAATTGTTCCAGCTGTGTCAATCATATCATCAACTAAAACAGCCGTTTTATTCTTAACGTCCCCAATAATATTCATAACCTCAGCTACATTATGAGATTGACGACGTTTATCAATGATTGCTAATGGAGCATCATCAAGTTTTTTAGCAAATGCTCTAGCTCTGGCTACTCCTCCCACATCCGGAGAAACAATTACAAGATCAGATAAATCTTTTGTAGAAAAATAGTCTAGCAGTACTGGAGTGCTATATATATGATCAAAAGGTATATCGAAGTAACCTTGTATTTGAGCAGAATGTAAATCCATAGATAAAACTCGGTGAGCACCGGCTTCTGTTATTAAATTAGCTACCAGTTTTGCTGTAATAGATTCACGTCCCGCTGTTTTTCTATCGGCTCTAGCATAACCATAATAAGGGATTACAGCAGTAATTTGACGTGCTGATGCTCTTCGACAAGCATCGATCATAATTAGTAATTCCATAAAATGATCATTTACAGGATTACAGCAAGGCTGTATTAGATAAACATCACATCCTCGAATTGATTCTTGAATTTGGACATATAATTCACCATCGGCGAATCGCTTGCGAATCATCGGTCCAATGTCCATCCCTAGATAACTGGCAATTTCTTGGGCTAGAGCAATGTTAGACGATCCACAAAAAAGTCTTAGACGGTTATTGTCTGATGATGACGACACTGTAAAATGTGGCATTAATGTTGGTGAAGTATGGCTCACAAGAGAGTTTTGATCCTTAATTCATAGTAAATTTTTATCATCTCAGCTTTTTGAATATCCGATCAGATTTATTACTATTTGAATCATATCGAAATCAATATTAAAAATACAAAATTACATATAAATTTAGGATTTTACAATATATTTTTTAATAAATTTATACTGATTAGCGTCGGATCAATAAACTATGGTAATATAATATTGCTGGATACGTAGCTCAGTGGATAGAGCACCAGGTTCCGGTCCTGGGTGTCGGGGGTTCAAATCCCTCCGTATTCATTAAATCATACATAAAGCTTATAATTAATCTGTAGGAACTAATATGAACATCTTATCCACCAAAATCTTAAGCTTGTATAAGCTTAAGATTAATTGTATATAGTTATATTTCTTTGATATTTTTTTAAAAGGATAACTAGGTTGTTCTTAGATTCCTATACTTTGACCAGATATACTAAATAATCATACGTATCACTTTATGATGTAATCTCAAAGATAATAGTACAAATTTTCTATACTTTTTAATTTTCTAAACATGGTTTTCTTTAAATAAAACTTTAATATGGAACTCATACTAATATCTGTATTAACTAAATAGATGATTGTAAAAAATGAAACTCTTGTAGACATCTTTTCCTGAAAAAGATCTATCATCAGAGTATATACTTTGCAGTAAAATAAAATCATTTAAATATATTAAATATAAGAGAGAAAAAATATGAACAAAAAAGATTTTGATTACGACTTGATTATTATTGGTGGGGGAGTAGGAGGACATGCAGCTGCTATTCATGGAGTTAAATGTGGTTTGAAAATTGCTTTAATAGAAAAAAGAGATATGGGCGGTACTTGTGTCAACCGTGGTTGTATTCCTTCAAAAGCTTTATTGGCAGCAGCAAAAAAAGTAAGAGAATTACACAATTTTAATCATCTTGAAGAATTAGGAATTCAAATTCAAGATGTAAAATTCGATAAAGGAAAAATTGCCAATCATGCAACAAGCTTAGTAAATAAAATTCGTCAAGACCTTATAAATAGCCTTAAACATTTAAAGGTGGAAATCATATATGGCCAAGGAGAAATTATTGATAACCAAACAATTAAGGTACTAAAAAATAATGGAGAACAGAAAAAAATTACTGCAGAAAACATTATTCTCTCTCCTGGTTCCAGTCCCTTTGTTCCTCCTGGAATAGAAATTGATAGTTATACTGTCTTCACAAGTGATGAGGCAGTAAAACTAAAAGAATTGCCTCAATGGATCGCTATTATTGGTAGTGGTTATATTGGACTAGAATTTTCTGATATCTATAATGCATTAGGTTGTGAAGTTACTATGGTGGAAGCTCTAGATAATTTAATTCCTGGATTTGATGCTGAAATTTCTAAATTTGCTCAGCGAAAATTGATTGACTCTCGTGATATTGAAACCTATTCTGGTGTTTTCGCAAGTAGGATAATCCCAGGTAAGCCTGTTATTATTGAGCTAACAGATGTTAAAACTAAGCAATTAGTAGATATTCTAGAGGTTGATGCTTGTCTAGTCGCTACAGGTCGTATTCCTGCGACTAATGACCTTGGTCTAAACAACCTTGGTATTGAATTACAAAAGGGGTTTATTCCTATTAATAATAAAATGCAGGTGATGAATAATGACCAGGTTGTTCCTCATGTATGGTCAATAGGAGATGCAACTGGCAAGATGATGCTAGCTCATGTAGCATCTGGACAAGGAGTCATCGCTGTTGAAAATATTTGTGGTCGTAGCATAGAAATAGATTACCGAAGTATACCGGCAGCAACTTTTACTGATCCTGAAATTAGTTATGTAGGACTCACCGAATCTGCAGCAAAAGAGCTGGGTAAATTAGAAAATTTTGAAATTTCCTCAGTCAAAGCTTATTTCAAAGGAAATTCTAAAGCGCTTGCAGAAGGAGAGGCCGACGGATTCGTTAAAATTGTTTTTCGAAAAGATACTGGAGAATTATTAGGAGCACATATTATTGGTCCTCATGCCTCTGACTTAATTCAAGAGGCTGCTAACTCCATTGGCCACTATCAAACTGTACAAAACTTAGCATTTAATATTCACACCCATCCAACGCTTTCTGAAGTCTTAGATGATGCTTATAAAAAAGCTTTGACAATAAGTGATAAAGCTAAAAAAAATTGAATTTTTTACTATAAGTAATTAGCTTAAAAGCCTCGTAAAAAATAATACTATTTATAAATAGATTCTATATCAAAGTTAATAGCATTTATTCATATCAACTTTGAGTAATTTATAGCAATCAAAATAAATATAAACAGTAAGGTTTTCTTTTACTTATTATTTTTATTATATTTAATAAGTAAGCAGTTTTTTATTAATCACTTTTAAAATCATAAGTAATAACTACTGTGTCAATTATTTATAAGAGATGGAGATGATTCGCAAAAATTCGTTATTATTAAAACAGGGAATGGAGATTAGTAATGGTTAATTTTGGACTGAATTCAGCGAGTGTGCTGGGAATATTTTTAGCGATAGCCGGAGCAGGTTTATATTTTTTACGTTCTGTGCGACCAGAACTATCACGAGATCATGATATATTTTTTGCTGCAGTTGGTTTATTGTGTGGATTAATCTTACTATTTCAAGGATGGAGATTAGATCCTATTTTGCAATTTGGACAATTTTTATTAACAGGATCAGCTATATTTTTTGCTGCAGAAAGTATTCGCTTAAGAGGAGCCACTGCAGAGCAGGCTAAACGTAGTTCTTCATTTGTTGATAATGGGCGCAGGGTTAGTAAAACTCGCGTATATACTGAAGCTGAACTTGATAATTTAACCTCTTATGAGGATGAATCTCCAAACTATCGCAATAACCCTCGTTTAAAAGGTACTAATGACTCGCGTAATAATCGTAGATTAAGTAATGAAGAGAGAATTCGCCAGCCCAGAAGTAATCGTTCACCTTCCAGAGTTAGAAATCGTCCTAGCCGCAATTACACTGATAATTATGATGCTTGGGAAAATGTAAATGATATGTGGGAAAATAACTCAGATTCATCTCGCGCCTCTCGAAACAATAAATCAAGATTTAATAAGCAAAATAGGAATAAAAAATTTAGTCCTGAGACAAGTAATTATAGTCATGTTAATTATGTTGATTACCAACCTCTCGAAAAATCAGAGTCAAAATATAACGAAGAAAATAAAAACCTAAGAAATATTGATAGTCTTGATAAATAGAAAGTTAATGACTTTGTGTTTACTCAAATAATTCAACTAATCTTGATTAAATAGTCTAATAGCCATAGAATCTTCAATATTCTGTCAGTCAGAACCATCATAATTAATAGTAAGATTCTAATCAGTTTAAAATAGCTATATGAATTTTCAGATTATTCATTATTGGATAATCTAAAAAATGAGAAGTTTATAAAACATAAAAAATTTATACTTAAAAGAAAAAGTTAAATCGTATCATAACTTATTAAATATTTTTTTTAATACTTAAATGGTTATTAGTTAAGAAATGCTAATATATCTTATTTACAATAATAGTAATATTTTAAGTTAAAAACTATAATTGAATTATTGATAACTAGATAATAAAAAATATTCTGAATATACTTAAATAATAGACAATAGGATGGTATGATAGTTTACCTGTGGAATAATTCCATAAAAATATATTTAAACAACCAGTGATGTAAAATGATGTAGACTTGATAATGTAAATTAACTTTACATTTCTTTAATCAACTTAAAATTTTCCTTTGTTTTAAAATTTAAGTATTAATAAAGTGCAAATTTATAAAAAACTATGCCTAGAAATATAGAGAGTTTTTAAGGTAGGCTTTTATTATCTTTACTTAAGACTATGTAGTTATTTATATAATTAATTACATGTTGTGTTTTTTTCGCATTGAATAAATAATATTTAAACACTATACAGGATATTAAATCTTCTTAATAATCACCTTAGTATTCTATGGATTAAGCGTAGGATTTTCATTTATGAATTTATATTTTTTTCTAGAAATCTATTTGACAAAAATGTTGTTTTTCTACTTTCTCTGTAGAGTTCTTAGTAAAAACATACCATGTATCACAACACATGTATGGTATAACGAAAATGTATCCTTCTCAAGTTGATACAAAAGTAACAAAATTCAAGCATACAATTTATTAGTTTTTTCTTAGTCATAATTTATTTAGTGTAAATGATGCAATCTACTGTCTCAAATTTCTCTCAGCAAAATAATCCAGGAGACACGAACACATCTCACCTTAATCACTATTCAAACTTAGGAGCAAGTAAAATTAAGGTAGAACGACGAGATGGATCTTGGACTGCTCTTGATATTGGAAAAATACGTGCCGTCGTTAGTTGGGCATGTTCTGGCAAAGATGTAAATAGTATTGCCTTAGAAGCGGGATTAACTACCCGCTTACGTGATGGCATTACTACAAAGGATATTCAAAATAATCTGATCAACTGCTCCTTAGAGATGTGTAGTCCCCAAGAGCCAGATTGGCGTTATGTTGCTGGCAGACTTCACATTTGGAGCCTTTGGAAAAATATTTTAGTTAGCCGTGGTTATCAATATGATAAATACGAAGTTACTGTTCAAACTAAAGTAGAAAATCATCAATATGATAAACGTTTGCTTGTTTATTCTTTAGAAGAATTGCAAGAAGCAGGTTCCTGGATTAATTCAGACTGGGACATAGACTATGATTATGCCGGAGCGGTACTTTTAAGTAGTCGCTATCTATTACCAGATGAACTACCTCAAGAAGCTTTATTAACCTGTTCCTTACTATTAGCAATAGTTGAAGCTCCTCAAAATCGATTACCTTGGGCTAAACGCTTTTATGAAGCTATTGCCATGCGTAAAATATCTTTAGCTACTCCAATCCTAGCAAACTTAAGAGTTCCAGAAGGTTCATTAACTAGTTGCTTTATCATAGCCATTGATGATGATCTAGAAAGTATTTGTGAAGGCGTAACTAATGCAGCTAGAATCTCTAAAAATGGTGGCGGAGTCGGAGCTAATGTTAGCCGTATTAGAGCTACAGGAAGTTGGGTAATGGGTAAATCTAATGCTTCTGGGGGTATTATTCCTTGGATTAAATTGTTAAATGACACAGCAATAGCTGTTAATCAAGGAGGAAGAAGAGCTGGAGCCATTACTATTGGGGTAGATGTTTGGCATCTAGATATTCCAGAATTTTTGGAAATGCAGACAGAAAATGGCGATCAGAGACGTAAGGCCTATGATGTTTTTCCTCAGCTAGTCTTAACAGATGAATTTATGCGACGAGTTGAGAATAAGCAAGAATGGACATTGGTTGATCCTTATGAGGTACGAATAAAACTTGGCATTGAATTGGCAGAATTGTGGGGTGAAGAATTTGAAGAGGCTTACAAATTAATAGAGTCTGAATTAGGAAATAAAATTACTCTTTATAAAAAAATTAATGCCCGTGAATTATTTAAAACTATAATGCGTTCTCAGGTAGAGACAGGAATGCCTTATTTAGCTTTTAAAGATACTATAAACCGAGCTAATCCTAATAAACACGTTGGATATATTCCAGGAGTCAACTTATGTACAGAGTCTTTCTCTAATGTTGCTCCTAGGAAAGAAAGTCACTGTTGTAATTTAGTAAGTTTAAATCTAGCAAATGTAGATGAAACTGAACTTGGTTATCTTTCAAGTTTAGCAGTCCGAATTTTGGATAACACTATAGATATTACTAATCCTCCGTTCAGCTACGCAAAAGTTCATAATGATAGGTATCGGACCATCGGAGTTGGATGCATGGGATTAGCTGATTGGTTAGCAAAGAGATTTTTAACTTATGATAGTTTAGACGAAATTAGTCAATTGTTCGAGGAAGTTGGTTACTGGTGTACTCATACTTCTATGGAACTGTCTAAAGAACGAGGTGCATACAACGCATTTACAGGAAGTGATTGGAGTAAAGGCAAATTAATAGGCTCAAAATCTGTTGATTGGTTTATAGAAAATGCCTCCCAAAAAGAGCGTTGGGTAAAGTTATCAGAGAATATTAAAACTTATGGTATTCGTAACTCTCATATTACGGCAATAGCTCCTAATACTTCTTCTTCTCTAGTGCAGGGCTGTACAGCAAGTATTCTTCCTGTTTATAGTCGTTTCTTTTATGATAAATGGGCAAAAGGAACAGTACCTATTGCTCCCCCCTTTATAAAAGAGTCTTTTTGGTTCTACCATGAAAATAAAGTTTTAGATCAGCAGAAAGTTATTAAAGCAGTTTCAATAATACAACAATGGATAGATACTGGCATATCTATGGAGTTGTTATTTAATTTAAATCAAGGAATTTATTTACCTGATGAGCCTGACCGTTCTCTATCAGCTATAGATATTTTCAAAATGTTCTTAACAGCTTGGAAAGATGGATGTAAGGCTATTTATTATGTTAGAACTGTTCAAAAAGATGACTTTAAGGATTCTGACAGTGCTTGTACTTCTTGCGCAAATTAGTTATTACTATGAGTAAAATGTCAGTTATTCTTATTTTTAGCCAATAGGATTATAATTAGGCTTTGAAGCTTTTTAATTTTGTAAACAGCTTTGAAGCCTAATTTTATTATTTATATTTAAAATTTATCAAGTTTATCTAAAGCTATAGGCCTAAAATTTCATAACACATTAAATATAATATAGCTTTTATATATCTATGAGGATTTAAAAAGTGAAATTTATGATAATAAGTTTAAAAAATCCATTTATCATCGCGCTTTTTAGAAGTTTAATATTTTATATAGTATTATTTTCTTGTCCATCTACATATGCTTCTACAGAACTTCGTATTGCTATTGAAAAAAATGTAAAAACTTTATATGTAGGTAGTTCTTCTCCGGCTAGTGTTATCAATAGTCAAGGAAAACAAGTAGGTACACTAGCTCCTTTAAATAGCTTTAAAGTAAGGCTATCCAATCAAAACCAGATTAGTCTTAAACATTGGAAGCTAAGTTATTTTTTGATAGAGCCTCAAGGAAAAGGCGTAGTCTGGATAAATAATCGATGGTATCGAGGAAAAATATTACTTATTCATCAGAAAAAAGGAATAGTAGTTATCAATTTAGTAGATTTAGATGAATATCTCTATAGTGTTGTCGGAGGTGAATCCTATCCTACATGGCCTAAGGAAGCTCTGAAAGCTCAAGCAGTAGTCGCACGTACTTACGCACTTTTTAGAACATCTACCTCAAGTAATACATATTATGACTTAGATACAACTACTAAAACCCAAATTTATAGGGGTATAGAGACAGAGTCTCTAGCTACTCATAATGCAGTTAAAATGACTTCTAGAGAGGTTTTGACTCAAAGTAAAAAGCTTATTTTATCTGTATTTCATTCATCTTCTGGGGGATATACAGAAAACGTTGAAAATGTATGGAACTCTCCTTTATCTTATTTGCAAGGAGTTCCAGATTATGATCATCTATCTCCTGTATTTTTGTGGAATAAGACTTTTAGTCAAACAGAAATGAACCGATTGATAAATGGTCTGGGTTCAATTCATTCACTAATCCCTGAAAAAATTAGTCAAAGTGACCGTATAATAACCGTGAACATTTTAGGCAACCAAGGTTCTCGAAAAATCTCAGGACTAGAATTACGTAAAATATTAAAATTAAAAAGTACTGTATTTAAAGTATCAGCTGATAGAGGACTTTTTATAATTAAAGGAAGAGGTTTTGGACATGGAATTGGGATGAGTCAGTGGGGGAGTTATTATTTAGCGAAACAAAATATTCCTTATTATCGGATTTTAAGCCATTACTATAAAGATTCTGATTTAACTCTTATAAAATGACTAATGTGGTAAGTTGTATAATTTTTACATAAAAAAATAAATTATATAAAATTTAACTAAGATAAAAGCAACTTCAACATGTATGATTTTCTTCTATTTGAATTAATTCAAATAGAAGAAAATCATATATGTTGAAGTACTAATAAATAATATTTTTCAATTGGGAAATATATTCATATTAGAAAATTTTTTTAATTAAGAAGACGCTTGACGCTCTTTTACTTCTTTAATTACTTCTTCCGCTACATTACTTGGAGCTGGAGCATAGTGGGCAAATTCCATGGAAAACTGACCACGTCCAGATGTCATTGTACGTAAATCACCTATATAGCCAAACATTTCACTTAAAGGCACGTCTGCTTTAATTCGTGCTCCCATGGGTGTAGAATTTTGAGATTTAATCATACCACGACGGCGATTAATATCACCTATGACGTCTCCCATATAATCTTCAGGAGTAAAAACATCTACATTCATAATGGGTTCTAATAATTGAGGTCCAGCCTTGGGAACTGTCTGACGGTAGGCAGCTCTAGCTGCAATCTCAAAAGCTATTGCCGAGGAATCAACCGGATGAAATCCTCCATCTGAAAGAGTTACCGTTAAATCTACGCAAGGATAGCCAGCAAGAACACCTTTTTTCACACTAGATTCAAAACCTTTTTGCACTGCAGGCCAAAATTCTCTTGGGACGTTACCTCCTGTAACTTTTGAAGTAAATTGGAAACCACTACCAGGTTCTCCTGGTTCAATACTGTAGTCAATTTTAGCAAATTGACCAGAACCACCAGATTGTTTTTTATGAATATAAGTATCCTTAATAACTTTAGTGATAGATTCACGATAAGCTACTTGTGGTTTACCCACTTCTACTTCGATGCCGTGAGTACGTTTAAGAATATCAACCTTGATATCTAAATGTAGCTCTCCCATACCCTTAATTATGGTTTCGCCACTCTCCTTATCTGTTTCCATATGAAACGATGGATCTTCTTGAACCATTTTACTTATAGCTAAAGCCATTTTCTCATTTTCACCCTTTTTCTTTGGTGAAACCGCAACAGATATAACAGGATCTGGGAAAACCATAGGCTCTAATGTCGCAGGTAGTTTGGGATCGCATAAAGTATGACCTGTTTGAACATTTTTCATACCTACAATAGCTATAATATCTCCTGCCTGTGCAGACTCTACTTCTTCTCGAGAATCAGCATGCATTTCTACTAAGCGACTAATTCTTTCTGTTTTTCCTGTTGCAGTATTTAGTACGGTATCACCTTTGGCAACTTTTCCTGAATAAATACGAGTAAAAGTTAGTGATCCAAAGCGATCATCCATTATTTTAAACGCCAACGCTCTTAAAGGTTTTTCAGGATCTACAACAGCATAGTTTCCTGTTTCTTTTCCTTCTAAATCTACCTCTGGTTGAGGTTTTACCTCCATAGGATTAGGGAGATAGTCAATAACAGCGTCTAGTACTAATTGGACTCCTTTATTTTTGAAGGAAGAACCACAATAAGCAGGAAAGAAAGCAAGATCACGAGTACCTTTCCGAACACAAGACTTAATTTCGTCAATAGTTAATTCTTCTCCTTCGAGATACTTTTCCATCAAGCTATCGTCTTGTTCTATAGCAGTTTCGATTAACGTTTCTCGATATTCTGCTACTTGTTCTTTCATATCTTCAGGAACATCCCCTATTGTATATTTCATAGGATCTCCAGAATCATCCCAAGTCCATGATTTTTCAGTAAGTAGATCTACTACACCACGAAAATCATTTTCTATTCCAATAGGTAATACCATTACGAGAGGCTTGGCAGCTAATATTTCATCAACTTGTTTAACAACTCTGAAAAAATCAGCACCAGTTCTGTCTAGCTTATTAATATAAACAATACGTGCAACTTTAGAATCATTAGCATAACGCCAGTTTGTTTCAGACTGAGGCTCTACACCTCCTGAACCACAAAAAACGCCAATACCACCATCTAAAACTTTTAAAGAACGGTAAACCTCGATAGTAAAATCAACGTGACCTGGCGTATCGATAATATTTAATTGATGATCTCTCCAGAAGCAACTAGTAGCTGCAGATTGGATGGTAATACCTCTTTCTTGCTCTTGTTCCATAAAATCAGTAGTTGCTGCACCTTCGTGTACTTCACCAATTTTATGGATCTTACCTGTCAGTTTTAGGATTCTTTCAGTAGTGGTAGTTTTTCCAGCGTCTACATGAGCAAAGATGCCAATGTTACGATAATAAGTCAAGTCTTTCGTCATATTTATTTCTAGCTTTAGATTTGATAGTAGGTAATTTTTACCATTAGGTAATACTCAGAGGGAACATAAATGTTGCCTTTATAACTAGTCCACACTAAAACCAACCTCTCATAATATAAATTTTGAGTAGTTTTTATTTTATAGGTTCTAGAAAAGTCTAGATGATTTACTCTGTGTTTTTTATAGTGATCGTAGTTAATTGTAGATTACTTTGACCGAATTAGATTAGAGAGAATACAGCATCTTAAGAAAGTAATATTGATCGTTTTAGGCTATCTCGTCTAGCAATTAAAAAAATACTATGTTATTTCATAAGCTGTAAAATATATTAAATCGCCTAATCTTGATTTAATCTACTTAATAAGAGTCGATTTATTCAACAAATTTCAACTCCTTTGCTGGAAATAAAACATCTTTCTACAATTTTAATTATGAGATAATAATTAAAATTTCTATCATTAAAAATTCTAAAAAGAATCTTGATGACGTCGTGATCTGGTAATTTGCCAACTAAGGAAAATAACAGGAATTAAGCCAACTAAAACAATAGCCAATGCCGGTGCAGCAGCTTCTGACAGCCGTTCGTCTGAAGCATATTGATAAACTCTAATTGCTAAGGTATCAAAGTTAAAAGGACGAATGACCAGGGTAGCAGGAAGCTCTTTCATCACATCTACAAAAACTAGCATAATTGCTGTAAGTATCCCACCAGTCATCAAAGGTGTATGAATCTTAATTAAAATTTTTCTAGGTGTAGATCCTAAGCTTCTCGCAGCATCGTCTAGACTAGGTTTTATTTTTCCCAGACTCGAATCAACTGACCCAAAGGCAACGGCCAGAAATCTCACTAGATAAGAATAAATCAAGGCTATTATTGTACCGCTAATTAACAAACCGATTTTGATCTCAAAAATTTGTCCAATAAAGTTGGTGATCATATTATCCAAACGTCCTAAAGGAATTAATATCCCTACTGCAATAACTGATCCTGGAATAGCATATCCGAGAGCAGCAACTTTAATAGATATATTTGTAAGAAGGTTATTTTCTGAACGTTGTCCATAAGCCATGACTAGCGCTAAAGTAGCAGAAAGGATTGAGCTTATGAAGGCAACAGTTAAGCTATGACTAGCTAAACCCCAAAAATTATTGGCAAAAGCAGTGGTAAAATTAGCAATAACTAATTTAGTTAAATAAATAGCAGGTATGAGAAATCCACCTAAAAAAGGCAAGAAACAAACTAGCCAAGCAACCAAGCCTCGCCACGATTTTAACTGGTAGCGAGGTAATCTTATACGAGCACTACTATTTTGATAGTAGCGGATCTTTCGACGAGACCATAATTCTAAAATAATTAAACAAAAAATGAACAACATCAGACAGGCAGCTAATTGGCCAGCTGCTTGCCTCTCTCCAAAATCAAACCAAATACTAAAGATACCTGTCGTAAAAGTGTTGATTCCAAAATATTGAACAGTCCCAAAATCATTCAATGTTTCCATTAAGGACAAAGCTAATCCTGCTATAATAGCTGGACGAGCTAAAGGAAGAGTAACCTTTAAAAAACTTTGCCATGGGCTACAACCTAGAGAACGACTAGCTTCTAGTGTACAAATAGACTGTTCTAAAAAAGCAGTTCTTGCTAATAGATAAACATAAGGGTAGAGCACCAAAATTAACATAACAACTGCTCCCCATAGTGAACGAATATTTGGGAACCAGTAATCATTAAAATCTTGCCATCCAAACCAATTTCTAAGAGCTATTTGTACGGGACCATAATAATCCAACATGTCGGTATAAGTATAAGCCAATAGATAGGCTGGCGCAGACAAAGGCATCAATAAAAGCCATTCAAACCAATCACACCCCGAAAAATAACAAAGACTGACAAGCCATGCAGTTGTAACCCCAATAATTAACACTCCAATTCCTACGCCTAGCATTAAACATAAAGAATTTAGTATGTAGTCGGTTAAAACCGTATCAGCTAAATGCTGCCAAATAGCTCCTGCATCAGTAAAAACACTACTGAATACAAATAATATAGGAGTTGAGATTAGAGCAGCAATCATTATGACTACTACTATCCACCCTTTTGAAGGAAGACGTCCAATTAAAGTATTAGAGACATTCGAGGCAGGGGTTGATTCGGTCATAAATTCTTCTTTAAATACCTCAATAACTAAGTATAATTAAAAGGTGTACAGTCATTCAAGATTTTTGCGAACAAGTCTTTTCAGACATACGAAGACACTCTAAGTAGTTCTTTTTTATTTTATTTGTCATTGACTAATTGGGTAAAAGTTACTCGAGATAAATACTTGATAAGACTCATAAAAAGTAATATAGCTTAGATATTAGAAATATAGAATTTTCTAATCATCACAAATATAACTAGTCATAACTTATCAACTTTTAAAATAATCTGTTGAAAATAAATACTAAAAGATAAAAAAATTAGTGTACAAATTATTATTTTAAATTTTATGTAGTGCGGATTATACCTAAAACTAATATCCTCTTAAAATAATCAAAACAATAATCCTGATTAATTGTTAATCTTAAAAAATAAAACTATGTCAAGCAAAAATTATTTTTATAAAAAATAAAAATTTTAAAAATAATTTGTTATTGTCATTCACTCTATATTTAAGACAATTTCTTATAAAATCTGAAAGAAAGAATAGTATTGTAATAATTGATAAATGAAATCATTTAAAAAAGTTATTCACCTGAAATAATACCTGCCCATTGAATTTGTTTAGCATTAGTACGTCTATAAGAAAAAAAACTAGAAGAAGATTGATATGTACAATAAGGAGCAATGGATATTTTGTCTTTCTCAACACCTATTTGCTCTAGTTGAAGCTGATTAACTTGAGTAATACTTATACATAGTTTATTTTTTATATGGTTAAAAAAAATAGGAATACTAGAAGTATTACTTAAAGAATCTAACATGTTCTCTAAGTCATAATTTTTTTTATGATTGAATAAACTAGTTAATATTTTTGTAGCAACCGCTCTAGAAACTTGATATACATGTCCACTAATAGCCGGTCCCATTGCAACATATAAATCTTCTATAGAGCTTCCCAAATTTTGTAACCGAACGACTGCTTCTGGTGCAATTCGTTGTGCAGTTCCTTTCCAACCGGCATGAACTGCAGCAATAAAACCTGTTTTACGATCTCCTATAAGAATAGGTACACAGTCTGCACTAGCTACCCAAAGAGCTTGTTTTTTCTTGTTAGAAATAATTCCATCTCCTAAAAGTAAGCCACCATTTAAAGAAAATTTATTTATTTCATCAGATGATAAGATAAGGTTGCTATGTACCTGTTTCAGTCGATAGTTTGTTATGTCCAAATAAAGGTTTCTTCCTATCTCTTCAGGTAATAGAGGATAAAAAGATCGGGTAAAAAAGCCATGAGGCCATTTGTCCAAAAGCCTACAAGTTAGATAAGGCAAGCTTTTCAAGACCTTCCATTGCCAGTCTGTGTTTGATTTGTCATTCATCATTTGAAGCTAGGATTAAGATATGGGAATAAATATTATCAAAGATATTTATTTATATTGCTATATTGCCATAACTTATCATTTTCCTAAAATTTTACTTGAAAAGATTATCAAAAACATCGCCTATTATACTATTATTTGTTTATCATATGTAGGTAATCGTATAGTTGAATAATATTGTACAATTTTCATTGTATAAATATCTTATGGAAAACTCAAAATATAAGTCAATCATTCTATTTTCTACTAATACTTTTTTATCTCACAAAAAATATTAGTAGAAAATAGAATAATTGAAGGTCTCAAAAGATAGTTCTGTAGAAAAGTACGATATTAGTACTATTTACCTAAGCTAATTACTCTAAACAACAGTTGTAAAATTAGAACATAAACAATGCTGTTTTATTGAGAAGAAATGATTTCAATATTTTTTAATTTTCTTGAGATAATTATGTAAAACTAACAAAATTATAAAAATACTTAAGACTGAGGCTTTCTTTATTGCTAAAAAACTTGTTTTAATTAAAATAAGTTTTTTGAAATTCATTATTTAATCGAGTAAGATAGTTCTTGATCTTACTTTATACATTGATTATTAATGTTTTACCCGATATTATTTTATTTTCAATTTTTAACAAAATATCTGTCGTAGATGTTCAATTCTGCTCTAATATTTGTTTAGATTATTTAATTAATTAACTTCTTATGTTTAAAACTGTGAAATCAATTAAACAGACAGTAACCTCACTATCGATTATAACTTTGGTTGCAACTCTAGAAGCCTGTGGCGGCAATCCTTCTAATATTCAAACAAGTGACTCCAACCCTCAAATAGATATAGCAGCAAAATTTCCAATAGAAGAAAATGTTTCCCTAATTGGAACAGGTGGATCATTTCCAGCTCCTTTATATCAAAATTGGTTTGCACAAATTCACCAGTCCATACCTAACTTACAAATTGATTACCAGTCTATGGGTAGCGGAACTGGTGTAAGACAATTTACTATGGGAATAGTAGATTTTGGAGCTAGTGATGTAGCGATGGAAGATGCAGAGATTAGTAGAGTAGATAAAGGAGTTCACATGCTTCCTATAACTGCTGGCAGTATCGTAATTGCTTATAATGTGCCTGGTATTACTGAACTAAAACTCTCAAGAGAAGCTTATGTCGATATTTTTAGTGGGAGAATCACTTACTGGGATGATCCGAAGATTTCCGAATTAAATCCAAATCAACAACTACCTAATTTACCTATAACTGTTGTCCACCGCTCTGATGGCAGTGGTACTACAGGAGTATTTACAAAGCATCTCAGCACTATTAGCCAACAATGGGAGACTGATATCGGTCAAGGTAGAAGTGTTGAATGGCCAATTACTAAAGGAAAATTTATTGGAGGAAAAAGGAATGCCGGAGTAACTGCTCTTATTCAACAGAATAAAGGAGCAATTGGTTATATTGAGTATGGCTATGCTAAAAATAGTCAACTGCCTACTGCTCTTCTGGAAAATGCTTCAGGTAATTACATTGAAGCTAATAGTGAAACTGCCTCTAAGACTCTTGAAGCAGTCGAACTGCCAGATAATCTACGTGCCTTTATTACAGACCCTCAAGGAAAAGATTCTTATCCTATCGTTACTTATACCTGGATCCTAGCCTATAAAAGCTACGATGAACCTAAAAAAGCAATTGCAATGGAGACCATGATAGAGTACGCTTTAACTGAAGGGCAGAATCAAAGTAAAGCTCTAGGCTATATCACTTTACCACTTAGCGTTAGAGAGAAAGTGGCATTAGTAGCTGATACAATTAGTCCTGACTATGATATTAATCTTACTGAGTTTGATCAGACTAAGCAATAATCTGAGAGTCCTAGCTTTAATTGCCTGATTGATGAATATTTTCTACCATAAAATTCTGGATTTCAGTTCTCTTCTTTTTTCATTGTTGTTTTTTAAAGCACAAAAATTACTAGGTTTATTGTGACCCGATTATTTTCTAGACGACAAACAGGATTAGGATCTCGTTTTACATTCGAGAAAACCATTGATAGGTGGTTTGAGCTACTAACTCTAGGACTTGCTATGGGAATTAGCTCAATATTAGTTGCCATCTTTGGTGTTATCATTTGGCGTGCATGGCCAGCTATTTTAGAATATGGGGTTGGTTTTATCCTCAGTACGTCTTGGAATCCGGTTATTGGGCGTGAAAATTATGGTGCGTTACCTGTTGTTTATGGTACTATCGCCAGCTCTTTTATTGGGTTACTTTTTGCCGCTCCTTTAGGTGTTGGAACAGCTATTTTTTTGGGGAAGGATTTTATTCCTACTCAGATCAGAATCCCATTAGTCTTTCTCGTAGAATTACTTGCAGCTATTCCTAGTGTTGTTTACGGCCTTTGGGGTATCTTCGTCTTAACGCCTGTAGTGCATCCCCTTGCTGAATGGCTGTATAATACTTTTTATTGGATACCAATCTTCAGTAGACCTCCAATAGGTGGTACAGGTCTTCTTGCATCAGGTATTATTTTAGCCATTATGATTGTGCCTATTATTACCGCCATTTCTAGAGAATCTCTAGATTCTCTTCCTGTTGATTTGAAGCAAGCTTCTTTAGGTTTAGGCGCAACTCGTTGGGAGACACTTTTCCGTGTTCTTCTTCCTGCTGCTTTCCCTAGCATTGCCGGAGGTATTATGCTAGCTTTAGGTAGGGCGATGGGAGAAACTATGGCTGTTACTATGATTATTGGTAATGTTAATAAAATTAGTGTATCTGTTTTAGAACCTGCTAATACTATCTCTTCTCTTATTGCTAGTCAATTTGCTGAAGCTTCAGGAATGCAAGTCTCAGCATTAATGTATGCAGGTTTGGTATTATTATTTTTAACATTTATTGTAAACATAGTTGCTGGCTTTGTTGTTGATAAAGCTCGTGTTAAATAATTAACTCTTAAAAGAGCAGAGACTAAGTAATAAAACAATCTTAAATAATTTTTTAAACTAAATTTATGATCACTTGTTAGCTAATAGTTTATGAGATAATAATTTATGAGATCTCTTCTCTAGAAAGATCTCTTTACTCTAGCTTACTGTCCAATTTGAACTAACTTTCAGAATGGGATTATTTATTAGAATAATTATTCTAAAAAAGTCTCTTTTTCCTCACTTGCATAAACTTCCTGTTCTGTTTAAGAGTTTATGAACCATTACTAAACATTATTTAACTATGGAAGATAAAGAATTAAGTCTTACAAGAAAGCTTATAAATACTCGTTCATTATCTGACAGCTTTTGGACTGGTGTTGCTTCTTTATGTATGTTATGCACTCTTATCCCATTATTTGCAGTATTATTCTTTGTAGGATACAGTGGTGTTCGTAGGATTGACTACCCACTTTTCACTCAACTTTCGCCACCTCCTGGATATTCAGAAGGTGGGGTTGCTCATGCAATTGTTGGTACTTTGTTAACTGTCGGTATTGGTTCTTTAATTGCGATCCCCATAGGAATTCTTGCAGCCATTTATCTTGCAGAATTTAGTGGTGATAATAAAATTGCTTACTGGGTTAGGTTTGCCGCTAGTGTTCTAAGCGGAGTTCCTTCTATACTTATTGGAGTATTTATATATGGACTATTGATAGCAACAAAAATTATAGGATTTTCTTCTATCGCTGGGGGAACTGCTCTTTCTGTACTAATGTTACCTACTATTACAAAAACGACTGATGAGGCTTTGCAAATTGTTCCACAAGATCTACGCTGGGCAGCTTTAGGGATTGGAGCATACAATTATCAGGCAGTATTAGGGGTAGTCTTACCAGCAGCAGCTCCCACTATAGTAACAGGAATAACCTTAGCAGTCGCTCGTGCAGCAGGAGAAACAGCTCCTTTACTTTTTACAGCACTGTATTCAAATTTTTGGGCTAGTAACCCTCCCGAGGGACTTTTAGAACC
Organism: Candidatus Atelocyanobacterium thalassae; assembly: GCA_051971635.1. Taxonomy (GTDB): domain Bacteria; phylum Cyanobacteriota; class Cyanobacteriia; order Cyanobacteriales; family Microcystaceae; genus Atelocyanobacterium; species Atelocyanobacterium thalassae_A. The sequence goes on along the minus strand of JBFPLN010000003.1, from coordinate 428,240 downwards.
AATCGCTACTCTTTCAGTATTGATTTATAACTTTTCGGTTGTGCCTTTTGCACCCCAAAAACAACTTGCTTGGTCTGCTTCTTTGATTTTAGTTTTCTTGGTATTAATAACAAGTGTTGCATCTCGTCTAGCTGCTCGCCAAAAAATTCATTAACTTAGATAAATACAATGTAATATGGAATATATGCAAAATTGTCAATCTTTAGAAAACCTAGAAACAATTTTTACTTTAAATTCTGTTAATGTCTATTACGGTAAACATAAAGCTATCCGTGATGTTACTTTTACAATTCCTAAGAATAGAGTTACCGCCTTAATCGGACCTTCTGGATGTGGAAAGAGTACAATATTAAGATCTTTGAATAGACTTAATGATTTAGTTGATTCCTTTTATCTCAAAGGCAAGATCACATATTATAAGCAAGATTTGTATGCTTCTAATATTGATCCTATTGAAGTAAGAAAACGTATTGGTATTGTGTTTCAAAAACCGAATCCTTTCCCAAAAACTATCTACAATAACGTAGCTTATGGAGCTAGAATTAACGGATTCGAGGGAGATTTGGATGAATTGGTAGAAAGCTCTTTAAAAAAAGTAGTTCTTTGGGATGAAGTAAAAGACAAATTAGGAGAAAGTGGCTTCTCTCTATCTGGAGGACAACAACAGAGATTATGTATAGCCCGTACAATAGCTGCTAAGCCAGAAGTTATTCTTATGGATGAACCTTGTTCAGCTTTAGATCCAATATCAGTTTTAAAAATAGAAGAACTAATAAATGACTTAAGGCAGAACTATACCGTTATTCTGGTAACTCATAATATGCAACAAGCAAAAAGAATAGCTGACTACACAGCATTCTTTAATGCAGAAACCGATAAAAAGGGAAGAAAAGTAGGATTTTTAGCAGAATATAATAATACAAAAATAATTTTTGAAAATCCGACTAAGTTAGACACTAAAAATTATGTAAGCGGACATTTTGGTTAATTTTAATCAAATTATTGTCATTGGCTAGATAAAGTTTAAGATATAAATATGAAAAATAATACTAAGATAGAACCTATTTTAAAAACAGAAAATCTTAATGTCTTCTATGGCTCTAATTTAGTGGTTCGAGGGGTTGATCTGGTTATTCCTAAGGGTAATATTGTAGCTTTTATTGGACCTTCTGGATGTGGAAAAAGTACTGTCTTACGATGTTTTAATCGCATGAACGACTTAATCCCCAATGCTAAAGTTTCTGGCAAGATTACATATTACGGTAAAGATATTTATTCTCAAAGTCTTGATCCTGTTGACTTACGTTCTAGGATTGGCATGGTATTTCAAAGACCTAACCCTTTTCCAAAATCCATTTATGAAAACATCGCTTTTGGCGCAAGGATTAATGGATTTAAAGGTGATATGGATGAACTTGTAGAAAATTCTCTCAGGAAAGCAGCTGTCTGGGATGAAACTAAAGACAAACTTCATAGAAGTGGACTAATTTTATCAGGGGGTCAGCAACAAAGACTATGTATAGCACGCGTTATAGCTATAAAACCTGATGTTATTTTAATGGATGAACCATGTGCAGCTTTAGATCCTATTTCTACCTTAAAAATAGAAGAGTTAATTAATGGCTTAAAGGAAGAGCATACTATTGTCATAGTTACCCATAATATGCATCAAGCTTCAAGAATATCCGACCTAACTGCATTCTACAACCTAGAAATAACAGATAAAGGTAAGAGAACTGGTCGATTGGTTGAATATAATAAGACTAATATAGTATTTAGCGATCCCACAATGGAATCAACTAAACATTATATAAGTGGAAAATTTGGATAAAGTAAGTGATAGTATTCATATAGTTTAAGTAACAGTAAAAGAAATTACTAGGATAACTTTAGATAGTTTTATATATGTTACTTTTACAAAATATATAAGTACTTCTTGATTTTCTTATCCATTTAATTGTTTTTCCACTAATTGATTAGTTAACTTAGGATCTGCTCTTCCTTCACTTTTTTTCATAACCTGCCCTACAAAAAAGCCTTTTAATTTCTTTTTTCCTGCCTTATATTTACCTACTTCTGTAGGATTAGCTTTTATAACTTCATCAATAATCTTTGTTATTATTTCTTGGTCAGAAATTTGCGTTAACCCTTGCTTATCAATAATATCTTGAGGTGATCCTCCTTCTTTTAAGAGAGTGGGAAGAATTTCTTTAGCAATTTTTCCGCTAATAGTTTTTTTCTCAATTAATAGAACTAATTCTTCAAGGTGTTTCGGTCTTAGAGCAATTTCAATTATAGTTAATTTTTCGTTATTAAGATACGCTGCAATCTCCTGAGTTATCCAATTAGCTACTAACTTAGCATCTGTACCATTAGATACAGTCTCTTCAAAATATTCAGCGATATCCCGGTCATCACTTAAAATACGTGCATCATAAGAAGATAATCCAAATATACCTTTATAACGCTGACGCTTAGATGCAGGAAGTTCAGGAAGCTCTTTATTCCAGATCTCCAGTTGATTGCTTAAAATCTCAATTGGAGGAAGATCAGGCTCAGGAAAATAACGATAATCGCTAGAACCTTCTTTTTTCCTCATGCTTATCGTTTCCTGCGAAGCTTCATTCCATAAACGTGTTTCTTGAGAGATAGTTTTATTATTGTCCAACATATCGGTCTGTCTATTAATTTCATACTCTATAGCTTTCTGAATTGCACTAAAAGAGTTCATATTTTTAATTTCTACTTTCGTACCAAATTCTGTTTGTCCTAAAGGGCGAATAGAAATATTCACATCACAACGTAAAGAGCCTTCTTGCATATTACCATCGCTAATTCCCAGATAACGTACTAAGCGACGTAATTCCTGGGCGTATTCTGCTGCCTCTTGACCAGTTCTTAGATCTGGTTCAGAAACAATTTCTAATAGAGGTATTCCCGCGCGATTGAAATCAATCAAAGAATAGCTAGAACCGGTTAACTGATTACTTCCAGAATGAATTAATTTTCCTGCATCTTCTTCCATATGTAATCTTGTGATCCCAATATTTTTATGGATAACTTCTTGATTAGTTTTATTTACCAATTCAATTTCTAAAGTGCCTCCTTCAACAATAGGAAGATCGTACTGAGAAATTTGGTAATTTTTAGGTAAATCAGGATAAAAGTATTGCTTTCTATCAAACTTACTATAACTAGCAATCTTAGCTTTTAGGGCAAGACCTAGTTTAACAGCTGAAGATAAAACTTTTTGGTTGAGTACAGGTAATACTCCAGGATATCCTAAACAAATTGGACAAATATTTGTATTTGGAGAACTACTAAAGTCAGTGGAACAACTACAAAAAATTTTGCTAGTAGTATTCAGCTGACAATGAGTTTCTAAACCAATAACAGCTTCATATTTCTTTTCAGAAGAAGATCTAATCATTATAAGAAAGTTAATTTGATAATTAAATACTTAGGAACTTTATTGTATCAATAATTCTGAAACATTAAACTTAATACTTGAAAAACATTTTTTAAAAACTATGTCTAGTCCTTAATTTTTAAATAAAGAAAATAATTTTTCATAGTAATTGAGAATAAAGCATCAAAAATAAGTTTGATTTATATATCAAAAATATTTATAACAATTAAAAAAAATAATTTAATTAACCTTTTTTAATTGATACTAAACTTTACAATATTATTTAATAATAATATTTACAAAATTCTGGATAAATCAGTTAAGGGTAAAGATACAAAAATGTATCTTTCTCATTACTTACTACTTACTATACATAGTAACTAATCTATGCTGGAGAATAATATCAAAAAATACTATTCTAAATTATCTATCTTTTTCTGAATACTTTTTAAAGTTTTATACATTTCAGGAAGACGTTTATAGATAGCACATATTTTTAAATATAACTTATTATCTATTGCTGGGCTACTAGATACAACTTCTCCTGAGTTAATATTACTAGGAATACCAGTTTGTGCAGTTGCAATTGCTCCATCACCAATACTAACTTGGTTTGCTACTCCTACCTGTCCTGCAAGAATTACTCTTTTTCCTATTTTCACGCCTCCTGCTAATCCTACTTGTGCTGCAAAAGCACAACTTTCTCCAATGTTGCAGTTGTGAGCTATATGAACTAAATTGTCTATTTTAGTATTATCTCCAACATGAGTTGTCCCAACAGCAGGACGATCTATTGCACTATTACAGCCAATTTCTACATTATTTCCTAAATTAACATAACCAGATTGTTCCATTTTAAACCAACCTTCAGCTATAGGAACAAATCCAAAGCCTTCAGCTCCAATAACAGCACCGCTATGAATAACACAGTTACTTCCAATTTTAGTCCGTTCATGAATAGTACAATTAGCATGGAGTAACGTATTGTTTCCAATAGAGACCTCAGGGTAAATTACTACATTTCCTTGAATACAAGCTTCATCCCCAACAACAACATCTTGTTGAATAATAGTATGAGGACCTATAAAAACATCTTTTCCAATCTTAGCTGAAGAATGAATTACTGCAGTAGAGTCTATACTTGGAGCTGGACGAAACGGCTGGTAGAATAATTTAATAGCATGAGCGAAAGCTAAACGTGTTTCAGATGTTGCGAGCCATGCTATCCCTCTTTTTGTAGCTTCTTCTTGTAATTGTTTATCAGGTGGAAGAATTAGAGCACTTGCAGAAGTTTTACTAATCATGGAAGCAAATTTCGGACCTTCTACATAACTTAAGTGTCCTGTTTTTGCTTCAGTAATGGATGATACTCCTGTAATTTCAAGATCGTAATTTTCATTACTCGTTAAACTATTTTCATTACTCAAAAAGTTTAGCTTATCGACAATTTTTCCAAAGTTCATAATCTTCAAGGTTATATAAGGTTAGTAGTTTATTAAATAAGTAGTTGTTTTTACCAACTTGTTAATATCTCATAGCAAAATTTTAATATTGTAAATTCGCAAAGCTAATAAAACATTGAAATTGTTTTCTATCAAGTTAAATTATATTTGCATCATTTATAAAATATTTATTTCAGTCACTTTTTCTAAGAAAATAATAAGAGAAAACTATTTTGTAAATAGTTTTCTAAAATTTAGTCAAGATTGAAATTAATCAATTTTAACTGTATATAAATTTAATTTCATACTATATTACTTTTTATTATAAAAATCTAATAATAATGATAACCAAACTCACTTTTAATAAAAAATAAGTTTGGTTTTGTAGTTATTAATAATTTCAATTATAGGTCTATTAACTAATAAGTTTTTTCTTTATTAATTGACTTAACAACTCTTCTTTAAAAGAAAATAATAATATAAGTTATGGTAAAAACTTTAAAGCTTCGGATACAGCCTTTCCTGGAATTACGCTAGTATCACCTAAAAGCTGTAAAGTCGTTTCTAAGCATGAAAGTGTAGTTAATATATCTCTCTCACAAATAAAACCTAAATGACCTATACGAAAAATTTTACCTTTCATATGATCTTGTCCTGCTGCTAGGATTATATTAAATTTTTCTTTCATTATGTAACAGATATTTGTTATGTCAACTTTAGAGGAAGAAACAGTTGTTATTGCATAACTTGCTGATTCATCAGCAGCTAACAGTTCTAGCCCTAACGCCTTAATTCCAGCTCGAGTTGCTCGAGCTAATTTTTCATGTCGGGTGAACATTTGAGTTAATCCTTCTGTTTTCATAATTCTTAAAGCAATTTGTAATCCATAAATTAAATTTACTGGAGGAGTGAAAGGAAAAGAATTTTGATTAATTGTCTTTTTATATGCTCCAAGATCTAAATAAAACTTAGGTAAATTAGAATTTTGATAAGCCTTCCATGCTTTTTGACTTATGGATACGAAGCCTAATCCTGGAGGAATCATGTATCCTTTTTGTGATCCAGAAGCTACAACGTCTAACCCCCATTCGTCAATAGGAAGATTGATGGTTCCTAAGCTTGTAACGGCATCAACTATAATTAGAGCTTTTTCATGATTTTTAACGTATTTATTAATAGTTTCTAAGTCATTAAGGACTCCTGTAGAAGTTTCAGAGTGAGTAACAATAACAGCTTTAATTTTTTTATTTTTATCGCTAACAAGTTTATCTTTGAATATTTCGGGATTTAAGGGCTTACCCCACTCAGCGGTTATTTCATCAACTTTTAATCCAAAAGCACGTGCAATATCTACCCAACGTTGTCCAAATTTTCCATTATTACCAATTAAAACAGAGTCATCAGAACTGAGAAAGTTAATAATTGCCGCCTCCATAGCTCCTGTACCACTTACGGTTAGCATGAGTACCTCTTCCTCGGTCTGATGAAGCCATCTTAAATTTTGAGAAATTTCACTAATAATTTGATTAAAGTCTTGACCACGATGTCCAATAGGATGCTGAGCCATCGCCAAAAGAACACTTTCAGGTACAGGAGTCGGACCTGGAATCATTAACATATTCTTATTTTGCATAATTTATTCCTCACTATTTGGTGCTTTTAAACAAACAAATCTCTATTTCAAAACTTTTTAAAAAATCTCTTTTAAACAGCGACAAATTCTAAATTAATTTATAAAAAGTACTAATTTCTAATTGAAAATTTTTATGTACAAACCCTATAAAAATTATCTCTAAAGTATCATATTATTCAACCATTACAGAGGTAATGAAAATTAAGTTCATACTACAATTCATAGTATGAACAGCACTGGACAGGACGCAAGACTTTAAAAAGTTGTTCCACTAGTTTTAAATAAGAAAGCAGACTAATACAGTATTAAACAAAATGTTATATAGTTAATATAATAAATAATTCAAATATATTGATAAAATTATTAGTATAAAATATTAGTTGTTCATATAAATAACTAATATTTTTCCCAATTTTAAAGATATGTAGAATGATTATAAACCAAGTATAAAAAAATAACTATAAATTATTTATTTATAATTATTGTCATAAAGAAGACATGAAAGTATTGGATAAAATTTTTGCTAAAGTCAACTCCAATAAAAGCTTTGATTTCTCTGTAATATTAATTAATTTAATCATCAGTACCATGAATTGTTTTGTATTAAGTAAAACTTTTAATATACTTCACAAATGAGCATCTCATTATTAAGAAGGAGTACTATTACTCCATACCGGAAAATGACTTTAATAATAGAACTTGTTTAAGATTAATATCTCGAATACCTACTATTCAGTTATTAATAATCTAATAAAGAAAAATTTTAGCTAACGTGTTAATTGATATGCACAGTATATCTTATAAGATTTAGTTCCATATTTTATCATTTAGTAAATTTACATAAGCTTGTAATGATTTATCCTCGTAAACGATTTGGACAACATTGGCTAAAAGATAATGCAGTCTTAAGTAAAATCATGAAATCTGCTCGTCTTAGTAGTACTGATAAAGTCTTAGAGATTGGTCCAGGAACGGGTATTTTAACACGTCGCCTATTATCTGAAGCTTTTTCCGTTACTGCAATTGAAGTAGATTGGGATTTATATAAACAATTAGAAAAAAAATTCTATCATCGTGAAAGTTTATTACTGTTACAAAAAGATATTCTTAAAACAGATTTATCTAAAGAAGTTAGCAAATATAATCATTTCTGGCCTATAAATAAAGTAGTTGCTAATATACCTTACAATATTACTAGTCCTATCTTAGAAAAATTGCTAGGTAGTATTTCTAATCCTAACCATTCTCTTTATGAAATAATTGTTTTATTAGTTCAAAAAGAAGTTGCAAAAAGAATTACTGCTTTACCTGGTAATAAAGCATATGGATCATTATCAGCAAAGATACAATATTTAGCTAATTGTAGTTATATATGTGATGTTTCTTGTAAAGCATTTTATCCTGTTCCAAAAGTAGATTCGGCTGTTATTACTCTTCAACCTCGCGTTTTAAATTCTGCTTTAAATCCATCACATTTAGAAAGTCTAATTAACTTAGGGTTTTCTAATCGTCGTAAAATGCTACACAATAATTTGAAAAACACAATAAATACCAAATATTTAATTGAATTTTTAGAAAAAACAAATCTTAATCTTAAAGTAAGAGCAGAAAATCTTAGTATAAATCAATGGATAGAGCTAAGTAATCATTTATATCCTTTAGGTAATAAATAATTACTTAGTTTTATTTTTATATAGAATTATTATTATTTAAATATTTGTTAAAGTTAGATTGATATTTATACACAAATAGCTTTTGATCTGTACATAGATAGTTTAATTGTTAATAAACTTATGTAAACTAATTTTTGTATATATAAAATTTCTGAAATATTTAATATAGTGATCTTAAATATCAATGTTGAAAATAAATTCAAAATAATCATCAATACTGATTTATGTTAGTTCCTTTAACTCGTGAAGCTTTTGAGCAGCTAATTCCTCTTGTTGCTACTGGAACCCAGTATTCGTTTTATTGGGGTAAATGGCGTGATTTATTACAACGATTATTTATTTCTTTAACTATACTGATAGTAACCTGGATATTAGGAACTTTATCTGGCTCAAGATGGTTAAATATAAAATTCCTTTTTTATATTATTTCTGGATCTTATTGGCTATGGGCACCTATCTTATGGGCTAGTATTAAGAATAGAAATTATCGTATTTATCCATATTGTGGTTTCTGGAGTGGAAAAGTATTAGATGTTTTTATTACTGAGAAACTTATCAGAGAGGAACAAACTGTTAATAAATTTGGAGAATTGCTTGTCATTGAAAACAAGAAGCGATTGATTAATATTGAGGTAGGAGATAAAAGAGGTTTTACAGCAATAGTAACGATGCCTGCTGATCGTCTTTTACAAGTTGTTAAACCTGGTGAATCTGCGGAAATGTTAGTTATCTCCAAAGTATCAAACTTAAGTCGTATTACTAGGGTAACAGATGTTTATCTACCTCGACATGATTTATGGGTCGGTCAATATCCTTATCTTCGCCGTGATATTTTTAAACAAATTAGTAAAAAATTAAAAATCAATTAAGAAAGATATAAATCAAGCAATTTGTTAAAAAGAAGCTATATAGAAGTTTTCTAAATATAGTTTAATGAAGAATGTTTTTCAGAATTTAAATATATCAATATAATTGAATATGTAAAAAAGAAACCCATATTTTTAAAATTTTAATTATGGTTGAAAAAGCTATTTCAAGATTTAGCCACTATAGTGTAATGGAACTTTGAATAATGACAAAAGTCACTTAAATAATATTTAAATATACATATAACACATGTCAAAGCATCAACCTTTATTTACAAACACTACTCATTCCTGTAATCGTTTAGCAGTGTTGATTCCTTGTAAAGATGAGAGCTTAACAATTGGTAGTGTAGTAAACCAATTTCGTAAAGAACTACCAGACGCTAAGATTTATGTTTACGATAATCTTTCTACCGACGATACTGTTATTGAAGCTAGGAAAGCTGGTGCTATAGTTCGATATGAACCTCAGCCAGGTAAAGGTAATGTTGTTCGAAGAATGTTTGCTGATATTGATGCAGATTTATATATTTTGGTGGATGGAGATAATACATATGAGGTAGAAGCAATATCATTTCTTGTATCAAAATTAATTTCTGAAAAACTTGACATGGTTGTTGGAGCTCGTCGTTCTAAAATCACCAACAAACAGGCCTATAGACTAGGACATCGTAGTGGAAATATTTTTCTTACTGGAGTTGTTGAATTTCTATTTGGTGCAAAACTTAAAGATATGCTTTCAGGATATCGCATATTTTCTCGCAGATTTGTTAAATCATTTCCAGCTTTTTCATCTGGTTTTGAAATTGAAACCGAACTTACAATTCATACGCTAGAGTTGAAAATTCCTTTTGCTGAAGAATATACTGTTTATGGATCTAGGCCTCCTGGTTCAGAGAGCAAATTAAAAACGCTCACTGATGGATGGAGAGTCCTCGGGACAGCTGTATTACTTTTTAAAGAAGTAAAACCTTTTCTATTTTTCAGCCTTATTTCTTCTATTTTAGGGGCATTATCAATTATGATTGGATTTCCCCTAATTACAACTTATCTAAGTACGGGTTTAGTCCCTAGACTGCCAACAGCTATTCTAAGTGTTGCTATTATGTTACTTGCTTTTCTTAGTTTTACCTGTGGTTTAATCCTCGATTCTGTAGCTCGTGGTCGATTAGAAGTTAAGCGAATGGCATATTTATCTCACTCAAAAATTAGTTACGAGTAAGATAAAAGATACTAATGTATAAAAATGGAACCTATAATATTGAACTCATACCAAAATTCTATAACTGTATCTGTAGTTATCCCAATTTTTAATGAAAAAGATACATTAGAGACTTTGATAAATAATATCTCTAATTCTCTAATTAATAAATATTCATATGAAATTATTTGTGTTGACGATGGTTCTGAAGACGGCTCCACAGATATCTTAAGACAAATGGCTAAAGAAAGGCAAGATTTAATCGCTATTATTTTACGTCGTAACTATGGTCAGACACCTGCTATGGCAGCAGGCTTTAAGAATGCTGAAGGTAATATTATTGTTAGCTTAGATGGAGACCTGCAAAATGATCCAGCAGACATTCCTCGTCTTATTGCTAAGCTAAATGAAGGTTATGATTTAGTTAGTGGTTGGCGTAACAATCGTCAAGACAATACTTTTACTCGTCTTCTCCCCTCAAAAATTGCCAATATAATTATTGCTAAATTAACAGGCGTAAGCCTTCATGACTACGGTTGCTCGTTAAAAGCGTATCGTTCAGAACTGGTAGCAGATATGAATTTATATGGAGAATTACATCGTTTCATACCTGCTTTAGCTTATATAGAAGGAGCTAGGATAGCAGAACTGGCTGTGAATCATAATCCTCGCCGTTTTGGTGTGAGTAAATATGGACTGGGAAGAACATTCCCCGTTATCATGGACTTACTTACTATTCTTTTTATAAAGAAATTTTTAACTCGTCCAATGCATATTTTTGGTTCTCTAGGTCTAACTCTAATGACCCTTGGTCTATCTAGCAGTGTCTATCTAACAATTATCAAAGTTTTAGGACAAAATATTGGAATACGTCCTCTATTAATCTTATCTGTATTATTAATTTTAGCCGGAGTGCAACTATTAAGCTTTGGTCTGTTGGCAGAATTAGTAATGCGTACTTATCATGAGTCACAAAAACGTCCAATTTATAGAGTACGCGAAGTTATTAATTAAAAACTTAAAAGGTAATTATGAAGAAGATATGGGAATTAGATTTTTATTCACGTCCAAATTTTTTGAAAGATAACAAAAAAATATGGGAAGTTTTGATCTGTAAAACTCCTATACATTCTGACAAGTCATTTAATAGTTGTTTTAAGTTTTCTCAACTGTGCCCTTCAAACACGGTTAATTCTATTTGGTTACGTCAGGCTATTGAAAAGGCGATAAAAAAAGCTGGAGAAAGCCCAGATTTAATTCGTTTCTTTCGTCATCAAATGCAAAATATGATCATAAAAGCGTGTAAAGATGCAGATATTGAGGCTGCTCCAAGTCGTAGAACGTTTATTCTTAATGACTGGATAAATAAACGAGAAAAGAAATTTCAATTCATAAAGAATCAAAATAAAAATAAAGTCTCTACAATAAATATAACTAATGCAGATTCTAATATAGTATCTTTACCTGATGCTTTAAAAGATAATCAATTTAATAAATATTCATTTGTTGATTTAAAAGTTTCCGATTTTAAGCATATACATGAATGGAATATTAGTTTTGGAGAAAATTATAAAATTTCGCCATATAACTTATCTTTACAAGCTACAATTCCTGGCTTAGTCTTCTTTTCTCCAAGAGCTCTTCCAGTAGCAGCTTGGTTATCTGGCTTTGAGTTAGTTTCGTTAAGGTTTGATGAAGAAAATAACTGGATTCTTTATCTAGAAATAGGATTAAATGATAGATCAATCTTAACTAATCAGAGTGATAATCAACTCATTCAAAAAGCTCAAATCTTTGAAGAAAAGAAAAGAAAAGCACAGGGAATTCACTTTCTTGCTATCCAGCCAAATCCTAATGTAGAGTTTTTTAGTGGATTTTGGCTTTTAAAAGATGATCTAATAAATAGAGTTTGAAAGAAATGAAATCTGATATCTTGAAAATTAGTCAGCTTTTATAATACCTTTGAAGAATCAATATTAGGAGAATAACATATCCTAGTAAGAACTTTGTTAATTATATTTAAACTTTTAAGGGCCTTATTTTATACTAAAATAAGGCCCTTGAAAATTTAAATAATTCTAGATAAAAAACAGTTTAGAGATGATATAACTTTAGAAGCCCATACCACCCATACCACCCATACCACCCATGCCACCCATGCCACCCATGCCGCCCATGCCGCCCATGCCGCCCATGTCAGGAGCAGCGGCTTCTGTTTCAGGTTCAGGCTTTTCAACTACCAAAGCTTCAGTTGTTAGTAGCATACCTGCTATAGATGAAGCATTTTGTAAAGCAGAACGAACAACTTTAGCTGGATCAATAATACCCGCGGCAATCATATTTTCAAAAGCTCCTGTCGTTGCATTATAGCCAATATTAAAGTCTGTATTTCGTACTTTTTCGACTATGACTGATCCTTCAACTCCGGCGTTATTAGATAGTTGGCGCAGTGGTGCCTCTAAGGCTTTTGCTACAATATTGGCTGCTAATTTTTCTTCTTCATTATTTAACTTACTCATAAATTCCGCAGTTTTAATAGCTAAGTAAATTAATGTAGTTCCACCTCCAGGAACAATACCCTCTTCTACTGCAGCTTTTGTTGCATTAAGGGCATCTTCGATACGAAGTTTTCGATCTTTTAACTCTGTCTCTGTTGCAGCTCCGACTTTGATAACAGCTACTCCACCTGCTAATTTAGCAATTCGTTCTTGCAGTTTTTCACCATCATATTCAGACTCTGTTTCTGCTGCTTGTTTACGCAATTGTTCAACACGTTTGTGTACTGCAGCAGTAGTTTTAGGGTCAGTATTAGCTACTATAGTAGTATTTTCTTTAACTATAGTAATCTTACTCGCTGTACCTAGCATATCTATCGAAACTGTATCTAAAGTTAGTCCCACTTCTTCAGAAATTACACTTCCTCCTGTCAAGATTGCTATATCTTGAAGTACAGATTTTCTTCTATCTCCGAAAGCAGGAGCTTTTATCGCTGCAACATTTAATACTCCTCTTGCTTTATTAACTACTAAAGTTGCTAGAGCTTCTCCGTCAACATCTTCAGCAATTATCAATAAAGGCTTCCCGGCTTTAGCAACACCTTCAAGAATGGGTACTAAGTCAGCAATTGCACTAATTTTTTTATCAGTAATTAAAATTAATGCATCATCAAATTCGACTTGTTGGCGTTCTTGATCGGTTATGAAATAAGGAGATAAATAACCACGATCAATCTGCATTCCTTCTACTATTTCTAATTCAGTATTAAGTGACTTAGACTCTTCAACAGTTATTACTCCGTCTTTAGTAACTTTATCCATAGCCAGAGCAATCATTTTGCCTACTTCTGGATCATTACCTGCAGAGACAGTTGCGACTTGAGCGATAGCTTCACCTTCAACAGGTTTGGCGATTGATTCAATTTCTTTAACTAAATAAGCAATCGTTTTATCCATGCCGCGACGTAGAGCTACAGGGTTGGCTCCGGCAATAACATTTTTAAGTCCTTCTCTAATTAAAGCTTGACCAATTACTGTAGCAGTGGTGGTTCCATCTCCTGCTATTTCTTTAGTTTTAGAAGCAATCTCTTGAATTAACTTAGCTCCTGCATTCTCTAAAGGATCCTCTAATTCAATTTCTTTAGCGACAGTGATTCCGTCATTAATAATTTGAGGTGCACCAAATTTTTTTTCTAATAATACGTTACGTCCTTTTGGACCAAGGGTAATTTTTACAGCATTAGCAAGAGCATTAACTCCTCGCTCTAGAGAGCGTCTAGATTGATCGCCGAATGATACAATTTTCGCCATATTTGTTTTTTTACTCCTATGAATCCTAATTTTGATATTTTTATATGATGGTTAAAAACTAATTAGATTACTGCTATAAATAACTTTTATAATAGTAATTTATAATTTTAGCTCTTTTCCATTAGTGTTAATTTAGCACTCTTATGGTGTGAGTGCTAACGCTTAAAGCGGAAGATTAGAAAAGTTTTTTTTACATAATAAAAATAGTGTGGTAGTCTGGGTCCTGAAGGTGGGGATATCCGAACAATTTTCAATTTAAATTAATAGTATCTACAAATTTATTACATATGCTGTCGTATCATCTCTATCATTAATTACTAATAATAGGATGACAATTTTTTATTTGTAAACAAAAGTTTTAAATTAGATAAGTAAACCTCATTGCTAAACTATATTCAGCAAAATGTAATATTTTAGTAAAATCAAATAATATATATTATTAAACTAATAAGTTGCTTTTAAAAATGGACTCAACTTATTAATGCTGTGCTTGAATGCAAATAAATTACCAGAATTTACTCAACATACTCTAAGCTTAGGTATTAACTAAGAATAATAAATTGTCTATATAAGCTTTAATATTTATTCTAATTATAATGTCTGACAAAATTTGGTTAGGAATTGATCCAGGACTTGCTATAACTGGATGGGCAATTTTAAAATCTCATGCGAAACTAATCCCAATCATTGTTGATTACGGAGTCATTCAAACGAGTAAAAATTTATCAACATCTCAAAGACTTTTAGAAATTGAACATGATTTACTAAAGTTGCTAAGTGAATTTAATTTTCATGGTATTTCGATAGAAATGCCTTTTTTTAATCGTACTATTAAAGCTGCTGGTGGAGTAATACAAGCGGTAGGAGTAATTAATTTGGTTTGCTATAGAGAGACACAAATTGAACCAGTTTTTCTCCATCAAGCCAGTTGGAAACGTTATGTAGGAAGTGGAAAAGCTACAAAAGATGATGTAACACAAAGTATTAGTCAGTTATTTCATCTACAAACAATACCAATTGATGATAGTGTAGACGCAATTGCGATAGCATATGCAGGATTATCGGGATTAACAAACAACATTTAATATAATCTTTCAAGTTTTATGATTCTTTAACTACAATAATAGTACTGTTAATTTGTTGGTTAATAAGTTTCAGAATCTTCTGTTGAACTGAATATTTAGATAACTCTTTTTGATTTATTCCTAATACTATTACCTCATATGTTTTTATTAGACTTAACTCAAATACTGTTTTGAGTGTTGATTGAGAACGTGTGAAAAGAGTAACTATTTCACAACCTAACTTTTTCCCTAATAATTTTGCTTTTTTCTCTAATAATTTATGAGCTATTTTTCTATTATTTAGCGAGAATGCATAACATAGAGTGATTTGGAAAGGAATTTGATTACAATATAATTTCATCAAATCAGATAATAATTTTAAAATTTGTTTCACATTAGATTCATAGGAAATGGGAATAAGCCAACCATTGCATTTACTCAACTCAGAAAAAGAATTTTTTCTATTTTGTCCTAACTTAATTAAAGTCAAATCACATGAAGTTTGCTTGATTAATATATCAATTATTTCATAATTAAACGCTTGATAATTTATATTTTTTTTATACAATTCTAAAACTACTGAGCTAATATGATTTTTTTGAATAATATCTAGAATAGCTTGCTTAACATCACTAGCTATAACAATTTGAGTATGAACCGGGACTCCATATTGACGACCTAATATCTCAATTTTTTGAAGTAACTCACGATTAGACCCAGTTGATATATCGGCTAAATTAGAATTATTATATTTTGGTATTTCTATTATTTGTAAACATTCAATTTCTTTTTTTTGTTTTTGAGCTAATGATATAACAAACTTAAGTAAGGAAAAATTTATGTCTAAGTTGAAAAGAGGTAGTAGTATCTTACTATTTCTTATTGCAGAAGATCTAGTTTGATAGATTGTAAAAAATGAAGAATCATAACTCTTGTCATAACTAAGAGTATTCTTTTCGGCTTTATTGGCTTCAACATTAATAATATCTGTCCTAGTTATTATTCCTACTAGTTTATCTTCTTCAACAACTGGAACTCTAGAAAATTGGTAATGATCAAGAACATATAGAATATCACTTAGAGATGTATCTGACTTTATAGTCAGAGGATCTGGATTCATAAAATCTGATAAAGGAGTGCTTAATGAAACATGAGATAGCTTTTTTAAATCTATTTGAGTAATAATTCCTACCAGTCTTCCGTTATTTGTTACAGGGAAACCTCTATGATGTGATAACATCATTCTTTTAAGTACATCATCTAATGTCAAGTGGCTGGATAATACTTCAACATCAGATTGCATTATTTCAGACGCTATTAGTTCGTGACCAGATTTTTTTGAAGTTAATTTTTCGGTAATATTAATTCCTAAAGCTTTCAACATGTGGTCATATAAGGATCCTCTGGAAACATTTTCAGCAATTATGTATGACGTAGCACAAGTAACCATAAGTGGAAGTACGATATTAAAATCTGTATTGAGCTCAAATACGAAAACAATAGCAGTAATCGGAACTCTAACTACAGCGGTAAAAAATGCTCCCATACCTACTAAAGCATATGTAGATTCTGATCCAGTACCTGTTAAAAATGCTTCAAAATCTCCTACTAAATAACCCAATGCTGATCCTAAAACTAGAGCTGGACTAAATAGACCACCAGGAGTATTGGCACTATAAGCAAGCATCGTTAGAAAAAAGTGAGCTATAAATACTAATAAAATTTTTTCTCCACTTAATCCTCCTGTTACCAATACAATTCTTAGACCAGCATTATCTTGAAAGAAAGGAGGTAAGATTGCTACTATAATACCCGAAATCATTCCAGCCAGGCCAATACGCCAAGATAAAGACAAATGGAAATTATGTTGTAGCTTTAAACTAAATAGTAGTCCACTATTAAATAAAGCTCCTGCAATTCCTGCTAAAATTCCTAGAAGTAAGTAAAATGGAATCTCAGATACTGAAAAATTAATATTAGGAAGTTTTAATAAAGGTGAAGGAAAATTAAGTGTTGATGATTGGAGAAGTAAAGAAACTACAGCACCTGTAAACGAAGCAACAATAGATGTTTCTAGAGTTAATCCAGAAACATCTTGCATTAACTCTTCTACAACAAAAAGAACTCCTGCTATAGGTGTAGTAAAGCCTGCAGCCAATCCTGCTGCTGCTCCTGCTGCAATCATTTGTTGTCTACGGGCAGGAGAAGTGGGAAACCAACTATTAAGTTGAGCTGCTAAAGCAGCTCCAATATGAACAGTAGGAGCACGACGTCCAAGAGTTGAACCTGCTCCTAAAACTAAAATCGTACCAATCAGTTTAACAACTGCTACTTTTAGGGATAATGGGATAGGATGCCTATACAAGGCTGCTTTCACTTGAGTAATTCCTCCACCAGCTGCAGTGGGAGAAGCCTTCTCAATTAACCAGCCAGATAAATAACCTAAGACTAAACCTCCGATAGGTAGTATCCATACAGCTCCAAAATTATTGGCTAAAATAATACGCCAACTACCTAAATAACCTACACCTTGCTTTAGAAGTAAAGCAGCAATAGCTGAAAGTATACCTATAATACATGCCTCTATCAGAGCATAATTATTGTTATTATTAATATTAAATTTTTGTGATTTTATCCATCTATAAAAATGTTGAGATTTTAAATAAGACTGCATGAACTAGCTAAAAAAATTGAGCTTCTTTAAGTAATGATAATACGAAATAACTAATAAAAAATGTTATTAAGTTGTCTATTATAAATCTATAATTTAAGAATCTCTTAATTTTTAATAAAATTATTAATATTTTAGATTTATAGACTAAATATATACTCTTTACGGTTTTCTATTGTTTACGAAATGCATACAAAATTAGTTATTTCATCATTGAAATAACTTTAGGCATATCTTATTAATTAAATGAAATTAGTCTATGTATGTCTTTATAGTAATTTTATTAATATATAGTTATTTCATTCTAATTTTATTTAAGAATATATAATTATTATTAATGCATAACAAAGAAAAAACTTTGTTTATTGGATAAATTTATTTTTTAGAAAAATTTTGTTGTGATAAAAAAGTTTTTTATAATGTTTGTAAATGAATAGCACTTCAGGTAAGTTATTCGATAAATGTTATACATAAAGCATAATTTAGTTGATACAATTCTGCTATGAAAGTTAACCTTAAATAATTACATTGCAATAGTTTAAAGCGAAAAAGTCTAGTCTTGCTTTCTTGGCTACATATAATTTTATATTTGGGGAAGATAAAAAATTGTAAATTCTTGATAAAAAAAAGCTATCAATTCTTTCACAAAACTCTTAATATACTAGGAATACAATCAATAGCTTCCAAAGTACAAATTTTATCAAGAGCAATCCGAAAAGAACCTTCATCAACATGATGAGTAATGACAACAATTTCAGCTAAATTTTCCTGAAATCCAATTTGTACAACTGATTTCAAGCCAACACTATATTCACCAAATATTGTTCCCAAATGTCCTATAACACCAGGTATATCCTTGGTAAGAAAACGAACATAAAAACGATTTTTGGTTGATTCTATAGAATTTATTTCATATGGATTATTGTTAATGTAATGTCGTGAATAAGTAATAGAATCGATAATTATATTCTTTTTAAGAGCATCTACAATGTTTATGATATCGGATACTACTGCACTAGCTGTGGGACCAGCACCAGCACCTTCTCCAAAAAACATGACTTCTCCCAGAGGATTTCCCTCTATTAAGACTGCATTATATACCCCGTTTACATAAGCCAAAGGATGTTCCTTAGAAATTAAAGTAGGATGTACTCTTAATTGTAATTTTTTAGAAGTTTCATCTTTTTTTGCAATTGCTAATAATTTAATTACGAATCCTAATTGTTTAGCATACTTTATATCTATAGAATTAATTTCACGAATACCTTCACAATAAATATCATTTCTATTTATTTGTGTTCCAAACCCTAAAGAAGCTAAGATAGCGATTTTGTCAGCGGCATCTAATCCATCAATATCAGCACTAGGATCAGCTTCCGCATATCCTAATGTTTGTGCTTCTATCAGAACTTTTTCGAAATCAGCATCTGTAGAAGCCATCTTTGTCAAAATATAGTTTGTAGTACCATTAATTATGCCAATAATACTTTCAATTCGATTGGCACCTAAAGACTGTTTAAGGGTTTTTATAATCGGAATACCTCCCCCTACGGCAGCTTCTGATAAAACATTTACACCTGCTATGTGAGCTTTTTTATAAATTTCGTCTCCATAAAGTGCCATAACGGCTTTATTCGCAGTGACAATATGTTTTTTATTCTCAATAGCTTTTAGGATAAGTGATTTAGCTGGCTCTAGCCCACCTAGTAATTCAACTATAATATCAATACTAGGATCATTAACTATGCTTTCTAAGTTAGTTTCAATTATGTTTGTAGGTAAATCTATCTGACGAAGCTTATCCAATGATCGTAATCCTACTTTTGCTATAGAAATCTCATTTAAAAGAGGGTTCCGCCCTGAAGGATCAAGCATAATTTTCGCAGTTCCTGTTCCTACTACACCTAAACCCAGTAAGCCAATTTTGAAAGTCACCTAAATATTACTCCTATGATTTCTCTTCAATCTAGAGTAACGGTTTATTGTCACTGAAATTTTATTTTTCAATAAATTTCTAAAATTAAATAATCTTCTCTAAACAAATAAAATATATGTATATCTAATGATTAGATTCTACAAATAGCACATAATAATATTTTTACTTTATTGTTCAGCCAGAATATTTTAGGAATTACAACAATTATTTTGTTTATAAAAATTCACTTGGGATAAGTTAAATACAGAGGCAGTGACTACAAAGAAACCATGTTAAAAATAATTATCAGCTGAGTAATTTTAAATTAGAGTTTATTTTTATAAATAGTATTAATTTCCTTCACTTCATCGAATTTAGAAAATATCAAACATAAAATTAATTATTCTAGCCAGAAATGAGGTATTGTATTTAAGAGATTAATTTCAAGACAAAATTACATAATGATACTATTGGAGGTTTAACTTTTGTTCATTAAATTCAAATCACTATTTGAAGTATTATGACTTTATTTTTCCTAAAATTGTTGACCAATGTATAGCTGTCTTATGTCAAGTATTTATACTTTAGGTTTTTGCAAAAGTCACTACTCAATGCTTAGCTTTAAAGTAAAATTACTATAGAAATAAGTAATCTAAAATTTACACTGGATACACAGCCAAAGTAGACATAACTTGGCAGAAAATTATTACAATGGTAAAAAGGTTTATTCACAAAGCCTAGACTTAAATTGATTATAGTTCATTTATATCATATAGAGAAACATTAAAAAACGCCTGTGATAGATAAAAGACGCACACAACGCGATCTCCCAAAGATTAACGAAAGAATTCGCTTCCCTGAAATACGAGTAATTGACAGTGATGGTTCACAACTCGGTATCATTTGCCCAGAAGAAGCCTTAAATACTGCTCAAGAACAAGAACTAGACCTGGTACTAGTAAGTGAAACCGCCAAACCTCCTGTTTGTAGAATCATGGATTATGGTAAATATAAATTTGAACAGGAAAAAAAAGCTAGAGAAGCGAAAAAAAAGCAACATACTGCTGATGTTAAAGAAGTAAAAATGCGCTATAAGATTGATGAACATGACTATCAAGTCCGTGTTAATCAGGCCAAGCGATTTTTAAAATCAGGAGATAAAGTAAAAGCAACTATTACTTTTCGGGGACGTGAAATTCAACATGCTAATTTAGCACAAGAATTACTTAGTCGTATGGCTACTGATCTAAAAGAATTAGCTGAAATCCAGCAAGCTCCAAAACGCGAAGGACGAAATATGATGATGTTAATGAGTCCTAAGAAAGAATTAAACTAGAATAGCTTCTTAATCAGAAAAATATTTTTCTGATTAAGAAGCTATTCTAGTTTGAAAATAATCTAAAGGCACGACATAAGTAAATTAATTACTGTAATCGCCCAAAATAATTTCCCTATTTAAAAAAGATTAAGTACGTTACTGAAGTAACTTATTTACTAATTTCAAAGCAAGCTTCAACACAAAGAAATTTATTAACGGACTTTGTTTGGTATATAAAACTATTTTTAGTTTATCGATACATACGTTAATCTTATCGCACAATAAAACACATAAATTCATGATAGATATTTACAGCACACTATCATTACTCTGTTTAATACCCATCATATGTGGATCAGTTTTTTCAATTATTACTGTTTTCACAACTAAATATTTTTTAAAATCTTCTCGTACAAATACTTTCATAAATAAAGATTTTACTCCACCAGTATCAGTTTTAAAGCCTGTTAGAGGTTTAGAGAAAAATCTGGAAAGCAATCTAAGAAGTATTACTAAACAAAAATATCCTAATTACCAAATAATTTATTCTGTTCAAGCATCGGATGACCCTGCATATCCTATCTTAAAAAAAATTCAATCTGAATTAGGTAGAGACTTTGTCTCTGTTGTTATTAGTACGGTTGAAGAAGGAGCTAATGGGAAAGTTAATAATTTGTTAGGAGCAATTGATGAAGCAAAACATGAACTCTTCATAATAAGTGATAGTGATACTTATTTGCAAAGTGATTACATTTCTAATATTGTTACACCTCTCACTAAAAAAGAAGTTGGCTGTGTTTGTACCCCTTTTAAACTCATAAAAGCTAATAGCTTATGTGAGAGACTAGAAATGTTAACGATTAATTCAGATTTTATACCAAGTGTTATTTTTGCATATGTGACAGGGGCTTCAAATTCATGTTTAGGTCCATCTATTGCAATTCATAAATCGACTTTGGATTCATTTGGAGGATTAAAAAGTTTAGCTAATTATCTGGTCGAAGACTATGAGATTGGAAGGAGAGTATGGACTTCTGGCAAAAGTATGATACTTTTGCCTTACGTCATAGATGTTGTTGTAGACTTGAAAAGTTGGAAAAATTGGTGGGATCATCAAGTATATTGGGATCAGAATACTTATTTAGCGAGACCTGGAGCATTTATTTCAACTATTTTTATTCGAGCAATTCCATTTGCTATTATATTCTGTATGCTCGAAGGAAGTATAATTAGCTTATGGGTATTGATTATAACAATATTTATTAGGATATTTACTGCTTTTATAGTAGCTCGAGAAATAAGAGATAATGAAAGTATTAAAAATTTATATTTATTACCTTTGAGGGATATGTTTGGCTTGATTTTTTGGGGATTAGCTTTTACGCAAAGAACTGTTATATGGCGTAATAGTAAGTATAAATTAACCAAACATGGAAAAATGACCAAATGCTCTTAACATCATAATTAATTTTAAGAACAATACAAATAATATTTACTTGCAATTCTTGAGTGAATTTTTAATATGTTATCAATTACTAGAAAAATTAAGAATAAAGCTTTTGATATAGGATTTCATAAAGTAGGTATTGCTAACCCTCATACAATTTATAAAGATAATGCTGTTTACAATTTACAAAATTGGTTATCTTTAGGATATCAAGCAGATATGGCATGGATGAGTAATCCTAAACGATTTGACATTACTCAATGTATGCCAGATATTAAATCAGTTATTACCGTTGCATTAAATTATTACACTCCTCATAAACATTCAAATAATATAAATTATGGTAAAGTTTCTCGTTATGCCTGGGGCAAAGATTATCATAAAGTTCTACAACAAAAGCTGAAACTGTTTTGTAAATGGTTGACCAATAAAAATATAAAAGCTACCTGTTATGTTGATACAGGGCCTGTACAAGAAAAGGTTTGGGCAGAACGCTCAGGAATTGGTTGGATTGCCAAGAATGGAAACGTTATCACTAAAGAATTTGGTAGTTGGGTATTTTTAGGAGTTATTCTAACTAATTTAAATTTGATTAGCGACACTCCTCATGCTAAACACTGTGGTACATGTAGAAGATGTTTAGACATATGTCCTACGAAAGCTATCGTTAGTCCATTTGTAGTAGATTCTAGACGCTGTATTGCTTACCATACTATTGAAAACAGGTCAAAAAATCTTCCTAAAAATATAGCAGATAATTTAAATAGATGGGTTGCCGGATGCGATCTTTGCCAAGATATCTGTCCTTGGAACAAACGCTTTTCTCAAGAAACTAATATTCAAGATTTTTATCCTTACCCTGGAAATATATCACTTAATTTGAAAGAAATTTTAAATTTTACAGAAATGCAGTGGCAACAAAAATTTTCATCTTCGTCATTAAAAAGAATAAAAGCAGCAGCTTGGCAAAGAAATGCTAGTGCAAACTTATAACTTTTAAATTAATTATTTAAAAAATTATAAATCTAGAATGGATTTTTTATAAAATAGGTACAATAGTTTTTAACATTTTTCTAATTTTTAATAAAAAAACTAGATGTTTTAACTTTGTATTTACTTCAGGATGATAGGGACTTCTAGATAATTTTTCTTGTGTTTTAGCATATTCTGAAGAATTTAGAATTTCTCCAGTTAGCTCGGAACGTCCTTCTGTAATAACTTCATGACGTAACATTTCTTCAGGAATATCTTTTGAAGAAGGTAATGCTAGTCCTATTTGTGCCTCCATAATTCTTAGCATCAAATTAATCATTATAATTGTATGCAATAGAATATTTTTCATATGCTTGATTAATAGGTAATTTACAGAAAATATAGTTTTTTGCTATTCTTTTTCTTTAGTTATTGCATTGCAATATATAGATTCTATAACTAAGAAAAGTGTTGAAATCCTTCAGAAGTTTTTAAAGACAAATGCTTTGAATTTTCTGTAAGTAAAGTAACAGATCTTTTTTTAATTATCCTACCAATAATGTGAGTATCTTTTCCTAATTTACAAAGTAATTTGAAAGCTATTTCTTCAGGTAGACATAATACTAATTCGAAATCTTCTCCTCCGTATAAGACCCATTGTAATGCTTCTTTTTGAGATGTCCATTTAGATAATTCAGCTATCATAGGAATTTTAGATTGCTCGATTTCCGCACCAACATTACTCATTTCGCATATTTGTATAATTGCATCTGCCAAACCATCACTACTATCCATTCCTGCTATATTATGAGTTTTCATAATATCCTGAAGATAGGGTAAAACATCTAAACGCGGCTCAGGATATTGATGAGCATTAATGAATTTAAGCTGTATTTCTTTATCTAATTTTCTTCCCAGATGAGGATTTGATAGTAACTCTAATCCTGCTTTTGACATTCCATGATGACCTGTGACTAGAATTACTTGGTTTGGCTTAGCTATAGAACGCTTAATAATATGGTTAGGATATACTTTTCCTATAGCAGTTATGCTAATTGTCTTGATAGAAGA
This sequence comes from Candidatus Atelocyanobacterium thalassae, assembly GCA_051971635.1. Taxonomy (GTDB): domain Bacteria; phylum Cyanobacteriota; class Cyanobacteriia; order Cyanobacteriales; family Microcystaceae; genus Atelocyanobacterium; species Atelocyanobacterium thalassae_A. Next base: position 403,752 of record JBFPLN010000003.1, on the reverse strand, counting down.
ATAGCAAACATCTCCTCCAATTATAGGTATGTTATATTTACTTAAGATTATATTTATTGCGCTATATAAAGATTCTATCCATTCAATTGGTAGCTCTTTAGGAATAGCTAACCCTATAGTAATAGCAACTGGAATAGCTCCCATAGCAGCTAAATCTGATAGATTTGCAGCTATAGAACGCCATCCAACCGCACTAGGAGGAGTAGTTGAATCACTAAAATGCACTCCATCAACAAGAACATCAGTCGTAACCACTAGTTTGTACAAAGGATCTATAGATAAAACTGCTCCATCATCACCAATAACGTTTTTGGGGCAGAATGTTTTTATTTTTTTTAGAAGTGTCTGTTCTCCAATGTCTTTAACTCTCATTTGTCTTTATTATGTAAAAAAGGAATAAATATTTCACTAATTCCTTCGCCAATAAGTGATAAGCCTACTACCATTGATGTCATTGCAAGGCCTGGAAATAAAGTTGTCCACCATATTCCTGTAGATAGACTTGGTAATGCTTCCTTTAAATCGTGTCCCCATTCTGATACTTCTTCAGGTAAGCCTAATCCTAAGAATCCTAATCCCCCCAATACTAAAATGGCATCTGCAGCATTTAAAGTGAAGACTACTGGAATATTCTGGATAACATTTAAAAAGAGATAGCGATATAAAATAGTTTTTGGAGGAGCTCCCATAGCTTGTGCAGCTTCAACAAACAGCTGGTTTTTAATACTATTTGTGTGATTGCGTATAATTTTATAATATTGAGGAATATAAGAAACACTCACTGCAATTGCAATGTTTATTATGCCTTTCCCTAAAATGAAAGATAGAGTAATAGATAATAATAGCCCAGGGATGGTGTAGATAGTATCCATGAGGAACATAAGGAACTTATCTAAGTTTCCACCTAAGTATCCACTAATTAATCCGAGGGGTACCCCTATAATTAAAGAAAAAATAGTTGAGAGCAATACAACTTTTAATGCAGCTTGTGAACCTACTAATGTTCTTGAAAATACATCATAGCCTCTAATGTCAGTACCCAATAAATGATTAAAACTAGGAGGCTCTCTAGGTATGTTACTTAATAAATCAGTAGGATCTTGTAATATACCCATTATTTGCAAAAACGGTGCAAATAATGCAACAAATAACCAAAAAAGCGTTATTGTTGTACCCAAGTACATTAATCTTTTCGTTGTACTTACATGGAAAGAAGATGACATAATAGATTCCGAGAGAATTATAAAAATCTTGCTACAGATAGTAGCAGTTAAGAAACTATTGTTTCAACATTGTTTATATATATAGGGGTAGACTATTCATATAAGTTAAATTTCTCAAAAAAAATGATTATTATTTTGAAATATACAAGCAATATATGCTCAAAATAATAATCATTTTAGTTAAAGAAAATTCCCTAAAACACTTAAGAAAATATTTCAGGGAGCAAAAATTCATCATTACTTATAGATTATATTTTCCTTCGGTTTCTATGTTTCTAACTCTAGGTAATCCCATACTATAATTAGGAGAGCGTCCTCCTAAGTTATAACTAATATCACCTTTCTGTAAAAGATCACGAATAAAATCTTCTAATGACGAACCAATATAATTAAGATTATAATCAGTTAAATCTTCTCCACTAGAGAATTCTATTAACTCATCAAATTTACGATAAACTTTCTCTAGGATATCTTCATTCCAGATAAATTCATTGTCAGGATCGATATCTAGAGTAAGTATTTTATCATTTTCAACTAACTCATTTTCTTTGACTTCAGCTGTAAAAATACGGACATGCCGAGTAGTATATTTAACTAACATAAGAACTAAGTAAAAATAGAAACTGATACCTTAGATAGTAATGTTTTCTTTTTAAAAGAGCAATTAAGCTATTTTAACTAAAAAATAAAAGCAACATTCACTATACGAAATAGTCTCAATCTTAATCATTTTTGATACACTTTTCAATCAGAGATAAAACAGCTTCTACATTTTTCCATCCTAAGATCTTTGTAGTCTTGTTTTCAAGATTTTTATGAGTTCGAAAAAATTCAGCAATTTCATCTAAGCGATGAACATTAATGTCATTAAGAGATTTTATATAGGCATAACGTATGTCTTTATCAGGAACACATAAAATTTTTTGATCATATTTTTTTCCCTCAACTATTTCAAGCATTCCAATAGGGCGAGAAGCAATAACACATCCAGGAAATGTTGGTTGATCCATAATTACCATTCCATCTAAAGGATCTCCATCTTTTGCCGTTGTATTCGGTATAAAACCATAGTCATATGGATAGTGTACAGAAGTATGCAATACCTTGTCTAAAGTAAAGGATTGCATATTTCTATCAAATTCATATTTATTTTTACTTCCTGCAGGAATTTCTACTAAGATATTAACTAAATCAGGTTTAGGCTGAGCAGGAACGAGCTTTAAATCCATAACTTTCTCCAAATACCTCAATAAAAACGATTAAAGAATAGTGATAGCTATTCTTCTATATATGTTGCAATGTATGTAGTATTCATATACTTACTAAAAGAAATGAGGGAAATAACTACAGCAATACTATAAGTAATTAATATTAAATGTAGAGTTTAATACCATCTAGTATCTCTAGAGATAATTAACAACAATACAAGTTATACGTAAAACTTAGGTATTGTCCAAACTTGTCTTAATTAGAAAGGAATTGGATCATCATTATCAGAAACTGTGGAGCTATTATTTAATTGATTCAGAGTATAGCTACTATCATCATTACTTTGATATGTATCAAAATTTGTATCAGAGTAACTTGAACTCTGAGTATTAGAAATCTGATGAATAGGATAAAAATTAGATGCTATTAATTCAACCCTTTTTTCTTTAAACCCTTCTTTTCGCTCGAAAGTATTAGTAGATAATCTACCTTCAATTATTAACATATCGCCTTCATGACAATTTGTTTTCATATTAGCAGCTAAATTACCCCAACCTACAACTTTTAAAGTACGGGATAGATTTTCCAAACGTCCACCTTCAAACTCTACAAGCATTTGAGTTACTTCTTTTTGGGTGTCTGAAGTATATCTCAACTCAGGATTACTAATAACTTTCGCCATTACAACAAAACTGTTCATTTTTTATCTCCTAATGTGTATAAAAAAATTATTATTTAATTAGTATTCAAAATTTTGATTTCCTAGATTAGAGATTGATTAGAAGCTACATTTTGTTCCTTAAAACCTTAAAAGATTTTAACTATAATTTATTCTCATTTCTTCTTAAAGAATAAGAATTATATTCAACATTTACATATGTATTATGCAAAAAGCTTGAGAATAAAAACTATACATTTTTAACTAAGAAATTACTTTAATTAGCTTACTTTATTGTGTAGTTGATTTCATTGCCAGCAATAATTGTTTTGGAAACACACAAAAAGGTAATCGATGAATATCAGAATCAGGACGACAAATTGTTTCAGTTAAAAAATTGAGTTCTTCTAATGTGAGTCTATCTAGGCCTAGATCTTCTAAACTTTTTGGCAAACCAATTTTTTGATAAAACTTTAAAAGTTGCTGCCTTGAAATCTTCGCTAAGTAGCTATTCTGCATAATTTCTTCCAATCTTAATTGGACCAAAATACCATAAGCTACTTTTTCTCCATGTAATATCTTATGTGTTGCTTTTATATTAGTTAAACCATTATGCACTGCGTGTGCAGCTACTGTTCTGCAACTAGCACCGCCTAGGCCACTAACAATACCAGCGAGTAAAATACAGGCATCAATTACTTCAAACCATTCCTTTCCATATATATTGTTAACAGCTATATAAGACTTTTGTAATAAAATATTTTTTATAGATTTTGCATGCTGAATTGCTGCCATTGTTAAGGTTTGACTACTATCAACATTATTTAAAACAATTGAGGCCTCATACCATTTAGCGATAGCATCTCCTATGCCGGCTACTAGAGTACGTTGAGGAGCTGTTCTAATGATGGCGTAGTCTAATATTAAAATATCAGGACAGCGCGATAGTGATACATCATACTCAAATACACCTTGATTTGTATATATATTAGATAAAGCCGTCCATGCAGCACAAGTTGCACCAGATGTTGGGATAGTAACCACTGGTAGTTTATTATATTGAGCTAATATTTTTGCCATATCAAGAGCCTTTCCTCCTCCAACTCCAATGACTATATTTGCTTCATGCTCTTTAACTAAATAAGAAAGAGACCTTAGAGAATTTTCAGAACATTCAGGTGAATAACTTTTAGAGATAATATTTATTTCTTTGCATTCTCTTAAAATAGCTTTTAAATGAGTAGAAATAATAGGGAGAGTCGTATTCCCTCCAACAATTAAAGGACGGTTACCTAAATGAATAATATTTTCTTTAACTCGAGATATGATATTTTCTCCTTTAAAAATATGAGCAGGAGCAATTGAAAAATGATTAGTAGTAGTATTAAGTGGATAGGCCATGTTAATTTTAGATAATATTTAAGAATTTATAACTTAATGGCTTCTTCTGTTTTCTTTGATTAATTAAGTATCCCAACTTATATCTATAGGAGAAGTAATTTATTTAGTATATTTTTTTCAACTTCTATGAGTTATTAATAGCAATTTTTCAGATCACTACATAATCGATTTTTATAAGATTCAATCATTTATATCTTTTAGTCTTAGATACTGATATTTAGTACAAAAACATTTACTTAAATATTTTGTTTAGTATCTTGTAAAAAACAGTATTCATTTCATTTATAGTGGTATGTTACTACATATTAGAAACTATTTAATAATAAAATTATTAAATTCTCAATTCCAATAAAAGAATGTTCTATACATATAGCGAGAAATTCTTAGTAGATAAGTGGATTAGTACTTATAGTAGATTCTCTCCTCTTTTTATTTGCACTTTAGGATTTACCAAGACTGCTTTGATCCCAAATATTTCATTGGCAGGAGCTACTTCAGAATCTAGAAAATATACAGCACTAGCAGATGCAGAATTTTTAGTTAAAGGAGTAAGTTCTTCTTATAAACATCCCTTACCCTTTTTGATTCAAGGAGTTTCTCCCGTATTTATAACGCGTGCAGTCATTGAACATTGTCAAATTCCTTTCTATCTATTTAATACCGGCTTGCCATCAAGTCCTTCTTTTCCTTGTGTTAACTTGAGTAGACAACCGGCAAATTGTTTAAGTACCGGAGAGGCATTACCTTTAAATTTAGTTTTTAACTTATTTCATCATGGATTAGTTTGGGGTGAAAAATTGACTAAAAATTCCAAGAAAAAATACTTGGTTTTGGGTGAATGCGTTGTAGGTGGGACAACAACGGCTTTAGCTGTTCTTAAGGGACTAGGTATTAATGCGTCACAAAAAGTTAACAGTAGTCATCCTTATTGTAATCATAACTATAAAGAATTCCTAATTAACGAAGGATTTAAAAAAGCTAATTATGATCTTATCAATGTTCCAGTTAATCCTTTTGAATTAATTGCCTCGATAGGTGACCCTATGCAAATTACTGTAGCTGGAATGGCAATTTCAGCTAGTTTAAAAACTGGCTTAATATTAGCAGGTGGAACACAAATGCTTGCAGTATATCAGTTAATAAAAACTATCATAAAAATGTTCAATTACAATGCAAATCTAGAAAATATTATTATAGGAACAACACGTTGGATACTAGAAGATACAAGTGGAGATACATTAGGATTAGCTAAATTAATAGGAGAGGTCCCTTTGCTAGCAACTCAATTAAATTTTTCTAACTCTCATTATGAGCAATTACAAGTTTATGAGAAAGGATACATTAAAGAAGGAATGGGTGCTGGAGCATGTGCTATAGCCTCTAGTATCTCTTATAATTTAACGGAAGAAGAATTATTACCAATCGTTGAAAGCCTTGTAAAGGCTTACTACAATCAATAACTTACGATACAAAATTTATAAGTAAAATTTAATATCTTGTTTTTCATTACAGTTCATTTAATTATTTGATGTAATATATGCTGTCCTAAAATGTTTAAAAAATTAAAATTTTTTTAGATTAGTAAGAATATTTCTTATAGAAAAATAACCGCTACTTTAAAAACTATATAAAACAAAAAAGTTATTTATTTACTCTAAAAGTTAAATCTGACATTAACAAACAATATATAGAAAGAGAAATAAAGTAAAGGATTCGTCAAAAGAGTGAAATCTATCTTAAGATTAACGAATAAGGGAATTAATTTTCTTAACGAACCACTCACAAAAATTAGAAAAAAATAGGAGGGCATCTATGGCGCTTGTACCTATGCGGCTACTTTTAGATCATGCAGCAGAAAACAATTATGGTATTCCTGCATTCAATGTCAATAATATGGAACAGATCTTAGCAATTATGCAGGCAGCAAATGAAACGAACAGCCCTGCAATTTTACAAGCTTCTCGTGGTGCCCGGAAGTATGCAGGAGAAAATTTTCTCCGTCATTTAATTCTTGCGGCAGTTGAAAGCTATCCTCATATTCCTATTGCTATGCATCAGGATCATGGAAACAGTCCTGCTACTTGTTATAGTGCAATTCGTAATGGATTTACTAGTGTAATGATGGATGGTTCTCTAGAAGCAGATGGTAAAACCCCCGCTAGTTTTGACTATAACGTTCGTGTTACTTCTGAGGTAGTCAAAGTAGCTCATGCGGTAGGTTCTAGTGTAGAAGGCGAGCTTGGATGTCTAGGTTCCCTGGAAACTGGTCAAGGGGAAAAAGAAGATGGTCATGGATTTGAAGGAACCTTAAGTAAAGAACAGCTTCTTACAAATCCTGATGAAGCAGTTGAATTTGTTGAGAATACTCAAGTTGATGCTTTAGCCGTAGCTATTGGTACTAGTCATGGTGCTTATAAATTTAGCCGTAAGCCTACCGGAGAAATCTTGGCAATTAATCGTATTGAGGAAATACACAAACGCCTTCCTAATACTCATTTAGTTATGCATGGTTCTTCTTCTGTACCTCAAGAATGGTTGAATATAATTAATCAATATGGTGGAAAAATACCTGAAACATATGGTGTACCTGTTGAGGAAATCCAAAAAGGTATCAAAAGTGGAGTTCGTAAAGTTAATATCGATACTGATAATCGTTTAGCGATTACAGCAGCTATTCGTGAATGCTTTGCAAAGGACCCCAGCAATTTTGATCCGCGTCATTTTATGAAACCATCAATTAGCTACATGAAGACAGTTTGCGCTGATCGTTATCAACAGTTTTGGGCCGCAGGTAATGCTAGTAGAATTAAACAAATGACTCTTGAAGATTATGCTGCAAAATATTCTAGAAATGAATTAACAACAAGCAAAAAAGTTTGATTACAAGATAATCATTACGACTTTGTTTTATGATTAGAAATCGTAGGATATGAATATTAATTATCCTAGATTTCTAATTATTGTAATATGTATGCAATGACTAAATTATTAAATAATTTTGGTACAAATTTATTTAAAACCGCAAATATAATTAATGAATACTTTTGCTTTGTCTTTATGCATGAATTAAATGTATTTTTATTGGTTTAAAATATATCTTTCTAATTAAAATATCCTCTATTTTTACATATATAAATTATTTGAGACGTTACGTCTTCAATCGTGAGCCCATCTGTATTTAGCTCAATAGCGTCAATAGCTTTACACAAAGGTGCAATCTTTCGATGGCTATCTTGATAATCTCTTTCTTCAATATCTTTTTCTAGTTGATATATACTAATATTCTCTAATTTATGAGATTTATAATCTATTAGCCTACGTTTCGCTCTTTCTTTCACAGATGCGGTAAGAAATATTTTAATATCTGCATCCGGAAAAACATTAGTACCAATATCTCGTCCTTCAGCAATTACCCTTCCAGAACAACCTACTTCTCGTTGATATTTTACTAATTTACTTCTCACTGCAGCTTGAGCTGAAACTGAAGAAACTGCTTGAGTTACTTCTAATGTCCTTAAATTTTTAGTTACATCTTCTCCATTTATAAAAACTTGAGATATTTCTTCTTTAGAATTATCTATCAAGTATAAAGTTGTTGTTTCAATTAATTTTGCTATTGCTTTTTGGTTCTCTAATGCAATTTTCGATTTTAGTATTAACCAGGTAATTGCTCGATACATTGCTCCTGTATCTAAATAATTTAAATTGAGTGCTTTAGCTACTTTCCGAGTTACAGTTGATTTACCAGCTCCTGCTGGCCCATCAATAGCTATAATGAGCCTAGATTCTTTTTGAATAGACATACCGTAATATACAAATAATTTTTAAGGTTTAAAATTATAAATTTTTTAAGTTACAATTCCTTTTCGCAAATTAATTAATTCACTTGAAAATTAAATAATTAGATAAAAAAAAATTTTAATAACACATAATTTTTTAGACATAGGACTTTCCTACAAAACTTGACTTTATTCTAAGATATTTTTTAAATATTTTCCTGTATGAGATTTAGGGTTTTGAGCAACTGTTTCTGGAGTCCCAGTTGCAACGATAGTACCTCCTCTATCTCCACCCTCTGGACCCAGATCAATTATCCAATCTGAGCATTTAATTACATCCAAATTGTGCTCAATAACGACAATTGAATTTCCCTTGTCAACTAATCTTTGCAAAATATCTAATAAATGATGAACATCATAAAAAGATAAACCAGTAGTAGGTTCGTCAATAAGATACAAAGTTTTCCCTGTTGCTCTACGAGATAATTCTGAAGCTAATTTAACTCGTTGTGCTTCTCCTCCCGATAATGTTGGTGCTGACTGTCCTAGCTTTAAATATCCCAATCCTACATCTACTAAAGTTTGTAACCTATTTATAGCTCTAGGAATATTTTCAAAAACTTGTAATCCTTCTTCAATAGTCATATTTAAAACATCAGAAATTGTATATCCTTTATATTTGACTTGTAGAGTCTCCCGATTATATCTTGTTCCTTTACAAACTTCACACTGAACATATACATCTGGCAAAAAATTCATTTCTATTATATTTACTCCTTGTCCTCTACAATTTTCACATCTTCCTCCTTTTACATTAAAGGAAAATTGTCCAGGTTTATAGCCTCTTGCCTTTGCTTCTATAGTTTGTGAAAAAAGTTCTCGTATATTATCAAAAATGCCAGTATAGGTGACAGGATTTGAACGAGGAGTTCTGCCAATAGGAGATTGATCTATAATAATTACTTTATCAATTAGTTCAAGTCCTTTGATTTCAGAAAGGTATTTCGGGAAAGGGGTCTTTTTCGTTAAATAATTTTGTAATGCAGGATATAAGATATTTTTGATCAAAGTAGATTTTCCTGAGCCAGAAACTCCTGTAATACTAACTAACTTACCTAATGGAATTGATACATTAATATTTTTCAAGTTGTTAGCATAACAATCTTTCAACTGTAAAGCAGCACCACTTCCCAATCGTCTTTTTTCTTGTTTTCTAATTACTCTTTTACCGGACAAGTAATCTGCTGTAAGAGAATGTTCTGATTTCAGTAATGTTTCTAAGTTTCCTTGAGAAACTATCTGTCCTCCGTATGTTCCTGCTAAGGGACCTATATCAACTATATAGTCAGCTGTACGAATTGTTTCTTCATCATGTTCAACAACTATCAGAGTATTACCCAAATCTCTAAGTGCTTTTAAAGTTTTTAAAAGGCGTTCATTATCTCTTTGATGTAACCCAATACTTGGTTCATCTAATACATACAATACTCCTGTTAATCCTGAACCAATTTGTGTTGCTAAGCGGATTCTTTGTGCTTCACCTCCTGACAAAGTTGCTGTTCCTCTGTTCAATGTTAAATAGTTTAAACCAACATCTAAAAGAAACTGTAATCGATTTTTAATTTCTTTTAATGCTATCTCACCAATTAACTTTTGCTTTGGAGTTAAATCTAATTGTTCTATTCTCTTCAAGCATTTATCAATAGAAACACTTGTTAATTCATCAATGTTGTACTGTCCTAACTTGACAGATAGCACTTCTGACTTTAAACGTTTTCCTGAACAAGATCTACAGGTTTGTTCAATAATATATCTCTCCAATTTTTGTTTCATGTTCTCGGAACTAGTTTCACGGTAGTTGCGTTCTAAAATTGCTAAAATTCCTTGGAAATTATAATAATATCCTTTACGATTATTAAATCGGGAATCTTCCTCAAACCATATAGGTTTATCACTACCATATAACAGAAACTCTTTTTGTTCTTCAGTCAATTCATTCCAAGGCGTTTGGATATCAAAACCACAACTTTTACCAATACTATGTAGTAAGGATAAATAATAAGAATTATTTTTTTCTGACCAAGGAGCAATGGCTGCATAAATTGGGGAAGAAGGATTAGGAATAATTAAATCTGGAGAAAATTTGCGCAGAGTTCCTAAACCATGGCAATCAGGACAAGCACCATAGGGAGAATTAAAGGAGAATAAGCGAGGAGAAAGTTCTTCCATCACTGTTCCATGCTCAGGGCAAGAAAAATTTTCAGAAAACCTTAATTCTAAAGGTGTCTCAATCTCTGACTTCCCAATTTGAGTAGATTTTTCCGTATCAATACTGATTATTGACAATCCTTCAGAATTAATTAAACAAGTTTTTAAAGAATCCGCTAATCTCTCTTCAATACCTCTTTTTTTAATAAGACGATCAATAACAATTTCAATACTATGATATTGGTTTTTATTTAGTTGAATATTATCCGTAATTTCTTTAATTTTTCCATTAACTCTTACTCTTACAAACCCTTGAGAAGCTAAGCTAGATAATAATTGCTTATGAGTTCCTTTTTTTCTTCTTACTACTGGAGCTAAAATCTGAAATTTTGTATTTTCTGGCAATTCCATTATGCGATCGCATATCTGATCAATAGTTTGAGGAGAAATAGCTTGACCACATATAGGACAATATGGCACACCGGCTCGACCAAATAATAATCTCAAATAGTCATAAATTTCTGTTACAGTACCTACTGTTGAACGAGGATTATGAGAAGTAGATTTTTGATCAATAGAGATAGCAGGGCTCAGACCTTCGATTGTATCAATATCAGGCTTATCTAATTGTCCTAAAAATTGTCTAGCATAGGCGCTTAATGACTCTACATAACGTCTTTGTCCTTCGGCAAAAATAGTATCAAATGCTAAAGAAGATTTTCCTGAACCTGATACCCCTGTAAAAACAATTAATTTATTACGAGGAAGTTCAAGACTAATATTTTTTAAGTTATGTTGCCTAGCGCCACGAATACGGATGTTATCTAAATCAGCCATAATCTTTATTTTTAATTCTCAAAGTTTTTCAAGATATTAGAATAGAACCAGCATTCCATCTCCAAAAGAATAAAAACGGTACTTTTGCTCAATAGCTATTTTATACAATTCTAATAGTCTTTTTCTACCTATCAGAGCACTAACAAGCATTAATAAACTAGATTTAGGAAGATGAAAGTTCGTGATCATTCCATCAATCAATCGCCAACTATATCCTGGATATATAAAGATATCAGTTTTACCCGAAAAAGACTCTACATCACATTTTTTATCCATTGAAACCACATCTGCCATTCCTTCCAAAGCTCTTACTACAGTTGTTCCAACTGCTATAACTCGTCCTCCTTTCCTTTTAGTTTCATGAATTTTTTGGATCGTTTGATTTGATACTTCCACCCATTCTTGATGCATCGTATGTTTTTTTATATCATCTGTGTTCACTGGACGGAATGTTCCCAATCCTACATGTAAAGTGACATAAGCTTGATCAATTCCTCTTTCTTGCAAATTTTTTAGCAACTCTTGAGTGAAATGTAAACCTGCTGTTGGAGCAGCAATTGCACCTGGCTTTTGCGCATAAATCGTTTGATACTGAGATGGGTTTGCACTACATTTAGTAATGTATGGCGGTAGAGGAAGATGTCCAATTTTTTCTAAATTTTCCCAGAATGCACTCTTAGAACTTACGTCAAACTTTAATATTCTTCCTCCCGTTTGTTCATCCTGATCTATTACTGTTGCTTTAAGTAGATCATTTTGTTCAAATTCCTTTAATCCTCTTTTAAATAAAATTTCACTGCCAATCTTACATCTTTTACCTGGTTTAACTAATACAAGCCAGGTGAAAGGCTTTTTTTCTTCTAATAGTAATACTTCAACTTTAGCTCCAGTAGTCTTTTGTCCATAAAGTCTTGCCGGAACAACACGTGTATTATTAAATACGAGCAGATCTCCAGGTAGCAACCATTTAGGTAATTCATTAAAAAAACTATGAACATGAGTATTTGAAGAATTGACTACTAATAAACGTGAAGAATCTCTTGGGACTAGAGGATTCTGAGCAATTAGTTTTGAAGGTAAGTGATAGTCATAACTTGACAATAAATAATCATCATTCATAAGACAGTTTTATCTAGAAAAGACTATTTTTATATGTTTAATATCAGTTTCGAAAAAAGATTAAAACTATATTGTGTAGGTTTAATTTTTCTTGAACTTTTATTTTTAGAATTACATTATTAAAAATGATAACCTTTTTTACTTTAAAGCAACAAGGTCATTATATCTAGACTTAAAGCGATAAAATAATCTAATAAAAAAGATATTAATAAAAAATTAGATTTGTTTTTCTGGTATTTGTAAATTATATTATGGTTTCGAATCAGACATCCCAATATGCAACATTAGAGTCGCTATTGTCTAGGATATCAATATCTATATTTTTTAACATAATATTGCTGGCATTTTATACTATCAGATTAAAAACTAGTTAAATATTCAAAGTATTTAAATCAAAACATTTAATAAGCTTAAAAATATATTTTAAATAATATTAATAGAAACTACTAAGTAGTATAAAAAAGGCAATATATTAAACTTTTATTATTAGATTAGTTAATTCAATAATAAAAGTTTAATATATTGCCTTTTAGGCGAAACTATATGCAAGAAACAAAAGCTAGTTTTATATGTTAATCTTTGTGTCGAAAAATACTATCAATTTATTATGATACCTATATTGATTTAGATAAGTATTTTTTAAGCTTATGTTTTCTATGGAGAAATAATATATGAACCTTGTACAAAAAATAAATTTAAAATTTTTTAACACTTTCCTAATGATTAGGAGCTTTTTAATATGGAGTTTTTCTTTAATAGTGTGTTTACTTATTGTGGGATTTCCTGTGATTATGGTGCCTTAATGTCAATTATTCTGCAAACATTTCTACCAATAAGTTCTGTATTATTAGTTGCTGGATATTTAATCTGTGCTAATTTGTTAGCAATTTTTACAAGTACATCTATACTAATAATTAAGGGTGTACATCTTGAAGAGGTACACTGGCTTAGCTTGTAATATCGCGTAATGAAATTCAGAAGCACATTGATTTCATAGTTAATTTTTTTATCCGCAGTAAATAAAATGAACTATGAAATCAAAAAAATATAGTATTTTTCGTTTGGATTAAACTAAATAAATTCTTATTATCTATAATAATTACATTATATTAGGTCTATATGGTATATGGATATTTGGCTTAGTAAGCACCATTATTTTTTGGGAAAATAATTACTCCAATAGTTTTAAAAATTATCCATACATCCATAATCCAGGTATGATAATTTACATAATAAATATCAATTTGCACTCTTTGAGGGTAGGGAATATCATTACGACCTGAAACTTGCCACAAACCAGTTATTCCTGGCCGAATAGTTAAGACTTTCCCTATCTTATCTCCGTATTTACAAAGCTCATCAGTGACCAATGGTCTGGGACCAACAACACTCATATCTCCTTTTAAGACGTTCCAAAATTGAGGAAATTCATCTAAACTAGTTAAACGGAGGAACTTCCCGATCCAGGTAACCCGAGGATCCTCTCTTAGCTTAAAATTATTTTCAAATTCAGCTTTAATCTGTGGAGAACTTGCCATTATTGATTCTAATACTTCATCTGCATTTTGAACCATCGTTCTAAATTTAATACATTTAAACTTTTTAAAATTTTTTCCAGCCCTTTCTTGAAAATAAAAAACAGGCCCAGGAGAACTAACTGCTATTAAAAAACTTAACAGCAAGTAAAGAGGTAAAAAAATAATCAATACAGAAAAAGAAAATAATATATCAAAAGATCTTTTAATAAATTGATTACTCAATATATATTGTGTTCGAGATCTATGATGAAGTTTTTGAACAATTGAGGTAATTGATTTTTTTCTTATTAGAATTTGTAACGTTTTAATAGAAGTAAATTGGTTATTAATAGTCATCTCACTCCTCTAAATTACACCATATTAATTTGTCAGAATTTTACTAAGCAAATTACATACATTGATAAATATAAATTTATGACGAGGAATTTGCAGTAAAGTCTTCATAGCATTTTTCTAAAAAAGCTAAGTAAGATGTTTCAAAGATTTTAGGAGAAAATTTCTCCGCTTGACGGCGACAACTTTCAGGATTTACTTGATGTTGAAAATCATGAAAAGTTTCAACTGCTTCAACAAGAGACTGAACAGTTTGATCTTTAAATAAAATTCCAGTTCCATCTTGTACATTTTTTTGAACATCAATTACAGTCTCTAATGCACCACCATTCCCATAAGCAATAACTGGAGTACCACAAGCTTGAGCTTCTACTAAAGCTATTCCAAAATCTTCACAAGCAGCATATATAAAAGCTTTTGCTTTTGCAACATAGTTTTCTACTACTGAATCTTTTTGCGCTCCTAGAATTTTTATATTTGGCTGAGCAATCGAACGAATTTTAGAAATTTCTGGTCCGTCACCGATAACGATTAAAGGATATCCTAGCTTATTGAAGGCCTGTACAATTAAGTTAATTTTTTTATAACTAACTAGCCTAGAAACAGTAACATAAAAATTATCTTTTTTAGCAGTATAAGTAAATCTATCTATATCTACTGGAGGATATATAACCTTGGCCTTACGACGATAGCAACGCCATATACGATCAGCAGTATGGTGAGAATTAGCTATAAAAAAATCAACACGATTAGCAGAGATAACATCCCACTGTCTTAAATGATGTAATAAATAACGAGTAAATATTCCAGGAATTCCTCTACCTATTATAGAATTTTTGAGATAGTCAAAAGTTAAATCCCAGGCATAGCGCATTGGTGTATGACAGTAACATACATGAAGCTGATGTGGACTGGCAAGTATTCCTTTAGCTACAGAGTGAGAAGAAGATAGTATTACATCGTATTCTCTTAAATCCAATTGCTCTATAGCTAAAGGCAAAAAAGGTAAATACTTTTGAACGCCGTTATAGGCTAAAGGGAAATATTGTAAGAAAGTGGTTCCAATAGAGCGGTTATAAAGATAACTTTTAGGATTAGTAGATTCAAAGTCAATAAGAGAATAAACATCAGCTTTTATATGCTTAAGAATTTCTTTGACTACTAATTCAGAACCTCCTGTAGCTTTTGGAGTTAGCCATTCATGAACTAAGGCGTATTTCATATATAGTTATATATTCAATAAAGTTAAAAGAATACTAAATTTAAACTTTCAAGTTACTTTTACAGTAGAGAACTGTTTTAGAATAAAAATCATCTCCATTTTTTTAGTAACACTTAATATTCTATACAATCCAGGAAAAATAATAAATAATGATCTACTTTTCTTATATTTTATCAATTAGGAATTAAATATTTTAAGTATTACATCTAAGAAATTTTTATGAATAATGACCAATAATACAACTCTTATTTTCGTGTCATATTTAACACCTTACTTCATAAATATTGATTTTACTTTCTCTTACATGTGTACTTGGTTGATATAGTCTATATGAATTTAATTCTAGTAGCCTAATAAACTATCTATATAGATTATATCTATAGCAATTACTTCAGTTATTCATCAATTGTTACGATAGTCCCTTGATGTATAGTTTTAATCTACTTTAAACGTTTAGCTCTAATTGACATTCTCCCTCTAACACAAGGCATAACAATTAACCAATGCATCATATATAATACCCCCCATAAAGTTTTTATGATTAAGCGTAATACACTAAAAGTTGTCCAAACTGTTTTACCATAAATTCGACGTAAGCCTACAAACATTCCCCAGCAAGATAAAGATAGCATTAGCCCTATCAAAAGACTTAATAAGGATAAACGGTGATGAACAATCATCATTATAAAATCAGGAGTAATAGCACTCGGTAAAAGATACTGCACTAATGTAAATAAAATTAAGTCAAACTTTTTACTCCATCCCATAGGTTGATATAGGATAAACTTCCAATAATCTAAATAACGTTAGTAACCTCCCTCTGCCCAGTGATTACGCTTATGCCACAAAGCTTTTGCGCTTACAACACCTTCTTCTTCAACAGCATGATTATTTAAAAACTTAATTTTCTAACCATCTAAATGCAAACGAATAGTCAAATCCAAATCATCGGTAATAGTTTGTTCGCTCTATCCTCCACGTTTAGCTAAAGCGATACGACGAACAAGCTGGCCATTATCTCGTAATCCTCCAATCCCATTAACTGAAATACGTTGCTCTTGAAAAAAACTATCTAACGCCATCTCTGCTGCTTATTCCCGAGTCCATAAATTTAAGGTCTCATTGACAACTTTCTTGCGTACTTGTACTGCACCTATTTCTTCTTGAGCAAATAATGGAATTACATGTTTTAATAAGTCTTTAGAAACCCTAGCATTTGCATTAAAAGCTACAATTACATCTTCTCTAGCTTTTTGAAGAACACTCTTTAGAGCCCCAGATTTACCACCTCTTGCTACAAGAGAAGGATATTAAGTTGAGGATATTCTTGAGCCAAGTCGTTTAGTATACTAACTGTTTTATCAGTACTATGATCATTTACAATCCAGAGATCGTATTTTCCAAGCACATAATCTAAACCACATAATTCTGTTACTAATTGACGAATAACGGTTTCTTCGTTCTTTATTGCTACTAGTAAAGAGACTGAAGGAATTTGCTTTAAATCCTCGTAAGGTAAAGACGTGGATATTCTAGTTGGTTGAGTTATGATAATAAGAAGTGATCGAAAACTCAAAAGAGTGGTTATTATATAAACAATCCAGATTCCCCAAGGTACAAAATATAAGCTGATAATGATACCCCAAACAATAATTAATACAAAAGCAGCTTTTTTTCGCCTTCCTAATAGACCTTGAAAAAATTTGCTTTTCAAATGTTTGTCTCCACAGCTTGAATTTGACTAATCTGGAAATAAATAACTTATAGAATTTAATGATTGTTGCCCGTCATTATTTATTCAATAGTTTTTAGACATAGTTTAATAGTCAATTCAATACATTATTAAATAATAAAAGATCATAAAAGCTTTTTATTCTTGTAATGATTATTGGCTTTAGGGTTTATTCCCAAGTGTTGATTTCAAGAATTTGTTATAATAGATTTGTATCAATCATAGTTATGAAAATTTCAAATATCTTATCTATAAAGCAATTTTTAACAGTAATGTTTCTCCTAGAAATTGGTTTTATCAACAAGTTTATTATTTATTGACGTAATTCATAAGAATAGATTAGTTTTACAGTATTATCATCCAACTACTATAGGTAATATAATCGCACTCTAATATTTGCGATAGACTAATTTTTAACAATAAAAATATTAGGTGAGTTATGACAGTCTATAAGAACTATTCTACAAAATCACTAAATTAATGCCTAATCAATACTTCGCCACTGTCGCTAGAGGATTGGAAAAAGTGGCTGCTCAGGAATTAAAAAATTTAAACGCTAAGAGTATTGAAATTACATTTGCAGGAGTATATTTTCAAGGTGATAAATCCTTGTTATATAGAGTAAACATATGGTCAAGAACTATTCTTCGTTTTCTAATGCCTATTTTTACAATTAGATGTAATGATGGGCTAGAACTATATGATAATGTTGGCAAAATAGATTGGTCTCAATATTTAAAGACAGAACAGACATTTGCAGTAAATTGTACAGGGAAAAACTTAAAGTTAAATCATACTCACTTTACTGCTCTACAAATTAAAAATTCTATTATTGACCAGCAAAGAGATCGTTTTAATAAAAGATCTACTATTGATACTAAAAATCCTGAGATTTTAATAAATGCGCATATTAACGACAATTCATGCATCCTAAGTTTAGATAGCTCTGGAAATAGTTTACATAGAAGAGGATATCGTGCAGCTATGGGACTCGCACCTATTAAAGAAAGTTTGGCTGCAGCACTATTGGATATAGCAGAATGGACACCTGATATTTGTTTATTAGATCCTATGTGTGGATCAGGAACTATACCTATTGAAGCAACCTTGAAAAGTTTAAATATGGCTGTGGGATTAAATAGAAAATCTTTTGGATTTCAATTTTGGCCAGATTTTGATGAAAAACTTTATAAAAATATAATTAATGAGGCAGTCAAAAAACAGAGAAAAAAACTTAAAGCACCTATTTTTGGCAGTGATCATAATTTATCAGTAATAGAGCAGGCAAGGATTAATGCAAAAAGATGTAATATTGAAAAATATATTGATTTTATTCAAATAGCTTTAAAAGATATTGAAGCACCAGCAGATAAAGGAATTATTATATGTAATCCTCCTTATGGTAGGCGTATAGGAGACTCTCAAGAATTAGGGAAATTATACAAACTATTAGGAGATGTACTCAAACATCGCTTTAAAGGATGGGTAGCTTATATTTTAAGTGAAGATAAAAAATTAACTCAACAAATTGGCTTAAGAGCATCTAATCGTACTCCAATTTATAATGGTTCTTTAAACTGTACCTTATTAAAATACGATTTATATTAAAATCCTATAATACAAAACAATCAATTAGCTTGTCTTAAAAAATGTTATGAAACATATTATATAAATACAATAGCTATGAATAATTTGTTTCTATTTTTATTTAAATTTTAATAATCAATCTTTGGATATTAATAATATAAAGTTTAATATTAAGTTAAAAAAATTAAAGTTTTACATTAGAAAATTATGGCTAAAATTATACGTCGTAAATCTTTAGGAATTCATGAAGTATTTGATATTGGTATAGAAAAAGATCATAATTTTATATTAAATAATGGTTTAATAGCTTCTAACTGTTTTAATAAATCTCATTCCACTGCTTATGCTTACATAACCTATCAGACAGCATATTTAAAAGCTAATTACCCTGTTGAATACATGACTGCCTTACTAAGTGCCAACAGTGATAATCAAGATAAAGTAGAAAAATACAGAGAAAATTGTCAAAAAATGGGTATTGAAGTTTTACCTCCAGATATTAGCCTTTCTCTAAAAGACTTTACTCCTTTAAGAAATCAAATTCTTTTCGGATTATCAGCCGTTAGAAATCTAGGAGAGGGTGCAATAGAAAGTATTTTAAAAGCCAGAACAGAACTAACTACCAATTTTAAATCTCTTGCAGATTTTTGTTCTCATACCGATTCAAGGACTGTTAATAAAAGGGCATTAGAAACTTTAATTTATTCTGGTGCTTTTGATAGCATAGCCAGTAATCGTAAACAGTTAATTAATGATCTTGATTTAGTAATATCTTGGGCACAAAAAAGAGCAAAGGATAAAGAAAGTGGTCAATTAAATATTTTTGATTTAATCACTAATAGCCCTGACAGTTCTAACTTAAATTTAGAATATGAAGATGTTCCAAGTTCTCCAATAGTTGAAGATTTTTCTTTACAAGAGAAACTTAAATTTGAGAAAGAGTATCTTGGATTTTATGTTTCAGAACATCCTTTAAGAATAATTAAAGAATCAGTTTCAATACTCTCTCCACTTTCTTTCGACGAAATAGTGATCCAAAAAGCTAAAAGACAAGTTGTTATTGTATCTATAATCAATGAGATTAAGGAATATACAACTAAAAAGGGAGATCAAATGTCCTTTCTTACCTTAGAAGATGTTTCAAGACAGATTGAAGGAGTTTGCTTTCCAAATAGTTATAAGAAAATTAAGGATACTTTAGTAAAAGATTCTGTATTAATTATTTGGGGAAAAGTTGATTTCCGAGACGATAAAGTACAAATAATTATAGAAAATGCCCAAAATTTAGATTCTATCAAAATAGTCATTATTAATTTGAATCAGGAACAAGCAACTAATAAAGTATCTTGTCAGAATCTAAAATCTATCCTATCTGGGCATGCTGGAAAAAGTAATCAGACTAAAATACCAATTTTCATATTTCTTCAAGATAAAAAAAATAAAAAATTAATTAGGTTAGATGAAAGTTATTGGCCTAACGATGAAAAATTAATTATTAATGCCTTAAATAAAGTAAAGTTTACTTCATATAGTATTCCTTTACTAGAATACAAAAAATAAAAAATGGCTGTTGGATATTTGTCTTTTGCCTGTAGGTATTCGTTCTTTATACTTCTTCTTAAAATTAATTTTCTAAATAATTTATTTTAAAGCTAATTCAATTAGCTCATTTACTAGTTCATGAAAATCTAATCCTGTCTTCATCCATAATTTTGGATACATACTAGACTCTGTAAAACCTGGAAAGCTGTTAATTTCATTAATAAAAATTTCTTGAGTTTCTTCAATATAAAAGAAATCTACTCTAGCTAATCCTCTACAGTTGAGTACTGTAAATGCCAGAACAGCAAGTTGTTGAATTTTTTCTATTATGCAATTTGGTAATTGAGAAGGAATATGTATTTTAGAACTACTATCTTTATACTTAGCCTCATAATCATAGAAATCATTTTCAAAAGTGATTTCTCCTACAACAGAGGCTTTAGGATTATCGTTTCCCAAAACTCCACACTCTAATTCTCTAGCAGTAATTCCTTCTTCAATAATAATTCGATTATCATAAGCAGCTGCATTTTTTAAAGCAATACATAACTCATTATCAGAATAAACTTTTGAAACTCCAACTGAAGAGCCTAAATTTGCTGGTTTAACGAAACATGGATATCCAAATTTGATGTTAATTTCATCATATAGTTGAGAACTATATTGAGCATTAGAACACAATTTAGAATATTCAAGAGTTAAATATTTAACTTGAGGCAATCCTATTTGTGAAAACATTGTTTTCATTGCAATTTTATCCATTCCTATTGCCGATCCCAAGACACCAGTTCCGACAAAAGGAACTTGCATTAGTTTTAGCAAACCTTGAATAGTTCCGTCTTCCCCATTTGGTCCATGTAAAACTGGGAACCAGACTTCTACTTGATTTACTTCAATTGGAAATTGCCATAGTTGAATTTTTTCCTCTTCTCGTAAGGGTATTGTCGACAAAGCATTTTTGGTTTCTAAGACTTGTTTAGCTATTTCTCCAGCTATCCAAATACCGTTTTTCTGTATATAAACAGGTATGATCTTGTACTTAAAGCAATTATCACCTATTTGTAGTGCTTGAAAGATAGCTTTAGCTGAATTAATGGAAACCGCATGTTCTTCTGAAGATCCGCCAAATAATAGACCGATTGATACTTTTGCCATCTCTATTTATTATTTAATTAGTAATAATTATAAATTATTGTTATTATATTAACGATTTCAATTCAAAAGTAAATAAAACAAGTTGCTTTATCACTGTAATCAAAAACAAAATATATTTTTACTGTAAGTCTCTAGAAAATATCATATTCTTTTTAGTAGAACTAAAGCGTTTTATTGATAAGTTCTAAGTAATTTTTAAAGTATCAGATAATTTTTAAATATTTCAATAAGTGTACTTCCACCCCAGATAGCAACCATAAGAATAGATGCGGACAAAATACTAGCTATTGAACAAACTACTAGTCCAAGAAAAGTAACTAATCCATCGTTTTCTTGTATACCAAAACCTGTTATGAAAATACCTACTGCAGGTAATGTGTTTGTCCCAGGAATAGGAATCATCATAGAAATTGACATTAATATAATTATTAAACCAATAAAAATACGTGTTATTGTATTCGTACAAACATAAGTCATGCGAGGACGAGCTAATAACTCAATACGTTTTAACCATGGTTGACTTTTCCTTATAAAGGCTTGTGCAGTTTCTAATTTTATTGAGCTATTTAATAGCTTTTTAGGAAACCAAGGAATTCTAGTTCCTAGAACGAATTGAACAGCCAAAATAAGTATTAATATTCCAAAAGGAATTGAATAACCAGGTGCTGGAATTGGTAGAGCAGAAGGAATAGATAAAATTACAAATAAAAAGCCGAAAACTCTTTTCCCAGCTAATTCTAGAATATCAATCAATTTAATATCATTTAATAATTTTTCTTGGAAAAAGTGTTGCTCCAATTCAGTTGATAGTTTAGCCATAATATCTAAATTTAAATATTTACGATAAAAAATAATGTATGTAAATTGCCTTCTAAACTTAAGTTTTTATACTTTAATAGGTAATATATTAATTTTGTTTAAGTCCCAAAGTATTAATAGCAATATTTATTCTGTTGAGTTTTTAGTTTACAATTTCCTTGTAAGTTATCTTAAAAAAATTGCAGATATAAAAATTCCATCAAGTAGGAAAAAATAATTTTAAAACTTTTAATATTCAACTGAATATTAAAAGTTTATATATCATATATATATTTAACTTAACACTAATTCTTAACAGGTTCGGTCTATAATCATTGTGTTTACAGATTTTATTTAATTTAACTAAATAGCTTTTTAGTTAAAAACAATATTATTATGAGTTAAATATTCTCTGTGGACATCTTAATGGATTATACTGATCTTGATTTTCGACAAAAACAGAACTTAGGACTTCTATTAGGAGTAAGCTTATTTTTTTGGATTAGCATTACAGTTTTATTACCCACCTTACCAACATATATAGAATATCTTGGTGGTACAAAACCTCAAATTGGTTTGATTTTGGGTAGTTTCGCTGTAGGATCATTATTTTCTCGCACACTATTAGGTTACTTAGCTGATACTAAAAGTAGAAAATTAGTGCTCTACATAGGAGTAATTATTGCAACTCTATCTCCATTAAATTATCTTATTGTTCAAACAATCTTTCCTTTAGTTATTGTTCGTGCGATTCATGGTATTAGTATTTCTGCCTTTACTACAGCTTACAGTGCTTTAGTAATAGATTTTTCTCCTGTAAAACATAGGGGGAAAATAATTGGTTATATGAGTTTAGTAACACCTATTGGTATGAGTATTGGCCCTATCTTTGGAGACTGGTTAAAAGAGAATTTTGGATATATTAGTTTATTCACTGTTTCGGCAAGCTGTGGTTTTTTAGGGTTACTCTTAGTAGCAGCAATGAGAAAAGAATCTAATTTTAATTCTTATGATATTTCTGATACTGACAATAATAATTTGTCTCACAGCTTTTATAAAATTTTATCTAGTCATTCCCTAGTAATTCCAACATTGGTTTTATTATTAGTTGGATTGTTATTTGGTACCATAATAACTTTTTTACCTCTTTTTTTAGAAGAGAAAGGATTAGATTTTAATGCAGGTTTATTTTATACGTTAGCTTCTATTACAAGCTTTTTATCGAGAATTTTTTTAGGTAGGGTAGCTGATAGATTTGGCCGTGGATTGTTTATTACAATTAGTATTCTTTGCTATTTCGTTTCAATGATCCTATTAACTCAAGCAACAGGAAATCAACAATTATGTTTGGCTGCTATTTTTGAAGGAATAGGAGCAGGAATTCTTATGCCTATGATTATTGCCTTAGTTTCTGACCGTTCATCTCCTCAAGAAAGAGGTCAAGTCTACTCTGTTTGTCTTGGCGGTTATGATCTTGGAATAGCCCTTGCAGGACCAATAATAGGTATTTTAGGAAGTCAACTCACTTATCAAACTATTTTTACTCTTAGTAGCAATCTAGCTTTGATTGCATTTGTCCTGTTTATTAGTCAGTCTAACCGGACAGTAAAAACATCTTTAGCTTTTGCCATGGGAAAAAGAGAGGATTTATATTATCGTAAAAATTAATATTTAAATAATCTTGGCTAGGAAAATGTTTCTAATTTGCTTTTAATATTATTCAAATTAGATAAAAATAGAAAAAGTTCTGTTATCTGTTATTTAGATACAGTAAATATCATATAAAAATTCATCAAATGTTAACAATGAATTATTTAACTGTTCAGATACATAAAGATAATAATGCTGTATCAGCTGAAGCAGCTAGAATTACGCAGAATTATCTTATAGAAGTTTTACACAAAAAAGATGAAGCTACGATCTTACTTGCTACAGGTGATTCTCAAATCAAGTTTCTTGAAATTCTAACAAATTCAAGAGAAATTGATTGGTCACGTATTAATTTTTTTCATCTAGATGAATATCTAGATATTGATAGGGAACATCCTGCTAGTTTTCGCACTTATCTTTATGAAAAAGTAGAAAAACGTATTAAAGCTAAATCATTCCACTATTTATCTGGAGGTTCATCAGAACCTTTAAAAGAATGTGAGCGGTATTCTAAACTACTAAAAAGGAAACAAGTTGATATTTGTTTCTTAGGAATCGGAGCTAATGGGCATTTAGCTTTTAACGAGCCACAAATAAAAAATTTTAATGATTTTGACTTAGTAAAAATTACTGAACTTGATCTAAATACTCGTTGGTCTCAAGTATACCAAAATCATTTTGAATCTATTGACGAAGTTCCAAAATATGCTTTAACTGTAACTATTCCGATGATTTTGTCAGTAAACAAGATTCTTTGCCTAGCAACTGGAAAAAATAAAGCAAAGATCACAAAAATAATGTTACAAGAAAATATTTCTTCACATTGTCCTTCTTCCTTTTTAAGAGAACATTCTAATGCAGTCTTGTTATTAGATAGAGATTCAGCTTCGTTATTATAAATACCTAGAAAAAGTATTTGAAATAATCATACTTTTTGTCTAAAGACTAATTTCGGCTATCCTTTTCGTACATATTAATTATATAAATTTGGATTTTATTTTTACCATAGAGTGTTGTTTACTTTAAATTAAGAAAAAGTAAACAATTTCTTGTATGAGTTAACATTACTAATGTAATACTTTTTTTATATTCTTAAAACAAGAATTTTATATAGAGATAGAAATGAACTGATATAGAAAATTATTTTTAATAGATTTTATAATTAAGCTAAAAGTCTTTATATATGAATATGATAATAATTCTTTTTCAAAAAACTTGTTTTTTCGGAACATTCTATTATTGTGATAGTCAGAGTTTTAGACACCTTTAGGTGGTATGGCCCGGCTATTAGAGCTGTTAGCTATCACTGAGGTTGACAATAGGCAACAGATAACAGTAAAAACGCTATAGCTTTATTGAGTGTGTGGAAGTGGTAAACCAGATCAAAAAGTTACATTTTTCTCGATTATTAGGAGTTATTCTCACAACAACAGTATGTTCAATAAGTAAACCTGTTAAAGGACAGGATATATTATTTACACAAGACTTAAATGATCAAGAAATTCAACAAGAGCTTCTTAGTCATTTAAATCAAAGAAAATATTCTGATAATTTATCGAATTTAACTAACTCTTATCTCAAAGTATCAGCTGTAAGAAATACAATTATTACAAAATCGATTTCAGAATTACAGAAAATTTTTTATACTGCTCAATTAGAAAAATCTTCATCTAATAAATTTGAAGATATAAACTTATCAGACACTTTTACTTTACAAGAAACAAAAATAAGTGAAATAAAAAAACAAGAAACATTAGAAGAAGAACCAAGAATTTTAGTAGTTGAGGTAATAGTTAAAGGAGCAGATGAAGAATTAGAAAACTTAATATATAATATCCTTCAAACTAAGCCAGGGCGTACAACTACACGTTCTGAATTGCAACAGGATGTTAATGCTATTTATGCAACTGGTTACTTTGCAAATGTTCAAGTTACTCCTACTGATACTCCTTTAGGCGTGCAAATCACCTATGCTGTTAAAGTTAATCCAGTTCTAAAACAAGTAGTTGTCAATACAGTTCCTGATATTGAAGATCAAAGAGCATTATTGCCTGAAACTGTTCAGAAAATTTTTGGTCAACAATATAATAAGACTCTTAATCTTAGAGATCTTCAAAAGGGTATCAAAAAAATCAATGAATGGTATGCCGAACAAGGATTTGATCTTGCTCAAGTTATAGGTTCTCCTGCAGTAAGCGACGATGGTATAATCACTTTAATTATTGCTGAAGGAGTCATAGAAAATATAAAGGTCCGTTTTTTCAATGCTGAGGATGAGCCTGTAAATGGTGGTACTCGTGATTTTATAGTTACCCGAGAAATGCGGCTAAAACCAGGTAGTGTATTCAATCGAAAGACAGCTCAGTTTGATCTACAACGTATATTTGGTTTAGGTTTATTTGAAGATGTAAGAATTTCTTTTAGTCCAGGAGAAGATCTAAGAGAAGTTATTGTAAATGTTGATTTGGTAGAAGGGAATACTGGATCACTAGCTGCTGGAACTGGGATAAGCTCTAGTAGTGGATTATTTGGAACAATAAGTTATCAAGAACAGAATTTAGGAGGTAATGGACAAACTATTGGTGGTGAAATACAAGTTGGTGAGAGAGAATTACTTCTTGATGTTAATTTTACAGATCCTTGGATTGCAGGAGACCCATATCGTACAGCTTACACTGTAAATGGATTTCGTCGTCGTACTATTTCTCTTGTATTTGATGGAGATGATAGTTCAATCAGAACTATGAATGGTTTTGATAGCCCTAGGGTTATACGTACAGGAGGAGGAGTATCTTTTGCACGTCCATTAGGAGAAGATCCTTTTAGTAAACCTGATTGGAGATTAACTGCTGGATTAAATTATCAGCGAGTATTAATAGAAAACGCTGATGGAGATATTGCTCCTCTTTCTGCTCCTATAAATGGTTATCCGGAACAACCTCTTTCTTTTAGTGACTCAGGTCGTGATGATTTATATACATTAACCTTTGCTGCAGCCCAAGATTTTCGAAATAATCCTTTAAGACCCACCAGTGGACATGTTATACGTCTAGGATTGGAACAAACGCTACCCATTGGTTCAGGTAGTATTGGTTTTACACGTTTACGAGGAAATTATAGTTACTATATTCCAGTTAATTTAATTGATTTAGGATTTATTGAAGAAAACCAGCCTAAACCTCAAGCTTTTGCCTTTAACGTACAGTTAGGTACAGTCTTCGAAGATTTACCTCCTTATGAAGCCTTCGTTATTGGTGGAAGCAACTCAATACGAGGTTATGCTGAAGGAGAAGTTGGAAATGGACGTAGTTACTTTCAAGCTACAGCAGAATATCGTCTTCCTATCATTCCTGCAGTAGGGGCTTCTATTTTCTTTGATTATGGTACAACAATAAAATCTCAAAGATCTGTGCGTGGAATTCCTGGTGTAGTAAGAGGGTTGCCTAGTGACGGCTATGGATATGGAATTGGACTTCGAATACAATCACCTGTTGGACCAATTAGAGTAGATTATGGAATTAATAATGAAGGTGATTCGCGTGTCCATTTTGGAATCGGAGAAAGATTTTAATTAATATAGATAGTTACTATTTATTATGAAGCTAAGTATGAACGTAAAGTTTGAGATATCAGGTATTGGCCTACATTCTGGAAAAAAAACTCAGGTAAAAATAATACCTAACTACTATAATGAAGGACATCATTTCGTTAGAGTAGATCTTTTTAATAACCCAGTTATTCCTGCTCAAGTATCTAAGGTAAGTCAAACTGTATTATCAACGGAGTTGTCCGATAAAAATATTACTGTTCGGACAGTAGAGCATCTACTAGCAGCACTAACTGGATGTGGAATTAAAAATGCTCGTATAGAAATTAATGGACCGGAAGTTCCTTTATTAGATGGTTCAGCAAAAAAATGGGTAAATGCTTTTATCGCCTCGGATTTTACTTGTTCAGGAATACAAGAAGGTGAACCTCTTATAGAACCAATTTGGGTACAAGATAAAGATGCTTTTGTTGCAGCGATTCCCTCACCACAAATATGTTTTACTTATGGAATTAACTTTGATTATAGGGTTATTGGAAATCAGTGGGCTAGTTGGAATCCTAAAGAAGAACCTTTTATAGATTTTATTGCCCCTGCAAGAACGTTTGGTTTTATAGATCAAATTGATAATTTGAGACAATCTGGGCTAATTAAGGGAGGGAGTTTTGAAAATGCATTAATCTGTAATCATAGAGATTGGATGAATCCCCCTCTAAGATTTAAGGATGAACCCGTGCGGCATAAACTTTTAGACCTATTAGGAGATTTGAGCTTATTAGGGTTTATACCTAGGGCTCATTTTATAGCCTATAAAGCTAGTCATAAGCTCCATGTTGAATTAGCACGGAAGATAGCTCAAATTAGCTAGTAATATAATTAAAAATATATTAGACATACAACGTAAGTATGAGGCTGGGTATTCAAAGTAATTTAGCTGTTTTGGTGGGCTATGCCCACCAAAATAGCTAAATCGCTGAAACCTCTAAACTTAATAAATTAGACAAGTCTCCTTCTAAAACAATATTACGATTATTTGCCGCAAGATGGCGAACAATTTTATAAACTGCTTCTATTTCGTCAGGATGTCCTGTTTGTAATGCTAAAGTCTCAACATTTATCTTTCCAGTTGTTTGCTTGATTATTGTTTGTACTTTAGTTTGTAAATCTAATATTGAAGCAGCCATTTGTTTACCTGCCTCTACTCCAGGTTGATGGTAAGCATTAATATTGACTAAGGAAGCATAAAAGCTAATTGTTCTCTCATACATAGCAATTAAAGCTCCTATTGTACGAGGCTTTACTTGAGGTATGGTGATTGTAATGGAATCTCTTCCATTTTCATATAATGCTTGCCTAGTTCCTTGTAAGAAAATAGATAAATAGTCACCTGATGTTACCCCAGGTTCTAACTCTAATGGGCTATTCTGCCCATCCTCAAGTACCTCAATAAAAGTAGCAAAAAAATTAGAAACTCCATCCCGAAGCTGCTGAACATAAGCATGTTGATCTGTTGATCCTTTGTTGCCATATACAGCAATACCTTGATGAACTATATTTCCATCAAGATCTTTTTCTTTACCTAAAGATTCCATAACTAGTTGTTGTAAGTAACGACTGAAAAGAAGTAGGCTATCTTTGTATGGAAGGACGACCATATCTTTTTCTCCTTTACCATTTCCAGAATAGTACCAGGCCAGAGCTAATAATGCAGAAGGATTGTCCTTTAACGATTTGACTCTAGTGGCTTCATCCATTTCTTTAGCTCCAATTAACATTTCATCAATGTCAATGCCTTGTAAAGCAGCAGGCAATA
Organism: Candidatus Atelocyanobacterium thalassae; assembly: GCA_051971635.1. Classification (GTDB taxonomy): domain Bacteria; phylum Cyanobacteriota; class Cyanobacteriia; order Cyanobacteriales; family Microcystaceae; genus Atelocyanobacterium; species Atelocyanobacterium thalassae_A. Next base: position 374,401 of record JBFPLN010000003.1, on the reverse strand, counting down.
AACCAACAGCAGATAATTCAGATGTTCTTCCGCCCACCCAATCTTGCATAGGAAATCTTTCAAGCCATTCACTCGCTAACTGATCCATTAAACTACCTGGCATAGTAACTGCGACAGCATGAGATTCAAATTTCAGACCTTGCATCTTATAAGCTTGTTCAACTTCTAACATCCCATTTCGAGTTTCAGGTGTTTTTCCGGACTTAGTAGTAACAATTACCAAAGTACTTTTAAGACGTTCACCAATTTTATGAATGGTTTTTTCTATTCCCTCTGGATCTGTATTATCAATGAAATGAATAGACATAGAAGGCCTATGAGAAGATAGTGCCTCTGATACAAATTGAGGTCCTAAGGCTGAGCCTCCAATACCGACACAAAGCACATCAGTAAACTTACTAGATGATGGTGGTTTGATAGTACCTTGATGAATTTTCTCAACAAATTGTTTAATTTTAATCAGAGGTTCAGTAATTTCTTTTCTTATTGCATCATTAGGAGCTAATTCTGGAGCTCTTAACCAATAATGTCCAACCATTCTCTTTTCGTCAGGATTAGAAATCTTTCCACTTTCTAAAGACTCCATATCTTGAAAAGCTTTATTGAACTTTGGACTAAGTTGATCAACAAAATCTTGACTGAATCTCATTCGACTGATATCAAGATATATTCCTAATCCACTATGATAGTACAGCCAGTTTTGATAACGTTGCCACAGTTCTTGTTTATTCATAAAGACTACTACACAAACTTATTACTAATAGAGAATATTTCATTCTCCACAATTAATAATAGAATATATCGGTAGATAAGAAGTTATTAAAATTTTTAAGTATATTAATAACAATTCAAATCTAACCGTACATATATGTAAATATGCTTAGTTTTGTCCCTAACCATAGAATTAAGATAAAAACTAGGTTTTTTAGTCTACCCCTTCAATTTTATCTTCAACTTGTTGATAAAGCTCTTGTAATCGTTCCAAATTACTGTCAGATGTTTCCCAATAGCCTCTACCATTAACTTCTAATAAGGTACTAACCATCTTACGAAAAGAATTAGGGTTTAGATCCATTAAACGTTTACACATTTCTTCATCTTCAATAAATGTAGTATTTGCATCTTCATATACCCAGTTATCGACTGCATTAGCAGTCGCAGACCATCCCATAGTGTTTACTAAACGTTTCGAAATTTCTCTAACACCCTCATAGCCATGAGATAACATCCCTTCATACCACTTTGGATTTAATAACTTAGTACGTGTATCTAGTCGAATAGTTTCAGATAAAGTACGTACTTGTGCATTAGCAGTCGTTGTATCAGCTATATAAGCTGCAGGCTCTTGCCCATCCTCTCTTAAACTAGCTACAATTTTTGTTGGATCAGAATCAAAATAATGGGAAACATCTGTCAAACTAACTTCCGAGGAGTCTAAATTTTGGAAAGTTGCACTAGCTGTCTTTAGAGCAGATTCGAATATTTTTCTATTATCTTTCATAACACCAGGATTACTTGAATCAAAAGAAAAACTTTTTCTATTTAAATACATATTCTGTAACTCTTCTTCCTTTTCCCAACTACTGTTTTCTACTGCTAAATTAACATTAGAAGAATAAGAACCAGACGCATTAGAAAAGATACGAGTTGCAGCTTCTCTAACATTAATATCCATTTCTGAAGCTTGTTGTAACGCATGCTTACGTACATAGTTCATATCTAAAGGCTCATCCGCTTCTGCTGCCATTTTTACGGCCTGATCCAATAAGTTCATTTGGTTAATAAAAAGATCACGAAATACACCAGAACAATTTACAACAACATCAATACGAGGTCTTCCCAAATCCTCAAGAGGTATTAGTTCTAATTTATTAATTCTTCCTAGAGAATCTGGAAGAGGTTTAACTCCTACCATCCACATAATTTGAGCTAAAGATTCTCCGTATGTTTTAATATTATCAGTACCCCAAAGAACACATGCAATAGTTTCTGGATATTTATCTCCATTATCAATTTTTTGACGTTTAAGAAGAGAATCTACTACTATTTTGGCAGACTTTACTGCAGCTAATGTTGGAATAGATTGAGGGTCTAATGCATGAATATTTTTACCTGTTGGTAAAACGTCAGGATTACGAACAATATCACCACCTGGTCCAGGTAAAACATATTCTCCTTCTAATCCTTTTAGTAGTGCATCTAATTCATGACTTGTGCAAATTTTTTCTAGACAAGATTGAAGATATTCAAAAAGTAACCTTAAAGAACTTTTATTAATTTTGGAATATCCTAGTTTTTCTAGAGTACTTGCCCAAGGAGATTTTTGAGTAATTTTTAAAATATCTATTTTTGATATGAAATTTACTCTACCTTCTTCATTCATGCTTGCTTTAACCATCGAAGTTATAGCTTCTCTAGTTGCTAACACAATCTTTTGTAATAATTCAACGTCTTCTAGTTTACCAATATCATTGTTGTAATATATATCTTTAATATCCCGTCCTATACTTTCAGCGATGAGGCGCGGTAAACATATTATTTCTTCTTCTTCTCTGTCTAGTGATGCAATATTTACTAGCGTTGCAACTACTTCTTCCCCTGTTGGAGCTTTACCAATAACATGTAGACCACATGGCAACAGACGAGACTCAATTTCCATGAGTTTACTGTAAACAATACCAATAATATTGTTTTTCTCTTCTGCAGTCATTTCTTTTGCGTCAATCTCAGGTAACTGAATATCTTTATCTAAATTCACTAATCGACATTGATCCATGACTGTATTAACTATCTGGATTCCGCGACTGCTATCTTTTAAAGTTTGATATGATCCTATTAACTCATTTAATTCTTTTAATCCTTTATAGAGTCCTGCATTTTCAGCCGGGGGAGTTAGGTATGAAATAGTTTCTGCATAACTACGACGTTTTGCAATAGTAGCCTCTGATGGATTATTAGCTGCATAGTAATATAAATTAGGAATATTCCCAATTAGAGTATCAGGGTAACAATCACCTGACATTCCCATTTGTTTTCCTGGCATAAATTCTAAAGATCCATGAGTACCAAAATGTAATACTGCATCTGCTTGCCAAACTTGGTTTAAATATGTGTAGTATGCAGCAAATCCATGATGAGGACTAGCAGACCTTGAGAATAATAAACGCATAGGATCTCCTTCATACCCAAAAGTTGGTTGCACACCGATAAAAACATTCCCAAAATGCTTACCATATATAACTAAATTTTGACCGTCACTATTAAGATTTCCAGGAGGAGTTCCCCAATTTTCTTCTAAACGTGTAGAGTATGGAGTTAATTTTTCATATTCTTCAACAGACATTCGATAAGCTACATTTAGTTCAGGAGAAGCATATTGAGCTTGAGCATCTTGGATGATACTATCCATTAAAGCTTTTGGTGAATCTGGTAGCTCTGATAAGTTATACCCTTTATCCTTTAGCGCTTTTATTACTTCGTAAATAGAACTAAATACATCTAAATATGCTGCTGATCCAATATTGCCTTTATCAGGTGGAAAACTAAAAATAGTGATAGCTATTTTTTTATCTATCCTTGCTTTTTTTCTTAAACTAGCCCATTTTGCAGCTCTTTGTGCAATTGTTTCAATACGATCTTGAAGCGCTATTGATCGTCCGGTATTACCATCTCTTCCTGATAATATTATAGGTTCGATAGCACCATCTAGTTCAGGTATAGCTATTTGTAATGCAACTTGAATTGGATGTAATCCTAAATCACTATCCTCCCATTCTTCAGTAGTTTGAAATACTAATGGTAATACGCACATATAAGGGCAATTTAAAGATTTTAATGCATCTATTGCTTTTGGATGATCTTGTCTTGCCGGTCCACCTACTAAGGCAAATCCTGTTAAAGAAACGATGGTATCTATTATAGGAGTTCTCGCGCTATTGTTATTAGTAGTAGAATTATTCCAAAAATATGCTTCGATAGGTTTAGAAAAATCTAAACCGCCTGCAAATACAGGAATAACTCTTACTCCCATTGACTCTAATTCTTGAACCATCGCAACGTAATGAGCATCATCTTTTGTTACTAAATGAGTTCTTTGGAGTACTAATCCTATACATGGTGTTGTAGATTTTTTTAGATCGTCTGAAATATCTGTACGCGCATTATACCATTCTAAATAAGATGTAATATCTTCAAACATTTTCAATGATAAGGGATGCCAGATTCCTATATCAGGATAAACAATGGGTTCTTTATAACTAATTACTTCATTTTTAAATAGGTCAGGAAAAGAGTATTTATGAGCTAACATGAGTAGAAAGTTCTCTAAATTTTCTGAAGAACCGCCTAACCAATATTGGAAACTTAACATAAAGTTTCGAGCGTCTTGTGCCTTTTCTACCGGAAGATATTTTAAAACCTGAGGCAGTGTACGTAATAACTTTAGCATTGCATCTTGAAAACCTGTTCCAGAATTCTGCTGTCGTTTACGCATAAATTGGGAAACCATACTTTTAGATTGACCCAACTGACTCATTGAGAAGCTTCCCAATTTATTCAAACGCATCACTTGTGGCATTGATGGAAAAATTATTATAGCATCTAATTTCTCACGGAAAGGTAAAACAGTTTCAACAACCTTATCGGCCAAATCTTCAATAAAAATCAAGGAAGCAATGAACAAGTTTGCTTGTTCTACATCTTGTTGAAACTGTTTATAATTTTCCGGATCTCGAAGTTCTTCTATTAGATATCCACTTACTTCAATTGCTATTTTAGAATTGCTACTATTAATGTTTCTAACTGCTGCAGAGAGGGAACTTTGATACTGTGGTTCTAATACAACATAGACTACCTTTAGCAAAGAACGACCATTGACTGTCTCTGGAATAATATGACGAATGGTTGACTTAACGTGGGTGAACATATGTAGCACAACTCCTGGTTTTTATAAAAATTTCATTTATGAAAGTCAAATATTTGACTAGCATCATATTTTTGAAATGTGGTAACGTATCTATACTTTAGATTATAAGATAAGGTTTGTTCATGTACTGCCACATATAGTTTACTTATCCAGTAAGCTATATATAAAAAGATATTAAGCTTTTATTTATTTAACTATATAAGATTTTAATATCTGTATTTGAACGATAGTTACTTTATTAGTTATTCCTTGAATTATATCGTATAAAAATTATTTACTCGAGAATGTTAAAAAACGCAACATTTTTATCATACATTTTTTAAATTACACATATTTCAGCTTATGTGATCTTATTCCTTATAAATTATAATTTTCCAGCTTAATAATTTATTTGTTAATAAAATTTTAAGTACAGAAATTAGATAAATTTTGATTGGTTTCGGGAATGTTAGATTCGGAAGGTGGAAAAACTTGCCAAAACTGATACACATAAATTTCCCAATTATCAAGAATATGTTTAGCTTTTTTACTGTTTGTTCTATCAAAGTGGAACTGAATTAAATTTTTTAACTGTGTCTTTCCTTCATGAGTACAAATTCTTTGTATGTTTACACTATCAAAATTAATCTTTTCAGGAAAATTATCACTTTCATCTAGGAAGTAACCAAGGCCACCAGTCATACCTGCTCCAACGTTGCGACCAACTGTACCTAATACTACTATTACGCCACCTGTCATATACTCACAACAATGATCTCCAGCACCTTCTATAATTGCTTTCCCCATAGAGTTGCGAACTCCAAATCTTTCCCCTGCACGACCGTTTACCGATAAAGTTCCTCCAGTAGCACCATAAAGACAGGTATTCCCAATAATAATATTATCTTCCGCTTTAAATTTTGATTTTTTGTTGGGAATTATTACAATTTCTCCACCATTCATGCTTTTGCCAACATAGTCATTAGCCTCCCCTTCTAAATACATAAACATGCCAGACAAATTAAAAGCAGCAAAACTTTGTCCTGCTGATCCTTTAAACTTAAGTTCTAATTTTCCAGAAAATCCATTATTCCCATATTTTCTAGCTAATGTTCCCGCTATTCGGCCACCAGCAGTGCGATCAATATTAGAAATACTAAGATTTTTAACAATAGTTTTGTGATTATCGATAGCAAATATAATTTCAGGATCTTCAAGCAGTTGATTATCTAACGTTAAGCTTTTTCTGTAATATTTTTTATGATCAAGCCAAGTACGATTTTCTTTTACGTCGGGAAGATTAAGAATACATTTTAAATCAATTGATTGAGTTTTACTTAAGCGAGTATCATGACGTGTTGTCAAAAGATCAGAACGTCCAATGATTTCTTCTAGTGATTCATAACCTATTTCAGCTAAAATAACACGAATTTCCTCAGCAATAAAATAAAAGAAATTAACAACATTTGCAGGAATTCCGTTAAATCTTTTTCGTAATTTCTCTTGTTGTGTAGCGACTCCAACAGGACAATTATTGGTATGACATATACGTGCCATAATACATCCTTCAGCAATCATAGCAATAGAACCAAAGCCAAATTGCTCAGCTCCCATCATTCCTGCTATTACAACATCCCAACCTGTTTTTAGGCCACCATCAGTACGCAAAACGACCCGATTACGAAGTTGATTTTCTATCAACGTTCGATGAACTTCAGTAACTCCAAGCTCCCATGGGCATCCCGCATGTTTAATAGAACTTAAAGGTGATGCTCCTGTACCTCCATCATGTCCAGAAATTTGTATTATATCAGCATCAGCTTTTGCTACTCCTGCTGCTATAGTTCCGATACCAATTTCTGTTACAAGCTTAACGGAAACTTTTGCTTTAGGATTAACTTGATGAAGATCAAAGATTAATTGAGCTAGGTCTTCAATAGAGTATATATCATGATGAGGAGGTGGAGAAATGAGGGTAACACCAGGCTTTGAGCCTCTTAACATAGCAATATAAGAACTAGCTTTTTCCCCCGGTAATTGTCCACCTTCTCCTGGTTTTGCTCCTTGAGCCATTTTAATTTCTAATTGCTGAGCGTTCATCAAGTATTCTGGTGTAACTCCAAATCTTCCAGATGAAATTTGTTTAATTGCTGAGCTCGCAGTATCACCATTAAATAGACCTTTCAAGTGAGGAAATGTTGGAGAATATCCATTTTCATCTACATCAGACAAAGTAGTAAATCGAATAGGATCTTCCCCTCCTTCTCCTGAATTTGACTTACTTCCCAGACGATTCATCGCAATTGCAAGAGTTTCATGAGCCTCTCTTGATAATGCTCCTAAAGACATACCTCCTGTACAAAATCGTTTTACTATATTTTCTACAGGCTCAACTTCAGTAATTGCTATAGGAGAACGATCACTATTAAACTCGAGGAGATCTCTTAAGGTTGTTACAGGACGTTTTTTAAGATATTTTTGATATGTTTCATAGTAGTTGTAAGCTTCTTTGTTTGACTTGTTATCTTTTCGGCTATAGTTATTAACAGCTTTATGAAGAATCTTCGCCATTTCTGGAGAATTCGTGTGATATTCTCCATCTGAGCGGTATTTAATAAAACCAAAATTTCTGAGTTTTTTGTCAGTTAGTTCTGGAAAAGCTTGGCTATGAATTTTAATTGTTTCCTGAGCTAGCTCTATAAAGTTTAGTCCACCGATACGACTACTTGTTCCCTTGAAAGCCGTATCAATGATATCTAAGTTTAGACCTATAGCCTCAAAAATTTGAGCCCCATGGTAAGAAGATAATAAAGAAACTCCCATTTTAGAAAGAACTTTTAGTAATCCTACTTCTACAGCATGACGATAATTTTTTAATGCTTCTTGAAGTCCAGTAATATTTATTTTGTTATTATTGATTAGCTTCTGAGTCTTAGGAGCCTGCCACCATTGTCGTATTGTTTCTAGCGTAAGGTATGGACATACGGCTGAGGCTCCATAGCCAAACAGACATGCATAATGATGGGTACTCCAACACTGTCCTGTGTCGATAATTAAAGATGTTTTTGAACGTAATCCTTGTTTAATTAAATGATGATGAATACTTCCCACTACTAATAAAGGTGGAATATAGCTGATATCTTCACTAATGTTAATAGTTTTAGAACAACGGTCACTCAAAATAATAATTGCAGCTCCCTCTCTCACTACTTGAGCTGCTTTTTTACATAAGTTGTCCAACGCAAGTTTTAGACTATTTGGACCTAGCGTAATATTAAATAGTGTAGATAATTCGCTTATATTGAAACTTGAGTGTCTAATTTGATTTAATTCTACCTCATTTAAAATAGGAGTTTTTAGCTTTAAAAGCTTGGCATCTATGTCTCTAGCTCCTATAAGATTGCCCTTTTTGCCTAACAACATCTCTAGAGACATAACTAAATTTTCTCTTAAAGAATCTATAGGAGGATTAGTTACTTGAGCAAATCTTTGTTTAAAATAATCATAGAGTAAGTGGTATTTGTTAGATAATACTGATAAAGGAATATCATCTCCCATGCAAAAAACTGGTTCTTTACCCTGAATTGCCATAGGGATAACAACCATGTCAACATCTTCAGCGGTATAACCGAAAGCTGTCTGTTGATTTAATAGTTGTTCGGAATCTTTTATTAATAAAGTATTAGAAAAATTTTGAGGTATAATTTCCTTACGATGTTTTCTTAACCATTCTCCGTAAGGTTTCTCTCGAGCTACACGTTGTTTAATTTCCCAATTTTTTAATATTTTTTTCGTTTTTAAATCTACTGCTATGCTTTGTCCAGGACCAAGTTTACCTTTCTCAATAAAGCTTGTTTCTGGTAGATCGACTACACCAGTCTCTGAACTAACAACAATATAATTATCAGTTATGGAGTATCTTGCCGGTCGTAAACCATTGCGATCTAAACAAGTTCCTACAGTTTTTCCATCACTAAAAACTAAAAGTGCTGGACCGTCCCAAGGTTCCTGCAAACCACTGTAATATTCATAAAAATCTATAATTTGTGGATAGTCCTTTAAATCAGGTTGGTTTTGATAAGCTTCTGGGACCAAAATCATCATTGATTGAAGTAGACCATGACCACTTCTTATCAATAATTCAAGAATACTATCTAAATTGTAGGAATCACTATTTGCGATATTAACGATAGGAGCTAAGGCACGTAATTCCTCAGTTGTCCAGTTTTCTATTTTAAGAGTTTTTTCTCTAGCAGATATTGAATTAATATTTCCAGTTAAAGTATTAATTTCACCATTATGTCCCAATAAACGCATTGGCTGTGCTAAAGGCCATTTAGGCATAGTATTTGTGCTAAAACGTCTATGGTATATAGCAAATTGGCTAGTAAAACGTGAATTTTCTAGATCTTTATAAAACTTTCCAAGAACTGAACTACGTACCATTCCTTTGTATACAATAGTACGGCAACTAAAAGAACAAATATAAAAATCATCTGCTAATAATTTTCCTAGATATGAACGTGCAATATATAACTTTTTATCCAATACATCTCCTGATAATTTTTCAAAAGATGTAACCATTATTTGCTCGATATGAGGTCTATTTTTTTTAGCTTGGGTACCTAGTACAGAGATATTAACGGGAACTTTACGCCATCCTAAAATATTTAAACCAGAAGCCTTAACTACAGTATTAATGTGTAAGCGTTTAATTTTTTGCTGATAAGGATCTTGTGGCAAGAAAACCATACCTACTCCCAATTCTTCTTTGGGAGGCATGATAATTCTATTTTCGACAAACCAAGATTTTAATAAGGCATAAGGAATTTCTGCCATGATTCCTGCACCATCACCTGAATCATTGTCTGCACTGCAACCACCTCTATGCTCCATACGTTCCAGTGCAGTTAAAGCTTTTCGAATCAGTTGATGAGAGCCTTGCTCAGCAATATCTACAATGAACCCTACCCCGCAGGAATCTCTACTTTCAACAATAGAAGGAGGACCCATGTAAGTTGTATTAGGTTTGCTCTTAAAATTCATATTGCTATCCATGCCTATTTTATTAATGTATTAAGCTAATCCATACAAATATTTTAAAAATCTAAAAGTAAATTGTTTGATTCCGGTATGGTCTTACTAAACTAATTCAAAAAATAGCTTAAGAAATTATTTGATAAGCTTATTTCCTTTTAGACAAGAGTTAAACCAACAATATACTATCAATAACTTTAACGGTATTTAATAAATCTTATTTAGTTATAATTTAAATATTGAAATCAATTTAAATCAAAACAATTACTTAAAATTATTCTATAAAAAATTATCATTGAAATAGAAAAATATTAATTATTAGAAATAACTTTGGCATTCCACTAATATCAATATTTTTACATACTAGTTACTATTTATAATTTTTTTATGAATAAAAGAGAAAAAAGCATTTTTAGCAGCAGCTTGTTCTGCTACTTTCTTTGAGCAACCATATCCAGAACCTAAATTATCATTTTTTATCCAGACTTCCGCAAAAAATCTCTGATGATGATCTTTGTTGCCCTCATATTGGACAACTTGGTATTTTGGCAATAATTTATATTGGCTTTGGCTCCATTCTTGTAACGCATCCTTATAGTTCTGACGTGCAGGGTCAGCTTTAATTTCAGCTGCCTTTTTAATAATTAATGGATCCAACCAGGGACGTATTAAAGTCATATTTCTTCTATTAAGATACAACGCCCCTAGTAATGCTTCAAAGGTATCTGCTAACCAAGACACTCTCCCTATCTTATCCTGAGCAACACTTTCTGCCATGAGAAGATAACGTTCTAATCCATATTGTTCAGCAAATTCTGCTAATGTTTTGTCGCTAACAAGTATAGATCTTATAGCAGCAAATTCTCCTACAAGTTCATGAGGATAATTTTCGAATAATATTTCTGCCGCTATTAATCTTATGACCGAATCTCCTACAAATTCGAGCTGCTGATAATTATCTTTTTTAGAGATTGTGGGATGAGTTAATGCTAAGTCAAGTATTTCCCAGTTAATCTTTTCTGTATTGGATAATCCTAGCTTTTGTATACAAATTTGTAGTTGTTTTTTACGTCTAGTATCTAAAAGACTCATTATTGGTTAATATTTGTGTGATGTAATACTAATTAAGTAAATTTATTTAATAAAAGGATTAATTATTATAATTTTTCTAGTATTTCTTTACTATTCATATTTTTAAAATATTGTTATGTACTTTTATTTAAAATGAACATCATGATAATATCAAATCATTTCTCGAGCTTCAATTTACAGAATACTACTTATTTACCGAGAAAAATTGATATGTAAATCAGTATTCTGTATTTTTAGCGTCTTGTTTCTTAAATAAAATATAACTTCACTTGTCTATATAAGTAAAGTTAGTCATCTGAACGTTCTATTTATTATTATTTTGTTAGAAAAATATTTTTTAAACTTTGCAAACTTTTGATATTGTCTCTCACAAGGAAATTATAACAATTTTAGAAAAATTTATAACAACATACAATTTATATTATTACTGTTTTTTTATAAAAAATTGAAGGAATAGTTATAAGACATAAAAAATATTTATCTTAGGTTATTAGCTTTACTCAACAGTAACAGATTTGGCCAAGTTGCGAGGTTGATCGACATCTAAACCTCTTTTAGCAGCAATATGATATGCCAAAAGTTGTAAAGGTATTACTGATACAATAGGTGATAATATTTCATCCACTTCAGGTACAAATAATAAATTATTGAATATCGATCTAGCTTCCGTATCGTCAAGAGATGTAACACCTATTAGATGTGCATCCCTTGCTCTTGCTTCTTGAGCATTAGACAAAACCTTTTCATGTACGATCCCAGGCATAGTAATTGCTACGACAGGTACTTTTGCATCTAATAAAGCTATGGGTCCATGCTTCATTTCTCCTGCTGGATAGCCTTCTGCATGTATATAACTAATTTCTTTTAACTTTAAAGCTCCTTCTAAAGCAATTGGAAAATTTATACCTCTACCTAAAAAAATAAAATCTTGAGTATCACAAAAGTCATGAGATAGTTCTTGAATTTGTTCTCCTTGTTTTTCTAAAATTATCTCAATTTGATTGGGTAATTTTCTCAAACCTTTAATGAGTACTTCAATTTTCTCAAAACTTAGAGTTTTACGACGATATGCTAACTCCAACGCTAGAAAATAAAATCCCATTAACTGTGCCACAAAACTTTTAGTTGCTGCCACTCCAATTTCGACACCTGCATGAGTGTTGATTATACAATCTACCATGTGAGTCAAAGTACTTTCAGGTCGATTCGTAATACCTAAAATTCTTGCATCATAGGGAAATTCTAAACCCATTCTACGTTGCTTTTCCATTTCTAATGCAGCCAAAGTATCAGCTGTTTCACCTGATTGAGTCACTCCAATAGTTAGGGTATTCGCTAATATGGGAGATGGAAAATAACGGAATTCTGATGCATACTGAACCATTGTTGGGATCCCTGCCAACTGTTCCAATAAGTATTTTCCAACTAAACTTGCATTCCAACTAGTACCACAAGCTACAATTTGTATATGATCAACATTACTACACAACTCAGAAGCATTACCTAATGTGATAGGACTACTATCATAAATATCTTCTATATTCCAATTAGGATCTAAATAATTTTCTAAACAACTTCTCACGACAGAAGGTTGTTCATAAATTTCTTTAAGCATGAAATGTCTAAAGCCTTGCTTCTCGACTGTTCCAACGTTCCAGTCAAGAGTACGAGGTAGTTTTTTGAGACGCTGCAACTCAAAATTATAAACTTCAACTCCAAGAGGTGTAAGACGAGCAATTTCTTTATTTTCTAAAGATAATACTGTATTAGTATGAGGAACAATTGCTGTTACATCAGATGCACAAAAAAATTCTCCTTGCCCAAAACCAATAATTAAAGGAGCCTGGTTTCTCGCCACTATAATTTCATCAGGAAAATCTGCAGAAATAACAGCAATCGCAAAAGCTCCTTTCAAACAATCAATAGCCTTTTTGACTGCTTCTAACAGGCTATTGTAATTCATTTCTTTAGAAATATATTTAGCTATTAAATGAGGTATAACCTCAGTATCAGTTTGTGATGTAAATTGATAGCCATCATCTATTAATTTTTCTCTCAGCTCTTGATGATTTTCAATAATACCATTTTGTACTACAGCTATTTGCTTTGTATTGTTAATGTGAGGATGAGCATTATATTCTTCAGGTTTCCCATGTGTGGCCCAACGAGTATGACCAATACCAACTTTGGCAAAATTACTTTCTCTTTCTAACTTTTCTCGTAAATTATATAGCTTACCTTTAGCTTTAGTACAAAACATATTTCCTTCAAAAACTGTTGCAATCCCTGCTGAGTCATATCCTCTATACTCTAACCGTTCTAATCCACCAACGAGAATTTCTGTTGCTGTTTGTGTTCCAATATATCCAATAATTCCACACATATTTTTTATATATTTTTAGTCAATGAATTGATTATCAATGATTGTACCTAAAATAACTAGTTTAATTTTTTGGTTAATCTTTGATATTTTATTACTATGTCTCTATAAAAACCATAAAACTTTTTTTTAATTATTAAGAAATAATAAAATACGATGTATAAAAAACATAGACTTTTTTTTTTAATTAGTTTTTAATTATTCTATAGAATACTTCTAATAAAGGCTTAGTGAATCTTATTAGATACCATTTTTTGGTGCTACAAATTGATTTGCTTTCCTAATAAAGTTAATTATGTTTGACAATATATCTATCTTATTTGGAAAGCAATAGTATCTTATCAATATAAGATAGGAGAATTTTATGAGAAAAGTATAATTTTTAATATCCGTAAAGCTTATGAAAAGATTATAAATACCAACAACTTAACTACGAATAAATATTTAAAAAAAATGTCTTATTCTGACAAAAAGAAATTAAACTCCTATGCTAAATAGAGAGTTCTTGAGAAACACTTCATCATTACACTTAAAAATCGTAAAACAAAATATTGTACCTATGGCTTAAACTATGATGGATAAATCTAAAAAAATTGAAAGGATTATATTATATGACAAATGAAAATAAACTTTCTGTAGAGCAATATCAGAAGAAAATGCAGCAACGGAAGAAAGTACAAGAAAAGCGTCTCGTTGAAGCCTCAAATAAAAAAGGCTTAATTATTGTTAATACGGGAAATGGCAAGGGAAAAACGACCGCTGCTTTAGGTATGGTTTTACGTTCTTTAGGACATGGATTTCAAGTAGCTATTATTCAATTTATTAAGGGCGCTTGGGAACCTGCAGAAAAAAATATTTTAGGGAAATTTGAGAAACAACTTCAATTTCATGCTATGGGAGATGGCTTTACATGGGATACTCAAGATCGTGCAAGAGATATTCATAAAGCTGAACAGGCATGGGAAAAAAGCTTATATTATATAAATAATCCTAATTATCAATTAATACTTCTTGATGAAATAAATATTGCTTTAAAGTTAGGTTATTTAAAACCACAAACCATAGTCAATGCTCTTGAAAACAAACCTGAAAATACCCATGTTATATTAACAGGGAGAAATGCGCTTCCTGAAATAATAAAGATTGCTGACCTAGTAACAGAGATGAACTTAGTAAAACATCCGTTTAAAGAGCAAAAAATTAAAGCTCAAGCAGGAATTGAATTTTAATATATTGATTTTAAATAAGAAATAAATTACTATGGTATTCTGTGAGTTTTTACTAAAACTATGAATGCCCAAGAAATTATTAAAAATATAGAATCTAAATATTTAAAGAATGATCTTCCTGAGATTAATGTTGGTGATTCTGTTCGTGTCAGTGTACGTATCTCAGAGGGAGGAAAAGAAAGGATCCAACCTTATGAAGGTGTTGTTATAGCAATGCGTAATGGTGGTATTAATGAAACTATTACTGTTCGTAAAACTTTTCAAGGGGTTGGAGTAGAAAGAGTTTTCTTGCTTCATTCTCCACGTATTGCAAATATTAAAATTGTTAGTCGGGGAAAAGTTCGTCGTGCTAAGCTTTACTACTTACGTGACCGTGTAGGAAAAGCTACTAGAATTCGTCAACGTTTTGACCGTCCTATTTAATTTTTTTGAAATAGTGCACATAGCTAAACACAGTCAGACTAAACTACGCTATAATTAGGAAGCGTAGAAAGTTATTTAACTATGGCACAAACAGTGCGCTCTTAGTTCAGTTGGTAGAACGCAGGTCTCCAAAACCTGATGTCGGGGGTTCAAGTCCTCCAGGGCGCGTATTTTAACTATTTTATTAACGTTAACAGTGATAAAAAGTTTCTCGAAAAGGTAATTTTTTATTTTCTAGTTATAAGTTCTACCTTTCCATTTTCCACCTTTCCCTTTCCAATACCTTAAGGCTGAATCAAAAGTCATTGCAGCGTACAAGGAAGTTATAAATGGTAAACTTAATGCCCATAAAGGCGAACATTTATATAGTATGACAGTTGGTAAATAGGCAACTGTCATTAAAAGCCAATTAATCATTCCAATGATTATTAAAGCTTTATCATGAACTGCTAACCCATATGCAAAGCTGATTGGCCCTATTAAATATATAAATGCCAATCCTACTAATGTTCCTACTAACATAAAAGGAGAATGGTTTAACTGGGTATAAGCAGTTCTTGCTATCATATCCCATATAGGTTCCAACCTATTGTAGGAACGTAAACTAATCGTGTTTTCACTTAATCCCAACCAAATTCCTTGATTAATATATCTTGTATTATCTTTTAATTTTTTCTTGACAAAAGTTGCCAAAGAGCAATCATCAATTAAAGTTTCTTTAAGTACTTCGATACCACCAATTTCCTCTAAAATAGAACGACTAATTAGTATGCAACCTCCAGCAGCAGCAGCAGTTGCTTTGTCATAGTTATTAACCCAGGAAAAAGGATAAAGCTTTTTAAAGAAAAATATGAATGCAGGAATTAATAGTTTCTCCCATAAACTTTTACATTTTAATTTCACCATTAATGAGACTAAAACTAGGTTTTCTTTTTTCGCCTTGATAACTAGCTCCTGCAAATTATCCTTATGGTGCTTAATATCTGCATCGGTTAGAAGAAAATAATCTGGCTTGTCTTTTAATTGGTTAGCTTTATCAATTCCTTGTTTGATTGCCCATAGTTTTCCTGACCAATTAGTTATAAGAGGTACTCCAGAAACAACATGTAAATCATTAGAGTTGCTGTAACTTTCTGCACTTTGTCTAGCTATGTCTTTTGTATTGTCATTACTCTGATCATCAACTAAAATAATGGAAAAGTTCCCCGGATAGTCTTGTTCTAGAAGAGATCTTAAGCTTGTAGAAATAACTGTAGCTTCATTTCTAGCAGGCACTATTGCACAAACAGAAGGATAATCGTCAAGATGATCAGAAATCTTATAAATTTTTTCGTTATTTAGCCAGAATCCACCTCTAAATAATAGTAAATATATCCACGCAATTATAGAAAAACAAATAATTAAAATGACAATATGATACATAATTAAGTTCTTTAAGTTTTTTTGTATGAAAAGTTAAATTGTCAGTTGTGTATTTTCATAAAAACACTGCCGATTAATTCTTTCTGTCACCAGAATAGAAGTTAATATACTGGTTAGAGCAAACGTAAAAAGAATTAAGACTTGATAAGAAGAAGCATTCAGAAGATTTTATCCTTTTAAAATTTGCTCAATAAACATTTCACCTAAACTACAATGCCTAACACTATCGTTTGGTTTTAAATAGGAATTAAATTAGTGCGTATAAATTCATTCTTGCAACTAGTAACTGTTTGCCTCGGAATAGATCCAAGACAGAAATGCGTTTCTATTTCGTGCTGGCTATATCTAATACTCTTAATATAATGTTGTCCAGACAAAGTTGCGTTGTTTATAGTATTTCCAAAAATTATTTCGGTAAGAGAAATAATGTATTAAGGAGGATACCAAACTTTAAGATGAATGACTAGATAAAAAACATAGCTTAAAATAAATAAACTTCTAACTAGTAAAAGATCTAAGATCATAAAAAAAGTTTCTTCTCTTATGATCAATATGTTCTTGAGTAACTTTTGCGGCAATTAGCAGTAATTGATCCAAGAATAATTAAAACAGGGATAGGATAGCCTAAATCAAAAATAGTAAAAATTAAATATCCTAGGGTTAGTAGTTGAAAAAGGCTCTCCCTGTAGCAAGTAATAATTATTTTTCCAATCCTGATTTTTGCTAGTTTGATAAATTTATAGCAATAGTCATTATACCGAAAGATTAATTTAAATCAATAGAATCTAGCTAGTTTTATTACATTAATTTCTGTTCTTAAAATTGAGAAAATTTTGACTAATACAATAAGCACTAATCTCATTAGTACTTATTGTATTAAGGCTTACTAAGCTTTCCTAAAAGTTCATTAGTTTTTTGTATACCATATGTATTGTCATATTTTTGATATAGTCGAAGAGCTTGCCTTAAAGCTTTATCGGCTTCTTTAATTCTTTCTCTTTCTTTAAAGGCAAGACCTAAATAATAATAAGATAAGGGATTTTGAGGAATAATATTAATTAAATCTGTATAAGTAACAATTGCTCCTAAGAAATCTTTTTGTGCTAGTTGAATACGTCCAATTCCCATATAGGCTTCTGAAGATCTTTGATTAAAATACGAGATACGTCTGTAAATTTTTAAAGCCTCTTCTAAGTTATTTTGAATTTCTAATATACCAGCAATTTTTAATTGAATTTTTAAATTTCTAGGGTCAATTTTTTCTGCTATTCTAAGTTCTTCCTTCCCTGAATAAATTTGACCTTGTTGTAATAAAGCAGTAGCCAATAATAGCCTCAATTCAGTATTACGTGGAAACTGTTTAACTGCATTTTTTAAATATTCAATAGCTTGTTTAAATTCTTTTTGTTGTAATAATGAAGATCCCATGATAGAAAATATATCAGGATTATTTGGATCTAAGGCAATAACCCCTTTATAAGCTTCAGCAGCTCCGTCATAGTCTTCTTTTCGTAAGAGTACAACACCTAAACCAATGTAACTCTTGACAGACTTAGGATCAAGCTGTACAGCATAATAATATGCTGTAGCTGCATTATCATTATCTCCAATATTAGCTAAACTATGACCTAAGGCATAATAAAAGTCTGCGTTACTTAAATCAATGGAAAGAGCTTTTCTATAATACTGAGCAGCAGCTTGATAGTTACTTTGCTGTGTATATAAATAAGCAATTCCAGAATATATTCTTGCGTTATTTTTATCTAAAGTAGATGCTTCTTTGTAGGTATCAATTGCTTTTTGATAGTCTTTATTTTCTGTATATTTTCGTCCTTTACGTAATAAATCATCAAGCTTTTTTTCAAAGGAGTGTTGTGATATGGTTGAGCGCGATGTAGATGAAGCAAAAGTAATAGTTTCTGAGAAACTAAAAAAGAGAGAAATTATAGAAAAAAATATAATTTTATTGAACATGTTTTTAAAAAAAATTTATTAGAGAGAAGACATTTTAATATAAAGCTATCTTAAATATTTTACTTAATAAATAATTAGACTTACCAAATTTTACCTAAATAATATTTTTAGTTTGCAGATTCTAACAAGATTATCTTATATATAAAAAGTGACTGTAGATTAAATATCCCAGACTAATTACGTCAGCTAAATTTTATTCAGAAGAGCTTTCATTATTTATGTACAGTAGAGTATTTTAATTAATAAGAGTTATGTTTAAAAAGTCAGATTAATATTATTTATGAGATTAACCATACTAATTTAATCTGATTTAATCCTGAAAAGGACAATCCAACTTATACATTTCTTATTAAAAGAAAATATTTATATTAAGAACAACATAGTTCCTATTCATCCTACATTAGGAAAAAACTCAATATTACATAACAAATAGAATTGATTATTTATTTTTA
Source organism: Candidatus Atelocyanobacterium thalassae (assembly GCA_051971635.1). Lineage (GTDB taxonomy): Bacteria > Cyanobacteriota > Cyanobacteriia > Cyanobacteriales > Microcystaceae > Atelocyanobacterium > Atelocyanobacterium thalassae_A. The sequence goes on along the minus strand of JBFPLN010000003.1, from coordinate 355,489 downwards.
TAAAGTTGTGGGACTGAATTAAGAAGGTCTTTTGTATATTTTATTTTTGGGTTATTAATAATTTCTTCTGTTATTCCTAATTCAACAATTTCTCCTTTTCTCATTACCATAATTCTATCACTCATAAATCTCACAACACTTAGATCATGGGAAATAAAAATACAAGTTAATTTAAACTTTTGCTGTATATCTTTCAAAAGATTTAAGATTTGTGCTTGTATAGAAACATCCAAAGCAGATACTGACTCATCACAAATAATAAAACGAGGGTTTAATGCTAAAGCCCTAGCAATACATATTCTTTGTCTTTGACCACCAGAAAATTCGTGAGGATAACGTTTAAAACTTATCTCTTCTAAACCGACTAATTTTAGTAATGTCTCAGCAACTTCTTTTCTTTTTGCATATTTTTTCTCTATTTTGTGAATAATCATCGGCTCCATAATCGTTTGCCCAACAGTCAAGCGTGGATTCAAAGAGCTATAAGGATTTTGAAAAATAATTTGTATATCTTTTCTTAATTTTCGTAAAAAATTACTATTGTTTGAAAGTTCTGATATTGCGTATTTATCAAATAGAATATTTCCTTGTTTTATTCTAAGTAACTTTAAAATTGTTTTTGATAAAGTTGATTTTCCACAGCCAGATTCACCAACTAATCCTAAAACTTCACCTGTATATACTTCAAAATTTATATTATTAAGTACTTTAACTTTATTAAATTCAACAGTTAAATTTTTTACAGATAATAAGACTTTTCTGTTGATAACATCTTTCTCTCGGTCTTCAATTTCTTTATCTGAAATTATTCTATTGATTAAACTATTTTGTTGAAAAGGGTCGATTGTTTCTTTATGATGCAAAGAATTTGAAACTATAGGCAATCTATCTATTTTATTTCTCAGAGGGGGAAGACAAGCTATTAGACTTTTGGTATAGTCGTGTCTTGGACAATAAAGAATTTGATCTTTTTCTCCTCTCTCCACTATTTTGCCCTTATACATAACTAAAACCTTATCAGCGACTTCATTAATAACGCCTAAGTCATGAGAAATAAAGATCATAGATATATTGTTTTGCTTGCACAAATCTAACAACAATTTCAAAATAGCTTTCTGAATAGTGACATCAAGAGCTGTTGTAGGTTCATCAGCAATTAAGATATCTGGCTTACAAGAAATTGCCATAGCAATCATAATTCTCTGGAGCTGTCCTCCTGAAAATTCATGTGGATAACGTTGCAAAAAAGATTCTTTATGTTTTCTTATATACGATTTAATTTGTTTCTGATTCAAGTTAAATCTTGATCTAAATGTTGATTTTTTTTTTTCTATTTTTTCTGAGAGACAATTTCTTTCTAGTGTAATATCGTCTTCTAAAACTTTTACATATTGCAATAATTCAATAGCTTTATCTTTAGCTTCTTTCTTGTTTAAATTCTGATGAAGTTCAATAGCTTCAAGAAGCTGACAACCAATTGTATATACAGGATTAAATGAACTCATAGGTTCCTGAAATATCATAGCAATCTTTTTGCCACGGTATTGCGTCCATTCCTTACAATTTAGTTTGGTTGTTTCGATATAATTTTGTTTTGTTAGATGATACTTAATTTTACTATCTGAGGTGATTTTTCCGGATCCCTGAATTAGACCCATGATAGCTAAAGAAGTGACAGATTTACCTGAGCCCGATTCTCCAACAATTCCTAATATTTCTCCTCTCTCTAACTGAAAACTTATACCATCTACAGCAATTTTATTTAGTTCCCCATTAACGTAAAATTTAACACGAAGATTAGAAACGTCAAGAATAATATTACTCATAGTTATGTACTGTTGTAGTATTAAGGGACCTTAACTTATTTCCCTTAGTTTAACAAAAAGCTGGCTATCACTGTATCAGTTTGCAATATATTAGTTTACATAAATTATAAAAAAATTAGTTATTTATTCTTAAAATAAAAATTAATAAATTCTACTAATAGTAAATAACTATGAATTAAGTATATGGAATTCAACTGATTTTCACTTTATTTACTTTGTTTAACATTAGTATCCATTGCTCAAAACGATCACCTAATACTTGCAAAGAATAATTATTTTCTACTTGATGACGGCATTTCTTTCTATCAATTTTCTCTATATTTTTGATAGCATGAACTAGCTCACCAATACTGTCTGGAATTACTAAAAAGCCTGTCTCACCGTTCTTTACTAATTCAATCGGTCCGCCGCGCTTGTAAGCAATAGTTGGAACTCCACAGGCTAATGATTCGATAACTACATTGCCGAATGCTTCTATCCATTTTGGTGTTACTAGTATAGCTTTACTTTTTCTTATTTTTTCTTGTAGTTTACTTGTACTTAAAAATCCTTCATATTGAAAACTAACCTCTGAATAATTAATTTGAATATTTTTCCAATACTCTATATCTTGAATTTTCCCAAAAATTTTAAGCTTTACATTAGCAACTTTTGCTGCTGATATAGCATCCTCTAGGCCTTTTTCAGGAGAAATACGACCAATCCAGGAAAAAAAATCGCTTGGATTATTGCAAAATCTATATAACGATACATCTATACCGTTACCTAAAATGTAGAAATTTTCTAAAAAAGAAAATGTTTTTGCTTGTTCCTGAGTATGAAAACCAATGGTGTAGGGGAAAGTTTTGTCCACTTGACGAATCATATCGTCTATAGCATTGGTCATAGAACCCATACTAATTAAATGAGCAATAGTACGATTAAAAAAAGGAGTTAAATAAAGTGGAAGCCAATCAAAAGCGAAATTAACTATCAGGTCATAGTCATCCTCTACTTTCTTTGCAAAATCCCACATATTAGCTAAAACTGAATTTTGAGGGAGGATAGTAGGTATATCTCTCTTAGAATTTTGAACCATATCTTGCCAAGTACCTGGTATTTCTTGACAAGTAATCCCAGGCAAACTTGATTGCTGAGGGGCAATAACTTTAACTTGATATCCTCTTCGACTCATTTCTTTAGCAAGGTTAAATAAAGTTAATTCAACGCCTCCCCCTATTCCTGATCCTAAAGGACCTACAGGAGTTGATAAAAATAAAAGTTTAAGCATCGAATGATAACATAATAAATAGCGACAATTCTAATAGAAAAATATTTTTATGATTTAGTACTTCTATAATTTCAAGAAAGTTTACTTGTATTCTTAACCTACTATTATCTTAATACAATTTTCATGAAATTCAATTACTAAGAAAAAAAATTCTAAGTTAGGTTCTAAATTGTATATTTGTTGTTATTAATAAATTGTAAGTATCTCTATCTAGCAACTACTTTTGAAAACTAAATTACAATATTATTTACTTAGATTAGGAGGCATATGAAATTATTATTAGGACAATTTTGGTTCATATATATATATGAGAGTAATCCCTACTTTTATTAGATTCATAAGAAAATTAAGTTAGTAATAATCGCAACTAAGTATTAAAGTAATGATAACTATTTTTGCTGGAAGCAAGTTGTCTTATTCCTAATTTTTAAAAAAATTCAAATTTATGAAATTAAATTATTTACAACCTCTTAATAAGAGTTCAAAGAATAAAATATTAAATAGTACTATCAATAGTTCTTCTTTACAAGCTGAAAAATCAGAAGCTTATGATTCGTTCTCTCATATCTTTGAGAAGAACCAAGCTAACAGTTTTAATCATACTGATCTTTCTAAAAACATTGTTAATTTAGAAAAACAAATTAATGATCTTGTTGAACAAATAAAAATATTAAAACAGAGAAACTGTTTTATTGTTACTGAAAAAGGGAATTTAAAAGACGACCAAGACTCTAAATCATTCGAAAAGAATTAGTTGATTGAACAAATATTACAAGAAATAGTTCAGGAAGGATTGATAGAACTTAAAGAATAAAAACAAATATTAATGACTACAATTAAAAACTTAGAGTGTCGTAAAAATAAAATTCGTGAAGAAATGAATACTAATTTCATTGAAGTTTCTAAAAATTTAGCAATTAAAATGCAAGGGTTCAAGAAATATTTAGTGGGTAGTTTACAAGATTTGGTAGAAACTGCTGAGTAATTAGAATTGTCAAAGAAAGAAGATTCTAAGCATAATTCTCAAGATATAGAGATACCTAATCAAGATGATAATTTAGAAATTTATTTTGCTACACAAAGGTTCACAAAACAACATTTACAGATTGAAAAAACCATAAAGAACTATCAGAAGGAGACTGATTATTATGGTATACCATGGCAGCTCCGTAGAACATTTGAAGTAATACACGCTGAAAAAGTTAAAGAATGGTTTTTTTTACGAGGTCGCAAAGGAGTAATTAATTCTACAAAAAATCGCTTGCACGATATGCTAGTAGCATCAGCAATAATTTTTACATCAAATGAACTATGTGGAAGTAATAATAAAATCTTGATTTTAGCTAGTACACCAAAAAGACTAGGAAAATGGAGGCGCGGATTACAAGATTGTTTAGGTATTTCTCGTAGTGACTTTGGCCCAGATAGAAGAATTACACTATTTGAATCTTCTGAAATTGTGGTTCAAAGAGCGAAAAGATTAATTAATAACAATTGTTTGCCACTTGTTATTATTGATGGAGCAGAAGAAGAAGTTAGTCTTCTTCTATTTCAATTTCCACTATATATTGCTTTTATTGATTGTTTATAGTGACTAAATATTCACTGTTAAACTTAAAATTTATTCTCTTAAACTAATAAATAACTAATCAGCCTATGTCCTTGTTAATTACAATATCTATATTTGTGATCTGTTACATTCTTGGTTCTTTTCCTACAGGTTACATAATAGGATTATATTTAAAAAAAATTGATATTCGAAACTTTGGCTCAGGATCCACAGGAGCTACTAATGTATTAAGAACTATTGGTAAAAGAGCAGCTATTGTAGTTTTATTTTTGGATATATCAAAAGCCATGATAGGAGTATTGATAACTAAAATTATAATTTCTAACATTTCGTTAAATACTTTTAATCCAGCATGGAGCGCCTGGTTAGTTGTTCTGGCAGGAAGTGCTGCTATTCTTGGCCATAGTAAGTCCATCTTTTTAAATTTTACTGGTGGTAAATCTGTAGCTTCTAGTTTAGGAGTTTTATTAGTCTTAAATCCTTTTGTTGCATTAGGTTCATTAGCAGGTTTTCTGATCACGTTATCTGTATCTCGTATTGTCTCAATCAGTTCTATAGTAGGAGTTTTAATAGCTAATTTATTAACTATTTTTTTCAACCAACCTTTACCGTACTGTTTATTTATAATGAGTATAGGAATATATGTAATTTATCGACATCAAGATAATATCATACGTCTTTTGAAAGGTATAGAACCTAAGATTGATGATAAATCATAAAACAAGAATCACTTCTAGTAATGAATTTAAAATAACTATTTTCACCTATAGAGACTTTAATGCCATTTCCATAAATATTTTTTGAGAATTTTTTTTATAATTATTTTTTGCAGGGAAACGTCGTACATAATTACCACTAAATTTTAATTCCCAAGCTTGACAATCATCTCTCAATATTACCTTTAATATTTCCTCTAATTCGTGAGAAATTTTAGGATCATCGACAAGAGTGATAGCTTCTACTCGACGAACAAAATTGCGCGTCATCCAATCTGCACTACCAATATAAAATTCTTTCCTCCCTCCGTTATACAGATAAAAAATCCGTGAATGTTCTAAAAAACGTCCTATTACGCTAATAACTCGAATATTATTGCTTATTCCTTCAACTCCAGGTCTAAGACAACAAATTCCTCTAATAATTAAATCAATTTTAACCCCTACTTGAGATGCTATATAAAGTGCTTCAATAATTTCCGGATCTACCAATGAATTCATTTTCGCGATTATATGGCCCTTACCTCCTTTATGACAATGCTTAATCTCTCTATCAATCATGGATAATATACGATTGCGCATATTAACTGGTGCTACTAGCAATTTACGATAGAGCTTTTGGCATGAATAACCTGTTAAAAAGTTAAACAAATCTGTTAAATCTGCTCCCAATTCTTCGCGACAACTAAATAATCCCAAATCTGTATATAAATTAGCTGTTTTAGAATTATAATTTCCAGTACCTATATGAACATAACGACGAATTTTCTCTCCCTCCTTTCGAACAATTAGAGCAATTTTTGTGTGGGTTTTTAAACCTACTAAGCCATACACTACATGAACTCCTGATTGTTCAAGACGCCGAGCCCAAATAATATTATTCTCTTCATCAAATCTAGCTTTCAACTCTATTAAAGTAACTACCTGTTTTTCATTAGCCGCGGCAGCAATTAATGCCTCAATGATAGGAGAATCACCTGAAGTTCTATATAACGTCATCTTAATAGTTAAAACATCTGGATCATAGGCGGCTTGAGTAATAAACTGTTCTACAGAAGCGCTAAAAGACTGGTAAGGATGATGAACTAAAATATCTGACTGTCGAATTAAGGAAAAAATATCTTGTTTATTAAACTCAATTTTTTTTTTACTACTACCATTGATGACTTTCTTTACTTTATTTAAACTTTTTGGAATAACAGAACTCCAACTTTCATATTTCAGCTTTGGATAAGGAAGAGATAAAAAGTATAATAAATCTTTCAAACCTAATAGTCCTTGAATATCATATACATCTATTTCTTCTAATTCTAAATCTTCAACTAATTGTTGCCTAATTGATTTAGGCGTTGAAGCATGAATCTCTAGACGTACTGCAGATCTGCCTATATTACGTCTTCTTAACTCTTGCTCAATAGCTAATAATAAATCATCTGCTTCATCTTCTTCAACTGACAAATCTGCATTTCTAGTTACTCTGAAAGGATAACATTCTTGTACTATCATTCCAGGAAATAAAGCTTCAAGATTATGAGCAATTACTTGTTCTAGCGGTATACCTTGCCAAACTATGGGTTTAGTTTCTGTTTGACTATATAGTTTTTGAGGAAGAGCAATAAAACGAGGTAATACACTAGGAACTTTAACACGTGCAAAATGCTCTTCTTTTGTTTCAGGGTTACATATTACGACACCTAAGTTTAGACTTAAATTAGAAATATATGGAAAAGGATGTGAAGTATCAACTGCCAAAGGAGTCAAAACTGGAAAAATATTTGCATCAAAATATTGATGTAAATATGTGCGTTGCTTTTGATCAAGATCTATATAATTTACTAGGCAAATCCCCTGAACAGCCAAAAGGTTTCTTAAAGTGTATTCAAAAAGATAGTCTTGTTCGTTGATCAAAGAATGAAGACGTTCACTAATAGCCACTAATTGTTCTAAAGGGGTACACCCATCAAAGGTTAATTTAGTGACTCCCGCCTGAATTTGCTGTTTTAATCCTGCTATACGTACCATAAAGAATTCATCAAGATTAGAACTGAAAATAGCAGTAAACTTAAGTCTTTCTAACAAAGGTGTACGAGTATCTAAAGCTTCATTTAGAACACGATAATTAAATTCTAGCCAGCTTAATTCACGATTAAAATAGTATTTACTATCTTTAAAATTAATTGTTAAATCAACAGATTTTGTCTGTGTCATAACTGTAAAGAATTACGATATAACGTAGGTTGAATTTGAAAGATAATGTTTTAACAACTATGAGAACCATGATTATTCTCGAGGCTATAAAAATAGCCTATAATAATAGTATAAAATATCGAATGATTTATACTTGGTCAAAAAAGTTTTATTTTTATAAAAGAGTTTAAGCTTCAAGATGGCCAGATTACCTATTTTTAATATTCTTAATTTGGTGCAGTTTTCCTAAAAATTTATTTTTTAAATTTCTCTAAACCAGAAGTTACATATATAGAGTTAATACGATCTCCTTCTTTAAGATTATCAACTATTTTCATCCCTTGAATTACTTTACCAAACACAGCATAATCTCCATTTAGAAAATCTAAATCTGATAAAGCAATATAAAACTGAGATGATGCAGAGTCAGGCATAGCTGAACGGGCCATAGCTATTGAACCTCTTTCATGTTTTAAAACTACTGATTTTGGAGATGCTGAACCCTGAATTCCCAAAGATTGATTATAAATAGGTTTTTCTTCATCTTCTAGCTTAATTTCCAAAGGGATGTATCTCCTTTGTTTAGTTTTTGAATCTATAAATCCTCCCATTCCTGTTCCATCAGGATCACCACCTTGAGCGACAAACGGCGTAGGATCTTTTATTACGCGGTGGAAAACTAAACCGTTATAAAAACCACGTTCTACCAAATCTATAAAATTTCCTGCTGTAATCGGTGCATCCTGACCATTAACCTCAATGATTACAGTAGAGCCATTAATATCTATTTCAACAATTGCAGTACTCTCAAGTCTGGGCATGTATCGATCCATACTTATTTGATTAATTCCTTTAGTACTAGTGATTTCATCTCTAGATCCTAAAGTATTAGAATCATTAGATATTTCACTACATCCTGTAAGGATAAGATTGCTCGTAAACATGATATTTAAAAAAGCTTTTAAGTAAATTTTTTCTGGTTTTCTCATATGATTCTTCGAATATCAAAGTGTCTAGAAATTTTTTACAAAGAGAGCAAATAAAAACTTTTTTAAGATTTAACAATTATATGCTTTATTATTTGCGATCAAATTCCTTCGAGAGGGACTGACAGGAAACTTGCTAATTCTGCTGCTTGGTTTTCTAAATTAGATAGAGATATAGGTTCTCCAATACGAGTCAAAGGGATATCTCGTTTATTTTTAACTTTAAGATAAAGCTTACGTTTTGTATTTATTCCATCTCTAATCTCTGCCCGGATTGCCTTTACATCTTCGAGAGGACAGGTAAACTCAATACGGCGATTTTTGCCAGGAAAACCCCAACGAAAAATAGTTACCATATTAGTTTTTTTATTAAACTCATTATAACCACTACCAATATTCAAAAAAATCATAAACCATTGATATAAAGATAGTAACGAACCTGTTATTCCATAGAACATTAAGGCGATACCTTGTGGAATAAATTGAAGGGATGATACGTCGCTAACGATTAATAAATTTATGCTCAGATAACTAGAAAGTCCTGCTAAGAGAAATCCTATGCCACCTATCATCGTCACTATTGCCCAAAAAAAGTTACTCAAACGGCGAGAACCAAGAACGTTTTGATAGAAAATAAGTTTATCGCTTACCATGTCAATTTTTTAGTGAAACCAACAGTATAACTTATGATTATAAGATGTGCTATTTATCTTTTATATGAATTTTTAAAAATATAACCTCATATAATATAGTTTATTATTGATAAAGCATGTTTAATAATTTATAGCAATACCTTTCATATGATTATTAAAGTTTAAACTAACATTAGTGTTTTTATCATGCTAAAAAAATTTTTATGGCTTGATATTTATCAGATTTCTATCTTACTTTCTAAATAGTAGTTTTTCATTTTTTCTAAAACAATTTCCTAATACTCTAAGACAATTTATCGATACTTAGTTATATATAAATAAATTGTTAAAAATCATCCCTGTAGGGGATAAGATAGATAGGAAAGAATATTAGAAAATTTCAGACATCCTACTGTTTTAGGAGATGAATACCATTATGGGATATGATTTTGATTTATTTGTTATTGGTGCAGGTTCAGGAGGTATAGCGACTGCTAGACGAGCTGCAGAATATGGAGCTAAGGTTGGCCTGGCAGAATATGATCGTCTAGGTGGGACATGTGTCAATCGTGGATGTATTCCCAAAAAGTTAATGGTTTACACCTCTCATTTCCCCGAATCATTTGCTGAATCTCAAGGATATGGATGGAGTAATGTATCAAGTGTTTTAGACTGGTCTAAAATGACGACTTCTATTGGAAAAGAAACAAAACGATTGAATGGTATCTACCAAAAAATGTTGGATACTTCAAAAGTTAAAATTTTTCAAGGTCGTGGAAAATTCGTTGACAATCACACTGTAGAAGTAGGAGAGAATAGAGTTACTGCAAATAAGATCTTAATTGCTGTTGGAGGATATCCTGTTAAACCCAATATTTCAGGTATTGAGCATACAATTACTTCTGATCAAATTTTTACTCTTTCTGAACAGCCTAAACGCATTGTTATTTGGGGTGGTGGTTATATAGGTGTAGAGTTTGCTTGTATTATGCGTGGTTTAGGATCAGAAGTAATTCAAATTATTAGACGAGACAGAATACTACGAGGATTTGACGATGATCTTAGATTAGCTATTCAGACATCTATGGAAAATCATAATATTCAAATTCTTAAAAATTCTGAGGTTACTAGCATAGAAAAAACACCTCAAGGTTTAAAAATTTCTATAAAAGGTAACAAAAACAATGAAATAGTTCTAGCAGACACTATTGGACTAGCAGCGACTGGGCGCAAGCCTAATCTAGATAATTTAGGCTTGGAAAATATTGGTGTTGAAGTTAATAAAGGAGCCATAGTTGTTGATAAATATAATTGCACAAATAAACCAAATATTTATGCAGTAGGAGACTGTACTAATCGTATTAATTTAACTCCTGTTGCTATTAACGAGGGTAGATTATTTGCAGATTCTCATTTTGGTCATAATACAAGAGTTATGAATTATGAAAACGTTCCTTCTGCAATCTTTAGTACTCCAGAAGCTGCTACTGTAGGCTTAACAGAATCTGAAGCTAAAGAACAATATGGAGAAGACGGAATTAAAATTTATAAAAGTCAATTTCGTCCAATGTACTATGTTTTACCAGAAAAAGAAGAAAAAACTTTGATGAAATTAGTTGTTCATCGAGATAGCGATCGCGTAATAGGAGCACATATGGTTGGTAATTATGCTTCTGAAATCATTCAAGGTATAGCTATTGCGATTAAAGCGGGTGCCACAAAAGCAAATTTTGATGCCACAGTTGGAATTCATCCAACATCTGCCGAAGAATTTGTCACTATGCGTTAAGTTATAGCCAAGATAGAGTAAATTTATTATCTTAAAAACCATTAAATTAAGCATCAGTTAATGTTAAGCTGATGCTTAACATTTTTGAAAGAATTAATTGTATGAGTTCTAAGGACATTACTTCTCAAACAAATACTAATCTATCTAGTATTCAAATGTATTCTCAGGTTCACTTACAGAGAATAGGAGAAAAACTGTATTTAACCTTGCCAGATATTGAACCTAACAAGAAAGATAAAAATTGGGTAGAGCACTTACAAGATCTAAAGTATTGTTTAAAACATCATAAAGGAACCTGGAAGCCTGGAGCTGAAGTACATTTGATCACAAAAAATCGTTTACTTGATAGTCGTCAGTTTAATAGCATAAGTAAAGTCCTAGAGACTTTAGAATTAAATCTAATTTATGTTTTTACAAGTCGTCGTCAAACTGCTGTAACTGCTGCTACTATAGGCTATTCTGTTGAGCAAGAAGTTCCTGATAAAAAAATTTATTCTATAAACAATATTCAAAAAAGTAGTCTAAGCGAACCTTTATATTTAAAAACAACTATCCGTTCTGGTACAGTAATTCGTCATCCAGGAACAATTATTATTCAAGGAGATGTTAATCCAGGAGGAGAAATAATTGCTGATGGTGATATTATCATATGGGGATGCTTGCGTGGTATTGCTCACGCAGGTGCACAGGGAGATTCAGAGTTTTGCGTTATGGCACTTAGAATGCAACCTACACAACTTCGTATAGGGACAGCTGTTGCTCGTCCCCCTTCAAGTACTCCAAAATTCTTAGAGCCAGAAGTAGCTTACTTAAGTAAAGAAGGTATACATTTAAAATCAGCCATTAATTTTAATAAAACTCATATCTTTAGTAATAAAAAAGAAAAATGGACCGAAAAACAATCCTTAGCCATGTAAAATAAATACTTCATACCATATAGTAGAGTTTTTAATCATGAGTCGTGTAATTGTAATTACTTCTGGAAAGGGAGGCGTCGGTAAAACTACTATTACCGCCAATTTAGGATCAGCAATAGCCTACTTGGGATTTAAAATTGTTTTAGTTGATGCAGATTTTGGGTTAAGAAATTTAGACTTACTTTTAGGATTAGAACAAAGAGTGGTTTATACTGCTGTTGATGTTTTAGCAGGACAATGCACTATAGATAAAGCATTAGTCAAAGATAAACGCCAACCTAATCTAATGTTACTTCCAGCAGCCCAAAATCGTACTAAAGAGGCTATATGCCCCGACGATATGAAAAAATTAGTAGCTGAATTAGATAAAAAATTTGATTTTATTCTAATTGATTGTCCAGCAGGGATAGAAATGGGCTTTCGAAACGCTATTACCCCTGCACATGAGGCTATAATAGTTACTACTCCTGAGATGGCTGCTGTTCGAGATGCTGACAGAGTAGTGGGACTTTTAGAGAGCGAAGATATTCAAAAAATTCATTTAATAGTCAACCGAATCAAACCTAAAATGATTCAGTCTAATCAAATGATTGCAGTTGAGGATATTTTAGATTTACTAGTAGTTCCTCTATTAGGTATAGTACCAGACGACGAAAAAATCATTATCTCAACGAATAAAGGAGAACCTCTAGTGCTAGAAGAGAACCATTCCTTACCTGCAACAGCTTTTGTAAACATTGCAGAACGATTAAATGGAAAAAATATTCCTTTTCTTGACTTTATGGCAGTTGATGATAACTTATTCGGTCGTTTAATTAGTTTTTTCAAAAAGTAAAAAATTTTATAATATTTAAATTATAGTCATGATTATTGATTTACTCGAAAAAATATTTCCTTGGAAAAGTTCTCTAAAAAGTGGAGACGATGCTAAACATCGTTTGAAGTTTATTTTAGCGCATGACCGTGCAGATCTAAATCCAGAAATGGTAGAAGCTATGAGAGCTGATATACTAGCAGTAGTAAAACGTTATGTAGATATTGATTCTGAACAAATGGAATTTTCTTTAGAAAGCGATCAGAGAATGACAGCTCTAATAGCCAATCTTCCTATCCGCAGAGTAAAAAGAGATGCTACAAAAGTTAATTAAAGAATAAATAGCAAAATAAAAGCTAAAATACTTAAACTGGTTTAAAAAATAGCTGACTATGATAAGATGTTTTTTTTAATATCTCATAATGTTAGTAATAATATTGAACTTAAAGATTTCTGCCTATTGATAGATACATAACTCATATGTCTATCAATAGGCATTTGTACATTGATAGTTGTTAACGCTTTTATTATTCAATTAAAGACTATACTATATTTCTTAAACAACTTAACTTCTTGAATATGATATAGTAATACATGTTTAAGCCACGTTAGCTCAGTTGGTAGAGCACATCACTCGTAATGATGGGGCCATCGGTTCAAATCCGATACGTGGCTTCTAAATTATAGTAATATATACTTTTCTAAAAAATTTTAACTACAATGTATCCGCAACTGTAGAAAATCTTACTTACACTATAGTACTAAAACATTTATCTCTTTTATTATTAATAGTAATCATATAGTATTTACGAAGATTACTATTTCAATTATGAAAAATTATTTTTAGTATGAATTGAAATAAATAAGTAAGAATAATAAATTTTTTTATGATAAAAGCAGAGGTATAGCTTCTAAAAGCTTCGCTGTATAAGGATGTACAGGACAGTTAAAGATATTTTTAGTATCATTTATTTCCAGTATCTTACCCTGCTTCATAACTGCTATTTTATTGCAAAAATAACGAGCAACTAATAAATCATGTGTTATGAAGAGATATGTTAAATTGAAATCACTTTTTAATTTAAACATTAGATCAAGTATTTCCTCTTGAACACAGACGTCAAGCATACTAACAGGCTCATCACAAATAACTAAGCTAGGTTTCGTAATAAGTGCTCTAGCAATAGCAATTCTTTGTTGTTGTCCTCCTGAGAGTTCCTTCGGGTAACGATGATAATAATCATCTGCTGGACTTAACTTTACCGTTTCCAGCATTTGATATGCTTGATATTGTGCTTGCTTCTTAGTTGCTAAATTATGAATAATCAAAGGTTCAGCAATACTTTCTCCAACTGTCATGAGAGGATTTAAAGAAGCTTGTGGATCTTGAAAAATCATTTGTAAATGACGTCGTTGCAAACGCATTTCTTTTTTAGATAGTTGTGTTAAATCTTTTCCTCGAAAATTAATACTTCCTGAAGTAGCGCTTAGTAATTTTAATATTGTTCTAGACAAGGTACTTTTACCACAGCCAGATTCACCTATTAATCCTAGAGAATCTCCAGGAAAAATTTTAAGATTAACATTATCCACAGCTTTAATTGTTTGCTGATTTTTTAAGAAAAAACTTTGAATCAAATTCTGATCTGCGATGAAATACTGTTTTAAATTTTTTATATTTAATAAAGGAGTTATTTGTATTTGATTTTGCGTATCAATCTTGATATTTGTATAACTTTCTCGCTTTTGTGTATTTAAAGCTATTTTTAGTAATGATTTCGTGTAGTTATGTTGAGGATAATTTAGTATATTTGATATTTTCCCTGATTCTAAAATCTCGCCATGTTTCATAATAGCTAAGCGATTACAATATTTACTTACCATGGCTAAGTTATGAGAAATTAGTAATAGTCCCGTATTTTTTTCTCGGCACAAATAAACTAATTCTTTTAATATCTCATTAGCTACGGTAGCATCTAGAGCAGTTGTCGGTTCATCAGCAATTATAATTTTAGGATTCAGCAATAAAACCATTGCTATAGCTACTCTTTGTCTCATTCCTCCACTCAACTCATGAGGATATTGTTTCCAACAAGTAAGATTAACTTTTACTTGTAATAAAGCATTCATGGCAATTGTTTTTGCGGCTTGGTAAGACAACTTGTGATTATGCACCTGTAAAGTTTCAATACAATGCTCACCAATATTCATTATTGGATTAAAACGACTCATGGGGTCTTGAAAAACTAAGCCAACCTGTTCCCCTCTTAAATATCTTAGTTGCTTAGAATTCAAACTAAAAATTGATTGGTTCTGAAATTTAATAGCCCCCTCAACTTTAGTCATTTTTGGCAATAAGTTTAACATGGCTTGTCCTACGGTTGACTTACCTGATCCAGATTCTCCTATTAATCCAATTCTTTCTCCTTCATATAAATTAAAAGAGATATTGTTTACCGCTCGAGTATTACTATTAGGATACTGAATAGATAATTGTTCGATAGAAAATAAAATATTATTACTCATTGCTAGAAATCTTATAAGGTTAATTTAAAAATTAGATCATCTTAAATAAATGCATAAATTTTTATTACAAAACGGTTTCAGTGTATGGGAAAAAGCTAAAAATTTGTTGAGCATTAAATTTAAAATTTTATCTAATTTTTCACGATTTATTTTCCTGTTTTTTTATAGACTTATATTTTGAAGATATAAAAGATACTCCTAATTTTTGAGATATCCAAACTTCTAAGTCTTGAATAGGATGAGATTCACTAGTAATAATCGGATTCACCAAGATAGTAAACATTCCCAGACGATTTCCAGCCAAAATATCTGTAAACAGTCGATCACCTACCATAGCAACCTGTGATATTGGTAGATTCATTTCATGAATTGCTATACGGAGCTTTCTTCTAGATGGTTTAACCGCTCCTAATAAATAAGGTAAGTTTAATGTATCAGCAATGTAACTAATGCGATTCTTACTAAGATTATTACTCACTAACCAGATGGGAGTTCTTATTTTAATGCGGTGTATCCAATATCTTAGTTCTTCTGAAACAAAAGATTTTTTTAGAGGGACTAAAGTTTCATCAACATCTAAGATTAGTCCTTTGATTTTATACTGGTCGAGCATTTCCTGTGTTAAGGAAAGAACTGTATCACCTAAAACTAAATCAGGTTGTAAAAGTTTTATCTTAAGCATATATCAGTTAGTGAATAATGAATTTAACTAAATGGATAATAACAAGTAGTTCAAGTAGGAAACTACATATACAAACTTTATTGACAACTCCTAATATTTTTTATATTAGATTTGTGAGACAACTTTATTAAATATTTATTATAAATAGCGAAAAATACAATTGCTTGGACATATATTCATAGTTAAGCGAGCAAAATTAAATTGTATAGGGCTCATAATCTTAAGTTAAGTAGAGTGAATATCTTTTATCAATAGGCTTAGAGCTCTTGTATTAAATTATACTATTAGTATATAACTTTAAAATTATCTAATCTTATCATTTTCAATAGTTTGCCTGATCACACTTTTTTCTTTTATGATTATCATATTCCAGCATACGATATTTGACATAAGACTTAATCTTAATTCATTTATTTTATTTTTTTAAAGTTTATATTATTAATAGTAAAATTTAATTTTATAGATGCTATTGACATAGGCTTTAAGCTATTTTTCTAATATCTGTAACTTTAAAATTAACATTTTTTTATTCTTAGTTCTTATTAAACCTAAATGCATTCTTTAGTTAAAGCACTTTCTTAAACGATTTGTGTAGAATAATTATGGCGAAGACTATACTATAAAACCCCTAGACTTATTGTATCTGGGAGTTTATTATTTAGATAAATTTAGCTAGATAAATCACAAAAAACTATTGGGAAACGTAAAAATGTCCGTCCCTGAAGAACTTGCTGCTGGGATCTCAAAACCTACTAAATCTAAAGAAACTTCAATCTCTAAGCTTGAAGTTGAAGAAAATCCTATCCTTTTTCAAGCTATTGGAACCCTTAAAGGGAAGCCTGAACAAGATGAAGAAGGTCATTTTTTTATTCGTTTAGGAGAAAAATGTTATAAGTTATTTATTGCTGGTTACAAATACCAAGCTTGGCTTAAACAAATATCTTCCAATCATGACCAAACTTTATTTTTGCGCGTCTACCCCAAGTTCTTGATGATACCTCGTAAAGAACCTCAGATTTACTTTCAAGTTGCTGCTTGGGAAGAACAAAATTCTTGGGGAGAAGAGCCAGGAATGTTCAAATTTAGAGGGGTTTGGCAATTTGTTCCACAGATTCGAACTCCGGTTATTTCTGTATATCGAAATCAGAATGCTAATGATCCTAAGGGAAAATTTAAAGCATCTCATCTTCCAGTTTTAATGAGACGAGAAGATGAAGCGACACCTTTTAGATTTAATCCTAAAATATCAAGAGATAAAATGCCTCCTCGTTGGTTTATTCAAGGAATTTTCAAATTTATTCCTTCACGAAACTGTTGGGGATGGGATAAAGATCTTGAAGTGCCAACACAAAAAATACCTCGTTATAAGAGACCTATTAAATTAATTAATGATGAGAATCAATATACAAAAGGAAATACAAAATTGGATATTAAAACTGATAAAATGAAAAAGCTAAATTAGTCAAACAATAATTTGTAATAGTTCAATTGTATTATCAGTTATTTTAGCGTTTCGTAGTTTATTAAGTTTGGAGTTATTTCTTATTTTCACACCTCCTCTAGCTCGTTTAATTGAAAAACTGCAGCGATTACCAGGAATTGGTCCAAAAACAGCACAAAGATTAGCTTTCTATATTCTTAAATTACCTGAATCCGAAGTTCAAGCTCTTGCCAAGGCCTTAATTAATGCGAAGCAACGTATAGGTTTATGTACAAAATGTTTTCATTTTTCAGAAAACCCTATTTGTGACATTTGTAGTAATACAAATCGAAATTTAGACACTATATGTGTTGTGGCTGAATCTCGAGATATTATCGCTTTAGAGAAAACTAGAGAATATAAGGGAGTTTACCATGTGATAGGAGGAGTTATGTCTCCTATAGATGGTATCGGGCCAGAACAGCTAAATATCGCGCCACTAGTTAAACGTGTATCTCAGGAAAATATAAAAGAAGTAATTTTAGCAATTAGTCCAACAGTTGAAGGAGAAACAATGACTTTGTATCTTTGCCAAGTACTTAAAGCCTTCACAAAGGTAACGCGTATTGCTTTTGGTCTACCTGTGGGTGGAGACCTGGAGTATACAGATGAAATAACATTAGCGAGAGCCTTAGCTGGTCGGCAAGAATTGAATTAATAAAGTTAGAGAATAGAGTGAAGTAAAAAATAGAAAAATATCTAATTATTAGATATTTTTCTAAATAATTTTAGTATCTAATAATCAAACGCTTGCTATCTTTATATAGTTATTATTTAAAATTTTTAAGAATCAATCTCTAGTGATATAACTAAGAAATTGCGGTCTTCTTTCAACTAAAAAGCCGCAATTCCTTAATTACATTAAGCCGCCTGAGCAATTTTTTCTAAAGATTCCCAGCGAAAATAACGTTCACCTCCTAATTCAACAACAACTTTAATTCGAGGTTCTTGATGAGGTAGATTTATTAAGTACTCCAATTCATCTCTAGATAAGACATGACCTTCTACAATCCATAGAATTAATCCCTTGGATTTTGAAGATAGATTATCTAATCTATAGGTAGCAATTGGAGGAACAAAATATATTGGACCTACTGCAGCTTGTTGACCAATGTTCTTTTTCCCCAAATGAGGAGTAGATACTCCATGAACTTTGGTAAGATAAGCCTCTATATCTCCAAGTCCTTTTGCAGTAAAAGAAAAACTGTCATATCCGTTAAGTCGTAAACGTCTTTGATAACGACCTTCTGATCCTCCTTCCAAAGGAGTAAAAATTCCAAGTGCACCTGACTTTTCTAAGTCACGAATAAAACTTTTCCCTGTAGTAAGCAGTGCCATGTTATTAATAAAGAATTGAATCTAATAAGCCTTTCTTTGATTATAAAAGAAGGGTTGTTTTAAGTAAAAAGCTTACCTTCATCAAAAGCTCTATTGTGTTCAATTTTTGATTCTTTATACAATAATTTTTTTTCTATTTCTGTTATTTTTCAGTAAATACTTTAGTCTTAAATACAGAAATAGTCTCTGATAGTAAAAGACTATTGCTAGTTTTTAATTGCTTTGATTTTTATGATTAAGCTTGATATAAAATCATATTCTTTAATCGAATTACTTTATAAATAAAGTAATTTAGAGAGTTTTAGTATCAATTGCTATCATCAAAGCTCTTAAAAAGTATCGTATCTAAATATACATATAATATTTCACCAGATAATAATGTATTTTTTAGTAATAGAAATAACAAGCTAAAAGATTAATTATTATCTAAAAGTAAATTATGTAATTTAAAAAAAAATTATTCAAAACTATGAGATATTTGTAAAGTACTTAGTAAAGGGGGAAAATAAAATAATATTTTACATACTATTTGTTATAAGCAGATATTAAAAATAAAAATAAAATAATATTTTATAAATTAGTTACAGGCTTTTAGTTTTTTTACTACTAAATTTATTATTACTTATGCATATACCTATAATAGGTCAATGACACTACCAAAAAATATTTATTCTCACAATCAAGACACTACCCCTCTGATTGATATCTTGAATACTTTAAAAAAAAATCAAGATGCAGCTTTTTATGCTCCTGGCCATAAGCGCGGTCAAGGAATAAATGCATCATTATTATCTCTATTAGGAGAAGAAGTATTTAAATCAGACGTACCAGAACTACCAGAGATAGGCAATTTATTTATACCTGACAAAGCAATTGAAAAAGCTCAAGATCTGGCAGCAGAAGCTTTTGGAGCCAGAAGGACTTGGTTTCTCATTAATGGCTCGAGTTGTGGTATCGTGGCCGCAATTTTAGCTGTCTGCAATCCAGGAGATAGGATCATTGTACCGAGGAATATTCACCATTCAGTAACGACAGGTCTAATTATGTCTGGAGCAATTCCTGTCTTTTTATATCCTGAATGTGATTCTAAATTGGGCTTACCTCTGAACATTACTCCAAGAATTTTAAAAATAGCACTAGAAAAATATCATAATATAAAGGCAGTCTTGATAATTCATCCAACCTATCACGGTATTTGTGGCAATATTGCAGAAATAGTTAAAATTACTCATTCTTATAACATTCCTTTATTAGTAGACGAAGCACACGGAGCACATTTTCAGTTTCACAAAGCATTACCTGCTTCGGCATTATCAGTAGGAGCCGATTTAAGTGTTCAATCCACACATAAAGTTTTAGGTGCAGTGACACAAGCTTCTATGTTACACATACAAGGTAATCTAATTGATGAGTATAAACTTAATCAAGTTTTACAGTTAGTACAATCTAGTAGTCCTAGTAATTTATTACTAGCATCTTTAGATGGAGCAAGACAACAGATTGTAATTGATGGTCAAAAAATGTTGAGTAAAACTATAGAATTATCGGAACTATCAATAGATAAAATTAATAATATTGAAGGATTCTCTACTTTAAGTTTAATAAAAAAAAAGCCAGAATTTTATGATCTAGACATAACAAGATTGACAATCGATATTTCTTCTTTAGGAGTTAGTGGTTGGGAAATAGATAAAATTTTGAGAACAAAATTAAATGTGACAGCAGAGTTACCTATGCTGTCTTCTCTTACTTTCATCATTTCGATAGGAAATACTGAAGAAGATATAGCAGCATTGGTGAGCTCCTTTATGGAACTGAAGAAAATAATACATACCTCATCTTTAAGAATGACAATACCTTTTTCATCCTATAAGTCAAAATCTTTTTCGTCTCTGAGCATATCTCCCAGAGATGCTTTTTTCGCATCTAAAAAAATTGTTTCAGCTGAAAAAAGTATTGGATTGATAAGTGGAGAAATGTTATGTCCTTATCCGCCAGGGATACCCATAATAATGCCAGGAGAGCTTATTACTAATAAAGCAATTGAATATTTACTAAAAATTAAACAACAAGGAGGAATAATTACTGGATGTAGTCATCAGGATTTAAAGACTATCAAAGTAATTTATAATTAGTTAATTAGAGATTGAAGATATTCTAGACGAAATAAATTTTTTGATTTTGATACAGAACGACCTTCTAGCTTAGCTACATTCTCAATTCCTGCTAAAAGATTCTTTGCTGCAATATCTTTTGTATATCCTCTTTTAAGAGATGCTTTTATCGTATCCTTATCAAGATCTAGTTCTTTTCTAATGTTTCGATCAATATACCAGAACTGTTTTATAAAAATAATAATTAATATTCCGAATACTGAAATTCCTAATGCATCTTTTTGTAGGACTTTGATAAATAATTCTGAAATACCAAATAATAGAATAACTTGGTTTAGATCAAATCTAAATGAATAGATATCTTTTAAATGAAGTATTACGCGTAGAATCAACAGATCTCTTTGTCCTTCTGTTAATTGGCACCAAAGGCTAAAATTAATATAAATTAATCTATTTTTTCGATTCCAAGGAAACGGAAAAGGTGTTTTAATTACTTGTAATTGTCCTGATTTACTGACAATTTTGGTTAGCATCCTACCAGAGGCAGGCATTACATCTAACAATCTACTAATTTCGGAATTAATATTCATAAAACAAATAAGAATTAGAACTTAAACAAATAAATGTTTAATTTTGTTAAACAATAGAGAAGGAATAATCGCCATGTTAGGCGTGAAAAGCTAGGTAAAAATAAATTGAATTATATTTTTTGTGATCAATTTTTATATTTGGACAATACTTTTATCGCATATCATATATTACTATCTAATGTGTTTTCGGGTAATGTTAACAGTAACTCGACCTTCGAAATTAGGGATAGGAGGTGAAACCTTGCTTAAATTCATGCTAACTTCATCAACTTTTGGTAGAGATAATATTTTTTGAGCTATTATTTCTGCTAATTTTTCGATGAGGCAAAAATTAGCAGACGTAACTTCGTCTTTAACAATATTGATCACGCTGCAGTAGTCTAATGTATCTTCAATTGAATCGCTTACCCCTGAGATTTTTAAATTTAGACTTAATCTTAGGTTAACCTCAAACCATTGTCCTAAAATTTTTTCTTCTGGTAAATATCCAGTATAACCATAGCAACGAATTCCCTGTATTTCGATAGAGTCCATTATTTTTTATAAAACTAAATATTTATACGAAATGTACCACTAATAGTTATTATTATTAATGATGTTTCCATTTAAAAACATTATGAGGCAATTATATAAAAATAACTTTTCCAAAAAAATTAAAAACAAAATTATTATCTTAGCAGGATTTGTTAGTATTTTTTGGATAGTAGAATTAGTTGATATTTTTATTTTTCATGGAAAACTCGATAACTTAGGTGTTCAGCCTCACACCTTACAAGGGCTAAGAGGTATTTTTCTTGCGCCTTTCTTACATGGAGATTTATCTCATCTAATTAATAATACTATTCCTTTCTTAGTTTTAGGATTTTTTGTTATGCTTCAAAAAACTAATGATTTTTGGCTCGTGACATTCTTAACTACAACGATAGGAGGTCTAGGTGTTTGGCTGTTTGGTCCTGTGAACTCTGTACATATCGGAGCAAGTATACTGATATTTGGTTATTTAGGATTTTTATTACTAAGAGGTTATTTTCAAAAACAAATCATCTCGATATGTGTATCGATTGTAATATTTTTCTTATATGGAGGCTTAATTATTGGATTATTGCCTACACAGCCAGGTATTTCTTGGCAAGGTCATTTATTTGGCTTTTTGGGAGGAGCTTTCGCTGCCAAACTATTAATGGTTAAAAAATAGTACTCTCCAATATTTTTATTTCTGGGATATTAATAAACTATAAAAATATAAACGAAAAATACTATACATCGCTATATTGGCCTACAGCTAAATTACGAAATAATAAATATTCATTACAACCTATATGACTAAACTACACCTGATGATAGCCTAGAAAGGCAAAATTATTACCTTGGAAGCTATATGAAAGGAGCTAATATTACACCCTATCTTCTTCGTGCAGCACGAGGAGAAACTTTAGATCGCCCACCTGTCTGGATGATGAGACAAGCTGGACGTTATATGAAAGTATACCGAGATCTACGAGATAAATACCCTAGTTTCCGAGAAAGATCAGAGAATCCTAACCTTGCTATTGAAATTTCTTTACAGCCTTGGCAAGCCTTTCAGCCAGATGGCGTAATCATGTTCTCAGACATACTAACTCCTTTATCTGGTATGGGTATTACTTTTGATATCGTAGCTAATAAGGGCCCTATAATTTCTCCTGCAATTCGTACACAAAAACAAGTTGAAAATTTACATGATCTGAATCCTGAAAAATCTTTGTCATTTGTAAAAATTATTTTACAGGCCTTAAGAGAAGAAGTAGGCAATCAATCTACTGTTTTAGGTTTTGTTGGTTCACCTTGGACATTAGCTGCTTATGCTATTGAGGGTAAAAGTTCTAAAAACTATGCTATTACAAAAGCTATGGCTTTTTCAGAGCCTCAAATTCTTCATCAGCTGTTAAGTAAAATTGCAAAGGCAATAGCCACCTATGCATGTTATCAAATTTCCTGTGGAGCTCAAATAATACAATTATTTGATTCATGGGCTGGACAACTAAGTCCTCAAGACTATGAATCTTTTGCGTTGCCTTATCAACAACAGGTAGTCCGCCAAGTTAAAAAAATTTATCCAGATACTCCTATCATTCTTTATATTAATGGTAGTGCAGGTAAACTAAATCAGATGGAATGTTCTAAGGCAGATATTATAAGCCTTGACTGGACAATAGATATGGCGGAGGCTAGACAACGCTTAAGTAACAATATAATAATACAAGGCAATATTGACCCAGGTGTATTATTTGGTTCTCAAAAATTTATCAAAGAACGTATTTTAAGTACAGTGCAGAAAGCTGGCCAAGGCAAGCATATTCTTAATTTAGGCCACGGAATATTGGTCGGAACACCAGAAGATAATGTTCGTTTTTTCTTCGAAACAGCCAAACAAATTGATAAGTCAACAACTTTCACTACCTGATTAAACTGTGAAGTTCAACAGCATGGATATCGCTTTAAAGTCTGTTACAATATATCGGCGACAGAAAGATACCACAATCTTTCTGTTACTTAAAGTATTATAAAAATAACTAATGAAACGTATTTTCATAACAGGTGCAAGTGGATGTATAGGACACTACATAGCAGAAATTTTAATTAATCATACAGATTATGAACTTTATTTCCTAGTAAGAAATCCAGATAAGCTATTGTTTAATTATCATAGCCGCCCTGGAATATACTTAATTAAAGAAGATTTAAAAAATATAAATCAACTAAGTAATTTTTTAAAAACAGTTAATGTCGCTATCCTAGCTGCAACAAGTTGGGGAGGTGATGTAGAATCTTATGAAATTAATGTAAGTTCAACTATAGATTTAATAAACTTGTTAGATCCTGAAATATGTCAGCAAATTATTTATTTTTCTACAGCAAGCATACTAAATAGCAGTAATAAACCACTACTTGAAGCGAAAACTTTAGGCACTAATTATGTACGAACCAAATATCAATGTTATGTCCGATTACAAGAACTATCTAATTACGAGAAGATTGTTACAGTTTTTCCTACTTTAGTCTTTGGAGGGGAAGAGAATAAGCCATATTCTCATTTATCCGGTGGAATCAATGATGTCATAAAGTGGATAAACTTAATACGATTTTTTAAAGTAGATGGAAGCTTTCACTATATCCACGCAAAAGATATTGCTCAAATTATTAGATATATAATTCAAAATCCATCTTTAGCTACGACAAATAAAGATATTGTTCTAGGCAATAAAAAGACTACTGTAAATGAAGCTGTAGAAAGGATATGTAAGTACTTCAATAAACGTATTTATTTTCGAATTCCATTGTCAATTGCTTTAGCAAATGTATTTATTAAAATCTTTCGATTACGTATGGAAGCCTGGGATTATTTCTCTATGAACTATCGTCATTTTACCTATAAGGAGACTATGATACCTTTTGATTTTGGGGTAGATAATCATTGCACAACCATTGAGAATCTAATGGCATTGAGTAAAATTGAAGAGGAGAAAAACAAATAACGATTTACAACGTTTCAATGTCAATGTAGTGGATAAGTTCTAATTTAAGCTATAGACTAGTATTGCTATCACGCCATAAAATTTTTAAAGATTGCATCAAATTATTTTTTTTACAAAGCAAATGATTATATTGTTTTTTAACATACTTTGATAGATATCAAGTTTAATTTAATAGAGTTACAAAAAATTGATATTATGAGTATCCAAGTATTAATTTATATCCAAGAAACATAACATAATTAAGTAGATTTTTATGTTTACTTTTTATAAGATTGTATGGTGAATATAGAAAAAATAAATTCTAATGGATAACTGTTATGTTGATTTATTTGCATATAAATGTCTACAATAAAGCTGATCTAAATTATTAACTTCGTTAGCCTTCACCTTTAAAATTGTGAGTGATAGCTCTATTTCTATACTGATTCTAGATACAGATCAAATTTTTCTTTTAGGCTTAGCAACAGCCTTAAGTGAAAGTTCTCGATGTAAAATAATTCATCAGACTGATAATTTAACTGATACTTTTCTAAAATTATCAACTATTTCACCTGATATAGTTATTTTTGAACCTAATTTATTCAATAGCTTCTTAGCAATTAAAAAATTTTGTATACAAGTTAGAAAACAGTATCCAGATATTAGATTATGTTGTTTAAGCCGTTATTTTAGTACTAAAGAAGAAAAAGAATTTCAAAAAATAGGTATTCAGGGGTATTTTGATAAAAATACTGAAATTGATATATTAATAAATAATCTAGAAGAAATAATTCAAAATAAATTTTTATATAGATCGACTTCTTCAAATAATCAGTTTGTTAAATATATTCCTAAAATAGTAAAAAATAATTGGATATCTTACATTCAAAAAAATAGTATTAAATTTACTAAAAACAATCTAGTTTACATTGATAAAGTTTTAAAGGAATCTTCAGCATCCAAATTAAATACTTTTTTTTGGAAGGGGAAAAAAAGAGAGATTTTAGCAGTTTCTTGGCTATTAGAGAGATCGCTTAATAGAAATATTCTTAATATAGAGTCTGATAAATTAAATCATCAAATTAGAAACAATCCATTCTTGAAAAATTTTTGGATTGCGAATAGTTCAAATCAACCTGTCAACAGTTTAATAATCTTTAATCGAGTCCTTGAAAAAATTGAAAGAAATACTAACAACTTTACCAACATCTATTTAGAAATCGACATATTGGAAAATAATAAAAGAAAAGAACTTTTAAAAATAGTTACTAAACATTTTTATCGGATTATAGAGGATATGAATTTTCTTGAGGTAGAGAATAAAAGAATCATCAGAAATAGCTTGTCAGTTTTGCAAAAATTATGGAGAGAATCTTCTTTAATTTTTATTGAAAAATACTGTGAGCTTCCTAAGAATATTTCTTTAAAAGAACTTGAACAAATTATTGAAGATAATGAATCTTTAGTATCTATAGAAATATTGAATAAGATACCCTTTTGTTTAGAATTGTTAGATTATTTGTTATTAAAAGATGTTTGGATAGAAGAGCAAGTTTTAATACTAAATACAACTATAAGTTTAACAGAGAAAATAGAAAAAGCTTTACATAACGCTATAATACAAGTTTCAAACGGAATTATAGCGTTAATATTAAACGATTTTTCGAACAATGAAAAAGTTAAAGAAAATTTATTTCATACAAATATGATTTCAACTAGAGAATTAGCAAAATTTAGAAATCGACTAGCATGGGAATATAGAAAAAATGAGTATTGGCAAGAGCCTAAAAATATCTTTGAAAGTCAACATCAACTCTTTTTCTTAGATGACAAAGGAATAAATTTTATGTTTGTTTATGCACCTAGGCAAGAAGAGCTTAACAAATTAAGTAGAATACGCTGGTCTGTTACAATTATTTTAGAAATTAGAGATGCTATAGCATTACCTTTAAGCTCTCTATTAAAAACATCTGGGAATGCCATAGTTTATCTCCTAACCCAAATAGTTGGCCGTAGTATTGGATTAGTAGGTAAAGGAATTTTACAGGGAATTGGAAATAGTTTAATTAGCAGTGATTATTTAAAAAAAACGACGAATCATAAGTCAAAACCATAGATAAATCGTTTTTTGAATTTTAGACAAGAATACTATTTCATCGTTCATAATAAGAAAAACTTCTTTAAGCTGATAAATATGAAGTATTTCCCCCTTTTATCAATATCAAAATATAAATTAAATACAATGCATAAAAAAGACATAGCATGTTTACAGACTCATAAACCTAAGCTAAAAAAAACGAACAGTTTGATAGCTACTGGGATCTTACTTAATTTGTTATTGTCATGTTCTCCATGTTTTGGGCAAGAGAAACAAGATTCCTATAGTTATAGTGAATTACTTGAAGATATTGAATCAGGCAATATTAATTTAGTTGAAATTGATCCTAGATTACAAAAAGCACAAGTTAATTTCAACAATAATGATGTAATCAAGCAAGTTACTCTATTTGAAGAAAATCCTGAACTAATTCAAAGTTTAAAAGCTAATAATGTAAAAATCAATTATAGTCCATCATCTGATAATTCCACTGCAGTACGTTTACTTCTCCAAGTTCCAATTTTACTTTTAATATTAGTAATTGTTATTACTATCGTTAGAAGATCCACAAATATTTCAGGCCAAACAACTAATTTTAGTAAATCTAAAGCTCGCTTCCAGATGGAAGCAAGTACAGGCATATCTTTTGAAGATGTAGCTGGCATTGATGAAGCAAAAGAAGAGTTACAAGAAATTGTAACTTTTCTCAAAGAACCAGAGAAATTTACTGCCATTGGAGCAAAAATTCCTAAAGGAGTATTGTTAGTTGGTCCTCCAGGAACTGGTAAGACTCTTTTAGCTAAAGCAATAGCTGGAGAGGCTGGAGTACCTTTTTTTAGTATTTCCGGTTCAGAGTTTGTGGAAATGTTTGTCGGAGTCGGTGCTTCTCGTGTTCGGGATTTATTTAAAAAAGCGAAAGAGAATACTCCCTGTTTAATATTCATTGATGAAATAGATGCTGTCGGTCGTCAAAGAGGTGTTGGCTATGGTGGTGGTAATGACGAAAGGGAACAAACCCTTAATCAATTATTAACAGAAATGGATGGTTTTGAAGGTAATTCAGGAATAATTTTAATTGCTGCTACTAATCGTCCCGATGTTTTGGATATGGCATTATCAAGACCTGGACGTTTTGATAGACAAGTCATCGTTGATTATCCTGATCTTAAAGGAAGGCAAGGAATTCTTGAAGTTCATTCACGGGATAAAAAAATTAGCGAAAATGTTTCTTTAGAAACAATTGCTAGACGTACCCCAGGCTTTACAGGGGCTGACCTGGCTAACCTTTTAAATGAAGCTGCAATTTTTACAGCTAGAAGAAGAAAGAAAAGTATCTCCATGACAGAAATTTATGATGCTATAGATAGAGTTGTTGCTGGAATGGAAGGAGCACCTTTAATTGATAGTAAAAGCAAAAGGTTAATTGCCTACCATGAAATTGGACATGCTTTAGTCGGAACAATAATTCCTGAGCATGAATCTGTAGAAAAAGTTACTTTAATTCCTAGAGGACAAGCAAAAGGATTGACTTGGTTTACTCCCGAAGAAGAATCTGCATTAATTACTCGTAATCAAATATTAGCTAGAATATCTGGCTTATTAGGAGGACGTGTAGCAGAAGAAGTAGTTTTTGGTCAAGATGAAGTAACTACAGGGGCAGGTAATGATCTTGAAAAAGTAACTTATCTTGCTAGACAAATGGTGACTCGTTTCGGAATGTCAGAATTAGGATTAGTAGCGTTAGAAAAAGATGATAAAAGTTCTTTTGGTTTTGATAATGTTGTTCAGTCTGAATACTCTGAAGGAGTAGCAGAAAAAATTGATTTGCAGGTTCGTTCCATAGTCAAGTGTTGCTATCAAAAAGCTGAAAAAATTATTTCTGATAATCGTATACTAGTCGATCACTTAGTTGATGTACTAATTGATCAAGAAACTATTGAAGGAGAAGAATTTCGCCAGCTATTAAATCAACCTTTATCAAAACATAAAGCTATTTCTGATTAATTAATCGCTCACGAACTTTTAAAATATCTAATCTATTATTTAATTTCTTCATTCTCTTCTTTTGCTTCAGGGGCAGGAGGGACAAGGGCAACTGCAGCAATAGCATCGTCTTCATCTAACCGTTGTACCCTAACCCCTGTGGCAGAACGAGATTGTAAAGAAATAGCTTCTACAACTTGCCTAATGATAATACCCCGATTGGAAACAATCATTAGCTCATCTTCTGAATTGACAACACGAAGTGATGCTAAATGATCTTTATTCGATTTAAATTTAATTGCTCTTACTCCCATGCCAGCACGACGCTGTAGACGAAATTGAGTAATAGGAATTCTTTTTCCATATCCTCCATTAGTAATAGCCAAAATCCATGGTCCTATACTAGTCCCTTCCTCAATCAGTTCTTCTACTTCTAAAATATCTTCGTTTTCTTGAGAATTTTCTATCCCTAAAGTTACTTGAGAAAGTAGAATATCCATGCTAATTAGTTCATCCTTTTTCTTTAATTTCATAGATTTAACACCTCTTGTGGCTCTACCAAGAGGTCGTAATTGCTGATGATCTGCATGGAAATGAATAGCCATTCCTAGACGAGTACCAAGAATTATACTATCTTCTTCTCTGGTCAACCTTACCCACCTTAACTGATCTCCCTTCTCAAGTGAAATAGCAATCAATCCATTAGTTCTTATGTTCCTAAAAGCAGCAAGGGCAGTCTTCTTGATGTACCCTTGACGAGTCAGCATAACTAGAAAAACATCTTCTCTAAATTCACTAACCGCAACAATGGAAGTTATTTTTTCATCTTTGGAAATAGGCAGCATTTGTACAATCGGTATTCCTCTGGATGTTCTAGAAAAAGATGGAATTTGATAAGCTTTAGTAGCGTAAACAACCCCTCTATCGCTAAAAAGAAGTACTACATCATGATCACAGCAAGTCAAAAAATGCTCTACTACATCATTCTCTTTTATTTTTGCCGCAGCTTTTCCCCTTGTTGCTCGTTGTTGTGCATCAAAAGAACTAACAGGCATTCTTTTTATGTACCCTTGTTCAGTAAGAAGTATAATAGCTTGTTCATTAGCGATAAGGTCAGTATCTACAATTTCTCCTTCATCATGGATAATTTCTGTACATCTTGGAGTACTATAAGTATTTTTAATTTGAATTAATTCTTCTTCTATAATGGCTTCTATGCGTTCTTTTTTAGATAAGATATCACTTAGGTTAGCAATTTTTATTTGTAATTCTTGATGTTCAGCATGTATTTTTTCTGCTTCTAAAGCAGTAAGACGGCGTAGCTGCATCTGCAAAATAGCATCTGCTTGAGTATCAGAAAGTTCAAATTGACTTGTTAAATTTTTCTTCGCAGTTACTGAATCAGCTGCACTGCGGACAATAGAGATAATATAATCAAGATTATCTAACGCAACTAGAAGTCCCTTTAGTAAATGATTTCTCTCTTCAGTTTTTCTAAGCTCATACTTAGAGCGTCGAGTAATAGTTTTAACTCGAAAGTCAATAAAGACAGTAAGAAAATGCTTTAGAGTTAAAAGCTGTGGTTCTCCTTTCACCAAAGCTAACATATTAGCTCCAAAATTTATTTGGACGGGAGTTTGCTTATAGATATTATTAAGAATTACTCTTGGATGGGCATCTCTTTTTAACTCAATAACAATACGCATCCCTTCACGGTCACTTTCGTCTCGGATATCAGAGATTCCATCAATACGTTTGTCATTAACCATATCAGCTATACGTTCAATCAAAGCGGACTTATTTGTTTGATATGGTAATTGCGTAATTATTATTGCTTCTCTATTAGAGCGTCCTTGATACTCTAATGTTTCTATTTGCGCAACTCCTCTCATTGTGATAGAACCACGACCTGTCATATAAGCCTCATGAATACCTGAACGGCCTAATATTTGTCCTCCTGTAGGAAAATCAGGTCCAGGAATTATTTTAATGAGATCCTTATCATCTAATTCTGGATCATGTATTAAAGCAATGGTCCCATCAATTAATTCTCCTAAATTATGTGGAGGTATATTAGTTGCCATGCCCACAGCAATACCAGAGGAACCATTAAGAAGTAATTGTGGAATTCTAGCAGGAAGGACAACTGGTTCCTGTTGTGAGCCATCAAAACTATCTACAAAGTCTACAGTCTCAGATTCTATATCACGTAATAAAGCGTCAGTTGATAATTCTCTTAAACGACATTCTGTGTAACGCATAGCAGCAGGAGGATCATTATCGATAGACCCAAAATTGCCATGTCCATTAACAAGAGGACTACGCATAGAGAAATTTTGAGCCATACGTACTAAAGCATCATAAACAGCTGTATCCCCATGAGGATGATATTTCCCTAGGACTTCTCCTACAACACGAGCACATTTACGAAAAGGTCGCTCTGGAACTAGCCCTAGTTCGTACATAGCGTATAGGATACGTCTGTGAACAGGTTTCAAACCATCCCTTGCATCAGGTAAAGCTCGTCCTACAATTACACTCATTGCATATTCTAAATAAGAACGAGACATCTCATTACTTAAATCTGTTGGAATAATTCGATCCTGAGGGATTGTCATAGGGATATTAACTCCATTAACAGGGTAGCTTAAAAAAAAAACGCTTTTAACAAATTGATAAAAAAATCTTCCTAGATAAATTTAATACAATTTTTTTTATTATTCACTAGTACCTTAACACAAAAATAACTATGAGTAGGAAATACAAAATATCTACTTAGTTGATTAAGAATAGAACATAGTACAAGTATCTAAGAGATGAATTTATATTATTCAATAATCTACAACAATGACTTTATAAAAAGATAAATCTTTTCTAGCCAAATAGTACATTTAGAGTTATTCTTCGTAACATAAAATATCTTATATTTTCATATGTTAAAAAAATTACAAAAAAAATTATTAATTAATCGTAATCTAGTTTCTATAATTGATAATATACTATGGAAATTAAAACATTTCTAGTAAATAAAGTTATCTGAATGCACACTTAAGATCAACATATTTGTATCTACAATATTAATATTTATAAAGGTCTTTTCTCAGGCAAGATTCTTACATAGATTTTTAAAATGATTTCCTCTATCTTCAAAATTTTTATACTGATCAAAACTGGCACAGGCTGGAGATAAAAGCACTACCCTAGCGCTTAGTTTTTTACTTAAAACGAAGCTTCTTTTCACTGCTATATCCATTTCTCGAACAATTTCGTAATCATAATAATTAGCATTTTGGAGATATTCTGCAATCACATATGAAGATTCACCAATTAGCAACACCTTAGCAACTTGTGATTTTATAAGTGTAATCCATTGACTATTATTTCCCTCTTTTAATTTCCCTCCTGCAATTAGGATAACAGGCTCTCTTACCGAGCTTAAACCCATTGCAGCAGCATCATAATTAGTTGCTTTACTGTCATTTATGAATTGAACATTATCAATAGTAATAGCATGTTCTAAACGATGAGGAACACCATCAAAATCTTTGGTAGCCAAAGAAATAGTCTTCTTATCAATCCCAGCGATCTTGGCAGCTGCAACGGCCATTAAAAGATTTTGTTTGTTATGTAAGCCTGGAATTTTAAATAAATTTATTGGAAACATTATCTCTTTAAACGCAACAATCCAACCATCTTCGACATACACTCCTCTAAGTGGATCGCAAGGTAAATTTTCTTTTCCTTTAGTAGTTATCCAATAAGCATTGGGCCAGCTAGAAGAACTTTTACTGTATAAATAGTAATCATCATTGTTTAAGATTTGATATTTACAATTTTTGATTAGAGAAGCTTTTATGGAATAGTAATTATCTAAGGTTTTATGACGACTTAAATGATCGGGAGTAAAACTTGTCCAAATACCAATTGTAGGTCTTATCGTTTGAGAAGATTCACATTGATAACTACTAATCTCTGTAATAATCCAATCACGATTAAAGGTATTTTGATGCTTCAGCTTGGATAAAGCTATTTCAGAGGCTGCGTATCCAACATTCCCGCAAGCAACAGCATTAAATAAAGACTTTTTAAAAATTGCCTCAATTAATCTTGTAGTCGTAGTTTTGCCATTAGTACCAGTAATAGCTAGCCAAGGAAGAAAATTAAGATATCGCCAGGATAATTCTAGTTCACCAATTGTGCTAATCCCACGAAGACGCGCTTCAACTAAAAAAGGAATATCCCATGGCACTCCTGGACTAACTACGACTAACTCTGGTAAAAAAGAAGTTCGAAAATTTGGTTTGTGAAGTAGTTTAACAGTGATGTCTTCTAGTTTTAATTTCTCTTGTAATTCTAGTAGCTCACAAGAAGTTCCAGAATCACTGATAATTATTTTCCATCCTTCTTGCCTAAGACATCTTGCAGCGGCAATTCCTGACTTTCCTAATCCAATAACATAAGCTGTCGCCATTAAATTTTATAGCATCCTTCTATATATGACATATGTTAGCTTATCTTGATTCTATCAAGATAAGAAAGTATGATTTTCTAAACTATCTTAAAAATTTTATTTTAGTTTTGCAAATAAAATCGTAACTAGTATTTTTTGTTTCTTTTTAAAGTAAAGTACTATTTTATTTCTTTCATCTCATATAAGTTTTTAATCCTAAAAGCAAGATAAATTATTAAACTTTGTTAAATTTACATTATCATGTAGACTTGATAGTGTTGATGAATAATATTAAGGAAGAGGTACAAAATAATCATGCAGTCAGTGGAAACGCTGCAAACATTTCCTAAAGAATTTCTTAAGACTCCTGGCGGGTTTAACCCCAATGTAGTCATGTTCCTAGTTGCTTTATTTTTAATTTTTTCTTCGACTTGTGGACATTACTTATGGGATTGGAGAGATTGGATATGTTTTAGTTGTAACGTTATTGCTCTTCATCTCTCTGGTACAGTTATTCATGATGCTTCGCATAATGCAGCTCATCCAAACCGAATTTTTAACGCAATTCTAGGTCACGGCAGTGCATTAATGTTAGGTTTTGCTTTTCCTGTTTTTACTAGAGTACATTTGCAACATCATGCTCATGTTAATGATCCTGAAAATGATCCTGATCATTTTGTATCAACAGGAGGCCCTTTATGGATGATAGCAGCACGCTTTTTTTATCATGAAATATTCTTTTTCAAACGTCGCTTGTGGATTAAGAATGAAATATTAGAATGGTTTTTAAGTAGATTGATTTTAGTATCTGTTGTTATCTTGGGCATAGAGTATGGATTCATTAATTATGTAATGAATTTTTGGTTTGTACCAGCATTAGTAGTAGGAGTAGCCTTAGGGTTATTTTTTGACTACTTACCTCATCGACCTTTCTTGGAGCGCAATCGTTGGAAGAATGCCAGAGTATATCCAAGTAAAATTCTTAATTTTTTAATTTTTGGACAGAATTATCATTTAGTTCACCACTTATGGCCATCGATTCCATGGTATAGATATGAGCCAGTTTATTATGCAACTAAGCAATTACTAGATGAAAAAAAATGTGAGCAGTCTCTAGATTTACTTAAAGGTAGAAATTTTTTAGATTTTCTTTACGATATTTTCCTTGGGGTTCGATTTCATTAAGTAATTTAATTTGGGAAACTAAACATATCTAAGCAAGGTTTAGATATGCTTTTATTTTTTAGGCTTTTTACAAATTAGTACTGTCTTTCTTATATATTTCATAAAATAGTTTAGGTTTACTTAGTTTAAACTCAGGTTATTAATATCCTTAAAAAGATATTATCATTGAGTATCGTAAAAGCTATTCTACATATATGTTAATAACGTTTTTTATCTAACCAACCACTATCTGTAAAATTGCTATTAAACAATCTTACATTTATTGTATTGTCAAGAGAAATATAATTATATTAGGATGTATCTTAGAATCTAGATACTGATAAAAGATCAAGTCCAATCCTGAGTCTCAGGATCTGATGAGCTTAAATGAAGGTTTCTATTATTATGAATTTCACGAGTTTTTATGAATAATTCTTCTTGTGTTAGATTCCAAGAAACTAAGATTTTGTCCAAATCCTGATAAGCTTTTCGAGCTCCTGGAAAATTTTGATAACGAATTAATAGCCTTGCTAATTCAGCTAATTTATAATCATCAGGCTGAGAGTTTAATAAATCATTAATGATAAGGCGATCACGATGCTCTTGAGGATGTATTTGATCTTGTAGCATTAATTAAAATACCTATTTCTAGCAATAATTATTCAAAACATTAAAGTTCTAATGTTTTATTTATAATGACAATTGAAAGCTCATTTATCCAAGTTAATAGCAAAATATTTGAAAAAATATCTTGGCGTGAAGTCTAGAATAATATTTAAATAATTGAACATTAGGTAAAATATTGAGCTCTTTTTTTTAACATAAGAAGATTATATTTCTAATCAAATCATTTTTGCTAATTAACTAATACATAGCTACAACCCATTTCAACTGTGGCAAATATATACTCAATAAAATACTATATTTAATTTATGAATAGTCTCTAAGTATATTTTAAATACTGAATTTCTAAATATATTCTAAGTATTTAGAAATTTAGTATTTAAAATATTATGTTTAATTTATAAGCCTAGCCAGTGTAAAATACCTTGACCACTTATATACTCAATTATGAAAGTGCTCATCATACCAATCATAGCAGCTCGACCATTTAGGCGTTCTGCATATTCAGTAAAGCCAAATTTGGGATCATCAAAAGCTTTCTTGTCAGTGTTAGTATTCATAGTTTTTGTCAATTGATTTTGCTTATGTCTTTAAAAGAACTGAACAAAAATTAAAAAATAGTATAGTTGCAAGATGTAATGAATTTAAGGTTCATAAAAATCTTAGAATCAATACTAATTTATAATCTTTGTTCATTATAACAAAATAAATGTAAAAGAGAAAGGCTTTAGACGCTAAATAAATATTTTAATTATTATCATTGTCATTGAGCGAAATAATTAACCTTAAGATAAAAATGAATAAGTTAATATAAGTGAGGTACATTGAAAGTGCTGCAGCGAGATATTGTTTGTCATTATAACTACGAGGAAGTATATAAAAATCAACTACTGCAGCTCCTGCAAATAAGAATACTCCTAATCCAGAAAATACTATTTCTAACCATGATGGTGTATAAAACCCAAAGATAGAAAATATAAATTGTCCAATAATTGCTATCAATAAGGCTATTAGACCTAAGCGGA
The DNA here is from genome assembly GCA_051971635.1 of Candidatus Atelocyanobacterium thalassae. Classification (GTDB taxonomy): domain Bacteria; phylum Cyanobacteriota; class Cyanobacteriia; order Cyanobacteriales; family Microcystaceae; genus Atelocyanobacterium; species Atelocyanobacterium thalassae_A. The sequence goes on along the minus strand of JBFPLN010000003.1, from coordinate 319,214 downwards.
CTGTCTTTGTCAAAGCTATTCCATCTTGGTCTGATAAATTTCCTCCAATACTACGTGCAATAATAAAAGTAAGTCCACAACCAAAGGCCGAGATTGCTATTCCTTGAATTCCTACGCCTTGAGTTCCTAAAGCAATATAAACAATGCCACTAAGCGTATATCCAGACAATAAGCTGTAAAAAGATAATAAAGGTAGAGCGGTATTTTGATTACTGCTTTCAATTACTCTATTTATAATGAAAAAGAAAGCTAGCTCTAAGATAATGGCAATGAAAAAAGTTGAATAAAAAACTTCTGGATAAGAATTGATTATTCCTAAGCCGCCGTAAGTTCCTAGTGCGGTTAAGATCAAACCACTACCAACAACAGGCAAAGCATTAGCTATAACATTAGGACCAATAATTGCGTTTTGTCGAGATTCATTAATTGCTTTGCGAAAATTACTCGTATTACTCATAAATTATATCTCACTAAAAAAAATTTAGCGTGTAGCTTGTTTTTTTATAGCTTATTATTTAAGCAAAAAGCTAGTAAAGAATACCGAACCAAAATATCTAACTATCTGTGTTTACTGGTCAAAAGATAAATTTCTAACCTGTTTAAAATATTTATCTCAAATTTCTTAAATATTATCCTGGAATAATTTTAAGAAGTTTATCATCGACAAGAAGGCCCTTTATTTTTCGAAAATACGATTATTAAATAATATCTAAGATTTATTAATCATAACTTATAGCAATTAATAGATTTTTTATGAAAAACTGGTTTAGACAAAAAATTCCAAAAGTTTCTCCAAATATAAGAAGAAAACTATTACGAGAGTTGATAAAAGATTCTCAACTTAATACAGATTTTGTCATTTTAACTATTAGTGCTTCTTTTATAGCAACTCTTGGATTATTAATTAATAGTCCTACTATTATTATCGGTGCAATGCTTATTGCTCCTTTAATGCTCCCATTAAGAGGTTTTGCTTTCGGTGTGTTGGATAACGAAGGGATTTTACTTAAAGTAAGTTTAGTAACACTTTTAAGCGGTACGATAGTGTCTCTTTTGGTTTCAAGTTTAGTAGGAGGAATCTTTGGATTACCTGAATCATCTTTTGGTTCTGAAATTTTAGGAAGAACTCAGCCAAACTTAGCAGACTTAGGAGTAGCAGTAACAGCAGGAATGATAAGTGGTTTTGCTAAAGTTCGGCGTAGGCTTGGCGATGCAGTTGTTGGTACTGCAATTTCTGTAGCTTTAATGCCTCCCTTATGCGCTATTGGCATTTGTTTATCCCAAAAAGCAGTATTATTGGCAAGTGGAGCGTTCTTACTATATTTTACAAATCTTTTAGGTATAACTTTAGCTTGCATTACTGTATTTATTTTTGGAGGCTATTATTTTAGCTATAACAAAACTAGCCAAGCTTTAGGAGGACTAGTAGCTATAACAAGTATTATAACTTTTCCATTATTTGTGAGTTTTGGTAATCTACTTTGGCAAGAGAAATTTGAAGGAAGGATTAAAAATCTTCTTGAAAATAAAACAGTCACTGTTGGGCAACAAAGTGAATTAATTTCATTGAAAGTTCAATGGCCCATGTTTCCTTGGAGTAATGAGCATCCCATTATTCTAGTAACAGTTCAAGAAAATACTAAAAACCCTATAACTCCAACACAAGTTCGGCTGGTAGAAAAACTAATTGAACAAGATTTTGGAAAGAAATTTAAGTTATTATTACGTGTTAGCCAACTCCGAGAAGTTATTGCTGATTATGAGCTGCCTTTGTCTACCCCTTTATTATTTGGCCCAACATTACCATCTCCTATGATTCCTTTGCCGAAAAGAGAATTACCATCAGCTGTTTTATTAAAAGAGAAATAATATTTTTATGCAACTAATACTTATGAATTTATCAAAGTATTTGTTAAATGAATAATTATTGATTTAATTTATAGATTGATATCTTGGCCTTCCTATTGTTGTGATATAAATGACAACTTCATCCTCAGGAATACCAAGAACCTCGTTTACTTGATCATCAAAAAAACCGCCAATACCACTTACCCCAAGTTGAAGATGAATAGCTGCTAGATTCAACTTTTGTCCTAAATGTCCTGCATCAAGATGCAAATATCTATAAACACGATCACCATATTTTTTTACTGCTTTCTTTAATTCTGTAGTATGAAAAATAATCGCTCCTGCATCTCTTCCTAAATTCTGTCCTAGGCATAAGTAATGCAGCTCTCTACGAAAATTTTTAAATCGAATTTGCCTAAGTTCTTGAGCTTTTGGAGCATAATAATAACAACCAGACTCTAAACCTTGAACTCCAGATACTGCTATAAAGGTTTCAATTAAACTTATATCAAAATAATCAGGATTTGAATCAAAACCTTGATGAACATAATCCTGAGACTGGTAAGTAAAATGTAGTAATGCTTTTAGTTCATCTAATGTCAATTCTTCGCCTGTATAGGCACGAGTAGATCGTCTTTTAAAAATAGTTTTCTCAAGAAGGTTAAAATTATTTCCCCATATAATAGGGGTTGTTAATGTGGATACTTTTAGACAAAATGGAAAGTTATATTTATCTTCTACAATACTTTCTTTATATTTTATCTGTTGTACTTCATGAATATCAGATTCTTGTATCTCAGTGGCTTGATGAAAATAACCTAATAATTCTCCGTCAGAAATCTCAGAATAATTAGTTTGTATAACTGATGGTAAAGCTGTTGGACCTATATTTTCTAAATTTTTATTATTAGATAAGTCAGATAAAGCAATAACTGAAATTACTCCTTCTTCTTTAGGATTAAAGTAAAAAATCTTATTAAGTAGATTGTCTACAAAGCCTCCAATCAAATGAGGACGATAATTAGTCATAGCGCAGGCTAATTCTATATTACCTAGTAAGTGCCCTGTATCTAAGCAAATTCTTCGGTAGGCACGATCTTCATATCGCCAAGAAGACCTGTAAAAAATAGCAGTTGTAACAACTACTATCTCCGCACTTTTAAGAGCTTGATGAGATAGGCATGCTGTCTCTAAATTATCCCAAACATTGTCATCCCAGAAATGTAATAAGGAATGATTTTGTGGTTGATAGCTATATAATCCAGCTGGCAGCCATGAAGTTCCTTTTGAAACTAAATAAACTTCAGCTGGATACAATCCTCCAGCCGATGGGGTTGCTCTTAGATACATAGGACTTCCAATAGTAGGTACTTTCGCAGTTAGTCCATAACTACAGCCACACAAACGGGAAAGCCTTTGCCAATATGAAAAATGAGGAGTGATTGATGATTCCTCTGATGAATAAGCTGTTAGCTCATAAGATTTACCGATCTTATATTCTTTAAAAGGAATTGGTTGTTTTGACCAGTCTAAACCTTTATTTCTCGTGGCAATAGTTCTAGGGTCATATTTTGTTCGTTGATGATAATAAACAGCTATAGATGCTGGCAAATCTGACATGAATGTTAATTATGTTTTGAGCGTTTCTTGTTTAATTTTCTCATTCCTCAGATTTTCTGTAGGAATTCACTACTCCTCAATTTTTGAGTATAAAACAAAATACTTTGATCCATCAACAAGTTAGTTATAGTGAGATGATAATGCTTCTTAAGTTTAAAAATTATTTTTTAAACTTAGGGAGCATTATCTACAATCCACATCATTTAATATTTTACATATATTAATAATTGCTTTAAAGTTTTATTTTTTTTGTAGGATAGGAGCATTTTTTATGGTTTGAATTTGTAGAATCTAACTCATAAGTCCTAAAATAGAATATAAAGAAGTAACTAATTTATTTTATGTAAACTAGTACTGGGAGTATTTTTTAGGATGTCAAGAGAATATTACCCTTGCTTTTAATCATAGATTTCATAAAATATCCTTAAATTCTATTTTCTAGCAGAATCAGATATTAAAAAAGTAACTATAAATCTTAATTATACTTTTGATAGGTAGAGTACATAATGTTCCTAATCGCGTAGTTTAATACCTTTCCTCACTAGATAGGGATAAGTAGAAACGTAACTTTGGCTAGTAATAAAGGTACTATTCTCTAGAGTCATTCAAGTAATGAAGTCGACTCGAAGGAGGATCAACTTTATTTGAAGAGTAATAGGCAATTACGAAAACGGGTAGTATCAACGTTATTATAGCAATTACCGTCCCTATAATGTGAGTCCACCTATGAGCAGAAGGCTCTGTCCCCTTCTTTGATGAGCTACTAGATTCCATAGATTAATGGTTTTGACTGTAATGTTTAAGAATAGAAAAAGATTCTAAGAACCTTATATATTTATTGTACTAATTTTTCGGGTAGAAGGGAAATTTAAACCTTATTTATCTACATAAATATTAAATTAACAAGTATTAAACACATCTTTAGTAATTATTTCTGATGAAAAAACAATACTTTACTAACTTATTTAAACAGATCCTAATACTTTGCCTAACAGTTTACTTACTTCATAAGAATTTTTGATAAATATATAATGCATAAAAAACGTTGTAATATTTAACAATTATCAAATAGTAGTTCTTTAATTTTAAATAATAAAAGAGTTAAAAATTTAGCATGGAACAATTTATTGTAACCATGACTAATTATCAACTTTGTGATTTTCCAGTTCCCAAGTTCCTTCATCCATTATAGTTAATATTTGTTGATGATATTTAGTTAAAGTTGGTCTATGACCTACACTAATATAACTAGTCTCTGAAGTAGATAGACTACGATAAAGAGACTCTTCATTTTCTTCATCTAGAGCACTAGTAGCTTCATCTAAGATAACATAACGGGGTTTAGTAATTAGGATCCGAGCAAATGCTATACGTTGCTGTTCCCCCAAGGATAATACACTACTCCAGTTTTCTTTTATATCAAAATCTTGAAACCGACTTCTCAAATTTTGTAAATCAACAGCTACTAATATTTCATCTAATTGATTTTGTGTAATGTATTTTCCTGTATCAGGATATAAAAGTTGTTCTTTTAGGCTTCCTGATATCATGTATGGATGTTGAGGTAAGAATAATATCTCTTTCGGACTAGGACGAAAAATTGTTCCATCTCCTGAAGTCCAAAGGCCAGCTATAGCTCTAAGCAAAGAACTTTTACCAGTCCCGCTAGTTCCCATGATTAATAAATTATTGCTTTTATCAATACGAATTGTAATATTTTTAACTAATTTTCTCTGGGAGTTAGGAGGATATAAAGAAACATTTTGCAAAACAATGAAAGGAAATTTTTCAATATGAATTAAGTTACTATCCAACTCTTCTTGACGTAATAAGTCCGGATTCATTGACTCATAGAACTCTCCTAGACGATTAATACTAGCAGCAAACCTCGTAATTTCTGGGATTCGGTTCGTTATTAAAGAAAGAGCTTCTAATACTTGACTAAATGCAACAGTTGCCTGGGCAATAGAGCCGAAGTCTAATTCTCCTTTTAGATACAAAGGAGCAATCATAATATATGGTATTAATCGAGTAAAGTAATTATATCCTAATTGAAAAAGATTAATAATAGATTGCCAAACAATTAATAGGTTAAAATTTTTAACAACTTTTTTTAACTTTTTAGTAACTTGTTTGTTCTCTAAAAACTCCCCTCTATAGAAAGCAATTGACTCAGCATAGTCTCTAATTCTTAAAATACTATAACGAAAATTTGCTTCTAAGCGCAATTGAGAATAATTGATTTTAATTAGACGATTTCCTGCAACTAGAACTACTGTAGTGCCAAATATTGCATAAATTAATAACCCATATGTTAATCTATCGGATATGGTATATAAGATGTAAGAAAAAGATACTAAAGTTAAAATTGAATTAAAGAAGTCGAGTAAGAAATCAAGAGTAACGATCGTAAAAGATTTTATATCTTGTGTTATTCTCTGATCAGGGTTATCAACTTCTTTTTTAAGATACTCTGAATTTAATTTATAATAGACACGATAACTAAAATAACGACTTAAGAAATGTCTTGTAAGCCATTTCCTCCACATCAATCCTAGCTTCTTTCTGGTGTAACGATAAATAATGATAATCGGTACAGCAGAAACCAGTACTAAACCATAAACTATCATAAATTGCCAGAATACATCTGCATTTTTCTCTGTTAAAGCAGTATCTATAAAACGAAATACATAGCTCATTATGAGCCTTAATCCATTAACAACTAATAAAAGAAAAAGAAGAGATCCTAATAAAAACCATTGCTTCCATTTTTTACCTATTTTAGAAAACTGTGATAAAAAAATTAAATTACTGGTCAACAAAGCAATAGCCACATAACCAGTAATATTTGAATCTAAAATTTTATCAATTTTATCAATAAAACTATTAGTAATAATATTAGAGAAATTAGTAAAAACTATATTAGCTAATAGTGTCGCTCCAACTGTTATAAAAAAGGTTAGACTAATAACCATAACGATTAGTGTTATCAGCAGTGTGCAAAACACCCATGCTTGATTATTATTAATAGGGAAAAAATAAGGTTGCGCTGTCTCAAAGAAATATGAAATAAGCTTTTGATTGAATTTTAATCGGATTTTGGGCATTATGATGTGTTATTAGTATGAGATATCAACTGCCTCCCAATAAAAAATTTAAGAGTAAGATGTAAGATTGGTTAACAAAAATTGTAAATTTAACGATATTAATACTAGTAATATTTTATTGGCTCTATATTTGCATACTTTAAAGTAGTTATCTTAATCATTTTAATAACTATATCTAAGGTTGCTATAAAAATTTCACTAATATTTCAGTATGATTTTTTAATGCAATTAGGCCGTTAAACAACTTAAGTTAAGTACAATGAAAATATTTTAAATTAGGAATAACTATATGATATGGTTTTTAACTTAAGAGCGTAATCTTTTTCCTAAAAAAAAATGTTTTAACTATATTAATAGAATTTAAAAACAAATTGTAATAATTTTTAATAGCTAAGAATAGTCCTTATCAATAATGTCCTAAATTGTTTTATACAATACAGTATATATAACGAAAATTTTATCATGTATTGCAAAACGAAATTGGGATTAGTTAGTTTCAACAACTAGTTATTGAAACTAACTAATTCTGCAAAAATAAATATGAAATAAAAGTCTTATCTTGTCTAATTAATAGAATATTTTACATTCACCATCATAATGTGAATAAGAATGATTAATATAAATAAAAATCCTTTAGTATCTTTAAGTAGTAGAGATAAATATTATTTAATAGTAATCAAAATTTTTATTTCCAGTAAATATCATATACAATTATTTCAATAAGCTGATCATATTATAAAAATAATTGCATATATACTAAGATAAGCTTTAGAAAACTGTAGTTTACAAAAGATTAATTTTAGATATGTATTGTCTCGGACTAATGAGTGGTACATCAGTAGACAGTATTGATGCAGCATTAATAAAAATCCAAGGAAATAATCTTGATCTAAGAATTAAATATTTATTAAATATTAGTTACTCTTATCCAGAGAAAATTCGAAACCAAATCTTGAAGGTTTCCGAAGGCAATTCTTTATCAATTGAAGAATTTGCTAAGTTAGATGAAGAAATTGCTTTATCTTTCGTAGATGTTGTTAAAGAAATCAGAAAAGAACATCTCCCTGTAGAGTTAATTGGATCTCATGGACAAACTGTATTCCATCGACCACCAGCTATAAATAGCATAGGATACACTATTCAATTAGGTAGAGGAGAAATTATTTCTAATCTCACAGGTATTCCGACAGTTAATAATTTCCGTGCTGCGGATATAGCTGCTGGTGGCCAAGGAGCACCACTGGTATCGGCAGTAGATGCTTGTCTATTAAGTCATCCCCAATATCATAGATGTATACAAAATATTGGTGGGATCGGTAATGTTACGTATTTACCACCAAAATCCACAAAAGACTGGTATGAAAATATCACAGGATGGGATACTGGACCAGGAAATATGTTAATTGACTTGACTATTCAAAAGCTAAGTAATGGGAAACAGTTCTATGATAACAATGGAATTTGGGCATCTCAGGGTAACCCTAACTATCAACTAATTGAAAAATGGTTAAATCATGATTTTTTTCATAAAATACCTCCTAAATCAACCGGAAGAGAACTTTTCGGAAAAGAATATTTAGAAAATTGCTGGAAGGATGCTCAAGCGTATGAGTTATCCGAGACAGATTTTTTGACTACTATTACCGAGCTAACTGCTATTTCTATTACTGATAGCTATAAAAATTTTATTAAGTGTCCTATTGATGAAATATTTTTATGTGGGGGAGGTAGTCATAATTTTTATCTAAAAGAACGAATTAATTATCATTCTCCTAAAAATACTATAGTAAAAACAACTACTGAAGCTGGTTTAAATAGTGATTTCAAGGAAGCAATTTCTTTTGCAGTCTTGGCTTATTGGAGATATGTAAGCAAAATACCAGGCAATTTACCACAAGTTACTGGGGCTTCTCGCTCAATGCTACTTGGTGATATTTATCTACCTCTATAAGATTGTAGAAACATTTAGCTATTTCTTATAAAAATAGCTAAAAGCCTTTAACTTCTAACACATATAAAATTAATTTTTTGGGTAACTTACTTATAGTGTGATTTACTTGACAAATCTATTGAAATCAAATGATCACATCCTTCCTAAGAACTATTTTAGTTCTTTAAATATATTTGTTTATATTAAATAGCTTTAACTATTTATTTAGTTAAAGCTTTAATTTTTGTTATAAATACAATTTTTATCACACTAATAAAATTATTTACCCTATTTACATGATTTTAAGCTATTTAATTCCTCTTGTCTTAACAATTAGTACTAACAATTATGAATCTAAAGCTTAAAAAGTTCTTAAACTTCTTAGATTATTGTAGTGTTAATATTACTAAGATTGAACTAGTACCATTAACATTACAATAAATAATCCATAAAACTTTTATGTTGTCCCAAATAAAAAATCTCGTTAAAAATCTTCTACCTAGATTTGTTGAGATTCGTCGACATTTACATTCTTATCCAGAACTAAGTGGAAAAGAACATCAAACATCTGCCTATATAGCCAATATACTTTCTTCCTATGATATCCCTGTAGAAAAATCTATTGGCAAAACAGGAGTCGTAGGACATTTAATCAGTGACTCTCAAGATTCTAGTGTTTTAGCGATTCGTACTGATATGGATGCTTTACCTATAGAGGAAAAAACTAAATTAAATTTTTCTTCTTATAATCCAGGTATAATGCATGCTTGCGGCCATGATGTTCACACTACAGTAGGGATAGGCACTGCAATTGTTTTATCTATATTAAAAAAACAATTAGGAGGTCATATTCGCTTTTTATTTCAGCCGGCAGAGGAGATTGCTCAAGGAGCTAGATGGATGTTAGAGGATGGAGTAATGAACAATGTTGATGCAATTCTTGGAGTTCATGTTTTTCCATCTCTTCCAGCAGGTTCCATTGGCATCAAATATGGAACATTGACAGCTGCAGTGGATAATATTGAATTATCTATCAAAGGTGAATCGGGACATGGAGCTAGACCCCATGAAGCTGTAGATGCAATATGGATTGCATCTCAAATAATTACGACTTTACAGCAAGCTATCAGTCGTACCCAAAACCCTTTACATCCCTTAGTTTTAACAATTGGGCAAATTACTGGAGGGCATGCTCCCAATATTATTGCAGATCTGGTAAAAATGACTGGTACAATACGCTCATTACATCCTGAAACTCGGTTTCAACTACCCCAATGGATAGAAGGTATTATTGCTAATACGTGTCAAGCTCATAATGCTAAATATGAAATTGATTATCAATGGGGAGTCGCTGCTGTTCAAAATGATGTTCATCTTACCGGTATTCTAGAAGAGGCTGCTCGAGAAGCATGGGGAAATAATTTTGTTAAGATACTATCTGAACCATCATTAGGCTCAGAGGATTTCTCTTCTTATTTAAAGTATTCACCAGGAACAATGTTTCGATTAGGTACCGGTTATTCAAATCAAATAAATCATCCTTTACATCATCCTTTATTTGAGATAGATGAATCTGCTATCGCAGTAGGAATAACTACTTTAGCTTATACAGCTTACAAGTACTGGAAAAACTGATATAGAAATTGCTATGGGTAAAAAAATTACCTAAATGGAAGTATTTGATATACAGAATCTAAAAACTATAAAGTTATTATTTTTTACTTAAACATTTAAAAAATACATTGTTACAAAAACTGGTTAAATAATTTAAATCTAAAGTAACTAAAAAATTATTTAGTAAGAATATGTCTTAGATAAACCCTTTGAATTATTTAGTTTGATATTTATATATTAAATTTGCTTTTATGTATTAAAAATAGCAAGCATAAGTTAGTAAGGGTTGCCTAGGCAACCTCTATCTCACATCTAGATAAACAATTATAAAATTGTTTATCTAGCCTATACTTTCCGAGAATAATATTCAACAACTAGAAGCTCATTAATTTGCAATGCAACCCATTCGCGCTTAATGACATCATTGACTTTTCCAGTAAAAGTATTTTTATCAAACTCTAAATGCTCAGGAAGATTCGCTAATCCAGGATATTGCATATTAGTTTCTACCATACGACGAGAATTGTCATTATTTCGAACAGAAATAACATCTCCAGCACGACATTGGTAGCTAGCAATATTAACAACTCGCCCATTTACCAACACATGACAGTGGTTTACCAACTGACGAGCACCAGGAATAGTTCCAGCCATTCCTAAGCGAAACACTGTATTGTCTAAACGCATCTCCAAAAGTTCTAATAGTTTTTGCCCTGTAGAACCAGTGGCACGACGAGCTTTTTTCATGTAACGGATTAGTTGCTTTTCAGTTACACCGTAATTGTAAAGAAGTTTCTGTTTTTCTTCTAGTCGCACAGCATATTCAGAGCGTTTTCTACGACCCTGACCATGTTGCCCAGGTGGATAAGTGCGACGAGGGTTTTTTCTACTTAATCCTGGAAGTTCTCCAAGTCTTCGTACAACCCTAAGGCGAGGCCCTCTATAACGAGACATGTATTAATTTTCTCCTAGTATACAAAAGCTTTATTATAGCATCTTTAGAGAAATAAATAAGATTTTATTTTCTTAAAGTTTGTTGATTCAGCTAATATAACATACATGATCATCTATTATTTAATTAAAATCGATATTTATTTCTCTTGATTTTTTAGCCAATTCGTTTGGATAACCATTAGAGAAAAATATGGAACGGATAAGTGTCGATAATTTGTTAAGTCTTTATATACATTCTCTTCTGATTGTGTAGCTCTAACAATTAAAGAAGAATGTTGTAACAAATTTAGACTTTGTAGAATATCCCAGATTTGAGTATAAACAGAATTGACCTTTAACAGGACAATTGTATCAGCCCAATTGGCTATCATTTGAATTTCATTCACATTATGAACTATGGGAAGAATTGCAAGATTTTGGGAATAAAAAGTTAATGGAACGCCTAAAGCAGAAGCAGAAGCAATTGGAGAACAAACTCCAGGGATAGTTTTTATTGAAATTTGAGGACACCTTTTAAGTATAAACTGTGCTAGATATGTAAAAGTACTAAAAAAATTTACATCTCCTTCGCAAGCAAAGGCTACATCAATCCCTTCCTGAAGATAATTTTCAACATTAAAAGCAGCTTTTTTCCAGGCTTCTTGTAATTGTTTTTTATTCTTTACATAGGGAAAATGTAAAGGTAGTTTTATTTGTTGATTATCGACCCAAAAAGAAATTATTTGTTCAGCTACTCCTTTTCTGCCTGATATCCCTGTAGGAAAGGCTATGACAGGTACTTCTTGTAATAATCTTTTCCCTTTTACAGTAATTAATTCAGGATCTCCTGGTCCTATACTAATTCCATACAAGGTTCCAAATGTTTTGTCCATATCTAAATGTTGGGTATGTTTGCTGATACTTAATACTAGACTTGTTCACTCTTTATTTGGTATCACATTTGTTTAAATTAAATTTCTTGTTTTATTTATTTTACTTTTTTATCCTTTTGTAAAGTCCTAATTGAAGAAACAAATTAACTAGTAATATCTAATAAAATTAAATAATGCTACATGATAGTAAATTTTCAATATTATTCATATAATTTAAGTATATTCATACGGTTAATTTTAATTTTCAATCATTATTGATCCGTAACTTAATTCTTAATAGTACTTTATCTTGAAAGTTTCTAATGTTCGTCAACTAACTTTAAAAATTTTAAGAGAAATAGATAAAAATAATAGTTTTATTGATATATCCCTAAATAATGCTCTTGAACACACTATTTTAAATAAAAATGATCGTAGTTTATGTACAGAATTAGTTTATGGAATAATACGTTGTCAACGTACATTAGATTGTTTAATTGATCAATTAGGAAACAAAAAATCTCAAAAACAGCCACCAGTTTTACGCCGTATTCTTCATATTGGATTGTATCAGCTTTTATATCTTGATAACATTCCTTCATCTGCAGCTGTCAACACAAGTGTAGACCTTGCAAAAAATAATAATTTGAATGGTCTTTCTAAAGTAGTTAACGCAATATTAAGAAAACATATAAGAGTAAAAGAGGGGAAAAAACATCCATTAACGACATCAGGAAGTTTTCCAAATACCATAGCAATAAAATACAGTTTTCCCAATTGGATAGTTGAAAATTGGTATCAACAATGGGGAAGAAATACTACGACAAAACTATGCTATTGGTTTAATCAGTCTCCAACAATTGATATACGTATCAACAGCCTTAAAACCACTATAGAGGAAGTTAAAGAGCACTTAGCTAAAGCTAAAGTAAATACAGAGTACTTGCCACAGTTACCCTACTCATTGAGGCTGGCAGGAAAAACAGGTGATATAAAAAATTTACCGGGATTTATGAAGGGTAATTGGACAGTACAAGATATCAGTGCACAACTGGTCAGTTATTTACTGGATCCAAAAATAGGAGAAACAATAATTGATGCCTGTGCTGCACCTGGAGGAAAAACTACTCATATCGCTGAGTTAATGCATGATCGAGGATTAATTTTAGCCTGTGATCGTATTTCATCTCGTCTTGCCAAAGTTCAACAAAACATAGAAAGATTAGGATTAAAATCAATTAAACTAATAAGAGGAGACAGTCGTTATTTGCAGCAATTTAATAATTTTGCTGATCGCGTTCTTATAGATGCTCCTTGCTCTGGCTTGGGAACTTTACACAGAAATCCGGATATTAGATGGAGACAAACTCCCGAAAAAATAAAACAGTTGTCAATAATACAAAGAGAGATACTACATAGAGCATCTGAATGGGTAAAGCCAAATGGGGTTTTGGTTTACTCTACATGTACTTTAAATATTTCAGAGAATGAAGCGATTATATATAATTTTCTCAAGAATAATTCTGAGTGGCATATCGAAAAACCTCTTGCTTATAAATTTTTTTCACCTTTTATAAGATCATCAGGATGCTTGCAAATATTTCCCCATCAACATCACATGGATGGATTTTTCATGGTGAAATTACGAAAAGATTCAACTAGAATACGTTAGAGGACTAGTTACTTTATTGGTTGTCAAAATATATTGAAGAGTTAGTTAATAATGAATAAAACATATAAAAATAAGCAATTGCTTAAGATTTTAATTGGAGTTGCGTGGATAGATGGGATTATTCAAGTAGAGGAAAGGAACTATCTAAAATATATGTCAGAATATCATGGGTTATCTAACGATATAGAATTACAGTATTTTTTGTCAGAGTTAAAACCAATAAAAGCAGATCAGTGTTATCAGTGGTTAGAAGAGTATCTAGGAAATAATCCAACAACAGAAGATTATCAGGAGCTTCTAGAATCTTTGAGTGCTTTAATTTATAGTGATGGAGATATTCAAATACAAGAAGCCCAGTTATTAAATAAATTACAGCTTTTTGATCCTTCACAGAATTACTATCAATCAAACTTTGCTAAGCTTGCCAAGCTTTTGCAGCAGATATTTAGAAATGCTATAGATAAAATAGTTTAAAACTAGTAGACAGGTCTAGTTTTTCAGAAGCTATAAACTACTTATAAAGTATAAATAAGCTAAACTAATTTAGAATGTTGAAATGTACTTTTAATATAAGTAACATTTATTTGCTTTTTTTTTATGAATTAGAGTTGAAATATCGTTACCTTATACCAAAAGTAGTACAATTTAAGAATATCTTATTCATAAGACACACGAAAAATTGAAATTATTTTATAAAAAATATTAGAATATATTATTAAAGAGTTGGCGAGAGAGTTACGGGTTATTTGAATAAAATAATCTGAGGAAAGTCCGGACTCCCAAAAGATCAGACTTGCTGGATAATAACCAGTGCGCGTGAGCGTGAGGATAGTGCCACAGAAAAATACCGCCTCAATAAAAGGTAAGGGTGCAAAGGTGTGGTAAGAGCACACCAGCAGTATTGTGAGGTACTGGCTCGGTAAACCCCAGTCGGGAGCAAGGTCGGAGGAATAATAGGTTGATCTTTTTCCAATTCCGTTCAGGTGTACCGCAAGAGATACTTGGTAACAAGTATCCTAGATAGATGACTCTCCTTTAGAACAGAATCCGGCTTATGTCTAACTCTTTTTTTTTATCTAAACTTTCTCTGACGGATTAACATCATAATTAATATAAGTTATAATAAATGGTGCTATGATGAAAGGTCTGCATCCTGCCACTGATTGACAAAACAATAAATCAATCTTTTAGCAATATTTTTATTATCTTATTTATAAGTTTAAGAAGAATATTTTTTATGATTACTAATTCAATTAATGTATAACCTTTTTGGCAAATACTTGAGAATTAGAAAACATGCATCAACAGGAGGCATCATTAACTATCAGAGATTTAGATATAGGAAAATGGAAATACATGATAGATCAGAAAGCAACAATTAAAGACATTGGTTTTACTCACGAAGATTTTGCTGCGCTGCTTGATAAATATGATTATCACTTCAGTCCCGGGGATATCGTACCTGGTACTGTTTTCAGTATGGAACCAAGGGGTGCGCTGATTGATATTGGAGCAAAAACCGCAGCTTATATTCCTATTCAGGAAATGTCAATCAATCGAGTAGATGATCCTGACGAAGTTCTCCAGCCGAATGAAACAAGAGAATTTTTTATCTTAACTGATGAAAACGAAGACGGACAACTAACTTTATCTATCAGACGCATTGAATATATGCGAGCTTGGGAAAGAGTCCGTCAATTAAGAGAAGAAGACGCAACTGTTCGCTCTAATGTTTTTGCGACAAACCGAGGAGGTGCCCTTGTAAGAATTGAGGGCTTAAGAGGTTTTATTCCAGGATCTCACATAAGTACTCGTGAAGCTAAAGAAGATTTAGTTGGGGAAGAATTACCTTTAAAATTTCTTGAAGTTGACGAAGAAAGAAATCGTTTAGTTCTTAGTCACCGTCGTGCATTGGTTGAGCGTAAAATGAATGGCCTGGAAGTAGGACAAGTTGTCATTGGCTCTGTTCGCGGAATTAAACCTTATGGCGCCTTTATTGACATAGGAGGAGTTAGCGGACTGTTACATATTTCTGAAATTTCTCATGATCATATCGATACTCCTCACAGCGTTTTTGGAGTTAATGACGAATTGAAGGTTATGATTATTGATCTTGATGCTGAAAGAGGAAGAATATCCTTGTCAACAAAACAGCTTGAACCCGAGCCTGGGGATATGCTAAAAAATCGAGATGTGGTTTTTGAAAAAGCGGAAGAAATGGCTGAGAAATATCGTCAGAAGCTTCTTGCAGAGGCAGAAGGTAGAGAAATACCTGAAGAAATAACTGAAGAAGAAGAAAATATAGTAGAAGATATTCCTTCTGCTTCAGAAGATGTAGAAGAAGTTCAAGAGGAAGTTCAAGAGGAAGTTCAAGAAGAAGTTCAAGATGAAGTTCAAGATAAAATAGTTGTTACTACAGATAGTCCTGAAGAATAAATTATTTATATTGACAATTAATTAAGTAAAATGTTTTCCTTTGCTTAATTAGACTAGGTTTAAGATTGAAAATATATATTATAGTCTTAAACCTAGCGCAACAAAAATTTATACTAACTGTTAGCTTGAAAGATTATTAATATTTCTTCAAATTAATAATGAGTATCCTACATAATTTTTACTAAATCGAAAAAAGATAATTTTTTTGAGTCATTATATGATGATTTACCTGCAATATATTTTGTATTCAGAATTACAAAGTATTTGTTAACTGCCATTAATATAAATATTGATATAGAAAAAGCCATATCGTAATATTTAATATATCCCTTCAGTAGTATTTGGATAGATTGTAAACTTTTTAATTATTTTAGTACCCAAATTACCCAAGATTAGGAAATTATGGTATTTGACCCAAAATATATTTTTCGTACAGGACAAGACTACATATCCGAGTATACTAATAAAATTTTACAAGAGTCATCTAATCATTGTTTATTACCACTAACATCTAAAGTAATAGATAATGATTATTTAGAAATTGGTAAGTGTAACATCAAGAATTTAGTAGAGCGATTTGGCTCTCCTTTATATATTCTTGATGAGACAACATTGAGGATTTCTTGTAGTCAATATCGAGATAATTTTAATCTTTATTATAAAGGTCCATCTCAAGTTATTTATGCTTCAAAGGCTTGGAGCTGCCTCTCAGTAATTGGAGTTATTGCAACTGAAGATTTAGGCTTTGACGTTGTTTCGGGAGGAGAGTTTTATACTGCTCAAATGGCAATGTCAAAATTAGGATATTCTGAGACAGAAATAGCTAGTAAGATTTATTTTCACGGTAACAATAAATCTCTAGATGAATTACGCTTAGCCATAAAATATAATTGTAGAATAGTTGTAGATAATTGGTTAGAACTTGAAAATTTAGTAAAGCTTGGTAATCACTTACCAGAAAAATCTATTCCTATTTTACTAAGATTAACTCCAGGAATTGAGTGTCATACTCATGAGTATATAAAGACAGGACATTTAAGTAGTAAGTTTGGATTTGATTTAAATGATTTTGAAGCTGTTATCAACTATGTTATTAAACACAAAGTTTTAGATTGTCGAGGACTACATTCGCATATAGGGTCTCAAATTTTTGAGAAACAGCCACATCGTGACCTTGCCTTCATTCTAGTCGAATGGCTTAAAAAAGCTCAAGAATTAGGATTAACCTTGTATGAATTAAATATTGGAGGAGGATTGGGTATTTCTTATACTTATAATGATGATCCTCCAAGTATTAAAGAATGGGTGAAGACTGTTAGTGAGTCAGTTATGCAAGCCTGTGTAAGAAATAACTTACCATTACCAAAACTAATAGCAGAACCCGGCCGATCATTAATAGGTTCTGCCTGTATAACTGCTTATACTGTAGGTAGTCGTAAAGTAATTCCTGGTGTTTGTACTTATCTTGCCATTGATGGAGGGATGTCTGATAATCCTCGTCCTATCACTTATCAATCAATTTATAGTGTTCTTACAGGCAATAAAATGTCAAAACAAATTACTGAAACATTTACTATTGCAGGAAAACATTGTGAATCTGGAGATATAGTAATCAAAGACGCTAAGTTGCCTCAAACTCATACAGGAGATATTCTAGTAGTAATGGGAACAGGAGCATATAACTATAGTATGGCTTCAAACTATAATCGTATACCACGTCCAGCTGCAGTCTTAGTTAATAATGGAGAAGCCAATTTGATTGTACGACGAGAAACTTATGACGATCTAGTTAGACAAGACTGTTTACCCCAGAGGCTCCTGCCTGACTGCCTTCTATAATTTATTTCTGTTTTTATTAATCATCCATCTTGTCATTTTACATCATGTTAGGTGAGCCTCCTGATCAGCACTGGACACCCTCAGGGTTGATTCATAACGGCATCGATACTAGTTTGGTGCTGTTGTTAACCTATTTGATGCTTCTTGCTATTGGTGAACGTCGTACCTTATGGATGTTTCGGGGGCTAATTATTTTAATGTTAGTAACAGTAATTAGCGAAAAGCTTCAATTGACACTGTTGAAATTCGTATTGGAAAAATTAGTTTTAGGAGCAGCAGTATCC
Source organism: Candidatus Atelocyanobacterium thalassae (assembly GCA_051971635.1). Classification (GTDB taxonomy): domain Bacteria; phylum Cyanobacteriota; class Cyanobacteriia; order Cyanobacteriales; family Microcystaceae; genus Atelocyanobacterium; species Atelocyanobacterium thalassae_A. Next base: position 301,059 of record JBFPLN010000003.1, on the reverse strand, counting down.
ATGGCTGTTATTTTTCAAGGAGAATTTCGAAGATTTCTAGAATTACTAGGAAGAGGGAAAATACTACAATTATTTAAACAAAGAAGACCTATACCTAAGCCAGACAATATAGTGGATGAACTGGTAGAAACAGTACGAGAATTATCTCAAAATAGAACGGGAGCATTAATTGTTATTGAGACAGAAGCAACTATTGATACAAGAGTTTTTGTTGATCCTGGAGTAGTAGTCAATGGAGAAATCTCTAAGGCCTTATTACAAACAATTTTTCAACCAAAAACTTTACTTCATGATGGAGCCGTTTTTATTCGTGGTTCTAGGATAGTTTCTGCAGGAGTTATCCTTCCATTGTCTGATAAGACGTTTTCACGTCAGCTAGGAACTCGACATCGTGCTGCTATAGGGATCACTGAGAATATTGATCAATGTCTTTGTATAGTAGTTTCTGAAGAAACAGGCTCGATTTCTTTAGCTGAGAAAGGAGTTTTAGACCGTCCTTTAACTAATAGTAGACTAAAAGAGTTGTTAAAACAGCGCTTCTCCCTAATTGTTAACAGCGATTCTGTAGCTCCTAGCTGGGATGCGTTAAAGCATACTATTAACTCACAAGGAAAACTTTTTTTTAAACGAACCTTTAATATTTCGTCATCGAACTCACCGGAAGAGAAGAAATGACTGTTAAGCAATCTATTGTGTTAAAAAATTTACCAACTGATCTTGATCAAAACCGTCTCCCAGGTCATATTGCCGTGATAATGGATGGCAATGGACGTTGGGCTAAGCATCGTGGACTTCCCAGAATTGTAGGACATCAGAAGGGAGTGGGAACTCTTAAAGATTTACTTCGTTATTGTCGAGATTTAGGAATTCCTGCTCTAACGGCCTATGCATTTTCGACTGAAAATTGGGGAAGACCTCTTCAAGAAGTAGAGTTTTTAATGGCTCTTTTTGAAACAGTATTACATAGAGAATTACAAGAAATGATGAGTGAAAACGTAAAAATACGTTTTGTTGGAAATCTAGAAGAATTACCCTCATCTTTACAATCGCAAATTTTCCGTTCAATGAAAAATACGGAAGATAATACAGGAGTACAATTCACGATAGCTACTAACTATGGTGGACGTCAAGAAATTATTCAGAGTTGTCGAAAAATAGCGACAAAAGTAAAACAAGGGTTGCTTGATATAAGTGATATTGATGAAACTCTATTTGAAAATTATTTATACACTAAAGATATTTCTCATCCTGATCTATTGATTCGTACTAGTGGAGAAATGCGTTTAAGTAACTTTTTATTATGGCAATTAGCTTATGCAGAAATTTATGTTACTTCAACTCTTTGGCCGGACTTCACATATCAAAATCTTTATGAAGCTTTGTTAGAATATCAGCATCGACAAAGGAGATTTGGTAAACTTTAAAATAATGCTTATTACAAACCTTGAAGTATCAAATACATATGTAGTATGTTTGCTAATCTTTTAATTTTTTATTAATTTGAAACAAGCTAGAACAACATTACAAATGAATTGTGAAAAATATTCAAAGTTATTCATCATTTATTAAATTTAGTTATTGCTTAATTAATGCTTAAAAAAAACAAAGAGACTTATATGAAAAATATAACAACAATATTTCATTTTAGAAAAGAATAGAATTTGCTATTTACCTTGTGTTTTGTTATGATGTACTCCTGTGTATTTATAATATTAAATTAAAAAAGTATTATTGGAGGAATAGGCTTGTGACTCAACGGACACTAGGAGGAACTAACCGAAAGCAAAAAAGAACATCAGGTTTTCGGGCACGAATGAGAGATAACAATGGACGCAAAGTAATTCAAGCAAGACGAAAAAGAGGAAGGTATCGCTTATCTGTTTGAGACAATAGTGCTATCCTAACTATTCAAATAGTTGTGAGGAAAGGTGGGATTACCTAGAAATAATCGCCTTAGGCATTATGAGGCTTTTCAGTCTGTTTACAGGAAAGGAGAGTGTTACCACAGTTCTCAGGTAGTAATACACTCACTTTTTGGTACTAATAAAAATTGTCAAATAATACCAACGCAATTTGGTATTTCTATTAGCCAAAAGGTCAGTAAAAAGGCAACAGTTCGCAATTATTTAAAACGGCAAATTAAATCGATAATCCATGTCCTTTTACCTAAAATTGTTTCAGGGTATCAAATCGTTATAGTAGTCAAAAAACAGACTCAAGGATGCCAACACAGCATACTTTTAAGAGAAATAGAAGAATTGTTGATTAATGCAAAAATTGTTCATGGCTATTAGAAAAATTACATTTTTATAAATCTTTTCATGATGAATTAGAATTAGTCATAATTTATTTAAATTCGATTATTTAGAAAATTAAAATATACTATTAGTTTAAAAGAGTAACAATTTTTTATCATTTGTAGATTGTAACTATATTGCAATGGAATTAATACTAATTACTCATGTAGCTAGTTGATATGATAATTTTATTCTGTTACGCATAAATATAATGGTTATTTACATCTTTTCCTATATTTTAGAAATACTCAAGTTATGAAGTAAAATATTTTGGATGATTATTCTTAAGTAACTTCTAAAACTAAAAGTAAGATGAGATAACTTTTAGTTACTATTACCTTTTCACTTTCATATTAAGTCTATATAGATAGATAACCTTTTAGAAAAATAATTTGGATTAAGAAGAATGGATTTTGGGATCGGATTTATTTCTACAAATATTATGCTACCAATCCTAGATTTTTTTTATGGGATTGTGCCTAGTTATGGCTTTTCAATTATTGCTTTGACATTAGTAATTCGTTTAGCTTTGTATCCTTTAAGTGCAGGGCAGATTCGCAATATGCGAAAAATGAAAATTACTCAGCCCTTGATGAAAGAAAGGCAAGAAGAGATTCAACGTCGTTATAAAGACGATTCTGCAAAGCAGCAAGAAGAGATGGGAAAATTAATGAAGGAGTTTGGTAATCCTTTAGCAGGTTGTTTGCCCCTTTTGCTACAAATGCCTATTCTTTTTGCTTTATTTGCAACTTTAAGAGGGTCACCTTTCGCTGATATTAGCTATACGTTAGATGCTCAGATATTACCAAAAGAGCACATAGAGGTAGTCACCTCACAACCGTTCCAAACTAAACCTAATAATATTTACATTAGTGATGGTTTACATTTTCCTTTAACAGCATCATTCCCAAAAGGCAATAAATTAGAAATAGGCGAAAAGTCAAACGTTGTATTCGAAAACACTGCAGGCGAATCACTTGCGCAACTAACCTCTCAAAATTCTTACAATAAAATTCAACCAATTTTTGAAGTTGTAAAAGGCGCGGAGAAACTAGAAAATTATCAGGATGGAACTTTTAAAGCTTTGTATCCTGGAGAAGTTACTATAAAGGCTACTATCCCTGGTATTGCTGCGAATAAAGGATTTCTTTTTATCAAAGCACTAGGACAAGTAGGTGTAATGGGCGAAGATGGAACTATTAACTGGGATATTCTAGCAATGATATTATTTTTTGGTGCCAGTATTTATGTCAACCAAGAACTATCAGGTACCTCCGGTAGTGGACCACAGCAACAACAAGCAATTACTAAGATTACCCCAATTCTATTTAGTGGTATGTTCTTGTTTTTCCCTTTACCTGCAGGAGTTTTAATGTATATTGTGGTGGCTAATGTTTTTCAAACATTACAGAGCCTTATTCTTATGCGAGAACCACTACCAGAAAATCTGCAAAAATTAGTAGAACAACAACAGAAGGAAGAGATAACCAGAGAGTCACTACCTTTCGAAAAACGTTCAAAGAAAAAAGAAAAAACTTCTTGATTTCTATTATTTTCTAAAACGCTTTCCATTGCGTTTTAGAAAATGATGGAACTATTTGATTTTAACTATTTCACAAAAAATATATAGAATAATTTGAAGTTTCTCATAGAATATGAGTAGTACAAATATCATAATTTTTAATAATTCTAACTAGTTAAACACTAAAAATGTAGTTTTCGGAATGAAATAAAGACAGGAAGATATTGGTCAAGAATGGTTAGAAAAATTATTAGAATTAATGGGGTTTACAGTAAACGTAAAAGTTAAATATAAAAAAAATGAGCTAAATAAAATCAATGAGATTTGGTTGATCATTAACAAAGAATAATTAACATCTCAAGATATATTTAGATTGATAGGACAACGAGGAGAGTTCATTGATGCTATTGAACATGTAGTTAATACTTTTATTAATTATGATGTAGATTTCTCTAATGTATATAAGTTTACAATTGAATTAAATAATTATCGTTTTAGACGCCATAAATAATTAAAAAATTTTCTTCAGGAAACTGCGCAAAAAGTCTGTAAAACAGAATAGGAAGTAGAAATGACCTCTCTTTCTCTAAATGAACGTCGTCAAGTACATTTATTTTTGAAACATATTAATGACTTAGCAGTTGAAAATCGTGGTCAAGAATCAAATCAACGTTTGATGATCAAACGTGCGACTACTTAAAAATTGACTAAGGATTATTAGGATTAGATGTATTCAAATCATGTACTTTAGTATTTGAATTCATATTATTTTTAATTTGCTTTAATATATTTCTATATTGATCATTTTCTGGTACTAATGCCGTAAGCTTTTCCATTATTGGAATAGTTTTGTCTAAATTTTTTGCTTGTATTTGAGTAGCAACTAAAGTTCTTAAAGCCTCTTCTAGTCCCTGTTTAGCAGTCATATTATTTGGTTCTCTTTCCAAGACAGTTTCATATCCCTGAATAATAGAATAGAGTCTTTCATCTATGGAGTAGATTGTTTCAGTATTTGATTTTGATAATGAAGACGGAGAAGATTGCTTAAAAGAAAAAGTTGCGACGGTCATACTACCAAATAATGCTAAACCTGAAAAAATTATAATAATTTTTTGATATATTTTTTTTCTCATATTATTTTTGTTCATATTATAGAATAAAACTTCCTCAGTGTATCGCATTAATTAATACATATTAAAGATAAATAAGCTTTCTAGAGGAAATTAAATTACTAGTAGCTATGAGCTATAGATCTTAGATTTATGTCTACAAAGAAATTTTATTTTGGGAATTTTAAGCAGTAACTTATTATTCTCATTTTTTGTAAAGAACGGATAGAAAGTAGTTTTTATTTTGAATATAGAAAAGCTAATAAGCTTATTTTTTTAAAGATTAATAAATCTATCTATTAAAAAATAATTACTAAAAAGCCTAGATACTTAAAATTCTAATTTATGTTACGAAATTATCGTAATATAAGGCAGCTTGCATGGAGAATGATTAACATTTGCTGTTAAAATTGCAGAAAATTCACTGATATTATCAGGATCTATATTGTGAAGATACATTAATAATTTTTCACTTTCTTCTAAGAGACAAGAGACGTCAACGCTCTTATAGCTTGGTTGGTAGTCATAAAGTTTTCTTATTCCTTCTCCTAATAAAGTAACTGCTCCATGCCAATTATTATTCACTAGATGATAACAACCAACTGATATCTGCAATATACCTTGATAAAAATGTTTATCTATGTCAATTGCTTTTACCCAAATAGCTTCTAACGTATCATGACAGGCATAAAATTCTCTTTGGTTAAATTGCTTGACCCCTTTTAAAAAATTTTCTGTAGTCATATTGGCTAATTTGACATACTTTCTCGTACTTCTTTTATAAATTCTAAATCGATTTCTTGTTCTTTCCCAGCAAAATTATTATCTGGCGTTAAGAACAACATACAATGACATTCTTTACGTTCTCGCATGGGAACACAAGGACAGTTCCAGTAGGTACTTTTAACTTCTGCGGCTTTATCCTCATAATGACGACACGGGCATAACGGAGAACCTAGTTTTTCTTTATGCCTAGAAAGCCCTTCGATAACTACTGCTGTAACAGAAGGTTCACTACAAAAATAAGTATTTGTTCTTTTTGCGTACTGTTCAGCAAACTTTTTCATCGCGTTGAGTACTTTATCATTTTGATTATTAGAGTTTGTTGTAGTCATGGATAATTAAAAGTTAAGCCCTAAATATTGTATGGAACTAATATTGTTACATATTCTTTGTCATTTGCGTGCATTGTGTGTAGATTAGGTCATTTATAGAAAAGAATTAGAATCAAAAATATTTAAGACTGCAAGGAAAAAATATTATTAAAATAAAAAATACTTATTTTATAATCAAAAGTAAATACGACTAAATCACAAAGAACAAACAAATTTGTTAAATTTTAACTTATATGACTCATGACTTTATATGACAAATAAGACAAATATATTTATATTTATAACTGATAATAAATTTAATAATCTTTGATATAGAAGAAATAAATTTAATTGATTAAAAAAATAAGTTAAATACAAATAATAGAAGTTACTATATCTAAGAGAGATTCTATTATTTGATATAACAATCAAATCAACATAACATAACAACCAAATCAAGATGGTATAAAGTAAACCATTATGAATTTAAGTGATATTACTCATCCTAACCAGTTACACGGGCTACCAATTCGTCAATTAGAAGATGTTGCCCGTCAAATTAGAGAAAAACATTTACAAACTATTGCAGCTAGTGGAGGACATCTTGGGCCAGGATTGGGAGTTGTAGAGCTAACTATTGCACTTTATCAAACTCTTGATCTAGATCAAGACAAAGTTATATGGGATGTAGGACATCAAGCCTATCCTCATAAAATCTTAACTGGTCGCTATCATAGCTTTCATACTCTACGTCAAAAGAATGGTATCGCTGGATATTTAAAAAGATGTGAAAGTAGATTTGACCACTTTGGGGCTGGACATGCTTCTACAAGTATTTCTGCAGGTCTCGGAATGGCTATAGCCAGGGATAACAAAGGTGAAAATTATAAAGTGGTCTCTATTATTGGTGATGGAGCCTTAACGGGGGGAATGGCTTTAGAAGCTATTAATCATGCTGGCCATCTCCCCAATACTAACCTCATGGTTGTTCTTAATGATAATGAAATGTCTATTTCGCCTAACGTTGGGGCTATCTCTCGCTATCTCAACAAAGTTAGATTAAGCGATCCTGTGCAATTTATTTCAGATAATATCGAAGAACAATTTAAACATTTACCTTTTTTTGGTGATTCCTTGACTCCCGAAATGGAAAGGCTAAGAGAGGGCGTAAAACGCTTAGCTATGCCTAAGGTCGGTGCGGTTATTGAAGAACTAGGTTTTAAATATTTTGGACCTATAGATGGTCACAATATAGAAGAATTAATTTCTACTTTTAAGCAAGCGCATAAAGCTACTGGACCTGTCTTTGTACATGTATCCACTGTCAAAGGTAAAGGTTACGAAATTGCGGAGAAAGATCAGGTTGGCTATCATGCTCAAAGTCCATTTAGTCTTGCTACAGGAAAAGCAATACCTTCTAATACTCCCAAACCCCCTAGTTATTCCAAAGTTTTTGCACATACTTTGACAACTTTAGCTCAAAATAATTCAAGAATTATTGGTATTACTGCTGCAATGGCTACAGGAACTGGCCTAGATAAGCTTCAAGCCAAATTGCCGGAACAGTATATCGATGTTGGTATTGCTGAACAACACGCAGTTACTTTAGCTGCTGGGTTAGCTTGTGAAGGAATACGCCCCCTAGTTGCAATTTACTCAACTTTCTTGCAGCGAGCATACGATCAGGTTTTACATGACGTTGGTATTCAAAATCTTCCTGTATTTTTCTGCTTAGATAGGGCAGGTATTGTTGGAGCTGATGGGCCTACTCATCAAGGTTTATATGACATAGCTTACTTACGTTGTATACCAAACATGACAATAATGGCTCCTAAAGACGAAGCAGAACTGCAACGCATGGTAGTTACAGGTATCAATCATGTATCAGGTCCTATTGCTATGCGTTTCCCTCGTGGTAGTGGTGTCGGAGTTCCTTTAATGGAAGAAGGTTGGGAATCCATTCCTATTGGCCAAGGTGAGATTCTTCGTAATGGTGATGATATTTTATTAATAGCTTATGGAACCATGGTTTATCAGTCATTGCAAGTAGCTGAAATTCTGAAAGAACACGGTGTTGAAGCAACTGTTGTTAACGCACGCTTTGTTAAACCTTTAGATATTGATTTAATCGCGCCACTAGCTAAAAATATTGGTAAAGTAGTTACTCTAGAAGAAGGCTGCTTGATGGGTGGATTTGGGTCAGCTGTCACCGAGGCCTTAACAGATCTTGATATTGTAGTCCCAATTAAGAGAATTGGAATTCCTGATCAACTAGTTGATCATGCTACTCCTGATCAATCAAAAGCAGATTTACAGTTGACTAGTCCTCAAATTGCTGAAAAGATTAGAAAAATTTTCTTTAATTTTCCGCAGCCGTCAATTATTAAGTAAAGACTGTAAGTTAAACCTTTAGGGCTATACTGAGAAGCAGTAAGATTATATTTCTTACTGCTTTTCGATATTATTGCTCTTAAAATAATTAGTTCACTAATATTATATTTTGATTTAATCTGATTATTTTCAGTGAGATAAGTCAGTATAATATTTTAAAAATTAAATCTTCTATTAGGATTTAAGAATTTAATTTTGCTAAATAAGTTGCAAACGATATATTTCTTGGTATGATGTCAAAAAATAAATCAGTGTAAAAAATGTCAAATTGGGAGATTATCAAATGAATAAAGGGGAATTAATCGATACAGTAGCAAATAAAATTGATGTTACTAAGAAACAAGCAGATAGCGTTATCAGTGCTACGATTGAAACCATTATGGAAGCAGTCGCAGGAGATGATAAAGTTACGCTCGTAGGTTTCGGATCTTTTGAAGCTCGTAATCGTAAAGCTCGAGAAGGACGTAATCCTAAAACTAATGAAAAAATGAGTATTCCTGCAACTAAGGTTCCTGCATTTTCGGCTGGGAAGCTTTTTAAAGAAAAAGTCGCTCTTAAAGACTAGTTATTTATAAATATGCAACGTCCTGTTCATGGAGGAAATTTATTCTGGGCAGCCTGTCAGATTGGTTGTCCTACTTCTTCCATACTAGATTTTTCTGCTAGTATAAATCCTATTGGTCCACCTCAAAGTGTTTTGAATGCGATTCAAAGTTCACTACAAAATATTAACCATTATCCTGATCCAAACTATACAGAATTAAGAGAAATTTTGGCTCAGTATTATAAACTATCTCCTGAATGGATTCTCATTGGAAATGGGGTTGCCGAATTATTAACTTGGGCAGGACGTGAACTAGCACAACAAGAAATAGCCTATATCTTTAATCCTTTTTTTAACGATTATTTGAGAGCACTAAAAACATTTCAAGCAAATGTTAAATCAATTGATTTTTTGTGGCAGCAAGATAATCCTATAGCTACACCTGATAACTTTCAATGGGAAAAATCAGGTGTGATTATTAACAATCCTCATAATCCAACAGGAAAGTTGTTGAAGAAAGAGCTTTTTGTAAATTTACTAGAAAATCTATCTTTAGTTGTAGTAGATGAGGCATTTATGGATTTTGTTGATCCTCTCCAACAAGAAAGTTTAATTTCTTGGGTATCAAAATATTCTAACTTAATCATCTTACGGTCTCTAACAAAGTTTTATAGCATTCCTGGACTAAGGTTAGGATGTGCAATTTCCCATCCTGATCGTTTAAAGAAATGGCAAGCTTGGAGAGATCCCTGGTCTGTAAATTACTTAGCCACTGTCGCAGGAATTGCAGCAATTAATGATAAGGAATTTACAAATAGTACAAGACAATGGCTCTTATTCAATCGCAAAAAGTTATTCCAAGGCTTGTCAAAGATAAAAGGATTAAAGCCGATATCCAGCTCTGTCAATTTTTTTCTGGTAGAAACATTAATAGAAAGCTCTAAATTACAAGAACAGCTGCTACACAAGCATCATATTTTAATTCGCGATTGTTTAAGTTTTCACAAATTAGGTGATAAATACTTTAGGGTCGCAGTACGGGCAGAACAAGATAATCAAAGACTTCTTGACGCACTATCAGAAACTCTTAGGGTCTAATCTTTATAGAATTGGTTTTATAATGTTAACAATTATTGGCTGTGGTAACTTAAATCGTTGTGATGATGCAATAGGAGCAATTATTGCGCAAAAGCTACAAAAAAATTACCAAAGAAAATTTTTTTCTAAAATTAATATTTTTGATTGCGGAACTTCAGGTATGGAGGTTATGTTTCAAGCAAGAGGTAGTCAAAAATTAATTATTATAGATGCTTGCTCAATAAATTCTTATCCAGGCGATATTTATAGAGTACCAGGGGAAGAATTGGAAGAGTTACCAGAACCTAGTAATAGCTTGCATGATTTTAGATGGGACAATGCTTTAGCAGTAGGTAAAAAAATATTTAAGGAAGAATTTCCTAAAGATATTACTGTATATCTCATTCAAGTAAAAAGTTTGGCTTTTGGACTAGAAATTAGCTCTGATTTAAAACCGGCTATGAAAAAAATAATCGAACACATAGAAGAAGAGATATATTCCTTTGTCTCACAATCGAGAAAATTATATAGATAATACCTTTAATACTTTATGGAAGAGTATTAGCATAACAAGTATGTTGTTTAATAACTTGAGCATTAAAAAGTATAGATAAAAATAACTATTCAGCTTATTTATATATCTTTTTAAGAGGGTTGTTAATGAGATATGCCAGACACATTCCTAGTACTTCAGCAAGGATATTGGTTACTCTAAAAATAGCCACAGTTGCTAAAATGATTTCTGTATTAGGTAAAAATGAGCTAAGCATTTGTAAAATTGTTACTTCAAATATACCTATTCCTCCAGGTGCACCTGGTGTAACTAAACCTAAAAGCCAAGCAAAGCTAAAAGAACTTATTAATGTCAAAAAATGATCTAATGATACTGGAGTAAATGACATTAAGGTCAGGATAAAGCCTTGTGCTTTCAACAAAATAAATCCTACTTCCCCTAGTATTATTAATCCTGGATATTTTCTGATATGGTTTTTGTTCTCACTTTCTAAAATTTTATATTTCTTCTTAGACAAATAGATGACTATTTTGTTTAAAAAGAATGGATGAATAATAACTAGAGTAATAACAATTGGGATAAGATATAAAAATAATATACTAATATTTACAGTTATTTTTGTAGTATCTACGATATATATTAGTAACGTAATTAATAAAGCAGATAGAGCCATTAAAAATGGTTCTATAACAATCCCTATACTAACAATAGAAGCAGAATAGCCAAGTTTTTGAAGCTCGTAGATTCGTTTTAAAAAATGACCTATATTTCCTGGTAAATACTTGTAAATATTAGTAATTAAGTAAATTCTTAAACCGTGATTGATTTTAATAGGTTGTTGACAACTTCTAAGTATGTAAACCCAAAGAAATCCTGACCAAATATTAGTAAAAAAAATTATCAATAAAGATAAAAACAAAAATAGGTAACCATGAGGTCTTATATGAATATTTTGAATATCTTGCCAACTGTCTCTCAGAATCACTATGATGACCAGCAGTGACAATGTAAAAAAAATCCATCTTAATTTTTTTTTGATGAATAACATAATTAATACATTTATTTTCACAAATTAATCTTTAGATAAAGTATTTAATAACTATATCTAGTATTAACTTCTTATATTAGAAAGGTATTTTAATATAGTTTTTATGCTGTCTTTAGTAACTCTTAAAAATTAAACTATAAATATTTATACTTTGTCTGAAAATGAAGAATAATTCATTATTGGTTTGATATTATGAATCTAGAAAATAGTTTTACTATTTTTAGTATAAAATTGATAATCATAAAAATTAGAATATATCAATTTTAGCTTTTATAATACAAATTATTAATAGTAAATATTTTTCTATTTGAAACATTTTATATATTCCAAGTATTTGGATTTTTAGTCTTTCTATCTAATCTAAATTTTTATGACTTATCATCAACACCATTTTTCAAAACTTCAACAGTTTAATAATAATTAAGGGAGATTGGTAAAAGTTTATGTATTGTTTTACCATCTCAATGAAGCAACTATACTTTACTTAATTAAATTATTAGTAACTTAAAGCTTATTTAAATTAATACCTGCTTCTTTAGCCATAAGATGAAGACCTTTCTTTTCTAAGGTCTTGATAGCTTTTGTGGAAAGACGTAGTTTTATCCAACGATTACCTTCTGCCCACCAGATTCTTTTCCATTGCAAATTTACTTGTTGCAATTTTTTAGTACGACGATGAGAATGTGAGACAGCAAAACCATTATTTGCTTTTTTCCCAGTTAATTGACATTTTCTAGACATTCCAAAGCTCTCAATTAATAGATAATATGAACTACTATTATAGCAATATTTCTCGAAATGTTTATATATAGTTCATACATATATATAAAATTCCAAAGAAATGAATAAATTACTGAGCTTATCCGTATTTTATGAGTAAACAGAGAAAATAATTCTGCTAAGATACTTTCTCTGCTTGTGTAATTAAGAAGCTTAAAAACTCGCTTAATTTTTATTTATTTGGCTGAGGAGTCATACGTAAGTATGGTTTAACTTCAGTTACACCTTTTGGGAACTTCTTCTTAGCTTCATCAGTAGAGATAGAGGGTACAACAACACAATTGTCACCATCTTTCCAATTAGCTGGAGTCGCTACTTGATAATAATCAGTTAATTGTAAAGAATCAATCACTCTCAAGATTTCGTCAAAGTTTCTTCCAGTACTAGCAGGGTAAGTCAAGGTTAAACGGATCTTCTTATCAGGATCAATAATGAATACAGAACGAACTGTAAGTTTGTTCAAAGATTTAGGATGAATCATCCCATATAAGTTAGCTACTTTAGAATCAGAATCAGCAATAATAGGGTAATTTACAGTAGTATTTTGAGTTTCATTGATATCACTTATCCACCCTTGATGAGAATCTACATCATCTATACTTAAAGCTAAAATTTTAACATTGCGCTTTTCGAACTCTGTCTTGAAGTTAGCGACCATACCTAATTCAGTGGTACATACAGGAGTATAGTCTGCAGGATGTGAAAAGAGAACTACCCATTTTTCACCAGCCCACTGATGAAAGGAAATAGGGCCCTCGCTAGAATTTTGGGAAAAATCGGGCGCAATGTCGCCAAGTTGGAGAGTCATATTAGTAATATTAAATATAATTTCAAAAGAGTACCCCTAATAATATCATACAAATTCGAGGAGATGCGTTAATTTTATAGATTTATAATAATTGCATATATATATGATTTGTTTCTTACAAACTTACAAACTTTGTTAAATTTTAGTTTAATAAATAGTTAAATTTTTATATCGTATTATCTGACTAAGATAATTATTTAAATCAAATTTTGATATTCATTTTAGAAGTTATAAAGTTTGATTTCGATAAAAAATCAATTCTATGACTACAAGAAACGATTGTAAAACCTTTCTATCTCATTTAAATTAAAATTAAAATAATAAATTTTTGTAACTTTTACTTATCAAAGATTTGCATAAAAATCAATTGATATGAATAATTGTTTCTGTGTCAAGCAATTCAACTATCTGTTTATCATCTTGAAATTCTTTTACTTCTAGAGTCAGAACTCTATTTTTATTAGTTAGAAAGTTAATATTTTGCATATTTGATACTATTTTTATGCCTGATAGACTATCATTTTTATGAACAAATTTTAGAGCTTGTGTTCCAATATCTCCTAGTTTAGTTATTCGTAAGTCTAATATATTTAAATGTTTTCCATAGCCTAGTTTCGATACTAATAAAATCTTTTGATTTTTATTAAGATTAGTACATCCAACAATCTCTTCTTTTTGTCTCAATCTGAAAGCCTGATTTCCTTGAGTATTACGATTGACAATAGGGATCTCATAATCTTTTATTTGAAAACGTAATAAACGACCACTAGATATAGCAATTATAACTTCATCTTCTTCTTCAACAAAAGAAATGTATCTTAAACATTCATCATTCATTAATTTCATTAATGATAACCCTCGATTAGTTAGGATATTTAATTCTGATAACTGAATCCGTTTGATTTTGCCTTGATTCGTTAACAAAAATAAATTTTGATCCTTGATATCTTTGTCTAAGAAGAAAATAGATACAATATTTTTACTATCTTTTTGTGCATTTTTAGGTAATAAATTTATTAGAGGAATTGATTGAATACTAATATAAGGAATATCTACAACTTTTATAGGATAAGCTTTGCCCGTATCTGTAATGACAATTATTTGTTCTCTTTCTTTTATTGTTTCACTATAAACTAGAAGATCATTATTAAAACCTCTATCTTTCGGCATACGCCAAGCTATTTTCCCCTGATACGTCATTTCTAAAATTGAATCTTTAGATGGGAAAAAGCTTGATTGTTGAGGTTTATGAGATATTCTTTTTTTCTTTTGTAATATAGTTTGTCCTTGAATATCAGTTTTGTGAATTTCAGAATTATTTAGTTGCGTAGTATCTGTTCCACTAATTTTAGTGCGACGATTATCCCCATATTTATTTTTAAGAAAACGCAGTTCTTTCTTTAATTCTGTTAAAAATTCTTTACGATTTGTTAATAGAATTTCCAATCGATTAATTCTAATTTGTAATTCTTTATATTCTGTTTTGATTTTTTTTCTTTCTAATCCAGTTAATCGTCGCATAGGCATCGCTAAGATACCATTAGCTTGTTTTTCATTTAAATTTAAACTCTTCTGAAATTTTTCTTTGGCAATTGTCGAATCTGCAGAATTACATAAAATACTAATTATTTTGTCTAAATTTTTTAAGGCAATTAGTAACCCTTCTAAAATGTGTGATTGATCTTGACAACTTTTTAATTCATTGCTGTATTGACGAGTTAGAGTTATTTCTCGGAATTTTAAAAATTCTTCTAGTAACTCACGTAGAGATAGTTGTCGTGGCTGACTATCAACTAAAGCTAACATAATTGCGCCAAAATTATGTTCTAAAGCTGTTTTTCTATATAGTTCTTTTAGGACTACTTTAGTAACTGCGTCTCTCTTCAGCTCTATTACTACTCTCATCCCAGTACGATCACTTTCATCTCTAATATCTGCTACACCTTCTAAACGTCCACAATTAACTAAATCAGCAATTTTTTCAATCCAAGCAGATTTATTTACTTGATAAGGAAGCTCAGTTATTATTAGTGCTGTTCTTTCTTGTCGTCTTTTTTTACCTACATTAATTTTTTCTATATTAACTACTCCACGAACTCTAATTATTCCTTTTCCATCACGATAAGCATCCTTGATACCTTCAGTTTGAATAATTTCACCTCCAGTAGGAAAATCTGGACCAGGAATTATTTTCCATAATTTTTCATTAGACAGCTCAGGTTTCTCTATCAAGGCTATTAGGCCATCTATCAGTTCTCCTAAATTATGTGGAGGAATATTAGTAGCCATTCCTACGGCAATACCTGTACAACCATTAATTAATAAGTTAGGGAATTTACTAGGGAGAACAATAGGTTCTTGTTGAGAATTATCAAAATTATTATTAAAATCAACAATATCTTCACTAATTTCTCCCAGCATTCCATAACTTGCAATAGAAGAGAGCCTAGTTTCTGTATAACGCATTGCTGCAGGGGGATCATTGTCGATAGAACCAAAATTTCCATGTCCTGCAAGCAAAGGATAGCGACTCGAAAAATCTTGTACCATCCGAACTAAAGCATCATACACAGCTTGATCACCATGAGGATGGTATTTACCTAGAACATCACCTACTACGCGGGCACATTTACGAAAAGGTCGTTCAGGAATTAATCCTAATTCATGCATAGCATAAAGAATACGACGGTGAACAGGTTTCAATCCATCTCTTGCATCTGGTAGAGCTCTCCCCACAATTACACTCATGGCATACTCTAGGTACGAATGTCTCATTTCCGCATGTAGAGATGTTGAAATAATTTTGCCAGTTTTTGTAAACTTTAACTGTTGTGCCATGGATTTCCTTCTTTTTTGCAAAAACCTATACCGGGGACCTTCCTTTACTTACTATACATCTCTTAATTTTTGTGACAACTATATTATTAAACAGTACAGTAAGCTTCTAAATTATAAAATCTTACAGTCTAGATCGATATAATTTAAAAAATAAATTATATTAACAAATTAATTTTTTTCTTTCTAAAATTAAATTACTAGAAATCTGACTTTTTCAGAAATAAATAATTAGATAATAAGAATTTTAATATAGTTCCTATTATCTAAAATACTAGTTAATCTAAAAATATGGAAATTAGTTTTTACTAACTGATGTAACTGGGGTGCTAGGATTCGAACCCAGGAATGGCGAGACCAAAACCCGCTGCCTTACCGCTTGGCTACACCCCATTATTGTGCAGACGTATATAAACTTAGCAAAGTAATCCCCTATTTGTCAAGTATAATAAAAAATTAATCGAGTAATTTACTGCACTGTTGACACTTAGGGCAAAAATGAGAAGATCTACCATTTAACTTTATACGCTTAATAGAAGTATTGCAAATACGACAAGCCATATTATTCCTCCCATAGACCCAAGCAACTTCAGCATATTTACCTTTACTACCAGTAATATTTAAGAAATTACTGAAGGTTGTTCCTCCTTTTTCGATAGACTTATTGAGAACTTCAATAATAGCTTCTCTTAAATTGTTAATTTGTTTAACAGTTAATTCTATACCTTTGGTTTTTGGATGAATATTACTTCTAAATAATGCTTCATCAGCATATATATTTCCAATTCCTGCAATAATTGATTGATCTAGTAAGAGAGTTTTAATATTACGCTTATAGCTTGTTAGTTTTTTAGTAAGATAGTTAACTGAAAAATCAGCTGATAAAGGTTCTATTCCTAATTTGTTTAGACCAATAATTATATCTTCTGGATTATGAGATG
Organism: Candidatus Atelocyanobacterium thalassae; assembly: GCA_051971635.1. Lineage (GTDB taxonomy): Bacteria > Cyanobacteriota > Cyanobacteriia > Cyanobacteriales > Microcystaceae > Atelocyanobacterium > Atelocyanobacterium thalassae_A. The sequence goes on along the minus strand of JBFPLN010000003.1, from coordinate 284,099 downwards.
AAGGAATCAACCATACTTTACCAAAAGTCCTGACATCTATGAACCTTAATTCATAAGAACCTTTACAAAATAGGCGCAGACGAGTGTGTTTTGATAACGGCTCACTTTGCTTAGTCCATAGTAATTGACCTGTCATTCTAAGATGAAATACTATCCATCCTTTATTACTATCTAATTCTAGTAATAAATATTTTCCTCTTCTACTCCATATCTTTAGATCAACATTACAAATAGAACTTAAAAAAGATTTCACAGAGAAGGGGTGGGCAAGTGAACGTGGTAACAACACCTGTCCCCCCCAAATAGTGTGGCCGGCAGTTAATTCGTTAAGTTTCCGGCAAATACTTTCAACTTCAGGTAGTTCTGGCAAAGCTTATATTAGGTTTATTATCCTTCAGATAGAACTTCCAGTTCACTTTCTGCAAATGAATTCATATTGAGCCCCGAAGGATCTCCAGAAAGACCAATATAATTAACTTTTTGAAAACGAACAACAACTGGATACAAAAGGGATTCACCTTTGTCTATGGTTACAACAGTACCAATATCATTATACCAATAAGACTCTTTACGTTTAACTCTAACTGTATCTTTACGTTTAACCATGAGTAAGTATCCTTAAGTGAATGAATATTTAAGTTGAAGGAATAAATTCCATCTCTTCGACATTTGCTCTAACTATAAAAAAGTTAGAGATCAATAATAATCAAGGCTTTTTTTTTAATTAAGAAAAAGCAAAGAAACTAGCTATCTTAGTTACTAAATTTTGCTAAAAAATTACAGAATTCAATAACTAAGATAAAAGTTATTTGGCAAATTCTACGAACATTACTTCTTACTCATAAGATGAAAGTATCTTATGAGGTGAGAAATGATTCTTATAAAAGCTTACTACTGGATAACACACACTGACACTTCTGAATTTTAAGTTTTATTGCGGCTTTTATAGTCTTGATATCTAAAATAAGATTAAATTTTCTGAGGCTTTAATCTTACAACGTTTGAAAAGTTTTTATATCAAAGTTTTATTTTTTCAAGTTTAATATAAAGCTAGATAAATTCATACTTAGTCCGATTCAATGGGATTTTAGGAAAAAAATAAACATTAAAGTAATTATAACATCTAGATAATTTTACATATTTTATGAAATTCTAATTAATTTTTCATCATGGTAAAGATTTATATGGCAACCTTAAAAAGTTTATTTTTTTTGTAAGCTAGCCCAGTATTGATAATCATGTAATAGCTCATTGGATAAACTTTGACTAATACGCTCTAAAATATTTTTTAATAATGTATCACCAGCTTTCTTTAATATAGATTTTGGAATTATCCATAAGTTAGATGGCAGGTCTAAAGAAGAAGCTAGGTATGCTTGACCTCGTAAAAATATTTTATTGTTTGTTTCTTTTGAAAATAATTTGCCTTGAAACTTCAAAGAAAAATTATGATTTATATAATTAATTCCTATTATTTCAAAGTCTTGAGACTCAAAATAAACTACTCCCTTTTCATTTGATAAAACTTTAATAGTTACCACAGGTTGAAAAGAGTAGATATTTATAAAGTTTAAGGTTTTCATATGAAAACGGAACTCAAACTCTGATATTTTTTCAGTTATATTCTTCCCCGCAAGAACTTTAACTAGACGTTGTGTTTCCTGGAGATAAGATCTTAGTGGTACTGTAACATTTGTACATTCTAGATTAAAATTTTTAGAAGCAGTTAATTGAAGATCACGTACTTTTTTTCGTTGTATCATAAAATTTATTATTCATACCATATTTATATCAATCTATAGTAAATCAAGATACATCTGATGCATTTAATAAAGAACGATATTTTCTGCAAGGCTTTTAAAACCTCTTTTAAGTTTGACTTTATTTTCAAACTATAAACTATCTGCTATGTATATGATTCATTACGAATGAATCGCATACAAATTTACTTTTCCTCGCAAGAAAAACTTTGAAAATAAATTTTTCAGAACTTTTCAATATAATAATTATTACTTAACTTGTTAGGATATAGTTTTGAGTTCGATAAAGTATAAACCTTATATCCAATAGCCTTAAGTGTAATTTTCTTAATGTATAGTAATTATTTTAAATAATTAAGCTGATTAGTTTATTGAAACTGTTTTTTTTGTAAAAAATTGTTAAACTTTTAACCAGGCTGTACTCATAATTTTCAAAAATTTTTTATTTATTAAAATTCATGATCAAGAGATTGTCCATAACAATTCAAGAAAAATCTACATCAATCCACACAAAAAATTTAACAGTTGTTGACCATAAGCCTTATCCTAGCTGTAAAATAATTGTTCTTAATGATGATTTTAATACTTTTGATCATGTTGCTAGTTGTTTAATAAGATATATACCTGCAATGACTAAAAGTTATGCTTGGGAGCTAACTCAAAGAATACATTTTGAAGAATTAGCAACCGTTTGGATAGGACCTTTAGAGCAAGCAGAACTATATCATCAACAATTACGTCGTGAAGGATTAACGATGGCTCCATTAGAAGGAATATGAATTTATGACTCAGGAAAATAAAGGAAGACTAATCTGGAATCATTCCACTCATTTAGATGGTTTGATACCTATTCTAGAAAAGTTAGTTTTTTTTCCAGGTATTAGAACCATTACTCCTGGGGTTATTGGCAGAGCTAAAGGTCATTGCCCACATTTAAAATTAAGAATATCGGTTCAAATTCTTGGGGGATATAAAGCCATAGCTAGACAAGGTAAAACAGTTCAAGAAGTTTTTATTGTTACAGATTTAAATCAAAAGGAACTAGAATTAGCTATCAAAGAAATTTTAGACTAAATAATTGATGTACAAAAAATACACGTTTACCAAATAAGATTTAATAAGTAAAGAAAAAATATTTTGTATGATTCTATTAATCTAATGATTGAAAATTTACAAATACTAAAAGATTGATGGCCCAAAACTTAACTACTTTTTTGCCTTTACATCCTTTAATTTATAAGCTGGCTAATTCTATAGTTTCTTACTGGGAGGAAGAGCTTTATTTAGCTCCATATAAATTACCAAAAGATTTAAATTATATTGAAAGTGCATTAGAAAAAGACAAGTTAATAATCCAAAACTTGTGTTATCAATCAAATCAATTTCGTAAGATTCATTTAGAGCTGGTAAGGCTTGAGCAAAAACTAGATATTCTTCATTGTGTAATGTTTCCTCGCTTTGAATATTCTCTGCCTATATTTGGATGCGATCTCGTTATTGGAAAAAATAAGATCAGTGCAGCAGTTGTTGATTTATCTCCAACTAATTCTAAAACAAAATTTTCTAGAGAATATAGACAAAAATTATCTCAACTAGAAATTTATGATTTTTCGGTAACTCGTAATTTACCAGAATGGGGAGATATATTCTCAGAATATTGTTTATTTATACAGCCTCTTAACTTAAAAGAAGAAAATAAATTTCTTCAACGAGTTGAAAATATTCTGCAAATACATTGCAAACAATCAGCAAATTCTAAAATAGTTTCTGATTATGAAAGAAATTTAAATTTACAAGAACAAGAGTATTATTGTAATAAACAAAAACAAAACGATAAAACCCGTCGCATTTTAGAAAATTTTTTTGGCGTAACCTGGACTGATAAATACATATCACAAGTATTGTTTAATATCAATAACTAGTTTTAAAGCAAAGACATCCATAATAAAGCTCAAATAATCTAAAATTCTGTAAATCAAAAAAATAAAAACACATAGCTTATCTAAAATCTAGTTAAAAAAGCAGTCAAATACTTTATGCAAGTATAAGAATTTAATGGATATCAATACATAGATTTTTAAAAGATGTATTATTATTAATATAAAAACTTTTACTTAAAAAATTTTTAGGAAAAAGTTGATAATAAGTACCTTTTTGATCACTTGAATTCTATCTAAAATAAAATTAATGATGACTCCTTTAGTTATAATTGAATCGTTACAAAAAAGTTTTAATACTGTAAAAGCAGTTCAAGATATTTCCTTTAATATTAATAAGGGAGAAATCTTTGGTCTACTAGGACCAAACGGATCAGGTAAAACAACAACTATTCGATGTTTATGTACTTTAACTAAACCTGATAGTGGAGAAATTAAGATAGGTGGAATTTCAGCCTTAAAATACCCAAATATTATTAGGAACTTTCTAGGTTATGTTGCACAAGATATTACACTTGATAAAATTTTAACAGGTAGAGAATTACTCCAATTGCAAGCATCTCTTTATCATTTACCTAAACGTGATGCTGAAGATAGAATTGACAAATTATTAACTTTATTAAATCTCAACGAATATAGCGATCGCAAAACAGGAGATTATTCGGGAGGAATTCGTAAGCGATTTGATCTTGCAGCTGGATTACTACACAAACCAAGTTTAATAGTTCTTGATGAACCAACTGTTGGCTTAGACATTGAAAGTCGATTGATAGTTTGGGAATTTCTTAAAAAACTAAAAGCAGCAGGAACGACAATTCTCATAACGAGCCACTACTTAGAAGAAATAGACTCTCTAGCAGATAACTTGGCTATTATTGATCGTGGCAAAGTGATCGCTCAAGGAACTCCATCTGAACTTAAAAATCATTTAGGTGGTAATCGTATCACTTTAAAAATTCAAGAATTTTCAGAACTTGAAGATGTGAACAAAGCTAAGGAAATTCTACAAAAATTACCGTTTGTAGAAGAAATAATTATTAATAAATCTCAAGGAAATTCTTTAAACTTAATAGTCACAGAAGAGATAAATTTATTTAGTAAAATAGAAAAAGCTCTAGAAAATGCTGGTTTAAATATTTTTAGCTTATCTCAATCTCGTCCTAGTCTCGATGATGTATATCTAGCAGCTACAGGACAAACTTTAATAGATGCCGAATTAGCTGCTATAGGTAATAGAGATTTAAAAAAAGAGAAGAAACAACAAATGAACTAAACCATAATATTGAGTTAGAATCATAAAATAATAAATAACAAAGCGGAAATAAAAACTTGTGTCTTCTGAGAATAAAGATTTTTTATCACCAAATTCTATAAATAACACTTCTCAACAGGAAAATTTTTTATCAGAATTTTTACAAGAAACCTTAGCTATGACTAAGCGTTTATTCATTCAATTATGGCGTCGACCTTCTAGTTTAATAGCAGGTATTATTCAACCTTTTATGTGGCTAATATTATTTGGGGCATTATTTTATAATGCCCCAGAAGGAATATTTGAAAATAACGTTAATTATGCAAAGTTTTTATCGCCTGGAATTATAATATTCACAGCTTTTTCAGGAGCATTGAATGCAGGACTTCCCATCATGTTTGATAGAGAATTTGGGTTCCTTAATCGTTTGCTAGTTGCTCCATTATCCTCCAGATATTCTATTGTTGCATCTTCCACTTTATATATTGTTAGTCTGAGTCTAATACAAACAGGAGTTATTGTAATAGCAAGTTCAATGTTAGGAGCCGGAGTTCCTAATATTATTGATTTAATAGCGATTACTATCGTTGTCTTATTAACTGTATGTGGAATAACAGGATTAAGTTTAGGACTTGCTTTTGCATTACCTGGTCATATTGAGCTTATCGCCGTTATTTTTGTTACCAACTTACCCCTACTCTTCGCAAGTACTGCTCTTGCACCTCTATCTTTTATGGCAAGATGGTTGCAAATTATTGCTAGTTTAAATCCTCTTACCTATGCTATCGAATTTATAAGATATATTTATCTTTATGGAAATTTATCCATGGATAGTATCATCTTTAGAAATCCCTTTATCGAGATCAATGGGATAGAAGTCTTGCTTTTATTATTAGGATTTGATGTACTAGTTTTATTTTCTATTCAACCATTATTACGTCGAAGGTTTAACTAGTTCAGAATTAATAACTATTTACCAGGGAGGATAACTTTAAATGTTTAAAAAAATTGAACTACTTAAGTTCATATTTTTGCTAATTTTTTGGATAGTTACTTTTGATAATATCCCAAAAGCTTATTCTCAATCAAAGAAATCAATCAATACATATTCTTATCAAAATAGTAAAGAAAATGAAGCTGAGGCATCAGAAAATCTTATAAATCCTTTAAACCTAATGCATAAAACTAATTTTCAAAGAAGTCGTAATAATGGTGAATTTATAGAAGATACCATGAGTGATTTGAGTGAAGCTACTAAATCATTCCGAGAAAATCAAATCAAAGCAATTAAACAACAAGAACTAAAAAAACAAATATAAAAAGTAAAACGTGATAGAAAAATTTAGAATAGGTTATATTATTTACTCTAACTTTATTAGAATTAATTACTATACCATTATTAATTTTTTATTATTGCCGTATACTTATTACATACATTTTGAGTTATTTAATTAGAGTGAAGTTAATGATTAATTGAAAAACAACTGATAAACTAGAAATTACCATATCTCAATTAAGAGATAAAATGTTATTTTAATCATGAACCTTAGTAAAATTTGTCAATATCAAGAGGAAAAAAAATATTATGGGACTATTTGATCGTCTAAGTCGGGTTGTGAGAGCTAATCTTAACGATCTTGTCAGTAAAGCAGAAGATCCGGAAAAAGTTTTAGAACAGACACTTGTTGACATGAGTGAAGATTTAGTTCAATTAAAACAAGCATTCGCTCAAAGTCTTAGTTCCCAAAAACGGATCGAATCACAGTATAAAAAATCACTTATGGAGGCTAATAATTGGGAACAGAGAGCAAAACTAGCTATATCCAGGAAAGAAGAAGACCTTGCCAGAGAAGCATTGGTGCGTAAGAAATCTTACTCTGAAACTGCTTTGACTCTTAATGAACAACTGAATCAACAAAATGCTCAACTTGAAACAATGCGTCAAAATTTAGCGACTCTAGAAAGTAAAATTGGAGAAGCTAAAACTAAAAAGAATATTCTTATTGCTCGTTCAAAAGCAGCAAAAGCTACTCAATCTTTACAAAAGACTATGAGCGGATTAGATACAAGCACTTCTATGTCTGCTTTTGAACGTATGGAAAGTAAAGTCTTGGACATGGAAGCTCAATCCCAATCTATAGGAGAACTAGCAGCATCTGGAGTTGAAGGACAATTCGCTCAATTAGAAGCTAGTAGTGAAGTAGATGAAGAATTGGCAATGTTAAAATCTCAAATATCTGGTTCTAGTTCTTCCAAAGGTATCTTACCCGAATCAATCGAAGATAATGATTCCTCCTCGAAAGATCAAATTGCTGATGATGAAGAATTAGAAAAACTTAGACGAGAATTAAATAATATGTAGCTATTAATGCCAGAATTACTTAAAATAATCAACTAATCGGAGACTAAAAGCAAAAAGATTTAAAGACATATATAGGAATAATGACCTCAGAATTGTTTCATGTGAAACAATTCTGAGAGCCCATATTTTTAAACTTATTTTCAGTAATTAAAAAAAATCGAGCTATGATGTTTTAATGTCATAGCTCGATTTTTTTTAATTATTCCCACTCAATAGTTCCTGGAGGCTTGGAAGTTATATCATAGACTACGCGATTCACTTCCCCTACTTCATTGACAATACGATTAGAAATAGTTTCCAAGAGCTCATAAGGAACCTTTGCCCAATCGGCAGTCATACCATCCTCACTGGTAATAAGACGCAATACTATAGGATGGGAATATGTACGTTTATCTCCCATAACACCAACACTACGAATAGGTAGTAATACAGCAAATGCTTGCCAGAGGTCATGATATACACCTTGCTTGCTGATTTCATCTCTTACGATATAATCCGCATCTCTTAGTATGTTTAAACGTTCTGCAGTAACTTCTCCAATTATACGAATAGCTAGTCCTGGCCCAGGGAAAGGATGACGACGCACTATCTCTTCTGGTAGACCAATAGATTGGCCAACTTTTCGAACCTCATCTTTAAACAATTTACGTAAAGGTTCTACGAGTTTAAATCTTAAGTTTTTAGGTAAGCCTCCAACATTGTGATGACTCTTAATTTTAACAGCGACTCTTTCACCTGCATTAGGAGCAACATTGATATCTGCAGATTCTATTACGTCAGGATAAAGTGTACCTTGGGCTAAATAGTCAAAAGGGCCAAGGCGCTGGGATTCTTCTTCAAATACCTGTATAAATTCGTGTCCAATAAGATGGCGCTTTTTTTCGGGATCAACGATTCCTTCTAACTTTTTGATGAAGCGTTCTCTTGCATTAACATACTCAACTGGAATATGAAATTGTTTACTAAATATATCTACAAGACGTTCTGGTTCTCCTTTTCGCATAAAACCTTGGTCAATAAACATGCAGGTTAAATTATCACCAATAGCTTGATGCAATAAAAAAGCTAATGTTGAAGAATCTACTCCTCCAGATAAAGCCAATAACACTTTTTTCTCTTTAACTTTTTTGCGAATTTCATTAATAGTTTCATCAACAAATGCTTTTGTTGTCCATGTAGGCTCACATCCACAAATGTGATAAACAAAATTTCGTATAATAGCAATTCCTCCCACAGAATGAACAACTTCTGGATGGAATTGTACGCCAAAGAGCTTTTTATCATGATTAGCGATAGCAGCACATGGTGTATTATCTGTATGAGCTAAAACAGAGAATCCTTCAGGTAGCTTTGTAGACGAATCTCCATGACTCATCCACATAGTGGAGCCGTCCTCTAAGTTAGTAAATAGATCTGTCGGATCATCTATTTTTAAGAGTGCTTTACCGTATTCTCCATACTCTGCTTTTTCAACTCGCCCTCCAAGCTGCTGCACCATCAGCTGCATTCCATAGCAAATACCTAGGATAGGAATACCTAGGTCCCATATTTTTACATCACACTGTGGGGAAAAGTCACTATAAACTGAATTAGGCCCCCCTGAAAGAATAATCCCTTTTGGATTAAGTTCATATATTTTTTTTATATCAGTTTGGTAGGATATAACTTCAGAATAAACGTGCGTCTCTCGAATTCGACGTGCGATTAATTCTGAATATTGAGAACCAAAATCAAGAATAACTATCATTTGATGATTAAGATTAAAGGTATCACCCGAAACGTTTACTGGAAGAGTTTCTGAGTTGTTGGTAATAAAAGGATTTTGAGTAGTCACGTTTGGAGGGTCCGGACAAATAAATAGTTAATAAGTAATAAGTTCTATTCTTAATATATTTATATATAAATAGAAATTTGGAATTTTTAAAAGAAATACTCAAATTAATATAACATTTTTTTGAATTATCTACTTAAATTAAATGAAAATTAACTTTTATTAAAAAGTTAATTTGTTATTATTTATCTTTGAGAAAGATAATAATAAATTATTTTAGGAATTAATACTACTAAAAATCAATATGATTTCTAGTAGTATTGTGCAATATTAAAATATATCGAAAATTTTTTCAGAGCATCAGATAACATAAAACATTTGATTTATTTTTATACATAACAAATTTTGTAAAGGTTTTATACAACTAATAGTATTAAATAATGCTTACGCTACAAGTGATTTCAGAACTTTTTTATAATTCAGGTAATTCTGTACTTTTCTCATTTTAAAATTTAATGAGATTTCAGAGAGAATTTTTTATACACACAATTCAATACTTTTATCTAAAAGATTACTTCCTTCTTCCATATCTTGAATTTGTACAATTTTTTTTCTTAACTCTGATGCGCCAGGAAATCCTTGACAATACCAACGAAGATGCTTTCTTCCTTGATAAATTCCTTGATTACCTTTATCTTGCCAAAGCTCTTTTAAATGATCCTTAGCACATTTTAATCTTTGACGAGGAGTAATTATAGGTAAACGATGACCTGTTTGAAAGAAATGATCAATCTCTCCTACTAAAAATGGATACCCCAAAGTTCCTCTAGAGCACATCACTCCATCTGCATTTGTCATTTCTAGGCATTTAACTGCATCTTCAATAGAAAAGATATTTCCGTTCGCTATAATCGGAATTAATAAATTGTCTTTAATTTTTTTAATCCATTGCCAATAGGGAGTTCCACTATATCCTTGACTTCTAGTTCTTGCGTGAATAGTTAACATAGAAGCTCCAGCATCTTCCATCATTCTCGCAAAATCTAATATGTTAATTTCACTATCGTTCCAGCCAATTCTTGTCTTCACAGTAACAGGTATTTTTACAACTTTCACAATCTCAGAAATAATTTTTTGAGCTGCTTTAGGTTGCTTCAATAATGAAGATCCTCCCCCTTTTTTTGTAATCTTATTAACTGGACAACCCATATTTATATCAATTGTCTGTGCGCCTTGATTTTCTATTTTTTGAGCTGCTTCCACCATAAAATAGTAACGAGAATCAAATATTTGGATTCCAATTGGTTTCTGTTCAATATCGACATCAATAAATTGTTGCGTTTCTCTCAAATGACATAATTCCGTTGCATTAAACATTTCTGTATAAATCATGGAATTAGGAGAATAGCGTCGAACTAACTTACGAAATGCTAAATCTGTTACTCCAGCTAAAGGTGACTGTAAAACTCTGCTATTAAGAATCAACGATCCTATCGTTAGTGGAGAAGAGACTTTCTTTTTAAGTTGCTCAGACATATAAATCATAGTCTTTTTTTTTAGTTTTCGAAGAAAAACCATACATAAAATATCATAAGTTATACATAGCTAGAATCTTATTTTATAAAGCCTATTGCTAACTAGTTTTTATCAATATTGTCACAATAAAGATGTTGATATATATTAACTATTTAAAGATATTTCATAGATTTGACGACGAGAAAAATTTACTGTCGTGGCTAAATACTTACTAGCTTGAGATCTTGTCATTCCTTTCTCTAGTAATTTTTGTAACTCAACTTTTACCTGTTCAATGTTTAAATCTAACAAGTTATTCTGAGAGCAACCAGATAAAACTAGTGTAAATTCTCCTTTTATATTTTTAGTTTCTTTATAATGTAGTACGGCATCTTTTAGATTACCCCTCCAAAACTCTTCATAATATTTAGTTAGTTCTCTTCCTATGGTGATCCTATGATTGCTACCAAATATCTCTACAAAATCAATTAAAGTTTTTAATAAGCGATGAGGAGACTCATAAATAACAATTGTACGAGTTTCTTCCCTTAAAGAATTGAGACGTTCTTCTCTTATATGAGCTTTGATAGGTAAAAACCCTTCAAAAACAAAACGATTACTTGGTAGCCCCGACGTTGTAAGAGCTGTAATAACTGCTGTAGGACCTGGAACTGGAATTACAAGAATATTTTCAACAATACATGAACAGATTAAATCATAGCCAGGATCTGAAATACCTGGCATTCCAGCATCACTTACTAAAGCAATTGTATTTCCTAGTTTTAATTTATCTACTAACTCATCTTGACGAATTGCATAATTATGTTGGTGATAACTAATTTTAGAAGTAGCTATTTGGAAGTAATTTAGCAGTTTAGCAGTATGACGAGTGTCTTCTGCTGCAATTAAATCAACTGATTTTAGAATCCTAATTGCTCGTAGTGTTATATCTTCTAGGTTACCGATAGGTGTTCCCACTACATATAAAGTTCCTGAGTTTAATTTTTTTTTGTCTACCATAGCCATTATCTATAAAAATTATTTATTGAATCTGTAATTTTGAGTCAAAAAATAATAGTTAAAATTATATTTTTTAGATACCTAATTTAGAAATTATCATTTAAAAATAACTAAGTACTATTTAGTATAATACTTAACATACTTTGAATTATTTTTTATAATAAAAGGAAAGTACCTTAAACTTAATACATAAGTTATTTGTAATAACTATTCTTACTACTATTTAATAATAGGAGAATAACTATTTACAGAAATTTGAGAAGAATATGAATTAGCTACTAAACTATTCGCTTTGATTTCAAGATCATCAGTGGTCTGAAATTTTAATTTAGGCTTTATCTCTTGAAAATCTAACAAGGTTCTAATTCTTTGATAAGCTTGATAAGCTACTGTGGGGAAAAAGGAGAATTTTCCTGGCAGTATGCATATATAATTACTATTTGGCTTAGATTCAATCCAATAACTATAACGTCGTTTTTGTTCTTCTTCACTAACGAATTCAGTTTTTGTACATTCATAGCTATATAATTCTCTACTATATAAATTAGTAGCGCCAAAATAACGCTCTGCTGCTTCTAAAATAGGATCAGTATTAATTTCATGATTTATTTCACTATTAACATAGCCAGAATTAGCCAATATTGAATAGGCATGACTATTAGGATCTGGCTGTCGTAGAAAATGATTGAAATGAAAATGATTTTTAGTTGACATCCTAAAGAAATTTACATCAGCAAGAGGAGGAACAGCTACTAGCATAGTACTTTTATTGCATTTTAATCTTGCTCTTATTTGTAAATCTCTTAAAAATGGTTCAAATCCATTACCAACAGCAAAAATAAATAATCGTGCCTTAAATTTTTTTAATAGTCCTTCTTTTGTTTCGCATAATAAACTCTTCAAACGAATAGGCCCATAATTATCCATCGACAATTTTTCAATTTTAATTCCTGTTTCAAAATTTACGCCATGGCTAAGAGAGCTAGATACTAAATCCTTTAAAATTTTATCAGTATTCATAGAACAATCTAAAGTTTTAATATAGTCATAGGTAGTAGTTTTTATTCCATATGACAAATTAAATTGATTACAAAGATTACGAATAGTAGTCGTTGATTGTTTTAGAGAAGATTCTATTCTCTCATTGTTTTCAACTTGGGCATAATTTGGAGCAGTACATCTATTATTAACCAACCAATTATGCTGTTCCCCATAGGCAGCTTCTAATCTTCCTAAAACTCTTTCTTTTTGATTATTAATATGTATTAAATCGCTTTTAAGACGAGAAAGATAAATTTCTGGAGAACCAAGTTGAGGATGAATTAAATAAACTGGAGAATTATCAAACCAACTTCCCGATTTGGGAATAACTGAAGGTGTAAAAAAATTAGTTCTTTTTTCTGACAAATTGATATTGCACTGAGAGGTAAAATATGGAGTATAAAAATTAATTAAATCTTCAACTCCATTTACACAATTAATGAATGTTTGTGCATCATCTTGTCCAGAATATAGCGCCCCAGTATGGTACCATCCTTCCAATTTTCCTGATGACGCAGTTCCCAGGTGAGAAGCTTTTTCTAAAAGCTTAATAGATAAATTACTATGACGAGCTAAGAACTCTGCAGTTGCTATTCCAGCTATACCGCCGCCGACAATAACAACATCAACATATTCAATTTTTGTGATTTTAGATGAGTTCATAATTTTAAATCTAAAATATATTTCACTTTTTAGTTATTAATTTTTCTAGAATTAAACATTTAATTATTGATATTATTGAATAATGTTAAGCTGTATCTAAAATTAATTATATTTTGGGTCTTATGGTGTTTCAGAAGCATGTAAGAGATTATATTTTCAATCAAGATGTAAACCAGCGAACTTAATATATTCACTGCAAACATTATTATTTTTTTCAAAAATAAATATACAGCTGATAAATTATATTTGATTATTTGAAATAATACTTAATTGTGGTGGTTATTTTTTATAAATATATTTAACACAACATATACTTATTAAGTTTTTATCTTAACGACCACCTACAGTAATCTTATCAACTTTAATATGTGGCTGACCAACAGTAACGTATATACTACCGCTTGTAGAGCCGCAAAATCCTGGAGCATACTCTAAATCTTGTGAACACATTGAAATTTCGTTCATTATATTTTGAGCTATTCCAATCAAAGTTGCTCCTTTTAAAGGTTTTGTTAATTTTCCCTTTTCAATTAGGTATGCCTCAGAAACACAAAAATTGAATTCACCTGTAACTCCAACACTACCACCACCCATTTGTTTACAATAAATCCCTTTATCTATAGAGGCAAAAATATCGCTTATGGAATAATCGCCAGGAGCAATATACGTATTACGCATTCGAGACGCTGGAGCATACGCATAATTTTGACGTCTTCCATTACCTGTACGGGGAAATCCAGTACGAAGATAGCCAGCTCGATCAGATAGAAAGTTTTTTAAAATACCGTTTTCTATTAAAAGAGTCCTTTGGGAAGGCATTCCTTCATCATCCATATCAATACTTCCAAAAGCTTTATCCGATAATCCTTCATCCCAAGCTGTCAAATTTTCATGTGCAATTTTATGCCCTTTTTTATTTATGAACGGAGTTGTATGAGTTTCTATTTGAGTAGTTTCTAAAAGATGTCCGCAAGCTTCATGGAAAATTACTCCACCAAACTTATTTGCCATAACTATAGGATAATTACCTGATTCAACAAAATCAGCATAAAGCATTCTTCCAGCAGATTCTGCAATCTCTTCTGATGCATTTTCGTAATCCCATTGTCTTAAAAAGTTAATGTTACTAGTGTCGCCAAAACGTTTATTTATTGAGCTACGATGTTCCCTATCTGCGCACAGTAAAGAATAACCAACGGATTGAGTAAGACGAATATCTCTAGCAAAGGTACCATCACTGGAAGCAACTAGAACTTCTTGCCAATTTCTAAAATAAGTGGAACGGCGAGATTGGATATGGTTAACTTTTGCAGTGATTGACTGGTTTGCTGAAAGTAGGATTTGTCGTATTTCTTCAATTGCAATACATTTTGACAACCATGATTCTTTTTGCTTATTGATAGTATAGTCTTTTAATAAATCTAAATTTACTTCTGAAACATAAGAGTTAGAACAAGGTAAACTTAAGCCTAAAATAGATAGTCCTTTTTCTAAAGCTACTCTAAGACCTTTGAATGAAATATTGTTAGTACTTACATAGCAATCAGCTTTGCCTTTAAAAATACGTATCCCAGCACCAGAAGATAAAGAAGGAGAAATAGCTGTAATAATTTCCTCTTCTGCTAAACAACTGAGATAGTTAGTTCTTTCTAAAAAAAATTCTAAAAAATCTGCCCCTGCGGCTCTTCCTAACCCTAATAAAATACTTAATGGTTTTCGCCAAGTATCATCAAAGTGCTCACGATTAGGTTGATAGATTAATTGAGGAATTTCCTTTGATGTTAATAGAGTCAATGACATAAGATAATCTATATGAACTTTAATAAAAAGTGGATCATTACTATACCCATACACAATAATTCTTTATTGATTTTTAAAGTAAAGAGATAGTTGTGAGAAAAAATTTAAAACAATGTCTTACCCGTTCTAGTGCTTTTTTATTTGAAGCGTTTTTTAAAAAAATAAATGAAATATCTATATTTCCGGAGACATAAGCAAAAATTCACCTATATGAAAGGAAGCCGTGCCTTTTTTAAAAATACTAAGAAATTTATTCTATTTAAGAGTTAAATGTTTTTCAGTTTACTGAATATCATTAATATTATTATTAACTACAATATTATGTTATTAACAATATACTATATAAAGAATCATATTTACTGCCGAATTCTAATAACCTATTAGATTGAAAAATAGCTTTAGATTAAAAATGACAGAACTTAGTCTTTGCATGATTGTTAAAAATGAAGAGGAGAGACTATCTGAATGTCTAGATAGTATTAAAGAGTTAGTTGACGAGATAATAGTTTTAGATACTGGTTCAACTGATAAAACCATAGCAATTGCTAAAAAATTTGGAGCAATTGTTCCTACATTTAAGTGGAATAACGATTTTTCATCAGCGAGAAATGAAGCATTAAAATATGTTACTAAAGATTGGGTGCTAGTTCTCGATGCTGATGAAATTATCAATAAAGAGGCCATTCCGCAAATCAAAAAATATATCGCTCAAAAAGATAGTTTAGTAGTTAATTTAGTACGTTATGAAGTAGGGGCATCTCAATCTCCTTATTCTCTAGTTTCTCGTTTATTTCGTAATCATTCAAGCATTTCTTTTTTTCGTCCTTATCATTCTTCTATAGATGAGAGCATAACTAAGCTATTAGAAGTAGAAAATTGCTGGAAAATTGTAGACCTTCCTATAGTCTCTATATTCCATTATGGTTATACTCCAGGTCAAATTTTATCCTTGAATAAATATGATCGCGCTAAAGAGGCAATGGAGAGCTTCTTAAAAAAATATCCATATGATTCATATACTTGTAGTAAGTTAGGAGCCATATATTCTCAAGCAGGTAGGGAGAAACAAGCTATTAAGTTATTTAAACAAGGTTTAAAATTTAACAAAGAAAATGTTCATATACTATTTGAATTACATTATCACCTAGGTAATATTTATACTAAAACAAATAATAACGAACGAGCCATAAAACATTATAAAAAGGCAGTGGCTCAAGATATTATGGATTTTTTAAAGCTGGGTGCCTATAATAATTATGGGGTCGCTTTACAAAATATAAAAAATTTTAAAGATGCAGCCAAAGTTTATGAAATAACTTTAAAAATTGATCCTAATTTTTTAACCGGTTACTATAACCTTGCCATAGTTTTAAGTGCTATGGGAAGACTATTAGATTCTGTAATCATTTATAAAAAGTTAATTTCTCTAAATCCTAATTGTGCTGAGATTTATCAAAACTTAGGAGTAATTTTATTTAAGTTAAAAAAAATTTCTAAAAGTTCTGAAGCATTTCAAAAAGCTATAAAACTTTATGAGGTTCAAGATAAACAAATAGAAGCAAATATCCTACGTGGTAAGCTACAAGAAATAGGTATCTAATAAAAATAGTAAATTATATTGTATTTCTAAGAAGTTATTAATGAATATTCCTAATTGGATCACTATAAGCCGTTTAATAGGAGTTTTTTTTCTCTTTTATTTTTTGATTACACCTATTCTTTTTAGTCGTTGGATTAGTCTAATAACTTTTCTTATAATAGCTTCTACAGATTGGATAGATGGATATTTAGCTAGAAAAATGAATCAAGTTACGGAATTAGGTAAATTTCTTGATCCCTTGATAGATAAAATTTTCATCATCTTGACTCTGTCAGGTTTAGTAATAACACAACAACTTTCTGTATTTGGGGTAGCTCTAATTACCTTGAGAGAGATAGCAATAACTTATTATCGAATTAATAGTATTAAAAATAGTAGAGGCCCCAAAGAAGCTAGGATTTGGGGTAAGACTAAGACAGTTAGTCAAATCATAGCCATTGCTTTTATTATTGCACCTCTTCCTCAAAACTGGGATGGTTTCACCAATATATTATTTTGGTTATCTGTAGTTTTAACATTAATATCAGGATTAATTTACATTATTCCTGATATTAAGTTAAAAAAAGGTAACCCCAAAAATATGTAATTTTCTATTTTATGAAAACGAAATCTTAAAACTATATATGACAAAATTATCGAAAGTACCTTATCTGCAAGATAAGGTACTTTCGATAATTTCGCTAAGAAAATACATGATGTCAATATTTGCAGCATTGCTTAAAAACAGTTTCGTAGACGTTTAACTAGTTTTAAATAAAAAATAATTTTGATACTAAAAATTAAAGAAAATATTTACTATTTTTTATACTGCAACCCAAAGAGACAATATGATGTGCCATCTTTTTATTTAAGTTTTTAAATACTTATTAAGATAGTAAATAAAATTCACTTTATTTATAATCACTTTGTTATTTTAGACGGTACGGGATCATACTTTGAAGTACTAAAAGGATTGCATCGAAGAATCCTTTTAACTCCTAATAAAGTACCATGGAAAGGTCCAAATCTTTGTACAGCCTCTAGCATATATTCTGAACATGTTGGTTGAAACCGACAACTAGAAGGTAAAAATGGAGAAATGTATTTTTTATAACTTTTAATAGAAACGACTAATATTTTTGTGCTTATAGATTTAAAATCTGTAGAGATAAAGTTAAGCATCAGAACTCCATATAAATTACAATTAGATAAGACTATTGGCATCAAATGGTTTTAACTAATAATGTCATCATGACTTTCCCATGAGGTAAGACACAATATGCCAACTATAAATATTTTAGGAGTTTCTCACACTTATGAGTTAACTTCGTCTCCAGTTAATTCATCTGCACCTGTTCTAATTTTCGTTCATGGTTGGTTGTTAAGTCGCCAATACTGGTCTCCTCTCATTAAAAGACTTTCTAGAAAGTATTCTTGCCTTATTTATGATCTTAGAGGATTTGGAGATTCTCAACCTATAAATAATTTCTCATCTCAAAATCTACAAATATCTTCCTCTTATGCTTTAGAGACTTATGCAAAGGATTTGATCGTTCTATTAGAAAAATTAAAAATTCATAGAAGTTGGCTCATAGGTCACTCTCTTGGAGCAAGTATTGCTTTATGGGGAGCTGAGCTCTGTCCAGAAAAAATTCAAGGAGTAGTTTGTTTAAATGTTGGTGGTGGAATATATCTTAAAGAAGAATTTGAAAGATTTCGTCTTGTTG
Source organism: Candidatus Atelocyanobacterium thalassae (assembly GCA_051971635.1). Classification (GTDB taxonomy): domain Bacteria; phylum Cyanobacteriota; class Cyanobacteriia; order Cyanobacteriales; family Microcystaceae; genus Atelocyanobacterium; species Atelocyanobacterium thalassae_A. The sequence goes on along the minus strand of JBFPLN010000003.1, from coordinate 265,672 downwards.
AAAAACAGTTGGTTAAATATAAACTATCTTCATTATTAAATGTTCTGTTAGTTGATATTCTTTTCTCAAAAATAATGATAACAAGCCCTGTAGCCAGAAGATGGGGGAAACAAAGGGTAATAGATTTAATGAGAGCCGATCCAATAGCTGCACTGGGCTCTTTATTAAATTCAACAACTGAAGCAGAGGTCCATACCCTACCACAAATTGTCGCACGTTTGACACAACCAGTATATTTTTTTGCTGGAGGACAAGATACTTTAATTGAACCTCAATATGTGAGATATTTAGCTAGTTTTCATAAGCTTTTTAACTTTCAGGGTAAAAACGTTATTGATCTTCCAAATTGTGGACATATGTCCATGATAGAACAGCCAGAAATTTTAGGTGAAAAAATGTTAGGAATTTTCATAACACATAAATTTTAATAGTGAGATAAATTTATCTAATTCACCGGATACTTTTTATATTTAGTGGAGTTCTCTGTGCTAGACAAAATTATTGTTATGAGAAGTTAAGTAGTTAGAATTTTATAGATCTCCAAAACCCTTTTTCTTTTTTATTTTTTTTGTTTTTTTCTTTTGGCTTCCTTTCTGATAATCTTGCAATCCAGCAGATATTTTTTGACCAAACAATTCTCCCATTCCTGGCATTCCACTTCCCATGCCTGGCATTCCACCTTTACCTAATTGCTGCATCATTGCACGCATTCGAGTAAAGTTTTTGATTAGTTTACTAATTTCAATTTCAGAATGTCCTGAACCTCTAGCAATACGCTTTCTACGATTTGGAGACTTTGCCAATAAATCTGGATTTTTACGTTCTTCTAGCGTCATAGAGCCAATCATAGCTTCAGTCCGTTTTAGTTCATTTTCTCCTTTTTCAATATCTTTTGTGTTAATTTTATTTAGCCCTGGAACCATTTTTAAAATACTACTAAATGATCCCATGCTTTTCATTAAACGTGTTTGTTTAAGGAAATCATTAAAATCAAATTTTGCATCTAGAATTTTAGATTGTAGTTGTTCCATATCAGAAAGATCAATCTCTTCCTGAGCTTTCTCTACCAGTGTAAGGATGTCACCCATATTTAATATCCTAGAGGCCATTCTCTCAGGATAAAAAGGTTGCAAGGCATCTATTTTTTCACCAATACCAACAAATTTAATAGGCTGTCCTGAAACTTGTCTAACTGATAAAGCTGCCCCACCCCTGGTATCTCCATCCATTTTGGTTAATATTGTTCCCGTTACTTTAACTTGCTCATGAAAAACTTGAGCAAGATTAGCAGCTTCTTGTCCTGTCATGGCATCCACGACTAGCAAAGTTTCATCCGGATTAATACTTTCTTTTATTTGAGTTAATTCCAGCATCATTTCTGGGTCAACTTGCAGGCGTCCTGCTGTATCAACAATGACTACATCAACTTCCATTTCTTTTGCGCGGCTAACACCTTGGATCGCAATATTAACGGGATTTTCTTGATTACCTAGCTCAAAAACCGGGATCTCAATCTGTTTTCCTAGTGTTTTTAATTGATCAATAGCTGCAGGACGATATATATCTGCAGCAACCATTAAACAACTTTGGGTTTGTTTTTTAAGATAATGAGCAAGTTTTGCTGTTGCGGTTGTTTTACCAGTTCCTTGCAAGCCAACCATTAAAATAACTGTAGGATTATTTTTTGCTTTTGCTAGAGGAGAATTACTTTCTCCCATAACTTTTACTAATTCCTCATAAACAACTTTTATAAATTGTTGACCAGGATTGACTCCTCCTATAACTTTTGTACCAATTGCAGATTTTTCAACATCTATAATAAAATTTTTGACTACTTGTAAATTTACATCTGCTTCTAACAGTGCTCTTCTAACTTCTTTTAAAGTTTCTTGTATATTTGTATGATTTATTGCATCTTGACCACGTAGTTTTTTCCAAGCCTCTTCTAAGCGATCAGTAAGAACATCAAACATAATTTCTTATTATCGTATTATTAATATTAATGATTATTTTTCTAAATTGTACTTTATCTTTCGTAAGAAAGCTGGAGAATTTTTTATGTCTAACTTACCAAATCTACCCTTATTAGAAGATTTAAAAACAGTTAACTTAGATAGTTTGTTTAATTTACCAGAAGAAACAGGCATTTATGTACTAGCTAATGACTCTGGATATGTACACTACATTGGCAAATCCACAAATCTTAGGCAATATTTATTAGACTATGACTTATCAATTTTGTACCAAAAAAATATCTACAAGATTCATTACTTACCTTGTAGACAGACAGACATAGAAGATATAGAAGCAGAATATCTTATTTTTTATACACCTTGCTGGAACCAAGATGAAAATCAAATAAATACTGAAAAAGTACTCAACTCTTTATCTTTATCATTTCAACAACAAATTGATAGATATTTAGAAATATGTAGTTTGATAGAGAAATTAGAAGGAGAAAAAGAAATTTTAAAAAAAGATATTACAAATTATGTAAGTAATTATAAACAAAGAAATGGAACAAATTTAACTTATAAAAGTATCACCATTTTAACTAATCAGCGTAAAACTTGGGAGTATTCTAGTGTCGTAAAAGAATTAGAAACTAAGATTAAAAACTTGAAAAAAGTAGAACAAAAGAATGGATTAGCCAAAGTTGTGAAACTTTCCATTTACCCTACAATTAGAGGAAAATAATTATTCAGAAATATTTTTAATTTTTGAAAATCGCTGTTACTAATTTATTTAAACTTTGAGATACCGTTTACATACAAGTTATTAACTGTGAGTACTTTATTGTTTAAATTTTAACAAAGAATAAAGATAATTACGATTTGCAAATTAGCTAATATAAATATGTTATGCGTATGCAATGGAGTAGATAATTATTGTAACAAGAAATCAATTTTATTAATTAGCATCAGATTGAGAATAGCTAATATCTTTATTTAGCAAAGGAAAATCAAGGTTTTTTCTCTGTTCCAAGTATAAGCTAGCAATTTCTTTAGCCAAAGAACGAATACGACCTATATAAGTAGTTCTTTCTGCTACTGCAATTACGCCTCGAGCATCTAATAAATTGAATGAATGGGAGCATTTTAGGACATAGTCTAAACTAGGAGAAACTAATTTCTGAGCAATTAATGCCTCGGCCTCTTTTTCATATAGGTTAAATAATTGGAATAATAAATCAGAATTAGATACCTCAAAATTATATATGCAATGCTCTATTTCACTCTGTAAAAAGATATCTCCATAATTAATATTCTCATTCCATTTAATATCTGTAATTACTTCTACTTTTTGTAAATACATTGCCAATCTTTCTAATCCATAAGTTATTTCTATAGGAGTTGGAAAACAATCTTTTCCTCCACATTGCTGAAAATAAGTAAATTGAGTAACCTCCATTCCGTCAAACCATACTTCCCAGCCTACGCCCCAGGCACCTAGTGTAGGCGATTCCCAATTATCTTCTACAAAACGAATATCATGATCTTGAGGTTTAATCCCTAACGCTTTAAGGGACTCTAAATAGATTTCTTGAATATTGTCTAAAGATGGTTTAATCAATACTTGATACTGAAAATAATATTGAAAACGATTAGGATTCTTGCCATAGCGACCATCAGTTGGACGACGGCAAGGTTCTACATATGCTACTGACCAAGGTTCTGGGCCAATAGTCCTAAGAAATGTACTAGGATTCATAGTTCCTGCGCCTTTCTCAATGTCATAAGGTTGCAAAATAATGCAACCATAACTACTCCAAAAGTTATTTAAATTTGTAATAATGTTCTGAAAATTAATTGACACTTTCTAATTACTTCTCTCCAAAATTTATAGATCTTATTATATCTACCATATTCTACAAAAGAAAATTTATTTTCATTAATGTAATTTATGAGCCCAGTTGATGAAATTATAGAGTTTTTATTTGAAACTGTAAAAATGCAGTATGACTATGATAAGACTTATTTTATTAAGCTACTGCATACAATACACATGAAACTATATCCTCTGAGATATATGTGAAATTAAAGAATATTTTAGTTGCTACATAGATTAGCAATGATCGTAATTAAATTCTTACAATAGACATATACTACATATAAATTTGAGTATAAATATTGTCATTTATGCCAAATTTTTATAGACCTTGTAAATAAACAATTACAGTAATGATTTTAAGCAATATTTGTCAATATGATACTGTCGCTATAGAGATTTTTACCATAATACTTTTTGGCCAAGTTAGAATATATTCTCTATGTTTAAAAATATTATTTTGACTGATTTTATGAAAGGGAAATTTTCTAGATTTATATTTTTTTTTATTACTTTAATTATTTATAGCTACTGTATTCTAACTTCTAATGCCCATGCCTTTAGTAAAAATCAAAGACTATTGTTGGAATCCTGGAATTTACTAAATACATCTTATCTAGATGATACATTTAATAATCAAAACTGGTATTTAGTAAGGCAAGATTTACTAAAAAATTCTTTAAATACACGGGAAGATACTTATCAAGCAATTAATGAAATGTTAACGACACTTGATGAGCCTTTTACTCGTTTCTTAAGACCAGAACAATACCATAATCTTCAAATTGAGACTTCAGGAGAATTATTAGGGGTAGGATTACAAGTTCAAATTAATCCTAAAACCAGAGACTTAGAAATTCTTTCTTCTCTTAAAAACTCTCCTGCACAGTTAGCTGGTATTAAGGCACATGATTTGATCTTAGAAATTGATGGTGTTAGCACTACTGATTTGACTCTAGATCAAGCTGCTGAAAAAATGCGTGGACCAACCGGTACAGAAATTAACTTAACTATTTTCTCTTCTCAAGATAAAAAAACATATCAAAATAAAATCATTCGTAAACATATATCTTTAAGTCCATTGGTGGTTAGTATAGATAGAACTTTACCTAATTTCCTTGTTGGTTATATTCGCTTAGATAAATTCAGTGCAAATGCTGTTAGAGAAATGAAACAAGCCATCGAGGAACTTGAAGAAAAGGGCGTAAAATCTTATATTTTGGATCTAAGAGATAACCCAGGAGGACTCTTACAAAGTGGTATTGACATCGCTCGTTTATGGATGAGTAAAGGGACCATAGTCTACACTATTAATCGTCAAGGTGTTCAAGATAGTTTTAGTTCTTTTGGAACACCATTAACAAATGCCCCATTGGTTTTATTGGTTAACAAAGGTACTGCAAGTTCCAGTGAAATTTTAGCAGGAGCTTTGCAAGACAATAAAAGAGCAACATTATTGGGTGAGACAACTTTTGGAAAAGGTCTGATTCAGTCTTTATTTGAACTATCTGATAATTCTAGCTTAGCCATTACTGTAGCTAGATACGAGACTCCCAATCATAAAAATATCCATAAATTAGGTATTCAACCAAATAAAGTTATTGTACAAAAGCAGCTTAACTATGATGAAATCGCTACAATAAAAGATTTACAGTATCAAGAAGCAATTAAACTTTTAAGAAAAAAAAATAACTGATCAAAAAATGAATAGATTATTTATTAAAATATATCCCTCAAAAGTTTTTTTGTTACTCTGTTAAAGTACAAGCTTACCAAAAGACCTTAATAGATTAATAAGTTTTACAATCGATATTAATTTTTTTATACTATCAGAATAGTTATATGAATCAGAAACGTCCTATTGCTATTGATTTATTCGCCGGTGTAGGAGGAATGACACTTGGTTTTGAACAAGCTGGATTTGATGTCTTAGGAGCTATAGAAATTGATCCTATTCACTGTGCTGTTCATGAATATAACTTTCCTTTTTGGACAACCATATGTTCTGATATTTCTAAAATTAATGCCAAAACAATTAAAAGTTTATCTCAAATTAAGAATCAGGAGATTGATGTTGTTTTTGGTGGTCCTCCTTGTCAAGGTTTTTCATCTATGGGCAAACGAAATCCAAGAGATAATCGAAATAATTTAATTGAGCACTTTATTCGCTTAGTAATAGAATTACAGCCTAAATACTTTGTAATTGAGAATGTTCCTGGTATGACTGCAAAAAATAATCAAATATTTTTAGAAAAAATATTTAATAAATTTACTATTAATAATTATCAGATACAGACAAAATATAAGATTTTAAATTCTGCTAACTATGGAGTTCCACAAATAAGAAAGAGGCTTTTTCTTTTAGGAGCAAAATCAAATTTACCTCTCCCTAATTATCCGCAATTTTTAACAAATTATGGGGAAAATTTAAATTCAGCTATCCCCTTTGCTCCGACAGTAAGTCAAGCTATTAGCGATCTACCTGAAGTTAACTATTATTCAGAATTAAATTATAAAGATTGGGTTGAAATTCATTACAGTCAACCTAATGATTATCTCCAAAGCATTCTTAACTCAAGAGATAATTTTTCTTATCAAAGAGTATATGATAGGAATCTTTTAACTTCCAGTTTAAGAACTAATCATACACAAAAATCAATTGAAAGATTTCTAAAAACTCTTCAAGGAGAAAAAGAATCTATTAGCAAATTTTTCAAACTACATCCAGAAGGTTTATGTAATACTCTGAGAGCTGGAACACCTCCTAATAGAGGTTCACACACATCTCCTCGCCCTATTCACCCTTTTACTCCCAGATGTATTACTGTAAGAGAAGCTGCAAGATTGCATTCTTACCCTGATTGGTTTAGGTTTCATGTGACTAAATGGCATGGATTTCGGCAAGTTGGTAATTCAGTACCCCCTTTATTAGCAAGGGCTGTTGCTAAAGAAATCATCAAAGTATTAGGTATAATGCCAGTTAAACCAACTATCTCATATAGGTTAGAAGGTGAGGAAAAATTAAGTTTTAACAATTCACAAGCAGCAATTTATTACAACACAAGTGCTGATGTAATTGGAAAAAGAATAAAGAAAAAGTAAATTACTTGATAAAAATAACATACATAAATATATATTTATGTTCTATAAATATTTTTGGAAATCAATAAGTTATACTAACAAAATAGAAATATGTATTTTTATTTAGTAGTACTTTTAAAATATTTGATAAGTGTGTAATAAACTTATAAATTCATACTTAATAAGCTTTAATATTATATATATAGCTTGAATGTGTTAACTAATCTTAGCTTGTATAAATTATAAATAATAGGTGCTTAAGTACATTTTGTGATGAGAGAACAAGATTATTTTATATGTTTAAAGATATTATAGTTACTTTAAGTTTAATTATTAATTTTTCCTCCTAATATTCTAATATAAATATTCTTCAAAATGCACTAAGTTCATGTAAATCAATTCTCAAATATGACGCTAGTCGCATACTTCTTTATGAGAATAAGTTATGTTCATAAGATGTCTCAAGATATAGATAAACTTTCTATGTAAGATAGAATTATAGTTTTCTTAATAATTACAGAAATGTTTACTGGTTTAATTGAAAATCTTGGCTTTATTGATTCTCTTGAATCTGATCGTTTTGTTCTTACAGTCTTGAATCCCTCTCCTACAAGTATATTATCTAACTTATCAATAGGAGATAGCATAGCTGTAGATGGTGTATGCTTAACAGCGGAAAATTTTACAGAAAATGGTTTTGTCGTTACTGTTTCTCCTGAAACTTTACAGAGAAGCACTTTATCTCAAAAAATAAAAACTGCCAGTTATGTCAATTTAGAGTCTTCGTTGTGTGTAGGTAGCAAATTAGGTGGTCATTTCGTCACTGGTCATGTAGATGGAATAGGATCATTGGTAAATTATACTTCTACTAACAAAGCATGGGAGATGACGTTTGCAGCTCCATCTTCAAAAGTCAGAGAATGGTCTAATTTTATTCAACCATATTTGGTTACAAAAGGAAGTATAGCTATTAATGGTATTAGTTTAACTATAGCTGAATGTGATCTATCAGGAGCTTGGTTTAAAGTCTCAGTAATACCTCATACTTATAACTATACTAATCTCTACTATCTTAAACCTGGTGATTTAGTAAATATTGAAGGAGATATATTAGGGAAATATGTAGAAAAATTTTTGGGTAAAACTTTAGAATCTACAAAATCTAATATGAGCCTAGATATTAGTTCAGATTTTTTAAGAAAGCAGGGATATCTATAACTTTTATCTTATGAATAAAATCTTTGCTGTTAATTATTGGTAGAATCAATCCGATAGAATAATTAAAGCCATGAATATCTAAGACAGCCAATTGAAATATGAGAATATAATTTTTTATCCATAAACATCGAATACTATATTTGTACTCTAGCTTGACACTTGTGTTAAGAATTGTGTAGCGTTGTTAATATATAGAGTATTTGTTGGCGTAACTTGGTGCCTTATAAAACAGCTATGTCTAAAAAAGTTACAAATAAGATTCTTCTTCGCCAAAAGTTTCTTGTATTACAAATAATTATGAGTTAGCAGAGAAAAATGTTAGTCGCTTCTTTAATTACCTTAGGTATTGCTTCAATGTCTGCTTTTTTAAGCCTAAATCTACAAGAAGATATAGTCAAAGTTTCCATGGGATGTCTTGCATTATTATCATTATTGGTGACTCTTATCCTTGCTCCATGGATATTGAAACTAAGCCTTGTAGCAGTACCTTTATATTTTGAGAGATTTAAAAAAATACTATAAAAGATAATTGAAAGTCTTCTAGAAACGGTGAGCACAATTATCATTAATGTCAAACTTTAATCTCTTCAGTGCATTGGTTTCGCCATAAATATTTAGAGTAATACTTGGCTCATCACCTATAGCCTCGACAGAGTGAATGGCATCAGTCGTAAAACTTACAATATCTCCAGGTTGAAAAATTTTCTCACTAGCCTTTTCAATTTTATTAGGATATTCTAGACTCGGAGAAGGTTTCCACAATATATTTTTTTGCATTCCTTGTAATGTTGCTACAACTGCCCAAGTTCCATGATTATGAATAAATGTACTGTTTCCAGGTAGCATAATTTCTCGTTGGAGAGTATATGGATAGCCTGGTTCATCATACAGTACCGATATATCTACTCCTTTATTAGGAACAGATATATTAGTACTAATCCAATTAGTATTAATTATTAACTTTCTAGTTAAATACCTTAACTTTAAGAGATACTCATCTTCAACTTCTTGTTTCCCATCAACATCAATCACTATATTATCTAGTTCTATTAAAAAATGATATAGTCGATAGGAAGAAAATGAATTTAATAAATCCCAGTCTCTTGGCGAACTAAGTGATATAAATTTACCACTATCTTTTACTAACCAGTCTTGCTCTGACATATATAACAGTTGCCTACGTTAAATTATGTTGTTGTGAAAAGTTTAAAAAGTTTAGGATATGTAGAATTTTTAATTACTTGAAAATCTTACTTTATATTAGCAGTGATCTTAATAATTTTATATTAGGGTTAAGTTAATTTAATAGAATTCAAGTCCTACTTTCTATACAAGGTACATAAGAGAAAAATTTTATTTCATCAAAAGTTATATAGTAAATATTTATTAACTTCTAAAAATACATCTTGATATATTTATTACAAGTTCTAATATAACTTAAGTAAATGATAAGATTGTTACTTTTAATCGATAAAAATTAATAAACCTTTTTCTTTTTTAAAATTAATTAAACTTAAAGTTCTTATTCTATATGGAAACAATTTTAAGTAAGGTTATAGTTTTCACCATAATAATTAAACTTATTTAGCTTCCATCCAATTAATCCCAGATTTTATTTCTACTAGTAGGGGAATAGTTAATTTCACGGAGTTTTCCATAATCTGCTTTATCTTATTCTGTAATTCCTCTAATTCCTCTAGAGGTATCTCGAATACTAATTCATCATGAACTTGTAATAATAATTTAGCTTTATAACTTTTTAAAAGTTTGTCTATTCTAATCATTGCAACTTTAATGATATCAGCACTTGAGCCCTGTATTGGAGCATTAGCAGCAGCTCTCAATAGTTGGGAGTCGCTATAACCATACTTTAACTTATCTAAATTAACTGTATCAGAGTCATATCCGTATAGGTTTCGCAAACTATCACTATGGAAGTTAAAGTGACGTCTTCTTCCTAATATTGTTGTAACATAACCCTTTACAATAGCTTCCTTTTTTACATTTTCTAGAAATTCAAATACTTTTTTATATCGTTGATGATACTTATTAATAAAATCTTTTCCTTGAGCTGTTGTTACTCCTGCTTCTCTTGCAAATCTTTGTGAACCCATTCCATAGATAACACCAAAATTAATGGTCTTTCCTAAATTTCTCTCTTTTATCGTAATTTCTTTTTTATCGAATAATAACTGTGCCGTAACAGTGTGGATATCCTGACAACTACAATAAGCATTTACTAGTAAAGGTTCTTGACTTAAATGCGCTAATATTCTTAATTCAATTTGTGAATAGTCTGCTGAAACTAATAACCATTTTTCAGGAGGAATGAATGCTCGTCTTATTTTACGAGAAAATTCAGTTCTAATAGGGATATTTTGTAAATTTGGATTGGAAGAAGATAACCTTCCTGTTGTAGTAATAAATTGATTGAAACTAGTATGTATCCGACATGTTTGACTATTGACTAATGTTGGTAAAGTATCTATGTAAGTTGACTGTAATTTAGATAAAGTCCTATATTCTAAAAGATAATCAATTATTGGATGATCACCTTTTAATTTTTCTAAAGTAGCATGATCAGTTGAATATCCAGTTGTTATTTTTTTAGATTTTTTAGTATTTAATTGTAACTTTTCAAATAAAATTTTACTTAATTGCTTAGGTGAGCCTAGATTAAATTTCTCTTTAGCTTCTTTACAAATTTTTTCTTCAAGACAAAATAAGTTGTTGTTAATTTGTCTTGATAAAATTTTTAAATAGTCTACATCAATTAGAATACCTTGGTTTTCCATTTTTGATAAAACTATTTCTAAAGATTGTTCCACTTCTAAAAATAATTTTTCTAAATCTGGAAAATCTCTAAGCTTTTGTTTTAATGGCTTTACTAATAAAAAAGTGCTATAAACATCCATTCCACAATAATTAGCAACTTGCAAAATATCTAAGTCAGCAATAGTTTGTTTTTTATTAATTACTAATTCTGAATAATCTTGAGAAACAACATTTTTTAAATATTGTTTACATAAACTGCTTAATTTGTGGCTACCATCAGAATTAATAACATAACTAGCTAGCATCGTATCAAAAACAACCCCATTTAGATAGATACCCTGGTTAAATAAAACAAGACGGTCAAATTTTGCATTTTGAAAAACTTTAGGGTAAAGGTTACTTTCAAGAATTTGTCGCAGCTTTCCCAGAATTTCTTTTGTAGTTAATTGTTTACCTTCTTTATGTCCTACAGGAATATATGCAATATCATTTACCTCTTTTCCCCAACAACATCCAATTCCTATTAGTTCAGCTTTTCTAGGATTTAAGTCTGTCGTTTCTAGATCCCAAGCGATTGGATAATTAGGATCTTGATACCTTAAAAGTTTAATAATTAATTCATCTAGCTGACATGTATTACTGATAATTTGAGGATTAATACTTATTTCATTATTATTATTTTTTGTATTATGCTTATGATTTGACGTCTTACCTGTATCAACTGATTGATCTATCTTTTGTAATAACTGCTGAGAAAGCTTTCCACCTAATTGTTTCTGTAATTGGGTGATGTTTTCATTAAATTTTTTCAGCTCTAACTCTTCGAAAATATCTTTTGCTGCACTTACATTAAAACCTTTTAGTTCAGATTCATCTATATCGAAAATCAATGGACAGTCAATAACAATTTTAGCTAAGTAACGTGAGTGTTCTGCTTCGTACCTACCATCTGTAAGTTTCTTTTTATTTGCACCCTTTATATATTCAATATTATGATAAATACCCTCTAAGGTTTTGTACTCAGTTAAAAGCTTAACTGCTGTTTTTTCGCCAATACCTCTGACTCCAGAAATATTATCTGATTTATCGCCACATAGTGCTTTATAGTCAACAACCTGTTCTGAGACTATTCCTAATTTTTCTATAACCGTCTTAGATGTTATTTCTGTATATTTCTTCTCCAGGGAAGATTTAATTCCATTCCTTTCCGGATAAAGAACACTTATATTCTTTCTATCATCAACTAATTGAAAAAGATCTTTATCACCACTGAGAATTTTTACATGACAACCCTTATTACTGGCTTTTATAGCCAGTGTACCTAATATGTCATCTGCTTCATACCCAGGCACAGTAATGGTCAATAAATTTAGTGTTCTTAAAACTTTTTGTAAATTTTTAATATCAATAATAAAATCTTCTGGAGCTTCTGGACGATTTGCTTTATAGTCAGTATCAAATTTATGGCGAAATGTTTTTTCTTTACTATCAAAAGCAATAGCTATATATTTAGGCTTCTCTGAGTCAATAACTTGTATTAAAGAATTTAGAAATCCAAAGCAAATACTAGTTGGAATTCCTGTAGCAGTTCTGAGTAACCCTTTCCTAGAATTAGAAAAAGCGTAATAGGCTCTAAAGGCTAAAGAATGGCCATCAATTAAAATTAAAAGAGGCAAATCTTGTTGATTTGTCATAGTAAGACTGTTGATATCTGTGTATAGGTTATTATTATAAGCATAGTTTTTTCACACAACTTGTCTGTAGCTCCTTATGGTGTTCAAGATCATATGAAACTATAACAATTTAGAATTATTTTTATTAGTTATTTTTTATCTTTTTAGTTTAAACCAATCTTGTAAATGCTTTTTACATTCTTGTTTTAGGATACCAGAAAGCACAGGTAAACGATGATTGGAAGCATCACTATCAGGTAAATTAACAACGGTACGGATAGCTCCTGTTTTAGGATCATCTACCCCATAAACCAGTAATCCTATTCGAGAATGTAGAATAGCTCCAGTACACATAATACAGGGTTCTAAAGTAACATAAAGTATACAGTTATCTAAGTAGCAAGAGTGTAATTTTTGACTAGCCTGACGAATAGCAATAATTTCTGCATGCCCTGTAGGATCATTTTTCTGTTGTTTACAGTTATATCCTTGAGCAATTAATTTTCCGTAATTATCAACAACTATAGCTCCTACAGGAACGTCTTCTATATTTCCTGCTTTTTTAGCTAAATTTAATGCTTTTCTCATCCATTGACGATGAATTTCGTGGCTATTTTTAAAATTACTTTCCATTTTAAGTAGAATTTATACTTTGATTATGAAGAACTTTTATGAAACAAATAACTTATACCCAATATTTTTTAGATTTATCATTCATTTAATTTGTTTAACTTTAAATTATTAATATTGCCTTACTTTTGAGTATATAAAACATTAAATGACTACTTTCTTTTGATAAATAAGATTAAATTTATATTTCATCCATAAAAACATAACTCTTAACCACACGACACTAGCAGTGTGATTAATCTTTTGTACAAAGATAGTTATTAAACAAGAATTAAGCCATTTCCTTGAGTACTCTATAGATGGTAGCCTATAAGAGTGACGAAAATAACATTAAATATTTTCATTTAGTCATTTGTAAGCTAATTCCAAAGAGAGGATAAGTAGACATGGTAGCTACAAAGAAGCAATTAAAAGTTGGTAAGATTACACAAATTATCGGGCCTGTAATTGATGCTGAGTTTCCCAGCGGTAAATTACCTCGTATTTACAATTCATTAACAGTAGAAGGAAAAAATTCTGCTGGAGACAATTTAAAAGTTACATGCGAAGTTCAACAACTACTAGGAGATAATCAAGTTCGTGCCGTTGCTATGTCTGGTACCGATGGTCTGATTAGAGGAATGAGCATTACTGATTCAGGCCTTCCTATTAGTGTTCCTGTAGGAAAAGAAACACTAGGTCGTATTTTTAATGTCCTAGGCGAACCTGTAGATCAAAGAGGTGAAGTAGGAAATAAAGAAGTATCTGCTATTCATCGCGCTGCTCCAAAATTGACTGAATTAGAAACTAAGCCTCAAGTTTTTGAGACTGGAATTAAAGTAATTGATTTACTAACTCCTTATCGTCAAGGTGGTAAAATCGGTTTATTTGGTGGAGCAGGTGTTGGTAAAACTGTCATCATGATGGAGTTAATTAATAATATTGCAACCCGGCATGGTGGTGTATCCGTGTTTGGAGGTGTTGGAGAACGTACACGTGAAGGGAATGATCTCTACAATGAGATGATGGAATCAGGTGTTATTAATTCTGAAAATTTAAATGAATCTAAAATTGCTCTTGTTTATGGGCAAATGAATGAACCACCTGGAGCTAGAATGCGTGTAGGTTTATCTGCTTTAACCATGGCAGAGTATTTCCGTGATGTTAACAAACAAGACGTATTATTATTTATTGATAATATTTTTCGTTTCGTTCAAGCGGGTGCTGAAGTATCAGCATTACTAGGAAGAATGCCTTCTGCCGTTGGTTACCAACCTACTTTGGGAACAGATGTTGGAGATCTTCAAGAAAGGATTACATCTACTAAAGAAGGTTCCATTACTTCCATTCAAGCTGTTTATGTTCCAGCAGATGATTTAACTGATCCTGCTCCTGCAACAACTTTTGCTCACTTAGACGGAACTACTGTACTGTCACGTAATTTAGCATCTAAAGGTATTTATCCAGCGGTTGATCCACTAGATTCTACTAGTACAATGTTACAACCTAATATTGTTGGTGCAGAACATTATGATACAGCTCGTGCTGTACAGTCTACTCTACAAAAGTATAAAGAATTACAAGATATTATTGCTATTCTCGGTCTAGATGAATTATCGGAAGAAGATCGCCGAACTGTAGATAGAGCAAGAAAAATAGAACGTTTCTTGTCCCAGCCTTTCTTCGTAGCAGAAGTTTTTACCGGTTCCCCTGGTAAATATGTATCCTTAAGCGATACTATCAAAGGTTTCCAGATGATTCTTGGTGGAGAATTAGATAGTCTTCCTGAGCAAGCATTTTACTTGGTAGGGAATATTGATGAAGCGAAAGAAAAAGCTGCGAAACTTAATGGGTAATCGTTTAAGCATTTCCTAATCTTCCGTTTTCTAAATTTATATCAGGGTGAATAACTATTCGCCCTTCTAATAACTGATAATTAATAATTAACATGGTACTAACAGTTCGTGTAATCACCCCAGATAAAACCGTTTGGGACAATACTGTTCAAGAAGTCGTTCTACCAAGTACTTCAGGACAGTTAGGTATCTTAAGTGGGCATGCGCCTCTTCTAACTGCTCTTGATACTGGAGTAATGCGTATTAGGACTGACAAAGAGTGGCAAAATGTAGCAATAATGGGAGGCTTTGCAGAAGTTGATCAAGATGAAGTAAAAGTCTTAGTAAACTTTGCCGAAATAGGAGAGACCATTGATAGAGAAGAAGCGAAGCAAGAGTATAATGTTGCTCAAGCTAAATTAGAAGAAGTAAACAAAGGAAGCGAACAGTTAGAAAAGATTAAAGCTTCTAATGCATTAAAGCGTGCAAAAGCACGTTTTAATGCTTCTGGAGGGATATCCTAACCAAGGTTTCTTACATCATATATATACGTATGTGACCCCTTAAGAATGTTTTTCTTCTTAAGGGGTCACACACGTATATATAAACAGACACAAGAAATTTTACGGTAAAATGCTTTTGTTAAAGATATAAGAAAAGAAAAGGTCCAGAACGTCTTGCCATGTTTCGACTTCAAGGACCTTTTCAAGTCACTCTTACTCCTTACACACCTTGATACTATATCATCTTAGTAAACAAAAGTGACATATAATATGACATTTTCAAAACTATCATATTGTAAAAATTGACTAGAAAAATAAATAAGTCTCAAAAACCTCATTGTATTAGGGTTCTGAAGACTTATCAAAGTTAATTATATTTCTCAAAAAAATAGCGAACTATGATTACAAGCTAGAAAAATTATAATATTCTTATAATTATTCTAATAATCAAGGGTCCAATCATATTATTTTTTAGTTTCTTCTATTTCAGATTTTAAGCAATTTAAAACTTTAACTAAGATAGATGCTGTATAGTCGCGGGTTGCTTTACCTTCTAGACTAGAAGTGAATTCTTTCTCACTTGAAAGATCAGCTATGTTGCAATATCCTGATATTTGTTTCATGGAAGATTCATGGGAAATACCAGGGAAAGAAGTAGATCCATTGATGTTTTGAGCATCTTCCGAAATATTTAATTCTTTTCTTAGGTACACAACTACACGTTGCATAGAATTAATTAATTCCATGCGATTAACAGATTTACTGGTTTGCACCGAATTATTACTATTCCCAAGAAAATTTGAATATGCCTGTTTCATCTTATTAATATCTTGATGAGGATTCTCAAAGGATGTAATATTGTTACTCGAAATTGTCTCTAAATCTGTTCGTTTAATGGTATTTACAATATTAATTGCCATAGAAACCAACTGCTCTTGGCTAATAGGTTGATCTGGCCGAAAAGTATGATCTTTGAAACCCGACATTAAACCTATATTAACTGCCTTAGAAATTGATTCTTCATACTTATTACCTTTAATATCTATTAAATTATGTTGAGGATCAATGTTAACAGCAGGTGAAGTCGAGGCGCTAGAGAATGTAGTAGTATTTTGTCCTTGTGCAATAGCCATTTGAGAACCACTAAGATAAAAATGGCCTAGGATCTTATTTTGATAAGTTCGTTTGGTAAATTGCCAACCTGAATATAAATTAATTTTCATAAATCCAGAGCTGAATCCTTGAGTACTACCTAAAATTATCTCACTATGCTTATTGCTTCTAGGCGTTCCTACTAAATGCAGTTCTCCACCACTATTAACAATACGTAATAAATAGTCTAATCCTAAATCGTTACCATCAAGACGTATTGAATAACCATTACTATCCGTAGAACGGCGACAAATACCAGTAAAATCAAAATTAATTAATAAAGGGTCAATCAAAACTGGATTTTGTCCTTTCTCTGTCCAGCAACTCCTTTTCCCTGGTACTTGTTCAATTACTAATAAGTCATACTTTCCTTCGCCATAAGGTCTAGCAACGGCAATAATCTTGTCTTGGTCAAGAGGAGTCTCACTAAAAGTATAGGCTCTAGCGAGAAAAGTTGAAAAAATACAGTTACTAAGAGCAATAGTTACGATAGTAGCTAATCGTAATGGTAAGGTAGATATTTTCATGATCTAAGCTATAAATTTATGTCTAAAGACTAGCAATATAGAGGACTTTATATTGCACTATTAAGTCCTCTAATCTTAGAAAGAGACATATTATATTAAGATGTAGTTCCTTATTTCTTGTTAGCATTTTATAGAAATATCATAGAAATTAATGTTTTAGTCATTAATTTTTAAATTTCACACATAAAGTCCGTAATTTAGACAATGCACTATCCTAAATGCGATAACTCACTAATACGTTTATCCCAATCTCAATTAAATTTATTAGAAACTTGTCCTCCTCAGTTCAAAAAAATTTATATAGATCATTTAAGTTCTCCTATGAGTTTAGAATCACAAAAAAGTTTACATTGGGGAAATCAATTTCATCAATTAATGCAGCAACATTTTTTGGGATTGTCAATTGATTCTGCATTAGTTCAATACTCAAATTTAAATGAAATGGTAAAAATTTTATTCAGATCTATTATTGATAAACACACTCTAAGCTCTGAATTTTGGACGGAAGCGGAACATTATATAGCTTTCAAAAAGGACAATTATTTATTGACAGCTATATATGATTTATTAATTGTAAGGAATAATCAAGTACAAATCTTAGATTGGAAAACTTATTTAAAACCTAAAGACAAAAAACAATTAGAAAATGATTGGCAAACTAGGCTCTATTTATATTTATTAGCAGAAACATCTACTTATTTACCAGAAAATATATCAATGACATACTGGTTTATAAAAGATAAACATAAACCTCAATATTTAAATTTTCAATATAATCAAATTCAGCACAACCAAACCAATTTAGATTTGGAAAAATTGTTAAGTTATCTTAATTACAACTTATATGATATCAATCAAGATGAAGATAGTTTTGTTCATCATAAAAGCTGTGAAGATAAGTGTCCGTATCATTATGATTTGTGTTTGAATAAAATCTCATAAAAAAAGAAATTATTTAACTAAATTGTTCTAACAAAATAGTATTAATTATAAATTTTGCAAACTATATGTTCTATTCTGAGTAATATTGATTTGTAATTAATATTACTCATGTTGAAACTGAATATTAATTTCAAAAATTTCCTTTAACATTATAAATATATGCTAAGACTTGTTTTTTCAGCAACTTATGAGAGAAAGTGAAAAATTATTAGGTAAATTACAAAGCTAAAGTATAAGATGTCTATAAATATTAGTATCACTGTAAATATTGTGATAGATTCTAATTATTGATTAATTAAAATTGACCAACTAATCTGTTTAGATATTATTAAGTTAAGTATCATTATATTCGTACTAATGGTATCTAGCTAAATTGTACTAGTTTTATCTACATGATTTTGCTTAGATTGTAAAAAGCAAAGAAGGTTAAAGAATTTTAGAAGATTTACTTTAAGATTCTTATTATTAACGATAGAATTTATCGTGGTTTATAAAAATCAAGTCAACTATATTAGTGAGTTAAATGTTATGCCCCTATCAATTCAATGCCAAAAAAGACCTCTAAGTGTTAAGCCTAACGCTCTCCGTCGCGAAGGACTACTTCCTACAACTTTATATGGACATAATGGAACTGAATCAATGCAATTAGTTGTTGACAAGAAAGAAGCTGCATTAATGCTTAGAAATGTAAAAATCAATGAAACGATAATTGATGTAGATATTCCTGACCTTTCCTGGAAAGGTAAAGCTGTAATTAAAGAAATACAAGCTCATCCCTGGAAAAGAAGTCTTGTGCATCTTAGTTTCTGTCATATTCTTCCAAATGGATAATTATCTTAATAGAGAATTAGAGTTTGATTTAATTTGCACTCTAATTCTTTATTAGTTACAAAATTAATCTCTAAGATGTTCATTTTGTCTGTTTCATGTTTTCAATTATCTTTCAAGCTAAAACATTCAATTTTTTGAAATTTGCTGAAATTAGTATTACTGCCAGTTTATTTAGTAAAAACTCTATTAAAATAATTTATTTATAGTACTAGGAATAATCTAATGCTTCACATCCTAAAACTATATATTATCTAGTTGAAAATATAATAATTTTGTCACAAGTCTAAAATATAGAAATTCATTTTATACAAAAATTAACAAATATTTATTACAGTTTTTTACTAATTTCAATAATAAGGGATAACTCAATGATAGGATTCCCTAAAACACTTTTTTAAGAGGAATAAAGTACCATGGCAGAAAAGCTCAAAGGAAAACTTCCTATCTTCGGTGGCAGTACAGGTGGTTTACTCTCTAGTGCTTACCTTGAAGAAAGATATGCTATTACCTGGAGTAGTGGAACAGAACAAGTTTTTGAAATGCCTACTGGTGGAGCAGCAATTATGAATGTAGGAGCAAATCTTTTGCATCTTGCTACTAAGGAACAATGCTTAGCATTAGGAAAACAGCTACAGACAAAATTTGAGCCTATTATTGAAAGTTATAAAATTTATCGCGTCTATCCTAATGGTGATGCTCAGCTTCTTTATCCTATTGACGGAGTCGCTTCTGAAGTAGCAAAAGAAGGACGTTCTTACGCTGGTAAAGTAGATAGAAAAATTGGAACTAATCCTGAACCTGTCACTTTGAAGTTTTCAGGTAAAGCTTCTTATGAAGTCTAAGTAATTTAGCGATGAGGTATTGATTGCTGAATATCAATACCTTATCGGTTCTTCAAACTGATTCAAATAATTTCTTATCAGTATTACAATTACACTATTATTAATTAAATGTTTATTTTAAATTAATATTTTATTTTCTATATTTCTACTATATCAAAACTACATAAAGGAATTTACTTTATTCCTAAGAAATGTCAGCAAAACTATATAGCTATTTTAGACTTCAATATAAATAAAAAAAATCATTAAAAAAATATTCTTGCTTGATGACAAAAATTGGCATATAGAAATATATATTTAAATGTTATGCATTCCTAATATATATTATGTCTAGATGTAGGTATAACCACTTATGGATAATAATTATTATCTATAGTAACTAATTACCATAAGAGATAATGGGAGAAGTGTCTTATAGGTAAGACACTTACTAAGATGTAAATATATAAGTATTTTGAACTTTTAATTTTCTAATTAAATTTTGAAAAGTCTTTTTTTTAGTTTTAAGTAAATTGTTATGATTTTTTTTACAATTCTACTTTAATATTGAAGTTAAACTTGATTATTTAAGTAAGGTCATTACTAAGTGTATAAAAGTGGAACTCAAACAGGTTATTATTGCTCATAAGGCAGAAGATACTCATAGCAAAAGTTGGGCCCAAACCTGCGCCAAGCAATTAGAAGCCCTTAAGTGCAAAGTTTTAATGGGCCCAAGTGGTTATAAAGATAATCCTTATCCGGTATTTCTCTCCTCTGTTTCAGAAAAAATCGATCTTGCTATCATATTGGGTGGAGATGGTACTGTTTTAGCAGCAGCAAGACAATTAGCACCAGAAGGCATTCCTATATTAGCAATAAACATAGGTGGAAACTTGGGATTTTTAACCGAACCTTTCGAATTATTCAAAAATACAGAACAAGTATGGCATCGCCTCCAAAGTGACCGCTATGCAATGTTACAACGCATGATGTTAGAAGCTCGAATTTTCGAAGGTGATCGATATGCTCCCAAAATTAGCAATGAACGTTTTTATTGTCTTAATGAAATGTGCGTTAAGCCTGCAAGTATAGATAGAATGCCTACCGCTATTCTAGAGCTAGAAGTGGATGGAGAGATTGTAGATCAATATCAAGGTGATGGTTTGTTAGTAGCTACTCCAACAGGATCTACATGTTATACAGCTTCAGCCAATGGACCAATTATTCATCCTGGAATTGATGCTATTGCAGTTACTCCTATTTGTCCTTTGAGTTTATCAAGTCGTCCTATTATAATTCCTCCTGGTTCAGTAGTAGATATATGGCCTTTAGAGGATTATGAATTACATACTAAACTGTGGACTGATGCTTCTTTAGCTACTTCAATTTGGCCAGGACAATGGATTTCAGTTAGGATGGCAAATTTTATGGCAAAATTTATTGTCCTAAGAGAGAATTACTCTTTTTATCAAACTCTCCGAGATAAATTACAATGGGCAGGAACAAGAATCCATTTTGACAATAACCATCGAAGTAATTAAAAATTTAAAATATTTTTTATCAATTAACTAGTTATTGTTGCGACCAAAGTAATTAGTCTTTAAAAATATTACTATAAATTAAAGAAAATCAAACAAAATAGTTACAGAATTAACTACCTTAAAAGTTTTAAGAAAATAAATTCTATGTCAATCTAGATAAAGTTAACTAAAGAATAGTTATACTAAACATATAATAGCCTCGAAAAATATATCTTAATAAACTACAAGAAACAAAGTATTTATTATTATTTACCTACTTCATTAGAAATTATCATAGGATATGATTCGTATATAAAATATTTTCCAATTAAAATTTAAATCATTTAAATTTTAATCTTATTTAATTAAACATATTATTCTAACTTTAATAGAATGTTTATATCTAAAAAAATTAATATTATCGTGTGGAAAACAAAACTTTTTATTGATGTAAATTAAATGCCTAGGATCTATATAGAGACGATTTGCAAATTTTTACAAAAAATAAAACTTTGATCTATAATTACTTTACTATTTTATCAAAAAAAAAAAACGAATTTATACTCTATGTCTAGAGAAGAACCTTCTTTAAATAAAATTAGAATTTGGATATTTTTAGGATTAACATGGTTAGGAAGTAATATTTTTGATCGCTTATGGCTAATTTTAGATAACTCCATACCTGCTTGGGATCAAAGCAATCACTTAACTAAGTCTTTACAATATTTTCATAGTTTAAATTCTTTAGAACTTCTAAATTTTGAATGGTGGCACAATTTTTGGAAAATATCAACAAAATATCCTCCCCTGACATATATTGTTGGTGCTTTCTTTCAAAAGATGTTTGGTCTAGGAAACGACCAAGCTCTTTTATCAAATTTTCTATATAGTTTTATATTGATAGTATCGATATATAGCATTGGTAAAATATTATTTAACTCTCAGGTTGGCCTATGGAGTGCAGGCTTGTCAGTTATCTTTCCACGTTTATATGAAAACCGTTTACAATTTCTAATAGATACACCTTTAGTAACTTTTACAATAGCTTCTTTCTGTTGCTTAACTCTATGGAAGTATGAAAAAGTTAAATCAAAAAGATGGTTATGGTCATTTATCTTTGGTATATTTTTAGGGCTTGCTTTATTAACCAAGCAAAGTACTATGTTTTTTTTGATAGTACCTCTAATTTACTTAGTTGTTAGCTATCTATGGAAGCAAGAATGGGAAAGGATACTACAGTTAGTTTTTAGCTTTTTGATTTCCAGTTTATTATGGCTACCCTGGTATAGTACGAATTGGATTTATTTATTTAGTACTATTCGTAATTCTAATGATATTCCTGCAACTTATGAAGGTGATCCACCACTAAATACTTTGAGTGCCTGGACTTTTTATTGGAATGATTTACCTTCAGCAACAGGGTTCATTCCACTCTTAATTCCTTTAGTAGGACTGCTGTTATATTTATTAAAACGTTTCTTAAAGCCTAAACACAATATAGAAAGTAAGAAAGATATAGAATCACTTAAATGGTTAGGAATTTATTTAATAGGCTCATATTTAATTTGTTCTGCTATTTTCAATAAAGATAGTAGGTACATAATGCCTTACTTACCAATTTTGGCAATATTATTAGGATATTGTCTGAATTTATGGGAAAATAAATGGAAAATTGTTAAGTGGTCTACCTTAGTTTTAGCAATTTTTTCCATGACTATAAACTTATTTCCTATTCCTGGTACTCAAAAATTATCATCTGTAAACTCCACAGAAGTATTTCGCCCTTATTTAGGAGAAACAATACCTATTAATAGTATTGTAAAGACTGCTAGAGAAACTACACCACATAAAATTGTCAATTTAGGTGTTATCACTAATACTGATACCATTAATCATAATAATATTAATTATTATGGACAATTATTAGGTTCTCAAGTTTATGGACGAGAGTTAGGAAATAAGATTAAATATCTTGAACAAGATAAAAAATCTTTTGAATGGTTTATTACTAAAACAGGTGATAACGGATTTACTAGAGATCATCAATTAGGCTTTGCTAATCAATTAGATGTTGATCCTCAATTCCAAATTATAAAAACTTGGAATATGCCTGATGAATCCTTAGTGAAGTTGTATCATCGTCGAGAGGAATCTATCAAAATAAGTAAACTTAACAACTATTCTGCTGATAAAGTTATTTTGAACAGAGTAGATATTCCTAGCATAGTTTCTTCAGAATATCCTATACCAATTAAATATGAGTGGTTAGGCAATTGGAAAGATTTACAACAGGGATTGGTTTTATTATCTTGGCATAACAAAAATTTAGATAGTGATAAGATAGCTTGGATTCATGATCATGGTATTGGGCAGGGAATGTTATGGGATAGTAATCAAAAAAATAGCGGATTTAAGATTATAGAAAATACAGCGATGCTTCCTATCCGATCTGTAAAAGATGGAGAATATATTCTTAAAGGAATTTACTATAATCGTGTTACTCATGAAAGTTATCCGATTAATACTCCTGATATCACTTTAACTATTAATAATAGATCTAATTCTATTTCGTCACCTGAATTAGATCTAAGTACTCAGTTGAGAAGAGCTTCTGTTAACTTAGCCGAAGGAATCTCTGGCTTAGATACGATTTTTAGCAAAGTTGGCCGTCTTAATCAATATGATCCTATTCAAGATTATCTAAAACAAACGGAAATTTCATTGCAATATCGCTTAGAGAAAAATATTGAGGACAATTCTTTAGATTGGAATTATGGACTGGTATTATCTCAAGCTTTACAAGAGAACTCTGAAAAGACAATAAAGTCTCTAAAACATTTAATTAAATTAGATCAAAGTAATCCCTACCACTATGCTTATTTAGCTTTTGTCTATCTTTATGATTGGCAACCTAAAAAAGCAGAAATGGCCCTGAAAATTGCCTTTGAAAAGAATCTTGACCTGAAAGAATTTCAATTACTAGAGGGTGTAAGCTCGCTTATGCAAGGTAACATTATAAAAGGATGGAAAACTTTAAATCTTTTACTATAGTGCTTAAATATTTAACTTTTAAGATATCTTAACTGGTTCCAAATCTTTTTTGTTAAAGTTTTAATTTTGATTACTTTTGAGAAATCTTCAATATCACTTGGCGAATTAAATTTATAGTTAAAAAATAGATTAATCTGATTTAATATAATTTCCAAATGTTCAATAATTTTTTTACTTCTATAACTTGTAAGTAACTGAGATGAATTATCTATTGTACTTGGAGTTGGATTGTTAACAACTTGAAGAATACGTTGTATGTCATAATCTGTAGAATAAACTGCAATTTTTTGGCAATTAAATTCTGGATCTAAATAATCAGAGAGGCCTCCATTTAAACTTGAAAAAACTTGACAACCACAAGCCATAGCTTCCAAGGGTTGTAGACCAAAACCTTCACTCACACTTTGTTGTGTCCAATATTCTGCTGAATCATAAAGATAAACTTTTGAGCGATTAAAGAGTTTTGAAATATCTTCAACAAAAGTAGTTATTAAAACTACTTTACATTTACTTTGTAATTGAGGTACTAATTGTTCTAATAAGTACCGAGATGATTTTCTTTGTTGTACTAAAACGTCAATATCCCTCGTTAAATTTAAGTTGCAAAACTCATCTGAAATTTGATTCGGTAAGTAATATATTGGGGAGTGAGGAGCATTTTGTCCCCAGTATCCCATTGTATTACGACTAACCGTTATGATAGGAATATATGAAGGAATATTAAATTTGTAACCACTACTGTGGGCGTGATACACTACATTGCATCCTCTCAATCTTTTAATTAGTTTAGGAATATCAAATCCCCAACTAATTATAAAAATAATGTTTTTGGTGTCTTGTTTTAAGATATCATCCAGAAATAATTTATCTATTTCTCTTTGTCTATAAGTAACTAGCTCTGAGTGACATATGTGTTTTGCTAAATTAAGAATTTTTAATTCTGCAAAAAGACCACCACAGAAAAAGTTCTCATCTGTTCCTGGTACCAAGAAATATAGCTTTCTCATTTTATCCTGACTCCGGTCAAGTATATTATCATTGTTAAACATCTTATTTCTTACTGGTGATTTTATAATATGTAAGATTGTAGAACTTTATTGATTGAAAATGAATAATATTAAATACTTTTATAAGTTATGAATACAGTAAAACTGCTATTGTACTGACAACATAAATTTTGTGTTATCTTCAGTATTTACAATATATGTAATAATAAAAAAAGTATAAGTAAATATAAATACTTAATAATGAATAGTTACTTTTCAAGGTTATTATGGCTAAATAATTTTAAATCTAGCTGTTTTATAAACTTGCTATTACTAATTTTTTTGCTAGGTTTAACAGGTTTAAGCTGGTTAATCAATGGGTTCTTAATTATATTAGGCATTATTACAATAATTCCAGTGATTTCCTTATTAATATTTAAGTTGTGGTTAAAATATAATTTAGTTTATGATAACTGTCCTGCATGCAATAGTAAGTTAACAGGTTTCAAAAATATGGAATGCTATTGTTTTAATTGTGGAGAAGCTTTTCAAATGAGAAAGGATAAGTTCCATAGTAATGGAACAATCAGTACTGTTGATGTTGAAGTAGTTGACCTATATGATAAGCAATTAGATGAATCAAGCTAAATCTAATTGCTTATCATATAGGTACAAAATAATTTAGATATCTTAATCAATATCCAGAAAAAATACGTGACTTAGATTTATGCTATGACATTTATCACATATAAAAATTTTTATTGTTAATTAGGTAATAAATATATATTTTGCTTGTTTTCTTTTCTCAACTATTAAATAATCTAAAGTTCTATCAAGATTTACATCAGTAAATTCAATCACTGCGGTAAACTAACTCTTGAAGCCCTATTGTTTTTTTAAGAACAGAGCACTCGGTTAAGGAGCCCAAATTAATGTCACATAAAGTTAAAATCTACGATACCTGTGTTGGTTGTACTCAGTGCGTTCGCGCCTGTCCTCTAGATGTTCTAGAGATGGTTCCATGGGATGGTTGTAAAGCAGGCGAGATCGCTGCTTCTCCTCGTACAGAAGATTGTGTAGGTTGTAAGCGTTGTGAAACAGCTTGCCCTACTGATTTCTTAAGTATTCGCGTTTACCTTGGAGCTGAAACAAGTCGAAGTATGGGTTTAGCTTACTAAATAATTGTGGTCTAATTCACTATTATTGAAGCGATTTTAACTTATTGTTATAATCGATATTACTCAGGGGTCTAAGGATCCCTCTTTTTTTTATTTAAAATATTTTATATAGTCTAGGGATTTTTTTAAGATATGTATAAATTAAATTTACTATGAGAGAAAAGAATAGGTTAGAGCAAGTTCAAATAAATTCTATATTTTGTTATTTATGACGCGAATAATCGTCTTGGAAGCGTACAATATCATCCTCTCCTAAATACTCACCATTTTGAACTTCAATTAAAATTAATTTAATCACTCCTGGATTTTCTAGCCGGTGAGAAGTACATTGAGGAACATAAGTTGATTCATTTGCCCCTAAAATTTTTTCTTTATCTCCGCAAGTTACCTTAGCTGTACCAGAAACAACTATCCAGTGCTCACTTCGATGATAGTGCATCTGTAGGCTAAGTCTATGACCTGGATTAACTTCTATTCTTTTAATCTTGTAACCTGGCCCTTCTTCTAAAGTTGTAAATGATCCCCAAGGACGTTTTTCTGTTAGTAAATTTTCTGTGTTGGTTCCAGAAAAGGGAATGACAACAGTATTATCCGTCTTATTTTCTTTAGTTTGAACCATAATATTATTTTCCAAGTATTCTGAGAATTAGCTTTTATAAAGCATTTAACTATGGCCACAAGATAACATAAATCATTTAAGAGCGCTTTAGTATATATCAAAAAATTTACAGTTTTTATATAAAAAATATTTAAATTAATTAACGTGAGTTAGGGAGAGATAACTTGAATTTTAAAGCCCAAATACTAAAAGTTATATATATTTAGCCAACTTATTTTCTAAATATGGTTCTTCTCTTATTTAATTAATGAATAGTTATACAATAAATATCAATGTGACTTTTAAACTTTCTTTTTCGTGTTTAGATATGAACAGATATTTAGTGATTATTAAAAATTAATTTTTTCTTAGTTATAGTATTTAACTTTAAATTATATAAATAAGGATAATATCCACCAATATCATAATTTTGGGATTCTAGATACTAACGTTATATGAGTAAGCAAGTTAATATTTAAAGTTCATTTCTAATATAAGTTCTTCTTTTATTATAGATCTTGATGTTATTAGTTATAGTTTTATTAGTTATGACATGAGAAAAATAATATACAACAGGACATAACTGTATAACTAAAAGTTTGTCAATCACAGAAAGGAATGTTACATTATAGTTCAATCTTAGACTCGGGTTAAGTATGCTAAAAAAATATTCTTTTGATTCTTCCCAGATTATGTATTGTTCACAAGAGCTACTTGATGCGGCACCTAATCGTTATCGTATAACGGTACAAGTAGCTATTAGAGCGAAACGCCGTCGTTATGAAGAGTTTGATAATATTGATAACGCTCATATGAAGCCAGCAGTTCGGGCTATTATTGAAATGTCAGATGAGCTGACTCAACCAGAAATTATTAGCGATGTTAGAGATTAACGATATCACAGAAAATAAGACTAACAAATTTTATCAGTATGTAATAAAATTTGTTAGTCTTATCTTTCATGATATTACTAGTTATTTACTCTAAAGAGAGAGATTTTAACAGTAAAAATTCGCTAAATTTTATTGAGTTAATTAAGATATTTATTCTTAGTTTTTTACCCGTATTAATTATTAAACAAAATATTAGCTAAAACAAACAAATTAAATTTATAGTTATTTACTTTTTATATATTTTATATTGTTTATAAATACATAAGATTATTAGTAAAAGTAATTAACCTTAGAAAGCAAAAAGTAGATACTAGATAGCAAGGGCAATACTTGAAATTTAATCTTTTCAACAAATTAATATAGCTGTAAATGTTATTAAGCACTGTAGTCTTAGTTACTGGTAATGAAAAGACTCCCAAATTTTTACTGCTTGAAACTTCGCTTTAATACATTAATAAAAAAATTGTTATTGAAGTTGTTGATAAATAATGTGAGCTAATTAAAAGTTTAAATATATTTAAAGTTGCTTTTATTATAGCAATAGGTGTATAATACATCTCTGTGAATGTCGGGGCGTAGCGCAGCTTGGTAGCGCACTACTTTGGGGTAGTAGGGGTCGTGGGTTCAAATCCCGCCGCTCCGATCCTGTATTGGTATGCGGTACTTTTAAGACAAAATTATTTATCAATTAATTGGTAAATGGTTAGAAGCAATATTCGGGTTACTTAAAATATTCCGAATTTAACGGGAGTAAAGTCCCTAGGTTCTCAAGTCTAAGAATCCAATACAGTAATAAAAACCGTCGTTTTATGTTGGGAAAAGATCATTGTGACAAGAAAAGAAGAGTCTAAAAGAGATTTAAAACAGGCTAGGGGCGATACCAAAGCAAGAAACTTTGTAGCTGATACAAAGGAAGAGCTGGCTAAAATTGTTTGGCCCTCAAAACAGCAGTTATTAAGTGAATCTGCTGCTGTTATTCTAATGGTAAGTCTTGTGGCTACCGTAATTTATCTCGTAGATAATTTCTTTACTTGGGGATCAGGGAAGGTGTTTTAATGAATTATACTTATGATCATTCACCAGATTCAGAACAATTCTCAGATGCACAGAAACCTGTTGCTCGCTGGTATGCTGTGCAAGTAGCTTCTGGTTGTGAGAAACGAGTAAAAAGTAATTTAGAACAGCGAGTTCAAACCTTGGACAAAGCTGGAAATATATTACAAATTCAAATTCCAAAAACGCCAACAATCAAAGTGCGTAAGGATGGCAGTCGTCAGCAGGGAGAAGAAAAAGTATTCCCCGGTTACATACTAGTCAAAATGATCATGGATGACGACACTTGGTTGGTCATAAAAAGTACCCCCAATGTAATTAACTTTGTTGGTTCTGAACAGCGTCGAGCTTCCGGTAGAGGCCGTGGACACGTAAAACCGCTTCCTCTTAGCCCATCAGAAGTAGAACGAATTTTCAGACAGACAGAACAACCAGAACCTATCATTAAAATTGATATGGAAGTTGGTGACAAAATTGTGGTACTCTCGGGTCCATTTAAAGATTTCGAAGGAGAAGTAGTAGAAGTTAGTTCTGAAAGGAATAAACTAAGAGCATTACTTTCGATTTTTGGAAGAGATACCCCGGTTGAGCTAGAATTTAATCAAGTTGAGAAGCAAAATTAGCGATGGCGAAAAAAGTTGTTGCCTTAATTAAACTTGCCCTTCCTGCAGGAAAGGCTAACCCTGCACCTCCTGTCGGTCCAGCATTAGGACAGCGTGGTGTTAATATTATGGCGTTTTGTAAAGAATATAATGCTAAGACATCAGATAAGGCAGGAATGATTATCCCTGTTGAAATCTCTGTCTATGAAGATCGTAGTTTTACCTTCGTTCTTAAAACTCCACCAGCCTCAGTACTTATTCTTAAGGCGGCGGGAATTGAGAAAGGTTCAAGTCAGCCAGATAAAGAAAAAGTAGGTAGTATCACTCATAGTCAGCTTAAGGATATTGCCCAAACTAAGATGCCTGATCTTAATGCTAATGATATTGATGCAGCAATGAATATTGTTGAAGGAACTGCTCGTAATATGGGCGTAATCATCAAAGATTAAGCAAAAATCAAGTTGATTTTTAAGGGGAGAAGAAAACTTCACTAATACCCAAAACATAGATATGCCTAAAAAACTCTCAAAACGAATCAAAGAAGCCTTATCTAGGATTGATCAAAAACAATCTTATCAGCCAACTGAAGCTCTACAGTTGTTAAAAGAAACTGCTACTGCTAAATTTAACGAATCGGCAGAAGCCCATATACGTTTAGGAATAGATCCTAAATATACTGATCAACAGTTAAGAACGACTGTTTCCTTACCTAATGGAACAGGTCAAGTAATTCGAGTAGCTGTTATTGCAAAAGGAGAGAAAGTCCAAGAAGCAAGCAATGCTGGAGCAGACATAGTAGGTTCAGAAGATCTTATTGATGAAATTCAAAAAGGAATGATGGACTTCGAAGTTTTAATAGCAACTCCTGATATGATGCCTAAAGTTGCTAAGCTTGGTCGTGCACTTGGACCTCGTGGTTTAATGCCATCACCAAAAGGAGGAACTGTTACCTCTGATCTAGGAAAAGCAATCTCTGAATTTAAATCAGGTAAATTGGAATTTCGTGCTGATCGTACTGGTATTGTTCATGTTATATTTGGCAAGGCATCCTTTTCTCCTGAAGAGTTATTAACTAATTTAAAGGCTTTACAGGATACCATTGATAAACAAAGGCCTTCTGGGGCAAAGGGACGTTACTGGCGTAGCATATATGTCTCTGCCTCTATGGGTCCGTCTATCCAAGTAGATATTAATGCCTTACGAGATTTGAAGTTAGAAGATAGTTAAAATCTTAAAATTGAAAATTAAACTTTGGTTAATATCAAAGACAGCAGGGGCAAATAGCATAATAATCCTGCCGAGGTAAGACCTGAAGGATCAAGCTTAATAAAAATTTTTTTGTTATCAAGTTTGACCTCAGCCCGGCAAACTGCTAGGGCTTATTTTTTCCTAAAAATAAAGGAGGTGAGAACATTATGGGAAGGACAAAAGAAAACAAAGCAATGGTAATTTCTAATTTAAAGGAATTACTTAATGAAACAGAATTAAGTTTCGTTATTGACTATCAAGGTCTGTCTGTTGCAGAAATTACTGATCTAAGAGATCGTTTACGCTCAAGTGGAGCGATCTGTAAGGTAACAAAAAATACCTTTATGGAAAAAGCAGTAATTGATAGTGATAAATGGAAACCAATCACTAGTTTTTTAAATGGATCATCAGCCTTTATTCTCGTTAAAGAAGATTTAGGTGGTGCCATTAGAGCTTATCAAGCTTTTAAAAAAGAAACAAAGAAAACTGCCTTTCGTGGCGGTGTGATGGAAGGGCAAACTCTAAATGAAGAACAAGTAAAAGCAATTGCTGAATTACCTTCTAAAGAAGAGCTCATGGGACAAACTGCAGGCTTAATAAATTCTGTTACTGCCAAACTTGCTATTGGAATAAATGCAATACCAACTTCCTTAGGTAGAGGTATAAATGAGATACCAAATTCCTTAGGTCGTGCATTAGCTGCTGTTGCAGCAAAAAAAGAAAGTTAATAAAATCTAATTATTAACTTGTTTACCTATCAACTTTTTTACAATATTTAGGAGTTAAACTATGTCTACTGTAACTGATGAAATTATTGAAAAGCTAAAGTCTTTAAGTCTTTTAGAAGCATCCGAACTTGTTAAACAGATTGAAGAAGTATTTGACGTAAGTGCTTCCGCTCCTGTTGGTGGAATGATGATGGCACCTGCAACAGCTGCAGCAGGTGGAGCAGAAGCTGCTGAGGAGAAAACAGAATTTGATGTTATTCTGGAAGAATTTCCTAGCGATAAAAAAATAGCTATTCTTAAAGTAGTTCGTACCATAACTGGATTAGGACTTAAAGAAGCAAAAGATCTTGTTGAATCAACTCCTAAATCTCTTAAAGAAGGAACTTCAAAAGATGATGCTGAAAGTATTAAGAAACAGCTTGAAGATGCTGGAGCTAAAGTAACTATTAAATAATAATTACTTTCAAAAACTTTTTCTATAAACTCCCTGCTATATTAACAGGGAGTTTTTTTGTGAATTGAAATTAAAAGAAGCAAATCAATCTATTCTAGGCACTGTAGAGAAGTAACTATATTTGTCAATTCTTTCTCAAAAGTTACTTGAGATCTATTTGTCTTACCTCCAATTAAACATGTTTGATTTATCTGTAGTATCCAAATTTGAGAATGAGATATATAGCTCATAATTACACCAAGTATTAATAACCCAAACCCTGTATATACGACAGGAATTCCTGGATCTGCTTTTATTTGTAACCCAGTACTCCCTATTAATTTATGAATTTTTAATTGTACTCCATTAATTGTTAATGGCATTCCAGTTCTAATTGCACTATAAAGATTTCCCTCTTGATCATAAACAATCATAGTTCCTTGTAAATCTTTAGTAACTAGAGAAATTCCTTCACTTAAGTCAGATTTTAACGGAATCCAAGTACCCCACATTTTAGCTTGGCTACTATCTTCTAAAAGCGCCATAGGAAGTTGAAAAATATTGCCATCATTAATTTGAATTTGAACGGATGAAATGCCCCAATTAGTCTGATATATACTAATGCCGTTGTAATGTAATGGCTTATTTACATAGATAGTCTCTTTTTTTAACTCTTTTCCTTTATCGCTTATGATAGATAGATTTGAATAAAACTGATCAACTGCTCCTTGAGAATTATAGTCAATCCAAAATCGATTAACTCTAACTTTCCAATTTCTGGGACTCTGTGAAGTGGAGAAAGGTCCTAAATTGAGATTGCTATCGATTTTAAACTCAGATTCACTAGGAATCATTTTTTGTTCTAAAAATCCTGTCAAAGAGCCAATAACCGAGCCACACAATATTACTAATATTCCAAGATGTACGATGATAGGTCCTATTTTTCCAAATATCCCTTTACGAGCATAAATAGTGTTGTTCTCTTGAAAAATTTTATACTTTTTTGCTTTTAAAATATTAATAACAGGGATTATTTTCTTAACTTTCAACTCTGAACTTAGTGCTAATTTTTGAAATTGATAAGGCTTTTTGTAAAATCTCCATTTATTTACGGCTTTTAGTGCAGACAATTGACGAGTAAATGTGCATAAAATTAAGCTTGTACTAAATAATACCAATAAAAATAAAAACCACCAAGTACTATAAACATGATTTAGACCTACTTTCAAAATTAGATTCCATGTTAAGAATCCAAATAGAGCCGGTGAATCAGGATAAGCTTTTTGATAGAATTCCAAACTTCTTTCTTGTTCTATTAAGGTTCCACTAATACTAAATAAAGCTATTACCAATAATAAAACAATTGTTAAACGTATATCAGTAATTACTCTAATTATTCTCCAAAATCTCAACTTCATTAAGGAAACTTTATTTAGCGTCATAGGAAAATTAGATATAATCATAAATTAAATTGTTTTGGATTTTATTGGCTAAGACATATTCAGCTTTTTTATTTCTCTTAAAAACAGAATAATAAATTAATATACTTAACATTTTTACATAGATCTATTATTAAAAATAGTTTAATGATACATGTGATAGCAGAGAAAATATGCCAAATACTATTAATAAAACGGCACTAATTGGATTAACAATTGCTGTCCATTGGCGAATGTATAGCATTTGTTTAAGGATCGAAGTAAAAGTTCCTACTAAAATTAGAGGTGATACATATCCGATTGTATATGCGAATAATACACTTGCACCCAGAACCAAATTTTGTGTACTAGTAATCCAAGTTAACAAAGTTGCCAGTACTGGCGTACTACAAGGAGAAGCCACTAAGCCAAAAGTCATACCAAAAAGATAGGTACGGACTCTTAAGTTAAATTTATTAATAAACCAGTTTTCTGCTCTTATAGAAGGGAATTGAAACGAGACCAGTCCCAATAGGTTAAAACCCATTACTATAGAGACTATACTTACAAAAATAGGCAATTGTATTCCTATCTGTCCATAAATTTTACCTAATGATGCTGCAACAATTCCCAGTAATACTAATGTTGTTGCCAAGCCTAGAGAAAATAAAATAGACTGAATAAATCCTTGGAGCTTTTTTTGAGCTCCGTGACAATTAATATAAGCAATAGTAACTGGCAGCATAGACACAACGCATGGATTTAAACTAGTTAAAAGTCCTGCCAAAAAAATAATGATAAAACCTAAAAAATTAATATGTCCTAGTTGAGCAGAAACTAATTTATCAGCAGATTGTTCAAGAAAGTAAAGGTCAGTTTCTAGGGAATTTAATATGGCAACATAAAACATTTTCTTAATATTTAGAGTTAGGAAATTCTATAATCTTTAAAAGATAACCAACTAAATATAAAGAACCAGATAAAACAACTAAATCATCATTGGATTGCTTGTTAATAATTAATTTTAGAGCGGATTCTAATGTTTTTTCGATTCTAATTTCTTTTAACCTGACACAACTACCAATTATAGGACTTACCAAGCTTTTGGACTCTATATTAGAGTGATTGGGAACAGGAACTAAGTATAAAGTTTCGTCATCTCTTAACAATTCTTCGAAGATCTTATCATGTTCTTTAGTACTTATAATTCCTATTATCCAAGTAACAGATTTAACAGGTCTATCCAGATTATCAATATAATTGCGTAACATTCTTGCAGCATCTGGATTATGTGCGCCATCTACCAGTAAGGATATACCTTGCCAATTTAGCCATTCTAGTCTTCCTCTCCATGAAGTTTTTCGGATACCATCTTTAATACAACTAATAGGAATATTCCATCCTTTTTGTTTTAGAGTTTTAACTACTTCTATTGATATAGCTGAATTATTTAATTGAGCTTCCCCTGATAGCGGTAAAGAATATTCAATATTCTCATAAATAGCTGAATTATGTTGAGTAAAGATTGATGGTTGAACCCAAACACTAGGACAATTTAAGGCATTTATTTGAGATATAAATATAGCTTGAGCTTCGTAAGGGACTTTGCCAATAATTACTGGACAGCTAGGTTTGAAAATTCCTGATTTTTCTCGAGCAATATCTGTTATGGTTGGACCTAAATTTTGACAGTGCTCTAAACTAATGGACGTGATAACCGTTACTAAAGGTGATTGGCAAATATTAGTAGCATCTAAACGTCCACCTAGGCCAACTTCCATAATAAGAATATCTACTTTTTCTTGTTTAAAATAAGTTAATGCCGCAGCTGTTATAACTTCAAATTGAGTGGGAAGAATATTATTATTAAGAACTAAATATTGAATATTAGTAAGTATCTCTTCTAAACGTGATTGTGATACTGGTTCATTATTTAAACAAATTCTTTCTGTCCAATCTATTAAATGAGGAGATGTATAACGTCCTACTTTATATCCAGCTTCAATTAATATTGACGATAAGTAAGCACAGACCGATCCTTTACCGTTGCTTCCTCCAACATGAATAATAGGAATATCTTGATGAGGATTTTGTAACTTAGTTAGTAAAGCGTTAATACGCTCAAGTCCTAAGTGAACCCCAAAACGTTGAAAAGGTAGCAAAAAAGAATCAATACTCATGTTTTCTATAAATCATTAAAATTGATAAGGTATCATAGAATATTTAATTTAGTACCAATGGATATATTCTTACAAACATAATCCATAAATAGACCTGATTAAACAAAAATAAATTATTTCAAATAAAAGTAGTGCAAATCTCAATTATTAAAATCTTGTATAGAAATATCTATAAATTAGTTGGTAAATACATGATTTTAGAAAATATATACAAAAATTAAACTTATTTCCCACTATTTTCCAAAAAATTGTGTATTATAGAAATGTGAGTGAGGCTATTATTTTATAGTCAATTTAAAGGTGTGAGGAAAAGCTGAAAATGCTAAAATTATTATGGAAAACTCTGCTGGTAAGTCCAGCTTTAATGGGTGCAGTATTATCAATCTCTGCTCCTGCCAATGCGGCCGAAGGACTGTCTGACATTGAAATCGCAAAAGGTCAAGACATTCTATTAGAGAAATTAGAGAACTATAGTCAAGAAGGTCAACTAAATACTAACGACCAGGTAACTAGTGTCAGTGAACTACGCGATGTAGCTCCTACTGATTGGGCCTATGAAGCATTAAGAAGCCTAGTAGAACGTTACGGTTGTATTGTCGGCTACCCTGATCGTACCTTTAGAGGTAATCGCGCAACATCACGTTGGGAGTTTGCAGCTGGATTAAATGCTTGTTTAAACACTATGGAGCGTTTGATTCAAGAAAATGTTGCTGTATTAAGAGAAGATATTGAAAAGCTCAAACGCTTAATGCAAGAATTTGAAGCTGAGCTAGCTGCATTAGGTGCTCGAGTTGATAATTTAGAAGGACGTGTATCTTTCTTAGAAGATCATCAATTTTCTACCACTACCAAATTAGTCGGTGAAGTTATCATGGCAGCAACAGCAGCTGGTGGTAGTCGTTCTTCTGAAGATAATCAAGCTGTTTTACAAGATCGTATTAGATTAAGCTTCAACACTAGTTTTAGTGGAGAAGACTTATTAGTTACCCGCTTGTCAGCCAGTACAGGTACAGGTTCCGAACGTTTTACCTTGACCGAACCTAACCTAAGAGTTATTAATCCAGCTACTGGTCAACCAATTGGTATCGCATTCAAGGAAAATACATTAATCAACCCTACAGCAACTCAAACTTTCAACATTGGTCCTAGACGGAATGAAGAAGATAACGATGTTACTATTGACTGGGTTGGTTATTATGCACCTATCGAGCCCTTAGATAACTGGAAGCTAGATACTTATGTTACAGCTTGGGGTGGAAGATGGCATCATTTCGTTCCTACATTAAATCCATTTTTTGAAGATTTTGATGGAGGTAAAGGATCTCTAAGTACATTTGCTCAACGTAATCCAATTTATCGAATTGGTGGTGGAGCTGGTGCAGGTATGAGTTTCCAAGTCGGTTTCTTAGAGAGCTTAATTGGTCCTACTTCTGTTAGTTTTGGATACCTTGCTGGAACATCTAATGATCCTTGCCTAAACGGTGGAGGACAGAATGTAGACCGTAGTGTTCGTGGATGCCAAAATAGTAACGCTACTAATCCTGCTACTGGTAATCCTTATACAGAAAGTGATGGCGGAAATGGTTTATTTAATGGTAACTATGGTGGATTAGCACAACTGAATGCAAACTTATTTGATTTAGTCAATGTTGCTTTTACATATGTTCATGCTTACCACAAACCTGATAGTCCTATCTTTGGATCCGGTATTCCCTTTGGGCCTGGTGAAGTAGGAACTTCTTTTGCTAACTTCTCTCGTTCTGAGTTAAACAATGCTTTCGCTGAAGGGTCTGTAGGTTCTCCTGGAACTCCAACACGAACTTTCAATGGAAACGGTAATAATGCTAACGATCCTCTACAAGTTAACCCATTTGATATTGGTGGTAAAGTCACTAATAGTTATGGTGGTGAAATGACATGGCGCATTGCTGAGTGGATGAACTTTAGTGCATTTGGTTCTTTTACTAATGTTCGCTTTCTTGGTAGAGGAAAAAGTGCTGAAGTTTGGACTGGTGGTGGCGGATTCGCATTCCCAGATCTATTCAAGGAAGGTAACTTGCTAGGTATATTTGCTGGTGTTCAACCTTATCAAGGTGGACGTCAACGTCCTTATCTAGGACGTAACAGTGGTTTCTTCGAACTACCTAGCCGTAACCCTGTAACTGCTGAAGTTTTCTATAGATATCAACTTACTGATAATATTTCCATTACTCCTGGTGTTATTTGGATTGCAAATCCCGATCAATTTGTTAACATTCAAGGCGCAGATGACGAAGTAGTCGGTACTCTTCGTGGAACCTTCTCCTTCTAGATGTTAATTTATCCTTTCTTTATTTAATTCTGGATACTAACTAAAAAACCCTATCGTAAAGATAGGGTTTTTTAGTTAGTATCCAGAATTAAATAAAGAAAGGATAAAAAATTACTAAAAATATCTCATAAGGTATTAAAACAGTAAAGTACGAAATTTATAAATAGGCATAAAAAACTTATGAGAATAGCACAAAATATTACAGAACTTATTGGCCAGACTCCACTTGTACAATTAAATCATATTCCTCAGGCAGAAGGCTGTGTAGCGAATATTGTAGTCAAGTTAGAAAGCATGAATCCAGCAGCTTCAGTAAAAGATCGTATTGGAATTAATATGATTAACATGGCTGAAAAAGAAGGATTAATTACTCCTGGTACAACTTTATTAGTAGAACCTACATCAGGCAATACAGGCATTGCTCTAGCTATGGTAGCAGCTGCTAAAGGGTATGATCTAATTTTAACGATGCCAGATACTATGAGTAAAGAACGTCGTGCAATGTTGAAGGCTTATGGAGCACAATTAGAACTAACTCCAGGTAGTGATGGAATGGGTGGCTGTATTCGTAGAGCTCAGGAAATAGCAGATAGCTTGCCTAATACTTATATGTTGCAGCAGTTTAATAATCCTGCTAATCCTCAAATACATCGTTCAACTACAGCAGAAGAAATCTGGGAAGATACTGATGGTAAGATAGACATTCTTATTGCTGGTGTAGGTACTGGAGGCACAATTACTGGAATTGCAAGTGTTATTAAAGGAAGAAGACCAAACTTTCAAGCAATTGCAGTTGAGCCATCTAATAGTCCAATACTTTCAGGAGGAAGTCCAGGAGGGCACAAAATTCAAGGTATTGGAGCAGGCTTTATTCCAAAAGTTTTGGACGTCAATTTAATTGATGAAATAGTTACAGTTCAAGATACAGAAGCAGTTGAATATGCACGGCGACTTGCTAAAGAAGAAGGTTTATTATCAGGTATATCTACAGGTGCGGCTTTATGTGCTGCAATAAAAATTGGTAAACGAACAGAAAATAAAAACAAATTAATTGTGATGATACAGCCAAGTTTCGGTGAGCGTTATTTGAGTACTATTTTATTTCAAGATTTAGAAACATCTGATTAAGGCCAGTAATTTTAAATAATCATAGAAATAAATCATATTCTTCAGTAATAACAAGTACTTTGACTGTTACTACTGAAGAATATAGTTAATAGTATTTCTATTAATGTTAATTGGTCAATTTATAATTTCTTAGAAACATGGAAATTCTTGAACTATGGCTCACATAGGAAAAGATAATTTCTAATTTTATTTAAGTATAGGCGCATAACACGATTAATAATTAACTAGCTGTTAGATATTTTACTAATATCTCTCCCGTAATATCTGCTTCCTCCTCTGTCATTCCAGATGTAAGTGGAGGACAAATATGACGAGGACACCAATACTCGGCATTAGGAAGATTCTTTCTTATATTAATATCTTGAAAAACAGGTTGTAAGTGACAGGGAATTTGATAAACTTCCCCTCCTAAAATTATCTTTTCTTTAGATAAAGATTTTTTTATTTTTTCCACGCTTTTATCTTCAGGCAATAAAACTATCAGCTTATATTGACTAGCAGTATCCATATGGTCTGTAGAAACAAATTTAATATGTGCTCTTCTTAAATGTTTAGTAATTATCTCATAACATTTTTGCCTTTTAGCAATCATTTTCGATAACTTAGCTAGTTGAATAAGTCCTAACACTGCATGAACTTCTGTCATACGACTGCTATTTCCAAAGTCTGTATGTAATCCACCAAAGTCCATTCCCCTCTTGCCCTGATTTCTTAATGAACGGGCAATATAATCTTCTTCTTGATCATTAAGAGTAATCATTCCTCCCTCAAAAGTCGTCATAATCTTGGTAGGGAAGAAAGAAAAAGCAGCACCATCTGCCAAATTACCAGCTTGAATTCCATTAATTTGACTTCCATGAGCATGAGCAGTATCTTCCAATACAAATAGACCGTTGTCATGACAGTAGTTTACTATTGCAGGAAATTCCGAAGAAATTACTCCCCCAATATGAACCCATAGTATCCCAGAAATGGAAGGAGTTACACTTTCCTTAATTGCATCCATTACCATTTGTAAAGAGGGTGCAAATGTATTCTCATCCATATCTAGATATTTTACTGTACCTCCAGCTCTCAATATGGCAGCTACAGTAGCAAAATTTGTATTTGTTGGTACCAATACAGTCGTATTTTGTACCTTTTTTAGTCTTAAAATGATCTCTAAGCCAGAAGATCCAGTATTAACAGCAATTGCATGTTTTACTCCTACATATTCAGCAAAAGCTTTTTCGAATGCTAGGGTATTTTCTCCTAGAATTAGTTTACCTGAAGTAAGAATTTTTCCACATTCATTCTTAAATAAATCTATTTCTTCCTCTGTCAAATCAAAATAAAAAGGCTTAATTGGTTTGTCAATCATATATTTCATGGAGTTTCTGTTAATTTACACTTTTAAAGAACTAATACAATGAAAAGCTTAAAAATTGTTAAATTATACAAATAATAACAATTAAGTTTTAATTTTTACAAAGTAAAGTATAAAAGTATTTTTCATTTTATCTATAAATTACAACTAATTATTATGGTGGTCTTTGAAATTGATATAAATCTTTTACCTTAGTAAGATATCACTTGCTGAAAATCCTTTTTCTTGATGTCCAAAATACCATAAACTAGAAATTGCTTCAGCTAATGTAACTGGTTTTTGAGGCTGAAATAATATGATATAACCAAAAACACGACGGATATTAGATTTATCTTTATTATGAAAATCTATGTATAAAGCTTGTCTAGCTTTTATATTAATTGTTGTGATATCTTGAAACTCCCAACTTTTTTCAATATGCATAGCAGAAATTCTCGGTAATCCCTTGCCTATATCTAGAGGAACCTTCCAAGTTATCAGATCTTCTCTTGTTAGATAAGTATCAGGATAAAATAGTAACGAATTATTATCTTCATTTAAGGAAGATGAAATAATTCCTGCCTCTGCTAATCCCTGTATAAACAAATAGTCTGGATCATCAAGAGGAACATCAGAAAAAAGAGGTTTTGAATTAACTGCTACCGATCTTATTTGTTTCTCTGGAACGTCCTGATAAAATTTGTTGTACGTTTTAAAAAGCCATTTTGCATAAGTTCTTCGATTTACTTTAGCATTTATGTCAATTAGTTGATTATCTACTCCATTGATTTCTAAATCTAGCGTTCCTAACATCGATAAATCTTTGATATATGAATATAAAGCTTCTGGAATATTCTTAAACTTTCCAATCTCATTACCATAATTTTCTTTTGCTGCTTGCTTAACAGAATTTTTTGTATTTGTATAAGCTATAAAATAATTAGTTATTGTATTATGAGATAAAAATACTAATTTCACTTCTAATGCATTTTTTCTAGCTATAAAACTTTTATTTTCTTCACTAGGAATTTCGGCAACTTCCCAAAAATCTGATTTAAATTGTTGATTATAAAAATCACTTATTCTACTTACAGAATCATTAGACAGAAAAAAAATAATACCTTTATCGTTTGTTAATGTTTCCGGTATTTTCTCTATATATGAGTTGGGATGCTGAGGTATAGTTGATGGATAATAAGTAAGAATTTTGTGTTTAGATAATAATTTAGATTCTATATTTTTACTCGGCTTAATTTTAGGAAATAATCTTGTTTCTAAAAAGCTATTATTATTGCAAGCATTTAAAGTAAGAAACAAGATACTAATTAATATTTGTTTTGAAAAAACATACTTTCCAAAGTTCATCTAATACATTCCTTTTAAAAATTAACTTACTTTGTTGTTGTTTGTGGGCTCAAGAGCAGATTTTGGATAAACAATTCTTTGATGGTGGAATTGCTGCCAAACTTTAACAAAAACTTCAGCAATTATAGATAATTCCTCATATTTAATTCCGCTATCTTTTAACTGATTGTCACGCCAACGAGCTTTAAAAATTTTTTGAACCATTACTAAAGCCATCTCTGGAGTTGCTTCTTTTAAGGACCTTAATGCAGCCTCACATCCATCCGCTAACATAACAATTCCTGTCTCACGTAATTGTGGAATAGGACCAGCATATCTAAATCCTTCTTCAGGAATTTCATCTTGTCCATTATTTTGTGCCTCTTGTGCTGCTTGATGATAAAAATAAGATATTAATAGTGTACCTTGATGCTCAGGAATGAAATCAC
Organism: Candidatus Atelocyanobacterium thalassae; assembly: GCA_051971635.1. Lineage (GTDB taxonomy): Bacteria > Cyanobacteriota > Cyanobacteriia > Cyanobacteriales > Microcystaceae > Atelocyanobacterium > Atelocyanobacterium thalassae_A. The sequence continues at coordinate 223,412 of JBFPLN010000003.1, read as the reverse complement.
GAATTACTTTTGGTAAGCCATATTTATTTGCCATAGCCAAACCTTCGCTAACATGTTTTTTAATAATTTGTACACTTTGCCATGGATCATTTATTAAGTCATGTTTATTAGGAGCTCCCATTTGGTTTTCAATAAAACCCATGGGATCGTGTAGTTTTCCAATATCATGATACAAAGTTCCAGTTCTTATCAATTCAACATTGCAGTCTAATTCTCTCGCAGCTGCCTCTGCTAGACACGCAACGAAAAGGGTGTGTTGAAATGTCCCTGGTGTTTCTGTTGCTAGTCTTTTTAATAATCCACAATTTGGATTAGCCAACTCTACCAATCTAATTGGTGTTACCAAGTCAAATAATCGCTCTAAATAAGGAGAAATTCCTAAGCCCATTACACTCCAAGCAATTCCGGATAAGCCATAAATCATTGATTCAGGCAAAATTACTGACCAAATTGTTCCTACTGCTGGAACTATAATTAGATAACCAATAAAATAAAGACTTCCTTGTACTATACCAACCACTCCACCTAAGCAGGCTAGCTCATCACGAGATCTTAGTTTCCAAGCTACAGAAGCAGCTAGCAGACCGCCTGCAGTTCCTGCTAGAATATAACTCCAATTAATATTAGTCGCTGCGAATGCTGATAGACCACTCAACAAAACTACCTGGGTTATTGCCAAAGTAGGACCATAAAAACTACTAGATAGTAATCCTATAGCCGGAAGATTTGTATAACCTAAATTAAAAATTCCTAGAAGCGGAGTACTTAAACTTAATAAACAAATTAAGATATGGTCTCTCCGCCGTATAGAGTGATTAATTCTTTGACTAATTAAACAAAATATAGCCACTGTACCTATAACTATTAGTACAGAAATTGATAATCCAAACCAATTGATTCCCCTGCGGCTTAATCTAAAGCTATCAAGAAGAACAAATTTCTCTTGAGTAATGTACTCTCCTACTTCTACAATTATATCTCCTGCTTTAACTTTTACTATAACCGCTTCAACCGCTTGAGCAGCCTGTTCTACTCTTTGCTTTGTTGCTTCCTTGTCTACTGTTAAATTATGTTGACTTTTGAGGATTCTCATTAAAAGCTGAGTTATGGCTGGTTTTGGAACGGCTGAAGTAGTAGATTCAAGTTGGATACTAATTATTTCTTTTAGTAAGTAATCAGGAATTCCAGGATGAAGTCCTTGAAGAAGAATTCTATTTAAAGTCGTTTGCAATATTTTTTCTGTAGTTTGCCAAGTATAGTCGTCAAGGCTTAAAAAGGTCGTAAACAGTTCTGATGTTAAATAAGATGTTTGATTGTTTGAAACTTCAGCTTTAGTTTGATTGTAGAGTTGTCGAGATTGCTCAATTTTCTCCAAAAGACTTTTAAGAGACGTTAAGGAAGTTGCTTTACTATAGGCAACCAATTGAGAAATCACCTGCCTAATTTTAGGTTTTGATTTTGGTATATTTTGAAAATTGCGATTAATAATTACTAGCTGAATTATTTGCCAATCTCTTTCGTTTACCTTTCTTAAATATTTTTGAGTAGCGAGAGGAATAATCACAACATCAATAGAAGAGAAAAGATTTATCTTTTTACGTAACTGTTCAATTTCAGAAACAGTCTTTTTAAGCTCTCCTTTAAGTTCTTTTGTCAGCTTTGGATCTCTCTTTAAGACAGGAATAACACCTGTACGGACTTCTTTTCGTTTATCTTCAGTAGTTTTTCTATCTTCAAAAGTACCGTTTTTAGGAGCAATGACTTTTACGGGTGAAATAGTTCCTACAGATAATTGAGGTTGATTATAAAAGCGATATCCTATAACGCTAGAAAGTGATATAACAGTTACCCCCCACATTAATGGTGGGTAAGTTTTTTTAATTAATTCTGATTGATGTAGCTTGGTTAACCAATTTGATTCGTAGATGATTTCTGATTCAAAGTTGTTTTTTTTCTTTTGTCCGAAATGTTTAGAATAATTTTCTCGTATAAGTTCTACTAAGTTCTTTGTTAGTGATTGTAGCGTTTTCATATTGTAAGAGATGAATGTAAAGCGTTTAGTAAAAAAAAATTAAAAGCCAAATACATCATTCAATCTAAATTTCATTACAATAATGAAGCTAGGAAGATTGATATCATGGCCTTATTTATGAGAGACTACATCTGGCAAAGATTTATTTAAAAGATATAACCACACTAGTCCAAATATTCCTGACATAATCATAATTAAACTAATAACCTGTGCTGCTCTAAATGGTCCTAGAATTAAACTATCTGTTCTGAGGGCCTCTATAAGAGTTCTGCCAAAACTATATATTATTAAATATACCAACGATAAAGTTCCAGTATAGAAATAGTTTGGATATTTTAATCCAAAAAAGAATAAATTTAATAAAATTATAAAAACTAAAAAATCCCAGATAGATTCATATAAAAAAGTAGGGTGAAAATATTCATAAGAAATATACTCTGCTGGACGATTTATTAAAGGAATATATAGTTTCCACGGTAAATTAGTTGGTATTCCAAAAGCTTCAGAGTTAAAGAAATTTCCCCATCTACCAATAGATTGCCCTAATGCTACAGACGGAACCACCAAATCAGTTAATTGCCAGACAGAAATTTTATTTAAACTTGCAAAGATCAAAGTGGATAAGATTCCTCCAATCATAGCTCCATGAATAGCAATGCCTCCTTTCCAGACAGCAATTATATCTTCTGGATATTGTCTATAAACGTGCCACTGCAATATAACATAATAAATTCTTGCACAAGGAATAGCAGCTATTACTAGCCAGATTGCTAAATCACTTATTATCTCTGGATCAATTTGACGAAATTTTGCTAACCATTTTGATAATGTAATTCCAATCAAAACTGCAGAAGCAATTAGAAAACCGTACCATCTTAAAATTAAAGATCCTAATTCGAATATTATAGGACCAGGAGATTGAAATTGAAGTCCTAGTAACATAAATAACCGTCATTTACCTCATGACCTTAAAACATTATTACCATATAATTCAATTTTAATAAAGCGGGTGGGGGGAATCGAACCCCCATCATTAGCTTGGAAGGCTAAGGTTTTACCACTAAACTACACCCGCGAAAGGTTTCTATGTTTTCAAACCTAATATATAGTAGCACAATATATGTTTATTAGCAAAATATATTGTATTAAAAATGCTTTTATCTTGTAAAACACATGTTCATTGGTAAGCTTTTTTAATTAGTTATATTAATTTTCAGGGAAAACAGGCACTTAACTTATATGTATATCTTAATCATATTCATAATAAAAATAAAGTTTTTGATCTGCTGAGTAGAATGGTAGATCAAAAACATAAAATTTTAATTTTTATAAGGTTTTATCATTGACTATCAAATTTTATTGTCCTTGTAGCCAAAGAGCGGCATCTTTTGCATGGTAAGTCAAGATAAGATCTGCGCCAGCTCTTTTAAAACTAGTTAAGGTTTCTAGTGTTACCTGTTTTTCATCTATCCAGTTATTAGCCGCCGCAGCTTTAACCATAGAATATTCTCCCGAAACATTATATGCAGCAATAGGGAGATTTGTCATCTCTTTGATTCTCCAAATGATGTCCATATAAGACAATGCAGGTTTGACCATTAACATATCTGCTCCTTCTTCAACATCTAGCATAACTTCCTTTAAAGCCTCTCTAGCATTACCAGGATCCATTTGATAAGTACGACGATCACCAAACTGTGGAGATGAATCTGCAGCATCTCGAAATGGTCCATAATAAGCGGAAGCATATTTAGCTGCATAAGATAAAATGGGAATGTTAGTAAAACCCTCTTTATCTAACTCTTCTCTAATAGATCTTACGAAACCGTCCATCATACCTGAAGGTGCAATCACATCAGCTCCTGCAAGTGCTTGAGAAACAGCAGTCTTTTTTAATAGTTGTAGAGTTGGATCATTTAAAACTTCTCCAGTAAGGTCGTCTTTTTTTAAATATCCACAATGACCGTGACTAGTGTATTCGCATACACAAGTATCAACAATGACGATTAAATCTTGGACTTCTTTTTTAATTGCAGTGATGGCCTTTTGTACTATACCTTGATTATCCCATGCACCTGTGGCTTGAATATTCTTATGTTCTGGGATGCCAAAAAGGATAATTGATGGAATTCCTAGATCACGCACTATTTTTGCTTCATCTACGATTTTATCTATAGATAACTGAAAGATACCAGGCATAGATTTGACTTCTTTAGTAACATCATTTCCCGGAACTGCAAACAAAGGATAAATCAGATCATTTAGTGTTAATTTTGTTTCACAAACCATACTGCGTAATTTTTCATTACGGCGTAAGCGACGAGGACGATTAAGAGGGAACATAAATATCAATAATTATTAATCTAGACAGCTTAAATCAGAAAATGCGATGCTCATTATAAATTTTATATTATGTAATAAGTCTTTACGTTGCAAAAAGTTAAGATCATATCTATAATTACAAATATGATCTAGGGGCCGCAACGGCTTCGACAGGTTAGCAAACGCTGAATTGTGATGCAGGTCGAGAGTGAGTCTCCTCTCGTAAATCAAAGACTCAAAAAAATAGTAACTGCGAACAACATCGTAAGCTTCAAGCGCGTGGCAGTAGCTGCCTAAAAATTCTTTCATAGAATTCGCTTATCTCATACTTGACTCCGTTAAAAGTAAGAGATCAACCCTCAACGGATAATCTTAATAAGTTGCCTCTGATGGACTATTAAGAAAAATTTATCAGAGTAACCTTTTTACTCGGGTATAAGAGTAAATTCCTGCCTTTAGGACTAAAAAGGCTAAGCCTGTGAATGAGCTTTAAGTTAATAACTAATTTGGACAGCAGTTCGACTCTGCTCGGCTCCATTGAAGTCTCAAAATAATTTGTGTAGAACTACTAAGTATTAGTAGATTTGCTTTGGAAATTATTTTTTGTAAAGTACATACAGTATTATATTTAGAAAAGATCTAAAGAAAACATCATAAAAATTGATATTTTCTTTAGATCTTTTTTAATATAAGTTACAATTATAATGAAACTAACAGTAGTATAACTACACTACCTTCATTACTGCATCCTATGTCTCTCCTCATTCGCAATGTTGCTATCATCGCCCACGTCGATCACGGTAAAACCACCTTGGTTGACTCTCTTCTTAAACAGTCTGGTGTCTTCCGTGAAGGAGAAGAAGTTCCTGACTGTGTGATGGATTCTAATACTCTAGAAAGGGAACGTGGTATTACAATCTTATCAAAAAACACTGCCGTCCGTTACGAAGATACTTTAATCAACATCATTGATACTCCTGGACACGCAGATTTTGGAGGGGAAGTTGAACGAGTATTAGGAATGGTTGATGGTTGTATTTTAATTGTGGACGCTAATGAAGGCCCTATGCCTCAGACTCGTTTCGTACTTAAAAAAGCTCTAGAAAAAGGTTTACGTCCTATTGTTGTTGTAAATAAAATTGATCGCCCTCAAGCTGAACCAGATCAAGCTGTTGATAAAGTATTTGATCTCTTTGTTGAATTGGGCGGTGATGATGACCAGTGTGACTTTACAACTTTATTTGCTTCTGGTATATCAGGATTTGCAAAAGTAAATTTGGAAGATGAGTCTGTAGACATGCAGCCTCTTTTCCAAACGATTTTACGCTGTGTTCCTCCTCCATCCGGAGATGTGGAAAAACCTTTACAAATACAAGTTACCACTTTAGATTATTCAGAATATCTAGGACGTATCATAATAGGTCGTATTAATAATGGAAAAATTGTTGCTGGACAACAGGCGATACTAGTTAAAGAAGATGGTAGTCATATTAAAGGAAAAATTAGTAAGCTTTTAGGATTTGAAGGATTACAAAGAGTAGAGCTAAAAGAAAGTACTGCAGGTAATATTGTAGCTGTAGCAGGTTTCGCCGATGCCAATATTGGGGAGACTTTAGCCTGTCCTGAAAATCCTCAACCATTACCTTTGATCAAAGTTGATGAACCTACTCTACAGATGACGTTTTCAGTTAATGATTCTCCTTTTGCAGGACAAGAAGGTAAGTTTGTTACTTCTCGACAATTACGTGATCGATTAATAAGGGAATTAGAAACTAATGTTGCTTTAAAAGTAAACATTGGTGATACTCCTGATAAATTTTTGGTTTCAGGAAGAGGAGAATTGCATTTAGGTATTCTTATTGAAACAATGCGTAGAGAAGGTTATGAGTTTCAAGTTGCTCAACCCCAAGTTATTTATAGACAGATTGATGGACGGTCTCATGAGCCTTTTGAATACTTAATTTTAGATGTTCCTGAGGAGGCTGTTGGATCTTGTATGGAACGCTTAGGACAAAGAAAAGGGGAAATGCAAGACATGGAAACAGGTGTTAATGGACGAACGCAGCTTGAATTCATTATACCTGCGAGAGGTCTACTAGGTTTTCGTGGAGATTTCATCCGCCTTTCAAGAGGAGATGGAATTATGAATCATAGCTTTTTAGACTACCGTCCTATCTCTGGTAATTTAGAGACGCGTTATAACGGTGTAATGATTTCTTTTGAAGAAGGTGTATCAACTTCTTATGCAATGAAAAATGGAGAAGATAGAGGAGTTTTCTTTATTTCACCCGGTACAAAAGTATATAAAGGAATGATTATTGGAGAACATAATCGTCCACCAGATATAGAAATAAATGTTTGTAAAACTAAACAGTTGACTAACCACCGTGCTTCAGGTGGAGAAGAATTGGTTCAGCTACAAACACCAGTGGATATGAATTTAGAAAGGGCTTTAGAGTATATTGGTCCTGATGAACTTGTAGAGGTAACCCCAGAATCTATTCGTTTACGAAAAGTTAAAACAAAAAAGTTAGCAAAAAAATGATTTTGCAAACTAGTTTAAAGGACTAAATATCTACAATATGATGGTTCAATATTTAATGGACCATCATATTAATAAAGCTTTATTGACTAACATTTAGTAATATTTTACTAAATATTAATCAATAAATATTAATCGACAATATATCCATTAAAGCAAAGCAAAAATATTAACTTTTGTCCAAAGACAGGTTGTCAAACTTCGTTATTAGCTTTATAGTAAGATGTATAACTGAACGAGTTACGTTAATTTTTCTTCTAATTAAGATACTGGTAGGAACAATAATATGCTAAAAAAATTAGGATTGCTCATTGCTGCATTTTGCCTAGTTATTTCTAGTTTTTTTGTTGCAGCTAGCCCTGCTGCAGCTAAAACTTTTGAAGTAAAAATGGGAACCGATTCTGGAATGCTAGGATTTGAACCAAAAACAGTGACAGTTAAGTCAGGAGATACTGTTAAATGGGTCAATAATAAGTTAGCTCCTCATAATGTTGTATTTGAAAATGCTTCAGAATATTCTCATAAAGGATTACTTTTTTCTCCTGGAGAATCATTTGAAAGCACCTTCAATGAAACTGGGGAATATACCTACTATTGTGAACCTCATCGCGGAGCTGGAATGGTTGGTAAAATTATTGTACAGTAATCATACTGAAAATTATAGTTTTACAATTAAGTCTACGAACTTTTTCGTAGACTTAATTATTAGATACCTTATTAGTCTTTTAGTCTTTTTAAATATACAAATATATATTTTCAACCGTACAGCTTTAATTATATAGATTATGATCTAGAAATTTTACTAATAACTAAATTGTTTTTATGTACAATCGTCTCATATCTATTGCAATTTGGTAAGCTAGATATATTATCTAAGCGGTTTCCATTGATTTTATCAATTTCATGTTTACTGTAATTGACGATTCCTCTTGCTATTTCTTGTCCCATTTCATCACACAATTTAACTGCCTCAAAAGATTTGAAATCTCCTTCAGCTTTTATAACACCTGCTACTAATAATGATTTTCCTTTTTGAGAAATTGCTATGACTGACTCTTTGTTGAGATAAAGTTTTCCTGCAGGCAATAAACCATAAGCAATCCAACGTTTTCTGGCATTATCGTTATCTAAATATGCACTAAATTTAGTTCCAATATTTTCACCATCAACGATTTTAATTAAATTTTCTGGATATTTGCCATTAGTAATAACTGTTGTTATTCCTGCTTTAGTAGCTAACTTCGCTGCTGTTAATTTAGTCAGCATTCCACCTGTTCCCCATTGAGAGCCTGTACTATTAGCTTGAACTTGTAACTTAGCTAACTGTATACTATCGACGTTACTAATAGGTTGAGCATCAGGGAATAAACGTGGGTCGGCAGAATAAAGATAATCAACATCTGTTAATATAAATAACCAATCTGCATTAATCAGACTTGCGACTGAGGCCGAAAGAGTATCATTATCACCAAATTTCAATTCTTCAATAGCAACCGTATCATTTTCATTAACAATAGGAATTACTCCTAATTTAAATAAAGCATTAAAAGTATTTCTAGCATTTATGTAACAACTTCTTTCCATCAATTCTCGTCGAGTCAATAAAATTTGTGCTATTGGCTGATCTATTGATGTGAAAAGTTCGTCATATACATGCATTAACCTTCCTTGTCCCACTGCGGCGATTGCCTGTTTTAAAGAAATTTTTTTAGGCGTTTCTTTTATCTTTAAGCGGCTACAGCCTACTCCGACAGCTCCTGATGAAACTAAAACAATATTGTGACCTAATTGTCTTAACTTAGTTAATGTTTTAACTAAAGAATTAATTGTCGATAAAACTAATTTTCTTGTCTCTGGTTGAGTAAGATTCGAAGTACCGATTTTAACAACAATTGTATGTTTATAACTCATAAATTGTGAAAAGTAAATTAGATTTTTTACTGAGCTGCATATAATGCAGCTCCAATTAAACCAACTTTTGGGTTCAATATTATATGTATAGGAATTTCAGATAAGAGAGAGCTCATTCTTCCTTTAGATTTAAAAGAATCTGTAAATATCTCACTTTTCATTAAGGGTAATATCTTTGCAGCTATTCCTCCGGCAATATATAGTCCACTATATGGCAATAATTTTAAAGCTAAGTTACCTGCTTCTGAGCCATAAGATTCAATGAAAAGTTTCATTGTTTGCTGACATAAAAAATCATCATCTTCCATTGCAGTTTTGGATATAGTTGCCGAGATATTAATAGTTTTTTTAGCCTCCCAAGCTTTGTAAGCTACCCTCATTTTTTCTGTTTCTTTTTCAGGATATTTCTGGCGTAAAAATTGATATATTGTACTGATTCCTATTCCAGAAACCACTCTCTCAACTGATATTCTCGATAGGTTATATTTTTCTTTGATATATGTTGATAATTCAAATCCTAAACTATTATGTGGCGCAAAATCCGCATGAGAACCTTCGGATGGAAAAGCCAGGTACTTTCCTTTTTCCGAAGGTATCAAAAAACCTTCTCCTAACCCTGTACCTGCTCCTAAAACAGCTATAGGAGATTTTGATTTTGGCTTAACATTCTGTAAAGTATACAAATCTTCGCTTTTTAAACCCAAGATACCATAGCTAATAGCCACAAAGTCATTAATCAAGTTAATTTTATCTATAAAAAGTTCTTCCTGTAAGCGTTTATTAGTTAAAAACCAGTTCAGATTAGTTAGTTTTGAAGTGTTATTAATTACTGGACCAGCAATCCCAAAACAAGCATTTTTTACTATTACTTTTGAACCCAGTTCAAGTCCTGCTTCTTCGTAAAAATGTCTTACGATTGGTACAAGATCTGTAAATTCTTGACTAGGATATGTTTTTTCATATAAGCTTTTTTGCTGGGGTAATTTCTGACCGTTTTCAACACTTTCTGAGTTAACTAAACTTAAAATCGTTTTAGTTCCACCGATGTCTCCAGCAAGTAATAGGGCCATAATGAATTTAACCTTTTTTATACTTTTCTTAGTTTAATAAGAACTGGTTATTATGTAAAATGATTATGATTCATAATCGGGTAGCTTTACATAGTAAACTAGTCATTACTTGTTGACTAGCTTACTTATTAATTTCTTTGTTTTTTTACATTAAAAATAAAGTGTTAGCAAGAAAGTATCGTTGTACTATATTGTAGAAAATAGTTCGTATTAATTTATTTGAAACGAATTAAAGAAAGCTAATAATGCCATACTAATACTAACGTAGGATTATTTTTTTAAAAACATAAATGATTTTACATATTAATTTTTAAAATTAATTCAATATGTTTTTCATATTAAGTAATACAATGGTAGTATATTATTTCTTCAATGATGCCTCTAACTTAAAACACAAAAAGCTTTTAATTTTTAAATGTTTAGGATGCTTTTAAATACTTAAAAGTTGATGTGTTATGTAAAGTATATAACAATTATTTTACTTAGATTATTATCAAATGTAGCTATTTTTTTAGGTAAACACAGATTTGTATGGATATATTGAGTTCAATTTTAAATTTTATAGATTACAATTTTTATATTTCTTTCTTAGCAACAATACCAGAGCATACAGATGCTGATACTTCTCTTGTTTTAGCTAGTATATTGCTTAGTCTAGTAATAATTTATTTTGCAAGTAAATTAGGAGGTGAAATTTGTGCTCGTATCGATCTTCCTCCCGTACTGGGAGAATTAGTCGGAGGAGTAGTAATAGGCATATCTATTTTAGGGTTACTGGTTTTTCCAGAAGGTATGAATACTGCAAATAACTCATTGATTATGAAGTTCTTGCAATTTACAGCTGATGTCACTCCTGAAAATATGCAAACTATTTTTAATTCTCAGGGCGAAATCATTTCGATTCTTTCGGAACTTGGTGTTATTATTCTTTTATTTGAAATTGGTCTAGAATCTAATTTAAAAGAATTAATTAGTGTTGGTCCTCAGTCAATAATGGTGGCAGTAGCTGGCGTGGTTGCTCCATTTGTATTAGGAACTTTAGGTTTAACTTATTTATTTCATATTGATATAATTCCTTCAATTTTTGCTGGTGCGGCTTTAACAGCTACCAGTATTGGAATTACAGCTAAAGTTTTAGCTGAACTTGGTCATCTTAGCTCTCCAGAGGGACAAATTATAATTGGAGCAGCTGTTTTAGATGACATCTTAGGAATTATTGTTCTAGCAGTAGTAGCAAGTTTAATTAAGACAGGACAAGTTGAGATCATTAATATTGTTTATTTATCTTTTAGTGCAGCTGTATTTTTGATCGGAGCAATTTTTGTAGGACGTCTGTTGCATCCAACATACGTTAAGTTAGTCGATAAGATGAAGACCAGGGGTCAGTTATTATTAATATCTTTATGCTTTGCTTTTGTACTATCTTATATAGCTCAAATCATTCATCTAGAAACTATTCTCGGTTCTTTTGCTGCGGGATTAGTTTTAGCAGAGACAGAAAAACGTAAACAACTCCAAGATTTAATAGCCCCTATTTCTGATATTTTTGTTCCTATATTTTTTGTATGTGTCGGAGCGAAAACAGATTTAAGTGTTCTAAATCCCACTGATCCAAATAATAGAGAAGGATTGATTTTAGCTGGATTTTTAATATTTGTAGCTATTGTAGGGAAAATTATTTCTGGATTTACTATTATTGGTCAGACTGAACTTAATAAACTTGCTATTGGTGTAGGAATGATTCCTCGAGGTGAGGTTGGTTTAGTATTTGTAGGTGTTGGTTCAGCTAGTGGTGTATTATCTAAACCTATAGAAGCGTCAATTATTGTAATGGTTATTTTTACGACTTTCTTGGCTCCTCTTCTTCTTAGAAGTATTTTAAAAGAGCCCTTCCTTACTCCTCAGAAACAAAATATTACCTAATTTAGATTAATAAAAATCTAGCACAATAGATCATGTCGTCTTAATATTTTTAATCATGCATTAAAATAAAAAATATTGACTTTACCTAATAAAAAATATCAGGATACTAACTTCTTTAAATTACTAGAAACTAGTTAGTTAAAAAAATTGAAAATATTCCGTATTAAAATATTTAGCTATTTTTATTAGGACCCACAAAATTATCCTTAAAACAAAAATTTTAACTATTCTTTTTTGCACGACATAATTAACATGAATATAATACTATTTTTGGTTATTAAAGAATTTTTTATAAAATAATTGCAGATGAGAACAGTGAATAATTGTCCAATAGGAATTTTTGATAGTGGGGTAGGAGGACTAACTGTCTTTCAAGAAATTCATAAATTACTACCTCAAGAGTCAATTTTATACTTTGCTGATAATGCTAGACTTCCTTATGGAAACCGCTCTTCGACTGAAATATTACGATTTGCTAGAGAAATATTAACCTGGATGAGCCATAATAAAGTAAAGATGGCTGTTATGGCTTGTAATACTAGTTCTGCCCTAGCTTTAGAGGCTGTTCGTAAAGAGTTTGATTTTCCTATTTTGGGAGTAATTTCTCCTGGAGCTAAAGCAGCTACAGAATATGGACAGCGGATTGGGATCATTTCTACTCTTGCAACTGCCAAAAGCGATTCTTATCGCAAAGCTATTCAAGAAATTAATTCTGACATAAAAGTATGGCAAGTAGGTTGTCCTGAACTTGTTCCTCTAATTGAGCGTAATAAAATTTACGATTCCCATACGCAAAACATTCTTAAAAAATATATTAATCCTTTATTAGAAAAAAATATTGATACGCTTGTATATGGCTGTACTCACTATAAACATTTAGAAAAAATAATTAAAAATATTATACCTTCTAAAATTGAATTGATAGATCCTGCATACTATGTGGCACAATCAATAAGGAAAGAGCTAGAAGTAATGAATTTACATAGAAAAAATTCTTACTTTAACGTAAAATTTGTTACTTCTGGTTCTCCAAAGAAATTTTCTCGTCTTTCTAAAAAATGGTTAGGGTACTATCCTCTAGTTGACTTTGTTTCTTTCATTAAGTAATAGTCCTTAGTAGTTAATGATTAAAGATAAAATGAGTAAAAAAACTAACTTCCATATTATTCTTGATAACTTATTTCTAATTTAGCAACTGATTTTGTAATAACTCAAAGTATAGCCATTTATTGTTCATACATAATAAGACACAATCAAGATTACGTATGACAATTTCTGATTTTAGATTTCTAGTCATGAAAAATACTATCACTTTTCATATATATTGGGTTGTTAAAGTTTTTATTAATAAACTATCATATATAGTAATTTAGTAAATGGTTATTTTAACTAATTCAAGTTTTTTTAAACATTTAGTAGTATCACTATTAAAAAAAAAATTACAGGGCTTCCTAGTGTGGAAAGGTTAGCTTAGAATAAATATAGCGGTATGTAAAATTTTATGACTGAATAATCAGGTTTAGCTAACCGTATGACCTCAAAAACCTCTCTTTTTTCTCCCGTAGAAGACGATTTAAACCTTTTAAGAAATAATTTAAAGAGTTTAGTTGGAACACGACATCCTATTCTTAGTGCAGCAGCTGAACATTTGTTTGATGCTGGAGGCAAACATATTCGTCCTGCCATAGTACTACTAGTATCTAAAGCGACTATGTTAGAAGGTGATATTACCCCCCATCATCGTCGACTTGCGGAAATAACTGAAATGATTCACACTGCGAGTCTAGTTCATGATGATATAGTCGACGAGGCAGTTTTACGACGTAATGTTCCTACAGTAAATAGCCTTTTTGATAATCGGATTGCTGTCCTTGCAGGAGATTTTCTGTTTGCTCAATCTTCTTGGTACTTAGCTAATCTGGATAATTTACAAGTAGTAAAACTACTTTCTGAAGTTATTCGCGATTTTGCAGAAGGTGAAATTTCTCAAGGAATTAAACGTTTTGATACAACTCTAACTTTAGATTCGTATTTAGATAAAAGTTATTATAAAACAGCTTCCTTAATTGCTAATAGTGCTAAATCTGCAACTATTTTAAGTAACTCTTCTTCAGATATTATTAACAGTGTTTATACCTATGGAAGATGTTTAGGACTAGCTTTTCAAATTGTCGATGATATTCTTGACTTTACTTCACCAACAAAAGTGTTAGGAAAACCTGCGGGTTCAGACTTAATTAACGGTAATATAACTGCTCCTACTTTATTTGCAATGGAAGAAACACCATACTTGGCAAAACTCATTAAAAGAGAGTTTAATGAAGAAAAAGATATAGAAAAAGCCCTATCAATAGTAGCTGAAAGTAAAGGAATTCAACGTTCACAAGAACTGGCAAAATATTATGCTCAATTAGCTATTGAACAGTTGGACTGTCTTGAACCATCTCCATTTTCTCAATCCCTCGCTGAACTTGTTGGTTATGTGCTAAACAGGCTTTATTAATAGTTTAATCATTTATTACTTGCGCTTGAAGATGTAGGAACAATTCATTTACAATTTAATTTATTTTTCTACAATTTGATTTTCTTCAAGTCTAATCCTTTTTCAAAAATTTCATCAATAGGCATCATTACGTCATCAATAGTCATAAATTGATGATCTTTAGTTGCTCTAATGATTGTTTCGTCATCAAGATAGTATTCAAAAATTTCTTGTTCTCCTCTATCATGCCATTGAGCAATTGATTGGGTATAGACAAGTCCTTGACTATTAATGGTATAAACTTTGCATTCAATATTTTCTTGTACTATTTTTCCAATAGGTAATGGTCCATACTCAACTGTCATAACTTGTGTATGATAACTAAGACAATATTCAGCAAACTTAACCATCTGTTGGAATAAATTTTCTGCAACAGCTTGAGAGACTCCGTTCTTAACTGATCCATCAATAAAATTTTGTTGATGTTTTTCCATCTCTGATGCTTTTTTCTTACCCATAGCACGACGTAACAAATCTGCTTCTCCAAGAGAATATCCAGCTAAATCTTGTGCCATTGTCATGATTTGCTCTTGATAAACTAAAACAGCATAAGTTTCTTTTAAAATAGGCTCTAAGAGTTTATGTTCATATTTAATTTTCTCTCTACCATGTTTACGATTAATAAATTTTGGTATTAATCCTGCATCTAGTGGTCCAGGGCGATATAAAGCAAGAATAGAAGATATATCTTCTATTCTTGATGGTTTTAAATCTTTAACTATTTGCTTCATTCCTGAAGACTCTAATTGAAAAATTCCCTCTAAGTCACCTTTCTCTAATAATTTATGAGTTTTTTCAATATCAACAGGTAATTTTATATTTTTTTCTTGATCCAATCTTCTCAAAGCCTCTCTTTCGTCAAGAGGTAATTTATCTAAATCTAATTTAATGTTCTGATTCTTTTCAATTAGATCGGCAGCTCGTTGTATTGTTGTTAAATTTCTTAGTCCTAAAAAATCCATTTTTAGTAGACCTAATGACTCTAAATCTTCCATGTAATACTGTGTTATTACTGCTCCGTCATTATTTTTTTGTAAAGGAACAATTTCATCTAAAGGTTCTGAAGAAATTACTACCCCTGCTGCATGAACTCCAAATGTTTTATTAGTGCCCTCAATACGAATAGCCATATCTAACCATCGTCTAACAAGTGGATCTTGATCATATCGATTTTTAAAATCTTGAGAAGGAGTTTCGTCAGAAACCATTACCTTTAATTTAGCCGGTTTTCCCCTTGTTACAGGAATCATTTTAGTCATTTTATCTGATTCAGAATACGGAATATTTAATACCCTTGCTACGTCCTTTAAAACAGCTTTAGAAGTCATCCGATTAAATGTAATAATTTGGGCAACATTTTTCTCACCGTATTTTTTTGTTACATATCTAATCATTTCATCGCGTTTCTCAATACAAAAATCTGTATCAACATCAGGCATAGATTTTCTTTCAGGATTTAAAAACCTTTCGAAAAGTAAGCCGTGATAAATAGGATCAATATTTGTAATTTTTAAAGCATAGGCTACTAAAGAGCCTGCTGCAGATCCTCTTCCTGGGCCCACAGGAATTTTATTATCTCTTGCGTACTTGATATAATCCCAAACCACTAAGAAGTAACTTGAAAATCCCATTTTTACAAGCATATCTAACTCATATTCTAAGCGCTCTTTATATTCTTCTGAAACTTCGTTTATAGACTCACACTCTAATCTTTTTAACAATCCTTCTAAACTAAGCTCTTTCACATAACTATCAAGATTATGTCCTAAAGGAACTGGATAATCAGGGATACGTGGTTCCCCTAAAATATGATAAGTATCAACCTTATTAGCAACTTCTATAGTATTATTAATCGCTTTTTCTATAACATCATCAGTAAGATGATCTCGAAAAAGTAATTTCATTTCATCAGTAGACTTTAAATATTCGGTTCCGCTATATCTTAGCCTTTTTTCATCGGAAATCAGTTTTCCAGTTTGAATGCACAATAAGGCGTCGTGCGCCTCAACATCATAGCAAGAAATGAAGTGAGAATCATTAGTAGCTACAATTTGAATATTTAAATCCTGAGCAATTTTGTTAATTGCGACGTTTACAATTCTATCTTCTATAGATCCATGATCTTGAATTTCTAGATAAAAATCATCTGTAAATAATTCTTTGTACCATTGAGCTACCTCTATTGCACCCTGGATATCTCCTGCTAATATATTTTGAGGTATTTCTCCTCCTAAGCAAGCACTAGTTACTATTAATCCTTCATGATATTTCTGTAATAACTCCTTATTAATACAAGGACGTGAAAATATTCCTTTACCTTGTACTCCTTGAAGATGAGAAATTGTAGTAAGTTTTGATAGATTTTTATATCCCTGTGTATTTTTAGCTAAAACAACTTGATGATACTTTTTATATCGTTTTTTTTCCCTAATGTCTCCGTTTATGACATACATCTCATTGCCGATAATAGGCTTAATATTTTTGCTTTTACAAACTTTAATTAATTCAATCGCTCCATACATAACTCCATGATCAGTTAGAGCTATTGCAGGCATCCCCAATTCAATAGCACGATCAACCAAAGCATCTAATTGAGATGCTCCATCAAGTAAACTATAGTCACTGTGTATGTGTAAACCAACAAAAGACATAATTTAAAACTACTTAAATAAGAAGGAAAGTATTTTGGCTTTAACAAATATCTAAATAGTGTACATGACTTTTATCTAATTGAGGTATGGTTGCCTTAAAATAAAAGTACTAACCAATATGAAATTAATCATTAAAGACAAAAATTACTATTGTTCATGAATTAGGATTACTTATACATTTTTATAAGTCTAACTAAATAAACTTTATAAAACTGAAGATATATTGTTGTAAAGATAATAGATTTAAGTGCTTAATATTATTAATTCTTGAAATCTATTTTTAAAATCTTTAATTAACAAAACTAATATTAGCTTTATTTTTTAGTTTGAGGACGAGAAAATTTAGAGGCTGCATGAAATTGCTTGATTGGTTCATTTTTCAAAGCTTCTTTCATAAAGCTACGCCATATAGGTGCCGCATGACCGCCTCCTGTTATACCTTTCCCCATAGTTCGATTAGCGTCATCACCGACCCATACAGCAGTTGCTAATTGGGGCACGTAACCTACAAACCAAACATTGCGCTCATTATCTGTAGTTCCAGTTTTTCCTGCTGCCGGTCTGCCAATATTAGCTGCTCTTCCTGTACCTCTTTGAATAACTTCTTGTAAAACACTAGTCAAAGAAGATGTCGCCCAGGGATCAAGAACAAAGTATGGTTGAGGAGTATTATCTAGTAGAATATTACCTTTACTATCAGTGACTTTAAGAATAATGGTAGGGTCAGCATACCAACCGTTGCTAGCGAAAGTTGCATAAGCATTAGCCATTTCCAAAGGCGTAATATCCCCAGCTCCTAGAGGAAGAGAAATTACTGGACGCATAGGACTAGTTATCCCTAATAAACGGCAAACGTCAATTATTTTTCTTACTCCGACTTTTTGTCCAATAATTACGGCAGGAACATTACGAGACTTCATTAAGGCGGACTTTATTGACATAGTTCCTGAAAACTTTCCACCATAATTTTTAGGGCTATATAATTGTCCCGCCCCATCTTTATAACTAACGGGGCTATCATTGATTACTGAGCTTGGTGTAAACTTTCCACTAGCAAATGCTGTATAATAGACAAATGGTTTAAAAGATGAACCTGGTTGACGACGGGATTGAGTAGCCCGGTTCAACTGGCTTGTATTGTAATTTACTCCCCCAACAATTGCTTTAATGAAATGAGTACGAGGATCAATAGCTACTAAGGCAATTTGAAGATCTTTAGCAGATATACCCTGCTGTCTTAATTTTTTATATCCATTTTTAACTGCCCTTTCAGCTTTTTGTTGTGTAACATAGTCAATAGACGTTTGTATACGCATTCCGCCTTTCAATATTATATCTTTACTGAACTTACCTTTCAGTTCTTGCATCACTGTATCACTAACATAAGGTAGCTTACTCGCTTGCCATGAAGTTGGTTTTCCAATTTCTAAAGATGTTTTGTAAGCTATTGTCGCTTCCTTCTCAGTAATCCATCCTAAGGCAGCCATCCGATCAAGAACAACTTTTTGCCTTTTCTTTGCTTTTTTATAATCGAAAAAAGGACTATGTGTTTCTGGAGCTTGAATTAAACCTGCCATCAAAGCTGCTTCAGGTAAATTTAACTTAGCAGCAGGTTTATTGAAATAACTTTGCGCTGCAGTTTGTACACCATAATTGTTATGTCCCCAGTAAATATTATTGAGGTACATTTCCATTATTTGATTTTTCGAAAATACTTGCTCTATACGAATTGCTAAGACTGCTTCAGAAAGTTTTCGACTAAAAGTCCGATCACTGCTCAAAAAAATATTTTTAACTAATTGCATAGTTAATGTTGAAGCGCCTTCTACAACTCCGCCACTTTTCCAATTGACCCACATGGCTCTCCCTATACTATTAGGATTGATCCCGTGATGTAGATAAAAGTGACTATCTTCAATAGCCAAGACTGCTCGTTTTAGGTTAGGTGAAATTTGTTTGAACGCCACAGCTTCGCGGTTTGCCTCACCATGAAGTCGAGATATTAACTTGCCTTTGATGTCATAAACGTAGCTAGTTTCTGATGGAGAGTAGTTACTAAGAGTACGTACATTAGGTAAATTTCGGAAACTAATAGCTAGTCCTACCAATCCTCCGACAACAACTGAAGTTGTTAGTAGACTAAGTCCCAGAGTAGTTTTTTTTACAGTACGAAAAGTTCCTCTAATAAAAGAATTTTTGATAGCCAAAAATTCTTTATCGTTTTGTTTTTGTCGAATAGTTCTAAACGACACAGTTCTTAATTTCCTCACACCAAGAGATTGATAAATATTTTTAACAGTCAAAGATAATATATTTAAATTCTCCACTATTCTTATTACAGTAACAAAGAATTTTTTATAATTATTTTCTGACCTTTTTATTATGGCGGTTTTTGTCCTGAATGGGTAGAAAAGAATTAATTTATGTCTTTTTTACTATGAAAATATTTCTACTAAATTTCTATTTAACAAATTAGCTTCTCAGTAGCTAACTAGGATGGTGGTATGTATTTATAAAAACACATTTTTATCTTATAAAATAATTATTAACTTGAACAATTTTATAAACGTTCGTTTAACTTAGTCTTAATAAATTATGCAGTGACATTTTTAGCTAGCATTATGAAAAATTATGGAGGAAAGTCTTAAAGATTAATTAATTTCTCTGATTAAAATAGTTAAATAGAAACATGCCGTTTCCGCCAAGATAGAATATAGCATTTAAAAAAATTAACCATCACATTCTATATTCTTATTATAAAAATAAAGATATTATAAGATGTTCATTTTTTTTGATAGTTTTTTTTCTGTATTATTTTTTTACTAACATTTTTTAAATCATTTTAAATTAAGAGCTTATGTTTCCGAAACAAAATAAGAGAATTGAAATAGTCTTAATAATAACTTTTTCTTTCATCACACTCATTGGAATTTTAAACCATGCTATGTGGCGTGATGAATTAAATGGTTGGTTAATTGCGAGAGATAGTTCCTCTTTTCTTGATTTTTTTGAAAGTATTAAGTATGAAGGACATCCTTTGTTGTGGTATCTCTTATTATGGGCTTTAAATAGAATTACAGCAGATCCAATCATAATGCAAGTTGTTCATTGGTTAATATCTGTTGCCACAATATATATTTTTATTATATATTCTCCTTTTAATATATTGCAAAAAATATTATTCAGTTTTGGCTATTTTCCCTTATATGAATATTCTTTAATTAGTCGCAATTATTCTTTTGGAATTTTATCAATTTTTCTATTTTGTAAATGCTTCCATAAGAATAGAAACTACATTATCTTAGCTTTTATCTTAGCTTTTATGGCTAATACAAATGCTTATTGTTTATTAATATCTATAGCTTTAAGTGCTACATTAATTTTTGAATACTGTTTTCAAAAATATTTAGGATACAAAATAGAAGTAAAAAAAAATCATATTTTACTATCGTTAATAATAGTAGTGATAGGAATAAGTATTTCAGTTCTGACATTACTACCTCCTATGGATAGCACATTACAAGGTGGTGCCAACCAATGGTTTTTAAATTTTGATATGAATCGTTTACTTCAAGCTATTAATAGAATATGGCGTAGCTATATTATGGTGATCATTCCAAGCGATTCCAAAATATTAGACTTAATTTTTTTCTCTTTTTTATCTATTAGTTTATTTAGCTGTATTGTTTTATCACTTAGCCAAAAGCCAGTGGCTCTCTTTTTCTATTTAATAGGAAGTTTAGAAATTATTGTTTTTACTTATATTAAGTTCTTAGGATCTCAAAGACACTATGGACATTTATATATTATTTTTATAAGTTCCTTGTGGATAGAAAGTAATTATGGTGACGTACAGTTACATAAAAAATATTTAGAAAGTATTCCTGTTCGTTTTTTACATATTTCTTCCAAAATAAAAGAATTCCTTATCTCCCATCGGAAGTACCTTATAGGAATAATATTATGGTTACAAATAATAGCAGGAATAGTTGCCTTCAGTAGGGATCTATCTATTCCATATTCTAGTAGCAAAATGGCAGCTAATTTCATTCAACAAAATAATCTAGACAATTACTATATTTTTGGTAGTGAAGACTTTACTATTGCTCCCATAAGCGGTTATCTCAATAGAAAAATTCATTATCCTGAAACAAAAAAAATGGGTAGCTATGTATTATTTAACAGTTCTCGCAAAATTACTAACGATTTGGAAATCTTAGATCAAATAGAAAAATATTTTATTGATCGGACTAAACGTGAAGATGTTTTGCTTATCTTGAATCATACGTTATCAAAATATTCCGTAAATTTAGATATTGTATTACTAAAAAAATTTACGAAATCTTTCATCTATAATGAGAAGTATTATATTTACTTAGTAAAGTCACATAAAAATGATTAGGCTAAATATTAAAAATGATATTTCATGGTTTTTACTTTTACTAATATTAGCTTTATTTATTTGGTTGATTAGATTAGGAGATTTACCACTTAGAGATTGGGACGAAGGATATTATGCTACAGTTGCTAGAAGTATGTTTCAGTCTGGAGATTGGCTTTATCTTAAGTACCATAACCAACCTTTTTTACTAAAACCTCCTTTAATCATTTGGCTAATTAATTTTTCTTATCACTTAGGTGGTGTTAATGAATTTACTACTCGTCTTCCTTGCGCTTTATTGACTGCAGCTGGTGTCCCTCTGCTCTACTTAGTCGGTAGAAATATATTTTACACACAACTTCCAGCAGTTTTTAGTAGTTTAGTTTATCTAACTTTGCTTCCTGTTCTACGACATGGACGCTTGGCTATGATAGACGGAATGATTAATACTTTTTTAATTTTTTGTATTTTATCTTTATTGAAATCAAAAAAACAACCATTGTGGATATTAGGTTTTGGCATAAGCCTAGGAATGATTGCACTTAGTAAAGGAATTTTAGCGATTGCTTTAGGAGGGATTTTAGGAATTTATATGATTTTAAATGATCATAATAAATTTTTAAGAAATAATTGGCTCTGGATAAGTTTATTAATAGGGTTTTGTCCAGTTGCTGTCTGGTATTGTTTGCAGATTAACTTCTACGGAGAAAAGTTTATTGAGGTTCACTTCTTTCAACAAAATTTTGAGCGTTTATCAACTGCTGTTGAAGGTAACAGAGGAGAGGCTTGGTATTACGTACTTGAACTAATAAAATACAGCTTTCCCTGGTTGATATTTTTTCCTGGGGGATTAATTATAGCTTGGGAAAAGCATCAAAAAAGTCTAAATCAATTAATATTAACAGGATTTTTTTTATTTTTATTCATAATTACTATCATGGGTACTAAGCTACCTTGGTACATAATGCCGATTTATCCTTTCTTCGCTTTAAGTATTGGATACAATCTATCCTATTTATATTTATATCCTAAAAATCGTTCTAAAGTATTAGTCATTAGTATATTTGTGTTAGTTTGCTTGTTATTAGGATTAGGAATCTACATATTCAGAGGTCCACAAGAATTTATTTTTCAATTTATATTCTTTGTATTTTTTGCAACAATTTTATTGACTAATCACACGTTATATAAAAAATTATCTAGCTTTATTATTTTTCTTGTAACAGGATTATATATAAGTTTAGCTTTATTAATGATTTCTAATGCTTGGCTATGGGAATTGAATGAATCATTTCCTGTAAAGTCAGTAGCCAAGTTAATTAGAGAGAATACTCCACCTAATACTATAGTTTATACTTCATTTGCATATAGTCGGCCTAGCCTAGATTTCTATAGTGAGCGTCAAGTAATATCTAAAAATAAAGATGAATTAGATATACTTGCATCAAACTCATCTTATCTTTTGTTAGAGAATGCAAAAGCCCCAAATTTTAAGTTAATTAATGCTAAGATGCTAGGAGAAGCTTCAGGATTTAGTCTTGTTTCAACTAAAAAGAAATAAGCATCAGTATATTTAGATGAAATTTATGAAAATGAAAAAAATACTATTAACCATAATAACAATAGTTTCATTGATTCCAGTATTTTTATCATTAGTAGATAGCATTCATCAACCGCAATCCCAATCTAACTTTCAACTCTATCAAACAGATTTAGTTCTTAAATCCTCTCATATTTTTCATAATGATCCCCAAAAAATTAATAACATTAGTAAATATATATCAGGACAACAGCCATATCTAAATGCTCTTAAAAAGTATAAAGAAGTACATAATATTGCGTCTAATAAATTAAATGAATTAAGTGCTGAATTAAATAAAATTGATAATAATGTAGTTGAAACAACGGAAAAAACTTCTCGCTTAAAGTCTTTAAAACTTTCTAGTAATAGAACAAAACTATTAACTGATATAAATAATCAGAAAAAAACACTTAATGACTTGAACATTAAGATAGGGTTATTAGAGATTTCGCAAGGAAATACAACGCAAGCATTAAATATTTGGGAAACTAATAATTTTCTATTACCTTCTTCTTCTTTGAACAAAATATCTGATATTTTAATAAATTTGTGGAGTGATAGTTTTGCAACATCAGCTAATACAGAATTAAATATAAAAGAAAACTTAAATGGCTGGTTTCGCGACTACTCTTTAAAAAAACTTTATGAGGTAGAGAACAAGCAGAAAGATTTACAAAATTTACGAATAAGATCTGAGAAAGATTCAAATTCAGCAATTTTGAAATTAGGTTTTCTTACTACAATTCCGAGTTTAGGAAGTGTTATAGGTATGGGGTTTATCATTTTATCCCTGATTCAACTAATTTTAAGAAAAGATACTGCAATTTTGAGTATGGATAGCAGTTATAGATGGGAAATACCTTGGACGATTGAAGTTCCTTGGAAAGTTTTAATTGTAGGATTTTTCTTTTTTGGTCAAATCATTTTGCCAGCCTTATTTACTATTTTAAATATTAACTTAATTAATTTAAGTCTGAGAAGTAAGGCTATCTATATTTTAATTAGTTACCTTCTAATGGCTATAGGAGGAATTTCAGTACTTTATATATCAATTAAACCTTTCTTTCCTTTATCTCAAAAATTGTTTAATTTTAAAATTTTTAGTAATTGGATCATATGGGGAGTTGGTGGGTATTTAGTTGCTTTACCTTTGGTTCTTATCATTTCATTACTTAATGATAATTTTTGGGGTGGACAAGGAGGAAGTAATCCTTTACTTTCCCTAGTCCTAGAAAACCAAGATTTAGTTGCTTTGGCAATTTTTTATTCAACCGCAGCTATTGCTGCACCTTTTTATGAGGAGATAATTTTTCGAGGTTTTTTGTTACCTTCTTTAACTCGTTATATTTCTCCATGGGCTGCGATTGGGGTCAGTAGTTTAATTTTTGCTGCTGCACATCTTAATGTTTCTGAAATTCTACCATTAACAACTTTAGGAATTATCTTAGGTGTCGTTTACACACGTTCACGTAATCTCTTATCATCGATACTAATGCATAGTCTTTGGAATACAGGAACTCTATTAAGTCTCTTCTTATTAGGAACTGGAGGTAGCTAATAGTTGGTTGAAATAATTTTAAGAATAACTACTTCTGTTTTTCTTAGTATAAATATTAAGTATTCTGACGTGACTTGATTTCTAAGTATATTAGTAAAGCGTTAGTATCTGCAGGACTAACTCCAGCAATACGAGATGCCTGACCAATAGTTAGTGGAGATATTTTAGTAAGCTTTTCTCTTGCTTCCATTGATAAAGTTTCAATACTCATATAATCAATATCTACAGGCAAATTACGGTTGGCATAGCGCCTAACTTGTTCAAGCTGATTTTGTTGGCGTTTTAAATAACCAGAATATTTAATGTTAATTTCTACTCCTTCCTTTTCTCCAGTAGTTAAATTAGTGTTTCCTAATCCATACTGTTCTAAATTCTCATAATGAAATTTGGGACGGCGTAATAAATCAGCTAAAGTAATTGCTCCTTTAATATTTTGCTGAGTATCATTAATAATTTTAATACCTATTTCATCTTTTTCTTTTACTCTAACTTTGGAAAGACGTTCTTTTTCTTCAAGAATATTTTTTTGTTTTTTTTGAAATAAATGCCATCTATAATCATCAATTAGTCCAATCTTTCTCCCTAATGGTGTTAGTCTTTCATCAGCATTATCTGAACGTAATATTAGACGATATTCAGATCTAGAAGTTAACATCCTATATGGTTCTCTTATATCTTTAGTGCATAAATCATCAATTAAAGTGCCAATATAGCTCTCCTCTCTAGAAAAGGTGATCATTTGTTC
Organism: Candidatus Atelocyanobacterium thalassae; assembly: GCA_051971635.1. GTDB lineage: Bacteria > Cyanobacteriota > Cyanobacteriia > Cyanobacteriales > Microcystaceae > Atelocyanobacterium > Atelocyanobacterium thalassae_A. Next base: position 198,153 of record JBFPLN010000003.1, on the reverse strand, counting down.
ATTGCTGACAAATTTTGCAGCATTGACTCCAGCGACAATTCCTTGTGCTGCAGCTTCTTCATATCCTGTTGTACCGTTGATTTGTCCAGCACAAAAAAGACCTTCGATCTTTTTTGTCATTAAAGTTGGACTACATTGAGTAGCTGGCAAGAAATCATACTCTACAGCATATGCAGGACGCAACATTGTGCATTCTTCTAAACCGGGTAAGGTCCTCAACATCGCTGATTGAATATTTTCTGGTAACCCTGTAGAAAATCCTTGTATATATAATTCTGGTGTTTCCTTTCCCTCCGGCTCTATAAAAATTTGATGACTATTTTTATCCGCAAATCTTACGATTTTATCTTCTATGGATGGACAATAGCGAGGACCTTTAGATTGCATGAATCCTCCATAAATAGGAGACAAGTGAAGATTATCTCTTATTAACTTATGTGTTTCAGGTGTAGTTCTGGTTAAATAACAGTTCATTTGTTCTTTCTCTACCCAGAAATTAGGATCAAAGCTAAACCATCTTAAATCTTTATCAGGAAGTTGAGGCTCCAATTTAGAGTAATCTACAGACCGTTTATCAATTCTCGCAGGAGTTCCGGTCTTTAGTCTATCTATCTCAAATCCTAATTGCTTAAGAGTATTAGTTAGTTTGATAGAAGGAAATTCACCAGCTCTACCAGCATCCATGGATTTATCTCCAATCCAAATTTGTCCTCCTAGAAAAGTTCCAGTTGCTAAGATAACTGCTTTTGCAGCGAAATAACTACCGAAGTATGTTTGAACTCCAATAATTTCATCATTGTGACCCAAGACTAAGTCAGTAACCATACCTTCACGAATATTAAGATTTTCTTGATTCTCAATAATTGATTTCATAGTTGCAGAGTATTCACGCTTATCAACTTGAGCACGCAATGCCCATACTGCAGGACCTCTAGAAGCATTGAGAACTCGCTTTTGTAAATATGTTAAATCAGTTACTTTACCAATTTCTCCTCCTAAGGCATCTACTTCATGAGCTAGTTGAGATTTTGCAGGTCCACCCACTGCAGGATTACACGGCTGCCAAGCAATACGATCAAGATTTAAAGTTAGCATTAAAGTTTTGCATCCTAGACGAGATGTTGCTAATGCAGCCTCGCAGCCTGAATGTCCTGCACCAATAACAATAACGTCGAATTCATCTTGAAAATCAAAACTATTATGAGGAATCATAGGATTTTAAAGGTTATAAATATAGTTGAGTACTTGCGCGAAATATAAGTTTTTATCAGCTCTAATAATTAAAAATCTTAAAATTTTCGTAGTGAAAAAACTTGATCTCTATATTTGCTAAGTAAATAAATAGTTTAAAAACTAAGAATTTTAAGCGTGTTATGACTAAATGATACGACATTTTTTTATAAAAAACCAAGTCAGTATAGTTAATCAAAAAACTTATATAAAAAAATATTTATTTAAATAAATGTATTGACTGATTAGCATATTTTTAAATACCCGCTGAAAATAAATAATTGACTATTATTAATTAAATTAATAGTATAATAGTTACCAAAGTTTGATTAAACAACAACTTGATAAGTATAGAAACATTTTTTCAGGATAATTTTTTATTAGTATCTTGTAGTTGCTTTTATCTTAAAATTAAGGGCCAAAAAAATAAATATAATAGTTTGGTAAAAAATTAATACTATTGAGAACCCTATTTTATAATTGTCATGCATTTACCGTATGTGATTTTTGGAATACTATTGACATTTTCAGGTGTTTTTAGTATGATTTATTTTCTTTCAGCTCGTCCTTATCAATCCTCTGAATCAGTAGCTTACTCTTATGATCAATGGACAGAAGACGGTATACTAGAGTTTTATTGGGGTGAACATATTCATCTAGGACATTATGGTTCACCACCTCAAAGGAAAGATTTCTTAAAGGCAAAGTCTGATTTTGTTCATGAAATGGCTCGTTGGGGAAAACTAAATAAATTACCAATTGGAACTAATGTTCTTGACGTGGGCTGTGGCATTGGAGGAAGTAGCCGTATATTATCAAAAGCTTACGGTTTTAATGTTACTGGTGTTACTATTAGTCCAAAACAAGTTAAACGTGCAAAAGAACTAACTCCCCCAGATCTAAATGCAAAATTTATGGTTGGTGATGCCATGAATTTACCTTTTTCTGACGCTAGTTTTGATGTCGTATGGTGCATTGAGGCAGGTCCTCATATGTCTAATAAAAGGAAATTTGCTCAAGAACTACTTCGGGTTCTTAAGCCTAATGGTATCTTAGTTGTTGCTGATTGGAATCAACGTGATGATCGAGAACAGCCTTTAAATATTTTAGAGTCTATTGTCATGAAACAACTTTTAGACCAGTGGTCTCACCCAGCTTTCGCAAGTATTGAGGGTTTTTCAGAACTTTTGGAAATGACAGGTTCAGTGCAAAGAAGAGTAATTACGGAAGATTGGACAGAATCAACTCTTCCTTCATGGCTAGATTCTATTTGGCAAGGAATTAAAAGACCTAAAGGTTTATGGTATTTTGGCATTATGGGTTTTATCAAATCTTTACGCGAAGTTCCAACATTACTCCTAATGCGTATAGCTTTTGGAACAGGACTTTGTAAATTTGGAATGTTTTATGCCGTAAAAAAATAATCAACAACTTTTGATTGTAAAAGACCTCATTAGCCAATTTATATTATGGCTAATGAGGTCTTTTTCATAAGATGGAGTGCTAATCTGCCAGGATGACTTATGTGATTATTTTCTTCGCCAAGAAACTGTGGGTAAAATTTGTTTTGTATCAACTCTTCCTTTGTATTTTGTTGCAAAATTCAATAAAGAATCTAGGAGAGAGTCAGATAGATAGTGAGGGTTTAATCCCAAATCTAATAATTTAGTATTTTTTGCATTGAAATAATGTTCTTCTGCTTCAACTCTGGGATTTTCTAAATTATTAATTTCTACATTCAACCCAATTGCACTGCCAGCTTTTTGTACCATTAAAGCTAAATCTTTAATACTAAACAATTCTGTAAATTGATTAAATACACGGAATTGTCCTATCTCAGCAGGATTTTTAATAGCCAATTCAATACAACGTACCGTATCCCGAATATCTAAGAAACTTCTTGTTTGACCACCAGTACCGTATACAGTTAGAGGATGTCCAATAGCTGCTTGAATACAGAAACGATTTAGTGCTGTTCCAAATACACCGTCATAATCTAAACGGTTAATTAGGACTTCATCCATACCAGTTTCTTCTGTTAAAACACCATACACTACACCTTGATTTAAATCAGTAGCTCTTAATCCCCAAATTTTACAAGCAAATTGGATATTGTGACTATCATGAACTTTACTTAAATGATAGAAGCTACCTGGCTGTTTTGGATATGGTAATGTATCTTTTCGGCCATTATGTTCAATGGTTATATACCCTTCTTCAATATCGATATTTGGAGTTCCATATTCTCCCATAGTGCCTAATTTAACAAGATGACAGTCAGGAAAATCTTCTTTAATACAATAAAGAATGTTTAGCGTTCCTACTACATTATTAACTTGGGTAAAGACTGAGTGTTCTCTATCTATCATAGAATATGGGGCAGAACGTTGTTCTCCGAAGTGAACCACTGCATCCGGTCCAAATTTATGAAAAGATTTACTGAGAAAGGCATAGTCAGTAATGTCACCAACAAATAGATCGATAACTTTTCCTGTCAAGTCTTTCCAACGTTGAATTCTCTTTTGGATTGAATTAATAGGAGTTAAAGTATCTGCTCCTAGTTTTAAATCCCAATGTCTTCGACTTAAATTGTCGAGGATTCCAACTTCATAACCTTTTTGGGAAAGATGTAGGGCGGTTGCCCAACCACAATAACCATCACCGCCGATAACCAGAACTTTCATATTGACTCTATAAATAACTTTGCAAATTTTTGGTAAATGTATAAAAGTACCAAGATTTGGCACTTTTTAGACCATTGAATATTAAAAATTTTGTGTCTAGTAGGTCAGTTTATCACCTTCTAGCAAATCCGAAGCAAATAATCTTGAACTTTTGTTTAGATTAAGTTTTCAAAACACTAATTAGTGAAGTTTTAGCTCAACAGGTACAAAATAATTAACTTGTTAAACTCATTACGTTAATTATTTTAACTAGTAAATTCAATTAGTAAAGAATTTAGCTAAATCTAAAAAATATTAATATTATTTATATTCTCATTACATAACGCAGTATGATAGCGTAAGGCTAGATAATAATAAGTATAAACACTCTTAATTTTAATTTAATAAAACTATTACTTAGTGTAAAAAAGTTTAACTTTTGCAATTACATTAATATGTTAGACAACTTCAATGCCACAATATCCTCAACTTTTTATACTATACAAATTAATCTATTGTCTGGAAAATGTTTGAAATAAATTATCTTATTGCTGATCTAAAAATAGCTAACAGAGATGTCATACTACAATAGCTGAAACGTTTATTACCTTAGTAAATTAATTATTTAACTTAGTAAATTAATTATTTAACTTACTCATTCATATATAAAACATTGCAGAATATCTAAAATTATTACAAATTTTAGAGGAGGATAGCAATATATACTTTAGTCAACTATTTTAATAAAACTTATGAAAATTCTAGTAATTAGCAATGGACATGGGGAAGATACTATTGCTATTTCTATTATTAAAGAATTAATTACTTACTCTGAAGTTTCTCAGATTGTTGCACTTCCTTTAGTTGGGGAAGGCTATGCTTTTAAAAAAAGTCAGATTCCGATTATAGGTAAAGTTGGTTGTATGCCTTCAGGGGGATTTAATCAAAAAATATCAGAACTATTCCGTGATGTTAATAAAGGATTAATTAGCTTAACATATCAACAATATCAAGTGGTTTCCCAATGGGGGAAAAAAGGAGGAGTAATATTAGTAGTTGGAGACATTCTTCCTTTATTTTTTGCTTGGTTAAGTAATGCTAGTTTTGCTTTTATTGGGGTCGCCAAATCTGAATACTATGTTAAAGATGAAAAAGGTTGGTTATCTTCAACTTCAATAATTGATCGCTGCTTCAATTCGATATACTATCCCTGGGAACGCTGGTTTATGAAATCTAATAAATGTAGAGGTGTATTTGTAAGGGATACTTTAACGGCAATTAACCTAAATAAATTGAAAATTTCTGCTCATTTCTTAGGAAACCCTATGATGGATGATTTTTCAGATAAAATAACAACCTATCCTGATAGTTATTTAGAAGAAACAACTGTTCTACTTTTACCTGGTTCAAGAATTCCTGAAACATGGTGTAACTGGGCTCTGATTTTACAATCAATTCAAACTATTTTAAAAATCTTTCCTAAAAAATCTTTTCTTTTTCTGAGTGCTATCGCTCCTAATTTAAACCTTATTCCTTTTCAAGAAGAACTTATAAAACATAATTGGAAAAATCAAATATTAGACAAAAGTTATATCAATTTAAAAGATTCTCAGGCTTTACAGTTTCAAAAAGAAAATGCTACTTTAGTTCTAACGCAATCCGCTTACAAAGAATGCTTACAATTTTCTCAGTTAGGAATTGCTATGGCAGGAACTGCTACTGAACAATTTGTAGGTTTAGGAAAACCAGTTATTTCATTCCCTGGTAAAGGTCCACAATTTACTAAGCAATTTGCTGAAGGACAAACACGTTTATTAGGCCCCTCTATTATCCTAATTGAGAAACCCGAAGATATTGGTGAGGCCTTAGGAAAATTACTAAACGATAAAAGATTAGTAAATAATCTTAGTAAAAACGGGGAAAACCGTATGGGAAAATCAGGAGCCTCCAAAAAGATAGCGAAATATCTTATCAATAAATCTTTTAATGATCTTGATTAAGTAAGTCAGCAATAGCTTTTTGTTGATTTTGGTGATCATAAGGAATGGTTTGGCGAGAGTCTGTAATCAACCAATCTAAAGCTGCTGCTTGCACATCAATTGCAGCTCCTGTTTTATCTACACAATATCTTCCAAATACCAACTTATCGGCTAATCTAACCCCTGGTCCTAATCGAGAATATTCAAAAATAACGCTATTATCTACAGTAGCATTACTGCAAATCCAACAGTTAGGTCCAATCATACTGGGGCCGATAATAGTCGCTCCGTCTTCAATATGAGTCATTCCACCAATGTAGATAGGTCCTTGAATATTAACCTTATCCCAGTTTACAGCAACATTCAGTCCTGTATAGATACCAGGCCTGACTTCAATGCCTGGTATTTGAACATTTTTAATTGTTCTTTGTAAAACTCCGCGAATAGCATGCCAATAATCAGGAACTTTACCTATATCAACCCACTCGAAGTCCATATTAACTGCATAAAAAGGTGTATTTTCGCTAACTAATTTTGGAAATAGTTCACTTCCTATGTCATATTTTGTATTTGGAGGAATGTAATTAATAATTTCTGGTTCAAAAATGTAAATTCCAGTATTAATATTTGTACTTAACGCTTCTTCCACGGAAGGCTTTTCCTGAAAAGTTTGAATTTTTCCTTCTTCGTCAGTTACTACTACTCCATAACTAGAAACCACTTCTTTCGAAACTGATTTAGTAACAACTGTAGCGATTGCACCTTTCTCTTTATGCCACTTTACAGCAGCTGTTAAATCCAGGTCAATTAGTGCATCTCCACATAAAACAATAAAAGTATCATCAAAGAAAGGATTAAAATCTTGAATACGTCTCAGTCCTCCTGCAGATCCTAAAGCTTCTCCCACCAAATCACCATCAACAATTTTTCCTTCAAACGAGTAAGCTATTTGTACACCAAAACGTTGTCCATCACGGAAATAGCTTTCAATTTCTTCCGCTAAATGACTAACGTTTACCATGACTTGATCAAAGCCATGTTTTCGCAATAGCTCAAGCAAAAACTCCATTACAGGTTTTTGTAAAATAGGTATTAAGGGCTTAGGAATAGTTTGAGTAATAGGGCGAACTCGAGTTCCTTTGCCAGCGGCTAGAATCATGGCTTTCATGAATACTTTTCCTCAATCTCTGCCATAGGGTTTTTAAACGACAATGCTTAGTTTACCATTTACTTTTCAAAAATCTCGATAAGAATTTAAAAAAATTATTTATAAAACTTGAATATATAAATTTTGATAAAGTTCTTCTTGAAATAACTGAACTTTAGATTGTGATGACAAAAGCAGTAAAGCCCAGAAAATTCCAACTTTATCTTGAGTTTTTACCTTTTGTTTATCATCAGTTTTAGAACTTCCATGCCATTGGCTTAGAAGATCTTCTATATTGATTTTTTTGTGAGTTTGAATGCACTGTGAATATTTTTCCTGGAGAAATATCTCTAATTGTTTAGCTAATTCTGTTAAATTTTCTTGATGCGCAAGCTCAACAACCATTCTTGTAGCTTCTCTCTGTGAATAAGCACGAGGACTTTTCTTATTTCGCTTAGAAGGCTTGGATGTTTCCAACTCTTCTGCAAATTTCTGAATATAATTAATTAATTCCTGTAAATTGACTCGACGCTTATAGGTTGGTAATGCAGCATTACGACGACGTAAATGTTTCTCTAGGTCTGGTTGTAATAAGTGATCCCTAATAATATCTTCTTCAGCCTCAATATCATCATTCTCATCTAAATTTTCTTGTATGTTACTTGGCAAATGAAGCTTATCAAGCGTATCAGCTTTGAAACGAACTAGCATAGATGCCCATAAAAAAGCTTGCCCTGATTTTGGTAGATTGGTCTGCTGAAAAACTTTATCAGAATGGTTATCTTTAGTACTTTCTAGCTCATTTAAAAAACGATCAACTACTTCAATTACTTGAACATCCCAAGGATCAATTTCTCCCTGTTGGGCTAAATTAATTAAAGTTTCTATTGCATTTGCTGCTTGAGGAATCATGTTTTAGTCTAATCTTACAGTATTTGATATAAGTTTAAGGTTTATATCATCTGTTTTTTTGATGATATATAATAATCATTTTTATAATTATTACTACAGCTATTTACTTTTGTGGTTCTTAAATTTTTTATGTAAGTTTTAAAAAAACAGAGATTTTAGAAATAAGTCATATTAATTTATTCTGTACTAAGATATAGCATTTTTTCTAAACCTTAAAAATATTTTTCTTCGGTTTCAATAAATAAAATATATGGCTAATTGTAAATATTGAGTCTAAAATTTATCAGCTTGATAAGTATAAAATTTTTGGAATATTCCGATAGTCTCAAATTCATAATTAGAGATTGGGGGAGGTAATAACAACTCAGTTTCATAAATGCTAAATAATAAGTAATTTTGACGAACAGTTTTATTTGAAATAACTTTATTAATATTTGATTTACCTATATCTACAAGTGTTTTACAATGTTCTGAAAGGAAGCTTCCTAATACTCCAGAAGATTGTGAACAAACTTCTTGTTTTAAATATCCTGTAAGAGTTCTAGCAGCATACTTTTCATATGCATGTTTTCCAGGATTAGTTACAATCATAACAATTCCTAATCCTATAAAACTTGCTGCTCCAGCTATTTTTATTATCTGTAAAACTTTCATAATTGTTTTTTATCGCAAAGATATCTCAAATTACTTTAAATCATTTTTCATAATAAATGATAGGCTTTTTTTTTAAATATAGAGAAATTGATATAAATAATATTTTTTATCCTAGGTGGATATAAAGGTAAACTCAATGCACACAAAGTAAATTTAATAATGATATGGCTCGTAAAACTCCTTCTCGCTATTCTTCACAACAATCAATAACTTCAAATGTCAATTACAGTAAAATCGCTTTATTTGGAGGTACTTTTATATTAGGTATTGGAGTAGGTATAGGAATAACTTCTAATGCGAGCTTCAACCCACAAAATGTTGTTTCCAGAGAAGTTATTGATAAAAGTGCTCCTAATCCAGAACTTTGTGTACAGTATGGAGCAAGTGCAATTGTTACTGATATGCGTATATTCTTATCTTTAAATCCCTTTAGTGTTTACGCAACTCAGCCACAAATGCAGCCTGGATGCGTATTACGACGTTCTAACATGACTTTATTAGAACAAAAAAGATTAATATCAGGAGAGCAAGTTAGAGATTGCAAGAATCGAATGAACACTTTTGGATTTGTTGGTTCTCTTGAAAGTAAACCTAGTATTAATTGCATTTATCCAAATGATGCTGCTGGAAATCTATTTTTGAATCCTCAGGGTTCTACAAGCTCCCGTTCAGAAGGAGAGAATTTCTAAATCATTATTCTTACTTACCTCTATTATTTACAGTTTAAAATAGCTTCTTTAGTTTTTGAATAATTTGTTGGTAATTCCTAGATAAGTGGAAAATAAATCATTAAGGAATTCCTGAAATTATTTACTGAAATAAGGGGTGGCTGATAAGGTTAAGAAGATAGCACAATTCAGGTTGACTAGACTGAGGTTATCCATTTAAATTTTAGAATTTTCACTTGTGTCGGAAGGAGTAATTATGGGAACGTTATTAGAACAATTAAAAGATTTTACAGTTGTTGTAGCCGATACTGGGGATATTGAAGCTATTGAAACCTTTACACCTCGTGATGCTACTACAAATCCATCTTTAATTACAGCTGCAGCTCAGATGCCTCAATATCAATCTATTGTAGATGATACTTTGATAACTGCGAAAAAAGAATTGGGTGAGAGTGCAAGTAAATCTGATGTCACAACTTTGGCCTTTGATAGACTGGCAGTAGGCTTTGGGTTAAAAATACTCGAAATAATACCAGGTCGAGTCTCTACAGAAGTTGACGCACGTTTATCGTACAATATGGAGGCAACTATTGAAAAAGCTCATTTTTTAATTTCTGAATACGAAAAAGCGGGAATTTCTCGTGAACGTATTTTGATTAAGATTGCTTCTACTTGGGAAGGTATTAAAGCGGCAGAAGTTTTAGAAAAAGAAGGTATTCACTGTAACTTAACCTTATTATTTGGTTTGCATCAAGCAGTTGCTTGTGCAGAAGCAAATATTACTTTAATCTCTCCTTTTGTTGGAAGGATTTTAGATTGGTATAAAAAAAATACTGGGAAAGAATATTCTTCTACAGAGGATCCTGGAGTAATTTCAGTAACTCAGATATATAACTATTATAAAAAGTTTGGTTACAAGACTGAAGTTATGGGAGCAAGTTTCCGGAATATTGGAGAAATCCGTGAGTTAGCAGGATGTGATTTGTTAACTATCTCCCCCAAGCTTCTGGAAGAATTAAAATCTACTGATGACACATTAACACGTAAGCTTGACCCAAATAAAGCTACAGGTGTGGATATTGAAAAAATTTGTATTGACAAGGCTACTTTTGATAAGATGCACAAAGAAGATCAGATGGCCTATGACAAATTAGACGAAGGAATTAAAGGATTTACGCAGGCATTAGAATCTCTCGAGGAAATGCTTAAGACAAGATTAGCTCATCTTGAAAAATAACTGAGTCTTGAGCAGTAATCTTATTTCTAGTTTAGATAATATTATGGTGATCTACTTTTAATAGTAGCAATTAAATTAGAAATAGATCATTAAGATAGAAAAAGTGCATTGCTAGTTAGCAATGCACTTTTTCTATCTTAATGTAAAAATATATAATTGTTTGAACTAAAGAAATATATTATGAACAACAATTTTTTAATTGCTCAAATTCTAGATGCTAATTTAGATAGAGCTAGAGAAGGAATAAGAGTTGTAGAGGAATGGTGTCGTTTTGGCTTGAGAAAAAGTAATTTAACAAAAATTTGCAAAGACATGCGCCAAGAACTTGCTCTTTGGCATACTTCTGAGCTGCGCTTATCAAGAGATACTGAAAATGATCCAGGTATAGACTTATCACATCCCCAGGAAGAAGTGAAAGATAATATCGAAGAACTTCTACAAGCTAATTTATGTCGTATTCAGGAATCATTAAGAGTACTAGAAGAGTATGGAAAACTTTATCATAGTGAAATGGGAAAGTCTTTCAAAAAAATTCGTTATAAGGTTTACATATTGGAAAGTTCTTTGATGCAATATTCTCATTACGAGAAACTATGTCAAACATCAATATATCTTATCACTTCACCTACAAAAAACTTATTCAGTATAGTTGAATCCTCTTTAAAAGGTGGATTACAAATACTACAGTATAGAGAAAAAAACATAGATGATAGCTCTTATCTAGAGGTGGCAAAAAAACTTTGTGAGTTATGTCATAGATATAATGCCTTATTTATTATAAATAATAGGGTTGATATGGTATTAGCTGTAAATGCTGATGGAGTACATATAGGACAAGAAGATATTCCAATTAAAATAGTAAGAAAAATACTTGGACCTAAAAAAATTATTGGATGCTCGACAACAAATCCTCTAGAAATGAAAGAAGCAGTTGAAGGAGGTGCTGATTATATAGGTGTTGGTCCTATGTATTCAACGCCTAATAAACTAGGAAAAGAGGTAATCAAGTCAGATTATTTAAATTATGTTGCGGATAACTGTATTATTCCTTGGTTTGCTATTGGAGGAATCAACATTAGTAATATTAATGATCTTATTGCCTTAGGTGTGAAGCAGGTAGCTGTAATTCGTCTAATTATGGAAGCAGAAAATCCTGAAGAAATGACAAGATCTCTAATACAAAATTACCTATCTTAGATACTAAAAACAATAAATAATTAAATCTTGCAATTCAAATAAAATTAGAGGCTAAAAGAATTGGCATGTATAAATTTATAAACGTAGTTCAAACTAATCTCATACAATATACTAAATTTAATTATTTGTTATGATTTCGTAAGTCCCTATAAATATAAAGTCACTTATGGAAAATATTAAGACAATAACGTTACAAGTTAATGGAAAATCTAAAACCTTTACTTCTCAAATAAGTTTACCGCAGTTTTTAGAAACAATGCATTTTAACCCCTATTTAGTAGTTGTTGAATACAACGGAGAAATTTTGCATCGAGAATATTGGGAAAATACTTTTTTAAAAACAGGAGACAACTTAGAAATTGTAACTATAGTAGGTGGAGGATAAATAACATGTTTATAGGAAAAATAGTTATGAATAAAAATTATTATGTTTAATTAAATAATCTAAAATCTTATTGCTTTCTAATATCGTGAATAGAGAAGTAGAAGTTTTATGGCAGCTTTAAGAAAGACTTAAAAGCACTGTACAAGTAAAAGACTAAATATTTACAAAGTAACTACTTAAGACTTTTCTGACTTATTTAATTAAAGATAAAACTCTACGAAATACTTATAAACTTTTTCTTTAGTGCTTTATATTAAGAGATCACAATAGAAGCTAAACTAATTAAAATCTACACAATTTGAATATGCTGTGTTACAAATACAGTATTGACAGTTTTATTGATTAAAAACTGGATATTATTTATAGTAGATGATAAAAGATCAATATGGCCAATAGTCGTCGAATCTCCCGTATCTCCTCATTAATTAAACGCGAAATTTCTAATATGCTTCTTTTTGATATTAAGGATGATAGAGTGGGAGCCGGTATGATTAGTATAACTAACGTACATTTATCAGGAGATTTACAACATGTTAAGATTTTCGTGAGCATTTATGGTACAGAAGAAGTACAATTCGAGACAATGCAAGGATTAAGATCTTCAGAAGGTTACGTTAGAAAAGAGCTTGCACAACGTATAAGACTAAGACGTGCTCCAGATGTACAGTTTTTCCAAGATCACAGTATAGAAAGAGGAAATGAAATGTTACATTTACTAAATGAAATTAATGATGGCGATACAACTGAGCAAGATTCCTCTTCACTGATATAGTAATAATTTTAATAAGCTTTTGAGGTTTCCTTGTTACCTGATTGGAAGAAATTTACTTTAAGACAGAAAATCGGACAAATGATTATTGTTCGTGCTTCCGGGTTTTTATTTGATCATGAGATACGTTATCCAGCCTGGGAAGCTTCTAACGATAAATTATTTTATTGGATGAATAACTTAAATATAGGCGGAGTAATTTTATTAGGAGGAAGTGCTGCAGAAATAACACTGAGAACTAAGCAATTACAAAAACTATCATATGTTCCATTATTTGTTGCTGCAGATATTGAGGAAGGCGTAGGTCAACGTTTTTCAGGAGGAACTGAATTTCCACCTCTAATGGCTTTAGGAGAAATTGCAAAATATGATTTAAAAACCGCTATTAAACTGACCTATGATACAGGAAAAATAATAGGAAAAGAAGCGTTGTCCATTGGAATTAATTGGATACTAGCACCAGTAGTTGATATCAATAACAATCCTAATAATCCCGTCATTAATATTCGTTCATTCGGCGAAACCCCTGATATAGTATCTCAGTTGGCTAAAGCTTTTATAGAAGGTACAAAAAATTATCCTATTTTAACAACAGCCAAACATTTTCCAGGTCATGGTAATACAAATAATGACTCTCATCTTGAATTACCTGTAATTAATTATGACTTTAAAAGATTGAATAATTTAGAATTAGTTCCATTCAGAGAAGTGATTAATACACAGGTTGATAGCATAATGAGTGCTCATATTTTAATTAATAGTTGGGACAAAAAAAATCCAGCAACTTTATCAAAAAAAATCTTAACTCAGCAGTTAAGAAAAGAAATGAATTTTGAAGGATTAATTATTACAGATGCACTAATTATGGGAGGAATATCAAAATATTTTTCTGCCAAAGAAATAGCGATTAAAGCTGTTAAAGCTGGTGCTAATATATTATTGATGCCAGATAATCCACAATATACTATAAATGCTATTTATGATGCAGTGAAGTCTGGAGAGCTGGAAATGGAGTTAATCGATCAATCTCTTGATAAAATTTGGACAGCAAAAAATAAAATATGTAATTATAAAAACGATATTGAATCAGTCTATACTTTGTCAGATAAAAGTTCTCAAAAAGTTGTCACTAATATTATTCATAAATCTCTAAAAATAAGCCCAAAGTTAACATTAGAAAAGATTGTAAAAAGTAATAAACGTAACTTAATAGTAGTTGATAATTTACTTAATATGCCTTTCTTAACTCAGCAATCTCCTGCAATAACTATACCTAAGCTTTTAGGTTATGATTTGCAAATAGTAGAGTCTATTAACTTACAAAGTGTTCTAGATAACAATCGTTTGACACTATTACAGATTTTTATACGAGGCAATCCTTTTCGAACAAATGCAGGATTATGCGACAAATCTAAAGACTCCTATCTTAAATTATTTTCTACATCTCTCATCCAAGGTTTAATTATTTACGGAAGTCCGTATGTCTTAGATTGGTTTATAAAAATGAATGCAGCTGAGAAATTACCTTGGATATTCTCTTATGGACAGATGAAAGAAAGTCAAGAAATTGTTTGTAGGAAATTGTTTAATTTATTCAATGAAAAATCGGCAAATGTATCAAAACTGTCAGATGATATTTTTATATAAAATTTCTGATAATATCAATAAAATTCGTTATTAATATTATTGGTCAGATTCCAAGCAAGTTTAGCAGCGCCAAATATGCCTGCTCTATTTCCTAATTTCGCTTCTAGTAATTTTAGATTTGTACGAGAAGTTGGTAGGACACGTTTCTCAATTTCTTTTAAAGTGGCAGCAAGAAAAAAAGACATACTACCGCTAATACCACCACCTATCACTATTACCTCTGGAGTTAATATATAAATTAAATTTGCTAATCCTGCTCCTAACAATTGACCATATCTTTCCCAAAAAATAATTGCTTCTTGGTTTCCTTTCTTAGCTAACCTGTTAAGTTCAAGTGGATCCTTACCGGTCATACGATATATGGCTTGAATTGATCCAAATTGTTCTAGAGATCCTTTATTACCACTCTTGCAGATAGGACCGTTAAAGTCTAGAGTCATCAATCCTAACTCTCCTGCAGTTCCTAAATGTCCTGTAAATAATTGACCATTAAGAATAATGGCTCCTCCGACTCCTGTTCCTAAAGTTAACATTATTAAATTTTTGTAATACTGACCTGCACCTAACCAAGCTTCTCCTAAACCCGCACAATCAGCATCATTTGCGATAGTCGTAGGTAATTGGATGGCTTTCTCTAACAGCTCAGCTAAAGGAACATTCTCCCAATCAGAGAAATTAAGAGCTACTTTAGACATTCTATTAGTGTTATCTACAGGTCCAGGTACTCCAATGCCTAAAGCTATACAATTATGATCTTTGATTAAAGCTTCAGTTGCCTGTGTAGTAATTTTAACTATAGCTTCAGGAGTTGCAGGTCTAGGGGTTGCTACTGTTAAAAAGTTAATACATGCTCCATCTTTAAGAAAATGTCCAATCTTAATATTGGTTCCACCAAGATCAATTCCAATTACTGAAGACTGTTTCATAAAATTAATCAAATAACTGATAATTTTTAAAATTAAAAATAAATTTAACTTAGATTTGCTATGTATAGAATTTACTAAATAGAATAATTGATTCTATTCTCTGGAAAGTATGCTATTTTTTTTAATAAATTTTAAATGAAGATTCTAATTTAAAAAATTATACGTAGACAGTTATTAAGGTACATATTAAATATTTTTTGTATTAGAACAACTGGAAAATATTTGAATTTCCAACTAAGATCCCAGTTTTAATGCTTCTATATATAAACTATAAATAATGCCCATTTTGAAGAAGTTAAACGTTTCTAACCATAATATTTTTTTCTCAGTTTTTCTTCTACTATAAACTACTTTGCTACTCACTTCAGTAAATATTAGTAGGATAATTCCAACTGTAATTTCCCAGTAAGATTCTTGCCCTGCTGTAATTGCTATAGCCTGACCAATAAAAAAACCTGCTAGGATACTAGTGAAATTTAAGAATAAATTACGCCAAGGATTACTAAAAATTTGGCTTAAATTGTTATATGTGATTTCATACAAAGTATTAAGTCTTGTTTTCTGCATTTATCCTATGCTAGTTAGCTATTTAAATTATTATCTATCTAAGCGATCTAAAAGATATAAACCTACTATTATTCCGGCGAAGTGGCATGATATTGTGTGAGTATTAGCTAGTAGTAATAAAATTTCACTAGGAGTTGGTAACTTACCAGTATCATAAACTGCTGCACCTTGAGGAATATTAGAAAGCTTTCTCCAAAGAATTCCAACGAAACCTTCTGCACCAATAATTGATAAAAAAATACCAATTAAATTGGATAATAAACCTGCCCTGATCAGTTGCAATGTTGAAGATTTTTTAGGTCTAGCTTTAGGCTCAGGATTCTTCATTAATTGCGCAATTTTTTTATATCTGAAACAGATAAATGTGCTGACCATAAGTGCTATAACACCAGAAATGGAGCAAAAAATACTAAAAGAAGTTCCTTCTGACGATCTATCCTGTGTCACTAATCCTGCTAAAGACAAAAATAAGAGAGCTGCTGCCAATACTCCCAATATTAATTGTGTCCAAAAGCCAATATTCCCTGACCATTGAAGAATAGTTGAGGCACGTTTAACACTAGGAGGAAGTGGTTGAGAAATTTCGTAATTTTGACTCATAACAGATAATAAAAAACTTAACCTCAATTAAAGTGATTATTAAATCTACTATATAATAATAGTAAATAAGAAAATTTGCCGTAAAAAAAAGATTTAATTAAGTAAAAATTTACTAGTAAAAATATAACATATAGTCTAAGTAAATTACTAGTTAATAAATTAGATATTCATTAAATAAAGTCTTAAGTAATAATTAAATTTTCTTAATTTTTATAAGATTAGGAGTTGAAAAAAATGTATTTTATCCTAATTAATTTATAGCAAGTATGTAAAATTTTCGAAACTTAAATTTAGCTCAGCAATAAAAATATTATATCTAATTCTATTATTAAAATATACTACGCGACTTTTTCAAAAATTCGGATAGATAAGGTTACTATTGCACAAATGAGTAAGTTATATCTTTTATTTTTGTAATATTTCAATATTTATTGAAATATTATTTTAATCACAATACTATTAGTTGATGAGTCCGCTTTAATTTATTGTTTATGAACAAATCGTATCATAAAATCTATTAGATTTTTATTTAAAGATTTTTCTGATTTCCTGTGTTACTATTTCGAATAGAGCCAAAGTAAATATCGAAATCTTCGTGAAACCTGTAATTTTGATTAAGCAACAATTATTAATAAAACTTACACCATATTTGTTTTTATTTCCAGCTTTACTTTTGCTTGGAATTACTATCTTATTTCCTACTTTTCAGGCTTTTTATTTAAGTTTTACACAGTATAACTATGATCTCACACAACCTTCTAGTTGGGTAGGTCTAGAAAATTTTTATAGGTTATCACACGATTCAGTATTTTGGAGAACATTAGCAAATACAGTATTATATCTTTTTGGAGTAGTTCCTTTCTTAGTCTTTCTTCCTCTTTTATTAGCTATTCTGGTTAATAACAACCTAAAAGGTATTAGCTTATTTCGTTTAGCATTTTATATCCCTGTTATTATTTCAACAGTTGTTGTAGGAATCACATGGAAAGCATTATATAGCTCTAATGGCTTATTTAATCAATTACTTAACCATATCGGTCTAATAGATAAAGTTCCTTGGCTAACTAGTACTGAAATGGCAATCTGGAGTGTTATGCTCGTCACAATTTGGAAAGGTTTAGGTTACTATATGATGATTTACCTTGCCGGATTACAAGGAATTCCAAAAGAACTGTATGAGGCAGCGTCTATAGATGGTTCAGATGGTTGGCAGAAACATTTAGATATTACTATCCCTTTGATGCGCTCTTATATTTTACTAGTTACCGTTATATCTTCTATTTCTGCTATTAAAACTTTTGAAGAAGTTTATATCATGACCCAAGGAGGACCTTTAAATAGCTCTAAAACAATTGTCTATTATCTTTATGAAAAAGCATTTCACGATTTAGATATTAATTATGCATGTACAATTGGATTAATTTTATTTTTAATAATATTAGTCTTTTCGATGATTAATCTTAAAGTATCTACATATAGAAAAAGATAAGCTTATTAGTGAATAATTTGTATAGTTTATATTTATGTGAATTATATTTAAAGTCTCTAAAGTTATAGAAAACAATACTCAATGCAAATATAAATTAGTTGCTTTCATAATTCTATTTATTTGAACATATAAATTTCTAATCGTTGAAGAATTGTCAAGTATATAATCTGCTTTATTTATCTTGTCTTTAAATAAAAATTGATTCTTGATACGTGTAATCCCTTCTTTCCTCGTTAGGGAATTTCTATTAATTAATCTTTTTAATTGTTCTTGTTGATTACAATATACAATCCAAATTTCTGTCACCAAAAAAGTTAATTTAGATTCAAAAAGTAGTGGAATATCTAAAATTATGGTTTTAGCTTTACTCTTTTTAACTTCTTTTGTAAATATTTGCTTAACATAAGGATGAATTTTATTTTCTAACCATTCTTTTTGTTTGAGATCATTAAACAATATATTTCCTAATTTTCGATAATCTAGTTCTCCACTTTCTAAACAAATATTTTTCCCATATCGTTCTTGAATAAGATTAAAAATATTAGAATTATTTTTAATTGCATCTTTAGCATAAATATCTGCATCTAGGATAGGAACATTAAAGTTTTGTTCAATATAAGAAGAAACAATTGTTTTACCAGTTGCAATTCCTCCCGTTAAGCCTATAATTCTTTTAAATGATTTATTCATTAAATAATTTATTAAGACTAATACTTTCTTCAAAAATAACAATATATCAAATTTAATTTTAATTGTAAAAGCTTGGAGACATATATTTAGTTCACTAATTCTTTAAGATAAAAGAGAAAAAATTATTATAAATAACCAGAGTTACCATTTTAATTTAAAGACTAAAAGCAGCACCTTAATGGTAAGGTGCTGCTTTTAGTCTTTAAATTAAAATGATAATCTAAATCATAGCCTTTACCACATGCCAGGAACTGGCTCTGGTGCTGGAGCTTTTTGATTAGGTTGTAGAGGAGGTAGACTTACGTCAGGACGCCCCCAGTTAATATCCGTACGTGTAACTAAAGGAACTTCTCGTAAATCTAAACGAGATACCCAACTAGGTTGAGCATATGCAAAATATGCGTCTAAATCAGATCTCTTAGGGCTAACAATAACCCATTGACCATCCACTTCTTTCATGATTACATCAGAACCAGCTACAAGAGTAGGCCATTGACGAGGCATCTGAGTGCTAACACGCCAAACGTCTCGTTCACCTTTAGTAAACATTCCAACATCATAGTGCATTCTGATATGAGCATCTTTGCTTTGACCAGCTGAAATGATTTGGATTTGAGCTACATCTCCAGTAACTCCTCGAATACGACCAATAGCATAGTCTTCAAATTTAAATTTTAACCAATCTGCACGATAAACATCGATAGGATCTTCAATAGCGGAACCTCTCAACTGGCTCAGAAAAACTTCTTTTTGATTTGTTTCTGCCTGAGCAGGATTGATACCGAAAAAGGATAGGCTAAGAGCTAATCCTGCTAATATGTGTGAGTGTTTGATAAACACGATAACCTCACTCCAGCTTAATTGGGTAAATTGTCTCTAGATACTTTTTAGAATAGTTCAGCTTTGAAACATAACTCAAAAAACTTAACTATAGCTTTATAAAGCCCATAAAATTTTAAGAATCACAATAATGTTTAGTTAATAAATTTTATTTAAATATTATTCATAAAGTCTTTTATAGTATCTAAATTTACTTTTTTGATTAACAGCTTTAAATTTTTTAACCATTGTGCTTTTTTGGAAAGAGTAATATTTGATTCTGAAGTTTCTCTAGATACTTCTTTATCCTCTCCAATAGTTGTTATCTCTTTAGGCTGGATGGGTACTAACATTTCTTCTACATCAATTGATTCTGAAGTTTCTCTAGATACTTCTTTATCCTCTCCAATAGTTGTTATCTCTTTAGGCTGGACGGGTACTAATATTTCTTCTACATCAATTGATTCTGAAGTTTCTCTAGATACTTCTTTATCCTCTCCAATAGCTGTTATCTCTTTAGGCTGGACGGGTACTAATATTTCTTCTACATCAATTGATTCTAGATCCTCCATGTATTCTCGATTAATAAGAGAATAGGCTAACTGATTAGATAATTTGCCTTGAAGTAATGTAGACAGCATATCTTTTTTGTTAGGATTATAGTTAAGTAACTGTATTGAATCATTGAAAATATTATTAATTTTTCTCCCATATTTATCGACCAGTTCTAACCTAATCCAGTTTTTACCTGGTTGAAGACCTTTGATATAAATAGTTTCTAATGAATCTAAGATAAAAATTTCTCCATTAATAGTTACTTTTATTCGCCAATTAATATCTTGATTATCAGTAACATGACTTTCTAATAAGTCCGAAGATGGATTAAATAGATAGAAATCTAACATAATAGTTTCTTCCCCGTAGTCACCTTGGGAGCCATTGTATGTCAGTAAAGGTAAAGTAAGATTTGGTAAATTATGATCTATTTTTGTAAATATGTGGAATGATGTTTGAGCATATGCTTCCTTGCTTTTGAAGCTTTCATTCCATGGAGTAGAAGTTAAAACCCTAATAGTATGTGTTCCAGGATCTAGATCTTTTAAAATTATTGGTTCATTTAAATCGTAAATATCTTTATAAAATTTGTCATCAACAAAAAGCCGTAAATGAGGGCCAAGTTCTAATTTTTCATTTTTAAACAAAGGGTAATCTGTCAATTGTAACTTGACAAGTACAGTATTATCCGATAAGACTTCATATGGTCTTGGACTATCAATAGTTACTTTGGGATGATAATTTTTTAGAATTTTGTTTAATACTAAAATGGTATCTGGAGGAGGAACTTCTGACAATTGACTCTCAGAAGTAGCGATTGAAATAGTTTTAATATCTAGAGCAGCGTTTTTGAAAGACTTATTACAAGATGACAAGCCTAAACTGATGAAACTAATAAGAGCGAAACTAAAAAATAATTTAACTAAAAATGATAACTTAAAAAACTTAAAATTAAGCATTATTTACTATTTCTTATCATTACATTATTCATGTGATTTTAACTATATCATTAAATTAAAACTCAAAAGATACTTTGTACTTTCTTATTAGATGTACTTATCTATAGGTTTTAAATTTCCCTAACTTATTATTAAGATTATCTTTCTTGATTGTGAATAATTTTATATCTGAAAGTAAATAACTATAATATAAATGTCTCTTATTTATTAGAAGATATATGTACTGGGAAGATATGTTTTTTAATAGATATATTAATAGTAAATAATTAAGGGAAAAGTAGTTATTTAAATAACTACTTTTCAACTACATTTAATTTTCAAGACTAATTCTTATAAATTAGAGCTAGTTGAAAATGATAATATAAATTTAAAATAAGCAGAAAAAATGTTAATACTACAAATTGACATATCTTTCATGAAGGCTTAGAAGTTATTATTAGGGCAATAATTTTATAACATATTGACAATTCGATTACTATTGAGAAGTATGGCCTGGTTTTTTAAAAGCTAAACATTGCCTTAAAATTTCTTTTTGTAAATCTTAAAGACTATAAATGAAAAAAAAGCATTATTAAACTTACCATCACTGTTTTTTTTATAATTAAGTCAGCACTATTTAAATGATAACTCTCGTGTAAATTAAATTTTCTGAGGTAAAATCAAAGAATTAGCAATCATAAAAAATTGGTTGTAAATAAGCAAGCTTATTTTAGCAACTTATAATTAGAATGATTATTAACTTTATATTGATCTCTAAAAATATTAAGAAAAACATACTATTAACTATCAATCAATGAAGGGAAAAGAAAAACAAGGAATGTCTTTAGATATACCTGAAGCATCAAGGGATACCCCTAATTATAAGCTTACTACACCTCGGAAAACTAATTTTATTACAATAGGATTAGTTAGTTTTGGAGTTTTTAGTTTTAGTGTTTTTTTAATAATACGCGTTTTTTTCTCGGCATCGCAGAAATTATCTTTATCTTCTGATGTGACGAATAATATTACTCTTTCACCAAACTTAATTACTAGTAAAATTGAAAACGTTCTTGGTCATTTGCCTTATACTGAAGCTTCTCCAAGTGAACTAAGTTCAGTTACCTATGATGGACGTATTAAATTAAGAAAAAAAGCAGCTAAAAGCTTTTTGCGAATGCAGCAAGATGCAAAAGAGAATGGTTTCACATTAATTCCAATATCTGGATTTAGAACTTTTAATCAGCAAGAGTATCTATTTTTTGAAGTTAAACGTCAGCAAAATGAAGAAACGAGAAAGAGAGCTGAAGTTAGTGCTCCTCCTCAATATAGTGAACATCACACAGGGTATGCAATTGATATTGGAGATAGCAACTCCCCTTCAACACATTTAAATGTAGAATTTGAAGATACTCTTCTTTTCCAATGGTTAGAGAAAAATGCAGCCAAATATAATTTTGAACTATCCTTTCCACCAAATAATATCCAAAATATTAGCTATGAGCCTTGGCATTGGCGTTATATTGGTGATGCTCATAGTTTGGAAACTTTTTTTAAGGCTCGAAATTTACAAAAAGAATCTCTACAATAAGAATGTTGCTTGTATAGTCAGAATTAACTGACCAATGTTACTGCTTTAGATAAATTATCTAGAATTATTAATATCATAAAAGATATTTAAGTATTTTTATACTCTAATAAGTTTAGTCATTAATTCTAAAAGCTTATTATCCATACTTTATTAAAGCAAATTTTTTTTAATTTATTAACTTACGAGAAGAGAACCGTGAGATACAGAAAAAGTAATTATTGACAATAAACTATTCTTTTATTATTTAGATACTTATACCCTACTACAGTTGTTTTAATGGTGTTGTATCTTTTTAACTAGAATAGTATTATTGATTATCAACTAACAGCGAAAAATTAATATAAGTTATAGACTAATAATATTTTATTTTTAATAATCTTTACATATCTCTTAGCATTTATTTCTGTATTCCGATAGTCAAGTTAGATGTATATCTTTAGTAAAAGATATTTACGTAGCAGAAGAGTTAAATCAATACAACAAAACTACTATAAATTTATAGAGTTATGGAAATTACTCTGTAATAAAAAGCTAAGATAGTAGATATTATTTTAACTTCTGATTTTATTAGATTTAGTTTAAAGACAATCAATACTAATCTTTTTTAAAAATACAAAAGTCTTTAAATAATAAATAATCATTGATATTAAAATATTACTATTTATCCTAAAAAAAGAAAATTTTGATTATTTATTTTATTATTAGTTAGCTTAATACAATAGGATAAAAATTTACTAAAGTAGATTCTATGACAACTATTCGCGAATATCGTAATTTACAAGCTTTATCGGAAATATGGGCAATTACAGCTATAAAATTTGCTGATATCATTGCACTTTATGATCCCCATAGTAAACCAGAAATTAAACTTACTTTTTCTCAACTGTATGAACAGTTAAAAATTTTTGCATCTGGGCTTCAATCTTTAGGAATTGTAGAAAATGAAAAAATTTGTTTAATTGCTGATAATAGTTCTCGTTGGTTTATAGCTGATCAAGGTTCAATGCTTGCAGGAGCATCAAATTCAGTGAGGTCTTCTCAGTCAGACCCAAATGAATTAATTCATATCATTCAAGATAGTGATAGCAATATTCTTATCGTAGAGAACATAGAGACCTTAAAAAGATTATATTCCTTTTCAGATCAACTTAATTTAAGTCTAATTATTTTATTAAGTGATGAAAAAGATAATGGAGAAATTCCTGTAAAAGTTTTAAATTTTACTGAGCTCATGGAACTTGGTAAAAACTTTGACCTAAGACCTATTACGAAGAAAGATACCGACTTAGCTACTTTAATTTACACATCAGGAACAACAGGTAAACCAAAAGGGGCCATGTTATCGCATGGTAATATACTTCATCAAGTCAGAAATTTAGATACTATAATTAAGCCTAAACCAGGAGATCGTATTCTTAGCATATTACCATCTTGGCATTCCTATGAGCGTAGTGCAGAATATTTTTTACTTTCTCAAGGATGTACTCTAATTTATACAAATATTCGCAATTTTAAAAGTGACTTAAAGAAATTTAAACCACATCATATGGTAGGTGTTCCCCGTCTTTGGGAATCTCTATACGAAGGTATTCAAAAACAGTTTAGAGAACAAACTCCAATACAAAAAAGAATAATAAAATATTGTTTTCAAATGTCTCTAAAATTTATTCTATATAGACGTATTTTCAACTCTCTGAGTTTAGAGAACTTAAAATCCTCTTTTCAAGAAAGAACACAAGCTTTTATCAAACTTATCTTTCTTTATCCTATTCATAAAGTGGCTGATAGATTAGTTTATAGCAAAATCCGAAGTAACTTAGGAGGTAATTTTAAAACACTTATTAGTGGAGGTGGATCTCTTGCAAAACATTTAGACGACTTTTACGAAATTATTGATATTCCTATACTAGTAGGGTATGGTCTTACAGAAACTTCTCCTGTTACAAATGCACGTACTCATAAGCATAACCTGAGAGGAACAGCAGGACAACCAATTCCTGGTACTGAAATTAGTATTGTGGATCCTAATACCCGACAAGCTTTACCTAAAGGAAAGTGTGGTTTGGTATTAATCAGAGGACCACAAGTTATGCAAGGATATTATAAAAAAACAGAAGAGACAAATAAAATTAAAGATTCTCAAGGATGGTTTGATAGTGGAGACCTGGGCTGGTTAACTCCTATGAATGACCTTGTAATTACTGGCAGGATTAAAGATACTATCGTTTTAAGTAATGGAGAAAATATTGAACCTCAGCCAATCGAAGATGCTTGTTTAAGAAGTGTGTACATTGATCAAATAATGTTGGTTGGACAAGATCAAAAAATGTTAGGAGCTTTGATAGTTCCTAACCTTGATATGCTAAGGTTTTGGGTAGAAAGTCAAAACTTGAATTTAAATATACCATTACAAAACGATTTAAAAACTATTACTGCTGATCATGATCTTTATTCACAACCAATTCAAGACTTATATCGCAAGGAATTGAAAAAAGAAGTAAAAAATCGTCCTGGATATCGTTCTGATGATCTCATAAAGATTTTTGACTTTATCTTAGAGCCGTTTTCTATTGAAAATAAGATGATGACTCAAACATTAAAGATGAAACGTCTTGTTATTATGAAACATTATCAGGTTATTATTGATAAAATGTTTAACTCTTAAATAATTTGTTTCTAAAATATAGAACATTAAAAATAAAAACTAATAGAACTCATGGACGAAATAAACACCAGTTTACTGCTTAAAAGACCGGTTAATCTCAAAGTAATAGTAACCGCTCGTTGGAAAGAGGAAATGCAACAGCAATTACAATCACAGATTAATCAGCTTGATAATCAAATACAACAGTTAGAAATGCAGGAAAAAAGAGCAATTTCTGAACTTCAAAAGCAAAGTACTTCTTCTTCTAGCTCTCAAGTTGTTCAACAGATTGATAATATTAATCTTCAAGCTAATCATAAGAAAAGTGAGATATTAGAACAGAAAAATCAATTTTTACAACAAATTCAGCAAGTTCAAGTTGTTGAATTAGATCAAGAAGTAGTTCAAGGACAAATAGAAAACTTTTTTCAGGCCAAAAAAGGAGATAACTTAATTCAAAAACTTAATATAGAGATCGTTATTCGTGATGGTGTAATTGAAGAAATAAGAGGAGATATTTAGAAAAAAGTTAAATAAGTAGCAGGTAGTAAAATCACTTATTACTTGCTACTTGCCATTTATTTAATGAATATTTTCTGAAAAGTCATATTTCAACAACACTTTTTATTACAAACAAAATATTAATTGCTTTATAATCTTCCTCAGAACGTTTAAACTTTTCAAGGAACTGTATATGAAATGAATAGATAATAATGGCTTTTTAATCATTTGAAAAGCTAGGTAGAAGTATCGTAAATTACCACCAATTCCAAAAACATTGCGCAAGTCTGGAAGATCTTGTTGACAGCTATCACTAATAACTCTAACAATAACAACTGAAATATTCCATTTTCGACTCCAGTTTAATAAAGCCATTCCTTCCATATCAATTACATCGGCTTTATATGTTTCGCCTAAAGTTTGTTTTTCTTTTGCAGAGGACATAACATACTGATTAGTTATGCCTCTTCCTAGAGTACAACTATGTTTCAGTCTTTCAATAACCAATTGATTCAAGAAAGGATCGCATTGCTTATATTTATTTAATTTGAATTGTAATGAGGTGCAGTCTTTATATACTACTACATCTCCTACTAAATGATTGGGAGATAGACTTCCACCTAAACCTATCATCATAATAGTTTTAGGTAATTCATTAAGAAAGCGAGAATCTTGTTCCCATTCCTCTAGAAACTTGGTAATGGCTTTCATCCCTGCAGGAACAGATTTGATTTTTATTTTACTAGAGCTTTTGCTAATTCCTTGAAAAACTGCTTGATATTCCGCTCCTTGTGGTACAAAAAGTAAATCAAACCAACAATCTAAAAAATTATTCTCTTTATACATAAGTTTCAAGCCAAATATTATTCATTCTTACTAATTTTTTATTTAAAGAATTGGAGAAATGTTATTATGTAACAGGTTAAGGGTACTTATTGAAAATTAGTCCTAGTTGGATACTTATGAAGATAACTTAAAGAATCCTCTAAAACAAGAAATCTTTATCAGGGCTTCTCTCATTTACCTTTGAAACCTAAACTTATAATTTCCAACTAAAAATTTCTAACTTATCATTAAAGCCCTTTAGTTATGACAGATTCCATTATCCTTCAAGTCGATCAAATCGTTAAACAGTTTCTTAATCATACAACGGCAGCTATTGATCAGGTTAGCTTCAAATTGATGCAAGGAGAAATTCTTGGATTGCTTGGCCCTTCAGGATGCGGGAAAACTACTCTTTTGCGTGTAATTGCAGGATTTGAGCAACCTTCTGTTGGAACTATAGAATTAGCAGGTAATATAATAGCTAGTCCCTATGAATCAACACCTCCTGAACATAGAAATACAGGAATGGTTTTTCAAGATTATGCGCTATTTCCTCATCTAAATATTGCTAATAATATTGCCTTTGGTTTAAAGAAGAAAAATTTAAGTAGAAGTAAAATAAAACAGCGTATTAGCGAGGCTTTAGCCTTGGTTGGATTAGAAGGACTTGAAAAGCGATATCCACATCAACTCTCAGGAGGACAACAGCAAAGAGTAGCTTTAGCTAGAGCTTTAGCGCCTAAGCCTGCACTAATTTTACTAGATGAACCATTAAGTAATCTTGATGTACAAGTTCGTTTGCAGTTAAGACATGAGATTCGTCATGTCTTAAAGGGAACAGGTATTACAGCAATTTTTGTCACCCATGATCAAGAGGAAGCTTTAGCTATATCTGACAAGATAGGGGTTATGTCTTACGGAAAAATCGAACAATTTGGAACTCCTGAAGAAGTTTACACACATCCTTCATCACGTTTTGTTGCAGAGTTTGTTACTCAAGCTAATTTTATTCCGGCTAAACGGAAGGGAAAACTTTGGACAACAGAAATAGGCCAATGGGAAGCTCCTTCAAGTTTTGAAAATATTTCTGAGGGAGATCTGATGGTTAGACAGGAAGACATTACATTACAACCAGATGATATGGGCGAAATTATAATTTGCGATCGTCAATTCTTAGGGAGAGAATATTGTTACTGCCTCAAGACTCCTTCTGGTTGTCAAATTCAGGCAAGAACAACATTACAAACTCAATTACCTATTGGTACAAGAGTTCGATTAGTTATTGTTCCTCAATCTCCTCAAGTCTTTCCAGCAGTCCCTTTTAAAATGCATAGAAAAAAAGAATTTTCTTTGTTATCTACATAAATTATGGAAATTATAGAAATTAGTTGTACACCTTATTTTATAGACAAAGTCAGGTTGCTATTTATGCTAAGGATTACAAAAAAAATTAAAACAGATACGAAACTTAAAATTTGAGTTAGAGATAAGAGATATTACTACCTGTGAAAAATGGTTCGAAATTTTTAAGTTTGAGATTCTTGTTTTATATCAAAAATTACCTCAAAAAGAGAGATTTATTCCTCGTTTTTTATCTCGTATATCCGTAGTACAGTTAGAAAAAAGCATTAAAAAATACTGAACTTTTTAGATTTTATATTGTTTTTTTTATATCTCAACTTAATTAGCAAAAAATTAGATTAAGAAAAACTGTAAAGTCTGTACCACAATCAAGAAACTTTTGTTAAGATGGCGTACGTTTATTTAATATAGAAGAGGATCTTTGAGTCAACCACTTGATATTCTTACCTTAGATACTTTGGCGCAGGAACTGGCTGCAATACAGCAAACTGGTTCTAAAAGAATTGCTTTATTAGGTTCGCGTCATGTACCTATTACTCACCAACAATTAATTGAGATGATGAGTTACGCTCTAGTATTGGGCGGAAATCGTTTAATGACATCAGGAGCTACAGGAACTAATGCAGCTGCCATCAAAGGAGCTATGAGAGCAGATCCAAGTCTTTTAACTGTAATATTACCTCAAAGCTTGGATAAGCAACCTAGAGAATCGAAAAAACAGTTAGAAAGAGTAATTCATTTAGTGGAAAATTCTGATAATGACAGTTTGTCTTTAGGAGAAGCTAGCGCTTTATGTAATCGAGAAATAATATCCCGGTGTCAACAACTCATTTGTTTTGCTTTTCATGATAGTCATACCCTACTACAAACCTGTGAAGAAGCAGAGGAACAGAGGAAATTAGTAACACTCTTCTATTTTGATTAATTAAGAAAGATTATAGTAGGGGCATAGTACATTATGCCCTAAAGTATTTTTAGAGACTAGAGCTAAGTAATCCTTCTAATTAGTCTATTTGAAAGGCAAGTGACTATACTACGATAATGACTTAACAATCCTATTTGCAATATTTACATTTACTGAGCACAAACTATTCTCAAAAAGCAATTGGTACTATAAAAGTTATTAATCTATCTTTACTTTGAAGATTTACTTTCGCGTATCCCTCTGATAGCTTCCGCATAATTTGTGGACTTAAATATAGCCGATCCAGCTACAATAGCATTGGCACCAGCTTCTATGACTTTCCAAGTATTCTCTGGTTTTAAACCACCATCTACCTCGATCCAAGGGTTTAACTTCTTATCATTGCACATTTGACGTAATTGATGAATTTTATTTACCATTGCAGGAATAAAACTTTGCCCTCCAAAACCAGGATTAACACTCATTATTAAAATCAAGTCACATATTTCCAGAACATGTTCGATAGATGCTAGAGAAGTTGCAGGGTTAAGAACGACTCCAGCTTTCTTACCTAATTCTTTGATTTGTCCAAGAGTTCTATGTAAATGAAGAGATGCATTATTTTCTGCGTGTATGGAAATTATATCGGCTCCCGCTTTTGCAAAATCAGCGATGTACTTTTCAGGTTCTACGATCATTAAATGAACATCTAATGGCTTTTTAGTATAAGGACGAATTGCTTCAACCACTAACGGACCAATGGTTATATTTGGTACAAAACGACCATCCATAACATCGATATGTATCCAATCTGCCCCTGCTTTATCAACCAACTCAATTTCTTCTCGTAAACAACTAAAATTAGCTGAGAGAATGGAGGGAGAAATAACAATAGACTTATTTTGACTCATAATGATAGTAGTTTTACGCAAGCTATTATGGCAATAACATTAAACAATCTATCTGATTGTTATTAAATAATGTTCATATAATATAGCTTACCTTAATTATCCATAACATTTTAGACAAATATTTAGTGATTTGATATTGTATTGCCAGATTAATCATATTTTTATCGGTTTATGATGAGTAATCTTTTGCTATGGATAATATATCTCTATTGTTTACTCTTTTTAGATGATATGGTATCCCAATACATAAAGATCTTCTGAATTAACCAGTTCATAAAAGCACTAACAAATAAAATACCAATAGCTGGTTGAAATAATATCTTCCATAATCTATACCATAGTTGTAGGCCTAGGGGGAGATTAAGGAAATTACCCACTACAGCTATTAAAAACCAGAGAAATCCTAAAAAAATTAAAAATATATTTGTTACTAATAAATAATTTAACCAATTTATAAAATTTAATTTCATGTCTTTTACCTAAATGATGTAAATGCTAAATAACATTATTATATTAAAATAAAATTTTTATATTTAGAACTTCTACTGTAATAGTGGTAGAAATAACGTTACGAAATAATAAACTAAAGGAGCTGTAAAAACATAACTATCTGTTCTATCTAAAATTCCACCATGGCCAGGAATTAATTTACCTGAATCTTTTACGCCTGCATCTCTCTTCATCATAGATTCAGTTAAATCTCCTAGAAGACTTACAATTCCAATTAAGACTCCTAAAACCGTACCAGTTAAATAAAAATAAGGCCATTGTAGATACCAAGCACCAATTTCTGCAACTACAATACTTCCTACTAATCCGGCTATTGCACCTTCAACAGTTTTTTTAGGACTAATGTTAGATAAACGAGTCTTGCCAAATGATTTACCCATAATATATGCTCCAATATCAGCAGCCCAAATACAGCTAAAAGCTAAACAGGTAACATTTAAAGCAGGAGAAAAAAAATCAGATTTTGTCCATAAATTAGGCAAATATTTTTGAACAAATAGATCATTATTCGCAATATTAGTACTTGTAATGGTACTGTCAAACCCTACTCTTAATCTTAGCCAATAACTAGGTAAATATCCTCCATAAAATAAGCCTAAAATAGAAGTGGATATATCGGCAATACTAGCCAATTTAGGCTGAAAAAGAAGATAAAAACAGATTAGTGTACCTGCTAAAGCAAACAGAGCATCCGTAAAATGTGGAGCAATAGCCGCTACGATCAACAATATCTGAGATACAATCAGGGTTGTTTTAGTAGCAGGAACAATTCCTTTAGCTCTAACTAGCTGAAAATATTCTAATTGTCCTAAAAAAACTATCAAACATAGTCCAACGGTAAAAAGCCATTTGCCAATAATTAATATTCCTAAAGCAAAAAAGATACCAATAATAGCTGTTATAGTTCTAGTCCAGGGCATAGGCTAATATTTGAATAGGGTGAAAGTAGAGAACAATGAAAGTTCATATTTTTAACTTTTTCCTCATTTTGTTATATAAAATGTATGGAATTTCTATAGACTTAGTTTCTTAATTAAGAGTATAAAATATCATATTATTTCATTATTAGAAATGACAATACAAACATAGGTACCTTATATTATGAATAATAAATATTCATGATATAAATTAAAAATGTCTTAATTCTATTCAATATTAAAAAATAGCCATTCAAGTAAATTAGCTTCAGAACTAAATTATAGTTTATAAATCTACAATTTATATAATTGCATTCCATTTGAGGTAAAGTTAGTATTAAATAATATTTCTTGCAAACATAATATTCTTAGTTGCTTAATCGCCTATTAGATACTGTTTTTGTAAAATCTTCTATTTACTATTTATATACTTAGTTTATTACTTCTTAAATATACATCCAGGATATTTTTAAAATGTAAGATAGTAATTTTTATTTTGTAGTTAAAAATTATCTGATAGTTTAATTCTACTCAATAGAATTAAACTATTGGGATATATTTTAATAATAGAATATTTTTAAATACATAAAACTATAGATTTGACCTGTTTCTATATTGCTGCATAAGTTTAATAAAGTTTGCAAACAGGTAATCGGCATCATGAGGACCAGGGCTGGCTTCTGGATGATATTGAACAGAGAAAAAAGGTAACTTTTTATGGCATATTCCGGCTACAGTATCATCATTTAAATTAAAATGACTAATTTCTATTTCTTCGTTTAATGATTCTTTAGACACAGCAAATCCATGATTTTGGCTTGTAATTTCTACCTTATCATTTAGTCCGCAAGGTTGATTTAGTCCACGGTGGCCGAATCTTAACTTAAATGTATTACCTCCCAAAGCTAAACTGAGAATTTGATGTCCCATACAAATACCAAAAATAGGTATTTCAGTTGTAATAAGTAGTTTTACTAGATTTATACCTTCGCTAACCGAAGCTGGATCGCCAGGACCGTTAGAAAGAAAAATACCGTCAGGAGCATAGCTCAAAATATTATCAAATGATGTGTCAACAGGAACAATGATAACTTTACATCCATAGCTAACTAAACGTTTTAAAATATTTCGCTTAATCCCAAAGTCAACTACTATGACAGTTAATAAATCTTCAATAGACTCATTACCATGTTCTATGAACTCCCATTTCTTATCTGTAGAAGTTGACCAATGATAAATTTTCCTAGTACTAACTTTTTTAACTAGATTTAGTCCTTCCATTGAGGGAGCAGATTGCAATTTAGATATTAAAACTTCTTTATCTAACACCTCTGTAGAAATAATTCCATTCATTGCTCCCATGGATCTGATTCTGCGAGTTAACTGTCTAGTATCTATGCCGTAAATACTTACAATTCCATGCCGAGTTAAATAATCTGGCAAAGATTCTACTGAACGCCAGTTACTCGGATAATACGTAACGTCTTTAGCAATAACGCCAAAAACATGAGGTTTGTCAGACTCATCATCATCATGGTTTATTCCCGTATTACCCAATTCAGGAAACGTAAAGTTCACAATTTGACCATAATAACTTGGATCTGTTAAAACTTCTTGATATCCTGTCATTCCTGTATTAAATACGACTTCTCCCATAACCGTACCTTTTGCACCAAATGATAAGCCTTCAAAAAATGTACCATCAGCTAGTACTAATAAAGCGGGCTCTCCTTTCATTATGTTCATAATAATTAAGTTTTTAATATTTAAAAAGGATGAAACTTAGCAATTGACGATAAACTAGATCAGAGAATTAGTATAATCCTAGTATTTTGCCTATTTGTCGAGACATGTTCATCCCTAGGTTACTAGGAGGCGATCTTAACAAATATTATAAAAATATTAGTATAGAGTCAAACTGACAATAATAGGCACAATATTATGAGTCCTAAAAAATTAATCGATGATGATAAACAGGAAATTCTTAACCTTTATCGTCAAACTTCAGAAACTACTTCTACCTTAGCTCATCGTTATGGTGTAAGTAGCTCTACTATTAGTCGTTTTTTAAAAAATACACTATTAGATATAGAATATGAAGAATTAATTCAACAAAAACGACTAGCAAGAACTGGTAAAATTCAAGGAAATACTGAGAAAACAAACAAAAGTAATTTAAAAATTTCGAAATTACTTTCTGAATCAGAGAAAACTGATGTGAATGTTGGCACCGCTGAATCTTTATCAGATAAAATATCTAACGAGCTATTAACTAAGCCTAAACCAATAACTGTAAAATATATTCCAGATTTATTGTTATCTCCAGAAGAAACAGAAATCATAGAAGAAGAAAATGATGAATTGGAAAATGTAGATGTTATAGCTTTAGGAGAAATGTTAGGGGAAGATCTTGAAAGCAATTATGAAGATTGGGATGAAGAAGATGAAGATAGTAATGAAGATGATGAAAACTATGATGAGTCTCTATTTACGAATGGTAATATTTGTGTCTTACCTCTTTCTGATGCGACACTCCCAAAAACTTGCTACCTTGTGATAGACCGTTCTGCAGAGTTAATTGCACGACCATTAAAAGAGTTTGCTCATTTAGGACAAATTCCAGTTAGCGAGATACAACAAAAGACCTTACCAGTATTTGACAATCATCGCTTTGCTCGTAGATTTTCTAATCGTTCACAAAGAGTAATTAAGGTTCCTGATAGTCGCCTTTTATATAAAACTTGTTCTTATTTACAAGCTAAAGGAATAACTCGTATTTTTATGGATGGTCAAATTTATTCTCTAGATATAGAAAAATAGTGGCTTTAAGTAATTGCTTTCTAAATGAATATTATCTATAAAAGAATAGCATATTCTTAAATTATCGTATTACGGAATATAGACTTTTTTTCTATATACTGTTCTTTCAATATTAGTAATTCTTTTAAAACATTTAAAAATTTATTTTGATAAAAAGCTAGTAAATAAATGTAATCAATTACATATAATAATACACTATTGATTCTATTCTTGAATATAAAAAGTAAAAGCTATTTTTTAAAAAGTGCTTGATGAGTCATATAGGAAATTAAGACTATTAATAATAGTCTTGATTTATAAAAAAATGTTTAACCTACTACATATGAACCTGTCTTTATTCTCTGGCAAACTTACAATTATGCTAATCTAAAAATTGAGATGTACTTAAAAAACATTAATCTATATACTTTTCGTAATTATTATAAACAATCAGTTAATTTACAGTCACAAAAAACAATTTTACTAGGTAATAATGCTCAAGGAAAATCTAATTTACTTGAAGCGATAGAATTATTAGCTACTTTAAAAAGTCATCGTACAAGACGAGATCAAGATCTGATATTGGAGGGTGAAAAAAGTAGTCAAATTGTAGCTAATGTTGAGAGAATATATGGTGAATCTGAACTAAGCATTACATTTCGTTCAAGTGGTAAACGTACACTAATGTTGAACCATGAAAAGCTACATCGTCATCTTGAATTTTTAGGTCACATTAATGCAGTAGAATTTTCTTGCTTAGATTTAGATTTAGTAAGGGGATCACCAGAAATTCGTCGTACTTGGCTAGATACACTTTTGATTCAATTGGAACCTATTTATGCTCATATTATTAATCAATACCATAAAATTTTAAGGCAAAGAAATTCTCTTCTCAAAATAATTCGAGGGCAACTTAATAATGAAGAAAAATCTAATAGCATTCTAAGTACAGTATCTCAATTAAAATTATGGGATGAACAACTTGCAGAAGCAGGAACAAGAGTTATTAGAAGACGGAACCGTGTAATACAGAGATTAGTTCCGCTAGCGCAAAAATGGCATGAAAGTATTAGTGGAAAAGCAGAATTATTAGAGATTAATTATCTATCGAATATAAGTATTCAAAATGAAGATCATCAAGCTATACAACAGAGATTTCTGGAAAAAATAGAACAGCGTAGTGCTGTTGAAAAAAATCTTGCAACAACAATTGTTGGTCCTCATCGAGATGACGTTGAATTCACTATTAATAAAAACCAAGCAAAGTCTTATGGTTCTCAAGGACAACAAAGAACTTTAGTTTTGGCTATTAAACTAGCAGAACTTCAGTTAATTGAAGATGTAATCGGAGAACCTCCATTGTTACTACTTGATGATGTTTTGGCTGAGCTAGATAATAATCGACAAAAACAGTTACTAGAAGCTATTCAAGGAAGGTTCCAAACACTTATTACAACTACTCATTTACCTAATTTTGATACGGAGTGGTTAAAATCTTCGCAAATTATAAAAGTTGAAGGAGGTAAGGTTTTTCAATTTTGAAACCATAAAATAACACTATATAGTTAACGAGTATATGAAACAATATTTCAGAAAAGAAGATATTTTCTTTTTATATATGAATATGAGAAGAAATTTCTATAGATACTGGAGTTAAGCTAGGTCTCGGTTCAACAACTTCTGGTATAGGTATAAAGGATAATAGTAAAGACATAAAAGTTAAACTAGCAACTGCTGTAACAACCGGAATTACTAGTTCTGTAAGTGATTTATTAGAATAATGATAACGATTAGGTATTGGCTTTAATTCTAAGTTAAAGCTAGGTAAAGTATAGTTATCAGCAAAAAATTGGTCAATTCCTTCTACTAAGTCAAACAGCTGAACTGTTGTTAATATAACCTTGACGACATCTTTATTTTCAGTGGATGGACAATAGGTTAACGAATGAAGATCTACATCAGCAAGCTTTTCAATATTAATCATATTGTTCGCTGGTAAAGAATGTAAAAAAGGAGGAGTTCCGCCTAAATAAGCCTGGACATATTCACTAGTGGCCTTGACAAGATTTTCAAAAAAAATGTGTCCACCTTCTAATTTTTGAGAAATACCTGTAAATTGACACTCAGCGTTAACTAATATCGATAACATTTGGTGAGTCTCATTAGAGGGAACTTGATCATTTAAGCCTTCTAACACCAAAGTACAGTTAGGTAAACTATAGTACCGTTTAATATTCATACAACTTCTCCATCAAATAAACTAACCCATAAACGTTTCATCCCAGACGTTCCTGTGCAGAATAATAATTGTTTAAGTAGTACTAAGGCCAATTCGTTTAGTTTTTGTTCTGACTTTAAATACAATGAAACTTTTGCACGATTAGGATTCATGCGACTATGAAAATGAGCACGAAATTGATCCAAATATTCAGCCAAAAGAAAATGACAAGTTACTGGTAATTTATTCTCACTCATTTGTTGCTCGGCTAATAATAACTGTCTAATTTCTGAAGTTAAAGGTTTAACATGATGATTTGTAATTATAATTAGAGCTTTTGCCTGCTCAAGAGATAAAGTACCACGATTATAAGCACGTCTCCAAGGATTAGTAGAGCGTAGACGCCAAAGTGTAATACGATTTTTAATAATTTTTTGTAGATTGAAAAGCTTTATCGTTGTTAACATTTGTTCTGATGCCCCTAAATCTAGCGCTTCAAGAGCAAGTAAAATAAGATCTATATGCTTTTGAATATGAGTAGAGCAATGATGTCCAGAGATTATAAAATCTGGTAGGGCATCTAATATAATTGGTTTCAATTTAACAGAAGAATTTATATCAGACATTATTTTATACAAAGACTAGAAAAATAGAGAAGCGTTCTTACCATATCATCTAACAAAAATATTAGGGATCAAGAAAGAGGTTTGTTTATATAGTTATTAAATAGTATACTTTTTCTAATTTTTAGATAAACTTTTTATCAAATAAAAATTTAATTGACCATGTATCAATAGATAATTATTTAGAAAGAATATTAACAAAATACATACAAACGTTAATAATTTAAAAAAACAAAAAAGAACTAGGGTTACTCTCCTCATCATTATGATATATGATTTTCTTTAAAAAATAGACTTTGATTTATTACTCTAAATTAGTTTTGATCAATAATTTTTTAGGTTTTTTACAACATAATAATTATATACTCCAAATATTTTGATTTCTACATCCGCTTATCTTCTCGTCGTTCATGGTAGCCGCAATTTACAATCTCAGATTTCTCTGAAAAGATTATCTTATTTAATATCTTGGCAGCTAAATTATCTTCATAAACAATTTCTATGTGAGACTTCAACCATTTACTATAAAAATGTCTCGCAAGTAATTATTGTTGAAACAGCAACTTTAGAATTATCGAAAATTCCTTTAGCTAAAAAAATTCAACAATTTTCCTTAAAGATAAAAAACTATGGAATTAAAAATCTCAAAATTGTTCCAATGTTTTTATTTCCTGGAATTCATGTTAAACAGGATATTCCGTTAGAAGTTAGCATAGCTCATGAGAAAGTAGGTAGTTATATGAATTTAGAACTATGTCCTTATTTGGGTAGCTATAAAGGATTGATCGACATTTTATCTAATCAGTTTTCAATATGTTCTCAAATAAATGCTAGAATTATCATCTCTCATGGTAGTAACTTTAAGGACGGCAATAATACTATTGAAACTATTGCTAATAGACTAAATGCGAAAACAGCCTATTGGGGCATAAAGCCTAATTTATCTGATCAAATCAATATATTACTAAAGCAAAATAAAGTAAGAATTGTCATTATTCCGTACTTTCTCTTTAGAGGAAAAATTACAAATATTATTGCTCAACAGATTCAAAAAATACAAGATAATTTACCTGGAACTCAGATTGATTTAGGATATCCAATAGGAGAAACTTTTGAACTTGTTAAGTTAATTGTAGATGAGATAGTAAAGTAATGGATACAACATCAAAGACTCATATTAGTAAGGTCTACTTAGTAGGTTCGGGACCAGGTGACCCTAATTTAATCACTGTAAAAGGTAAAAATTTATTAGAGCATGCTGATGTAGTAGTTTATGACGCTTTAATAAGTTCTGAGATTCTTAATATGATTAATAACTATGCTATTAAAATTAATGTGGGAAAGCGCAGAGGTAATCATTCAAAATTGCAAGTAGAAACTACTAAAATCTTAATAGAGCAGGCACAAAAACATCCTGTA
This sequence comes from Candidatus Atelocyanobacterium thalassae, assembly GCA_051971635.1. Classification (GTDB taxonomy): domain Bacteria; phylum Cyanobacteriota; class Cyanobacteriia; order Cyanobacteriales; family Microcystaceae; genus Atelocyanobacterium; species Atelocyanobacterium thalassae_A. The sequence goes on along the minus strand of JBFPLN010000003.1, from coordinate 159,857 downwards.
GTAGTAAGGCTAAAAGGAGGAGATCCATTTGTATTTGGCAGAGGAGGGGAGGAAATGGAGGATCTTATAAACTCCGGAATTTTAGTGGAGATTGTTCCTGGTATTACATCAGGGATTGCAGCTCCTGCATATGCAGGAATTCCAGTTACTCATCGAAGATATAGTTCCTCTGTAATATTTGTAACTGGACATGAAGCAGTAGGCAAATATCGTTCCGGAGTTAACTGGTCGGCAATTGCTAATGGCGCAGAAACTATTGTTATTTATATGGGAATCCATAACCTAGCAAATATTGTTACTCAGCTATTACTAGAAGGTTTAATATCTAAAACACCAATTGCTTTAATACGTTGGGGAACTTTGCTGAAGCAAGAACAACTAGTTAGTACATTGGGACTAATCATAGAAGAAGTGAAACAACAAGATTTTCAAGCTCCAGCAATAGCTGTTATAGGTAATGTTATTGAATTACAAGAAACATTAAAGTCTTCTGTATAATAAATCATATACTAGTCTGTCTCGAAAGTAGCTTACGAAACAATTAAAGTACATGTATGCTTAGAAGTGATGGGACATGTATTGATAATATCTCTAGTCAAAATTAGCTTATCTATTGAGGAAATGGATGAGCATATATAAAAACAACTAACAATAGAAAATATTAGTAAATTATTTAAAATATACAATTTTTGAAAAAACAAGAATTATTAATCAAAAAACTTAATTATTTAGTTAGCAGCATATCTATCTCTAACTAAATACTTTTTGATTAGATATTATATTTAAATAGCATTAACTATGAATACATTAAATAAATATCATGTACGTTTATGATTAATAATCATATAGAGTTCATAGCTTATTATTTGACTTATTGTTAGATAGGAAAAATATTATTCTAATAACTAGTCAATTTTAATGTAGTGTCTATATGTCAAGATCTGTTACATTTAATTTGGAACCATAATCTTCAATAAATTGTCGTCTAGGGGCAACCCTATCACCCATTAAAATTGTAAAAATACGATCTGCTTCTACAACATCTTCGATCTCTACTCTTTTCATACTACGTGTCTCAGGGTTCATAGTTGTATTCCACAGCTGGACAGGCATCATTTCTCCTAATCCTTTGAATCGTTGAATGGTATATTTAGCATTCGCAGGAAAATTACTTAGATGCTCTTGTAACTGTTGCTCGTTATAACAGTAGGAATGATTACGTCCCCTTTCTATCTTATATAAGGGAGGACAAGCAATATACACATAACCTTTTTCTATTAATAATCTTTGATAACGATAAAAAAATGTCAACAATAAAGTACGGATATGTGCTCCATCAACATCTGCGTCTGTCATAATTACAATTCTATGGTAACGCAATTGTGATGCGTCAAACGTCTCTCCTTTAATGCCTAAACCTAAAGCGGTTATTAGAGACTGAATTTCGTTATTTTTATATATTTTGGCATCATCAGTCTTTTCAATATTGATGATTTTTCCTCTAAGCGGTAGGATTGCTTGAAAACGTCTATCTCTTCCTTGTTTAGCAGAGCCCCCTGCTGAATCTCCTTCTACTAAGAAAATCTCCGCTTCTGAGGGATCCCTCGTGCTACAGTCTGCTAATTTTCCAGGCAAAGGAGAAGATTCTAACACAGACTTACGACGTACTAAATCTCTAGCTCTTCTCGCCGCTTCTGCCGCTTTTAAAGCTTGAACAGCTTTCTCTATAATATTGTCAGCTACATGAGGATGAAATTCTAAATATTCTCCTAAAATTTCTCCTACTAATAAATCTACAATACCTCTAACTTCTGTATTACCAAGCTTCGTTTTAGTTTGTCCTTCAAATTCTGGTTCCGGGACTTTAACAGAGACGATACCCGTTAAGCCTTCTCGAACATTTTCGCCGCTCAAGTTGGATTCATTTTCTTTTATCTTATTTCTTTTCCTAGCAATATTATTCATTGTTCTAGTTAGAACTGTTTTAAGTCCTTCTAGGTGTGTACCACCATCAACAGTTCTAATATTATTGGCAAAACCTAATAAGCTATCACTATATGCATCTACGCACCAAAGTAAAGCAGCTTCAACTTGAACACCTTTTTTCTCTCCACAAGCGTAAATAATGTCTTTATGTAAAGGTTCTTTATTTCGACACATGTAAGCAACATATTCTTTAATTCCTCCTTCATAAAAATAATTTTCAGTATAAGGTTCCTGTTTCCGATGATCAGTAAATGTAATTTTTACTTGGGAGTTAAGATATGCTAACTCTCTTAATCTTCCTGATAAAGTAACATAATCAAAATTTGTATCGGATGTAAAAATTTGCTTGTCGGGAAGAAAAGAAACTGATGTACCATTCGAATGTTCATGATCAGGTTTCTTCTCCAGTTCATTAATAGCGGCTCCGCATTCATAACGCTGTGTATATATATTGTTATCTCGCCAAACTTTAATAATGAGCCATTCTGACAAAGCATTGACAACAGAAATTCCAACTCCATGAAGCCCCCCTGAAACTTTATATCCACCACCTCCAAACTTACCTCCTGCATGAAGAACTGTCATTACTGTTTCCAAGGCGGATTTACCTGTACTAGGATGAATGTCAGTTGGTATTCCCCGTCCATTGTCTGTAACAGTAACAGAACCATCAAAATTTATATCAACTTCAATATGAGTACAATAACCAGCTAAAGCCTCATCAATCGAATTATCTACAACTTCATAAACAAGGTGGTGAAGTCCTTTTGGCCCAGTAGTCCCGATGTACATGCCTGGGCGTTTTCTTACTGGTTCTAGTCCCTTAAGAACTTGAATTTGTTCTGCACCATAATTACTTTCTATTGTCATGAAATTTCCTTAATAATGAGTTAGATATTGAAGTATTTTGCAGCTCCTCAATAACAGTGAAATATTCAGAAATTTTAACATATAGCAATCTAAAGCTGCTTAAAAGTATAGTCAATATCTATATGTTAGCTTTTAGTGTATTCATGAAAAATCGTATATTGCTATAAAAACATGAAATCTAAAAGAATTAATTTTTAAATACTTCCCAATAGTCTTAGTTTTTCTTCTATTACTTTAATTAAAATTTAATATTACGAAATATCGTAACCAAATAAATTAGAGTTTACTTCTTTTAGAGCAATATCAGCTAATCCATATTCTGACCAACGCTGATCAACAATATCAATAATATTACTATCAGATTCTAGAGGTTCTCCCCATTCATGATTAGTTTCAGGATAAATTTTCGTAGTAGCATCTATTCCCATTCTTCCACCTAAACCAATTTTTTCACTAGCAAAGTCTAAAGTATCGAAAGGAGTATCTGCTAATATAAAAACATCTCTTGATGGATCAGTTTTAGAGCTGATAGCCCACATTACTTGTCGTGGATCGCGAATATTAATATTGTCATCAACCACAACTACAAATTTAGTATAAGTGAACTGTGGTAAAACACTCCAAAAAGCTAAAGCAGCACGGCGAGCATGACCAGGGTAAGCTTTTTTAATAGAAATAATAGCAACTTTATAACTCAAAGCTTCCATTGGAAGAAAGAAATCTTTAATTTCTGTGATTTGTTGTCTCAGAATAGGCGTATAAATTCTATTTAAAGCTATAGCTATCATTGCCTCTTCTTTAGGAGGACGACCACTAAAAGTTGTTAGATAAATTGGCTGTTTACGATGTGTTATGCAGTGAAAATGTATCAAAGGAGAATCTTCTTGCGCTCCATAATAGCCCATATGATCTCCAAAAGGTCCATCAGCCATTACTTCACCTGGGTTGATTGTACCCTCTAAAACAAATTCAGCTTCAGCTGGGACTTCTAAGTTTAAAGTTTTACACTTTGTTAAAGAAACTCCTGAACCTCCATATAATCCAGCAAACAGCCATTCTGAAAGATCTACTGGAATTGGAGTTGCAGCTGCCATAATAATTAAAGGATCAACTCCTAAGGCTATAGCAATTTCTAATTTTTTGCCTGCTTCTTTTGCTTTTCTAAGATGTCTAGCTCCTCCCCTTACTGACAGCCAATGTACTGTCATTGTATTTTTTGATTGTAACTGCAAGCGATAAACACCAACATTAGTAGTACCAGTTTCACAATCTTTCGTTATGACTAATCCTAAAGTAATTATTTTTCCTGCATCTTTTGGATAAGGACGTATTAGAGGAAGAATTGAAAGATCAACTTCTTCGTCTTTAAGAACAAATTGCTGACAAGGAGGGAAAAAGCTATTGCTAGATTTTGCTTTGATAACATCAAAAAGTACTTTTCCGAAATCGATTGCTTGAGAAATATTTTTCGGTGGTTTAGGTTGCTGTAGCATCGCCAACTTTTTCCCCAAAATTTCTAATTCCTCAGGTTTCTCCACCTTTAGTGACCAAGATACACGTTCTACAGTTCCTAATAAGTTAACAACTAGGGGAAAATCCGATCCTTTGACATTTTCAAAAAGTAAGGCTGGCCCTCCTACCTGTAAAAGCCGATTAGAAATTTCTGCAATTTCTAAATCAGGATCTACTAAACTCTTGATACGTCTTAGTTGCCCTCTTTGTTCAACTTCTTTTATAAATTCTCTTAAATTCCTACTCATATTAAAAATTAATCTAGAAAAATAGCACTAAATATAAAGTATAAAGTAAACAGCTAAAAATTAAGATAAATCATTTAGTAAACTCTTAGGAATAGTAACTAACTTGTACACTAGTTTACGAAATATATAGAAAAAATAAGAGTTAGGTGCTTTAGAAAAATAAAAGTGATTATTTATGTTTTTAACTATGTTGATTAAATATCATGCAAATAGAAGTAAAAATAATAAACTAGTGAAAATATTAAACTACTATTATTAATTTAATATTTCTCAAAACCAAAATTGCTAGTATAGACTACACTAAAATAATTATCTAAGGCAGTTTATGAAATTGTTTAATAACTCACGAAAAGTATTTTTGTAACAGATATAAAGAAATAACTCTTCTTTTTTAATAACTTTGACAATACTTTGTACTATCTACTTATAATACAAAATAAATACTTATATGACTACGTAATGATTGATATCATATTTATTATTACACTTTGTTTAGGCCCAATTGTTTGGGTAGAAATTGTTCGAGATTTGTACCATGTTTTAGCTCATAATTGGCAAACATTATATCGCTTTCATAATTGGCATCATCGAGTATTTAATTCAGACTTTAATCCTGTCAATGCAGAGATCTATCGTAAAGCTCATTGGTATAATGATGTTCCAGAATCTTTGTTTATGATAATTTTTGGAGCTATCCTTGTAACAATATTATGGTTGCTTAATATTTCTCATTGGTGGCTTGCGGAATCAGGTATCTTATATTCTTTATTCTTTTTATTGGGAGCGATTACTCGTGGATTAGGAATTCCTAAAATGGATAAATTCACTGATTTTACTCATCATCCAGGAGATTTTTCTTCCTTGCCTGCTCAATGGACTGTAAATCGTTCTTATCATTGGAGACATCACTTTGACAATCAGAAGGCTTACTACAGTGGCACATTAACCTTAATTGATAAAATTATGGGAACAGCTTTGTCTTTAAAAGGTAAGACAATTGGAATTACAGGTGCATCAGGAACTCTTGGTGTTGAGATACTTAAAATATTACATTCTAACCAGGCTAAAATTGTTGCTTTTAGTTCTCAAAATAAACCTATAGTCTTAGATATTAATGGTCATAACTTACCTGTTAAAACATTAGTTTGGGAAACTGGGAAAGAATATAAACTAATAGATGAATTGTCTAAGATTGATATATTGATAATTAACCACGGAGTAAATGTCAACAAAAAGAGAACTATAGAATCAATCAAACAATCTTATGAAATTAATACATTTTCTAGTTGTCGATTGATGGACTTATTTTTTCAAACTATTAAAACTAATCGTGATAGAGCCTGTAAAGAAATTTGGGTTAATACGTCAGAATCAGAAGTGATTCCTGCGTTTAGTCCGTTATATGAATTAAGTAAAAGAAATCTAGGAGATCTAGTTACACTTTATCGTTTAGATGCTCCTTGTATTGTTAGAAAATTAATACTAGGTCCTTTTAAAAGTAAGCTTAACCCTGTTGGTATCATGTCAGCAAAATGGGTGGCCAAACAAATCATTAAAAATGTTAAAAAAGATTACCGAGATATTATTGTTACAGTAAATCCCATTACTTATTTACTATTTCCTCTGAAAGAAATGTTACAAAGTCTTTATTTTAGAATTTTCACGAGAAAAAATAACACGTTAACAAGGGTATGATTTATCTCTTTAAGAGACTATTTTATTTTTGTAATTATTAATTTAATAACTGAATGTCTTACATGAAATATTCACTAATTTAAAATTATTTTTAAGCTAAAGATGATTTTAGATAGCAAAAAAATAAAAATTGCTGTAGCCTTATTGTATCCTTTTTAGGAATGTGAAAAAAAATTAACTTTTTTGTTGTTGATTTACTAATACTCAAATTGTTTTTTTTCGTTACAATAAAATGTGTTATCAAACTTCAAGATCCATTTAATGTTCTTATTTTGATTATTTATTTACTAATACTTTAGCACCATAAGATAAAAATAATACTTTATGATTTATGACATTTTTATGCCAGCTTTAAGTTCTACTATGACTGAAGGGAAGATTATTTCCTGGGAAAAATCTCCTGGAGATAAAGTCAAGAAGGGAGAAACTGTTCTAATTGTAGAATCAGATAAAGCAGATATGGATGTAGAATCTTTCTATGATGGTTATCTTGCGACTATTTTAGTAAAAGCTGGAGAGGAAGCTCCTGTAGGAGAAGTAATTGCCTTAATAGCAGAAACCGTAGAAGAGATAAGCAGCACTCAGAAAAAAAATCTATCTAACCCTGGTTTTCAAAAATCTATAAAACTTACTTCTTCTCTAGAGAATAGAGAAGAAAAAATAGAAGAAACGCTTGCTAAAAATTCTCAAAATGAATTTAATACTGTAAATATATCTACTACCAATACAAATAAAGTTGAAAATCGCATCATAGCATCTCCAAGAGCCAAAAAAATAGCTAAAGAACTAGGTATAGATTTACACAAAATTAAAGGTAGTGGACCTTATGGAAGAATCGTAACAAAAGATATTCAAAATAAAGAAGAAAGTAATTCAGTTACTAAACCTCAAGCTCATATATCTCAAGCAGTTGTTCCATTTAACACTATACAAAAGACAATAGCAAAAAATATATCAGCTACTCTACAAGTTCCAGTTTTTAGAGTAAGTTATGATATTAATACGGAAAAATTAGATAAATTATATAAGACTATTAAATCTAAAGGCGTTACGATGACTGTTATGTTAGCAAAAGCTATCGCCTTAACATTACGAAATCACTCATTAATAAATGCTAAATATAACGGTACAGGAATTCAATATTGTGAATCTGTTAATATTGCGATAGCTGTAGCTATGCCTGATGGAGGTTTAATAACTCCAGTTCTAAACAATGTGGACGAATTAGATATTTATTCCCTTTCTCGTACTTGGAAAGACTTGTTGTATAGAGCTCGTACAAAAGAATTAAAACCAAACGAATACAGTAATGGTACATTTACTTTATCAAATTTAGGTATGTTTGGAGTAGATACGTTTGATGCTATTTTACCTCCAGAGCAAGGCTCTATTTTAGCAATTGGAGCATCCAAGCCCCATGTAGTAGCAGTTTCAGACAAATTATTTGGAATTCAGAATAAAATGACAGTCAATATAACTTGTGACCATCGTATAATTTATGGTTCTCATGCGGCTGCTTTTTTACAGGATCTTGCAAAATTAGTAGAAAATGATACCCAATCATTAACTATGTAGTTAAGAATTAATAATATTAATCTTATTAAAAACCTTATATGTAGACTAGTCTGCTTCTATTGTTTCATTTTCTTCTTTTAAGAGCTGATGAGCTGCTTTTAACATATCATCAGTTATATCTTTAATATCGTTTTTATTATTAAGATAAGCTCTTAAAGCTTCGATAGGATCCAAACTTTTTTCAAGCCCTAATTCTGGCAAACGTATTTTAGATGTCTCATTGAGTATTTTAGGACAAATTGTATAACTATGAGAGGCTTTTAATACTTCACAAATATAGGAAATATCAATTAATTCTAATTGTTCAGAACAAATTTGATAATTTAACCTAACAACAGATTCTTTAATTTGTTTTTTTCTTATAGCATCAATTAGAGTTTCCTGAGGATCTATACTTTGAGAAACATCGACTTCTATAGTAACGAAAAGACGGGCAGGTAGTGGAAAAAACTTCCAATTTGTTTGCTTGTTCTCAACCGTTAATAAAATATACCCCTTCTTTTCTTTTTCTTCACTGAAATCTACTCTCTCAATACTTCCTGGATAAACAATAGGGGGGTTGTTTTGGGGATTGAGATTTTGATGTTTATGCACGTGACCTAATGCTACATAGTCAAATTCGGAACGTATCAATAAAGAAATAGGAATAGTAAATCCACGTCCTACCGCTAAAAAATTTTCAGTTCCGAATTTTGCACGATCAACCATTAAATGTGCTAGAAGAATTGTTGGATAATTGGAATCTAACTGCTTGATCTCTGATTCTAAAGCTAATTTTAATGTTTCAATTAAAAGATTATCAATTTGTTCTAAAGATAAGCCTTCGGTCTCAGATTTTGTTAGAAGAGAAGATCTAGTTAACCAAGGTAAGGTAATGACTTGTATATAATCATTTTTTGTTAATATCCTATGAGTCTTTAGAGTGTCTGCTACTATAAAACTGGGTACTTCTAACGTTCTATAAATAGATAAGCTTGCCCCTCCATTTATCTGAGAGTGTTGATCGTGATTACCTACTAATAGAATAGTAGGTATGCGAAGATTAGATAAGCGTCGGAATTGAGTAGCAAAAGCTTCTTGAATATATGGAGGTGGTGTTGAATTTGGAAAAGCATCACCTCCAAAAAGAACAATATCAACCTTTTCTTCAATTGCACTATCAATACATAAGCTTAAACATTTTACAAAGTCTTCTAAACGGGTATTAAAACCAGTTTTTGGATTTATTTTTCCATGGGAAAATCCACTACCAAGATGAATATCAGAAAAATGAAAAACTTTTACCATATAAAAAATAATATATGTAGTCTATTCTTTGGCTAATAAATTAATTTTTATTAAAAAATAACATTTATATTTAATGTTTTATGTGTTTTTTATCTAATTTGAATCATATCTTATATGAAAATTAATATTAATGATTTAGTCTGGAATGGTTAAGATTTCTACTCCTGTCTCTGTCACAGCGATGGTATGCTCAAACTGAGCTGATAGTTTTCCATCTCTAGTAACTGCTGTCCAACCATCTTTTAATATAACTGCTTCCCATGTTCCTTCGTTGATCATTGGCTCAATAGTAAATACCATCCCAGACCGCAGTTTTTTCCCTTTGCCTTTTATTCCGTAATGAGGAATTTGAGGGGCTGTATGAAAAATATTACTAATACCATGGCCAACAAAATCTCTTACCACTGAAAAACCATACGGTTCTGCACACTCTTGGATCGCAGCTCCAATATCTCCAATCTTTGAACCAGGTTTTACAGCTTGAATAGCATTTATTAAAGATGTTTCTGCTATTTCTACCAATTTTTTAGCTATTTGTGAAGGTTTTCCTACAAAGAATGTTTTTGATGTATCACCATGATAACCATCTAAAATTGGCGTAACATCGACATTAATAATATCTCCTTCCTTCAAAATTTGTTGTGCGTTAGGAATACCATGACAAATAACGTGATTAACGCTAGTACAAATTGATTTTGGAAAACCATGGTACCCCAAAGGTGCACTTATTGCTCCATGAGATTGAGTCCATCTTTCTGCTTCATTATTGATTTCCAGGGTACTTATTCCAGGCTCGATCATAGGTTCTAGATAATCTAATAGCCTAGCCGCTAAACGTCCAGCTCGGCGCATTTTGTCAATTTCTCGCTTTGATAAGAGGGTAATAGTCTCTCCCATGTTTTTAATTTAAAAATTAATTATAATTATTTGAATCTTATAATACCAAGTTTCTGCACTAAATAAGTTTTAAATTAAATGTTAAGAAATAGCTTATCGAATAAGTGAAAAAAGAATAGTTGTGAATTTTTATCGCATTAATAGCGAAATTTTAACTAATTTCTGTATTTTGTACCTTAAACTATGAGATACAAATAATGTTTATTAGTTAAAAATATATAAATATTAGACTTATTATAAAAATAATATTTCTCAGACTTAAAGTTTGTCATATTGATAGTATACTACTTACCAATACTTCGTTAGTATATTACTAGTTGAAAGTATTAATATACCTTAAGGTTTTCATATTTATGCAAGCCTATTAACAAAGTATATATTCTATCTAGTATAAAAATTATTTTAATTTCAAGTGAAAGATGGGTGAATCAAAACGTCGTACAAACAAAATAAATAATTTTAATAAAAGAGAACAGAGGATCTTGCCTCAAGTTCCAATTTCCAAGCATCAAGTTGATTTAATGTATAGATGGACCACAAACGCAGCCTGGATAGGCATTGGGATTGCTATACTTATATGGTTTACAGTTCATTTGGTCGGCCCCACTTTTGGTTGGTGGATATTAAAATAAACTATCAATATTTCTATACCATGTGTTACTTCTAGTTATACTAATATGATATATTTTGGTTAACATAAACTTTTGTATTGTAATTATCGTTATTTTTTAATATATAAATCTATAGATAAGAAAATCAATTTCATCAGTTAAATATACACAAAAATCATATCCAAATATCTACGAAGAGTAGATATAAAAGTGATCGTATTATTTTCTTAATTAAGTAAGTTTTGTTGTAGATATATTTATCTTTTGAATCTATATCAATGTATTAGTATTAATTTTTAGTACTAGCGGTTCTTGATAGAAGACATGTCAGATATATATAATTTTTGGAAAGACAAATTGAATAATTAATATTATATTTGTAATGTTATAAATCTTTCTAATTAAGCCAGACTTGTCTCTTTTTGAACTTAGTATTTACAGTGGTGATAAAGATTAAGTACATCTAGATCGATAAAAAATAATACTAATTCGTTTGACAAAAGTGACAAGATACCTGATGCTTATTATCCAGATATTATAGGCTCAATAAAAAAAGTTGTAGCATAGGGATGACTTACCAGCGCGTATTACTTAAACTCAGCGGTGAAGCCCTGATGGGAAATCTGGGCTATGGCATTGACCCCAAAGTCGTCGCCGATATTGCTCAAGAAATTAAAGATGTTATTAGCCACAACATTCAGTTGGCGATTGTTGTAGGCGGAGGTAACATTTTTCGTGGGGTTAAAGCTGCTTCGGCCGGAATGGATCGAGCAACTGCAGACTATGTAGGAATGATCGCTACAGTTATGAATGCAATGACATTACAAGATGCTCTTGAGCAAATGGGTGTTCCTACAAGAGTATTAACAGCAATTGCTATGCAGGAAGTGGCTGAACCATATATCCGCCGCCGTGCAATTCGGCATTTGGAGAAGGGAAGGGTTATTGTTTTTGGGGCCGGTTCAGGTAATCCTTTTTTTACCACTGATACAACTGCTGCTTTAAGAGCGGCAGAAATTGATGCAGAAGTAGTGTTTAAAGCTACTAAAGTTGACGGAGTATATGATTCTGACCCTCAACTCAATCCTAATGCTCGCCGCTATGTAAGCCTCAATTACAATCATGTATTAACTCATGATTTACGAGTGATGGATAGCACAGCTATATCACTTTGTAAAGAAAATAATATACCAATAATTGTTTTTAATCTTTCTATTCCAGGAAATATTGTTCGGGCAATTGAAGGTGAAACTGTTGGGACCGTTGTGGGAGGTTTCTGTGATGTTAAATGATCTTAAAACTAGTATGAAAAAGACTGTTGAATCTACTCAAAAGTCTTTTAATACCTTGAGGACAGGACGTGCTAATGCAGCAATTCTTGATAGAGTAACGGTCGATTATTATGGAACGGAAGCTCAGCTAAAATCTCTTGCAAATATTAATACTCCTGACGCAACTACTCTTTTAATTCAACCTTTTGATAGGGGAAGCATAGGACAAATTGAAAAAGCTATCAACATGTCTGACGTAGGATTGACACCTAACAATGATGGCCAGGTTATACGTCTTAACATTCCTCCTCTAACAAAAGAAAGGAGAAAAGAATTAGCAAAAATGGCTAATAAAATGGCAGAAGAAGGGAAAGTTGCTGTCAGAAATATTCGCCGAGATGCTAATGAAGCTGTACGTAAACAAGTAAAAGATGGATATATTTCTGAAGATGAATCTCGCAACTTGCAAGAAAGTATCCAGAAAATAACTGATGAATTTACTAAAAAAATCGATGAGTTATTAACTACTAAGACCAAGGATATTATGACAGTCTAGGAAATCTGTTAATAAAATCAAAACCTGAAAGCCTCTCTTGAAAAAGACTTTCAGGTTTTAATGTCACTGAATGTATACTAAAAACTTATAATTAAATGTTTTCTTAAATATCAATGCAAAAAGTTAAAATATAGACTGTCTTAGTTTCTGAATAACAACTAAATGTTAAATTTTTAGCTTAAAGTACATAAAATATTTTGCCTAAGGACATCTGGAAAAAATCAGTAAATATTTAAGATTTTTATAGCTTACTGATTTTCAACATAATTTCTTATCTTTAGTTATGCTAATAATGAAAGTTATTTTTTTAAAAACAAAACCTGTAATATTATGACTATTTTTGAAGGTACTTTTGCGGAAGATTTATCTAATATACGTCTTGCTATTGTAATAGGACGTTTTAATGATTTAGTAACTAGTAAACTTTTATCAGGATGCCAAGACTGTTTAAAACGTCATGGAATTGATATAGATCCTCAAGGGAATCAAGTCGATTATGCTTGGGTCCCTGGAAGTTTTGAAGTGCCATTAGTTGCACATCAATTAGCTTTATTAAGTAAGTATGATGCTATTATTTGCTTAGGAGCTATTATTCGTGGTCAGACACCACATTTCGATTATGTATCAGCAGAGGCAGCTAAAGGGATAGCTGCAGTAGGCTTCCAAACCGGTACACCTATTACTTTTGGTATTTTAACTACTGATACTATGCAACAAGCCTTAGAAAGGGCTGGTATTAAAAGTAATCAAGGATGGAACTACGCTTTAAATTCTTTAGAAATGGTAAGTTTGATGAAGAAAATAAGACCTTCTAACTCTATCAGTAGTTTCTAGTAATTTACTGCGAACATTGACATGTCATCTTTTTTTTTAATAAGTGACTCATACTAGAAAGGTATATTTTTTAACATCAACTTTATGTAGTTATAAGTTTAATTACTAATAACTCATTTTTTTGAAAAATTATTTACTTAAAAAATCGATAAAGCGTTGTATTTCAGACATGAAGCTTGTCTTTGAAGGGGAACCAATAATATGTTTGTCAACTGTAACTTCGTCAACAATTAATGACTCTAACTCTTCTTGACTGGGTTTATCGTTTTTTTGATCTATTAACCGATAACCTTCTTTTTCTTCAGAGTAGATATACCAAGGAGATAAGTAGGAGTGTACTATCAAGAATTTATCTAACGGATAAAAATAATATACAGATTCCAAAGTATTAAGAAATCGTTTTTGTATTTCACGTGCAACATGGCCAATACCTACAATAGAAATATCCTCAAACTGGGGGATTAAGAAAATAACAGGGCGATTATTAGCAAGGTTACATAACGTCTCTATAGCTTCTATTTCAGTAAAAGAAGGAGCTACTAATAATAGAATCTGATCTGTTTCTAATAATTTATTTTCTATAGTAACTCCTCGGTTTCCGAGGTCACTTATTTTAAATGTAGTTTCTCCCCAGTCGCGACGAGCCAAAGCAGCAGATCCTGTATCAGGAAAAAATATTTTTAATTCTGATTCTTTATCTTTAAATATGGAAATAAATTCTAAAGTTAAATCTTGCGATTGAAGGACAATTTCCGGGATAATTACTTCTAAGCATATACGTTTAACTCCTTCTGCTAGAGCAACTTTTGTAGCTTCTTTTGCTTGAGATATAGCCTGTTCTAAACCGCCAGGAATTTTATTCATATTACTACTAGCTATTACTATTTTAACTGTCGGCATTCTACAAGAAGAATGGCCAATAAACAATAAAAACATTAGACATTAATTGTTTAAACCATTATGTTTCTATATGAATAAAATAAAAACAATTTCTGTATCTGCAAAGAAACATAATGATTCACAATTTTATATTTATTATTAGCTATTCAATAAAGTGAAAAGGAAAAATATGGAAAATAATTAGTTATAAAAGTTCGATATTAGAGAATGAAAAATTTTTAATTAAAGATTTTTCATTCTCTTGACCCTTAATAATACGATTATTTAAGATGTAATAGCTTCCAATTTTGTGATAATTATCTTCAAAATATCTTTTGTCTGTTTTTACTTTTCCCGTTTTGGGATCGTGATAAATAGAATCATAACAATGTGATAAGTATCCTTCCCCTGTATTATGACTACTAAAGGTGTCGATCGTAACGACAATGCCATGAATGTGACGATGAACATGACAGATCTCATTGTCATGGACTTTATAACGATCTCCTTCTGATTTGCCACCCATAAGAATTTCTACAAAGCCTTTCTTGTCTATATCGCCATAACGAAAAATATTTTGACCATGAGTATCTTCAAAAGAACGACGCACTCGATGGATAGTAATTTCCCATAACTGAGACTTAACTTGAGCTAAAGCTTCCCTATCTTTAATATTAAATACTTCTGAAGAAAGATCTTTATTAATCTTAATCTGACCAGAAAATATTTGATTATTTTCTTGAAAAGTTATATCTGAAGTGTATCCTGGGAAATTAGTATCCCAAGTATAACGATTTTCATATGCAGCACGGAATAAATCTCTAGCATTAATGGTTTTTTCACTCATGAAATTTGTTGTTACCTTTATATAAAAAATGAAACAATTTAGTATCCTCTACTTTAACAGGATGAAGTCTAAAAAATAGAGAAACTGAATTTGAAATTTGTACTGAATTGCAATAGTATTTGCATACCTAAAGTTATTAAATTTTTATCCAAACATGATTAAATATGTTTAGACTAAATTACTAAAATTATGCTGTTTTATGAACCTCTTTACCAAAAATATCGCCCTCAAAATTTCAATGATTTAGTAGGACAGGAACCAATTGTTGTAGCTTTAAGCAATGCTATTAAATTTCAGCGTATATCTCATGCTTACCTATTTACAGGTCCCCGGGGAACAGGCAAAACATCTACTGCTAGAATTTTAGCAAAATCTATTAATTGTTTGGAATTAGATGTTCCTAACTTATTTCCTTGTGGAAATTGTGAGGCATGTAAAACTATAGTTAAAGGTTCTTCATTAGATGTTGTAGAAATCGATGCAGCAAGTAATACAGGAGTTGACAATATTCGAGTAATTATTGAGCAGGCAAAATTTGCTCCTATACAATTGCGATATAAAGTATACATAATTGACGAGTGTCATATGCTTAGCACAGCAGCATTTAATGCTTTGTTAAAGATATTGGAAGAACCTCCAAAACAAGTAATTTTTATATTGGCGACTACCGATCCTCAAAGAGTTATACCTACAATAATCTCCCGTTGTCAACGTTTTGATTATCGTCGTATTTCAACTCAGGTAATAGCTCAGCATTTAGATAAGATTGCTAATAAAGAAGATATTGATATTGAATCAGAAGCCTTAACACTTGTTGCACAAATATCTAATGGCGGTTTAAGAGATGCTGAAAGTTTATTAGATCAATTAAGTTTATTCCCAGGAAAAATTAACTCTGAAAAGGTTAATAATTTGGTAGGTCTAATTTCCGAAAAAGATCTATTATCACTATTACAAGCGATTCGTTCCAATAATTCAATATTAATCATTGAACTTTGTAGAAAATTAATAAATCAGGGTAAAGAACCGCTAATAATATTACAAAATATTGCAAAATTTTATTTAAATTTACTTATTTCTAAAGTATCTCCTGGAAATGCTGAATTAACATTTATAAATAAAAAACATTGGGAAGAGCTATGTATAGAAGCAAAATATTGGGAAACTGATAAAATTTTAAAACATCAGCAAAAACTAAAAGATAGTGAATCTCAATTAAAAAATACTACCCAACCTTATCTATGGATAGAAATTATCTTATTAGATTTAATAGTAGAATCAAAAGAATTCTTGGCAACCGATCAGTCATCTAGCATAGCTAATGAAAATTACAATAGCGAAGAATTAAAAGTTAATAGCTCAAAAGCTGAAAATCAGGCTAAGCCTAGCATAGCTAATGAAAATTACAATAGCGAAGAATTAAAAGTTAATAGCCCAAAAGCTGAAAATCAGGCTAAGCCTAGCATAGAAAATATAGTCGAAAGTAATGTTGATAATCTAAGTACTTTAGTTAGTAATGACAACTTGGAAGAAGTATGGAATTTGATATTAGGAAAACTTCCACCATTTTTAGCGGGATTAATTAAAGAGCATGGATCCCTTCTTAACTGTAAAGAAAGAGCAGCAACTGTCGGCATGTCTACTTCTCCATTACTTGATCTGGCAAAAAGCAAACTTTCCCAAATTGAATTAGCTTTTCAAGAGGTTTTAGGTCACAAAGTTAGTGTAAGTCTTAAAGTAGAAACAAAACCAAAATCTGGCCAAAATTTATTATGTAAATCAAACTCAAATATTACTAATGATAAATTACATGACCCTATAAATAATGTAATCAAAGATCAAAAATTGAATGGTCATGTACTAAAGATAGATAATTCCGAAATAGTTTTAAATATAAATAAAGATTCTCCTCATAATCCGGGAAGAAGTTCTTCTGCTGAAGTATCAGAACAAATACCTAAAGTTTCTAATTTTGCAAAGCCATCTGATAATGAAATTACACAAATAGCAAAACGACTAGCCATATTTTTCAAAGGAGAGATTATACATGATAGTAAAAATGAAAAGATAAGCAATTATAATCAGGATTCTTCCATCTCAGATAATGAAATAGACGAAGCCGTAATAGAGGTATATCAAGACCGTCAATTTAAAGAAGAAGAGAATAATAAACAGAAGCAATTTATCTCATCAAATAAAGATAGAGATAGTAGAATAAATACTAACGAGTTTTCACAGAAAACATTACAAAAGAAAATTAAAGGAAGACCAGCAATAACAGCAGAAGAAGATTTAGACTTTTAAATAAAAATATATGGTAATTATCCTGTTGTTTTATTATTTAAAATTAATTTAGATCTTAAAACGAAATTATAAGTTTTTAATTATTAAATTAAAGCAACATAATTGAAAAAATCAATTATAATAGTATTTTCTTAACAATAGTTTGCTAGATTAATCATCGAGCAAATTAATAAACTATTATATAAATCAATCGATATTAATGTTCTATGCCAGGTGACTACTACAAAATTCTTGGAGTTGACCGTAACGCCAATAAAGAAGATTTAAAGCAAGCTTATCGACGTCTTGCACGAAAATATCATCCTGATGTTAATAAAGAAGCAGGATCTGAAGAACGTTTCAAAGAGATTAACCGCGCATACGAGGTATTGTCTGAACCTGAGACACGAAATCGTTATGACCAGTTTGGAGAAGCCGGAGTTAGTGGTGCAAACGGTTTTAATCAAGGTGATATGGGAGATATGGGTGGCTTTGCCGATATCTTTGAAACTATTTTTAGTGGATTTGGAGGTGGAGCTGGTACAACAGGTACACGTCGTCGTAACGAGCCAACCAAAGGAGATGATTTACGCCTTGACCTCAAATTGAACTTCCGTGAAGCAGTATTTGGAGGAGAGAAAGAAATTCGCATTCCTCACTTGGAAACATGCACAATATGTCAAGGTAGCGGTGCAAAACCAGGAACAAAAAAGAAGACTTGTCCAACTTGTGATGGTCAAGGTCAAGTACGCCGCTCAACTCGTACTCCATTTGGAAGCTTTGCTCAAGTTTCTACTTGTCCAACTTGTAACGGTGAAGGGCAAATTATTGAAGAAAAATGTGAGGTTTGTGGGGGTGCCGGACGTAGACAAGTAACTGAAAAAGTAAAAATTACCATTCCAGCTGGAGTAGGCGATGGAACCCGTCTTAGAGTATCTCGTAAAGGAGATGCTGGATTAAGAGGAGGGGTGGCAGGAGATCTTTACGTATACTTATATGTCGAACCTGACAAAGTATTTATTCGGGAGAAAATGAATATTCTCTCAGAGATCAAGATTAGTTATCTTCAAGCTATTCTTGGATGCACTGTATCAATTGATACAGTAGATGGCAAAAAAGATTTGTCTATTCCTCCTGGTACTCAACCTAAAACAATCTTAACTTTAGATAATTTGGGTGTTCCTAAATTAGGAAACGATGCTATTCGTGGTGATCACCTAATTACAGTTAATGTGGATATTCCTACAAGAATTACTTCTGAAGAGAGAGAGCTTTTAGAAAAGTTAGCTGTAATTAAAGGCCAAACTCATGGTAAAGGCGGAATAGAAGGATTTTTAGGGAGTTTGTTTAACAAATGAATTCTTTAAGCTCAGATAAATTTCTTCTAGATCTGCGCGGCGTTTCTTGTCCTGTGAATTTTATTCGCATTAAACTGAAATTAGAGAATATTCTTTCTGGTTCTACTTTAGAAGTTTGGTTAGATCCTGGTGAACCTATGGAACAAGTTCCTGACAGTTTAATAATGGAAGGATATAAAATAGAATCCATCAATGATCATCATGAATTTTTTTCTATTAAAATTCTCTGTCCTTAATATTCAAAGAATAGAAGGGAAGAATACTTTACTAAAGTTCTACTAACTACTTATTTTTTCATTAAATTTTTTTATGAATTTTATTTATTGTGTATGATATAAATTCAATACATAATTACTCATCTGCCACTATTCCAAAATTTTTTGGGACAGTGGTAGCAATTCAAGCTAATTTTTATCAAGTCCACTTAGATGAAAATTCTGGAGATAAAAATTACCCTTTTATTTCACACCTACTTTGTACTCGGCGCAATCGTCTTAAAAAAATTGGACAGAGCGTTATGGTAGGAGATCGCGTAATAATAGTAAAATCTAATCATAAGGACTCTCGAGGCTCGATTATTTCTGTTTTACCTCGTAAGACAGAATTATCTCGCCCTCAAGTGGCTAACGCAGATCAAATACTTTTACTTTTCCCATTTAAAGAGCCTCAATTAGAGCCTTGGCAATTGAGTCGTTTTCTTGTTAAAGGAGAATCAACATTAATTCCATTGGTCTTATGTCTTAATAAAGTTGACTTACTTGAGATTGATGAACAAATAAAATGGAAAATAAGATTAGAAGAATGGGGGTATACCCCAACTTTAATAAGTACTTTGACTATTCAGGGATTTCAGAAACTCTACGATTGCTTAGAAAACAAATTTACGATCTTAGCCGGTCCATCTGGAGCTGGTAAATCTAGTCTAATTAACAAACTAATTCCTTATGCTCAACAAAGGGTTAATGAAGTTTCAGGTAAGTTGCGCAGAGGACGTCATACTACTCGCCATGTTGAACTTTTTAAGTTACCTGGAGGAGGAATAATAGCTGATACCCCCGGGTTTAATCAAACTGATTTGCAATGTGATCCTCATGAGTTAATTAATTACTTTCCCGAAGCAAAAAAACAACTTAAACAGAATAAGTGTCAGTTTAACAATTGCCTTCATAGAAGTGAGCCAAACTGTGCTGTTGATAAGAGTTGGGAGAGATACGAACACTATTTAGCTATATTAGCAGAAACACTTTTACAAAAAGAAGTAGAACAAAAAATTAAGGTTCAAGAATCAAAATTGAAGCTAAAGATTAAAGCCTTTGGAGAAGAATTTTATGAGCCAAAATTAGAAATCAAGAAATATCGACGCCATTCTAGAAAGGATAAGAAACAAAGTTTACAAGAATTGTATGAAAGAGGTAATCTAGAAGATTTAGACTAATAATAAAATAATTTAGATTCTAATAGTTTTGGTAATTTAATTGCTTATACTTACTGGAAAAAGTCGTTTTATAATAAATATAGCTATGCAAAAATTAAGTATTACTGCTATTCCTAAATTATTGAATATGATATTTTAAACAATGTTTATTTTCTAACTAATTTGAGATTAAGCTTTTATAATCTGGTTTACTATCTTTTTAAAAAATTTTCTAGTTTTAAATAAGATTATTTATATTTATTTCACTTTATATATTTATTAACTTTTCCAGAGATATAGATATTTAATAGAACTAAAATAATATTGTTGAACATTTCTTAATTAGCTTTAAACTAAAAACACTTAAATATTTAACCTTTATCTTCACTATTTTTCAATTCTACAAAACTAACTATTCCTACTAAAAAAGTATAAATTCCATACTTAATATAGTTTTCATTTTTTAGATTTATATAGTAAGACATTATTAAAGATTCGATTAAATGGATTGCAAGCGCAAAGCGACTTACCCAAAATAACAGTTGAAAATTATCAGAAAGATTATAGTTATTGATCAAAATATACATTCTACATACTTCAGATATTATTGCACTGGTAACTAAGACTATAGAAATTATTTTAGTTAAAAAAATGGCTAACTTGTGAAATCTCATATACTTTTCTGTAACCTTAATTAAATTTAATAGGTAAGCATTAATACTTAAAAATGAAATCACTACATTTTATAAGTACTCTAAATAGATCTCTTTAAATATTTTTATGATGAAACTTGTATAGATAAATTACTATTTAAAAAATAATTTGTTCCAATCAATATAAATAATTGGTTGAAAATTTTGAGAATTTTTAGAAAATATAAAATATACAGAAAAACAATATAACTTATAGTGCATAGTGTTAAGATCATACATTATTTAAGATATGTTTCTATTATATTAATATGATTTTTTTATTAGAAATTGGTACAGAAGAATTACCTACAAGTTTTATTAACCATGCTATTAATCAATGGAAACAAATAATTCCTACTAGCCTAGAAAAAAATTTTTTGACTTCAGAGTCTATTTCTGTGTATGGAACACCAAGGCGACTAGCTGTGACTATTTCTGGACTATTGGAAAAGCAGAAAGAACGTAATGAGTTGATAAAAGGGCCCAGTGTTAAGGCAGCATTTAACGAAGGAAACCCAACTGCAGCTTTAGAAGGATTTGTACGAAAACAAAATATTACAATTGATTGTTTAGAAATTCGCTCTACTAAAAAAGGAGACTGTATATTCGTTGACAAGAAAATTCATGGTATTGAAACAATTGAAATTTTACCAAAGTTAATTCACACTTGGATTAATGCTTTAGAAGGCAAACGGTTTATGAAATGGGGCAATGGCAGTTTTAAATTTTCTCGTCCTATTCGATGGATAGTATCTTTATGTGATTCTCAAATATTACCTATAAAAATTGAAAATGGAAGTACTGTAATAAGTAGTGACTCTTTTTCATATGGACATAGAATTTTAAATCCTGGCCCCATTAATATTCCACATGCTGCTTCCTATCTAGATATACTAAGATCTGCTTATGTTGAAGTTGACCCTATTCAACGTCATAATATCATTGATAATGGTATTAAAGCAATAACTAAAAACTTGAGAGGAGTCATTGATACTTCTCAAGAATTACTAACAGAAGTTGTAAATTTAGTTGAATACCCTACAGCAATTTTAGGAAATTTCGACCAAGAATTTTTGGAACTCCCCGACGAAGTTATAACAACTGTTATGATTAAGCACCAAAGGTATTTTCCTATTAAAGAAACATCTAATAATCAACTTCTACCTCAATTTATTAGTATTTCTAATGGTGATCCTAATAAGAATGCAATAATTATTCGAGGAAATGAAAGAGTATTAAAAGCTAGACTTTCAGATGCTCAATTTTTTTATATATCTGACTGTAATCAATCTTTAAGCAGCTATTTACCTAAACTAGAAAACGTTACTTTTCAGCAAGAATTAGGAAGTATAAGAGATAAAGTAAATCGAATTATAAACATTGTTAAGCAAATATCCTATCAATTACAACTAACGCCACAGCAAAGAGAAGAAGTTATTAGAACATCTCTATTATGTAAAGCTGATCTTGTAACCCAAATGGTATACGAATTTCCAGAATTGCAGGGAATTATGGGAGAGAAGTATGCATTAGTTAGTGGAGAATCAGAAATTGTTGCTCAGGGGATCTTTGACCATTATCTGCCACGTGGATCTGATGATCAAATGCCAAAATCTTTAACAGGTATTGTTGTTGGAATTGCTGATCGTTTAGATACCTTAATTGGAATTTTTGGCCTAGGAATGATTCCAACAGGATCCTCTGATCCTTTCGGTTTAAGAAGAGCAGCAAACTCAATTATATCAATAATATGGGAATCTCAACTATCTATAGATTTATCTGATTTAATATCCCAAGAATGTAATTCGTTTATTCTCAGTAAGCCTAACAAAGAATCTCCTTTAAAATTATTAAAACATTTTTTTGTTCAACGAGTTCAATCTCTACTACAAGATGAAATAAAGATTGACTATGACTTAGTGAATGCAGTACTAGGTGATATGGATTCTGAATATATTGAACGCGCTCTGCAAGATATTACAGATTTAAAAAGACGCACTCAATTTTTACAAAATATACGTGACAATGGGATCCTGGACAAAGTATATCAGACTGTTAATCGTTCGGCTCGGCTAGCAAAGCAAGGTAGTCTTGAATATACAGAACTTGACCCTTATAAAATAATTGACACTAATTTATTTGAAAAATTATCTGAACAAGAATTATATGATAGTTTATTAAATTTGGTATCCACAGTAGATGTTATCAAAACTAATAAAAATTATGAGTTATTAATTGAAGGTCTGATTAACATTACTCCTGCAGTAAACGAATTTTTCGATGGTGAGGATAGTGTTTTGGTAATGGATAAAAATCATAAGATCAAACAAAATCGTTTAAATTTATTAGGAATTTTACGTAATTACGGAAGAATATTAGCGGACTTCGGCGCAATTGTTAAAAGCTAATAGTTTAAGATTGCAATATATATAGCTGTATTCCTTAAATAATATAGGAACTATATTATTAATAAGATTTTACAATCTCTAATTTTATAGTTCTTATATTTTGATTAAAATTTCTAAAAAAATAGGATAATAATATCCAAATTGAATGACCCTAATCATAACTTTTAAGATTTCATACTGAATTCTGATCAACGAACATAGATTCTTCTTGTGTTACTATACGCCAATCTTCATTTTCCCCTCCAACAACAAATTGTTTAATTGTGACTAGTTCTTTATTCAATTGATTTAAGGAATTTATTAAAATGTCTAGTGCAAATAAATCACTAGTACCTAAATCGAGCCAACAACGTCCCCACAAACTGTTGTATTCAAAATCCCCTATGTTGTGCATAAGAGCCATCATACTATTATCAAGAATATCTGTATTGTAATTAATATAACTAATATCAACTCCAGCATCTTGTACTTGCAAATTTTCGGCATTAAAAGCACCTAATTTACCTAAATAAAACCAAGAATTAAATACTTCTTCGATGTATCGTTTTTCTAAGTGAGATGGAGAGGTTTCAAATTCTAACCATATCCATAAGTCAAAAGGATTAAATTCTCGAAATTTGATTTCCATAAAATAATAAAAAGTTAACTAAGAGGTAGTATAGTGAGAATTTTTAACATCTTGTTACAAGATGTTAAAAATTCAATAAATATGTAAGCTGAAATAAAAATTAATTAGTTTTAAGTCAGTAAAGATAAAGAAGATAAATTAGGTTTAAGAGTATTTATATCAATACCAGTTTTATGAGCTACCAAAACGCCTAATGCTTCTAAATATGAATCTACTGTAATAGTTTTTAGTCCTAATGATTCAGGTGGAACATTAATAGCTGTCTTATTTTCCGCTACTGCTATTATAAGTGAATCTCTTTGACTAAAGCTAAGAATAGATGAACCTCCACAAGTAGTTGCTGGTATTATCAAAGCATCAACATCATCAGCCCAAATACTATGTAAACCTTTTTTACTGATAAATTGCGGTGCGCGACTTAATCCGACTAAGACAGAAGATAAAAACGTATATCCTAATTCTTCTGCTGCCGAACGGGGAGAAACAGTATTATCTAATGGTAAAGGATATAAAGCAGGAGCATGAGCGGCTGGAACAGAAAATTGATGAACTATTAAATGTGAAATCACTGCCTCAGCACCTGCTATAGGATCTACCCCATTTCCAGAACGATAATTATTAATTAATGTCTCATCTATTTCATCGGGGAAACGAGATACTATAGCGATCGCCTCAGCTCCATTTTTATCGATCAATTTTTCAGCAGCTCGTAGTAAGCTACCTGGATTATTAATTGTTCCCCAGCTTGTTCCTGAGTCGGCGATACGAATTTCTACTCCTAATGGAGCATCTGTAACTATATAGTCAGTTAATCTTAGGCCAAGAGTTCCTCTAGCTGCATTAGCAGCCTGTATATTCCTAGACATTAATTCTGATTCAATGCCTTGATCGAGAATTAATCCTACTTTATTTGAAAGTACTGGACTTAACCCCCAATTACCACAAGCAAAATTATCTAATCCATAGCCCTCAACATAAAGAATATTGCTAGAGGGCCAGTATAATTGCGCTCCATTTAGAACATTAGGATGAGTAATTAAATAATCACATACTTCTGCCATAGCTCTAGCTAAAGGTAAAGCATCTCCAGCATAACCACCAATAGACGCTCCAATACCTGTAGGAACAATTAAAACAGCACTATAAGGACGACTAATCACAAATTTGTTACAAGATAATAATTAATATTTTTAGTATAATTAAATTGTGAAATTTAGAACAACTTCACATTTAGCTACAAACAGTTTTTGATGACAACAGCTTCTATTTGAGCAGTTTTTTTATGAATATCAACTTTTGTAATTGCCCAACGTAAAGGTTGTCCATATTTTAATAATTCTATTTGTATATTCTTCTGAAATGTCTTGATATTTTCTGGTATCTTAATTGTTACTTCAATAAAATAAGTCACCATTAATTTGTATATAGGTATTGTGTGTAGAAATATACGATGTAAATATCTTATGACTAACTCCGTTTAAATAATGAAGAGCTAGATAATATTAAAAAAAAATTTATTTAAAATAAATCTAAGCCTCATCAAATACCTATATCAATTGATATAGGTATTTGATTTTAAAACAGTTTTGTAATGAGATATTATACAAAATCTGCATAAGACATTTAGCTACATAGATTCTACAACCTTTTCTTTGAAAACTTTACCAGCAGAAAATGCTGGTACTGTAGTTGCAGGAATAGTAATTGGCTGTCCTGTTTGAGGATTCATACCTTTCCTTTCTTTTCTGTCTCTTGGCTCAAATGTTCCAAATCCTACCAAAACTACCTTGCTCCCAGAAGCAACTGTTTCCATAATTGTATTCGTTAATGCATCTAGAATTTGACTCGTTTCTTTTTTAGTAAGGCGAGTCTTTGCAGCAATAGTGTTAACGAGGTCTTCTTTATTCATTGTTAATTGATAGAAAACTGTGACTGAGGCTGATTATAGCGGAAAATAATTTTTAGATCATCCAACAAGAGGCAAGAACTATTGTTTTTCACAGATAATAGTCTTCTTTATCTGCTATTTTGTATCTAATTTCGCAACTCAAACAAATAATTGCTTGGCCAAAGTTTAAAATATAGTTCATCTAAATATATTTTTATATGAAGATTATGACCATTTTATTCAAGCTTGAATTAACGATGTATAAAAACTCCTAATCCTATTAAGATTATTCCCCATAGTTTTTGTTTCTGGATATCTTCTTTTAATATTAGTTTGGCCCCTAACATACTTATGATATAGGTCAGTGCAGTTGCTGGACGGGCAAAACTAAGATCTGTCCAACTTAAAACAGAGATGAAACTAAAGAATGCGATACCTTGGCATGCAATACCACTAATTATTAAAGGGCTTGTTATTATTTTAATAATCATTTTCTTTACTTCTGGGAAAGTTACTTTCTCTATTTCTCCTATTTTTTTCATGCCAACTGCTAATAATAAATCTCCGCTAGCATCAGACATAGAGCTAATCATGATTGCTAACCAAGTTTTTGAGATAGTTAAACTAAACGGTAGAAAAAATAATGGTAAATTTCTAGATTTAAAGTTATTGTGCTGACATGAATTAGCCGTATTACTATCGCTTAATCCTACACATAGTGCACCACAAGAAATAACAAAAGTACTTACCCACCTCATGCTTGTAACGTCCTCTCCCAAAATAGCCCAAGCAAAAATACCATTTAGCACGTAGCTAGAGGCATGGATAGGTAGAACATAACTAAGGTCTAATTTTGAAATTGCTGTCAAATAAAGACTTAAAGAAATTATCAATATCCCTAAACCTGATAAAATCCAATAATTAGTTAGGACATAGGTAATTAGATATAGAACAACTGTTGGACCGGAGGAATCAAAACCAACGAAGTCCTTCATCCCTCGACTTAAAAAAATATCGCCTAATACTTGAGTAATTGATAAAGATGCTAATAATAAAAAGATTTTCACAGTGTCTAATGATTGCTCACTAATTTTTAACTGCTTTGTCTAATTCTCGTTTGATTCTCTGTTAAGTTCATATTAGTTTTTATTAAACTTTCTCATCAAAATTTTTATCTTGACATTTAGAGACGGGAAGATCAAAGCTTAATTTTTTACAAATAAGGATATTGAGATAGAAAAATGAATTAGAACTAACAGCTACTTTTACATTTAAATGGTTATCTTTAGACATTCTATAGGATATCTTGTAAAGTTCAAAATTTGAACGGAGGAACTAAATCAACTTCAACAAGTCTTCACCATGAATGAAAAAATTCTCATGTTAAAACAAAAATATTCTATATAAAAAGCTAAGATTATGTTCTTTTGTAATTTCAGCTATTTTAAAAGTGTCATATGAAGCTGTCTATTATTATCCCCGTTTACAATGAAATCCATACCATAGCTACTATTCTAGCAAAAATAGCTATGGCTCTCCCGAAAGTAGATAAAGAAATCATCCTAGTAGACGATGGATCTACTGATGGTACTCGAGAATGGTTATTAAAAACTTTTGGATCTGCCAATAAAGAGCCTGTTGAAGCAGTATTAAACCATGGCTCTCTTATAGCTGTAAATAAAATTGAAAATAATTTACAGCAATTGTCTACACAAGAAGAATTAGAAATAGCTTCCATAACAGTAAATATAATTTTTCATCATTTTAATCAAGGTAAGGGGGCAGCATTAAGAACAGGATTTAAAAAATCTACTGGAGAAGTTCTTATTATACAAGACGCTGATTTAGAATATGATCCACAGGATTGGAAGCGGATGTGGAAGCTAATTGCAGGCAATCACGCAGATATAGTTTATGGAAGTCGGTTTTATGGAGAACCTCATCGAGTACTCTATTTCCATCATCTTTTAGGGAACCAAGTAATTTCTAATTTAATTAATTTATTGTGTAATACCACTCTTACCGATATTGAGGTTTGCTATAAAATGTTTCGTCGTGAAGTCGTAAGTGAAATGGAACTTGTTTGTAATGACTTTGGTTTTGAAGTAGAATTTACAATTAAAGTTACTAAGGCTCGTAAATGGCGTATATACGAAACTGGTATTTCATATTATGGAAGAACTTATGAAGAAGGGAAAAAAATTAATTGGAAAGATGGTGTCAAAGCTCTAGCATATATTGTATGGTTTTGGTTATTTCACTAAACATATACAAAAATATTAAGCTATTAATTTGCTACAATACTATTTATTTCATCTTGTATAGCTCGATGATCATGGCGTAAAGGGATTTGAATACCTTTTGGTAACTGATTAAACTTAATCATAGCCTTATCAAAATAGTTATATGCTTCCTTAAGTAAATTAAGACTTTCTCTATTATTCTTTTTAGTTTTACCTTGTTTACGAAGTAATTGTCCTTTGAGATATTGTAGCTCTGGATTATTAGGACTATCATGAAGAGCCATATTAATATATTTCATAGCTGTGGTATATTCTTCCAAATCTCGATAAGCTGCAAACAAAGCACGATTAACCATATATTTTGGAGCTGCATGCCTCTCAAAACGTGAAATAGCATCTTTTGGTGATGAAAATGGTAAATTAACCGATAATATTAAATCAAGATACCCTTTTAGTAGGTTCAGTTCTGGATCTTCTGGATCAATATTTTCAGCTATATCAAGATAATCAAAAACTAACTGTAACTTATCAACTGCTCCTAAAGGCCCATGTATTTTAAATGCATGGGCTCCCTCAAGGAAATGGCCTACTGCTTGATATAGATTACCCCTCAATAAATCGCTAGATACTAGTTTTTTAGCAACAGCTAAAGTTTTATTTGCAGAATATTTCATGGTTTCCCAGTCTTCATTTGAGTAGGCTAATGATGCTTCTATTGCATAGGCTAGAGGTTCATTACCTTCAGTTGCTATTGCTTTTTGTAAATAATTTTTGCCTTGTATATAATTACCTTTTTTAAATATTTCAGTAAAAGCTGTTATAGTATTTTCTCCGATAGGTCTTGGCTTAATTTTACGAAAAGGATCACCAGCTCGTGCATAATTTCCTGGAAAACTAAGTACCAATATAGATATTGTAAATAAGATGACTTTTTTTGTTGTTATTAATTGATTCTTCATAATCTACCTAAAAAATGTTGATGAAATAAATTCTGTTTAATTAAACAGAATTTATTTTTAAAAAAGCCTTAAAATTTTATTTGCTTTAACTAATTTTCTCAATTTATATATTATTAATTATTTTTCGAAGAAGATATATCTTGTCTCCAGATATTACCAATTGATTTTGGTAATGTTTTAATATCTAAAATTTTTGAATTACTCATATCATAAGTAGTATATTTTGTTTTTTTTAAAAGTAGAGAAACATTAATTACTGTCAATGTCTTTATAGGAGATAATTTACTATTTAATAATTTTCGAGGGCCTCCTCCTAATGCTCCACTATGTAGTAATTCTAGGTTACCTTTTTTGCCAGGATAATAAGCATGCTGATGACCACTAACATAGGTATGAACGTTATGTTTTTCTAATAAAAGTTGCAGTTTTTCCCCATCTTTTACGAAATTACCATTATTGTTCCTTCCAACTGCGATAGGGTACAAAGGAAGATGACCAATAACGAAGCGTAAACTTGCTCTCTTAGAGTCCAAGCTTTCTAAACTATTTTGGATCCAAATTAATTGTTCTTCAGAAATAATATGGGTAGAAGCATCTAAGACTAAGTAGAATATATTACTTTGTTTAAAGGTATAGTAAAAAGGGAATTGACTTTTATCAATAAAATTTAAGCTAGGACTATGTTGAGGATCATTCCAAAATTTAGAAGCTAACATTCTTTCCTTATGGAAAGTCAACTGGTTTCTATATACTGCACCTGAGGCATCATGATTACCAAGACAAAATCCAAAAGGTATTTCTAGTTGCTTGAGAGGTAAAGCGATATGAATATCAAAAGCCATCCACATTGCTTGTATCTGTTTTTTGGTTAAAGAATGCTTTTGACCAGCGATCATATCTCCTGCGCACAAGACTAGATCGGGTTGATATTGTTTAATCAAAGATAAACTTCTAACAACTTCTGGACTATAACTAGTTGCTCCATACCTATCATTTAGATCACTAATAACGATGATTCTTACTTGTTCTTTTATAGGATTTGATGAGTGGATAGAAGAAGTGGTACCAAAGGATTTAGCTAATACTTTATTTGAAAAATTTAAGTTCCGTTTGAGGACACCAGCATTTTTATCAGAATTTAGAAAATTTTGTATTAGAGAAGAAGCTTTAACTCCAAATATACTTCCTATCATCATTAATAAGCTACGACGACTATGAAACATTTTTCTGTACTCACCATAGTGGATTCATATATAAATGATATTTATCATTTATTGATGTCAATTTTATAAAGTAAAACTATAAATAGTTTGTTTCTCCCAAGGGACAGTACTTTGAGAAGGCTTTGTGTTTAAAGAGAATAAACGCCGCTTAAGACCAACTTGTAAACCTGACATAGGATCATCTTCAGAAGCAATTAAAAATTCTAGACGTTTAATGCTTGTCCAATTTAGTAAATTATCAAGCAACTTTGCAATAGCTTTCACATTTATATTGTTAGCATCACAATACCAGCTTTTATCAATTTTTTGAATCTGTTTAAAACCTAGATGAAATATTATTGAAGGTTGTTCAAACAAGGCACTTGCTACTGGTCTAACCTCTTCTTGTAGAAAGAGTTCTAGAGAACGACTTAGGTTACGTACTTGTTCTAAATATCTATAGTGTTCTGTAACTGATCCAATTTCTGTTTTCCAGTCAATAGCAACAGTTATTAAATAAGTTTGCAAAAGTAAATGTCCTAATTTTTCTCCTTTTGTTCTCAAATAATTAGAGTTGTAATCGTTAGATTCTATTAATAATGGAAGACGTTCAACTATTTCTAATCCATATCCTTTTAGACCTGCAATTTTTCTTGGATTATTAGTAATAAGACGTATCTTTTCTACCCCTAAATCATTGAGCATTTGAGCTCCCATTCCATAGTCTCTTAAATCTGCAGGAAATCCTAATCTTTCATTTGCCTCTACAGTGTCAAGACCTATATCTTGTAGTGAATACGCTTTTAGCTTATTAATCAAACCGATTCCTCTGCCTTCTTGCCTAAGGTAAACAACAACTCCTACTTCTGCTTCTTCTATTTTTTTTAATGCAGTTTGTAACTGCATCCTACAATCACAACGTAATGATCCTAAGGCATCACCTGTTAAGCATTCTGAATGCATTCTTACCATTACTGGATGTTCTTTAAATTTATTAGGATCTCCTTTAACAATTGCAACATGTTCTGTATTATCTAATACATTTCTATAGGCATAAAGTTGAAACCTTCCAAATTTACTTGGAAATTGACACACTGTCTCTCTATAAACAAAGCGATCATGTTGGAGACGATAACTAATTAGATCCGCAATACTAATAAGCTTTAAGTCATGTTTTTTAGCGTAATTAACAAGTTCTGGTAAACGAGCCATCGAACCATCTAAATTTTGTATTTCACAAATCACACCTGCAGGGTATAAACCTGCTAGCCTAGACAAGTCTACAGCTGCTTCAGTATGACCAGCACGTTTCAGAACTCCTCCAACTTTTGCACGAATTGGAAAGATATGACCAGGGCGAGTTAAATCTTCAGGTTCTGTACTAGGATCGATAGCAATTTGAATAGTTTTTGCCCTATCTTCTGCAGAAATACCAGTAGTAACGCCAAAATGAGGCGAAGCATCAATACTTACAGTAAAAGCAGTTTGATTACTATCAGTATTTTTAGTGACCATCAAAGGGAGATCTAAATCATCTAATTGTTTTCCATTCATAGCTAAGCAAACTAAGCCTCTTGCTTCTGTCGCCATAAAATTTATACTGCTAGAAGTAGCAAATTGAGCAGCACAAATAAGATCACCTTCATTTTCTCGGTTCTCATCATCTACAACGATGACGGTACGACCAATTTTAATATCGGCTAAAGCAGATTCTATAGAATCAAATTCAAAAGCTAGGTTTCGTGAAACATCCACAAGTGTTATTTAAAATAGTAAAATCCATCTCATTTTAGATTGTAACGGACTTAAATGTATAGGTTTAAAGGATAGAATTTATACTTTAAAATTACTAAGAAATCTAATAAGGTCAAAATACTCAATAATTTGTACTATATATAATATTAAAAATATACTCCATTCAAAGATTATCTTTATGGTAGTACTTATAGTTTATTCTATAAAAGTATGGAGATTAGCGGACTTGAACCGCTGACATCCTGCTTGCAAAGCAGGCGCTCTACCAACTGAGCTAAACCCCCAAAGTTATACACAGATTTTTCTAGACTATGAATCGTTTCTCAACCTTTACTAGTATACACAATAATAATACAAATATGCAAGTTTTTTTTAATTTATCATTTTAAATAGTTAACTTATCTAAGATACATAGTTATTTTTAGTCGAAATTATGGTTGGTACCAATAGCCTTTAGAAACGTATATATTAATTTTTTAAAAGTTTTTTTGTTATTATTCTGTCATAGTTATTTATAAAAATATTTTTTATGTCTTATACTGTTGCCACTTTTTACAAATTTATTTTTTTTTCTAAATATGCTGAGAAAAAGTCATCACTACTTAAGTATTGTCAAGATTACGATATTAAAGGAACTATACTACTTTCCCAAGAAGGAATAAATGGAACCATTGCTGGAACTTGTGATAATGTCAACGCAATAGTAGATTACTTAAAAGAGGATATCCACTTTCTAGATTTAGAAGTCAAATATTCTATATCTTCTTACCTTCCTTTTAAACGCATTAAAGTTCGATTAAAAAAAGAAATAGTAACTCTAGGAATTCCTGATATTTCTCCGGAACAACAAGTAGGTACTTATGTTGATCCTAAAGAATGGAATAACATACTTGAAAACGAAGAAATTCTTGTAATTGATACAAGAAATATTTATGAAATAGCAATTGGAACATTTAAAGGCGCAATCAATCCTCAAACTCATTTTTTCAGAGAATTCCCCAGTTATATTAAAAATCACTTAAATCCTGAGAAACATCAAAAAGTTGCTATGTTTTGTACTGGAGGAATAAGATGTGAAAAAGCTTCGTCGTATCTATTACAAAAAGGATTTAAAGAAGTTTTTCATCTCAAAGGAGGAGTCTTAAACTACTTAAAAAGTATTTCTGAATCTCAAAGTTTGTGGGAGGGAGAATGTTTTGTCTTTGATGAAAGAGTTGCTGTTAAACATAAATTAGAAAAAGGTAGCTATAAGATGTGTACAGGATGTGGTTACCCCATTCTTGATGACTATAATTTATCTAATTGCTCTACAGAAAATATTTCCTGTCCCCATTGTTCCTTTAACTTAAATACTAAGGAAATACTATGAATAATATCATGCCTTCCTATGGCTATACTCTACCTGTCTTTGCTTGTGCATCAGCAATTGCAGCCTTGTTTCGCCTGCAAAATAGAAAAATTAATGACAAAATTTATATCGACTTAGTTGAACCATCAAATATAATAGCTGTCTCTATTGATCAAGTAGCTAAGATTCAACAACGTCAATCTCTAGCAATCACTATTAGTAATCCAGGAGATAATCTTGATTTGACTAAAAATACTCCTGTTTGGGTAATGATAGAGTCAAAAAAACATAAAGCTAATCAGACAGAAGTTATCATACAAGGGGGAGAAGGAATTGGTAAACAAAGTCATAATGGCTTTAAAGATGCTATCTATTCCTATGCTCAAAAACTATTAAGACATAACTTACAATTTTACTTAACTTCTACAGAAAAAATTATAGTTACAATAATTTTGCCAGAAGGACGAAAACTTGCAAAGCAAACTTCAAATGAAGCGTTTGGTATAATTCAAGGATTATCATTATTAGGAACTTCTGGTATATCTAGACCTTTAAGTACATCTGGTCAATTACAAAATTGTCAAAAAGAGTTACAGAAAAAATCTCAGAAGACTAATACTTTAGTATTTTGTTTAGGGGAAAACGGTTTATCCTTAGCTAGAAGTATAGGTATCCATCCTTCTAACTTAATTAAAACAGCTAACTGGATAGGACCATTATTAATAATGGCCGGAGTTGAAAGAATTAATTCTATTCTATTGTTTGGATATCATGGAAAATTAATTAA
This sequence comes from Candidatus Atelocyanobacterium thalassae, assembly GCA_051971635.1. Taxonomy (GTDB): domain Bacteria; phylum Cyanobacteriota; class Cyanobacteriia; order Cyanobacteriales; family Microcystaceae; genus Atelocyanobacterium; species Atelocyanobacterium thalassae_A. The sequence goes on along the minus strand of JBFPLN010000003.1, from coordinate 125,824 downwards.
ACTTGCAGGAGGTATTTTTAACACTCACCATCATTTGGCAGATGGAAGATTAGAAGTATTAATAACTCATGGAGTTAAAGTAGGATTACCACTCAAAAATTTGAAAAGTTTGTTTAGTTGTCAAACAGCAGAAGATGCTTTATCTCTTTTAAGAAAGCTAGATGAAGAAACAAAAAGTCAATGGAGTACTAAAATTTATCAATCAATCGCTGAAACAATTGATAAAAAAGCACAATCTTATATTAATAAATATGTTAATTTTAACATTAATATAGGATCTGTTCTGTTTAAGCGAAACAGATCTATTGTTGTATTTAGTAGAACAGGAAAATCGTTATTTGAAAAATTAATTAAAATCTAATTTCTGACAAGAAAATTAGATTTTAATCAATTTTTCAAGTAATTAACTATTTGAAAATACTTATAAAAGCTTAGTCATAAACTATGGTTTTTAATTATTTTCAAATAGTTAATCCTGAATATCATGATATTGTCTAATGATTTTACTACATAAGAATAATTATATTTTGATTATAGAGAGAAGATATAATCTATTTTTTTTAACTTAATAGTCTTTAAAAACTAGTCTTACATAACTTAAATGTTAAGTATACAGTTAAAACTAAATGCTTTTAGAAAGTGCGATTTTAAATATAAATCATCTTATAACAATAGAAAAAGGTAGTATATGGTTTTAATAATATTTTCCAAACTAATTTAATTAAAGTAAATTAATCACTATAAATGAGTATTTTTTTTCTGTATAGTAGCTGGCTAATTCCTTTCTATGGTTTGATAGGCACATTACTTTCCCTACCTTGGTCAATCAATATTACTCTCAGAACTGGGCCTCTTTTTGGAGCTTATTTAAATTTATTAATGAGCTGCCTGGCATTTATTCATAGTTCCCTCGCTTTTCTCCTAATTTGGGGCAGACCAGTTAAACATTTAGCTTTTAATTGGCTCAATATAGCTAATTTACATTTATCTTTATCTGTTGAATTATCTCCAATTAGTTTAGGGGCTTTAGAACTTATTACTTGTATTAGCTTTTTATCCCAGATCTATACTTTAGGCTATATGGAAAAAGACTGGTCCTTAGCCCGTTTTTTGGGAATGATGGGAATTTTCGAAGCATCTTTAGGAGGTATTGCTCTAAGTGATTCTTTGCTATTAAGTTATGGACTTTTAGAAATTTTAACTTTATCTACATATCTTTTAGTAGGTTTTTGGTATGCTCAACCACTTGTAAAAACAGCGGCAAGAGACGCATTTTTAACTAAAAGAGTAGGAGATATTATTTTTTTTATGGGATTGGTAGCTTTATCAAGTTATGGAGAAGGACTAACTTTCTCTGAATTAGAAACTTGGGCTTTAAATGCTCCAATATCTACGTTAAATGCAACTTTACTAGGGTTGTCACTTATCGCAGGATTAACAGGTAAATGTGCTCAATTCCCTCTAAATCTGTGGTTAGATAAAGCTATGGAAGGACCTACTCCTGCAAGTATTATGAGAAACTCTATCGTTGTATCTGCTGGAGCTTATGTTCTTATCAAGTTACAACCACTTTTTGCTTTATCATCCATGTCCTCTAATATACTCATTATCTTAGGAGTCATAACTTGTATTGGTACTTCTTTAATGGCTATGGCCCAAGTAGATATTAAAAGAGCTTTATGTCATTCTACAAGTACTTATTTAGGGTTAGTATTTATTGCTGTTGGTTTAGGACATGTTGATATTGCGTTCTTGTTAATTTATGCACATTCAATACCAAAAGCACTTTTATTTATGAGTGCTGGATCTGTTATTTTCACTACGAATAGTCAAAATATTACAGAAATGGGAGGTTTATGGTCAAGAATGCCAATCACCACTATCGCTTTTCTTGTTGGTTTAACCGGTTTAATTGCATTGTTTCCTATGGGAATGTTCTGGACGTGGAGAAGCTGGCTTGAAAGTTATTGGGATATATCTTCTTACTTATTAGCTACTTTACTAATCATCAATGTATTATGTGCGTTTAATCTAACTAGAGTTTTTTGTACTGTTTTTTTAGGGGATCTCCAAAATAAAACTAAACGAACACCAGAGGTTGCTTGGCTTATGTCACTTCCCATGATGATCTTAATAGTTTTTGTTTTAATTGAACCGATTATCCCTATTCATTGGAAATTAGAGCTATCTCCAGTATCTATGACATTGACTAATCACCCATTTATAATGAGCCCATCGTGTTTTTTGATTATTTTATCAGGCTTATTTGGATGTTTCTTTGGAGCTATACACACAATATTTAGAAAACAATCTACTAACTTGTGGTTACATTTTTTTCAAGATATATTTGCTCATGATTTCTATTTAGAACAGATTTATGCAGTGACTATTGTAGGCTTAGTTAAAAATATTTCACGTATAACATCCTGGTTTGATAGTTATATTCTTGACGGATTAAATAATTTAATTAGTTATATAGTTTTTTTTAGTAGTAGTATTCTAAAATATGCTGGGTCGGGACAATTACAGCTATATATATTAACTATATTTTCAGGATTATGGTTTAGTATATTAATATGGTTCTTGTTTAGAAATCAATAATAAGTAATTTCTAATGTTAGTTTTGTTTTTCATATTAACTAATTTTTCTAATTAGCTTTCATTCTTAAATAAAGATATTGTGAACAAAATGCTAAAAATATCTTCTTCGACTATAGGTCATCATAACTAATGATTATATAAGTATTTTTTTCATATTCTAGGAGTTAAAAAATTGCCGATTCTTAGTTGCTTAATTTGGTTACCTTTATTAAGTGCTATTTTAATAATATTTTTTTTTAAACAACAAGATAATAACTATTGTCGTTTATTCGCTATTTCTATATCAGTCTTATTATTAGCTTTAACTTTAGCCATTGGCTTTAACTTTAATATAAATAATCCCGAAATTCAGTTTTATGAATCTTTTTTTTGGATAGAAAAAATTGGTCTAAACTATAGCATTGGAGTTGATGGGTTATCGTTACCTTTATTATGTCTCAATAATTTTCTTACTCTAATTACTATTTATAGTAGTAGTCAAAATATTCAGAGACCAAGACTTTATTACGGATTAATATTTATTTTAAACAGTGGTATTTCTGGGGCCTTCCTCTCTCAAGATTTACTCTTATTTTTTATTTTTTATGAGTTAGAAACTATTCCACTATATTTTTTACTAGTGATTTGGGGTGGAATAAGACGTGATTACGCTTCTATTAAGTTTTTAATATATACATCTATTTCTGGAATTTTTGTTTTTATATCTTTCTTAGGATTAGTCTGGTTATCAGGAATACATACGTTTAATTACTGGTCTTTACGCTCTCATTCTTTACCCCTTATAAATCAGCTGTTTTTATTAATTCCATTGTTGATAGGCTTAAGTATTAAAATTCCTATCGTTCCTTTTCATACGTGGCTGCCAGACACACATGTAGAGGCTTCAACTCCTGTTTCTATTTTGTTAGCAGGAGTTTTATTAAAACTAGGTACCTACGGGCTATTACGTTTTGGAATTGGTTTGTTTACAGATGCATGGCTATACCTAGCCCCCGTACTAGCTACTCTGGCTGTTGTTAGTGCACTGTATGGAGCTTCTTGTGCTATCGCACAAAAAGATATGAAAAAGGTAGTTGCTTATTCTTCTATTGCTCACATGGCTTACATCTTATTGGGATCCTCTGCAAGTACTCCATTAAGTTTAAATGCTACTGTTTTTCAAATGATTAGTCATGGATTAATTTCTTCTTTATTATTTCTTCTTGTTGGAATTGTTTACGAAAAGACCGGTAGTCGTGATGTAGATTTCTTATCTGGTTTATTTAATCCACAACATGGGCTGCCCATTACAGGAAGCTTAATTATTCTCGGAGTCATGGCGAGTTCTGGCATACCTGGTATGATTGGCTTTATTGCAGAATTTCTTGTATTTAGAGGTAGTTTCCCTATCTTTCCAATCCAAACATTACTCTGCTTAGTAGGTAGTGGTTTAACAGCAGTATATTTTTTATTAATGGTGAATCGTGTATTTTTCGGAAGATTAACTCCGAGATTAGTTAATCTTCCTCGTATATACTGGTCTGAACGCTCTCCAGCATTACTTTTAGCACTTTTAATTATAATACTAGGAATTCAACCAAACTGGCTATTACGTTGGAGTGAAGCTTCAATAAATATTTTGTTAACAAGATAAAAAAACAATATAACTAACTTAATTAATCTTATAATTTGAAATTATTTAATCATGAAAGTACATATATTTTAAATAAAAACAATCAACTGGGTTCATAGACTAGATATCTCTAAATTTTACCTATTGTTACTAAAATTTAATCATATAGGTCAACTTAAGTGATGCTATGTTGTATAGTTTTTTATCTTCAATAAAAAAGAAAGTATTACTAGGAGTGTATTATAAGGGAAATGTTGTAGAGTAACTAATAGTAATGTATTAGATTTAGAAGAGTGAATATGAATCAACTAGCGGCAAGAGTAAAACAAATTACTCCCTCGATAACCCTTGGTATTGCTGCTAAAGCTAAACAAATGAAGACACAAGGTATGGACGTCTATAGTCTTAGTTCGGGAGAGCCAGACTTTGATACACCTCAACATATTAAAAACTCAGCAGTATTAGCTTTACAGGAAGGAAAAACTAAGTATGGACCTGTATCAGGTGAGATGGCCTTGAAAAAGGCTATCGTAGATAAGCTAAAAGAAGATAATAAACTCGACTATACTCCTGATAATATTACTGTAACAAACGGAGGTAAACATTCATTATTTAATCTAATGCTAGCTTTAATAGAAAGTGGAGATGAAGTAATTATTCCTGCTCCATATTGGCTTAGCTATCCTGAGATGGTTAGATTAGCAAAAGGCGTACCTATTATCGTAGAAACTAAAGCAGAAACAAATTATAAAATTACACCTGAACAGTTATTAAAGGTTATTACTTCAAAAACAAAGTTATTTATTCTTAATTCTCCTTCTAATCCTACTGGCGCAGTTTATACATATCAAGAAATTAAAAAGTTAGCAGAGATAATTGTAGACAATGATATATGGGTTGTTTCTGATGAAATTTATGAAAAAATTCTATATTCCAAAGCGGAACATATTAGTATTGGGGCGTTAGGGGAAGATATCTTTAAAAAAACAATTATTAGTAATGGATTCTCTAAAAGTTATGCTATGACTGGGTGGCGCCTAGGTTATTTGGCAGGCCCTGATAATTTAATTAAAGCTGTAAATACCATTCAAAGTCATAGTACTTCTAATGTTTGTACTTTTGCTCAATATGGTGCTATTACTGCTCTAAAGGCAAAAGAATCTTCAACGTGTATCCAGGGAATGTTAAATGCTTTCACTGAACGTCGTCAAAGTATCCTTCAAAGAATTGCAGCAATTCCAAAAATAAGTTGTCCTATTCCAATGGGAGCATTTTATGTATTTATTGATATTAGTCAGATAAGTAAAAGTTCTATTCAATTTTCAAATGATTTATTGGAAAAATATCAAGTTGCTGTTATCCCGGGACAAGCTTTCGGTAACAATGGTTGTATACGTATTTCTTATGCTGCTGACTTAATATCTATTGAAAAGGGAATGAATAGAATAGAAGATTTTATCAGTACACTTAAATAATATTTTATAAAAAAGTAAGCAAATATTTAACTAACAAGACATAAATAATCTAGATTTTAGATTTAGAGCTATTGATACTCAATATTTAGTTATAAATCAAACCTTACTACGTTAGCTTGACTGCTGATAATAAGAAAAATAGTATTTAAGAAACAAAAATTTATAATGTATAGTCTCTTATAATTTTAATATCGTTAATCTTCATAACGAATAAATGCAAATAATTAAACTTATTTTCTTTATATTATTTTCCGAAATTTTTACTATTTCGCCATCATTTGTAGCATTTAAATTACAGACAAGACCTGCAATCGCTGTCGAAGTTAAAACATTCGGCGAAAATGGTATTGATGGTTATCACGGTTCCTCAGGAAAAGACGGTAAAAATAGCGAAGATCTAACTATTTTTATTGATGATTCTCCTCTAAATCTCGATTTAGGAGGAGAGAGTGGACAAATAGGAGAAAATGGAGAACATGGTAAAGAAGCTAAATGTAAGGTTCAGCCTTTAAAAATCAAACATAACTTAAAAGCTTCAAACGGTGGTAGTGGAGGTAATGGAGGTAATGGTGGTAATGGTGGTGACGGGGGTTCATTAACTTTATATACGAGTAACATTGAAAATTTAAGTAAGATCTTTATTAATGCAGCAGGAGGAAGAGGTGGACGACCAGGTCAAGGAGGTATCGGAGCAGAAGGATGTCGTTGCAATAGTCCTTATTGGGCGCTAGAAAGCTGCGATAATAAGCCAGGTACTCCTGGTTATAGCTGTACAACTTTAAAATTTCAATGTCAAGATGGTAAAAACGGTTCTAATGGTGTCAGCGGAACTTTTGGAAAGGATGGACAACAAGGTCATTTAACTTTAATAAATCTTGATAAACCCCTTGAACCTGATAAGTCAGCAGTAACAGTAAGCATGGCTACCTTAAAAAATAAAGGTTATCTACTATCAAAAAATATTTGGGAAACTAAAAATAATGCATCTGCTTTATTTGCTCCTGCTTCCATAATTAATGATCAGTATCTAGCTTTAATAGAAAGATTAGAACATTCTTTTTTATTAATTTGGAATGCTCCTCAATCTTTTAGTAACTTTTCTCAAAAGAAGTTAACTTTACAGTATGTTAGCAATCAGGGCATTGTAGTTAATATTCCTGATGATATTTGGATAGAAGCAACTACAAAACAACATAAGAAAATTACGCAATTTATAGTTCATAACTCTATAAAGAAAAGTGATGCGACTCGATTAAAAGCCCAAGAAATTTATGGAAAAGGAAAAAAATTGCAATTAAAATTAATAGATGAGGCAGATGAATCTCAATTAATTTCAACTAAATTTAGCATTGTTTATAGTGTTACTTATTCAGATCCATGGCTACGACCTGTTTCTGATTATAGTATGAAGTATAAAGGAGATATACCAGATGAATTAGTTGTTTTAAACGGTAATCAATTTGTGGTTAATATTGGTAAATTACCTATTGATCTAAAATATCTACAATCAGGTTTAGGTATGAAGATCAAGCTTATTATAAATAGAACTTTTGCTGGTTATAATGACGAGCAAATTATCATATTTAAAGATACTATTAGTACTTTTAAGTAATTAAGCAATACAATACTTCTTAAACTATTTTAATAGCAAAACAATAATAATTAAAAGTCTTTAAAAAATAGTAATAGCTAAATTGTTTTATTAAAAATCAAACTGGTTGTTAAAAATATTAAATGCTAATTGGTAAAGTATAAGAAATTTAGCTGATTGTGTGATAATTACTTATACAGTAAATAGCTTCAATTAATTAAAAAACAAATATATTACCTTTAAGTATTAAGAATCTAGCCAGAACGCTTGCTTAACTTCAATTTTAACTTTAATATGACAACTTATTCTTTAACCTTATTAAGGCAAATTCAAGTCTTAGATCCTGTAACTAATACTAATTCTATTTGTGATGTTTTATTAGATAGAGAAAAAATCATCAAAATAGATCGTCATCTAAATGAAATTCTTCCAGAAGTAGAAATTATTGATGGTGAAGGTCTTATCTTTGCCCCAGGATTAATAGATTTATATAGTTATAGTGGAGAACCTGGTTATGAAACTAGGGAGACATTACATACTTTAGCAGCCTCTGCTATTGCAGGAGGATTCACTCGTATTGGTATTCTTCCTCAAACTACTCCTCAAGTTGACAGTTTAACTTCTCTTTCCTATTTACAGCAAAGAGTAAAGCAAATTTCTTCTGTCAAACTGGACTTCTGGGGAAATCTTACACAAGATGCAAAGGGAGAACAGATGACAGAATTAAAGGAACTAGCAGCCAATGGAGTGTTAGGATTTACAGACAATCAGGAAATAGGAAATTTAGGAGTACTATGGCGATTATTAGAATATCTTAAACCTCTTAAAAAACCTATCGCTTTGTTCCCAGATTGTTCTTCTTTAAGAGGGAATGGAGTAATGAGAGAAGGTTCTTCTTCAATTAGTTGTGGACTTCAGGTTAATCCTTCCATAACAGAATCTACAGCAGTTGCGGCAATACTAGAAGTAGTAGCAGCTACTCAAACTCCTGTTCATTTGATGAGAATTTCTACTCGTCGCTCCGTTGAATTGATTGCATGGGGGAAATCGAAAGGTATTCCTATTACTGCAAGTACAACTTGGATGCATCTATTACTAGATTCGAGGGCGATTAGTAGTTATGACTCTAATTTGAGATTGAATCCTCCTTTAGGCAATCCAGAGGATCGTAATGCATTAATTGATGGTATTTCGCAAGGTGCCATAGATATTATAGCGATTGATCATCATGCCTATACTTATGAAGAAAAGACAGTACCTTTTGCAGAATCTCCTCCAGGGACAATAGGACTTCAGATAGCATTACCTTTGCTTTGGCAAGAGTTGGTAGAAACTAAAAAATTGTCGGCACTTCAACTATGGAAAGTATTAAGTAGTAAGCCTCTTGAATATTTAGGAGAGCCATTACATCCGATCAAGGTAGGTTCTCTTTTAAACTTCATTATTTTTGATCCTAAAAAGTCCTGGAAGGTTACTCAATCTAATCTTTATTCTTTAAGTCATAATACTTTTTGGTTAGGGAAAAAAGTAAAAGGAAAAATAATTACTAGCTTTGTCAACTGATGTTAATAGTAAGCATTAGTTGACTATTTTATAAAATTGTGAAGCTAATTAACTAATTTTGATTATATTTCCTGAAGATATTGATGGAAAATTTTTAACAAAAATATTAAGTTTTAGTGGCTTATTCGTTTTGTGTTGGAGCTCTGTATATGAATTATTACGTAGTGAATATATGTAATTGGTTTTATTGAAAAAGAGGTAAGTCTTGAGAAGCTTACCTCTTAGATATAGTTTTAATTTTTTAATAGAAACTAAAGATATTTTTCAAGAGTAGAGGCTAAGGTTGTCTTAGGAACGGCACCTACAACCATATCAACTCTTTGACCTCCTTTAAAGATCATAAGCGTAGGGATACTACGAATTCCGTATTGGCTAGCCGTATTAGGATTTTCATCAGTATTAAGCTTAACTACTTTTATTTGCCCTGCGTATTGTTCTGCTATCTCGTCTACGACTGGAGCTACCATACGACAAGGACCACACCAAGGCGCCCAAAAATCGACCAAAACAGGGACTTCACTCTCTAAAACATCTGTTTTAAAACTACTATCTGTAACTTGAGCTGCAGCTGACATATAAGAATTCCTTTAATTGCTCATATTTTTCTAGAATAATCTAGGATTTTATTCTACCACATGAAAAACTCTCTTTATTTTTACTTAAATCTCCGTAAAATTCACAAGTTATCATTTTCTCATTTAATAAAAAACCGTCCGAACATTGCCGGACGGAGCATGGTGTGAGGAGTGAACGGAAACAATTGTCTCCGCTTCTTCTATTGTAGGGGAAAATTTCCATTTTGATTCATCAATCGTAGTACAATCAAAAACTTTTCTTTTACTTAATATGTTAGGCTGAGCATTTAATATTTACTTTATCTCAGATTACTACTAGATTAACTTAATAAAATTACAATCAGAAAATCAGACAATAGCATTTGATTTTTAAATCTCTATGACTACTTCTGCCGACTTTCTCTCTACCTTAAATTATTTTCAACGCTGTGCTGTAGAGCATTTTTGTGGTCCTCTTCTAGTGATTGCAGGAGCTGGCTCAGGTAAAACACGTGCTTTAACATATAGAATTGCACATTTAATTATTTTCAATAAGGTTAATCCTGAGTCTATTCTTGCAGTGACTTTTACAAATAAAGCAGCAAAAGAAATGAAGGATCGACTTGACAAGCTTCTTGCCCAAGAAATTTCTTTGAAAAGCTATAAACAGTCATTTGATACTTTATCAGAATTCAACCAAAAAAAATTGCTTTCGTTTATTTATAAAAAAACTACGAAACAGTTATGGATAGGTACTTTTCATAGTTTATGTGCGAGAATACTTCGGTATGATATCAATAAATATCAAGATAGTAAAAGAAGAAGATGGGACAGAAATTTTTCTATTTTTGACGAATCTGATGTCCAAAATATTGTAAAAAATATAACTTTAAAACAATTCAATTTGGATGAGAAGACTTTTAACCCTAGAACAATTCGTTATGCTATCAGTAATGCTAAAAATTTAGGCTTATCTCCTGAAGAATATCTAAAAGAACATTCTTATTCGAAAGGACGTATTATTGCAGAAATTTATGATGAATATCAAACTCAACTTGCTGAAAATAATGCTTTAGATTTTGACGATTTAATTTTAATTCCGGTTCGCTTATTTGAAAAAAATAAATCTGTTCTAGCTTATTGGCATTCCCAATTTAAACATATTTTAGTTGATGAATATCAAGATACAAATCGAATTCAATATACTTTAATTCAACTATTAACAACAAATGGAAAAGTTCACAAGCATGAGTGGAGTTGGAAGAATAGATCTGTTTTCGTTGTAGGAGACGCAGATCAGTCTATTTATAGCTTTCGTATGGCTGATTTTACAATTTTACTAAACTTCCAAACTGAGTTTGGAGATGGTCTTCCAGATAAGGAAACTAAGACTATGATAAAGTTGGAAAATAATTATCGATCAACAAAAACTATACTAGATGCAGCTAATCATCTGATTTATAATAATAGTCAGCGCATTGATAAGACTCTTAAAGCGACGAGAGGTAAAGGCGAAAAAATTTATTGTTATAAAGCAGATGATGAGCATATAGAGGCAGAATTTGTTATTAACAAAATTGAAGAATTAATAAGTTTAACCCCTGAATTAAGTTGGAAAGATATTGCTTTCCTATACAGAGTAAATTCTCAATCTAGACCATTTGAAGACATTCTAGTTCGTCGAAATATTCCCTACACTATTGTAGGAGGATTTAAATTTTATGATCGTCAAGAGATCAAAGATTCGATTGCGTATTTACGTTTAATTGTTAATCCTTATGATACTGTTAGTCTTTTAAGAGTTATTAATTCTCCTCGCCGTGGTATCGGTAAAACAACTATTGATCTATTATTAAAGGCTTCTCAAGAACTAAAGACTTCTTTATGGGAAATACTTACTGATGAAACTTCTGTGATGACATTAACAGGGAAATCTTCAAAAGCAGTTCTTAGTTTTGTACATATGATTAAAGAATTACAAGAACAATCAACCGCAGCAATATCTACAGATATTTTTAACCAAATAATGCAGAAGTCTGGATATATAAATGATTTAAAGCAAAAAGAAACGGAAGAGGCAGATAACAGACTCCAGAATCTTCAAGAACTATATAATGCTATAAATCAGTATAGAGAAGAAAATAATGATCCAAGTTTACAAGGCTATTTGACGAACGCATCTCTTGCCTCTGACTTAGATAATTTAGAAAATGAAAACGATAAGGTATCTCTTATGACATTACATTCTGCTAAAGGATTAGAATTTCCTGTTGTTTTTTTAGTAGGCTTGGAACAGGGAACCTTACCTCATATCCGTAGTCTCAATAATCCTCTCTCTTTAGAAGAAGAAAGACGTTTATGTTATGTGGGTATAACTCGGGCACAAGAAAAGTTGTTTATAACGTATGCTCGGGAAAGATTTGTATGGGGATCAAAAGAGATTAAAGTTGTTTCGCAATTTTTGGAAGAAATTCCTCAAGATTTAATAAATGACGATACTAGTGCAGTTGCTGAAAAAACTTCGTATAGAAAAAATAATTCTAAAAATAATAACATTCAATGGTTAGTTGGTGACCATATAATTCACTATAGTTTCGGAGAGGGCGAAGTTACTCATGTTTTAGGCTCGGAAAATAAAATTAATTTAGCTATTAAGTTTAAAGGTTTGGGGAGAAAAATTATTGATCCTAGTACAAATTCAATTACTAAAATTATTTAGGTGGCAGTAATTGGACTTAAATGCCAGAATTTAGTTTAGAACAAGTTAACTGATTATCACTTTTAATTAAAGTAATTATTGTCAGCTCTGGAGAACAAAATAATCTTCCTGGCGAATAAGTTCCCAATCCTCTATTTATATATATCTTATTCTTGCCTATTGTATGTAAGCCTAAATTCCATTTCCAATTTTTGACAATACTTGAGCTATATTTCACTAAAGGAAAATATTTTTGTAGTTTGTGAGGTATCCTTTTGTATATTTTTTTTAATAACATTAAACATGGTCCAAAACCTGGAATTATGATTTGTCCACCATGAGTATGACCTGATAACTGTAAATCAACACGCCATTTTTTTAAGATACTAGCTGTATCAGGATTATGTGAGAGAACTAGACATGGTTTTGATGAAGATAATCTTCTCATGACAGATTCAGGATTAAACTCTTGTGACCACAAATCTATCAATCCAACTATTGGTAAACATGTACCTAAAGGGTAAACAATTTCATTCAAGAGAACTTTTATATTTGCACTAGTCAACGCTTTAATTATTGTAGATTTTCCAGTTTTACATAATATATCGTGATTTCCTAAAACTGCGTAAATTCCTTTTTGACTTTTTAGTAACTTTAATTGTGAAGCTAAATCATATATAAAATCAGTTGAATTTGTTATGTAATCCCCTGTCAATAAAATTAAATCTGGTTTTTCTGCATTACTACATTGAATTGCTTTTATAAGTAATGAACTAGAGAGAGAAAGTCCATCGTAATGAAAATCTGATAATTGAGCAATTTTGATTCGATTTAGATGAGTAGGTAATCCTGTAATTGGGATTGTTATTTTTTCAATACTCAGAAAGTTTTTATAAGATTGAACAAGCATAAATTTCTAAATAAACTTTATTGTCTTATGATTTAGCTTTAAAAAAATTCTAAGGTGTATTGTTAACCAAACTGACTATTTATTCCAATAGTTTATACATTTATGACTAACCTTAAACTATTGTAAAACACCATAAGACCATACTAGTAAGCAGTAAAGAAAAAATTCCCATTATACCTGCCAAAGGTTTTTGCCTAATTCCAATTATATAATTACCTTTCAAATCCGCATACGTAATTAACTTCGCAGATTCTAACAAAGATATTCCTAAGATCCAGCCTGCATGTAGTCCCCATGGTAATCCCAAACTATGATTGATCCACTTTGCTTCTGTTAAAACCATACCCATTAACCATAGTCCCGGTAGTTGAGGTATAGTTTCCTCTCTTTCCCAAACTAAGTGAAGTAAAGCAAAAGCTATATTGCAGAGAATAGCAGCTATTAATATATTATGGTCATCCTCTAAAGTTGTTTGTATCACGCCTCTAAACACTAATTCTTCTGTTAAGCTTATCCATAAAGCTAAGCCTAAAGTTGGTAATAAAATTTTATTTAATATAATTCGATTTTCGAAATTCCATTTTAAGTAATCCAATCTCTCTCCTAGTTTAAATAAAATTATTAAACTGGATAGGCTGATAAGTAAACCTAGGAGAAAATCAGTTAAACAGTCATAATTAAAAATTAATCCGTAATTGATCAGCGATTTTTGCTCTAAAATTGATATTAAAAATATTAAAACAGGAACTAATGTATATAAGGGGGCCAGTAGTAATAACTTTTGATTGGAGTTTAACGGTTCAAACGGCTTCCATTTAATTTTTCTACTTATAAAAAAAGCGATAGGTGACCAAATAATGAACCAAATAAGTACTAAAGCAATAACTTTGATTTCGCTGGAAGAGGTTTTAAAAAATGTTGAAAATTGCTGAATTAAGCGGGAGGATGGTATCTCTTCCCATTTAATTTGATTTAGAATTAAATCTAAACTATTTTGTATTGCTCTTAGTGACATTGTGGAGCGAGTTATAGATTAATTAATTTCTTATCTACAATAACATATTCTATTTTTGGATACATATCTCACAGTTCAGATGTTAATAGTAACAAAGTAATCTCGTTTGCTTTTTAGTCATTAGCCCTAAGCAATAGGATTAATGACTATCCTTTTTTTTAATTCTAGTTAGTAATATTATTTACATTTATGAAAATTAAAAACGGTTTAGGCGGCTTCTTGATCTTCAATATCAACTTGTTTAAGATGAATATGTTTGTAACCAAGTTTAATTTCAAATTCATCACCTGGTTTTAACCCCATTTGTTCTGTATAAGTAGAACCTATGACAATTTGACCGTTTTTGTGAACACTAACACGAAATGTAGGTTCGCGACCTCGCCCATCTTTAGTAGAGCCAGGCTCAAGGGGAACTCCTTTCGCTCCTAATACTGCATCATAAAAATCAGTCAGATTAACACGAATTTGTCCATCCTTTGTTACTGAATAATATCCACACTCTTTAGCAGTTTCTCTTCGAGGTTTATGTGATAATTCTTTTACCTTTTGAAGTAAAGCTTTTCCCATTAAGGGAGTAGAATTTGTATTGGTCATAATTTTTCAATGTCCTTTACTCTTATATTAATGATAACCAGTGACTAATAATATTAATCACTAGTCATCATATCAAAAATATAACGCTAAATCTTTAAATTCAAATAAAAAAAAATAGATAATTATCAACTGAATATTTCAATGTTTAAAGGATGAAAATAAATATAGGTAACTTAGCCATACATTAAATTACTATTCTGGTTTCTTAAATATACTAGTAACTAGATTGACAAATAAAAAGAGAAAAATTTATTGGAAGAATTCTAAAACCTCATCTCAGATAGACATTTCTGAAATATTAGCAAAGTAAAAGAAATGATTAGAATAATAAAATAAAAGGTAAGATAATTATTTTTATAGCATAGTTATCTTATCTTTTCATGAATTTAAGTAAGTAGCATAAGTGATACTTGATACTTTTTGTAAGTTACTCTTATTACTAATGCACAATACTCTTATAAAACTTGAAATGTAGTCCTATAAAAATTTTATACTCAATACTTTAAATTTGACAGAATGAAATAAGATTAATCATATTTTGAAATTTATTTTATTTGGAGGAATGTAGCAAGTTTATCTAGGTAATATAGACTATAGATCTATATTGATAATATTATGTTATTTGTATCTGATAGATTAATGCAATACTAAAATTTTAATATTAAGAATCATTCCTCAAAATAAAAATTTATTATAGCTAAGCTTAAGAAATCAATTTTTTTAAGTGAATTAGTTATGTATAACTCAGATGCTAGTAAATAGCTTTACCCTTACGGTACAAGTATTTTTATAAACAATCACGTAAAATAATAGCATTTATTACTAAATAAACTAGCTTTTGAGTTATACCTTTTATTATTCGAAAAGTAATGTGTGATTAATTTAGCACATTAGTATATTTTTCTCTCTACAAATTATTCTGTAAAAGTATTAACTCATATATGAATAACTAACTAAGTAATTTCTATTGTTATACTCAAAATTCCTATAATTAATTAGTACTTATTTCATATTTATCATACTTTCCTATTATTTTATATTTAAATGTTTAATACTTTCTTAACTTATGCTTACCAGTACAGTCCTCCTATTCATGTTGTTACATTAACATGATATTATTAGCAGTGACTCGCTCTAAGGCTTTTTCTAACACGATGGATAAAGTAGTAAGAAATATCTGATGATCTACTTAAGTAATTCATTAAGTTTTCTTATAGGGCTCACTTAGAATTGCAGACTTAAAATTGGCTTTAGTTTTAGATAGGCTAATTTCTAGTTAAATAAAAAACCTGTAACTGTATGCGATTAACTAGCTTTATCTTTCAAACTTCTAATACAGAAACAATTCAGGCTGATTCTATGCAGGATTACTATCAGTTGCAACGTACGCTTATGCTGTTAAGCATAGTATTCACTGGAATCACTTTTATATGTGTCTGGATATTCTACTCCTTACATTTAGCTCTTAATTACCTATTAGGAGCTTTCGTGGGAATTATTTACTTGAGAATGTTAGGGAGAGAGGTAGAGAACGTTGGAACTTCACAGCAGAAATTAGGTAACAAAGGATTAATTCTATTTGCAGCTACGATCATCGTGGCTAGTCAATGGCAAACACTTTACATTGTCCCAGTCTTCTTGGGATTTTTGACTTATAAAGTCGCTATAATCGCTTATACCATACAAAATGTAATGGTTTCAGCGCAAAAAAGCGATTGAGATTCCATTCAGTGACCAGATTTGGTAAATTGTACCCAATGACAATGTTACATGGTTTATACATTTCAAACACCTTATTCTTTGCTGCCTTAGAAGTTGGCAAGCATTGGTACTGGGAAATTGGCAATCTAAGACTACATGGACAAGTATTCCTCGCTTCTTGGTTTGTCATTGCCCTATTGGTTATTGCATCTTTATCTGCAACTCGTAATATTCAACGAGTTCCCAGTGGGATGCAAAATTTTATGGAGTATGTTTTAGAATTTCTACGAGATCTGGCTAAAAATCAGCTCGGAGAAAAGCACTATCGACAATGGTTACCATTTATTGGGACACTGTTTTTGTTTATTTTTGTCTCTAATTGGTCAGGGGCTTTAATCCCATGGAAACTTATAGAGATTCCAGAGGGTGAATTAGCTGCGCCTACTAATGACATTAACACAACTGTTGCATTAGCACTTTTAACTTCCTTAGCTTACTTTTACGCAGGTTTTAGTAAGAAAGGACTAGGTTACTTTGCTAACTATATTCAGCCTATTCCTATTCTACTACCTATCAAAATTTTAGAAGACTTTACCAAACCTCTTTCGTTGAGCTTCCGTCTATTTGGTAATATTCTCGCTGATGAATTGGTAGTAGGAGTACTTGTATTTCTTGTTCCTCTCTTAGTGCCATTACCGCTAATGGCACTAGGACTTTTCACTAGTGCGATCCAAGCTTTAGTATTCGCTACTCTGGCAGGAGCTTATATTCATGAAGCAATTGAATCGGAAGAGGAAGAAGAACACTAATAAGAGTAAGGTCTTAATTAAGCAGACTATTAAAAAGGAAAATATCTGTTAAGCAAAAATGACCAAAACGTAAGACAATAGACAGAGGAGATGGATATAAAGTTTCCATTATTAACTCAGGTCCTTACTGATTGGGAGTTCATAGAGACAGAATTAAATATTTTTAGTCTTGCTTTAAAACTTATGCTCCTAAACTATCTAAGTTGACAATTAGCTTCTAATTTGTTTTATCAATAAAATTGAGGAAGAATTAACATGAATCCTACTATTGCCGCTGCTTCTGTTATTGCTGCTGCCCTAGCTGTTGGTTTAGCTGCTATTGGACCTGGTATTGGTCAAGGTAACGCTTCAGGTCAAGCTGTTTCTGGAATTGCTCGTCAACCAGAAGCTGAAGGAAAAATTCGTGGAACTCTACTTTTAACCTTAGCGTTCATGGAATCTTTGACCATTTACGGTCTAGTAATTTCTCTTGTTCTATTATTTGCTAATCCCTTCATTTAGGATTTAGTCGATTAATAGAGGCAGCCGTACGGCTGCCTCTCAATCATAAAATAAAAGATCTAGTTGAGTAAGTTATGTTTGATTTTGACGCAACTTTGCCCGTTATGGCATTGCAATTCATCCTATTAGCAGTTGTTCTAAATGCGATTTTTTACAAACCTCTTAATGAGGTACTAGACAAACGAGCTGATTATATTCGTCAGCAAGAAATAGGTGGAAAAGAGCATTTAGAGAAAGCTAGAGAGCTAGCTGCTCAGTATGAACAACAATTATCAGAGACAAGAAAACAATCTCAAGAGATTGTTATTTCAGCTCAATCAAAGGCTAAAAAAATTGCTAATGAAGCAATTGTTATTGCTCAACAAGAAGCCCAAGCTAAGAAAGAAGCTGTTGCTAAAGAGATTGCACAACAGCGCCAAGATGCTCTAAAAGTTCTAGAAAAACAAGTTGATATCTTAAGTCATCAAATTCTAGAAAAGCTTTTAGGTCCAGAGTTAATCAAGTAACGACGCCGTCCTTTGGGTGATCAACTGGTATGATCGATTCCTTATTATTAGTCGCTGAAAGTCACGCTGAGAATGGACCCTTAATTGGGTTCCATTTCGATTTTTTGGAAAGTAACATTTTCAATTTAGCCATTCTTGTTGGTATTCTAGTATTTTACGGACGTAAAGTTATAGGAGATACCCTCAGCGAAAGGCACCAATCAATAGCTTTGTCCATTCAAGAGGCTGAAAAAAAACAACAGCAAGCAATTACTTCTCTAGCTCAAGAAGAGAAAAAATTAGCTCAAGCCCAAATTGAAGCAGAAAAAATTTATAAGGCTGCTCAAGAAAGGGCTGTAGCTATTAAAGCTGAAATTTTAGCTCAGAATGAACAAGACATTATCCGTCTTAAAGAAACTGCTGCTGCAGATCTTTCATCTGAGCAAGAAAGAGTAATCGCACAGCTAAAGAAACAAATCGCAGAACAAGCTGTTGTTAAGGCAGAAGAGCAATTGAAAACCAAAGTTGATAATAATGCTCAACAAATGCTTATTAAGCGTAACATCGATCGGTTAGGAGGTTCGTAGTGAAAGGATCACTAGTTAATGCAGAAATTGCAGAGCCCTATGCTCAAGCTATGATGTCTATTGCCGAATCCCATAAAATCACAAGATTAGTTGAACAAGACTGTAGAACTGTCTTGCAGATTCTTGAAGATTCCTCAGAGTTAAGAGCTTTTATTAGTTCTCCTGTTATTCAAGATGAGGATAAAAAATCTGTATTAAACAAGATACTTGGGAAGAATACTCATCAGTATTTCCGTAATTTTGTAATGCTCCTAATAGAAAAGCGAAGAATTGCTTTGCTTCAATTTACCTGCCAAAGATACATAGCTTTGGCAAGAAAATTAACCAACACTGTTCTCGCTGAAGTGACTGTTACGACTGAAATAAGCGAGGAACAGCGTTCTGCTATTAGCGATAAAATTAAAGGTTTGACTGGGGCTGAATCAGTAGAAATGGAGATAGGTAAGGATCCTGATTTGATTGGAGGGTTCATTATCAAAATTGGCTCCCAAGTATTTGATGCTAGTCTTCGAGGTCAGTTACGACGTATAAGTGTAAGTCTTAGCGGAACCTTATAATTTTCTCTCATTGTAGTTCATTCAATTGTTAAAAAACCCCATTATGGTTAGTATCAGACCTGACGAAATTAGTAGCATTATTCGCCAACAAATTGAATCGTATGATCAGAGTGTTCAAGTCTCCAATGTCGGAACTGTTCTCCAAGTTGGAGATGGGACTGCTCGGATACATGGCTTAGAGCAGGCTATGGCAGGAGAATTGTTGGAATTTGAAGACGGAACGATTGGAATTGCTCTCAACTTAGAAGAGGATAATGTTGGGGCTGTTTTGATGGGAACCGGCTTGGATATTCAAGAAGGTAGTACTGTTAAAGCTACTGGAAAGATTGCCCAAGTTCCTGTAGGGGAAGCAATGGTTGGTCGGGTGGTTGACTCTCTAGGCCGTCCAATTGATGGCAAAGGAGATATCAAAACATCAGATACTAGATTAATTGAATCTACTGCTCCTGGTATTATTGCCCGAAAATCAGTTTGTGAACCTCTGCAAACCGGGATTACAGCTATTGATGCAATGATTCCCATCGGTAGAGGACAACGAGAACTAATCATTGGTGATCGGAAAACTGGAAAAACTGCTATTGCCATTGATACTATAATTAACCAGAAATCTGAAGATGTAATTTGTGTTTATGTCGCAATTGGACAAAAGGCTTCAACTGTGGCACAAGTTATAGGAGTTTTGGAAGAAAAAGGTGCAATGGACTACACTATAGTAGTTGCAGCTAACGCAAACGACCCCGCTACTCTACAGTATCTGGCACCTTATACCGGAGCTACTTTAGCGGAATACTTCATGTATAACGGGAAGCATACCTTAGTTATTTATGATGATTTGACTAAGCAAGCACAAGCTTATCGCCAATTATCCTTACTATTACGCCGTCCACCAGGAAGGGAAGCTTATCCCGGTGATGTATTCTACATTCATTCTCGTTTGTTAGAAAGAGCGGCTAAACTTAGTCCAGAACTTGGTGAAGGTAGTATGACCGCTTTACCTGTAATTGAGACTCAAGCTGGAGATGTATCAGCATATATCCCAACTAACGTGATATCTATCACAGATGGACAAATATTTCTTTCCAGTGATTTGTTCAACTCTGGTTTCCGACCTGCTATTAATGCAGGTATCTCTGTTAGTAGGGTTGGATCAGCTGCTCAAACAAAAGCAATGAAACAAGTTGCAGGTAAGCTAAAACTAGAATTAGCTCAGTTCGCAGAGCTAGAAGCTTTCTCTCAGTTTGCATCTGATCTTGATGCAGCTACCCAATCTCAACTTGCAAGAGGTCAACGATTGCGTCAAATTCTCAAACAGGCTGAGAATTCTCCCCTTTCCGTGTGGGAGCAAGTATCTGTCGCCTATGCTGGTTTGAATGGTTATATTGATGATGTACCAGTAGAGAAAGCTCTAGAATTTTCTATTGGACTAAGAGGATACATAGCCAATAGTAAGCCTAGATATGTTGAAATTCTCAAAGGTGAGAAAAAGCTTACGGATGAAGCGGAAAAATTGCTGAAGGAAGCAATCGCAGAATACAAACAAGCATTTGCTGCTTAGTTAAGTAAGGGTAAACATTAAGTTTACCCTTACTTAAAAACTAAAAAATTAGCTCCAGATTCAATATAACGAGAGTCCGATAAATAATTACTAAATATTATGGCCAATCTTAAAGCTATCCGAGATCGTATTGAATCGGTCAAGAATACCAAAAAAATTACTGAAGCTATGCGCTTGGTAGCAGCGGCTAAAGTTCGCCGCGCTCAAGAAAGAGTTGTTTCTACTCGGCCCTTCGCTAATATTTTAGCTAATGTTCTTTACAATCTACTAAATCGCTTAAAATGTGGAGATGTTGATATATCTCTATTGAGACAGAGAACAGTAAAAACTGTAGCGGTTGTGGTGATTGCAGGGGACCGTGGATTGTGTGGAGGCTATAACAGTTATGTTATTCGCCGAGCAGAAAAGCGTATTAAAGAATTACAGGATCAGGGAATTAATTCTTGCCTGATAACTGTTGGACGTAAGCCTACTCAATACTTTTCAAAAAGACAGGTATCTATAAAAGCAAAATATATAGGTTTGGAGCAAATTCCAACGAGTAATGATGCGACACCTATTTCTGAAGAACTAGTATCTTTATTTTTGTCAGAGACTGTAGACCGAGTTGAATTAGTTTACACTCGTTTTGTTTCTCTAATTAATTCTAGTCCAGTTGTACAAACTCTAGCTCCTTTAGATTTACAAGGATTAGAAGCTGAAGATGACGAAATTTTTCGTTTAATAACTCGTGAGGGTGATTTCCAAGTTGAGCGAGAAACTATAGAACAACCTGTTCAGAACCTATCTCAAGATATGATTTTTGAGCAAGATCCAGTTCAAATTTTAGATGCTTTATTGCCTCTATATATTAATAATCAGTTGCTTAGAGCGTTACAAGAATCAGCTGCAAGCGAATTAGCAGCTAGAATGACTGCTATGAGCAATGCTAGTGAGAATGCTACCCAACTAGCTAAATCTCTAACAATGTCATACAATAAAGCTCGTCAAGCAGCGATTACTCAGCAGTTAATGGAAGTAGTTGCTGGAGCAAATGCATTATAGATTATATTTGGAATCTGTAATATTCAAGATATGAGGCATTTAGAATAATTCTAAACGCCTTTTTTATTTTAATAAGTTATTAATAGTCAATTACTTGTACTGTTTTTCACTTTAAAATGAAGTTTTTAAAGTTATGTCATACATTATTTTTACAATAACAATTTAAAATACTTTTAGAATAAATTTAAGTTCATTCTACAGAAAAAATCTCCGAACTTATTCTTTAAAAACTGAAATAAGCTAAGATTTTCTTCATGTGGTAAGTGAGTTAAATATATGACTTATATCTTTAGCTTAAGAGCTTTCATTTTTATAGCTGTTAAATACCTAAGAAGTGAGTTTGTTATATAGAACAAAAACTTTGAAATTAACAGCTAAAATCCTCCTAACTAATACAGTTTTTGGCCTAACATTATTAGTTAGGAAAACTATAGTGAATTTTAGATGCAATAAATTGATAAACAACCTTGATTTTCGTAATACTAATACCTTATGGTCTTCTATTGTTGCAGAAACTTTATTTAATTTAGGTTTAAAAACGGCTATTATTTGTCCTGGTTCTCGTTCAACACCTCTTACTATAGCGTTTGCGAATCATCCTAATATAGAAACTATACCAATCTTAGATGAGAGATCAGCATCTTTTTTTGCACTAGGTATAGCAAAACGTTCCTGTCTACCTGTAGTTTTAATTTGTACTTCGGGAACGGCAGGAGCAAATTTTTACCCGGCAGTCATAGAAGCAAAGGAAAGTAGAACTGCACTATTAATTTTGACTGCAGATCGTCCTCCGGAATTAAGAGATTGTCATGCTGGACAATCGATTGACCAAGTAAAATTATATGGTAGTTATTGTAATTGGTATACTGAATTATCTTTGCCTTCTATAGAAATGAAATTACTAAACTATTTAAGACAAACTATAATTTCTGCTTGGAACAAATCCTTTTTACCGAATAGAGGCGTTGTTCATTTAAATTGTCCTTTTCGCGAACCTCTAACACCATTAACTCAACTAGAAGCTAAACATAAAACATATTCTTCTGAGACAGATTTTAAAAACTTTTTTCTCGATATTGATAAACATACCAATATATATTCAAGACATTATTTTAAATTTGATATATCTAACTACTTAAATGAATGGAAAGCTATAGAAAAAGGAATTATTATTGCGGGAGTAAATAATTCTACTAATCCATCTCTTTATTGTGAAAACATTGCTCTTATTTCTAAATTTTTAAACTATCCAATTTTAGTAGAAGCTTTATCTCCGCTAAGAAATTTTGCTAGTAAAGCTCCTAATTTAATAAATACTTATGATACTATCCTATACAGTCAAGAGTTACAGCAATCCCTTAAGCCAGATATAGTTATTCAGTTTGGACAATTACCTACTAGTAAGAGATTACGAGAATGGTTAGAAAAAATTCAAGTTCAATATTGGTTAATTGATAGCTCTTCAGATAATTTTGATCCACTTCATAACCATAGTTTCTCGATATGTTCGTCTGTCGAGAATTTAGATCTAAGAAATATAAAAAATACTGTATCTAAAGAATTGCATTTAGATTACTTAACAAAATGGAAGACAGTAAATGATAGTATTAACAAAAATATTGAGTCAGTTTTTACTGGAATAGATTCAATATTGCAAGCAAAATTACCTTTCGTTCTTTCTAAGACACTACCTTATCAAACTAAAGTTTTTATTGCTAACAGTATGTCGGTACGCTATGCAGAATTTTTTTGGTTACCCAATAATAAAAAACTGATACCATATTTTAACCGGGGTGCCAATGGGATAGATGGCACTTTATCTAGTGCCTTGGGTATGGCTCAAAATAGTAGCAATAATATTTTAGTCACTGGAGACTTAGCTCTATTACACGATACGAATGGATTTCTTATCAATACAAAATTTAAAGGACATCTAACTATTATTTTAATAAATAATAGTGGAGGAGGTATTTTTGAGATGTTACCTATTTCTAAAGATAAGTCTTTATTTGAAAACTACTTTGCTACTCCTCAAAATATCGACTTTGTAAAGCTTTGTAATACCTACAATATTAAACACATTAATATTCAAGATTGGCAATATTTGAAGCAGTTATTAAATCCTTTACCCCACTCTGGAGTACGTGTTCTAGAATTAAAAGTTAAACGGAAAGAAGATACTGATTGGTTAAAAAATAATTTATATAAACTTATATATTAAGTTAAAGATATCTTTTGATAGTTAATAAATTATCAAAAGATATTCTTAATTAAGACAAAAGTTGAAAAAAAGTATAAGGTGTCCTAAAAGTGAATATTCATTTAACTATTTGAACTGGCATTACTAAATATGTCATTTTTAAACCACCTAAAGGATTAAAAATGACTGGTTTATTTCCTTCATTAAGTTGCATTTTAATTTCTTTAGTAGATAAAGCTTTTAGGCCGTCCATTAAATATTTAATATTAAAAGCTATATCACCACTCTTCCCTGTTATTTTTGCCTTTATTGACTCTTCAGCACTACCTAAGTCTTGAGTCTCTACAGATAAAAGAATCATTTGTTCTTCATGATTAAAAACACATTTTACTAAGTTGTTTTTTTGACTTGTCAAGACAGCTACTCTTTCAAGACTATTTAAAAAAAATTTTCTGTCCAAACTTATAATGTGTTTAAACTGTTTTGGTATTAACATATGATATTTTGGATAGTCTCCATCTAATTTACGAATAGTCAATTTTTGCTTTCCTAAATAAAATATGACTTGAACATCATCTATTTGTAATCGAATAACTTTAGAATCACTATTATTATGAATAATCTTTTCTAGTTCTCTCAAAGCTCTCGCAGGAATTGTAACTGAGAATTTATCTAAGCTTTTAATTTTGGTAGCTTTTTCTTCTTCATAATTACTTGTTTCTGATGATAATATGGCTTCTACTACCGATAATCTATGGCCATCTGTCGCAGCGAATTCTAAGCTATCAGTAGTTCCTTTTAAGTGAACCCCAGTCAATACTTGTTTGAGTTCATCACTACTTGATGCAAACAGTACACCCCTTAATCCTTCCATTATTGTAAGAACAGGTAGTTCAATGAATTCGTTATTTTCAATGCTTGGTAAAGGAGGAAATTCATTTGCACTTATTGTTCTTATCTGAAATTTACCCGATGCTGACTTAAGATATAATAAACCTGTTTGGTCATTTTTTGTTTCTTCACTTGTGAGACTTATCTGTCCTTCAGGTAGCCGGGACACTATATCGTTAAGAAGTTTCGCTGGCAGAGTTGTTCGACCTTCTTCACTAATATTCGCATCAAAGCTAGTCTCAATACCCAGGCTTAAGTCAAATGCAGTTAGACTAATTTTTTGTTTTGTGGCATCTGCAATCATTAGAACATTTGCCAGAATAGGATGAGTAGGTCGAATGGGAACTGCTCGACTAACTAAAGATAAATTATTGCTAAAATCACTTTGGCTACAGACAAATTTCATATTGAAATTAATTAAGTTGATTGAATGTTAATTATATTTTTGATTTTTTCCTGATCTATATCATATAACAAGTACTTCAACCATTAGGTTATTGATTCCTATATGAATCATATAAAGAGAACTAAAAGTTTTAAGATTAATACTTGTCTAGACAATATATATTTTTTACAATTAAGTAATTAAGCCTATAGTTATATATCTTGAAAAAACGACTTGATATTCTTCTAGTAGAGAAAAATTTATGTACTTCTCGTCAGCAAGCACAAAGATGTATTCGTGCTGGAGAAGTTAAAATTGATCAAAGAATTATTGATAAACCTGGAACAGAAATTGATGTAAAAGCCAAAATTGAAGTCAAGATCAAATCTCCATATGTTTCGCGTGGGGGAAAAAAGCTTGAGAAAGCTCTTAAAATTTTTCAAATTTCCGTAGTAGACAGAATTTGTCTCGATGGAGGTATTTCGACAGGAGGCTTTAGTGACTGCTTATTGCAGTCAGGAGCTCGTCTAGTATACGGAGTAGATGTAGGCTATGGACAGGTTGCTTGGTCATTAAGACAAAGCGAAAGAATATTTTTAAAGGAAAGAACAAATTTTCGCCATCTTACTCCTAAAGTTTTATACGAGGGAAATACTCAAGCTAGCCTAGGAGTTATAGACGTATCTTTTATTTCATTAACTAAAATTTTAGAACCCTTATCAAAACTTTTAATTAGCCCAAAAGAGGTTATTTTACTTGTTAAACCACAGTTTGAAGTTGGTCGGTCTAAAATAGGAAAAAATGGGGTTGTTCGTAATTTTAAAGATCACTGTGAAGCAATTTATAAAATATTACAGATCTCCTATCATCTAGGATGGTTATACTGTGGATTAACTCATTCTCCTGTTAAAGGTCCTGCAGGTAATACTGAGTATCTACTGTGGTTGCGTTATGATCATGGTAGTCAAAACTATTCTTTGAATCAAATTGAATTGATATGTTCTCAACATCTATAAAAAGAATTGATTGTATTGTTATGGATGGAAAAATTATTAAAAGTATCTGTATAAAATTAGAACTAAGAAGATTAAACTCGTATTAATCAAATAAAATATTCTAACAATCTTATTTTCAGACCACCCTACTAATTCTAAATGATGGTGCAAAGGTGCCATCCTTAGAAATCTTTTTCCTTTTCCTTGGCTGTCTTTAGTTATCTTATAGTAAACAACTTGAATAATTACAGATAAAGATTCTGTAAAAAAAATTCCACTAAAAATAAAAAGTTCCCAAAAGCGACCACTTAAAATTCCTACTCCAGCAAGAGCTCCTCCCAAAGCTAAAGACCCAGTATCTCCCATAAAGACTTTAGCAGGATTTTTATTGTGAATTACAAAACCTAGACAACTTCCAGAGATACAGGCACAAAAAGTGCTTAGTTCGGGTGAACTAGCTGCAATTAAAATCCCTAATCCTAGAAAAGTTAATGCGCTTGTTCCTCCAGCTAAACCATCAATTCCATCTGTGAGGTTAACGGCATTACTTTCTGAAACTAATACAAAAATAGATAAAAGCCAGAATAACATCTCTACTTCTAAAATTATATTACCAGGTAATATAATTTTATCCATTGTTATTATTTGACTCCATTTTATCCATATACAAAAAACAATAGCAACTATAATTTGTAAGAATAATTTTGTACGAGGAGAAAGCCCTAAGTTTGACCCTTGTCTTAAAATACACCAATCATCAATCCATCCAATAGCCATATAAGCTAAAGTTATGGAAGATATTGTAATAGTAGTAAGAGAGAAATGAGACCAAACTAAAGTTACTAAAACAGCGACTGGAATAAAGAATATACCACCCATTGTCGGAGTACCGGCTTTACTCAAATGCTTTTTTACACCATCTTCTTGTATAACCTGTTCTATTTTCAATTTTTTTAATAATGGAATTGAAATATAGCCTAGAATACTACTTATAAAAATGGAAATTCCTAATGGCAATATCAGAACATAATGAAAACTTACATCCTGACTATCTAGTTTGATAAAGCCTCCAGCTAAGAGGATACTTATCAAAACAAATAATATCAATAAGTTATTCTCTGATATTTTTTTTATAAACACTGAAAAAGAAAATATTTTATTCATAACCAAAAATTTAATTTTTTAAGCTTAAACATAGATTATGACAAGCGGAGAAAACAAATATTTTTTGTCTGTCTTTATACACTATTTTTTATATACTAGTCATTACTATTTAAATTTAAATCCTCGTCATCGTAACTTTCATCGACATCTATTAAGTCAGAAATTTCCGCGTCTTCTTCTGGAGTTGTTTTAATTTCTTCTTGCTCACGATAAATTAGACGGTTTGTTGCTTCTAACCAATTAATAATAGAGGAATCTCGCTTAATAGGAATAACGGTGGCTGGTTCGTATCGTGCTTCTTGGCTAATAGCTGGACTTTCAAAAAAGGCTTCTTCAGACATTAAATTTAATATAGTTAACTTAAAGTAATTATATTAACATTAGTTGAGAATACTGAAAACTAGTTTCATTTCTCTATAGGGTTAAAGGGCACATATAATTCTCCTAAATTACTATCTTATGATATGTAAATATGCCATTGTTTTTTACATCTAATTGCTATCAAAACATAATACTAATGCTTAATCTCAAAGAGATCGTATATCATCCTCCTGCTTCTGCTGAACCTATTTTGAAATCTATTACATTAGAATTAGGATTTCAACAACTAGGAGTTATTATTGGTCCTAGCGGCTCTGGAAAGACTACACTATTAGAAATTCTTGCAGGCTTAGCAGAACAGACTCAAGGAAAAATTTGTTGGAGTGGTCAAGAGATAACCTCTTCTGAGTTACAACAGCTTTCAGGGTTAGTTTTTCAATTTCCTGAACGGCATTTTTGCGGCAGTAATATTTTAGAAGAACTAAGATTAGGTCATTTAGAAATTACTAGAGAAGAAGTCGAAATTGCTCTAGAAGAAGTAGGATTACAAAATATTGTATTAAGTACTTCTCCACATAATATTAGTGGTGGACAGCAAAGAAGGTTAGCTCTAGCAGTTCAACTAATTCGTCAGCCTAATTTATTGTTACTAGATGAACCAACAGCAGGATTAGATTGGTCAATGCATAAACAATTAATTAATTTAGTATTTAAATTAAAAAAACACTGGACTTTAATAATCGTTTCTCATGATCCTTCTGAGTTGTTAGCAGTAGCTGATAAATGTTGGAAAATTAATGAAGGAGAATTAGAACAAGTCGATATAGAATTTCAGAAAAGTAAATATTTGAAAGATTATTCATAAAAACTTAGAACTATATTTATTAAACTTGATTAAGTATATATATCAGTTCTCTTTTTTATATAATTCATGTTGACTCGCAATTAAAGCTATTAAGAACCACCATAGAGTATTCACTTGTGGACGATACCAAACAGTATCAAAAAGTCCTTGTATCGATAAACTAGCTATTGCAGATATTGAAGCAATTAACCATATTCCATGAGAATTATTATTATTTTTAAATTGTTTAATTATTTGTATCCCTTGATTAAGTATCGTAAAAATGAGCCAAACAAAAACACTTAATCCAACTAATCCTATTTCTACTGCAGTTTCTAAAAAGATAGAATATGCACTCAAAGCACTATATTTTGGACTCATATAAAGTGGATATACTTTGCTAAATGCTTCATTTCCTGGGCCAATACCGAAAAAAGGATAATCTTTTATCATATTTACTACTGATATCCATACGTTAATACGAAAATTATTGCTACTGTCTGCTCTCCCAATAAAAATGCTCATAATTCTTGATTGTAAAACGTCATTAGAAGCAATAAGAATAAAAACACAGCTCATGAAGGTTCCAAATGTTAAAGGTAGAAGCCACTGACGCCAAAATACAGGAAGTTTGTCTTTAAACCATGTAAACAGCAATGATGAAAATACTATTAATAGAATCACTAATGCTATCCAGCCACTGCGGCTACCCGTAAAATAAAGACAAGAAATATTAACCGCAAAAATAGTTAATGCTAATAACTTAGGCAATGTTCTTTGCCAAATAAAAAATGCAGCTATACTTAAAGCAATTGTAGGCAAAATATATGCAGATAATAGATTAGGATTACCCAAATAACTATATACTCTAATTGAATTAGAAAAATATGAAGTTGGATCGTTCCATGTTGCTAATTGTTTGACCTCAAGAAATCTTTGCTTTACTCCATAGGTACCTACTAATAATCCAGATCCTAAAATAGATATAATTAACCAATTTGTTAGACGAGATGAGCGTAAAATACGAGATGTACAAGCAAAGAAAATTAAGTATAGTGTTAATTTTATAAATCCTGAAAAAGCCACACCTCTAACAGGAGAATAAATAACTGCTATTGCTGAAACAGACCAATATAGAAAAACTAATAAGTGTATAGGGCTAATAAATAGTTGCTTATTATCAGAAATAATTAATACGATCCAATATATGGCAATTGAAACAAGCCATATACCGATAACTCCTGTAGTAACAAAAGGGCTGAAGGTCAAGATAAGACTAACGAGTAAAGCACCAATAGTTTCTGCCCATTGCAGTAAGAAACTAGATTGCTGCCAATTACTCAACAAACCAACAATACGATAACAATAGCTTGTTTTTAGCCACATTTTGGGAGAAAAAGAAGAGAGAGTAATGAAATTCCAAATAAGCTTCATAAATTATCTTTAAAAATTTTTATTGATTAATAATTATGTTTTCCATTGATTTATAGTTAGAAAACTTATTAATTTAGAATCCAAAATCAAGATTTTGCGTCACATTAATAATGTCCTCAATTCTTCTTTTCCTGTTCCCTTGAAAACTTTTATTGTGTACTTTATAACTAAATTCAATAATGAATCTATCTAAAGGGAGATAACCTGTTGAATACGCTAATTCATTCCACAGCTATCATTCATAAGAATGCACAACTACACCCTACTGTTGAAGTGGGACCTTATGCTGTCATTGGCGATCAGGTTAAAGTAGGTGCACAAACGATTATTGGCTCTCATGCAGTTATTGAAGGTCCAACAGAAATTGGATTGAATAACCATATATTTCCTAGCGCAATTATTGGTGCGGCTCCGCAAGACTTAAAATATAAAAATTGTTCTAGCCGCGTTGAAATTGGTAATGGAAATACAATTCGAGAGTTTGTAACGATTAACCGTGCGACTTACGCCAATGAAGTTACTAAAATCGGTAACAATAATTTGCTAATGGCTTATGTGCATGTTGCTCATAACTGTTTACTGGAAGATAATATAATTATTGCTAATTCTGTGTCTCTTGCGGGACACGTCCATATTGAATCTAGAGCTGTTGTTGGTGGAGCTTTAGGAGTACATCAATTTGTGAGAATTGGTCGTAATGCTATGTTAGGTGGAATGAGTAGAATTGATCGTGATGCGCCTCCTTTTATGATGATTGAAGGAAATCCTTCTAGAGTAAGGTCACTTAATTTAATCGGATTAAAACGTGCTGGGCTTACTGTTGGAGATATTCGTCATCTTAAGCAAGCATTTCGTGTGTTATATCATTCTGGCTTAACTTTACAACAAGTATTAAAGCAGCTACAAACTTTTAATAGTAATGAATATACTAAATATCTACATCAATTTCTGCAATTATCAGTTACAGGAGAAAAAAGACGTGGATTAATTCCAGGCAAACATTAAAATAGTTAGAGATTAAAGTAATTAATGAAAATTTTTGTTAGTACAGGTGAAGTTTCTGGTGATTTACAGGGTTCAATGTTAATTGAAGCTCTTTATCGTCAAGCAAAATCTCAAGACATCCCCATAGAAATTATGGCATTAGGAGGTGATGCTATGCTCTCTGCAGGTGCTAATTTGCTTGGTAATACAGCAGCTATAGGTTCTATTGGTATTGTAGAAGCATTACCTTTTATTATACCTACCTGGAGAATGCAAAATAGAGCAAAAGCTTACCTACGAGATAATCCTCCAGATATTTTGGTTTTATTAGATTATATGGGGCCTAATGTTTCTCTTGGTAAGTATGTTCGAAAACATTTACCTCAAGTACCGATTGTTTACTATATTGCACCTCAATCTTGGGTCTGGTCTCCTAATAATAAAACGATTGAACAATTTGCTGAAATAACTGATCTTTTACTGGCAATTTTTCCAGAAGAAGCTAGATTCTTTGAACAAAAAGGTATTAAGGTTAAATGGGTAGGTCATCCTTTATTAGATAGGATAGAAAAGGCTTCAACGAAGGAATTAGTCCGTCAATCGTTAGGATTAGAAGTTAATAAACCTGTTATTGCCTTATTTCCAGCTTCTAGATATCAAGAGTTAAGATATCATTTACCTTTAATTTGTAAAGCTGCTCAAAAATTACAAGAAAAAGTTCCAGAACTTCACTTTTTATTACCTGTTTCTTTGAAAGAATATTATGACACTATAGAAAAAATAGTTAAAGAATATGACTTATCAATCACATTATTAGAAGGTCGTGCAATGGAAGCTATGGCTGCTGCGGACTTTGCGATTGCGAAGTCAGGAACTGTAAACTTAGAATTAGCTCTTTTAAATGTTCCGCAACTAGTTTTATGTTTAGTTAATCCTCTAACTATGTGGATCGCTAGAAACATTCTTAAATTTTCTATACCTTTCATGTCACCTCCAAATTTAATTATGATGAAAGAGATAGTCCCTGAATTACTACAGGAAGACGCTACTATAGAAAATATTGTTGAAAAGTCTTTAGAACTATTGCTAGACAGCGAATGTCGCAAAAAAACATTATCAAATTATAAAGAAATGCGACTTCTTTTAGGAGAACCAGGAGTTTGTGATCGTGTAGCTAACGAGATTTTACATTACGAGAATACTTCGAAGTAATTGGTTTTGGATCAACAAAATTTTTATATACAACAAACTCATGCTAGCCTGCAAGATTCTTTATCTCGGTATACTAGTAGCTTATCTAACTACCCGAAAAATCTGGCATTACAAGCAGCTATAAAGAAAGAGTTACAAGTAATTAAAATAGCACTGGAAAAAGTTAATAATAATGTTATTAAAGTTGCTATATTCGGATTAGTGAACCGAGGTAAATCTGCCATTATTAATGCATTAGTTAACCAATATGTTTTTAATAGTGAACCAGTTAATGGAACTACAAAGTGGCCTAAATCTTTCCGATGGACTCCTAATGATAGTAAGGTAATGTTAGAGTTTATTGATACTCCAGGGCTAGACGAGATAAATGAGATTCACAAATCAATAATATCTCAAGAAGTTGCTGAAGAGTCAGATCTAATACTATTTATAATTTCTGAAGATATTATTGAAATTGAATATAGGGCCTTAATGTATCTTAGAAAATTACTAAAGCCTGTAATTTTAGTATTTAATAAAATTGATTTATATCCAGAAAAAACTTGTCTTAGTATTTATAAGCAATTACAAGAGATTAGCAAAGATTTTAAGACTGAGGAGAAACTATTAATAAATATTCAAGATATACTATTAGTAGCTGCTTGTCCTAAAGCTATACCTGTAAGAGTTAGAGACCTTAATGGAAAAATTAGAGAAGAGTCAGAGATTCAAGCTCCTCAAATAGAAAGTTTAAGAGATAAAATATTAAGTGTTTTAAATAATGAAGGACGTTATCTTTTATGTATAAATGCTTTGTTGCAAGTAAAACAAGCTGAAGAAAACATTGCTCTTAAGACTATTCAAATACTTGCAAAGGATGCTGAATATACTATTAATAAATTTGTAAGATATAAATCTTTGATAATTATTACTAACCCTTTTGCTGTTTTAGATGTTTTTGGAGGATTAATAATTGATTTAGTCTTAGTCAGATATTTACTCCATTTATATAAATTACCAATTACTAATCGCAATATAGAACAATTATGGCTGCAGATCCTTTTTAGTTCTGGTAAATTACTTCTTAGTGAAATCTTGACTGGTCTAGTATTAAGCATAAGTAAAACAGTTATGATGATTACTAATATATTAGATAAACCAGTCGCTATAGAGATTTATGGAAGTAGCGCTATTTTACAAGGTGGAATTGCTGCTCATAGCACTTATCAAATAGGCAAAGTTGTTCAAAATTATTTAGCTGAAAACTGTAGCTGGAGAATTTTAGGCCCAAGTGAAGTAATAGAAAATATTTTAAATGAAGCTGATGAAAATATGATGATATATGGCCTAAAACTAAAATAGTATCTTATTTATTAACGTACTAAACAAGCTATTAAATAGAGTACAAATATTAATTTTTTTAAGGATAGAAATCAAAGTAAACTTTTTATAGTATGTAGTTTTCTGGTAGTTCTATTCATAGTTAAGGATATTTTCCTTTTTGCACATATAAGAAAAATGCTTATGGTTTACTTTTTATCTTATTAAAAAAAGAAGTGGAAATATTAGTATTTTTATTATTAAAAAAGTTACTCAATTCGTATTTACCTAAAAGTAAAATAGCTACTCCCAAAGGAATAAAATAATAGATTCCACGATAAATTAATAAAGTACCTAATAACTCTTCTGATTTAATAAATGGAGCAAGTAATAAAATCATTACTGTTTCAAAAACACCTAGTCCTCCTGGGACATTACTAGCTAATCCTGCTACCTGAGCCAACATATAAATTCCAAAAAAAGCAGGATAAGATAAAGATACTGAAGTTTGTAAAAGAATATAAAAAACCATTGCGGCAAGAGCCCAATCTAAACTAGAGACAATTATTTGACCTATTGCTAATTGAGGAGAAAGATGAGGAATAACCCATTTTCCTATAAATAAAGGTTTTTGACGAATTACCGTAAAAAATAAATAAACAAAAATTATAATTAAAAAGATTATTCCCAAGGGACGAACTGAAAGGAAAGGAATATCTAGTAAATGAGGAATTGCCAAAGACTCTTTTAAGAAAAGAATACTACCAATACTAAATAATCCTAAACAAAAGGATAGATTACAGAATGCTGAAATTTGTGCAATTGTAATCATAGAAAATCCCCAAGTCGAATAAAATCTATAGCGAATCATACAGCTACTCAAAACAGCAAATCCTATGCTATTACTAATCCCAGAACAAATAATACCAACTAGGATTTTTTTCCGATATGGTAATGTTCGACGAACATAAGATAGAGCAAGGCATTCATATCCTGTCATTACAAGATAATTAACACTCATACAAATAATTGCCCAAAAAATATGAGATGAAGGAATCTTAGATAGACTATCCCAAAAATTTGCAGCTTGATAGTGTTGAAAATTATTCTGTATAGTCCATATGGACAAAGTAAATACTACTAGACTGAAGCAGGGAGGAATAAAGCGTAAAAGGTTGTTCTTGTCCATAAAATAGAAGGTATAATAAATCAAAATTTTAGTTTGATGTTTTAGAAAATTAGGGCATAATCATAAAACTTAGCCTTATTAGAGACTCCAGTATCTATAGCTTTTGAATGATACTAAGTATTTATTTTTTGTCTAAATTTTGTATTTTATGAACTTTAGCTATTTAGGAATACTTGAGTATCCATAAAATGGTTTACTTTCTGAGAAATGAGGACGTTTACCTTGTTCCCATTCAAATTCTGCCAGTTCTAAAATGCTACAAGTTGTGACTCCTATCTCTGATGTAACAATTAGAGGTTCGCAAGATAAGTTCAGATCTTCTAAAACTTTTTTCCATTTGTCCAATTCCATTACAGTATCATCAATAACTGTAATTAAACCATTTCCTTTAGATTTTTTTTTATAGACTGCTCCATAAACTTGACCTCTTGAAGCTTCCATTTGTATAGCAATGAAATCTTCAAATAATTTGTTGTTCGCATGAAACCACGCAAATGCTGCTAGCGTAGAAATGCTAAATAAAGGAATCTTAAGTTGTTGAGCTATTGTACGAGCGGCAGTAATACCTATTCTTGTACCAGTAAAACTTCCTGGACCTTTTGCTACAGAAATAAAATCAATATCTTTCCATTTCTGTGGTTGAATAAAGTCTTGTAAAATCTTATGTAAATGACTTGATAATTTTCGTTCAAGATTCCAGACTCTAGTACTTTTTGCCTGGTGTTGTCTACTCAAACTTAGTCCTAACTGACTACTAGTAGTATGTAATCCTAGCCCACAAGCATAAGAATCTGATCGCATCATAAGAAATAAATTACTATATAGTTGTTAGTTTAATAATATTTCATTAATTACATTTTTTCTACTAAAGATTTTTTATCATTTAGAAATTAAATATAAAGTTAAACATTTCTCTTATAGAAATGTTTAACAACTTATCATATTCTTAAAATATTTGTTTCACTTTTTAAATCTTAACTTACATTAGGAATCAAAAAGAGATTATTATCATAGTATTCTTTAACTTACAAAAAATTTTTAATTTTTTCTAATATTTTAAGTCTAATATGAATAACTAAAAAATTATCGTTATGATGTCGCCTAACTTCTTTTTGTTTTCAAAAAAAGCTGTTCTAGCTATAATTTTCTTTATTTGGACTAATAGTAGCTTTGCTAGTGAGCCAAAATATTCCCAGAGACAAACTTTGCCTGATTATAATGTAAAGTTCATTCAATCATATAAAGAAAATTCTAATAAAGCTGAGACTAAGTCCTGTAAACTTTTAATCCATCAAAAACTAAATAATATTATTTTTTCTCATCAAAAGCATTGGGGAATATTAGTAGAGAAATTAGAAGATGGAACTATAATATATAGTCATAATCCAGATAAATATTTCATTCCCGCTTCTAACAATAAAATTTTTACCACTGCTGCAGCATTGCAATTGTTCAATCCTAAATCAAAAATTGGGTCAAAAACTTTAAAGTCTTGGATTAACATTACGAATATTAAGAGCAATAATTATTATGCAGACACATTACTTCGATATATTAACGGACATCAAGCTGCAAAAGATACTTTAGTTAAACTTGGCGTTATTCCTAATAGTTTTCGTCAAATTGACGGCTCAGGATTATCTCGCCGTAATATAGCTACACCTCGTTCTTTAGTTACTATTTTACGAGCTACATACTATACTGCTGCCAAAGAACATTTTTATACTTCTTTACCTGTTGCTGGATTAATAGGTACTCTCCGCCACCGTATGAAAAGTACTTCAGCTCAGGGATATGTTTATGCAAAAACAGGAACTCTAAGAAATGTAAGAGCTTTGTCCGGCTACATAGATCATCCTTACCTTGGCATGATAGTTTTTAGTGTCTTGGCTAACAACTCTAATATTTCGGGTTCAAATTTAATCAAAGAGATAGATAAAATAACTATACAATTAAGTAATATTAAAGACTGTAGTTATTAAATTGAATCATAACTAATTTCCCCTACTTTAATAACTTTACATAAGTTAAATTTAATCATAAAAATTAGTGATTAGCTGAAAATAAGTATACTTACAATTTATAGCTGAAAGAATTCTAAAACTATAAAATAGTCGAGAGAAATATATTTATTGTTTTAAGAATGTAATTCTCTTGATACTTTACATAAAAATTTTGTAAAGAATAAGGTTAGTTAAAAAAAAGTCAGAACTATAAAACTAAGTCATCTCTATTTAAAAGGTAATAACAATATAGATTATATTTAATACAAAAAAATTATTAACCTTAAGAATAATTTCTAATTATTCTTAAGGTTAATATAAAATTTTATTTTATAAACTATTCACTAATGATCATCAATATTCTTGCAAATTAATTAGTTTTTTATAGATTATTTTCCTATTCAAACTATCTTTGGATAAATTCATGAAATTGATGTTCCTAGCTGAAAAGCTAATGCTTTTGTCTTCATGAGTTGCAAAGTATTATAGAATCCATTAGATCTAGATGGTGTTAAGCTAACTTTTAGTCCTGTTTCTTCAATAAAATTAGGATTTATATCTAAAATTTCTTGAGGGGTTGATCCATTTAAACCTTCGATTAATAAAGCAACTAATCCCTTAACCAATTGAGCATCTGAATCTCCTTGATACCAAATTTTGCCATCTTTCAAATCTGCGCTAATATATACTTTTGAAACACATCCTTTAACTTGATTTGCTTCTGTTTTAGCAGTTTCTGGCATCTTTGATAGCTTTTTGGCATACCATAGTAATTGTTCATAACTTTTTTTTGGGTCAGAACGCCTCTTAAATTTTTCAACAATGCTGGCTAAATTGGATGGTAAAGAGCTTACTGGAGATGGCATAAGTAAAAACCTGTGATTTAAAAATTAACTTAAGTTTTCTCTGGAGATTTTATAATAACAATTATAACTATGTAATATCAAGTTAGTATTTGCATTAAACAAATACCTAATTAACTTTATCGCAGTACTATAGGTATGTCGTTACTTTTATATAGCTAATTTTTTGGATAAAAGCTTCAATCAATAAATAGAACAATTAAGAAACAATTAATTTTCTTGTATATAGTAAGTTCAACATATATTATCAGACCGATAATCTTAATATTTAGAGCCTGTTTAGAGAAATTATATTTTAAAAGATAACTATGAGATTTGTTGATGAATACCGTGATTCTAAGTTAGTTAAAAAAATTACCGAAAACATTGCAAAAAATGTTAGCAAGCCTTGGACAATTATGGAGATTTGTGGTGGACAAACACACTCCATTTTTAGATACGGAATTGATCAATTACTACCTCCTGAAATAACTTTGATACATGGACCGGGTTGTCCTGTTTGTGTAACTTCTATAGAATTGATTGATTACGCCTTGATTATTGCTAATTTACCTAATGTTATTTTTTGTTCTTTTGGAGATATGCTAAGAGTTCCAGGAACAAAAAAAGATTTACTTATGGTAAAAGCTTCTGGAGGAGATGTACGTATCGTCTATTCTCCTCTAGATAGCTTAAAAATTGCTCAAGAAAATCCTGATAAGCAGATTGTTTTTTTTGCTGTCGGCTTTGAAACAACAGCTCCTGCAACAGCAATGGCTGTATATCAAGCAAAGTACAAAAATATTAAAAATTTCTCTTTATTAGTGTCTCATGTTTTAGTACCTCCAGCCATGAAAATGCTTTTATCATCTTCTAATTGCATGGTACAAGGTTTTTTGGCTGCTGGTCATGTTTGTACGATAACAGGATATGAAGAATATCAAACTATTTCTAATAAATATGAAATTCCCATTATCGTAACAGGATTTGAACCTTTAGATATATTGAAGGGAATTTACCAATGTATCTTACAGCTGGAATCTGGTAAATTTAAATGTAAAAATCAATATATTCGTTCTGTCAAAGTTGAAGGAAATACATTAGCAAAACAATTAATTCAAGAAATTTTTACAACAGTATCTCGTTGCTGGAGAGGTATTGGTGAAATTCCAGAAAGTGGGTTATCTTTAAGACCCGAATATCAATTTTATGATGCCTTAAATCGTTTTGAAGTTCTTAAGGACAAACCTATTCAATCAATACACCCACAAGTGTGTATTAGCGGTGATATTATGCAAGGACAAAAAAAGCCTCATGACTGTCCTGCATTTGGAAGCACATGTACTCCGGAAAGTCCCTTAGGTGCACCTATGGTATCTTCAGAAGGAACTTGCGCTGCTTATTATAGATATCGTAGTCATTCTTAATTTTAAGGATATAAACTTTTTAATCAATTTTTCATTAAAGGTTAAAGGAATATGCGACTGTAATATAGTAAATTTCCATTTTAAAATCATCAAATAGCAGTAAATCGTACTATATTTTTATATCATTTTTAAAAATCAGATAAGGATCTAATATTTTTTATATTGATTTCAGTATATTCTTTTTTAAATAAATTAGATAAAACTTTTCCTGGTCCAATTTCTACTACTTTGGTCACTTTATTTTCTATCATAGATGCCATAGTTTCACGCCAACGGACCGAACCAGTCATTTGTTTTTGTAAATTTTCCTTTAAAATAATTTTAGAAGCTCTTGGAAATGCTTCAACATTTGAAAAAACAGGAATTTTTGCTTCTTTGAAATCAATACTTTCCAATAATATGTAAAATTGTTCCGATGCCTCTTTCATTAAATGAGAGTGAAATGCTCCAGAAACTTTAAGCTCAATTGTTCTTTTGGCCTTAATACTATGAGAAACTTTGTCCACTGCCTGGGGAGTACCTGAAATAACTACTTGCTGTTCACTATTGTCATTGGCTAAGACTACATCAGGAATAGATGCAATTGTCTTGTTCAGAGATAATCGATCAAATTTTATTAAAGCAACCATTTTCCCCCCAATAACTTTATCCATCAATTCTGCACGGTTTTTAATTAATTGTAATCCTGTAGCAAAGTCGAAAACTTCTGCAGCATATAGAGCTGCATACTCTCCTAAACTATGACCGGCCAAGAAATTAGGATTTGGTTGATTCTCTTTTAACAAATTAATAAGAATACATTGGATTACGTAAAGGCAGGGCTGAGTATATAAAGTCCTAGATAAAACTGTTGCATCTCCTTGACATATTTCGAGTACAGACCACCCTAAAATATCTTGCGCTTTTTTAAAATATTCTTTACCTAAACAAGTTGTTGCTAGGTCTTTTCCCATGCCAACTATTTGTGATCCCTGTCCTGGAAATACCCATGCTGTTTTTGTTATCATGTTTCTCTAAAAATGTTTAGTAAAAAGATTAAACTTCAATACTCCATCTAAAAATAACTGCCCCCCAAGTTAAGCCGGCGCCGAAACCTGAACTAGCAATAACATCACCTAACTTTATTTTTCCAGATCTTACAGCTTCATCTAAAGCTAGGGGAATAGATGCAGCTGATGTATTGCCATATCTACTTACATTTGAAATTACCTTTTCTGGTGGAATTTTAAGTTTTTTAGCGACTGCATCTATAATTCTCTGGTTTGCTTGATGTAGAATAAGCCAATCAATATCATTAGTTGTTAATTGTGCTTTAGAAAGAGCTTTTTCAATGACTTCTGGAACTTTTTCAATAGCAAAGCGATAAATTTCTTTTCCTTGCATCGTAATAAACTGATAGCTTCCTTGATTAATAACTGTCCCATTTTTAAGAGATTTAGCCTGAAAATTATATCTTAAATTAAGAGATTGATTTTGTGTCCCATCACTGTACATGGCAAAACCTAGTAAGTAGTTATCTTTCAAAGCTCTCTGGCATACTACTGCTCCAGCTCCGTCTCCAAAAAGTACACAAGTACTGCGATCAGACCAGTTTACCCAGCGAGAAAGCATATCACCGCCAATTACCAGGACCTTTTGGTAAACTCCTGAATAAATAAATTGGGCAGCTGTAATTAATCCAAATACGAAACCTGAGCAAGCTGCTGTTAAATCAAAAGCTACTGCATTATCGGCTTTTAAAATACTTTGGATTTTAGATGCACTACCGAATAAATCATCAGCTGTAGAGGTTGCTAGAATAATTAAATCAATATCAGAAGGAGAAAGTCCTGCCATAGCAATTCCTTTGACTGCAGCTTCAGCCGAAAGTTCGCTTAAGGACAAGTTATTAGTTGCCAAACGTCTTTCTTTGATACCTGTTCTAGTATAAATCCATTCATCAGACGTATCTACTAAATAACTTAAATCATTATTTGTCATTACTTGCTTTGGTGTAGCTGAACCACAGCCAGTAATGGCCATACCAATATCTAACTCCTTCAATAATTATTCCTCCTGATAATTTTTTAGCATATTTGAGTAAAAGAGGATTTAGAATTAAAATTCTGAATTTTTTTTCTTATTTTTACTTATGTTTTTAGCTTTCTCTCTCAAAATTAAAGATATGAAAAAAGAAAGGCAACAGGTAACAAATTAAAATAAATGACATTTAAGCTCTTTACTTTTGCTATTACTCAATTTGTTAATTAGATTTTTCTGACATTAACTTGTCTCCATAAGAGTTAATTTGTTCTAATACTTTATGATCAACAGCCTCTTTAGCTAGACGAATTGCATTAAAAATTGATGGAGCTTGAGAACTACCATGACTAATAATACAAATACCAGCTACTCCTAACAATAAACCACCACCATGCTCAGCATGATCTATTCTTTGCTTAAGTTTTTTTAGATTAGGTTTCAATATAGCTGTTCCTAACAAACCTTTCCAACCTTGAGGTAACTCTTCACGTATGATTTGTAATACTATATCGCCTACTGCTTCGGCAAATTTTAGTAGAACATTACCTACAAAACCATCACAAACAATAACATCAAACTTTCCTGACAACACATCTCGGCCTTCAGCATTACCAACAAAAGGAATAGTTTTATTATTTTCCAATAACTTATAAGTCGTTAAAGCAAGATCATTCCCTTTATTTGGTTCTTCTCCAATATTGAGTAATCCTACTTTTGGATCATTGACTCCCATTACATATTTACTATAAATTGTCCCCATTAAAGCAAATTGCTCTAAGTATTTAGGACGACAATCTACATTAGCTCCTACATCTAGAACAATAACCGACTTATTCACCATGAGAGTTGGGAAAACAGCTCCAATTGCTGGACGATCAATGCCTTTAAGACGACCTAGTTTAAGAGTGGCAGCTCCCATAGCCGCTCCAGAATGTCCAGCAGATATTACTGCATCGGCACGATCTTTTTTGACTAAGTCCATAGCAACATTAATTGAAGCTTTAGGCTTGCGGCGAAGTTCATTGATTCCTTCGTGCATAGCGATTATTTCATCTGCATCTACTATTTCAATATTAGAAAACTTACTACTATCTTGAGAAGACGCTTGAATTTGCTGACGATCACCTACCAACAAAATATCGACATCCAATTCCTTTGAGGCTCGGATAGCCCCTTTTATGATTTCTATAGGAGCATGATCTCCTCCCATAGCGTCCACTGCTATTCTTGCTCGATTTCCTGCCATTAGTCAAAATGATAGAAGCCATCAAAATTTTAACAGAAGCACTGGGTAATTCTAAATAAAAAGTTAAAAATCATTTAAATAATCAAATTAGATAAAAACGCAAAACCAAAATACTGTAATTATATTACATATAAAACGAATATTCTATGTACTTCACTATACGCCTTAAATTGCTAAACTTATTCTTACTAGAACTGATTATCTCAAAAGCTTAATAAATATCTTAATACTAAATTTTTACTTTAAAATAAGATAATTTAAGCAGAATATCGGCAATCGATGCCGATATTCTGCTTAGATTATTTTAGCACTACGTAATCCAAAATATAATCCAAGAGCAATCATGGTGTAAGAAATAATATATCCGCCAAATCCAGCAATAACAGTTCCTGACATCATCTTTAAATACTCCTTATTGTAATTACTTAAAGTATTTTAACTCTTTTGTGCATCTTCTTCAGTATAAAGAAGAAAAATATGAAGTCCGCATTTCAACATATAAATAGTAAGTAACTCAAAATATAGTCATACAGATAAGTAAGAACTGATAGAAAGTTTTGGAAATAATACTCATTGTTTAATTTTATAAACAGGATAATATAACTAATACTATTAAATAACTATCTATCGTTTCTAATATATTAATTAAATCTAATTGACTAAAAATAAATAGTTAACTAACAGTAATATATTATTAAACATTGAATCTAAACAATATAACATCTCCTTCTTGAACGATATAGTCTTTACCTTCACTTCTGACTAATCCCTTTTCTTTTGCTGAGGAAATAGTTTTACAAGATACTAAATCTTTGTAAGAGATAGTTTCGGCGCGAATAAATCCTCTCTCAAAGTCTGAGTGAATTACGCCAGCAGCTTGAGGTGCTTTCATGCCTGCGTAGATAGTCCAAGCACGAGTTTCTTTAGGCCCAGTAGTTAAGTACGTTCTCAACCCAAGTAAATCATAAACTGCTCTAATTAAAAGTTTTAGGCCACCTTCATCTACTCCTAAAGCATTCAGGAACTCTAGCTTTTCTTCGTCTGGGATTTCTACCAATTCTGACTCAACTTGAGCAGAGACTACAACGACTTTTGCCTGATCAGTAGAAGCAATTTCTCTTACTTCTCCGACCCAACTATTTTCTGAACTTAAGTCATCTTCAGATACATTGGTAGCATAGATGACTGGCTTAAGGGTAAGTAATCCCAGAGGTTTAACTAATATTTTTTCTTCTTCTGTTAGTTCTAAATTACGAGCTGGTATACCTTGATTAAGCTGAGTAATAATTTTCTCTAAGATGGAGATTTCTTCTTGCTCTTCTTTTTGGCTACTTTTCTGTTTTTTTAATCTACTTAGACGTTTTTCAATTTGAGAAAGATCAGCTAAGCCTAACTCTAAATTTATTGTCTCAATATCTCTAGTTGGATTTACAGAACCTGATACATGAATGATATCATCATTATCAAAACAACGCACAACATGGACTATGGCATCTACCTCACGAATATTGGCTAAAAATTGGTTTCCGAGGCCTTCTCCTTGCGCAGCGCCTTTAACTAATCCAGCAATATCTACAAATTCAATACGAGTAGGTAGAATCTTCTCTGATTTAGAAAGTTGAGCTAAAACTTCTAATCTCTCATCGGGAACAGATACTAAACCTACATTAGGTTCAATCGTACAGAAAGGAAAGTTCGCTGCATCTGCTTTAGCATTAGCGACTAAAGCATTAAATAGTGTCGATTTACCGACATTAGGGAGTCCAACTATTCCAGCTTTTAGCATTTAATTTGCGTTAATTTTAAATTATTTCTTATTTATTATAATCA
This sequence comes from Candidatus Atelocyanobacterium thalassae, assembly GCA_051971635.1. Classification (GTDB taxonomy): domain Bacteria; phylum Cyanobacteriota; class Cyanobacteriia; order Cyanobacteriales; family Microcystaceae; genus Atelocyanobacterium; species Atelocyanobacterium thalassae_A. The sequence goes on along the minus strand of JBFPLN010000003.1, from coordinate 81,684 downwards.
CCTGTTGATCATAAATCATGTTATTCCCATAATTATCCTAAGTTTATAAAAAGTACTTTCTTATTAATCAAATATGTTATTCTTTTGCAAAAAAAGTTTGGAGTAATCCAAAGTAATTAGATCGTAACAGAATGATTACTCCTATAAGGTTTACAGTTAGTTGACTTCTACATATTCACATATTGTTTTAGGACTAGGAAAAGAGTTACCTTCTTTTTCCAGTCCACCTAAATGGTTAGAAATCGAATTATATATAAGCTCTCTTGTCTCTTCTACAGTTTTTCCAACTGCAGAGCATTCTGGCAAATCAGGAACGTAGGCTCCATAATAATATTTCCCTTTTTCGATAACTACAGCATATCGCATGAATAATCCTCTTTTCTTAGATCCATTATTCTAATGTTAATATATTTTCCTCTACTCATTAATTAAATAAATAGGAAAAGAATAATAGTAGTTTAATGGTTATAAAATCTTATGAGACAAATCAAGTATTAGCTAACTTTATATTTATAATGCCGATACTTTATTCTTAAAGCATCGGCATTATAAATATGAACATAAAAGTTTTCTTACATGATTAAGAGTCTAGTTCTAAAAGAAAAACTTAGAGTGCCTGAGCTCTTAACCAAGAAATAGGCAAATACATAATTTTTTTGAAATTTGGAACAAAAGCACGTTTGGAAAATACATCATATTCGTTAGCTTCAATCATATCTAAGATACCTTGATAAAGCATCAAAGCTGACCATACAGGCCAACGAGAGTCTCTAGATAAAGTTCTAATTCCACGTTCAGCATCCTTATAGTATTGTCTAGCTCTTTGAATTTGAAAATTCATTAAGTTCTTCCAGCGATCATCTATTACTCCATTAAATAGATCTTCTTCAGTATATTTAAAGCGTTCTAAATCTTCTAAAGGTAAATAAATCCTTCCTCTTTGAGCATCTTCTCCGATATCTCGAAGTATATTGGTTAATTGATTCGCAATCCCTAAGGCAATTGCCTCTTCTTTGGGGATATTTTGCTCAGGTTTTAATTCCCAAGGGACAATGGAGGGGTGTTCTTCAATACCTAGAACTGCATTAGACATGAGTCCTACTGTTCCTGCGACACGGTAACAGTAAAGCTTAAGTTCTTCAAAAGTTTGATAGCGATTACGATATAAATCCATCTTTTGGCCTGCTATCATATCTTTAAAGGGAGCAATTTCTATTGGAAAATTTCTCAATGTATCAACTAAAGCAACATCTTCGTCATCTAAAGGATAACCTGCAAATAAATGCTCTAAATTATTTTCCCATTTTTGTAAGGTTTCTGGTGTTGTAAGATTAGACTGAGCTCCATCAACTAATTCATCAGTACGTCGACACCAAACATAGAGAGCCCAAATTGCACACCTTTTCTTAGGCGGCATTAATAATGTTCCTAAATAAAAAGTTTTAGAATATTTCTGAGTAATTCGACGACAACGTTCGTAAGCCTCTACGACAGAATTTAGGGCTTTTGGATTTTGAGTAGTTTTAGGGATTTGTAGCATTCAGCACAAGCAGAATGATTTTTATAACGATAAAGATAGTAGAAAACCAATAAACTCTTAACTTTCCAGATATATCTATCATTGTTACATCCAATGAATAGTTTTATCTATACGAGAAGAGAATCTATTGATAATAGTACTATTAATGACAACAAATATGCTAGAGATGTTTCTCTAGTTTTAAAAACTTAAGTTTGATGATCTTCAACTATTGCTTGAGCAGCCAGTTTTCCGGATAACACTGCTCCTTCCATACTCCCTAAATATTTTTGCATGGTATAGTCTCCAGCTAAGTAGAAATTAGGAATAGAAGTTCTTTGAGAAGGACGACAAGCTTGTCTATTAGGTGTTGCTTTATAAACAGAACGAGGAGTTCTCACTATATGGTACTTTAGAAGCTTCGCTTTTTCTTCTCCTTCAAAATGTTGTGGAAAAAGCTTTTGAATTTCCATCATAGTAACATCAATAATTGCTTGATCACTCTTATTAATCCATTTTTGTGCGGGAGCTAAAATTAGTTCTAGCATAGATTTGTCAGAGTTAGAATATCCTCTACAGGTATTACTCATATCAGCATAAACACTCAGTAGATCAGAGCGGGAAAATAGTAAATGATCAATATGAGTAAGTTTTTTATCAAACCAAAGATGAAGATTGATAACAGGAACTCCTTCTAATCCTTCTAATCCTCTAAATTCTTCTAACTGTTTCCATGCTTTTGGCAATTTAGCTTTTAAAGGATCGACTGGCATTGCAGATATATATATATCCGCTTTGATAGTTTGATCAGGCTCACCATTACAACCTCCAACTAAAAATCCTTCAACACTATTATTTTTTGTTAACAATATTTCTTTCAGAGGAGTTTTTAGCCTAATTTCTCCTCCTTTATTAGTAATATAATCTATTAGTGGCTGACATAATCTTTCAGTAGGAGGGCCATCCAAAAAAGCCATTTTTGATCCATTTCTTTCTTGTAAAAATCTGTTTAAAGCAGTTAAAAGAATAGTGGCAGAGATTTCATCTGGGTTTATGAAATTTAAAGCTTTAGACATAGCTATAAAAACTTCTTTTTCTACTCTAGGTGGGATATTCTGTTTTGCAAGCCACTCAGACCAAGAGTAACAATCCATTTTTTCAACATAATCTTGCCCTTTGATAATGGCAGGAAGTAAACCGATTCCAAATTTAATCTTTTCTTCCCACGTCAACATATCATTATTTCTTAAAATGGCTATCATGGCATTGATAGGTGCAGGAAGATCAGGAAAATCAAAGCGTGAATAAGTACCAGGATTTTCTAATTGGTTAAAAATCATAGAGTGTTCTTTCCACTGTAAATGATCTTCAATATCAAGCTCTTTGAATAACTGAAGTAAGTTGGGATAGGCACCAAAAAAAATATGTAGTCCAGTCTCATACCAGTCTCCATCTTCATCTTTCCAAGCAGCTATTTTACCGCCAGGAACATTTTGACGCTCTAGAATAAGAGGAGTATGTCCGTTATCAACAAGATATTTGGCACAAGAAAGGCCAGCTAAACCTGCTCCAGAGATCGCAACTAACATTTTTTATTATTCTCTCTAAATATTTTATATGCATTGTATTATACTTTGCATTTTGCAATGTTTTAACCATCTTAAAGTTTTTCTTGACTTTTCATTTATGCCATTTTTGAATATTAAAACCAATATATATTGCCTATAAGTCGTTATAGGTTACTTTATGTAAATAAAAATCATTATTAAAAATCAAATAATTAGTACTTTAGAGTCTTATTTTTATTAAGTTAGAAGTTCGTATTTTAGTGTATTTAAAAAACTAATAGGCTTAAAAGTCTAATGACATGTCCTAATGTTAATAATCTAGCTATTACAATACAAAAAATATTTAAAATTAATCTTATATTAAAATCATAATTAACTACCTTGTTTTTTTACGAAAAAGCTTGATTCTCCATTACTAATATAGTTAGGTTTTAATATTATTTTCTATCGAATTATTTAAGGGATTAATAATAGGAGAAAACTCCTTTAATTTTTTTTTCGACAATAACTTGTATTCTACTGCATTAGTTACTGATTCAATTATTTGTGCAGCATAAATCTGTTGCTCTAAACTTTCAGTATCAGCCACTAAATCACTTAAACCATCTATAAGTTTACGAATATTATTTCTAAAGATTGGATCACCTGTTAACTCTTCGACATCAGACGTGATTTTTTGAGCATTTTCAAAAGTAACACGTGCAGAATCTAAAGTTTTTTGAATAGTGATTATAACTTCAGGATCGCTTAAAGACTTAGATAAATTTTGTAAATTCTCTGCTGTCTGTGCGGCATTAGACATTAAGGATTCAAGATTATTAGCAAATTGCTTCATATTAATTTCATGAATTCCTTGATTAACGGTATCTACAGTTACTCCAAAATTAATAGCTAATAAACGTATTTGATCACTAGTTTGTTCAATACTATTTAATGTATTAACAATACTTTCTCTATTTTCTTCTACTAAATCATTTAAGTTATTAGTTAAATTGGCAGCTCCCTTCATTGTCCGACTAACATTAGTACGATTTTCTACTATGACGGAGTCAACATTTTTTATCAATTCAGAAGCATCTTGAGCTGCTTTATCTGCATTACGAATGGCATCTCCTACACCATCAATTTGACCACGAGCAACTTCTGATAGTTTTGTAACTTCTTGGCTAAGAACAGCAATTCTGTCTCCTGCTTTTGAAACATTCCTTACTGCTGAGTTAACATCTCCAATAAATTTAGGATCGCTATAAGCATTACTTAAACGCGTTAGTGCTTCAACTAACTCAGATCCAGTTTTACCTACAACTTCATCATTATTACAAAGTATTTGTCTTTCTTTTATACACTCCTCACTAACGGGATCAATAGTTAGTTCTTGCTCAGACAAGTTATGCGATGGAGTAATATCAACTGAAGCTTCACCAATTAGTCCATAACGATTAATTTGAACATTAGAATCTTTTGGAATTCTTAACTGGTTAGAAGAAATCTCTAAAATAACTCTTACTCCGTTACTGTTAGGTTGAAGACCTAGGATCTTTCCAACAGTTACTCCTCTATACCTTATCGGTGCACCAACTTGTAAACCACTAACATTTTTAAAATTGGCGAAAAATTGATAAGTTCTTTGACCTAAAACACCACCTCGTAGCCAAAGAATTAATCCTCCAAAAATAGTTAAACCTAAAATAACAAACAAGCCTACTGAGCCCTCTTGAAGGGTTCGCATTCTTAACATAATTTTTCCTCACATTGTTCCACAAAATAGTTAACAATAACCACTGTTTTCATACAATAGTTTAATCAGTTACTCGAATAGGACCTTTAACACTAGCATTAAAAAATTGCCGAACAATAGGATTATTTGTAGAGTCAATTTCATTGACTGTTCCTTCCCATTGAATTTTTCCACCATACAAAAAAATCACTCTATCTGCAGTACGCCTAATTGTACTGTCTTGGTGAGATACCATTACATAACTTCCACAACCTTCAAAATCATTTTGTAAATCACGAACTAAATTTTCGATAACAGTTGAGGAAATAGGATCTAAACCAGCAGTAGGTTCATCATATAAAACTATTTCTGGATTATCTAAGTAATTCTCAGGATTAGACATTAAAGCTCTAGCAAAACTGACTCTTTTGCGCATTCCTCCTGAAAGTTGAGATGGATAGCGATCACGTATTCCATGTAATCCTACCATTGCTAGTTTTTTATCAACTAGTTTTCGAATTTTAGAATGAGATAATGTGGAGTGTTCATAGAGGAAGAAGCCAACATTTTCATCGACTGTTAGTGAATCAAATAAGGCCGCTTGTTGGAAAACTAAAGCGATTCTCATAGGTTGGTAACCATCTTCAATAATGCCTTTACGTTCTTTACCTTTAATATAAATTTTCCCCGTATCTAATGGTAATAAACCAGCTATAAGACGTAAAATAGTTGATTTACCTGTGCCTGATGGTCCTATAATGACAAGAGCTTCCCCTCTATAGATAGTTAAATTAATGTTATCTAGGATGTTATAGCCACCAAAAGATTTAGAAACATTCTTTAACTCAATTAATGGTTCTCCTTTCATTGATTTATTTTTTTGAGATTAATATATAAGAAATTATGTGAACATTATGATAATAGCTTTTTTCAGGATATGAAATTAATATTCATAAGAATCTTCTTAGAGATATATTAAATAAATTTAGTTAAGAATACTAATAAAATATAGTTTCTTATAAAAATAAAACTATTGTAAGAGATTTCATATAGTGTATTTAATCTTCTAAAAATACACTATATCTTTATACTAATCAGTCACCACAATATAGATATAAAAAAACTATTAATTTCAATCAGCTTATGAATTTTATATACGTTTGGTTTTATAAATAGTAGGGATCGAGACTGAAAGATATTTCAGTCTCGATCCCCACTACTAATGTAGTTAACGTCTTCTTCTAAAACTACTTCTAGAAGGGCGAGATCGGAAGGAGTTTCTTGATCCGAAACTAGAGTTACTTCTAATACTAGGTCTTGATTTGTTACCTTTTCTTAAATTGCTTGAGCCAAAACCAGAACCACTAGAACGCAATGCTCCTTTCCTAGAGTTACGTAAATTTGGGGTAGATTTTCGTAAATTACTTGTTGTTCTAAAAGTCTGCTTATTTTTTACTGCTGGTGGTGCAGTGTTGAATTTGTTCCGATAGCTTTGAACAGCTTGATTATAATTGTTACCATAGCTACCATAACCATTCATAACTTGTCCAGAACGATATATTGGAGGGACATAATATTGGGGAGAGAATAAGATACTTCCAAGTGCTTGACCTGCCATGGCACCTGCAAAAGGACTCCAGAAGCTAGATTCTCTTCTTACTACATTTCTGGGAGCTTCTGTTTGAGAATTAGTTTGTGGTTCAATGACATTATGAATATACTCTATTTTAAAATCTTCTTTAATATACATTACTACTGCATCTCTAGTAATGTCTAAGTAATTATTTTTGCCGTCAGCTATTTGCTCAGGTGTTAGCCTAGCCATTTGTAAATTATCTGTACTATATGTGGAAGATGTTCCAGGAGGAGTATTAAGTAATGTTAAAGCATATATTCCGTTAATATCATTATATTCTGCTTGTTGTATAGGATAACTTCCATCTTTAACTTGGTTAGAAATAGTAGTTTTTATATTGTTATCTGGTAGAGATTTGTTTAATGTTGAAGATCCACAAGATATGGTCATTAAACAAAGAGTAAATGATAAAAAAATAATAAGTGTTTTGCGCATTGTCTTAATAAGTTTACAAAGGAATTAATTCAGGAAAGTTTATTAATAGTTGATCATTGGTAAGTTCATCACCAAAGTGTGCTGGAGAGTAGTGAATTTGTAGTGCCTCTAAACGTTCTTGATACTGAAGGTTTAATAAAGCTTTTAATCCATATTCTAATGCCTCTTTATCAGCAAGGTTAGTTTCTAGATCTGGTACTTCTCCTGTACAAGCAATAGTAATCATAATAACTAAATTATGATTAGCTGGTAAAACTAGAGTAGTATCTTCTCTTTTTTGATCCAATTGTAAGTCTTCACTACTTAAGTAACGTTGCGCTGAATCAGTAAAAAGTTCATTAAAATAATCTCCTGCCATCTCTTCTTCCCAAAAGACATCTCCTTCATTAGCAGAAGATTGCCAATTAAAGTTGAACTGAAGAAGATATTGGCAAATTTTAACCAAACCTTCTCCCATTATAAGTAAATCTCCTTCCTGTTCTATTGCTACTCGTGCTTCTCTGTTAAGAATTCCTAGTAAAGGAGTTATATCTTCTCCTGAAAGATGCAAAAAAATACGGGTAACTAGAAAACGAGTCTTGCCCGTAAAATTATTCACTTGATCACGAAAAAAGTTCATAATTAAATATTAAAAAATTTGATTCTAGAAAAAATCTAGTAAGTAGTCGCTATTTCTATGCATTACCTGTTTAAAATAATTATTAGAAACCGGAACATAAATATCTTTTATTTTAATAGAAATATTTTTAATTTATGTTTATTACTCATTCCTATTCTAAATAATAATTTAATAGGTTCTTTTATAATACATCTCTATAAAAAATAAATAGATTAACAACCATCGCATAGCTTTCATCGAATCCTTTTATATATTCTGATTCAAGTATTCTGGATATACAGTTAAACAACAATTAGATAACCAATCTATAGCTTTACATATGATTACCTAATATGGGTACTTAAAGAGGGTAAAAAGTTTACAAAAGAAGGAAAGATAACAATTAAAATTAGCACCAATAATTGAAGTAAAATGAAAGGAATCACACCATAATAAATTTCTTCTGTTTTTATTTCTGGGGGAGCTACTCCTCTTAAATAAAAAAGAGCAAATCCGAAAGGAGGAGTTAAAAAAGAAGTTTGCAAATTTGCTGCTAAAATAACCCCGTACCAAAGTAAGTCTATACCTAAAGTTTCAGCAACAGGTTTAAAGATAGGAATAACTATAAAAGCTATTTCAAAAAAGTCAATAAAAAATCCTAATATAAAAACTGTCAACATACTAACAATCAAGAAGCTATATTTTCCTCCTGGGAGTGTTGTTAATATATCCAGCATAAACTGATCTCCATGCACTCCTCGAAAAACTAAACTAAAAGCTGTTGATCCAAAAAGTATAAAAATTACCATGGTACTGATACGTAACGTAGTATCACAGACTTGCCTAAGAGTTATCCAATTTAGTTGTCTATTAAAAGCAGCCAAAATAATAGTTCCTAAAGCACCTACAGCTCCTGCCTCTGTTGGAGTGGCAAAGCCAAAAAAAATACTTCCCATGACTAAAAAAATAAGCAACAGAGGCGGAAGCATAGCTTGTATGACTTGCTTAACTAATGCTTTTATACCAATACTTCTCTCTTCTTTAGGGATCGCAGGTGCAATATCTGGACGTATGCTGGCGATTATGATGACATGTAGAGCAAAAACACTTGCCATCATTAAACCTGGAACAATTGAGCCAATAAATAAATTTCCAACAGGAATACTTAATTGGTCAGCTAATACAACTAAAACTATACTAGGCGGAATTAATTGACCTAATGTTCCTGAAGCTACTATTACACCTGCTGCAAGTTGTTTATTATATCCATAGCGCAACATAATTGGAAGAGAAATTAATCCCATAGCTACGACAGTAGCTGCAACTACTCCAGTAGTTGCAGCTAATAGTGCTCCCACAATAACAACTGCTAATGCTAATCCTCCACGCAATTTACCAAACAGTATTCCCATAGTTAATAATAATTTTTCAGCAATGCCTGTCTTCTCAAGCATTGAACCTAGAAAAATAAAATAAGGAATAGCTAATAAAGTATAGTTCCCCATGATGCCAAAAATTCTACTTGGCAATGCACTTAAAAAAACTGGATTAAAAATTCCTAGAGATACCCCAATACAAGCGAAGATTATAGATACTCCACCTAAAGAAAAAGCAACTGGATATCCTAACGATAGTAGAACTAACGCTACAGTAAACATGAGTGGACCTAATCCATCATATATTTGGATCATGGTTTTCCTCCTGAGAGTTTAATTGCTTTTTGATTTTACTTAAACTTTTTATAGCTTCAGATATTCCCTGAAAAATCAGCGATATGCTGCTGACAATAATCATCGACTTTATAGGATAGCGAGCTAAACCACCAGGATCCGGAGATGTTTCTAAATATCTCCAGGAATTTATAATATTATCCCAAGAATAGTAAATTATTACTAAGCAAAATGGAATTAAGAAGATAAAAGTACCTATAAAGTCGACTAATGCTTTTTGTTTTAATGATAAATCTTTATAAAAGACATCTACCCTAACATGTCCATTATGCTTCAGAGTATATGCTGCTCCTAAGAAAAAAACAATATCAAATAAATACCACTGTATTTCAATAAGTGCATTGGAAGTCAAAGTATATCCAAGGAATCTTCCTACATATCTCCCTACAACATTCCAAACACCTATAAAGATCATTAATAAGATTAACCAATAGGCAAATCTGCCCATCCATTCATTAATAGCATCTATAACCTTAGCGATGTTAAGTAATTTTTGCAAAGATAACCTCAACTTAGATTTATAAGCATTTTAATATAGCAGTTTACTGAAAAGGATGACAAGTAAAAAATCGTCATGAATTTCTATTTGTTCGCTAATTTTTTGTACTAAATTTTTTTATATAAATCTAGAATATAATTTATAAAACTTACTGAAGAAGTACACTAAGAGATGTAATATTTCATCAAAAAAAATTAAATTCAATATTAGTATCTAATATAAATTTAATATCTAATTTATTTTGCTCAAGTATTAATGTTCTCACAACCATATACTCTCACCAAAAATATATTCTTTTGGTCACATAAGGTATATTCTTCTACGCTATTAAATAGCTGATAAATATTAATTATTTAATAATTAACTTATTTTCAATTGCAATTATCTAAGATCAAAAAATTTTAAATTGTTTATACAATATAAGAAATTAAAATTTAACCATATGAGTAATATTAGCATCTAGGTAAATCAATTACCATATTTATACAAGATACAGAAATTAACTGAATATCTTAGACAAATAATCTGCCGTTGATTCTACAAGAGGAATAGTATTTTTATACAACATTCGTGTCGGACCAATGATTCCTACGCTTCCAATTGGAATGTTACGTTGACAATAAGTTGAATAAATTAAACTATAAAGATGCATAGATTTCAAAGGGTTTTCGTTTCCAATTCTAATGTTTACTTGATTATTGGATATTTTACTTCCAGGAAAATCTAAAATTAGTGAATGTAGTTTATCTTGTTCCTCTTCTAATAAACGAATTAGCATTTTTATTTGTTTCAATTGGGAGAACTCAGGTTGTCTCAAAATTTCTGAGACACCATGAATTATTATTTGAGTAGAAATAGACAATTGAAGATTATTTTTTAATTGTTTAAGAAGTCCTTTTAGAAAATCAGAATAATTAATAAAGTCTTGGTCTATTTTTTGCCAAGTTGAACTAGGAATATCTAACATAGATTTTCCCTTTAAGTGGCTATTCAAAAAATTAGAAAAAATTTGTAATTTTTTATCTAGCCAATCTTTATTATCGTGAATTAAAACAGATGGAATATCTACTAAGATAGATTGAGTTTTATAATCATTAGTGACAACAACAAATATTATTTGTTTTGAGGATACCTGTATTAACTGTAAGTGGTGTAGTTTATTTGGGAACACCTTAGGAAGAGTAACAAGAGCTATATAACCACTTAAATTAGTTAATACTTGAGCTACTTTTTGTAAAAAAGTTTCGTTACAGTCATAAATCTTTGGATCTAATTGTTGATTTAACTCACGTTTAATTTTTTTTATACAATTATGGTCCGGAGTCATTAAGTTGTCTACGTATATTCGATAACCAAAATCAGATGGTATTCTACCAGCAGATATATGAGGTTGATATAGGAATCCAGCTTTTTCTAGTCTTCCTAGTGTATTACGAATAGTTGCTGGACTAATACTTAAATTATATTCTCTAACTAAAGTATTAGAACCAACAGGTTCTGCTGTAGCAATATAATGTTGAACTGCTGCTCGTAGTATTTTTTGATATCTTTGATTTAAAAAAAAGGGAACAGTCATAACAATGTAATTTTTAAATGTAACATTGACGAAATAACTACTTTTCTCTCACTTAATATTGAGGAATGCCATTATCAATTATTGAAGAGTAAGCAGCAATTCCTCCTTGGATGTTTTTAACATTAACAAAACCAGTTTGAAGTAACCAAAAACATACTTGAGAAGACCTTACTCCATGATGACAAAGAACTAATGTCTCTTTATTAAAATCTAGATCATAAATAATTGTTTTAGACCATTCATGAAACTGACTTAAGGAAAATATTTTAAAGCCTTTGATATTAGCTATTTTTACTTCTTCTGGTTCTCTTACGTCTATTAACTGTAATTCAGAAATATCTTTTACAAGATATTCAGCAAGTTCTTTTACTGTAATAGTTGGAATAGATTGATCCTGGTACATATTATTGGAATAGTTTTTATTAAGTAATTTTGTTCTTTAAAAAGTATTTTTATATAAGTTAGTAGTTTTTTGCTTCTTGCATCTCCAAGCAAAGTACAAGACTAATAATCTGTGCAATTAAACATTAACCATAGCTTAACAATTATTTGACATAAAGCATAATAATAGTATGATATTATAGGGTTTTGACGAAATCCTGCTCGGATCAGGTTACAGTATGAACAAAAGGATAAGAATATTCGTTGTTATTCTACCTGTACGGCAATTAACATCAAGGACAAAGTTATGAATTATGCAATTGTTGAGGCCGGAGGGGCGCAGTTTCGTGTCGAGCCTGGTCGCTTTTATGATATGAACCGTCTTACTACTGATAGTAACAACTCTTATGTGATTGACAAAGTACTATTGATTAGTAACGACAACAAAGTAACTATTGGATACCCTTTTATTGAGGGAGCTACAGTAGAAGGAACTGTACTTAGAGAGCGTCGGGGACAAAAGATTATTGTCTATAAAATGCGCCCTAAGAAAAAAACGCGGAAGAAAAGAGGACATCGTCAAGAACTTAGTCGTTTAATGATTAATTCTATTAGTCTTAATGGTTCAGCTATTTGCACAAACTCTCCAAAAGCTTCTGTTGAGGAAGATATAACAAAAGAGGGATAAGTCTATAAAGGCAAATTATTTTTATAAAACCATAGAAAATAACTAGAAAAACATTATGGCTCATAAGAAAGGAACAGGTAGTACTCGAAATGGACGCGATTCTAATTCTCAAAGGCTTGGAGTTAAACGTTTTGGCGGGCAAATAGTCAAAGCAGGAAATATTTTGATTCGTCAAAGAGGAACCAAAGTACATCCAGGAAATAATGTAGGTATAGGTAAAGATGATACCTTGTTTGCTTTAGTTGATGGAGTTGTAACTTTTGAACATAAAACGAAAAGTCGTAAAAAAGTAAGTGTATATCCAATAGTTGATTAAAAGCTTAAAAAGTAATAAAGACCTTTATAGATAAAAATCCATAAAGGTCTTTATTACTTTTTAAGCTTTTAATCAACCCTTTCATAATAGATAGACATTATATTTAAAAACTTATTTCCTTTCCCTTGAGGTTTTTCAGACATACTCCCCCAACAACTGCAAATATAAATGAAATTGATCCAGTTATTGGCTGCAGAAGTAAAAAGCCGCCGACAGTGAACATACTACCAAATAGTATTAGAAGAGCTGAAAATACTTTCAACAAATCTACCTTTAAACTTTGAGCTGGTTTTAGTCCAGTTATTTGTTGCTGAAGATACCAACCTCTTCCGCCTGGACGTATATGTCTATAAAAATTAATTAATGTTTCCTCATTTTCGGGAGGAGTTAAAAACATTGTAGTAACCCACACTACCGTAGTAATAATCGATATTATTACTAATCTCCAACCAAAATCAAAAAAAATTGTATTAAAAGTTAAATCAAAAGTTGATACTAATCCAACAATAAATCCTGCAATCATTGCTGATAATTCAGCTGCAGCATTAATGCGAAACCAGTACCATCTTAAGATTAAGACCAGGCCGGGACCAGTCCCGATAGAAATTACTATACGAAATATTGTACGAATATCTTCTGCATAAAAAGCAGTAATAGATCCTAATATTATTACTATAATGGAGGCTATTCTAACAACAATAGTCAATTCACGATCAGAAGCTTCAGGATGGAAAAAACGCTTATATAAATCGTTACTTAGATAAGAGGCCCCCCAATTAATTGAGGTGGAAATCGTGCTCATAAAAGCAGCAATTAAGGATGAAACAACTAACCCAAGAGCTACAGGTGGTAAATAAGTTATCATAAGCTTAGGATATCCTAGTTCAGGATCCGCCAAATCAGGTAATAAGACAATAGAAGCTAATGCTGTCAATATCCATGGCCAGGTTCTGATAACATAATTAAGAATATTGAAAAGCCAAGTTGCTTTTTCTGCCTCATACTTTGCTTTAACTTCTGTCTCTCCTTTTACTGATAGTAATCTTTGAACAAATTCCCCACCTCCATCACTACGTCTAAATGACCACCATTGTACAAATATATAAGTAGAGAATGTGGTAGCTGTTATTCCTGCTGCATCATTCCACGAAAAATTAAGATATCCATCATAAGTAATAGGAATAAAAGATAACACATCAAAATCAGTTATATTTTGAACATCTAAAATTAATTTACCTATTCCTCCTGCATCATGGACGGTAACAATAGATAATATTATTGAACCGGCCAGTCCTAAAAAAAATTGAAAAAAATCTGTTATTACTACACCCCAAAGCCCTGATATACTTGTATAAGTTAGAACAAAAAAATTTAAGGACATTATTGTCCAAAGTTTAGCTCCTTCACCAAGGTTCAGGCCTAAACTCTGCCACAATTCTAAAGCATCAACTACTTTAATCATAGCCAACATGGCATATCCTATGCCAATACAGTTGATTGGTATGGCGAATAAAAATGCTTTAGTAGCCCGTAGAATAGCTGCAGTTTTTCCACCATATCTAAGTTCAGTAATCTCAGCGTCTGTTAATAATCCTGATCTTCTCCACATACCAGCAAAAACATATATTAAAAAAATGTTAGAGATTCCAAAGCTCCACCATTCCCAATTTCCAGCAATTCCACGACTTGCAACTATACCACATATATATAAAGGAGTATCTATAGAAAATGTTGTTGCAGCCATACTTGTTCCTGCTAACCACCATGATAAATTCCTTCCCGCAAGTAAATTGCTAATAAAATAAGTATTTTTTTCTGTATTTTGGACAGGTATTTTTTTTTTATAAGAGATAAATAATCCTAAGATAGTAGTTACAAAAAAATAAATTAAGACAACAATCCAATCTATTAGGTGCATATTTTAAATTTAGGTTATTTTATGTATAGTTTGATAAAGAGGAATTTCAGTGCTAAAAGTTAAATTATATAGGCAATGGATTAATCAGTTACTTTATATAAATAATTGGATTCTATTAGTTTTTTGGATAATAATTGGCAGCATTCTTAGATTTACTAACTTAAGTGCTAAGCCACCATGGACTGATGAATTTGCCACTATGGTTTTTAGTTTAGGAAATGATTTTCGTACAGTACCTCTGAATCAGCTTATTTCATTAAATACACTTTTGCAACCATTACACTTCAACGCTAATGTAGGTGTTGGTGACGTTATATCTCTATTATTAGAAGAGGATAATCATCCTCCTCTATACTTTGTTTTCAATCACTTATGGATAAATTTACTATTTTATTTAGGAATTATCAAAAATATTGATATTGGAATAATGAGAACACTGCCTGCTTTTCTTGGTGTTCTTTCTATTCCTGGAATTTATTTTTTAAGTTCTATTAGTTTTCGTTCTCGGTTAGCTGGACAAATTAGTGCAGCCTTAATGGCAGTATCCCCATATGGTATCTATCTTGCACAAGAAGCGCGACACTATACATTTGCAATCTTGTTTGTCATAGCATCTTTACTGTGTTTAATTATTGCAATTAAGAGAATTGAAGAAGAATTAATTATTCCTTATTGGTTAGTTTTCATTTGGTTGCTGGTTAATAGTATTGGATTATCTATTCATTACTTTTTTTGTTTAACCTTGATATCAGAAATTATAACTTTAATATTTTTAACTCATAATCAATTACAGAAAAGATCATCAAATTTAAGGAAAGTAAATTACCATCGTATTCTTTTAGTGATTCTAGGAACTTTTTCCATAGGGCTAATGTGGTTGCTAGCTATAATACCTAAGGGATATGGTAATGATATGATTGATTGGATTCACCCAGTTAACAATCTTCTATATTTTATTAGTCCTCCTTTTCAATTATTAGCTGTTTGGATCCCAATGATTTCACTTTTGCCAGTGGAATCTTCTTCTATTCCTATAGTAATTCTATCCGGATTAATTTTATTATTATTTTTTATCTTTTTAACACCTCGTATCTTACAAGAAACAAAAGTCGGTTTAAAAAATAAACAATTTCGCTCGCCTTTAATTATATTTATATTTTTTATCTCTGGAGTTGTTAGCCTTTTCTTGATAATTACTTATTTAGCTAAACTAGATTTAACTCGTGGTGCACGTTATAGTTTTACCTATTTCCCGGCTGTAATAGCACTTATGGGAGGAATTTTAGCAATCTCTTGGCATGATAATAATATACAGAATCAACTATTAAGAATTAATCCCCGTATCTCATCAAATAAGAAGATGATTTTTTATACTGTATGGATCATGGGATTACTAGGCTCAGTAACAGTATTAGTGAATTTAGGATATCAGAAATACTATAGACCTGAACAGTTTGTTAATATTTTTGAAAAGACAGTATCTCATAATGCTGTAATTGTTACTACTCATAAAAGTTTAGTTCAAACAGGAGAGATGATGGGGATAGGATTAGAATTACAAAATAGTCAGAAATTAATAAACACTTCTTTTCTGCTAATCAATAAAGATTCCTCTCAAAAAACTAAAACTTTACAAACGATTATTGAAAGTAGTAAAGATCCCTTAGAAGTTTGGACTATTAACTTTAAAGACTCTATTAAGCTTAAAAATTGCGATTTTGATACAAAAGAATATCCTCATATTGATGGCTATCAATATGAGAGATACATTTGTAATTGAAAAACTTATATGAAGTAAATCAATTATCTGAACTTAGCTTACACTTTGAAAATTAATTACTTGGTGAAAATTGTCTATCGTATACTTTATCTTCTTTTTCAGTAACTAGCTTTAAATCAGATCGAGGATATGAAACACATAATAGAGCATAACCTTCACTTTGAAGTTGAGGAGATAAACCCATCCCTTCTCCTTGCTCTACCTTACCTTCTAATATCTGAGCAGTACAAGTTGTACATACACCTGCCTCACAAGATAATGGTAGTTCAACACCAGCTTCTCTAGCTGATTCTAAAATTTTTTCATTTTCAGAAACTTGGATAACATAGTTAGTTTCTTGATGAGAAATTTCCACTGTATATCTCTTTGACATTACACCTAATAATTTTTATTTATTTAAATATACCCTTAATAGAAAAATTACAATTGTATCTTAAAGTTTTCTTATAGAATTTATCCATTTAAGATACAGTCGTAATTTTTGCATACAGTATTATCCAACAATATGGGCTTGGAGGGACTCGAACCCCCGACCTCGTGGTTCGTAGCCACGCGCTCTAATCCAACTAAGCTACAAGCCCTTGTTAAGCAGCCAAGTACTTATATTAGCACAAGTATTGATACTTTGACAAGCACTATGTCTTAAGTAGTGTTTAATTAGGTTTCCAAACAACTAAGATGACACCAAATACTACTAGTCCAAGACCAAAAGCACGATAAATAGGAATGACTTCTTTAAACATAAAATAGCCAATTAGAACTGAAAATATATAAATAATCGATGCAGATGGTCCAGCAATGCTTAGATTAACACGAGTCAATAATAGAATATATGCGATCGCGCCTAAGCCGTAACAAGATAGTCCTAAAAGTAATTCTGGAACGCTAATAATTTTTGAAATATGACTTATGATATTGACAGAATTAACTTTACCTAACTTCAGAGCTCCCATTTTTAAAAATAGTTGACCTAAAGCACTTGCAAGTACAGAAGCTAAAAGTAAACAAAACTCTTGAAAAGTCATAAGCCTGCTCTCCTAAAAAATATATAGTCTATAAATTTAACCTAAGATTTTTCTAAAAGCTAGAAATTAATAGTTTATTTATATTTATTTAATTTATTGGGAATATTATGACATCCTCCTGGGATCGTTCCTCGGGTATGTTCTCCTCCCCAAGCACATAAATAATAATGTTGGTCTTTGGTTAAATTTTTAGTCTTAGACAGATTACAGTTTTCGATTACTACTCCTGTGTATGCTCCTGTTTTATAATCAGGAGGATGAATTCTTGAGCGTGGACTAGCAGTTTCACCTAAGCCATAAAACAAACGAGTATTTTTAAGATCAGCTTCTTGAAGATTAGCATCATACAATATTGTACGAGATAAATTTGCTTTTACTAGATCACAACGACTTAAATCTACACGTACCATATTAGCCTCGCTTAAATCTGTCCATCTTAAATCTTGATCCGACAAATCAATTTCTGCTAGCATCACACCTAAATTAATAACACGAATTCCATTTTCACGATCCTCAGCATAACCACCAGAACCATCCAAAATTGGTCTTCCTAAACGACTATCCCTCATAAGTGGGGTTAAAAGTCTAGATTGAGAAAGAAACTTTAAAATTTTTGTTTTTCCAATTTTATCTACACTACTTAAGATTGCGGCAGTTCTCCCTTCTGCTATGGAGCGTTCTTGAGGCCAATCTTCTAACATTCCCTCTCCATCTAATACTAAATCAGAAATACCTTGAAAGTAAGTATCAATAGTTTGTTGTTGAGTAATTCTATTTTGTTGTAAAGTTAAATCTTTAGAAATTACATATTGAGCCCAAGCAACGTAAACAGCTAATATAGCAATCATTATTTGTCCTAAGGCTCCAACCCATTCAGCCCAAGAGCCAAATTCATCATATTTAAATTGATCTAACCAGTTTCCAATAGTTTGATAAATACCAATATAATAAAATATACCTGCCAAAGATAAAATAAAAACAATAAGGCTAATTATAATATCTCTTTCTTTAGAATTAAGATATCTAATAAACCAATTATAGAGACAGGGAAGCATTGAGCGTAAAGATAGAAATAATGCTATTAAAGCACTAGTTAATCCTATGAAAGGTAAGTTAAATGCTAATCCAGCAGCCATCAAACCAAGCATTATAAAAAATAACCAAAGGTTAGAAGACTGAACTTCTTGCAAATATAGGGGTTTCTTTGATTCTTGGAAAGATATAGAGCTTAGATTTGATAGTTTTTTATACTTAAAACTTGATAATAGGGAAGGTGGAACTTCCTGATCATTAGTATCCAAAGATGAATTAGAAGAAAAATCAGGTGGTGTCGTCATATTATTATATTTATATTGTAATAAATCTTTTTGATATTATCTTTAGTCTTTATTACTATAAAAAGAGCTATGTTGAAACTATTTGAGCTTTATATCTAATAAATTCAGTTTCTAAAGCTATATCCAAGAGATACTAAAGATTGATATTTATCATTATTTTTTCTTCTCATGACTAATTATTTTAGGAACTTGTTAATTAGATAATTTAGGCAACAAGAATTTATATTTAGTATTTGTTGCCTATTTATCTTTATAAGCAATCTTGATGCTTACCTATATAGAATATCTCCAAAATAAACCTCAACGAATATATTCTTTAAGAACACTATTACGATTAGGATGTCTAAGTTTTCTTAGAGCTTTAGCTTCTATTTGTCGAATACGTTCACGAGTAACGTTAAAAATTTGACCAATTTCTTCTAAAGTCTTCATTCTTCCATCATCTAATCCGTATCTAAGCCGTAAAACATCTCTTTCTCTTGGACTAAGGGTATCTAGGACGTTTTCTAAGTCTTCCCGAAGAAGATTTTTAGCAACTTCATCTTCTGGAGTTTCTCCATCTGCTTCAATAAAATCACCTAATCGAGAATCTTCTTCTTTCCCTATAGGAGTTTCTAAAGAAATTGGTAACTGTGCTGATTTAGCAATGAAACGCAATTTTTCAATAGTCATTTCCATTCTAGTAGCAATTTCTTCTTCAGTTGGTTTACGACGCATTTCTTGAGATAAGAGCTTAGTGGTTTTTTTAATACGAGAAATGGTTTCATATAGATGAACAGGAAGACGAATAGTTCTTGATTGATCAGCTATGGCTCTTGTAATAGCTTGACGAATCCACCAAGTTGCGTAGGTAGAAAATTTATAACCTTTTTCATGATCAAATTTTTCAGCTGCTCTAATTAAACCTAAAGAACCTTCTTGAATTAGATCTTGGAAGGAAAGACCACGGTTCATATATTTTTTAGCTATAGAGACAACTAAACGGAGATTGGAATGAACCATTTTGTCTTTAGCTTTGCGTCCTAAATATAAACGACGTTTAAATTTAGGAAGATAAGCTTTTTGTTCTAATTCCCATATTTTTTCTAAATTAGAAATTGTTTTCTTTTCTTGTAACATATTAGTTACTTCAGACCATTTTGGCTCCTTATCTTTAGAAGATTGAGTGCGAATTATTTGTTCAATATTTTCCCATTGAAAAATTCTTTTAGCCCATTGTTCATCATTAGGAACCTGATCTAGTTCTTCCCATAAAGCTTCTTTAATACGTTCAAGTTGTAATAAATCAGCTATTTTACGAGCTAGCTCGATCTCCTCTTCAGCACGCAAGAGTCGAATACGACCTATTTCTTGCAAATAAACCCGAATTGAATCCTCTGTATAAGGCTTTTTTTTACTAGGATCTCGACGACGAGAAGCACTAATCTTTCGCGTTTTTTTACCATCTGGCTCGGTAGTGATACTGTTAATAGAATCACTATTTGTTTCATTTATATCTTCATCAATAAAGAACGTTACTTCCATCTGAGATTCAGTAAGGGTTAATAGGTCGTTAGCCTGCGTCATGGCGTTTTCCTCTCGCTTCTTCTATATAAAATTAGAAGATAAAGGTAAATTACAGTTGGTTTAAGTAAACAAGTCTAGGTCAACCATTTTAGAATAAATTTAACCTTCTGAAACGAGACCAGATACATGGGATTCTTTTTAATCAAAATAGCACCTATTTTAATAGTTGTGCTTATTTAATTATTATCCAAATCACATAATTTCTAATAGGAGAACTGAATATTCACCTAATTTTAGCCTCGAATACAAAGGTTCGAGAACAATTTTTGCTTTAACTGCACCAAAATTCTGCTTATTTTTACTTAGAACAGCTTTGATTGAAGTTAAAAATTTAGAACAAGAGTTCAAATCTTAGCTACTGTAAAAGGACGTTATGTCTAAATAAAATGTTTATCCATTTTAGGCTGTTCGACAATAAATAATACTTTTACTTTTAGCAGACAAAGAATTAGAGCTTTATATTCATACGTTAACAAAATTTTCTATTTATCGATCCAATTGTGTTAAGTAAATATTCTTTAAACATAGAAAATTCACAATCTATCACTAATTTTTGATCAATTTCAATGCGATATATATCCACCATGATAGTAAAAATACTCTTGAATTTGCACTTTTTGTAGGACAACATAATGTTTACTTAATAATATTTACATATTTAAAAAACTAAAATACTGTTATTGCTAATACTGAAATCCATATTCCCCAGCTTAAGCCTACTAGTACTTGAACTGGTGTATGTCCTAGCAATTCTTTTAATCGTTCTTCTGTATTCAGGTAAAAAATATTGTCTCGAAATGAATCAATTAATTGGTTAAGGATTTGAGCTTGTTTACCAGCTGCTTGACGTATACCAGTTGCATCATACATAACAACAATAGCGAATAGGCAAGTAATGGCAAATTCAGAACTTTCCCAACCTTCAGTTAATCCAATACTGGTAGCTAGTGATCCCACTAATGCCGAGTGTGCACTCGGCATTCCACCTGTACTAATTAAAGAATTAAAATTAATTTTTCGATTATAAATTAACTCAATAAAAAATTTTAATCCTTGGGCAGAAAAACAAGCTAATAAAGATACCAACAGTATTTTGTTGTGAATAATTGTTTCAAAATCCTGCATAATTAATAGCTAAGAATTTTAATTTTTGCGAGAAACGATAAATCTAGCAATAGCTTCTAGAGGATATGCTTCCTTACCATAAGGAGCTAGCTGAGCTATTGCGTCTTCTATTAGAATTTGAGCTTGTTTTTGCGACTCTTCTAAACCCCACAGGCTTGGATAAGTAGCTTTTTGAGCCTGTTTATCTTTTCCAGCAGTTTTTCCTAATTCTGCTTGAGTAGAAGTTATATCCAATATGTCATCAATAATTTGAAAAGCTAAGCCAATATTCTGTGCATAATGAGAAAGGCGCTCTATATCTTCTAGGTTAGCTCCTGCTAAAATTGCTCCAGATACTACTGAAGTTTCTAGTAAAGCACCTGTTTTATGAACATGGATAAATTTTAAAGTATCTAATGTTATATCAGACTTACCTTCAGATTCTAAGTCTAAAACTTGACCTCCAACCAATCCTTCCGCTCCAACAGTACGACCTAGACGAGCTATAACATCTACTAAGTTTATTAAAGAAACATTACAAGTTTGAGTAGCAACATGCTCAAAAGCATATGACAACAAGGCATCACCTGCAAGTATAGCTATGTCTTCTCCATAAACCTTGTGATTTGTTAGTTGTCCTCGACGATAATCATCATTATCCATAGCAGGAAGATCATCGTGGATAAGAGACATAGTATGAATCATTTCTAAAGCACAAGCTGTTGGAAGTGCCATCTTAACTGTTCCCCCCATAAGCTCACAAGTAGTTAAGCATAGAATAGGGCGCAACCTTTTCCCTCCTGCAAGAAGAGAATAGCGCATTGCTTCGTAGATTTTTTCAGGACAAGTAATAGGGATAGAAGCGTCTAGAGCAGCTTCAACTAATTGTTTTTTCTCTTTAAGATAAGACACTAGATCGAAACGAGATGTTTCGAACTGCGTCACATGATCTTTACCTGTCATCACCATGTTTTACTGTCTGTAGTCTCAACCATTTTTTGTATCATCTATATCAGTTACTCTACAGCAATTTTTGACTCAATAGGACATATTATATGCATTTTACGAGAACAATACTAAGTAATAGATAATATATTATCTTAGTATAACTATCATCAATAGTTTAATTTATAATTTCATTCCAATTCAATAAGATTATGATAGCTATTTATCCAGGAAGTTTTGATCCTATTACCTTCGGTCATCTCGACATTATTGAACGAGGAGTTATTTTGTTTGAAAAAGTGATTGTTGCAGTTTTATGCAATCCTAGTAAACATTCTTTATTTTCTGTAGAGAAAAGGGTACAACAAATTAGTCAGTGTACTAGACATCTATCTAGAATTGAGGTAGATAGCTTTACAGGACTGACTGTAGATTGTGCAAAAGTTCACCAAGCTAAAGTTTTGTTAAGAGGTTTAAGAGTTCTTTCTGATTTTGAAAAAGAATTACAAATGGCACACACAAACAAGACCCTCGCTAAAGAACTAGAGACTGTCTTCTTAGCGACTAATAAAGAATATAGTTTTTTAAGTAGTAGTACAGTTAAAGAAATTGCTCAATTTGGTGGCTGTATTTCTCACCTTGTACCTATTAACGTTGCCCAAGATCTTCAACTATACTACAGCTATAATGGTTAATTAATTATAAAAGCGGTTGATATCTAATTTTTCCAAAAATTTTAAAATATTGGATATGTTTTTTTAGCTTATAAAATCTAGTTTTTATACTTCATGTTGCGAGCTTGCGCAACTTACAATATATCAGCCTTGATTGACTTAAAAACTATGATATAAGAAATATTGAAATGAAACATTCAGTAATAGTAATTTTGGCAAAAATATATAGTCTGAATATAAGTTGGATTTATTTTCTGATATGTAAGTGATCTGTGGTTTAATTTAAATCAGAAGGTGACATAGGACTATCTATCTTAGTTAAATTAGGGCATTTATCATAATTGGGTTGAAATATAACACGTACTCTAGTCGATTGAGAAAAATTATATGATTTTATATCATCTAATCCTTGATCGTTTAAAATACCATAGCCTGAACTTTGTGTCATAAAAGGTGAACCATTTAATTTTCCACTTTTATTTACAAAGATATTATAAACAGCAGAGCCTCTTAAGTTTAAATTACAGGCGCTTTTTGGATAACTGCCTTCAATAGTTATCATTTGATTCAGCTTTAAAGCTATTCCTGTTTTTTGCATCCATTCTATATCTTTTTGTCTAGCTTCTGCTCTTTGGGTACCTATGTGATTATAAATTAATTTTTCAGATCCCTTTAATGTTTCTTTTAATAGATTTTCTGCAATTTTATTCTGTCGCATTTGTTTTATACGAAGTTTCTCAAAGGACGAATACTCTTGAATTGATTCACCTAGTTGTTCTTTTTGTTGAGTGTTAATATCTTCACTTTCATCTACAGGTTTATCATTCAATAATTTTTTTTTAGGTAACTCTATTTCTTTAATTTCATTCTCCCTTAAATTATTTTTCGTAGGTTTATTTGTTGGTTTAATAACTGGTTTATCTTTTGTCAAAGTATCATTCTTGTCTTCTGCAAAATTCGTTATTGGAGAGGTGGATAAGCGTTTAGGAGTATCTGGAAGGAAAGTTTTAGGTATTATTGCTGAATTATTATATTTAGAGGAATTCTGAATATTCAAAGACTGTAAAGGTTGAGCTAACGTTTCAACTTCTTCAATAGGATCTAACTCTACTACCTGAACACTTTCAGAATTTTTATGTACTGTTTTTTGTTTAACAAACAGTATATTATTCAAGTTAAGATTGGCCAGAAATAAAGCTAAGATATGAACAGAAATAGAAGTAAAAACAGAAAGTACATGAATATTAAGGACTTTCTTGGACTTGACTTTACTAAGCATAGACTGTATCACTATTATCCTTAAATCCTCAGCATAAATTTATATTTGAGCATGAACCTTATCAAAGTATATCTATGTGTCAAAAACTTAATAAAAAATGGGAAAGAGAGAATATGATTAGTGTAACATTTTTATCATATTCTCAATAAATAATATGAACTATATTAGGAAACCTAATATTTTGACAAGCATAACTTC
The DNA here is from genome assembly GCA_051971635.1 of Candidatus Atelocyanobacterium thalassae. Lineage (GTDB taxonomy): Bacteria > Cyanobacteriota > Cyanobacteriia > Cyanobacteriales > Microcystaceae > Atelocyanobacterium > Atelocyanobacterium thalassae_A. The sequence goes on along the minus strand of JBFPLN010000003.1, from coordinate 57,195 downwards.
TTAGTCTTTAAATATAATTCAATTGTTAAGAGTAATTTGCGGTCAGTATTCAAAGATTAAATTAGTCTATATCTAGACTTTTATTTCATAGTACTAAAAGTCTCTAACTTTTAATCAATCTTTTCTAGTTGCCAAAGAATTTGGTTTCCTTCTCTACGAACTCTAGAAACTACCCAGTTTCGCCATGACCAATGATCACCACGACTTGTAACAGCACTAGCATTAATATCCATTAAATCAGCTAATTCGGAACTGGTAATTAAATAGCCTTTTTCAGCTATTTCATCAGCAATACGCAAGGTTTCAATGAGGTTTTGAATTTCAATGACTCTCTCTTCACGAGAAAGATCAAATTCTTCAATTGTATTGACAGTTGCGTCAATCATGATGTTATTTATATAAAATTGCTAAGTGGTTGTCTAGAATAAAATATACAAAGAATAGTTAATATTTGACAAATATCAGCTTCGTTTATAATAACGACTTTTAGATAAGATATAAGAAAAAAGTTTTCTCTATTTTCTTTTTAAAAGATCGATAATAGTAATTTAGCATAAATTATTAGATCGTAAAAAATCTTTTCTTATAATATTTATTTAAGTAATAATTGTAGGTTTATTACGTCCTGTAAAACTTTTAATATGTGCAATTTCCTCTGCTAATTGAATCAAAGGTGATAAAACATGTTGAGTATTTAATATATTTTTACTACCATCAAGTTGATAAGTTTCCAAATAAACACGAAAGGTTGCTCCTTTAGTTCCAGTTCCTGATAAGCGAAAGACTATTCGAGAACCATTAGTAAAGCTAATCCGAACTCCTTGCTTTTCGGAGATGCTTTTATCTATTGGATCAATATAATTAAAATCATCAGCATGGGCAATATTGTACTCATTAAAACTTGTCTGTTTTCTTATGTTCTTAATTGTATAGCGTAGTTGATTCATACAGTCATTAGCTTTATCTAGTTCTACTTCCTCATAATCATGACGAGAATAAAAATTACGTCCATATTGTTTCCAATGCTCATAGACAATATTTTCTACAGATTTACCTGTTACTGCAATAATATTTAACCAGAATAACATTGCCCATAAACCATCTTTTTCTCTAATGTGATTGGAACCAGTACCAAAGCTTTCTTCTCCACACAGAGTTACCTTGTTGGCATTTAAAAGATTATTAAAAAATTTCCAACCAGTGGGAGTTTCATAACATTTTATACCAAGCTTTTGTGCTACTCTATCAACTGCTTGGCTAGTTGGCATAGAACGAGCAACACCTTTTAACCCTTCTTTATAGGCTGGTATTAGGTGTGCATTCGCTGTTAAGATAGCTAGACTATCACTGGGGGTAACAAAGAAATTACGACCCAAGATCATATTACGGTCACCATCTCCATCAGAAGCAGCTCCAAAATCAGGGGAATTTAATCCAAATAATTTATTAACAAGGCTACTAGCATGAATTAAGTTAGGATCAGGATGTCTTCCTCCAAAATCTTCTAGAGGAATATTATTCTGTACACTTCCTTTTGGAGCGCCTAAATATGTCTCAAATAATGTACTAGCATATGGTCCTGTGACGGCGTTTAGAGAATCTATAGATATTCTAAAATTAGGGGAAGTAAGTAAAGTATGAATTTTCCCAAAATCAAATAACTTCTGCATTAATTTGACATAGGGAGTTATGGAGTCAATAATTTCAATTTTTGTCGTTTCAAGATTAAATGAATCTAGGTAATTAAGACTAATATCTTTAGCTTCAAGAATTTTATATTTATCAATAGTTTGAGTGCTATGGAAAATCTTATTAGTAACCTTTTCAGAAGCGGGTCCACCGTTTTCTGTATTGTACTTTATTCCAAAATCACCGTTTAAACCTCCAGGATTATGGCTAGCAGACAATATAATTCCTCCAAAAGCTTTATGGTGTCTTATCGCAGCAGACATGGCAGGAGTTGAAAAAATTCCTTTATGACCCACTAAAATTCGTTCAATAGAATTAGCAACTGCAATTTTTATAATAATTTGAATTGCTTGGGAATTATAATATCGTCCATCTCCACCAATAATCAAAGTCGATTTTTGAGAAATATTGATGCTATTAAAAATAGATTGAATAAAGTTTTCCAAATAATTTGGTTGTTGAAAAGTAGTAACAGATTTACGTAAGCCAGAAGTTCCAGGCTTTTGATCATTAAAAGGTTTTGTTGTAATAGTGAGAATTCTCATAATATAACTTTAATAAATAAAAATATTTTTTATACTTTAGATAATATATGTTTTATATATATTTAAAATTATTCGTAATACATATAAGTTTAGAATATACATATAATTAATTATGAAGTGAAAATAAGAGTTACTTAATTAAGTACAAGTAAGTTGATTTTCCTGTAACATAAAGTATGTGTAAATTATTGGTAAATAATAATTTATTAGTAATCAGAGTAAATTCTACTACTTGATTCTCATCATTAATTTAAATAGTTTTCAGTAAATAAAAATATAATAAAGTATTGTAATGTTAATAGTTACTTTTGTTCAATTTTTGCTTTAGTTATTATGAAAATAATTTTTGACTAAAATAATAGAAGATTAATTATGAACAGAAAAAAATTTGTTGCACTTAGTTTTTTAACTTCCATAGCTGCTTGTACAATATCTAATTCTAATAAGAAAAAAAACTATAATAACCAATTATTTATATCAGTTCCATCTAGTATGTATAGTGTTATGAAGTTAGTAAAAGATATTTATCAAAAAGAGAACCCTAATATCGACATTGTATATAACAGCGGTTCTTCTGGAGCCTTACAACAGCAAGTCGAACGAGGAGCTCCTGTAGATATTTTAATTTCTGCGTCTTCAAAACAAATAGATTTTTTATTAAGAAAGGATTTATTAATCAAGGAAAGCAGTAAGATATTCTTAAAAAATACAATGGTTTTAGTTGCATCAAATAAATCAATACAAAAGATTAATTTTAATACTTTAATAAAGGGTAAATTTGAAAAACTTGCGTTAGGAGAACCAGGAAGTGTACCTGCTGGACAATATGCGAAAGAAGCTTTAAAATCACTACAAATTTACGACAAACTAGAGCCAAAGTTTATTTTTGGAAAAAATGTACGCCAAGTTCTTTTTTATGTAGAAAGTGGAAATGCAGATCTTGGAATTGTTTATACTACTGATGTAAAAGATTCTAGTGATATTACATTGACAAACATACCTTATAGTCTTCATTCACCAATAACATATCAAATTGCGATAGTTAAAGACGGCCAAAATATCAATGAAGCCAAAAAATTCATAAACTTTCTATTAACAGAAAGTATTCAAAATACTTTTCAAGATTATGGATTTATAGGCATAAATAATTAGATAATTTTTTTCAGATTACTCTCTTATCTATCGTAAATATTGAAATAACTAAATATTATTTAACTGGATTATTAGAATTAAACCACATCGCAATATTGAAGTAAAAAGAATAGTACTGATAACATTTGTAAAGTATATAAAATAGATATTTTTAGCTAAGAATATAAATTTCCGCATAGTATCAGTATCTAAAAAGTACACTAGGTGTATAAAGTAATTACTTCATTGTCTTGTATTTACTGTGGTTCAAGTTTTAAAACTGCCATAAATGCTTCTTGAGGAACATCCACTGTACCAATTGATTTCATTCTTTTTTTACCTTTTGCTTGTTTTTGTAACAGTTTTTTCTTGCGTGATATATCTCCTCCATAACATTTAGCTAATACATCTTTTCGTAATGCAGGAATATGTTCACTAGCAATAACTTTCGCACCAATAGCTGCTTGTATTGGAACCTTAAACTGGTGACGAGGAATTAGCTCTTTTAATTTTTCAGTTAAGGCACGACCTACGTAATATGCTTTGTCACGATGAACAATCATAGCGAGAGCATCTACGTTATCTCCATTAACTAAGATGTCTAGTTTTACGAGAGAATTGGTTCTATAGCCTATTAATTCATATTCCATACTCGCATAGCCTTTTGATCTTGATTTGAGTTGATCAAAAAAATCTGTAACTACTTCTGCTAGAGGTAACTCATAGATTAAAGCAGTTCTAGATAGAGTAAAATAACGAATTTCTTTAAATATACCTCTACGACTTTGACATAGTTCCATTAGAGTTCCAATATGGATCTCAGGAGTAATCATTTCTACTTTAATATATGGCTCTTCAACTTTTTCTTGTTGTTGAGGTACAGGAAGCAAGCTAGGATTATCTATTTCTGTTACTTTTCCGTCTACAGTAGTAACACGATAAATTACTGAGGGCGCTGTAGTTATTAAATCCAAATTATATTCTCTTTCCAATCGTTCCTGAACAACTTCCATATGAAGTAAGCCAAGAAAACCACAACGGAATCCAAATCCCATCGCACTGGAAGTTTCTGGTTCATATGCAAGGGCTGCATCATTAAGCTTTAACTTTTTCAAAGATTCACGTAAATCTTCATACTGATCTGAATCAATAGGAAATAAGCCACAAAATACCATTGGTTTTGCTTCTGTATAACCGTGTAGAGGATCTTTAGCTGGTTCTTCAACACTAGTTATTGTGTCTCCTACTCTTGCATCTTTAACTGTTTTAATTGCCGCAGAGAAATATCCTACTTCACCTGCATGAAGTGATTCTACTTCTATTTGATTAGGGGAGAGGATTCCTAGTTCGTCAATTTCGTATTCTTTTTCAGAAGCCATTAGATAAATGAGATCTCCTTTTTTCATCACTCCATCCATGATTCGAAAATAAACTATGACTCCGCGATAAGCATCGTAATAACTATCAAAAATCAATGCTCGTAAAGGCTTGTCAATCGTATCTTGAGGTGGAGGAACTAATTTCACGATAGATTCTAAAATTTCATCAATTCCAATCCCTGCTTTGGCTGAAGCTTTAATAATATCAGTACAATCTAATCCAATAACTTCTTCTATTTCACTAGATACTCTTTCTGGTTCTGAACCTGGTAAATCTATCTTATTTAAAACTGGAATAATTTCTAGATTATTTTCTAGTGCGAGATAAACATTCGCTAAAGTTTGTGCTTCTACACCTTGTGAGGAGTCTACTACCAATAAAGCTCCTTCACAAGCAGCTAAAGAGCGAGAAACTTCATAAGAAAAATCAACATGGCCAGGAGTATCAATAAGGTTAATTATATATTCTTTACCATCTTTTGATTTGTACTCCATTCTCGCCGCTTGAAGCTTTATTGTGATACCTCTTTCTCTTTCAAGATCCATATTATCGAGAAACTGTTCTTTCATTTCTCTCTGTGTAACTGTGTTAGTTGCTTGTAACATCCTATCTGCCAATGTTGACTTACCATGATCAATGTGAGCAATGATAGAAAAATTTCGAATTTGTGAAACAGGAACATTAGTCATAAAATTTGTGAGTAAGATAAGTTTATAAAAATCGACTTTTTATATTTTTATTCTGACATATTCTCCTTAAGAATATTTAACAGCCACTTATCAAATTATTTTAATAATTATAAATTTCTGATGATTCATCTTAAAATTTTGCGTAGCTTAGATATTTTCTCTACATATCATAAATAATATCTAAGAAAGTCTATAATATTTAGAAAATAAAAGGTGTGAGAAAATTTTATGGCTGTTCAACTAAAACAAGCACTTAAAGTTGGTGCTTATATAATCAAACAACGTTTACAGGGTCGTCAATATTTTCCTATAGTACTGATGCTAGAACCTTTATTTCGTTGCAACTTAGCCTGCTCAGGATGCGGTAAAATTCAGCATTCTCCTGAAGTTTTATCTCGTAACCTTACTCCTTCACAATGTTTTGCAGCAGTTGAGGAATGTGGAGCTCCGGTTGTTTCGATTCCAGGTGGAGAGCCGTTACTTCATCCACAAATTGACGAAATTGTTGAAGGTCTAATTAAACGCAAAAAATTTGTATATTTATGTACTAATGCACTTCTTTTAGAAAAAAGTTTAAATAAGTTTAAACCTTCTCCATACTTTGCTTTTAGTGTACATCTTGATGGACTAGAAGAATATCATGATAAATGTGTAGATCGTAAGGGAGTTTTTCAAAAAGCTGTTAATGCTATTAAAAAGGCTAAAGCTCAAGGATTTCGAGTAACCACCAATACTACTATTTTTGAAGGTGCAGATCCTCAAGAAGTACAAAAGTTCCTTGACTTCTTAGAAACTTTAAATACTGATGGTACGATGATTTCCCCAGGATATAGTTATGAATGGGCTCCAGATCAACAGCACTTTCTAAAACGAGAACAAACAAAAGCTTTATTCCAAGAAATATTAATGCCATGGAAATTAGGTCAAAAAAATTGGAATTTTAATCATAATCCTTTGTTTTTAGATTTTTTAATGGGGGAAAAGGATTATGAATGTACTCCTTGGGGAAGTCCAAGTTATAGTGTTTTAGGGTGGCAAAAACCTTGCTATTTACTCAATGAAGGGCACTATGAAACTTTCAAAGAGTTAATTAGTAATACTAACTGGGAAAATTATGGCCATAAGAGTGAAAATCCGCAATGTAAAGACTGTATGGTACATTGTGGCTATGAACCGACAGCTGCTGCCGATGCTATGAACTTTGTTAATATGAGAAGAGCTTTAAGCAGTATTATTAATATTTAATGTAATTGTTTAATGATGAAGAAATATCCTATTTCATATTCCTTCATCATTAAACAATTACATTAAATAAAAGCTACATAGATTAAACCAATAATTATTAAGGCTACAATTAATATTTAGAAAATGCTAGACAAGTAATAAGTTAAAAAGAAAGGCATATAATTTTGAAAAAATTAAAAATCTATACTGATGGAGCTTGTTCTGGTAATCCTGGTCAAGGAGGTTATGGGACAATATTAGTCTTTGATAAGTATAGGAAAGAATTATCAGGAGGATATAGACTTACAACTAATAATCGTATGGAAATGATATCTATTATTATTGGATTAGAAGCTTTAACAAAATCTTGTAATGTAAGTATCTACTCTGACTCTCGGTATGTAGTAGACAGTATGAATAAAGGATGGGCCAGTAAATGGCAAGCTAACAATTGGAAACGTAATAAACAAGAAGTAGCTAAAAATTCTGACTTATGGAAGAGGCTATTAGATTTATGTACAAAACATAATGTTCAGTTCATATGGGTTAAAGGACATGCTGGGCATCCTGAGAATGAACGTTGCGATCAATTAGCCGTTTTTGCCTCTAAAAAGATGGAATTATTTATAGATAAAGTTTTTGAAAGTGTAGTTCATTAAACTTTTAGAAAACTTGATACAGAAAATTATGTTTGTTATTTAGTTTTTAAAAGTATTTTTAGTCTTCTTTTGAAGAACTATAATTAATTTCATTTATAGTTCTTCAATTAAGTACTTTTAATCACAATATCAAATCTCCTAAAACTATTAAATTAAATATTTAAGATCCCAGCCATCCTGCACTTAATATAATTGTAATAGCTATAAATATGGTACTAAGAGTCCAGGTTATTTGATTTAAAGTTTTTTCAGCACTTTTAGTAGATGTAAACAGTTGGGCTTGCCCACCAATTCCACCTAATCCATCACCTTTGGGACTATGTAAAAGAATAAGAAAAATTAAGAAAACAGCAGAAATAGTCCAAATTATCTGTAAAAGCTGTGAAAAATTCATAAGTATAATATGTTACGATTATTGCATATTATTATATTCAATAATAATAGTATTAGCTAGATTTTTTTGTGTCTACAGTGTCTTCATAACATGATTTTCCTGTCATTTCTAAAGGTTTCTGAATTCCAAGTATTTGAAGAATTGTTGGAGCAATATCAGATAATTTACTATCTTCTCTAAGAACCACATTTCCACCATAACCGGGTATTTTCCTTTTTTCACCTTCTATAATAATCAAAGGAACTGGATTAAGAGTATGAGAAGTGAGAATATTATTATTAACTTTCATAGTTTCAGCATTACCATGATCGGCAGTAATTAAGGTAGTACCTCCAACTTTACTAATACTCGATAATAATATCCCTAAGCAATTATCTATAGTTTCAATAGCTTTTATTGTTGCTTGCATATTTCCAGTATGACCTACCATGTCAGGGTTAGCATAATTGATTACTATTAAAGAATAAATACCTTTTTCCATTTCCAAGCAAGCTTTATTAGTAACTTTCTTAGCAGACATTTCTGGAGCCTCATCATATGTTGAAACCATGGGACTTTGGATTAATTCTCGTACTTCACCTTTAAAAGGTTTTTCTATACCTCCATTAAAAAAATAAGTTACATGAGGGTATTTTTCTGTTTCTGCTATACGTAATTGCTTTAAGCCATGGTTAGATATAACTTCTCCTAAGGTATGAGAAATATTCTCAGATTTAAAGGCAACCTTTGCGGTGAATTGATCATCATATTTGGTAAAAGTGACAAAATCTAGCGGAATAATCAATTTCCTATCAAATTTTTTAAAACTTTTATCTATTAAAGCAGAACATAATTGACGAGTTCTATCTGATCTGAAATTAAAAAAAATTACTCCATCTCCTTCTTCAATAGCTCCAGTATCGACTCGAGTAGGAACAATAAATTCATCAGTTTTATCTTCTTTATAAGAATTTTTCAGTACGTCAAGTGCAGAATATTTACTCTCAAATGCATCCTGTGTAATAATGTCGTAAGCCAGCTTAGTCCTCTCCCAGCGCTGATCTCGATCCATCGCGTAATAGCGTCCACTTATTGTAGAGATACGTCCTAAACCTACCTTTTCAATATGTTCATATATTTTACTAATACATTGAATACCATCAGTTTTTTTCGTATCTCTCCCATCTGTAATTACATGGATACAAACATCTGTTAGCTCTTTTTGTTTAGCCAAGTTTAGTAATTCTAATAAATGATCCAAATGGGAATGTACTCCTCCCTCAGAACATAAGCCGATCAAATGTAATTTGCTTTGACAAGATTTAACTTTTTTGCAAAGATTTACTAGAATTTCATTTTTATAAAATGACTTATCATAAATTGTATTAGAAATTCTGACTAATTCTTGAGGAACAATACGTCCTGAGCCTAAGTTAAGATGGCCAACCTCTGAATTACCCATCTGCCCTTCTGGAAGACCTACATCTTTGCCTGATGTTTCGATAAGTGTTTTTGGATATACTTCCCATAAACAGTCCATTACAGGAGTTCTAGCTATTTTAATTGCATTATAATCTTTATCAAGACGGTAACCCCAACCATCTAAAATCACCAAAACTACCGGTGATATAGGTGTCTGTAACATAAATTTATATCTATATATTTTTGCTATTATCGTAGCATTTTTATTTCATATGGTAATTTTTTAATCAACTAATCATGTAAAACAAAATTGTCAGTATTATAAAAAATTAAATGCTACAAATAGTTGCTCTCTCTAAGATGGGGAGACAGAACAACAATTTAGTATTATTACTAAAAATATGGTTTTAATATTTGTTATTTTTTCTTAGTAAGAAGGTTATTTAGATTATTATTCTTATCAGTAAAACGAGAACGAAAAATTTCGTAAATACTAATTGAAGTAGCGATAGAAGCATTTAAACTAGCAGTTTTTCCCTCCAAAGGAATTGATAAAAGCTCATCGCAGCAACGTTGAGTAAGTAAGTTCAATCCGTTGCCTTCTGAACCTATAACTAAACCAATAGCACCAGAAAAGTTAAACCCAGGCAACTTTTTCCCTCCTTGGGCTACTGTTCCATAAATCCAAAACCCTTCAGTCTTTAAAGTTTCTAAAGCACGGTTTAAATTAATGACTCTAGCAACAGGGAAAGATTCTAAAGCGCCTGCAGCAACTTTAGCTACAGATGAAGTAATACTAGCAGCTCTTCTCTGAGGAATAATCAATCCTTGACAACCCATAGATTCAGAAGTGCGAATAATGGCTCCTAAATTTTGGGGGTCAACAATACCATCAGCGATTATGATAACTGGTTGATCACTTTTTTGTTTAGCTCGAGTAATTAATTTATCTAAGGTGTAGTAATAGTAAGGAGAAACTTGAGCAGCTATTCCTTGATGATTAGAACCATTAGTAATTTGAGATAAACGTTGGAGAGAAACTTCATCTATTATTGCACCTTTGTTTTTTGATATTTGTAGGAGATTATAAAAACGAGAATCATGATGAAGTCTATTAGTAATCCATATACGATTTAGTTGACGATCATTCTCTAGAGCTGCAAGAACGGCATGACGTCCGTATACTAAGTCATCATCTTCATGAGATTTTGATATTTTTGGACTTAAATTACCAGAAACAGAATTAGTTTTCTTTCTAAAAGATTTTTTTTTCTCTAACTGATTGTTATGGCTATTGGGAGTTGACTTATTAAACATAATTTTTCTCTCAAAATTGAAATTATTAAACTAAACTTTTAAGTATTTCATTTAGTCGTTGAGAGTCTTGTAAATATAAATAACCTATGAGTGTTTCCAAACTGGTTGCCTGTTGATAAATTTCTGGTTTTAAACGACGGGGATGGCTAGTCGTAGCATTTCTTCCCCGTCTAACAATATCTTTCTCAGTCTCTGTTAAATATGGTTGTAATTGTTGTAAAGCTGCTGCTTGAGTTTCTGCTCTAACTTGCGCAACAACCTGATTATGATAATCGGCTAATTTACGCGGAGGTAATAAATAAGCTGTACGCACATAAAGTTCGTAAACAGCATCACCGATATAGGCTAAAAAAGCAGGAGATAATCGGTCAATGCTATTATGGTCTTTCATTTGTACGGACATTTGGAAACCAACATCAGGGTAACATTTTTTTATCATACCATACTAAAAATATTGACTTGGTTTAACACTGAGAGAATCAACATTCTAACTATTTTTCTTATTTTTAAGATGAGAAATAGCATCTTCTAAAGTTGTTTGTAAAGATAAGAATTCTTCTAAACGTACTAGTTTCACAGTTTGCGTAACCCTAGGGTTAGTAACAACTTGTAAAATTCCATTATGATTTTGGGCTTGTTTAACTAACTGTACTAATGCTCCCAATCCTGAACTATCTACAAAGTCAATTTGAGTTAGGACCAGAATAATATCGTAAGGGCCCTTGTCTATATATGTTCCAACAACTTTACGGAATATAGGTTCAGAAAAGGCATCTAGTAAGCCAGTTAAACGGAAAATTTGGTGATTACCATTTGTCTCGTGAGTTCCCCTTAAGCTCACGGTTAGGTTTAATTGCTCAGGAATAGCTTTCTCCTTAATTTTAGTAAATATGATTTATCAAAAGTAGATTGTAATCTGTTATGGGACATAATGGATCAATCAAATTCAAAAATTATGATTAAATTTTAATTTTTAATAAACTGAATCTCTCAACCTAAATCTTATCTTACTGTGGACAACTCTAATAATCCTTTAGGAGGATTAATCTCTATTCTTTTATTTTTTAAATCTACTGTTGGAACAATTTCGTAGACAAAAGGAACTAAGATATTTCGTCTCTTATCTGATTCCTGCAAAGATAGATTGTTCAATTTAATTTCTAACAAATCATGACCTGTAGTGAATACATTAGTCACAATACCTATAAATTCTCTTGTATCTTGATGATAAACTTCCAAATTAATAAGTTGAGATATATGATACTCCTCCTTCTCCAGCTTAGGTATAAAGCTATTGGTGACTAAAAGTTTATGATTCCTTAATGTTTCTGCCTGATCCCTATTTTCTATTCCTTGTAGACGAATAATATAAATATTCTTATCTGCCATGTAGCGACTATTGATTAATTTAACCAATTGGAGCGATGACTGATAAGGATCACTGATCCAATGCTCCTCCGATATTTTAAATCTTTCAGGGAAGTCTGTACTAGACAAGACTTTTATTTCTCCTTTTAGCCCTCTAGGACCAACTATAATACCAATTTCTAATATATTATCAATATTTTCCTGCATATAATTGTTTCGTAAATATATGATTAATCTGATTATATATTATTAATCTTTTAGCTTTGTAGGAATTAATATGTTTTTATCATGTATAAGTTTATAAGCAAAAATTAGTTATCTTATAAAAAATAAATTGAATTTTTATAATGATATTATCAGGAATAGTGATTATTATTAAATAAGCGTGTGATAGCAACCTGTGTTTACTTTTTTAAGTTCTTTAATAAATAGAAAAATTAACTGGAAATTTATAAATATAAGTACTTTCGTAAGTTTATATTAAAAATAATTATTTTTTTATAGGTTAATATGTTCGGGCAAAATAACTAGATCAATAATTTAAATAATATTAATAAATAATTGAACTATCAACATGATTTAATTTAGAGCTTTAAAAAATAGATTTAAAAAGTTGAAAAATAAACAAACTTAAAATATGACGACTGTTTTTGATCAAGAAAAATTACTATTCAAACCAACTGCACCTAATAGCAATGCTATTAGAATAATTTTTTGCTTTCCTAATATTTATAGTGTAGGTATTACAAGTTTAGGTTATCAAACTGTCTGGTCCACTTTCGCCAGTAGAAATGACGTTAATGTTAGCCGTTTATTTACAGATATTAAAGAGCCTTCACCTAAAACATTTGAACTCTTAGGTTTTTCTTTTTCATGGGAATTAGACTATGTCAATATTTTTGACATCTTAGATAGTTTAGGTATTCCTCTTCAAACAAGTGAACGAAATGAGAATCATCCACTGATATTTGGAGGTGGTCCTACCTTGACAGCTAACCCTGAACCTTTTGCAGATTTTTTTGATATAGTTTTACTGGGTGATGGAGAAGATCTGATACATAGCTTTTTAGAAGCATATAAAGTTGTGAGAAATGAAAGAAGAGCTGCTAAATTATCTTATTTAGCAACAATTCCTGGAATTTATATACCCAGTCTATATGAAATTACCTATTACGATAATGACGGAGAAATTGAATCTATCAAAGCAATTGAAACAACCACTCCCTCTAGTATTGAAAAACAAATTTATCGTGGTAATTCTTTGTCAACTTCAACAGTAGTAACACAACAAGCTGTTTGGGAAAATATATATATGGTTGAAGTGGTTAGAAGCTGTCCAGAAATGTGTCGTTTTTGTCTGGTTAGTTATTTAAATTTACCTTTTCGTATAGCTGATTTAGATACCTCACTAATTCCAAATATTGAGAAAGGTCTTAAGGTAACGAATAGAATTGGCCTTCTAGGACCATCCATTACACAACATCCAGAGTTTGATAATTTGTTGAACTATCTGAATCAGCCTAAGTATGATGATATCAGAGTAAGTATTGCTTCAGTTAGAGCTAATACGGTTACAGAAAGATTAGCAAAATTACTAAGCAATCGTAATACAAAATCTATAACAATCGCTGTCGAAAGCGGCTCAGCAAAGATTAGAGAAAATATTAATAAAAAATTAGATAACGATGAAATTATTAATGCAGTAATTAATGCAAAAGTTGGTGGATTAAAAAATATTAAATTATATGGAATGGTTGGAATACCAGGAGAAAACGAAGAAGATATTGAACAAACAATTTTGTTGTTAGATTCTATACAGAAAGCAGCACAAGGATTAAAAATAACATTTGGGTGCAGTACTTTTATTCCAAAATCTCATACTCCTTTTCAATGGATAGGGGTAGATGAACTATCTAAAAAGAAATTAAAATTTTTAGAAAAAGTTTTAGGGAAAAAAAGAATAGAGTTTCGCCCTGAAAGTTACAACTGGTCTGTCATTCAAGCCTTAATTTCCAGGGGGGACAGACGTTTAAGTAAACTATTTAAATTAACTCGTTATTATGGCAATTCTCTAGGGAGTTATAGGCGTGCTTTTAAAGAACTTAAAGGGAAGATTCCATCTCTAGAATATTACGTTCACAGTAACTGGAAAGTAGATCAGATATTACCATGGAATCATTTAAAAGGACCTATCCCTAATACTACTTTGATTAAGCACTATAATGAAACAAAATTTTAATAATATCATCATTATTACAAAAGATTAAATGGAAGTGATATAGATGTAAATCACTTCCATTTAATTTCTAGTTAGTACGAAATCTTGCTAGCTCTTCCCCCGTTTTAGCATCATGTGCATGTACTGTACAGACTAAGCAAGAATCAAATGAACGGGCAACATGACCAACTTCCACTGGATTACTCATATCTTCAATGGGTATACCAATTAATGCCTCTTCAATTGGACCTCTAATATCTTTCCCATCCCTAGGGCCAATATTCCAAGTACTAGGAGCAATTATCTGATAATTTTTGATAACTCCTTTTTCCACTTCAACCCAATGACACAAAGCACCACGGCTAGCCTCTGTTCCTCCCCAACCACGCCCATCTTTTTCTTTTGGTTTAATATACCAAGGATCATTAAGCTTAAATTCCCGCAAACATCTTTCTGCTTCTCTATATAATTTTACAGATTCATGCATCCGAGCAAATTCTCTTAAATGTACACTAGGACCACCAATTTTTTTAAACATATCTAAGATCAGTCCATCATAATGTTGCCAACTTTCTCCATGTTTTCCACCTGCTACTAGTTGACGTGCAAGAGAACCTACTTCCATACGGCCTAAGTCTTTATGACTCACTGCAGTTGACCAAGAATACTTATTCTCATAATCTCCTTTATTCATACTTTGGGGATTAGTAACCCTGTCAAAAGGATGAACATCAGCATTACCTTCCTCATACCAGGAGTGGCTTGTGTTTTCTATAGCAAAACTATGATCTACCATATGGTGCATATCTGTAAAACTATCGTAGACACCACCTTTCATTATTACAGCTGAATTTCGGTCTTTAACTGTAGGTTTCTGATACCTATCTTCATGTGGGAGATATCCCCAGGTCAGATATCTTCCTGGCCCTTGACCATATTTATCTAGTCCAATATCTAATCCCATACGCCAGTAAAAGCCTAGATCAGAGTTAGCATGCTTAGGACTCTCTTCTAACCATTCTAAAAAGTCTTCATAAGTCTTAATTTTTTCATATCTTTCAAGAGAGCATCCTAGCCAAACTGGTTCTAACCAATTGGTACGAAAATACTCCATTATACCCCAACCACGTGTAACATCAGTTAGCGTTGGAGCACACATTACACCGCCTGGAACCATATAACTAGAATGAGGCCATTGTCCCCCAAATAAAGCATAAAGCTCCACAGGTTTTGCAGAAGTTATTATGGCTGTTTCATAGGAAGTCCCTGTAAAGGGAGTAAACCTTTTGCAAGCTTCTTCATAAAAAGGACTATTCTTATATTTTTTGTTTGTTAAATCAGTCGCATACAAGGCGTAAAAATGCCTGGGATGACTTTGTATAGTTTCAACAATCTGTCCTAAGTTACGTGCTAAGATGGCGTTACGAGGCACCTCAGTTTCCCAAATTGTGTCTAATGCCCAAGATGCACAAGTTAAATGTGATGCACCACAAATACCACAAATACGAGGAGTAACAATAAGTCCAGCCTGTGGATCCTTACCCTTTAAAATAACTTCAAAACCGCGGAACAACTCTGCTTTTGTCCAAGCATTTACAACATAACCATCTTCGATATCTACCCTAATATCTAAATCTCCTTCGACTCTTCCTACAGGAGAGATTTCCAGCTTTTGAACTACCATGTATTCCTCTCAAAAATAGTAAAACTTCGATAAAATACTAGAAATAATTTGTAATTATTTACTATTCCCATATATAAAATAAATGGGGAATAAAATCATAAAAGTAATAGTAAAATTACTATTACTTTTATGATTTTATTTGGATTTCTTTTTGACAATAAAGTCCTGTTAGGAAATCTTAATATCAACTCTAACCATGTATTTTCATTACACAGTGAAGAAATCTTCATCCGTCCAAGATGGACGAGCATCTTTAGAAACAACTGTTACTACAGCATAATCTTTAGCATTAATACCAGGTGGTAATTCTCTAGGAACCCCCATAACGGTTTGAGTTTTAAAAACAGTTCCTTTTTTAAGATCATGAAAAGGAAATTCTGGCTCAGTACATCCTAAACAAGGCATTCCAACACGAGTTTTAGAAGAGACCCTATTCCATAAAATTCTATTACATGAGGAATGAGTCATAGGTCCACGACAACCTAGATCATAAAATAAACACCCAGTACGTTGGCCAAATTCTTCAGTACTTGATTTATATGAAAAATGCATATTTCTTGTACAGCCAGTTTGTGTGAAACTTCGAAAGAAAGTTTCAGGACGATGAAACTCATCAAGAGTTAGATCTCCAACTCTTCCAGTAGCAACAGCAACTAATATTTGAGAAATCCAGTCTGGGTGAGCAGGGCAACCAGGTATATTAATAACAGGGAATCCTTTTTGGGATAAAAAGTTGTCTCCCAAAAATCCTCCTTTTTGGCGTTTAAGAAATTGTAAACCAATAGACTCACTAGGATTAGGCTCCATTGCTGGTATTCCACCATAGGTTGCACAATCTCCAACTGCAACTACAAAGCCGGCGACTTTAGATAAATCATTTAACCAGTCTTTCATAGGACGACCAGCAAAACGATTCCACTCCCCAGTACCATTAGGAGCATTAACTACTGATCCTTCAAAAACTAATATATCAATAGATATCTTCCCGTTGATACAGTTAATCAATAATTCTTGTAATTCATCACCTAACTGCATACCCAAGGATGGATGCCATAAAATATTAATTCCAAAATCGGTGATTAAATCTACTAAGGTTGGTTCTTCTGCATTGAGAAAAGAAATTGTATTTCCAGAGCAAGCGCCACCCTGTAACCAAAGAACATTAGCCATTGATCGTCTCTGATAGGTTTTTGAAATATTATAGCAATAACTTATACCAATCATTATTACAATTTAAAATTTGTTTACTTCTTGTCAAAGAAGCTCTATTTTTTCTTACAAAAAACGAAAAAAAGAAGAAAATCAATATAGTCTTAGAGAAGATAAGATTCGCTAATAGGATAGATATTTATACAAGCTTATGTAATAGAAAAATCTTTTTCATGTCACATTTAAGTTATCTAATTTCACTTCATACTGAACTTTTATTTATGTCCATCATATAAAGTTACTGCTAAAGATTCTATAGTAAAATTTGATTTAACTAGTCTAGTTAGACTACGATGTTTATGATCTTCACAACGTAACTAAAAAATATTAAAGAACAAATTGTAACTATTAATAATATTAAAATTTATTAAAAATACTACCAGTTATATTATGGTTTTACATCTATCCATGAATCATGAAAATTACTCTGTCAACCTTAACTTCTCCAGCGCAGTACTCTGGATTCAATAGGATTTGTAAAAGTTCTATTCTCTTCCTGAGATTTTTGATATTCTTGTTTTAAGCGAAAATACCATTTAGCCTGAGTATCCGCATCGTCTATCAACATTAATGAAGGATTATGGATAAGACCTTTTTGTTGTTGAATAATTGCGTCACGATCCTGGGCTAAGAACTGACGAGTTAACAAGCTTAGTAGAGGCTTGAAGATACCTGCCCAAGGGATTGTCCAATAAATACTCTGAAATATCTCACATGAAGAATCATCTATAGGGGTAATGCATGTCAATAAACAGGCAGAATAACGATCACCTTTTAAAACTTCTGTACGAACTCCAGGTAACTGAAAAATAATTTCAATAGATACATTATTTCCTAAAATTTTATAAGGACGAGCACTAACTGGCATATTGTAGGGAACAAGACGAAAGCCTTGCGATACAGGTTCGTAATATTTCTCTTTAACTCGAAATTTACGAGGACCACTTCTCCACCACCAAGCATTATGAATATAAGGTCCATGAGCTGGATCCATAAGACCAATAATTGCATGATCAATGTTGCAATCAAAATTCATAGTCTCTGTTATTCCTGGCTTCAGCTTTCCAAAATCAGGGATAGTTGGAACAGGGGGAATATCGGATAACCCAATTTTACTTTTGTTAGTATCAGTAAAATATATCCAAATATTACCTTGAACTTCTTCGCATGGATATGTAAGGACTTTAATACGACTTATATCTAAGTCGTCATACTCTGTAAGAGATGGTATTTCACTACATTTACCATTATTTACATTAAATTTCCAGCCATGATACCGACAAGATATATCTTCTTTATCCAATGATCCATAACTTAAAGGGATACCTCGATGTGGACAAATATCACGCATGGCAAAAACTTGACCATTTTTTTTTCGTCCAATTAGGATAGGTTCATTTAGAATTTTTTTATGTATTATTGTTGCCGGTTTCAAATCTATGCTACTAAGAGCAACATACCAGCAATTACGTAATAAGGTTGTCATTTTGAGATCCTCATTTTTGAAAGACATTAATAAAACAGTTTAAAATTAAAGATATATGCTAGCTCATACAACAAATTTGCACTCCGTATTCTAACATTTGTTGTTTAATTATAAATATTTAAATTAAATACTTTTACTAATCCTACTTAGTAAACACAGTATATTTTTACTATTAAGCATTTTCATTATGAAATTATTTGTTTGTTACCTTGTATTATTTGATAATAGAAAAACTCTATATTCAATAAATTAAGTATTAAAACATGTTATGTATATAGAGAAAACTATTACCTATTTAATATAGTTTGTGAAGAAAATTTGAATTGCGATAACCAGATTAAACTATATGCATTCTGTGCTTAGTCAACCTTTGATTCACAAAATTGTGTGTTCACAAACTTACAATAATCTATTAATTTAGTAATTCTCTGTTGTATTTTATTTATTCTTTTATGTATTGTCTCTAGTTGACGAGCAGACTCTAAAAATAACAACTCAGTTTTGAGTAACCTCAAGTGTTTATTAATTTCCACTTTTACTGATTGAATGATCGTATGCTTATGATTATCTTTAAAATATATATGCATATCTTCATTAAAAATTTTATGTTCGAATGTTCTGCTAACTTGTTCAAAAATTATTTTAGTTTGTGCAATATCTATACTCTCTGATAAGACTTGTTTTTGAAGCATAAATAATTGTTCTAAAAAAACTTTATAATATTTTGGTAACATTAAATATTTGTTCTGTCTTAATAATATACTTTTACTAATATCTTATTAATAATATACTCTTATTAAAATTAGTATGTCTTTTATTAAATTTTTTAGAATTAAAATTTTATTTTTAATAATTAATATTACCTAAAAAATTTAATTGCCTATTTTTAGTACAAGTGTTAATACTAAAAGAAAAGTCGAAAGCTTATTAATTTTCTCCAAATTTTTAATATTCTGTTCTTTTTCTGATTCAACTATTTTATGAATACAGTTACATCTCTCAATAATAAACCTCTTGACTTTACTCTCCCTGATTGGTTAAACCAATGTTTAATTTCTCGTAAATCAGACACATATAATCAAAATCAAGATTTAATCTGTCATGCCTTTGATTTCGCATATCAACTACATAAAGGACAGTATCGTAAATCAGGTGAACCTTATATTGTTCATCCAGTGACTGTAGCGGGAATACTAAGAGATTTAGGGGGAGATAAGTCAATGATTGCTGCAGGTTTTCTTCATGATGTAGTAGAAGATACTGACATCACTGCAGACAATATTGAAGAGATGTTTGGCCAAGAAGTAAGATTACTAGTTGAAGGTGTTACAAAATTATCAAAGTTTAATTTTTCGAACAAAACAGAACAGCAAGCTGAAAATTTTCGAAGAATGTTCTTAGCAATGGCTAAAGATATCAGAGTAATTGTAGTAAAATTGGCTGATCGTCTTCATAATATGAGGACTTTAGAGGCACTTAAACCAGAAAAGCAAAAACGTATCGCTTTGGAGACTAAAGAAATTTTCTCTCCATTAGCAAATCGTCTCGGTATCTGGAGGGTCAAATGGGAACTAGAAGATTTATCTTTTAAGTATTTAGAGCCTAATGCTTATAGGGAAATCCAGAGTTTAGTCGCAGAAAAACGTATTGATCGTGAAGCTCGTATTGAAAATGTTAAAGATACACTACAAAGACGATTACATAGCATAGGAATAAACATACTAGAATTACAAGGAAGATCTAAACATCTTTATGGAATTTATTATAAGATGCATAGTCAAAATAAAGGATTTCATGAAATATATGATTTAGCAGCTTTAAGAATTATTGTCCAAAATAAAGAAGAATGCTATCGTGCTTTGGCAGTAGTTCATGATACTTTTAAACCTATGCCTGGAAGATTCAAAGATTATATTGGTTTACCTAAACCAAATCGTTACCAATCTTTACATACAACAGTTGTAGGATTTAACGGTCATCCTTTAGAAATTCAGATAAGGACAATGGAAATGCATCATATCGCTGAGTATGGTATTGCAGCTCATTGGAAATATAAAGAAACAGGTGTATCTCACTATACTCAATTATCTCAGGAAGATGAGAAGTTTACTTGGTTAAGACAACTGTTAGACTGGCAAAAAGATCTTAAAGATGCTCAAGAATATGTTGATAATCTTAAAGATAATCTCTTTGATGATGATGTTTATGTATTTACTCCTGATGGAGAAGTAATTGCTTTAGCGAGGGGAGCTACTACTGTAGATTTTGCTTATCGTATTCATACAGAAGTAGGCAATCATATGAAAGGAGCTAGGATTAACGGCAAATGGTCAGTTTTCGGTCAACCATTGCATAATGGTGACATAGTAGAAATTATTACCCAAAAAAACTGCCATCCTAGTTTAAATTGGTTGAATATAGTAGTTACGCCTAGCGCTCGTAATCGTATCCGTCAATGGTACAAAAGATCATGTAGAGAAGAAAATATGATTAGAGGACGTGATATGTTAGAGAAAGAATTGGGTAAAAACGGTTTTGAAGCTTTATTAAAATCAGAACCAATGAAAACTGTGGTAGAAAGATGTAATTATAATTCAGTGGATGATTTGCTCTCTGGATTAGGATATGGAGGGATTACTTTAAATCAAGTGGTTAACCGTGTAAGAGAAATAACAGTAAAAACTCAACAGAAGAATACTGAATCTCACGAAATGAACTCACCTACAACATCTTCTTCTCTATGTCCAAAGAAACCTAATAAATCTCCAATTTTGGGAGTTGAAGGTCTTTTATATCATATAGCTGGATGTTGTAGGCCATTACCTGGAGAGCCAATTATTGGTGTAGTTACTAGAGGAGATAAAGGTATTTCTATTCATACTCAGAATTGTTCTAATATTGAGAATATACCTGGAGAACGCTTTATTCCAGTACGCTGGAATAAGGTGGATAAAAAAGGATGCGCTATTACATATCCAGTAGATGTTCAGATAGAAGTTATCGATAGAGTAGGTGTCTTGAAAGACGTCTTATTAAGAGTAAGTAACCATAACGTTAATGTTTGCAATGCTGGTGTTAAAACTATACAAAATAAGCCTGCTATTATTAACTTACGTATTGAAATCCGTGATCGTCAGCAGTTAGAATACCTAATAAATAGTATTTGCGACATGAGCGACGTCTTGAATATTCAACGTGTAAATAGAGTAGATTTCTAGTTACTAGTATTTAATTAATAACATTAACAGATTATATTTCTTGCAACAAAAATATAATAATTAAACTATTTCACTTTTAATGAAATACTAGAAAACCATAGTATTAATTTTTTAAAATCATTAAATCAATAGGTCTTTTAATTATTTCTAGCATACAAAATAAATAATCGTTAATTTTGAGGGTTACTAATTTTTTAAAAATATAATTATTGGTTTTCTATGCATTGATACTAAACATGATGCAGTAAATGCATTGTATAGCTATTGTTTTTTACCTTTTTTTTTCCATTCTTTAATAATTTTTTGTTGTTGCCGAGCAATTACTAAAGCATCGTCGGGAACATCATTAGTAACTACTGAACCTGCAGCAACCGTAACATTGTTTCCCAAAGTTATAGGAGCAACGAAAACACTATTTGCTCCTGTCTTAGTTTGATCTCCAATAATAGTAGGATGTTTATTAACACCATCATAGTTAGCTGTAATTGTTCCTGCTCCTATATTTACTTGCTTCCCTAAAGTGGCATCACCGATATAAGACAAATGAGCAATATTGCTACTTTTTTCGACTTGAGATTTTTTAATTTCAACAAAGTTACCAATACGGCAAGATTCATCAATTTTACCTTCCTTACGAATATGGGCATAAGGACCAATCTGACAATAAGATGCTATCTCAGAGTTACTGATAACAGAATATAGTATTCTCACTTGTTCACCAATTTTGCTATTTTCGATAAGAGTTCCTGGTCCAATATGACTTTTTGAACCAACATAGGTCTTACCTCGTAAATGAGTTTGAGGTTCAATAATTGTATCTGGTGCCAAATTTACTGTGTCGTCAATACTAATGCTTTCAGGATTAATCATAGTAACTCCTTCATTCATCCAATATTTTTTTATCCGATCTTGTAAAATGTTATTTGCGTCAGATAACTGTTGACGATTATTAATACCATTAATTTCGAAATAATCTTCTACATCAACTGCCATAAAAGGCTCAAGGTGCTGTGCTACATCAGTCAAATAATATTCTTTTTGTTGATTATTAGCAGAAAGATGAGGTAAAATTTCAGCGAGCTTAGGCCAGTTAAAGCAGTAAATCCCTCCATTTACTCGGCAATTTTGTTTTTGAGCCGAATTACAATCACGGTCCTCAATAATCTGAGTAACGAAATTATCTCCATCGCAAAAGACCCTACCATAACCTTTTGGATTAGGTAAATTGGCTGTTAAAACTGTTGCCGCATTATTATTATGTTTATGAATATTTAGAAGATTTTGCAATGTTTTAGGACGTAGAAGTGGAACATCACCATTTAAAACTAATAAATCTTCTTCGAAATTTTTTAAGTATGGTAGAAGTTGTTGCACAGCATGTCCTGTACCTAATTGTTCTTTCTGCTCAACAAATTCTAAAGACCAGTTTTCAACTAAAGATTGCTTTACTTTTTCTCCTTCGAATCCGACAATTACAAACTGTCTAGATGGAGTAAGTAAAGAACAATTATTTAATACTCTTTGTACTAAAGACTGCCCACCCAGAGCATGTAAGACTTTGGGCAAGTTAGATTTCATACGTGTACCGCGTCCTGCTGCAAGAATTGCTACTGCTGTCATTTTTTATCCATCGAAAGTTTCGAGAGGAGTATATCGTATCTTGACTTTTTTAGATAGTAGGATATACGAATTATACATTTTTGATAAACATTACCAATAGTTTAGCATTCCCTAAATCATAGGTTACTCTCCGTATTTTAATATATATGACTTAGATAATTTGCCCTGGATTTAGCCACTGTAAAATCCCATTCTTAAGATCATATAAATCATTAGATAATTTACTGTGAAACCATTGCTGTATGATTTCTATTGGTGTAAACGTGTTTCCAGCCTTAAAGCTTAGTTCCTGTCCTAGTGGTGTTAAATGATTTCCAGATAATGTTTGTAAAACCACTAAATTAGGGTATTTTCTATGTAAGATTTTCATCAAAGATATTGTTTCATCGATATTGTCTTGAGTAAGTTTAATTAATAAATTATGACGAACAATATAATTTGTCTTAATAATATCTTGAGTTTTATTGGGAGATGGAGTGAATTCTAAATCAAGGACATCATGAAGATTAAATTGCTTAAGAAAAGGAATAGCTTGCTTAATAGGATAATTATTAAAAGATATAAATATATTACCTGCTCTTTCTACATGAAAAAAACTACCAATTAATAAATGGAGTTTACATCCCATACTATGACCAATTCCGTATACAGGAAGATTTATTATTCCTGCATAAATGTTATCTTTGATAGACTTTAATATATTTTCAAAACGATTTAACAAGTCTTGAGAAATTGCTAAATGATCTAATGTGATAATAAAAGGTGTAGCAATAACAGCATATCCTTTTTTAGCTAGTGCTTCAAGTAGCCAACGATAAGTAAAATTAGGAATACTACCGATAAAAGCTCCTCCAATGAAATGTATCACAGCAATTGGAGACTTTGGAATTAAAATAAAACTTCCCGATATTTCTTGCCATTTCATAATATTTTTTGTGAAATTCCCCTATTGTATTATAGTATGCTAATTATTTTAAATTGTATATTAATAATAAGCATTGCTTGTGATCAATGGTCTGTTTACTCAAAGATAATTTTATAAATTAATACATAAAAAAATAAAATGTCACTTTGAATTTTTTAGTTATTGATAATTCTTTACTTTATTTAACTCTATTATTAATGTAGTATGTCTTATTTGTAACTCTAAAATTTTTTATTTTGATATTAATTAATCAGCCCTTTTATTCTCAATTCATTGAATCGTATACTTAAGGTAAGTCTTATATGGAAAAGACAGGTTAATATAATGGATAAATCTATAAAAATCATAATTTAACTAAGTTTATATGACTAAATTCGTATTTGTTACTGGTGGTGTTGTATCTAGTATCGGTAAGGGAATTATTGCAGCTAGTTTAGGATGCTTATTCAAATCCAGAGGTTATTCAGTTTCTATTCTCAAACTTGATCCATATATCAATGTTGATCCAGGAACCATGAGTCCTTACCAACATGGAGAAGTATTTGTTACTGATGATGGGGCTGAAACTGATCTTGATTTAGGACATTATGAAAGATTCACAGATACACCAATGTCTCGCCTTAATAGTGTCACTACAGGTTCAATCTATCAAGCAGTATTGAACAAAGAGAGACGGGGAGATTATATGGGAGGGACTGTACAGGTTATTCCTCACATAACTAATGAAATTAAAGATCGTATTCATCGTGTTGCAAAAAATACTAATCCTGACATTGTTATTATCGAGATTGGAGGAACAGTAGGTGATATTGAGTCTTTACCTTTTCTAGAAGCAATTCGACAATTTCGTAAAGATGTTGGGAAAAATAACGTTATCTATATGCATGTTACGTTGATTCCCTGGATACCTGCTGCCAGAGAAATGAAAACTAAGCCAACTCAACATTCTGTAAAAGAGTTACGTTCTATTGGTATTCAACCTGATATTTTAGTTTGTCGATGTGATCGTCCTTTGAAAGAAGGAATGAAAGAGAAACTTTCTGAGTTTTGTGATGTACCTGTAGAATCAGTAGTCACAGCTCAAGATGCATACAGTATTTATGAAGTTCCTCTGATAGTTGAGAAAGAAGGACTGGCTAAACAAGCTTTAGAATTATTACATTTAGAATCATGTAAACCAGATTTAACACAATGGGAAACATTGGTTCATAAGATGCGATCACCTAAACATCATTTTGAAGTTGCTTTAGTGGGTAAATACGTTCAATTAAGTGATGCCTATTTATCGGTTGTGGAATCACTTGTACATGGAGGTATAGCTATGAATAGCGAAATTAAATTGAGATGGGTTGATGCAGAAGATATTGAAAATAACAGCACAGAAAAATATCTCAATAATGTTAGCGGTATTATTGTTCCAGGAGGATTCGGATTCCGAGGAGTAGATGGTAAAGTTAAATCTATCGAATATGCCAGAAAGCAACGTATTCCTTTTTTAGGATTATGTTTAGGAATGCAGTGTGCTGTAATTGAATGGGGTAGAAATGTAGCTTGTTTAGATAATGTTAACAGTTCTGAATTTAATCCAGAAACAGCCAATCCTGTAATCAATATTTTGCCAGAGCAACAAGATGTTATGGATTTAGGAGGGACTATGCGCCTTGGACTTTATCCTTGTCGTATTGAAAATAACACACTGGCTGCGTCTTTATACCAACAGGAGGTGATTTATGAACGTCATCGGCATCGCTATGAATTCAATAATGCTTATCGTAGTTTATTAAATAAAACTGGTTATAAAATAAGCGGAACTTCTCCTGATGGACGCCTAGTAGAAATTATTGAACTATCAGAACATCCATTCTTTATTGCCACTCAGTTTCACCCAGAATTTCTTTCTCGTCCCAATTGTGCTCATCCATTATTTTTAGGGTTTATAAATGCTGCACTTGAATATAGTGAGTCAAGAGAGAAAAAAGTTTCTTAAATAAATATAGTTTGTCTAAAAAATCCAAATCTAACACACTAGTTTATTAGATTTATTTTAATAATTAAACTATATCAATAGTAAAAGTAAGAATATCTTAATAGTAATCTAGTGAAAAACGTTTACAAAGAGCATAATAATTCTTGTAAACGTACTTTCTTAAATAAGATATTCCAATATTTTAAATACATAGTATTAGTTAAAAATAGCTTGCCAAATAACCATACCATCTACGAACAATAAAGAAAGTGTACACAAAAGTAAAATAAAATACATCCACGGTTGAGAAAGTGGTCGTATTTCCCTTGTATCAATACCTGTTTTTTTGGTGATAAATTTTACTAGATATGAAAAGTTCTCTACTCTTGTAGGTAATAAATAAGCTTTATCTAAACTATTACTAGTTAAATAATATACGGAACCACCTTGGCCAGTTGTACGTAACTTAAGATCTTTTACTTCTGACCAAGACAATGACCAATTCTTGCGGAAGAAAAAGGGAAACCAATTAGAATAAGTTATCCTAATTTGATTTTCATCAACTATAACTCGTTCGCTTAGGCTTCCAACTAGTATTAATCCTCCTATAATAATTCCAACCCATAGAACTGTACTAGAGACAGGTGCACCAGTTGCTTCTGAAAGAAATGGCAATGGGATAGTTAGAGAAATATATAAACTAATTAATGTAATCTGTATTAGAGGAGAAATACGAAAGGTAGAAATTTCTTTTTCCATGATGTTCCATTCAATCTTGATAAGTATTTAAATTATTATTATTTATGGTTTTCATCCTCACCAATATTCATACTAACTTAATATGAACTTTGTTTTTAAAAATTTTCTTTATTGATTTTTCTTATTACATCCATAACAACAATTTCTCCACTAGAATTGATTGTTAATCAATTAAGATTAAAAAAATCATCTAAAGCCATCATTACTTTAGGTGGCCAACAGCGTTTCTTTTGAATCCAGTCTAAATTCTTGTATTTATCGTTCATACCAACGGCAGATACCCAATGGCTTTTGGCTTCTCCTTCTTGTCCTGTACTCCATAAAATAGCTGTTAAGGCAGCTCTTATATCGGGAGACATAGGATATTTTTTAACTAAATATCTCATTTCTTTAATAGCTTCTAATTTATCACCACATTGATAATGAATTAGTGGAATATTTACTCTAGCAAATATGAAATCAGGATATATTTTTACTGCCTTCTCATAGTATTCCAGAGCTTCTGTCCATTTTTGTTGACTACTTGCAACATTTCCTTTTTCATATTCTACAGTTGCTTTCTGATATTTACTTTTAGTTCCTGCAGGAAAAACTGAGCCTATGTAATTTTGAGTAAAATAGTAATTATTTGATATATTAGGAAATGTTAAATATCCAAAAGAGTAAGAATCAAGTAATAGTAAGTTAATAGTTATATTTTCATGAAATACTTCACTGATATTTAATGAGGTATCCTTAAATATGATGCTGGCCATATTGTTAGCTGAAGCTTTAAGAACATTTTGCATCAAAATTAATAGAGTTAATGTTAAAATTAGAAGTCTATAAATCATGTTTTTCCATTACTTAATGATAATCTAAATAGAGTTGTCTATTATTTGTATAGTGAAATAATTAAAAGAGTGATTACACTACATAATTCTATTTACTTTACACCAATAGATTAATGGTTAGTCTTGTTTATTGTAGTTTAAGAATATTTAACTGTAATAATAATTCTTTAATATTTGCTATAGTAGCCTATGTTGTTTTTTTTTAATAAAACTAAAACCTATCAATTAATATTTAGTTTAAAAAAAATTTAAGAATAAACTTAGATATCTTTGAACTAAGTATTTAAAAGTAACAATAATATATTCAAATTTAATTTGAAGCTCTGATCTATATTAAGATTTAATCCAAGTTGAAAAGTCCTTAGAAAATTGATTTAAAGAAAGTAAGGAAATACCATTTTTTTCTTTAGCTAAATTACGTACTTCTATAGTGTTATAACCCCAATCTGCTAAAAAAAGTTTGATACCTTTTAATTCTATTTTGTTTTGAACATCTATCAAAGTTTTGAATAAATCTTCAATAAACCATAAATTTTGAGGTTTTTCTTCATGAGTAGTAAGAATTTGACGTAAAGTTTTACATTTAGTTTGTTTAAATTCTTTCCCTATAATTTTACCTCTAGGAAAATTTATTCTCTTATTTTCCAGCAATTGTTGTACAAACCTTCCCTCTTTAGTTGTCACAATATATATATGCATTTTTGAATCTAATAGTTTTGGTAATTTTTGTATAATTTCCGGATAAAAATCATGCAAATTTAGCCAATTGTCTAAATCAAGATTAATGGAATAGTCCCTGATTTCATCTAAAATTAATATTAATTCTTCTTTTTTAATCCTATTTTTATTAATAATTTCTGTACGAACTGAATCCCATTTAGATTCAATATCTATAGTTTTATAATTAAGAAATATTGCTCTTAAAAGGATAGGCATTTCCCAGCCAGTCTCAATTACAGGGCGCAACTTGGAAAAAGTTTTAAATAAATGATCGTAATTATAATTTATATTTTGTGGCCATATTATTTTATAGACTTTCTTTGCAGTTTCAAAATATTCTCGCATTCCATTACAAATTACCCCATCAAAATCTAAAACTAAAATTTTTGGTTTGTAAATATTTCTCATAAAATTAATGCAGAATTATTATTAATATAATTTTAGGAATGATTTATCTTCTCAATATAATTATATTCTCGCACTAATACAATAAACCGTTAATTATTTTAAGAAACAATCTTTAAATCAAAAATATTATACTTATAACTTTTACCAACTTAACTATTTAATTTATAAAAAAGACAAACTTTATCAGTAGATATTTTAAGCTTTAACTTGAACATAACATTAATCTCCCAAGATTAATGTTATGTTATGAATTCATCAGTTATTTACTATTCATAAGTCATGGTTAAATTTGAGCAAAAGTTATTACCATTATTATTTCGAATAGTGGCCAGATTCTCAATATTTACTTTTTATAAATGTAAATAACGCATGAAGTGTAATTTTTAACAAGAAATATAAATCATCAATGATTAGACTAGCTTTATAAATTTTGTTTTTCCAACCTGTAAGACCTTGTTATTAAGTTGTTCAGGATTTTCAAAGACAAGATTAACATCACTAATTTTTTCCCCTTCTAATCTTACACTTCCTCCTTGAATCTGCCTCCTTCCTTCCCCACTACTTACACATAATTTACTAGCACTTAAAATATAAAATAATTTAGCAGGAAAAGTTACTTCAGATAAATTATATTCAGCTATAGAATCTTTTGATAGAGTATTTTTATTTTTAACAAGATTTTCTGCTGTTTCTTGTGCAGATAATGCTTTTTTTCTTCCATGGTAATGAGAAGTAATTTCTATAGCTAATAGTTTTTGGCGTTCTCTTGGATCTTTTGGTAACTCATCAAGATTCAGATTTGTTAACAACTCAAAGTACTTCTCTATCAAGGTGTCAGAAATTTTTTCTATTTTAGAATACATAGATAATGCATCTTCTTTTAGTCCAATATAATTTCCAAGAGATTTTGACATTTTTTGGTTACCATCTGTTCCAGTCAAAATAGGAAGTAATAAACCAAATTGGGGCTTTTGTCTAAAATATCTCTGTAAATCCCTACCTACAGCAATGTTAAATTTCTGATCCGTTCCTCCGAGTTCAATATCAGCATTTACAATTACTGAATCATATCCTTGCATCAGAGGATAAAGAAACTCGTGAAGAAAAATTGGATTTTCTTGCTTATAACGTTCAGAGAACCCTTCCTTTGCTAACATTTGACCCACAGTCATCGTCGATAAAAGCTCTTGAACTTTATGGAAATTTAGTTTATTCAACCATTCAGAGTTGTATCTAATCTCTAACCTCTCTGGAGTATTAAAGTCTAGAATTGGATGTAATTGTTCTAAATAACTCTCCACATTTTCTTCAACTTGTTTTGGGCTAAGTTGCTTACGCACTTCTGATTTACCAGTTGGATCTCCTATTTGTGCTGTAAAATCTCCAATAATTACTACTGCTGTGTGACCAGCATCTTGAAAAGCACGTAATTTACGGAAAGGAATACTATGTCCCAAATGAATATCACTACCAGTCGGATCTATTCCTAATTTGACTCTTAAAGGTCGATCTACATCCTTTAAAAAATTTAATAGATTTCCTTCAGAATTATTTGAACTATTTTGATCAGGAAATATTTCAGCAGTTCCTCTATATAACCAATTAGAATTATCCATCATATTTGTTAAAAACATCAGAAAATAAAAATTAATGTATTTTAATAACAGAGTGCTGTATTTATAAGCACTAAATTTAAATTTTGTTAAAAATAAAATTTAAATTTTAACTATTATGATTTCCACATACACTAACTTAATACTCAGCTAGTAAATTAATTATATTTGACATTTATCAAATAATTTACTTTTCTTTATTAATTTTTTTAATAGAAAAATATTTTACAGATCTTTCTTTTTAAAGCTTGATTTAACATAAAGAGCTTTACGAATTCTTTCCAATAGGTTAAAATGCTGCCATTAAAAGTTAGATTATTCAAAAGGTAAAGTATGAGAACACTTAATCGCGATAAAACAAACGAACTTCTTAATACCATCATGGAATATGAGCTAGCCGGTGTTGTACGATATACACACTACTCATTGATGGTTACAGGCCCTCATCGTATTCCTATTGTCCAATTTTTTCAACAACAAGCAACTGAATCCTTATTACATGCTCAACAAGTTGGGGAAATTTTAACAGGGTTAGAAGGACATCCGAGCCTAAAAATTGCTGCTATGGAAGAAAGTCATGAGCATACTTTGCATACTATCTTAGTAGAAAGTCTTAATCATGAAAAAAAAGCACTAGATCTCTATAAGGAACTATTAGAAGTAGTTGAAGACGCTTCGATTTATATTGAAGAATTCACAAGAGGCATGATTGGGCAAGAGGAAGTGCACAATATAGAGTTGAAAAAAATGCTAAGGGACTATGTCTAGTGCAATAAAGAATACACTAAATTTATTTTCAAGATAAATTTTTTCAAGTAGAAAAGAAATAGCTGAGATTTCTATATACTTATGGAGAGGCCATAAAGCAGGAGAGCTACTTTATGGCCTTTTTAAGCTTAAAATTAAATTTGTAGGTTGTAAAAAATAATGAACTTTTAAGTTATCCTAAATTACATATTCTTTGGTGATCAGGTAGTCTATTTTTAAGAAAGTAAAGCACTATGTCTAAAACTCATATATATGAATTCAAGAAATATTTGTATTCTCAAAATTTTACAAATTATTTTTTATGATGTATTTTGTTAGTTTTACAATTTTAGTAACAACTTATACATAAAATTTTTTACTGCACTAAATAATTAAGCAAAAAATTTACTAAACAAGCTATTAAACATAATCAGATTAAAATAATTTAAAGTTTTTAATACTAGATATAACTGAACATGGTCTCATTTCAATTTTTTTCAAGCTGATTAATAAAATTATCGACTTCTGGTTCTCTTAAAAATTTACGTGTATCTTCAATTAATTTTTCCCCCCAAAGATTTTCCTCTAAATACTCTAAATTACCATAATGATTATCCAATTTAAGAGCAGTTTTTCCTAGCTGAATACCTTGTTCTTTTTGGCCTTGAGAATATAAAGCAACGCCTAAGGCTAACTTTGGCTCTGCTTGTTCAGAATTTATTCTTAATGCCTTTCTCCATTGTGTTATTGCTTCTTCTTTCTTTCCTTGCTCATATTTAATTAGACCTATGTTATTAATAGCTGGCCAAAAGTTTTCCTGTATGGTAACTGCTTGTCGATAAGCAACCATTGATTTGTCCATGTATCCTAATTTGAAGTAGGTATTACCTAAATCAAACTGAGCAGAGGAAGTATTAGGTTTGACTTGCAATCCTTCTTCTAGTTCAACGGCTGCAAGTTGATATTTTCCTTGCTGAAAATATGCATTACCTAAAGTAAATTTAATTGTTATTTCTTTTGGCTCAAGAGCTAAAGATTTTTTTAAGGCATTAATACCTAAATCTAAGTCTTGCTTCATTACATATAATGTCCCTAAAATAAACCAAGGTTGATACTTTTGTGGAGCTAGCTGAACAGCTAGCTTTGCACGTGATAAAGCATGATCATGTTGTTGAAAACGTACCAATTGAGACGCTTCTTCAGCCATCTCCAATCCTTGTACTTCAAGTTGCTCCATATTCAATTGTGGAGTATAAGGTAACAGAAATTGTCCATTAGCTGGAACGCTAAACTGCGATATTCCTAAAGTAAGAAAGAATGAAATTAATAGATTTTTGTTGGGCACAATAAGGTTTCTAAAATTATTGACAATAATTCATGTATCTAGTGTAAATCAAAAAGATTCTATATTGAATTACTGTATATAAATAAAAAGGTCACATACAAGTGTATTAGTATGTACTTAATCGAAGTATTTTGTATGCTTTAATTAAGTAAGTAGTTGATTACAATTGTATTTCATTTGGGTAAATACATAATAAGTCTTCAAATATCATAAATATTATATTTTTACTTAATAAAAATATTTTTATATATAATTCATGAAATATAAATTAAATCGAAAGAAACTGTAATATTTATATACTTTAAAAGCTAATTAAATGAAGATTAATATTGAAAAAATTAAATCCTATCTTAAAAAACCATCTTATCCAATATACATTTTTAATAAGGTTTCTTCTACTAATTCTGTAGTTTGGAACTTAATAAAAAGAAAAAAGTTAGGATTTCTAATTATAATTGCTTCGGAACAAACTAAAGGAAAAGGGCAATGGGGTAGAGATTGGTACTCTTTACCAGGGGGACTTTATATATCTATAGGATTTGAGTTAAAGATTCCTGTAAGGAATGCTTCTCACATTACACTATTTAGTGCTTGGAGCGTAGCTAATAAATTAAGAAACTATCAACTTTCTGTTAAGTTAAAGTGGCCTAATGATTTGGTTATTGAAAATCAAAAATTGGGAGGTATAAAAAGTGAAATTAAAATACTAAATAATGTAATTACTCAGGTTGTTATTGGAATAGGTATCAATTGGTGTAACACTGTACCAGATAACGGAGTCAACATTCAATCACACAACCATCAAATAATATCAATAGAACAACTTGCTGCCATTATTATTGAGGCAATAATTTCTGGTTATCAATACTATCTAGTTTCAGGTATTGAAGTTTTGTTAAAAAATTATATAGAAATATTAAACGATATAGGGTCTAAAATTATAATCAACGATTCTGAAAAAATAATTAGTGGAGTTAACTCTGAGGGTAAATTGGAAGTTTCTTCACAATTTCCAAAAATCATGACTATAATCAGTTTATCCTCCGAGACTAAATATCTAGGTTATAGTTCTAATTTTTGATACCTTACAAGTAGATAATTTTTAGTAGAGAAAGACTATGCAAAAAATATATATTCCTCATTTGCTTCAGTTTCCTCAAAAAACTCAAACTATTATATTGGATGACTTTATTACTGAGTTAATAACCTTAACTCCTTTTCGTGGTCTAATAACTATTAGACACGGAGGGACTTTTTTAGAAATTGATCTTAAAGGAGAGACGATAATAAACTTAACTTGTGATCGTTGTCTTCAACAATATAACTATCGCATTAGCCTTAAAGTATCTGAAAATATATGGTTAAGTAAGAATTGGAACTCTGATCAAAAGTTTATCCAAGAAAAAGATTTAATTCTAGAAGATTTTTCTGAGACTTTACCATCAGAAGGCTACTTTAATTCTAAAGTTTGGATTTATGAACAATTATCATTATCTGTACCTTTAAGGAAATTATGTAGTAATAATTGTCAAACGCCAGTTATTCTTGATCAAGAAATCTCAACCTCAGTTAATAACTGTTGGAAAGGCTTAGAAAACTTTCAAAAAAATTAATATTTTAATGAGTAATAATAATAGGTATTTGTATGATTTAATCATTATGTATTTAACATAGTAAAAATAAGGTTTAACTTTAAACTATACATACCTTATTTTTTTGCCATTGTTATTATTTAAAAAGTTTATCTAAAATTAAAAATATTTTTAGAGGTTTATTTAGGCAGAGTTTACGGTTTAATAGAAAATGTGAATGTAATAATATAAACCATATCTTCAGAGGAGTTAATCGAAAACAGTGTTTGTCCTCAGCGGTTACGAATATTTACTTGGCTTTCTTATTGCCTGTAATTTAATTCCCATTCTAGCTTTAACTGCATCAAAAATCTTACGCCCCAGTAACGGTGGTCCTGAAACATTAACTACTTACGAATCTGGGATGGAACCTATCGGAGGTGCCTGGATACAGTTCAATATTCGCTATTATATGTTCGCTTTAGTGTTTGTTGTATTTGATGTAGAGACAGTTTTTTTATATCCCTGGGCTGTCGCTTTCAGTAGTTTAGGTTTATTAGCTTTTATTGAAGCTCTCATCTTTATAGCTATTCTTGTTATTGCGTTGGTTTATGCTTGGCGAAAAGGCGCACTAGAATGGTCTTAAGACCTCAGAATATCTCTCGAAAATATTGTACATTGATTATAACTGAATTCTTATGAGTCCGAACTTAACACCAGATTTGTCAGACATAGAGCAGTCACAAAAAGAAAAAATCCTTAATCCTGTCGCTCTTGGTCAAATAACCCAAGATCTATCAGAAAATATTATTTTAACGACCGTTGATGATTTACATAACTGGGCTCGTTTATCCAGTTTATGGCCATTACTGTATGGTACAGCGTGTTGTTTTATTGAATTTGCTGCTCTAATTGGTTCGCGTTTTGATTTTGATCGCTTTGGTTTAGTTCCTCGATGTAGTCCAAGACAAGCAGATCTACTTTTAGTTGCAGGAACTGTAACTATGAAAATGGCTCCTGCTCTAGTACGTCTTTATGAGGAAATGCCTTCTCCTAAATATGTTATTGCAATGGGTGCCTGTACAATAACTGGAGGAATGTTTAGTCGTGATTCTACAACTACTGTACGTGGGGTAGATAAATTAATTCCTGTAGATGTATATATTCCCGGTTGCCCTCCTCGTCCAGAAGCAATCTTTGATGCTGTAATTAAATTACGTAAAAAAGTCTCTAATGAAACAATTCAGGAAAGAGCAACTATCATGGAACAAACTCACCGTTATTATAGTGTTCCACATAATATGAAAATAGTTTCTCCAATATTAACTGGTAAATATTTGGCTACTGAAACTCGTCACACCCCTCCTAAAGAGTTAGGCGAAGTATTTAGAGCTGGAGATTTATCTACTCTAGCTATTGAAAAACAACTGGAGGACATGTAAGGTGACTGAAGAAAAAAAAGCAAAAGAAAAAAATCCTAAAGGCGAACAAGAGTCAACAGCCTTACAGCCAGGACTAGTCTCTAATTGGCTAACGCAAAATGGTTTTGAACATAAAATTTTAGGAGTAGATCATTTAGGAATAGAAATGATTGGAATATCACCAAAATTTCTCATCCCTCTATCTACTGCACTATATGCCTATGGATTCAATTATTTACAATGTCAAGGAGCTTATGATTTAGGTCCAGGGAAAGAATTAGTTAGTTTTTATCACTTAACTAAGGTTGAAGACAATATTGATAAGCCTCAGGAACTACGGCTTAAAGTATTCCTAACAAGAGATAATCCTCATGTTCCTTCTGTGTATTGGATTTGGAAAGCTGCTGATTGGCAAGAAAGAGAAAACTATGATATGTACGGTATTGTCTATGATAATCATCCCGATTTGAAAAGGATTTTAATGCCAGAAGATTGGGTTGGTTGGCCTCTACGAAAAGATTATATTTCTCCTAATTTTTACGAGTTACAAGACGCTTATTAAATTCAGCAATGCAATTATATGCAACTTAATTTAATTCCTCAAGAGATATTTTTTGAGGAATTTTTATTTTGCTCTAATAAATTTAGACCAAACTATCTAATGTTACAAAGTCTGCATAGATTGAAAAAAGTTGCGTATTAATATAGTGTTATTTATTTTCATTTCCTTCCATAATTTTAAACCATGTTACCAAACTTTCAAGTTGTTTTTGCGGATTTAAACTTCCTAATCCCCTAATTATAATTTTTTTAGAGTTATAAACAAAACGTGTTTGCAAATGTTCTGGTAAATTGTTTTGTAAAATACGCCATGCAGGTTCTTCCATTGGAGTCTCTAAGATTACAGAATTTTTTCCTTCTGTTTTTATGCGAGAAAAACCTAAAGATTTAGCTAGTTGTTTTAATTCAATTACTTTTAACAATTGTTGCACAGGATGTGGTACGGCTCCATAACGTTCACCCCATTCAGCAGCAATAATATTCAATTCTTTCTTAGAAGTAGCAACTGCAACTTCGCGATATGCCATTATTTTTTGTTCAACATCAGAAATATAATTATTTGGAATAAAAGCGGTTAATTTTAGATCTATCTGAGTATCTTTAACTTCAGGGATGCTTTCTCCCTGAACTTCTCTGATGGCTTCTTGTAACATTTCCACGTATAACTCAAAACCTATGGCCTCCATTTGTCCAGATTGTTCTGCTCCAAGCAAATTACCTGCACCTCTAATCTCCATATCACGAGTTGCTAAATGATAACCTGAACCAAGTTCACTGAATTCTTGCAACGCATTTAATCTTTTGAGTGCATTATCAGTTAATTCAGATTTATTTGGATAAAATAACCATGCATGGGCTTGAATGCCTGATCTGCCGACTCTCCCTCTTAATTGATATAGTTGCGATAACCCAAACTTTTGTGCATCTTCAATAATAATTGTATTAACTTTAGGGATATCTAGTCCAGATTCAATAATTGTTGTGCACACTAGAATATCAGCATCTCCATTATTAAAATTTAGCATGGTTACTTCTAAAGTATTCATATCCATTTGTCCATGTGCAATTAAAACTTTGGCATCTGGAATCATTTCTCTTATCTGTATAACTAATTTATCAATGTTTTCTATTCTAGGAACGACATAAAAAACTTGACCACCACGATCAAGTTCTGCTTTGATAGCTACTTTTATCAGATTTGGATCATAGCTAGATAAGTGAGTTTTAATAGAACGACGAGATGGTGGCGGTGTAGAAATTAGACTCATTTCTCTTATTCCTGATAAGGACATATGAAGAGTTCTTGGAATAGGGGTCGCAGTTAAAGTAAGAACATCTACATTAGCTTTAATTGTTCGGATTTTTTCCTTATGATTAACTCCGAAACGTTGCTCCTCATCAATTACTAATAATCCTAAATCTTTAAAGTTTATATTTTTTCCTAAAAGTTGTTGTGTTCCAACTACGATATCTAATTCTCCAGTAGTTAAACGTTCGACAATATCTTTTTTTTCTGAAATTGTACGAAATCTATTTAATAATCCAATACTGATAGGGTAAGGAGAAAATCTTGTTTGAAGAGTGTGATAATGCTGCTGAGTTAAGATTGTAGTGGGTGCTAAAAAAACTACTTGCTTATGACCACTAGTAACAGCCTTAAAAATTGCTCTAATAGCTACTTCAGTTTTACCAAAGCCAACATCTCCACAAATAAGACGATCCATCGGTCTACTACTCTCTAAGTCTGCTTTAACTTCTCGAATAGCCTGTGACTGATCAGGTGTTGGTTGATAAGGGAAAGAATCTTCAAGTTCTTGCTGCCAAGGAGAGTCATTAGGATATGAATATCCTTGTTTTTGAGCTCTTTCTGCATATAGATGGAGTAAATCAAATGCTAATTTTTTAACATTTTTACGAACTTTTTGTTTAATTTTACTCCAATCCTTTCCTGTCATTTTATTTAATTTAGGAGGTGTAGAATCTACACAAGAATATCGTAATAAATTATCAAGAGAATCAGCAGGTACTCTTAAAACTCCATCAGAATATTGAACAACTAAATATTCACGATTTGACAAATTTTCTAGTTTTAAAAATTTACCAATCCCATGACTTTTATGAACTACATAATCACCTGCATGAAGTTTTTGCAAGTTGACTTTTTTAGAAGTTGAGTGACGACGTTTTTTAAAAAATTCTGAGGACCCTAAAGTACTTTGCCCAAAGAATTCTTTATCAGTAATTACTGCAATTCGAAATATGGGTAAAATAAAACCTTCTAAACCAACTAATCCAGAATGTTTTAAAGCGACTGCCATACATTGAGTATGAGATTTCTTAATTGCAGGAAAATCTCGAAGATTAGGAATAAATTGAGCAAAATAATCGTGTTCTTGTAATAACGTAACAGTACGTGAAGGTTGCGCCGAGATTAACCATACTGAATATTTATTTATATTTATTCCATTGTAAATTTCTCTTTTTCCTCTCAATATTTCAGCTATTTTAGAAAATTGATGAGGATTAACAGGAATAGGACGAGATTCTATATTGATAGAATCTTTATCATTAAACTCAGATAATTCTGACAAATATAATTTAGGTACTTTATCTATTAAAGAAAAAGATTCTTCAAAAGAACGGTGAATTTTTGGCAACTGATTCTGTTTTTCATTCCAACTTCTTTCAACATATTCTAGCCATCGGTGATTATGAGCCTTACATTGATCAATTTCATCAAAAACACAAAGTGTATCGGAAGATAAGTAATCAAGTAGAGAAGCAGTTTTGGAAATAGTAGTATCCAAAATTTCTTGAACTTCTAAATAAGAATTATGATGTTGTAATTTTTTTTGTTTTTTTTCTGAGATGCAATTATCTAAATTACATGCTTTTTCTTGAATAGTATTTTTTAAGATAACATTAAAGCTAATAGGGGTTAATAAAACTTGCTCTATTTCTCCCAGTGAACGCTGTGTTGATATATCAAATTCTCGAATTTTTTCTAGTTCATCCCCAAGCCACTCTAAACGTATAGGAATTTCTGATGAAACCGGAAAAATATCTATAATATCTCCTCTTCTACTCCATTCTCCTTCTTTCTCAACTAGAGAAACTTTTTCATATCCCAACTCACTGAATGTGTTACTGAGATCAGTGAAAGACATTTTTATTCCTACTGTAAAATTTAAACAATGATCATAAAAGTTTGATGGAGATGGTAAATGTTGTTGTAAGGACCTTTCAGTAGTAACAATAGCAAACTTTGTATTTTTTGATTCTTTCGATTTAAAAAGATTAGAAAGAACTTGCATCTGTGTCCAAATTATTTCATTCTCAATATTTAATTCTTCGTATGGAGAAGTTTCCGGAACAAAATAGAAATTAACATCTTTCCAACCCATAATTTCTAACTGTTTTGTCCACCTTCTTGCTTCTTCTGAAGTAGCACATATGACTAGTAGATTTTGATCATTTATTTGTGAAATAACTGATGAAATTAATCCTTTTGATAAACGATTAAGCCCTTTTATTCCCAGCTCATTTTTTACTTCAAGTTGTTGTAATAGATTCTTGATGAAAGAAGACTTTTGTAAAGTGTAAATAAGAGAAGAAAAAACCATAATCTACAAATAAACCTTTAATTTTTTAAATGAATGTAAGTTGTATCAGTTCTATAAAAGAGTTGGAATTATATTAATGCATAATGTTTTTAGATTTGATTCAATTACTTTTGTTAAAGAATCTTCTGATTATGCAGATGAGGTTTGAAACGTTTATGTGTTAATTTTACATGAATATTAATCTATTCTAGGAAAAATAATAGAGATAACTTATTTTTTATAAAAATTATCAATATTTCATTTGTTATATTTCTTAAGATTACCTAGATTGTAAAAAACCTCTAAATATACATATCATTATACGTAGCTAGACAAAAAACCTTTTACAGTATATTCTCTATTGAACTTAGATATGTTCACATTTCTAAAATAATAAGTTATTAATCTAATTTTTAGTATTTTTATTCATTATAAAAATTGCAAATAGTATTAGAATATTAATTATCGGACTAATTGCAAATATCTAAAAAATTATATTTCGTTAATAATCGTTATTCATAATTTATTCCATCCTTTTCAATGCCTCTAAATCATATATTACCACCTGCACACTATGCCAAAGAAGAAATTCAGGAAATTTTGCACTTAGCTATTGTTTCCAAAACTAAATCTGAAAAATTTTCTAGAGAAGAATTTATAGAAATTGCATCAGAGCTAGGCATAAATGCTAAGTCATTAGAATTGGTTGAACAAATTTGGTTATCAACAAAAAGATATAAAGAAAACAAGAAAGAATTTGATAAATATTTACAAAGACGATTAAAATACAAAACAATAAAGCTTTTAGTTATCAATTCTTTTTTTATAGCTTTAAATTTTTTAGCTGTACGTACTCTATCCTGGTCACTATATATATTAACTTTTTCAGGACTTATCATAACTTTAGATATTTTAAAGACATTTCAATCAGAAAGTGAAAATTATCAAAAGGAATTTCAAAAATGGTGTTTAACAAATAAAGTGAAAGCAAAATTTTCTGGATTTTGGTCTAGCATTAAAAAACGCTTTTTTAACGCTACTATCTAACAAGAAAAAATAAAACGTATGATGTCGAATAGATAAAAAATATTTATATTGATTAATTTTTTGTTAATTACTATCTAAACATTTAACTTTTTGAAAATTAAGTTAAAAAATAGTATATTAGGTGTTGAACAAACTAGCTTGTCAAAAATAAAAATGACTTTCAAGGTTAAAAAATCAACATTTTTTCTGGGATTAGGAATTTTTTTGTTGTGGATCGAGGAAAGTCTATATCATAAAATCATAAATTTTAGTACATGGGCTCTACCTATTACAGCTCTTCTTGGAATAGTTTTTTGGAGAGAGCAGATTAAAAATCAGAAGGAAAAAGAGCATTCTATTTCATCTCAACTAACTCTGAGTGACTTGAGTCAGGCTATTTCTGATACAAAGCAAATTATAAGTTGTGTTATTGAAGAAGATCCTAGTCAGAATATATCTAACTTAAAAATACAGCTCCAAAATTTAGAAGATAATCCTGAATCATCATCTTTTTCTGTTGGAATAATTGGGAAAAAAAATATAGGAAAAACTAGCTTGAAAAAGCTATTAAATCAGGAAAAATATTCAGATATTTTAGAAAAAGATATATTGACTAATATCCACTTTGATGTAGATATTATAATTTTTTTAGTCAATGAAAATTTGACATATTCTGAACTAGAAAAAATCAAATTATTACACCAAATGCATTGTCCTTGCTTGATAGCCTTTAACAAGCAAGATCAGTATGATGATGAAGATAGGCAAGCAATTATAGAAAAAATACAACAGCAGGTTCAATCGATTATTCATCCTAGTGATGTGATTGGGATTAATTCTATTTCAGCAAAAATTAAAAACCGCCAATATAATTTTGATGGCTCAAGTCGAGAATGGATAGAAAAAGAGCCACCAAATATTACGTCATTATTGCATAGACTTAAAATCATTGAAACTAAGAATCGACGACAGTTATTTATAGGTACAAATTGGCGTAGAGTAATAAACATTAAACAGCAAGTAAAAACTATTTCTAATAATATCAGGTACAACAAAGCAATACCAATAATTAAAAAATATGAGCTTATAACTGCCACTGTAGTTTCTGTAAATCCTATTCCTTCTTTAGATTTTTTAGCAACTGCAGCTATTAACACCCAGATGATTGTTGATTTAAGTAAGATTTACAAACAGGGATTTACTTTTTCTCAAGGGCAAGTAGCTGCTATTGCTATAGGGAAAATACTATTACAGTTAGGTATTGCCGAATTATCGATCCATACGATTTCTAGTCTGTTAAAAAGCAATGTAATCACTTATGTTTTAGGAAGTCTTAGTCAAGGTATCAGCGTAGCTTATTTAACTCATATTGTTGGTCTAAGTTTAATAGAATATTTCCAAGAACAAGAGAATACATTTATAAATTGTTCGAAAATTGATATCGCAAAATTTTCGCAGATTATTAACAAGATATTTGCTAAAACACAGCAAGAAGATTTACTCCGAACCTTTGTCAAAGAAACATCTTCTAAAATTTCAACAATTCCAAATATGATATAAAAAATATTTTAGAAGATAATCATTTCTTCATAAAGCAATAAAAGCTATATATCAAGGTAAGGATATAGAGGGAATGTATTACATAAAGCTTTAACTCTATGAAGACAATTGTCCCTAATCAACTCATTTGTTGGATTAAGTAGTCGGTCTGCAATAATATTACCTATTTCGATAAATTCTTTTATTCCTAATCCTCTAGTTGTCATGGCAGGAGAACCTAGTCGAATTCCGCTAGTAACAAAGGGGGATTCTGGATCAAAAGGAATTGTATTCTTATTTGCTGTAATATTGATTGTGCTGATTAGCTTATCGGCTTCTTTACCACTCATTTTAATGGACTGTAAATCCACCAATATTAAATGATTGTCAGTACCGTTAGAAACAACTCTAAAACCTCTTTTAATTAGTTGATTTGCTAAGCTTTTCGCATTATTAATTACTTTTTCTGAATATATCTTAAAATTTGGATTCAAAGCTTCTTTAAAAGCCACAGCTTTAGCAGCAATAACATGTTCTAGTGGACCTCCTTGTGTACCAGGAAATACTGCTTTATCAATCTTTTTACCTAGGTCTATATTGTTAGTCATTATTAAGCCACCCCTAGGTCCTCTTAAAGTCTTATGAGTAGTTGTTGTGACAATATCACAATGAGGCAAAGGGTTAGGATGATGTCCACTAGCAACTAATCCCGCAATATGAGCAATATCGGCCATTAAATATGCTCCAACTTCATCAGCAATTATACGAAACTTATCAAACTCAATAGTTCTAGGATAAGCAGAATAACCACAAATTAATAATTTTGGCTTCTCTTTCTGTGCTAATTTTAAAATTTGATCATAATTTAATTGTTCATTATATATTTCGACTCCATAAGAACAAGTTTCAAACCATTTTCCAGAAACATTGACAGAAGATCCGTGAGTAAGGTGTCCTCCATGAGATAAATCCATACCCATGATTTTGTCACCAGGATTAAGAAG
Source organism: Candidatus Atelocyanobacterium thalassae (assembly GCA_051971635.1). Lineage (GTDB taxonomy): Bacteria > Cyanobacteriota > Cyanobacteriia > Cyanobacteriales > Microcystaceae > Atelocyanobacterium > Atelocyanobacterium thalassae_A. The sequence continues at coordinate 13,923 of JBFPLN010000003.1, read as the reverse complement.
GCTTAAAAAAACTGCGAAATTGGCCTGAGCTCCAGAATGAGGTTGCACATTTGCATGACCAGCTCCAAATAATTTTTTAGCACGATCAATTGCGGTTTGTTCTATTTTATCAACCCATTCACATCCACCATAATATCGTTTTTGAGGTAGTCCCTCTGCATATTTATTTGTTAATATAGACCCTTGTGCTGCCAAAACAGCACGAGAAGCAAAGTTTTCACTAGCAATTAATTCTAAATGTTCGCGTTGTCTTTGAAGTTCTCCCCTAATCATTGACATAATAATAGGATCAGTTTCATTTAGAAAATCTAAATCAGTATTATTTAAAACCATTTAACCCTCGTTTTTTTTTATGAAATTTCTCAGGATTGCCATGCATATTTTTTTATATTACTTAGCTAAATAGTTACAAGAATAATATATAAAAAATTATAGTTTTGCATACGAAATTTGTTTTTTAATTATTTGTGGATGACCTTGTTGAGTAACTTTACCTTTTTCAAGTAAAAAAGCTCCGTCACAATAATCCAATTCTTCTAATCGATGAGTAACCCAAAGTGCCGTTATTTTACGAGCTTTTACTAAGTTTCTTACTCCTTTAACTAATTCTATCTGAGCTTCATGATCAAGTAATGCAGTAGGCTCATCTAGTAACAAAACTGAACATTTACGTGCAACTTCTCCAGCGATCGCAATTCTTTGCTTTTGACCTCCACTAAGAGCATAAATAGGTTTTTTCTCTAATCCTAATAAATTAACAGCCATTAATGCTTCACTAATACGAAGCTTAGTTTCTGAAAAGGATAAATTTTCCGAGACTAGGCCAAAAGCAATATCAGCACCTACTGTCGGCATTATTAATTGACGATCAGGGTTTTGAAATACTAATCCTACAGGTAGACTCATTTTTATGGTTCCACTTTTTGGTACCAGTAAATTAGTTAGAAGTTTTAATAATGTAGATTTACCACTACCATTGGCCCCCAAAAGCATCCAAAACTCTCCTTGAGGTACAGCTAAGGAACAAGATTCTAAAATAGAGCTATCGTCACACCAACCAAAGCTTACATTGTCAACATTGATAGCAAATTTTGTCATATTATCTCTGCAGTCTATAGTCAATTACTATATCTAAGTAAATAGAGTTAATTTAATCTAAATTAACTCTATTTACTTATTTACATTGTTTTTTCAATCTTACTTATCTAAAGTATCTAAATTAAAAAGAAAAGGAACACTACTATTCCCTCCTTTCCCCATTACTAAAACTTTTGGCATCTGTGCACCACCAGATTTCCAAGCTTCAATAGCTTCTTTCTGAAGAACTAATTCTCCACCTTGTGCTTTTAAGGTTTCTGCTAATAAGCGCTGGGCTTCAGATCTACCTTTTGCACGATTAATATCGGCCTGTGCTTCTTGTTCTGCTTCTTGCGCAATATAGACAGCTCGTTGAGCTTTTTGCTCTGCAATTTGTTTTTCTTCTACAGCTTTAGAAAACTCAGGAGAAAAATTAAGATCAATAACACTAGTATCCAAGACCAGAATTCCATATTTTTCTAATCTAGAAGTAAGAGCATTATCAAAATCTTTTTTAAGTTCAGCTCTTTGAGTAATTGCCTCTTCAACAGTACGTCTAGCTGCAGCTATTTTAAAAGATTCTTGAGTCTGTGGAGCAACTATTTTAGAAACAATATTTTGTAAAGTTCCTTGAGTTCTACGGATATTAACAACTTGTATTGGATCAAGGCTAAAATTAATTGCAAAACTAGCACTCAAATTTTGTAAATCCTTAGTAGCACTCTGAGCAGGAACTTCAAACTTTTGAACAGTTACATCATATGTGTCTACTGTAGAGATCAAAGGTGGTTTGAAGTGAATTCCTTCTAACAAGACTTGTTCTTGGGCTTTGCCGAGTATATTTAATACTCCTGCTTGTCCAGGATAAATAACGATAAAAGAATTAAAACTGACGAATATAATTAAAGCAGTAACAACACCACCTATTATTGACGCAAAACCAGGGGCAGATTGACGATTCACAAATATTTCTCCTTAAACCATAATTTGACTTAATCTTAACGATTTATTATGAAGTTTACATATAGTAATAACCGAAGCAAATCTTGAAGAATCAGAAGAAGTGATTCTATATGTTAGGAAATGATATTCAATTATTAATTAAGGGACGATTAGTCAATGTAGGGAATATTTCCTTAAAAATTGATTGACGTTTTATAAGTGTTTCTGGCCCCATATTCCATAGACTTTCGTAAAAGAAAAATGAAACTCCCGATAAATTTGAATTTCTAGTGTTTTTTACTTGTTCTACAATACGTTTCATTGGAATTGGACGATTTTTCAAACCAGACAATATACCTATTCCGAAAGGTATATGAGATTTAGCTTTTTTTACCTCGGGTCGATTAATTTCTCTTCTAAAGTCAGTAATTTTTTCTCTATATACCTGCAAAACAAGTTCTTCTATCAATCCTTTTTCTTCCCAATCTTGCCAATCCAGTAAAAAACAATTAGCAGAGAAAGTTTGAGGATTAGGAGAAACAGACATAATAATATTAGGATTAATTTTTTTTACTGTGATAAATATTGTTTTTATATATTGAGTAATTTTTTCTGATCTCCATCTTGTCCATTCTATCCATGCAGGATCATTTGACATACAGTTATTAATCCCCATCTTTAAATAACTAGGTGTCTGAGGAGGAGATTTGCCGTCATGCTCTTTTTTATATAACTCAATAGTAAAATCATCATATCCAAAATCATAGGGAATACCAAAGTGATCATCAAGTTGTATTCCGTCGATATTATAGTTAGTTACAATCTCAGTTAATAGACTAGTGATAAAATTCTGAACTTCAGGGTGAAGAGGATTTAACCAAACTCGTTCATGAGTTTTTCCTTCTAGCCAAATAGTACTTTTGTCTTGTCTTTGAGTTAACCACTGTTTATTTCGCTGAGCCAATTCAGAATTTGCAGGAGCCATAAATCCAAACTCAAACCAAGGAATTACAGCAAGTCCTTTTTTGTGTCCTTGTTCTACGATTTCCCTCAATACGTCTCTTTTTTGTAATCTCTTTTCAGGATCTAATTTTTGTCCAGTTGCTGATTGAGCAATGTCAGAAGGATACAAAGTATAACCCCAATTCCAAACAGCAGGATAAAGAGTATTAAAGTTAAGTTTGGAAAGGACATTTATACTTTTGGTTAATGTTTTTGATTCAAACAACACTTCACTATCTACATTCGTCAACCAAACACCTCTTATTTCTGCTGGTCTATTATGAGAATTTGTAGGTATAAAGGAAGAATAAATAAATAAACTACATAAGCTTCCTAAAAAAATGAGTAAAAAGACTATCATTTTTCGCTTCCACCGATGATTAAAAATTACTAATCTATTAACTATAAAATTATTTTTTTTTTCCATAACTAGTTATTAAATAATAAGTTTTATAAAAGAACAATTTATTCTTTTATAGATCTAATTTAACGATATTTCTTATTCTTTAGGTAAAAGTATTTTAAAGTAAGATATAAAATTCTTAATATATCTTAAAGTGTTTCGTTTAAAGAAGAACAAAGGTAACCTTTAATTCATACTAATTTTTAAAATTTTAAAGTATATTTAGATTCTAAATTAACTAAATGTCTATAATGGAATGCAATATATGGTCTTAATTGATAGTTTTTAAAATAAAGCTAGTATATTAATTTCAGAACAAATTTATAAAAATATTAAGATACTTTTGTTTAGTCAAATAAGTAGACAACAGCTAAGTATAAGTATTTATCTTAAGACGAATACTTATTGTGAATTTTTATTATTTAATTTACTTACAAGCTAAACTCGAGGTTATCATATTTTTAATAACAATACTTTTTAAAAAAGAATAGAATAATGAAAGATTTCTTAAGAAACATGTCATGTTACCCCCGTTATCTCATTGGTTTTTTGTTAAATATATTTTTATCTTTTTTTAGTTGGACGAAGCTATTACCTCAAAATTATTTAACTAAAATCTTAATAATTGGAATTGTATTTAGTGCTTTTTCCTTGCTCTATTTCACTTTATTAGGAATGTTAGGAGTTCCCTTGATGTAAAGAATATCTAGCGAATGTTTATGGCCTGAATTCTATTTTACACATCTGTAATTTATAATTCTAAGTATTGTTTAAAAACAAAATTTTAGACTACACCTTATTACTGTAACTTCATGAGTCAAACTTATAAGACAACGGGAATTGTTCTAAAAAGTATGCCTCTAGGAGAAGCTGACCGTTTAATAACAATTCTTTCACCAGAAAAAGGGTTGATTAGTGCTGTAGCACCAAGCTCTAGAAAAAATAAATCACGGCTTAGTGGAAGAAGTGAATTATTTATGGTTAATCAATTCCTAATAATAAAAAGACATTCTCTAGATAAAATAATTCAAGCAGAGACTTTACAATCTTATGCTGATCTAAGAAAAGAATTAGTTAAACTTGTGGCAGCACAATATTTAAGTGAGTTAATATTGTGTTTATCTATTGATATACAACCTCAAGAAGAACTTTATGAACTTTTCAATGAACATCTGCGAAGATTAGAAAAAATGTCTCTTGTAGAAAGTTTATATGGATATTTAGCTCAAGCTATATTTCATTTTTTAATAGTTACAGGAATTGGTCCCCAAATTTATCAATGTTGCCTCACACAAGAAAAGTTAATTCCAAATTTTGGCGATTCATCCTGGCGCGTAGGTTTTAGTTATGAAATGGGCGGAATAATCAACTTAAGTTCTTTAGTTCATATAAAGAAAACACTAATAACTTCTTCTGTACCACTCATAAACTATGAATTACAAGCTACAGATTTAGTTCTATTACAAAACTTAAGTCAATCCTATTTACCTCATGCTGGGAAAATTTTACCACCAACTATTCTTCAAAAAGACTTTATAGTTCCTTGGCAAAAAATTGAACGTCTTTTGCGAAACTACACTCAATATCAATTAGGGCGCTCTTTTAACTCAGTAGATTTAATAGATAGCTTACCTAGTTTAGAATTTTAAATTTAATTTTTAACTATTGATTTTATAATCAATATAAAGCGTAAACCAATATAAATACTTTAATTAATATTGTGACAGAACAAAAAAATTATAAAAATACAGTAAACTTACCTCAGACCAGTTTTAATATGCGAGCTAATGCTGTATCTAGAGAGCCAGAATTACAAAAATTTTGGATAAAGCATAAAGTTTATGAAAAATTATCAGAAGAAAATCCAGAAGAATTATTTGTTCTTCATGATGGGCCTCCATATGCTAATGGCTCTTTACATATGGGACATGCACTGAATAAAATCTTAAAAGATTTTATCAATAAATATAAGTTATTAAAAGGAAATAAGATAAGCTATGTTCCTGGATGGGATTGTCACGGGTTGCCAATTGAATTAAAAGTTTTACAAAGTATCAGTTCAAAAGAAAGACAGACTTTGAGTCCTCTCAATTTAAGATATAAAGCTCGAGAGTTTGCTCTTAAGACTCAAGAGGAACAGGCTGAAAGTTTTCAAAGACTTGGTGTATGGGGAGATTGGCAAAACCCTTATTTAACAATGATTCCTGAATATGAAGCAGCACAAATTGGTGTATTTTGGAATATGTTTAAGAAAGGATATATTTACCGAGGTCTTAAACCTGTTCATTGGAGTCCAAGTTCACAAACTGCTTTGGCAGAAGCAGAATTAGAATATCCAGAAGGACATATTTCTCGTAGTATTTACACAACTTTTCCTATTATTCATCCATCACAAAAGATGGCAGATATCCTAAAAGATTTTTTGCCAAGCTTAGGAGCTGTAATCTGGACTACAACCCCTTGGACGATCCCTGCTAATTTAGCAATAGCAGTAAATCCAACTATTAAATATTCGATAGTTGAACAAAATACTAGTCTTTGTAAGTATCAGTATTTGATTGTAGCTGAAGATTTGGTAGATAAACTATCACAGTTATTTGCAGCTCCTCTAAAAACTAGGGTAACTTTTTTAGGAAGTATGTTGGAGAATACAACTTACAGGCATTCCTTATTTGATAAAGAGTGTAAGATTGTAATTGGTGGTGATTATATTAACACTAGTTCCGGTACTGGCCTAGTCCATACGGCTCCAGGACATGGACAAGAAGATTATCTAGTAGGACAAAGGTACGGACTAGAAATACTATCTCCTGTGGATAACAAAGGAGTCTTTACAGAAGAAGCAGGACCATTCGCAGGTTTGAATGTTCTTAAAGATGCCAATGAAGTAATCATCAATAAACTTACAGAAGAGAAGGTTCTTATAAAAGAAGAACTTTATGAACATAAATATCCATATGATTGGCGAACTAAGAAGCCAACTATCTTTCGCGCAACAGAACAATGGTTTGCCTCAGTTGAAGGTTTTAGAGAACATGCCATTAATGCTATCAAAACTGTGAATTGGATTCCATCTCAGGGTATAAAGCGTATCACTTCAATGGTTAATGATCGTTCAGATTGGTGTATTTCTCGACAAAGAAGCTGGGGAGTACCTATCCCAGTTTTTTATGATCAAGAAACCAATGAAGCTTTATTAACACAAGAAACAATTGATAATATACAAAAGATAGTTGCGGAAAGAGGTTCTGACGCTTGGTGGGAAATGTCTGTCCAAGAATTACTTCCAGAAGGGAAAAAACAAGATCATCGTCGCTATCGAAAGGGAACTGATACTATGGATGTCTGGTTTGATTCAGGGTCTTCATGGGCATCTGTAATTAAACAAAAATCTAAATCAAAATATCCTGTTGATATGTATTTAGAAGGTTCAGATCAACATAGAGGATGGTTTCAATCTAGTCTCTTAACTAGTGTTGCTGTAAATGGAGTTGCTCCCTATAAAACAGTATTAACTCATGGGTTTGTTTTAGATCAAAAAGGAAGAAAAATGAGTAAATCATTAGGAAACGTGATGAGTCCTAATGTAATAATTAATGGAGGAAATAATAAGAAGAAAGAACCTGCTTATGGAGCTGATGTTTTAAGGCTATGGGTATCGTCAGTTGATTACTCTTCAGATGTCCTTGTTGGGGAGACAATTCTCAAGCAAATTTCAGATGTTTACAGAAAAATAAGAAATACCGCACGTTTCTTGTTAGGTAATTTACATGATTTTGATCCTCATAAACATACAATTTCCTATGGAGAACTGCCTGCACTAGACCGTTATATGTTGCATCGTATTGCTGAGGTTTCTAATGAAGTAACTAGTGCATTTGAAACTTATCATTTTTCAAATTTTTATCAAGCGATACAAAACTTTTGTATTGTAGATTTATCTAATTTTTATCTTGATATAGCTAAAGATAGACTATACATTTCTTCTCCTAACTCATTTCGTCGTCGTAGTTGTCAAACAGTATTATTATTAGCCATTGAGAGTTTGTCAAAAATGATTGCTCCTGTACTATGTCATATGGCAGAAGATATCTGGCAATTTTTGCCTTATAAGCCCTCCTATAATTCTGTCTTTGAAGGGGGATGGGTTAATGAAATAAAAGAGTTAGAAGAGGTAGAAGTAAAAAACTTCTGGGTTAATTTACGAATGATTAGAAATGATATTAACAATGTCTTAGAATTAGCTCGACAAGAAAAAGTTATTGGTTCTTCTTTAGATGCAAAAATAATACTTCATATTAAAGATTTAAATTTTAAGCAACAATTAGCAAAATTTGACTCTCAATATACTTTATCAAAAGATAATTGTGTAGATGAGCTACGCTATTTCTTTTTAGTTTCTCAGGTAGAACTAGTGGAAAATTTGGACCAAATAAAATCTCTTGAATATCAAAGTGAATCAGAATTATTTTATGTTGGTGTAGTTAAAGCAGAAGGGAAGAAATGTGAGCGTTGTTGGAACTATTCAACAACGGTTGGTAGCTTTGTCGATGATCCTACTATCTGTGATAGATGTCATTCTGCATTGTTAGAAGAATTTTAAGAATATTTATTCTAGGAAAGTAGTAAATTAATTTTCTGCTTTCCTTTTTTAATTTTTGGAGGAATCAGTTTATTATTCACTCCATTAAAATAAATGAAAAATAATAAGATTTAAGAAATAAATAGCATTTTTTAATTAAATGTTAAAAATATTTAACTTAATAATCTGATAATAATTACCGATTTATTATATTTTTAGTATTTATACTAAACTAATAAGAAATGAAAAGTAGAAGGCTTGAATTGATTCTTAAAAATATTTTCACATATTTATTACTAATAATAATTGCTGCATTAACCCTTTTTCCTTTGATATGGCTTTTAGGTACTGCTTTCAAACCTTCAACAGAGGATGTATCAATTACGTTAACGTCTTGGTTACCTAGCCAACCAACCTGGGAGAATTTTGTAATTGTTTGGCAAAATTATCCTTTTGGAAAATATTTATGTAACAGTTTTTTGATAGCTTTTTTAACTGTATGCTTAAATCTTATTCTATGCTCTCTTGCTGCATATCCGTTAGCTAGAATTAACTTTCTAGGGAAAGATACAATATGGGCATTTATAATTTCTACGATAATGATTCCGTCTCAAATTATTATGATACCTTTATTTATATTAGCAGTAAATTTAAAGCTTCGTAATACTTATTTAGGAGCTATTATGCCTAATTTAGTATCAACTTTTGGTATTTTTTTTTTACGACAGGCATTTGAGGAGGTTCCTAAAGAATTAGAAGAAGCAGCCAAAATAGACGGTTGTTCTGAATTCGATATATGGTGGCATATTATGGTTCCTGCTATTAAGCCAGCTCTAATTACGCTAGCATTCTTTATATTCATTGGATCATGGAGTGATTTTTTATGGCCTTTAATTGTTTTAGATAATCCGGAATATTATACTCTGCCATTGGGAATTGCTAAGCTAGCTAATTCTTTAGATCTAGATTGGCGTCTTATATCTGCTGGATCAATTATTTCTATAATTCCAGTTGTATTCCTATTTACACTGGTACAACAGTATATTATACCTACTGATTCAGGAAGTGGAGTTAAAGGCTAAAACTTTGATAAAATGTGACCATATAATTTTACACTTTAGGAATTATGCCCAGAACTCAGCGCAATGATAATTTCATCGATAAAAGTTTTACTGTAATGGCAGATATAATATTTAAAATTTTACCTGCTAATAAAAAAGCAAAAGAGGCTTTTGCTTACTATAGAGATGGTATGTCAGCTCAAGCAGATGGAGAATATGCTGAGGCTCTAGATAACTATAATGAAGCACTAAAATTAGAAGCAGATGATAACGATCGTAGTTATATTCTCTATAACATTGGTATTATTTATGCTAGTAACGGAGAGCATGCAAAAGCTTTAGATTATTATAAACAAGCTATTGATTTAAATCCTCAAATGCCATCAGCATTAAACAATATTGCAGTAATTTACCACTATCAAGGAGAAAGAGCTAAAACTGAAGGCAATGACAATAGTGCTGAAACTCTTTTCGATAAAGCTGCTGAATATTGGAAACAAGCGATAAGAATTGCTCCGAATAACTATATAGAGGCTCAGAATTGGTTGAAAATTACAGGACGCTCAGAAATAGATGTTTTTTTCTAAGAGTAATAAATTTTTATTATTAACCTAAACAAGAATATTAAAATCGACATATGTTAAGTCATCAAGAAATCCATAAAATTGCTCATTTAGCTCGTTTATATATTGATCCTAAGGAAGAAGAAAAATTTGCTAGTCAATTAGGAGATGTTATAAAACATTTTGAAATATTAGATGAATTAGAAACTGAAGAGATAATCCCAACAATACGTGCTATTGAGTTGAAAAATATTACTCGTGATGACGTATCACAACTTTGTGTAGACAAGGATCTTCTGTTGAGAGAAGCTCCAGATAAGGAAGGAGAATTTTTCAAAGTTCCGAAAATTCTTAATAATAATGAATAATCGCTAAAAAATAATTTTTTGTGTTATGCTAGTGTGTGGCTTGGACCTACGCGATTATAACGCCTAAATCTTGTCAGGACTGGAAAGTAGCAGCAATAAGGGATGCTTATAATAGGCGTAGACTCCGAGTCTTTTATTTAATGAATCTTCAGATATAGTTTCAGGTATATCTATACAGTATTAACTTCAGTATAAAACATTAAAATTTCTTTGAATAAATGCTTAACCATATAAGTACATAATCGAAAAACTTGAATGAGATTGACCGTAAACAATATTTTTTATATACATAAGTTAGAAATAAAATGATACTAGGTAATTAATATCAAATATTGAAATATGAGAAAAATATTAAAATGTCTTATTAGTTAACTTTTTATAAAAAAATCAAAAATAAATCAATTACTTTTTACTAGGATTGTTACTATTAATTAATAATCAGATATAAAATTTTCTGAAGTAGTGATATTTTATCAAAAAATACTAATTTAAAGATTGTAATAAGATCAACACTATAAATAATAATAGTTAATAATTTTTTTTATAAGTTAGTTAATAGAAAATACTTTATGGATATAAGCCAATCATTATTGTTTAATAGATATATTTAATGATTTTATGTTTTAGATAATTGATACAATCTACTCTTTATATTATTAATAAATATAAAGAGCAAAGGCTTCATTCAAACAATTATATTTTATTCTAAAAAAATATTTCTGTTGTCAAAAGTATACTTTTTGAGTTATATTTTTACAATGACAGTATTAAACTATATCAAGTATTAAAAATAGATAGGTGTGCAGCTATTCTGAAAGATTTAAAAGTAGATAACCCAAGAATATGAACTTATCAATTAACTTGTTTACCCGACAAGTAGATAAAATCCTAAGCCTTCATCTAACTCTTTTATCTAACTATTACTTTTATTAGAAAGTGTCTTGATATATCTTGAGCTAGCATAAGTAAATACCAACTAAGTACAGTACTATTTTATACAATTCTCAGAAATATTAAATAAGCTTTTCCGTATTGGGGTTGGATAGATAAAACTTTCAATTTATGTAAGTTCCTCTCCATATTTAATTAATTTGGCACCGTAGCTGCTGGTATTAAATTAAAAATAAAAATGAGATCAATTAGTTGCTCTTTTCTAATGCCTCAATGTCATGATGTTTAATCTTGACTAGCCTTTCGATAAATTTTTAGACAAGTAAACCAGAATTTTTTAACTATCATCATCTCTTATAAAAGTTTGAGGGAATTGAATGCCTAAGCAAATTATTATTACAGAACAACACCATATTGCTGCTGTATTTTGGGAAGATCAAATACAAGAACTAGTAGTTGCTACCGGTAATCAGCAAGTAAGCGATATTTTTCTAGGAGTGGTTGAAAATATCATTCCAGGTATTGATGCTGCATTTGTTAATATTGGAGATGCAGAACGTAATGGTTTTATACATGTAACAGATTTGGGACCTTTACGCTTAAAGCGAAGTGCTGGTGGAATTATAGAGTTATTGACACCGCAGCAAAAGGTTCTAGTCCAGGTCATGAAAGAACCTACTGGCAATAAAGGGCCAAGACTTACTGGGAATGTAAGCCTTCCTGGCCGGTATTTAGTTCTTATGCCTAATGGGAAAGGTGTTAACTTATCTCGACGTATTTGCAATGATGACGAACGTAGTCGTTTACGTGCTTTAGCTATTTTAATTAAACCTGCTGGTATGGGTTTACTGGTTCGTACTGAAGCAGGAGGTAAAGCCGAAGAAGCAATTATGGAGGATTTGGAATTTTTACAACGACAATGGGAATCTGTTCAAGTTCAGGCTACATCTACTCGAGCTCCATCATTACTAAATCGTGATGATGATTTTATCCAAAGAGTATTGAGGGACATATATAGTGCTGATGTTAATAGGATTGTAGTAGATAGTACTTCAGGGGTAAAAAGGGTTAAGCATCATTTAATGAATTGGAGCGGTGGAAGACCACCTGAAGGAGTCTTGATTGATCATCATCAAGAATCTATGCCGATTTTAGATTATTTTCGTGTTAATGCAGCGATCAGAGAGGCATTAAAGCCGAGAGTAGACTTACCTTCAGGTGGCTATATTATCATTGAACCTACAGAAGCACTTACAGTTGTTGACGTTAATTCTGGTTCTTTTACTCGTTCAGCAACTTCAAGAGAGACGGTTTTATGGACTAATAGTGAAGCTGCTACTGAAATTGCTCATCAGTTACGTTTGCGTAATATTGGGGGAGTAATTATTGTAGACTTCATTGATATGGATTCGCGTCGCGATCAATTAAAGCTACTTGAACACTTTAACAATGCATTAAAAGAAGATAAAGCAAGACCGCAAATTGCCCAACTATCTGAGCTAGGATTAGTCGAATTAACACGTAAACGACAAGGAAAAAACATATATGAGTTATTTGGACAACCTTGTTCAAACTGTGGAGGTTTAGGACACTTAGCATCTTTGCCAGGAGAGCCAAAGCTTGTACCACTTGAACTAAATTCATTCTCTGCCTCTCAGCCTTTTTTTAACAAACCTCCTGAGTCTAACGAACAGGCCTGGGAATCTTCATATGAAGATGATAGTAACAGCGAGTTAGAACTTTTATTTCATCCTAGCTATCAAGAGCAAAATAACAATGCTACTAATAATCGTCGCCGTCGTCGTCGGCAATCCCCTAACTTAGTCGTTAAAGAAGACTATGCTACGAAAATTGTAAATAATTTAACTAATAAAGAAGTAGAAGATGATAACGAACCAATACAAGAATCTGGAAGAGAACGGTTACCTCGTCACTTAATAAGAGAGGAAAGTGCTGTAGAGAAAGTCTCTGTCGAGATGACTGCTCTTGAACAAGATATTTATGCGTTAATGGGAATATCTCCATTAGTTCGTCTTGATCGTAAATTTAAAGATCCTAAATCTGTATTGGTTACAGTAAAGTTACCTGAAGAAACTAAAGTAAAATCAAGTTTTAAATTACAAAAAAGTACTTTTAAATCTTTAGAGAAAAATAAAAAATTATCAGAAAAAGTTCAGGGAGATCAAATAACTATCGATTTACCACAAACAAATAATCTTTTTATGATGGAATCACTTAATGATGATGATATTGATGCATTACAAGCTGATGAAAACAAACCGCTAATTCGTCGTCGTCGCCGTCGTTCATCTGCTAAAGATACAGAAAATGTCGATTACTAAAGATTCACACTTTAAGATTTTATCTTTATTTAAATATTTACATAGGTATGTACAATAATTAGAATTTAAACTATTCTCATATAGTATTCCCAAATTATTGTAGTCTTTTCTAAAACTATTTAATCAAATTTTTAAATTTAATTAAAATAGGTAAGAATATAACTTCTTTAAATTGGATTTATGTGAAAAAATAATGGCGAAGCTAAGATTAAAAAACTTAAGAAAAGAATATGAAATTAATAAAGGTAAGACCCTTATAGTCGTTAATGGTATAACGGATATAGAAGTGAGAGATGGAGAATTTTTAACATTATTAGGACCTTCTGGTTGTGGAAAATCGACTCTTTTGCTCATGATTGCCGGTTTAATTCCTTGCTCAAGTGGTCAAATCATCATGAATCAAGATGAGGTTTTATCACCTCGTCATGACATCGGTATGATGTTTCAGGACAGTACCTTAGTCCCCTGGAGATCTGTGTTAGGCAACATTAATCTTCAGTTGGAATTAAGAAACCTTAATCCAAATGATTTCCAGGATAAAATTTCAGAATTGATTGAATCTGTTTCATTGAAGGGGTATGAGCATTTACGTCCTCATGAACTATCAGGAGGCATGCAACAAAGGGCTGCACTTTGCCAGGCCTTGATTCATGAGCCAAAAACTTTACTGCTCGATGAGCCCTTAGGAAAAC
>JBFPLN010000002.1:0-35400 GCA_051971635.1 Candidatus Atelocyanobacterium thalassae | reverse complement strand
ATTGATGGTCTTTCGCCAGGTGATAAAGTTATAATTTCGAGCTATGATACTTTCGGAGATAATGAGGTATTGGAGTTGAAGGAGTGAGATTTTTTAGCTGATAGCTATTGGCTGTTAGCTTTTGATTTATTGACTTGTTGATATAGTGAAGTAAGCATTTTCATGACTTCAACAACTAGGTCAGATTGTTCTATGAAAATTTGTTCTGAAATGAACTCTAAATCTTTGGATAGCAGTATTTGATATCTCAATTCAGATGCTGAACCCAAAGCAATATTTAGAAAATGAGCCATTTGAGATTGAGTTGTCCTTCCACGTCCTTCTGCAATGTTAGTTGAGATTGATGAAGAAGACCGTCTCATTTGACTTATGAGACCGAAAAGTTCCTCTTTAGGAAATCCTGAAGTCGACTTATAAATAGATAATGTTAATTCATGGCTCTTTTGCCATACAAAAAGACTTTTAAAATCACGCATAATTGAATTATTTGGATACTTATTGAAACTAACAGCTGTCAGCTAACAAATAACAGCTAACAGCTTATAGCTATAATGTAAGACCCCATCCAAATTATTTAATCACAAAGAACTTAAAATCGATATCAAATAAACCATAAAAACAATGATACAAGCTAAAAACTTACGCAAAATATATATCACTGAAGATGTAGACACGACTGCATTGAATAATGTGAACGTGGAAATCAAGGAAGGCGAGTTCGTTGCCATCATGGGACCTTCTGGTTGTGGAAAATCAACTCTTCTAAGATTAATTGCAGGATTAGAAACTCCAACACAAGGAGAAATATTTATTGGAGAAAAAAATGTAACTAATATTTCAGCTGGAGATCGCAATATAGCAATGGTATTTCAAAGTTATGCTCTTTATCCTCATATGACGGCGAGAGAAAATATTGCTACTGCTCTAAAAATTCGTAAACTTTCGGAAGAAGAAATTGAACGGCGCATTCAGAAAGCAGCAAAACAGTTAAAGCTACAAGAAGGTAAAGATTGTTTATCAGAAAAGCCAAGAAAACTTTCGGGTGGGCAAAGGCAAAGAATCGCATTGGCTCGTGCATTAGTTAGGAATCCAGATATTTTTTTACTTGATGAACCATTAAGTAATTTAGATGCACTTTTAAGAGAACAAGTAAGGGCTGAGCTCAAGCAAATATTCATAGAGCAGAATAAGCCTGTGGTATACGTTACCCACGATCAAACTGAAGCTATGACTTTATCAGATAAGGTTGCAGTATTATTTGGTGGTGAAGTACAGCAATTAGCTTCTCCTCGGGAAATTTATCAGCGTCCAGCCAACCAATTTGTAGCAGGTTTTGTTGGAAGTCCTCAAATGAATTTACTAGAGTTACGTTGTCAGGGAAATCACGCAGTTTTAGGTGATTTCTTGATCCCCTTAAGTTATCTTGACCCCCAGTATATATGGGAAATAAATGGTAAAAGTAAATGGCCTAAGTATGTTGTCTTAGGCATTCGCCCTGAAGATATCTATCAATCTAATTCATTGAGTAAATGCTTTAAAATTAGTGGAGAAATTAAATTAGTTGAAGAGCTAGGAAAGGAAAGCTTAATTAGCGTTCAAATAAAAGGATCAAAATTAATAATTAGGGCGTTAATTAAGAATCAAGGACAATTAAATATTGGTAATGATATTCTCTTAAATTTTTATGATCATAATATTCACTGGTTTTATTGGGATGGAATAAGACACCAAGCTAATGGGAAATTTTTACTCCCTCACTATAGACGTTATCGACTGAATGAATAAAAGGTTTAATAGTATACTATTAAACCTTTTATTCATTCAGTCGATAACGTCTATAGTGAGGGAGTAAAAATTTCCTGTAAAGACTTTATATTATTTTTGAATCAAAGCATATAGTAAAGAACAGCAAAATTTTTTCATTCCCAATATATTTAGCTTTGAAATATTAGACTATATTTTATAGCTTTTTATTTAGGGTTTACCCATATTAAGGTTTGCCCATATTCTACAGGTTCACCATTCTTTACAAGAATTTCCATAATCTCTCCTGCCGTTTCCACCTCAATTTCATTCATCAGTTTCATTGCTTCAATTATACAAACTGTTTGAGTTTTACTAACATGATCTCCAACTTCAACAAATGGAGGCTCTTCTGGAGCCGAAGCACGATAAAATACACCAACCATAGGGGATGTAATTGGTACCCAATGTTCATGACTGGAAGGAGTGGTCGAAATTGTTTGAACGGAATTTGTTGAAAGTATAGAGGTGTTAGTAGTGGCCACCTCTGCTGATATTGGTGGAGTAGAAGTTGTTATTTTTACTTCTCTACTCACTTTTAACTCAAAAGCCTCTGTTTTTAAGGTGACCTCAGAAATATCGGTTTGGGCTATCGCCCCTAACAACTCACGAAGCTCTTTAAAATTAATTGACACAGACTATCCATCCTATAACTACTCGTAAAAATACGTTTAAGTAGGTATTAAACCCGGTTATCTAAAATATGGACAACCAGGTTTAATTTTAAGTTTCTCGTCCTAAATAGGAGCCATCACGGGTATCAACTTTAATCTTCTCACCAATAGTGATAAATAAAGGAACCATTATTTGAGCCCCAGTCTCTACAATGGCAGGTTTCGTACCACCTGTAGCAGTATCTCCTTTTATACCAGGGTCAGTTTCTGTAATTTCTAAAACAACAGAAGTTGGTAATTGAACTTCCAATACTTTTTCATTCCAGAAAAGAATATCAACTTCCATTTCTTCTTTAACATAGTTTACAGTTGTTCCCATTTGTTGGAGACTTAACTGAACTTCTTCAAAAGTTTCCATATCCATGAAAACATACTGTCCTGAGTCTTTATAGGTATGTTGCATGGTACGTTTTTCGAGATTAGCTTGAGGAACACTTTCTCCTGCACGGAAGGTTTTTTCCACTACATTTCCCGTTTGAGCATTCTTTAATTTAGTTCGAACGAAAGCTGAACCTTTGCCAGGCTTAACATGTAGAAACTCAATAACGCGCCATACTGAACCATCTAACTCAATAGAGACACCGCTCCGAAAATCATTACTAGAAATCATGAAAGGTTTTTAGAGCTTAGAAAATTAAGGTTAATTTTAAATGAAATGGGAAATATTTAATGTCTATAATATATTAAGTAATAAGATATTATATACACTTGCTTTTGATAAATTCCCATCACTCTCATAGTTTATACTACCTTTCGCAATTTTAGTAGAAAATATCATTATATATAATGGCTGAATATAGTAAATTAATCATATTAAGCTCCAATTATAGGCAAAAATTAATGAATGTATTAGAAGTTTGTTTCCTTTACTCAATCTATTATTAATAAAATAAAAATATATTGATTGATAACATATTTTTATAAAAAGACGAATAGTATGAATATACATAAAAAGTACTATTAATAGGGTTTCTTCGTAAAAGTAATATAACTGCGGTAAAGGATTGTTTTAAAAGTTTAATTATATATACTTTAAAATATTTATATCTGGATAAGTATTCCTGGAGTAAAATATACAAAAAGTTTGTATATTTTAAATTGATCCCACTCAATGAATTAAAATAAATTTTATTAACTAAGATGGCAGGTTAAATGATTCATTCGTAAAAGGAAAATGGTTAGATATTAATTATTAATAAGAAAAAGTTTTCACGTTATTACATAATGATAAAATTGTTGGCTCGATAATGTAGAGAGGAAGGTCAATTGTCCAAGCCAGTTAATATCGCCATATTAGGGGCGACAGGAGCCGTTGGCACTGAGTTACTAAAACTTTTAGAAAGCCGTAATTTCCCCTTGAAAAACCTTAAGCTTTTAGCTTCTTCTCGTTCTGCAGGAAATAAATTAATATTTAAGGGTGAAGCATTAGAAGTAGAGGAAGTTAAGATAAATTCCTTTAACAATATTGATTTAGTATTAGCTTCTGCTGGAAGTTCTGTGTCTAAAACTTGGGTAAAAGCTATTACAAGTGCAGGAGCTGTGATGATAGATAACTCTAGTGCTTTTCGTATGGATCCTAATGTCCCTCTAGTAATACCAGAAATTAATCCCAGTTCCTTAGTTGGCCATAACCAAATTATTGCGAATCCTAACTGTACAACCATTCTTATGGCTATGGCTATTTATCCACTACATAAGACTCAGCCCATTAAAAGAATAGTTGTATCCACTTACCAGTCTGTTAGTGGAGCTGGGATGCAAGCAATAGAAGAAATGAAAAAACAATTTAAAGATATTTTTGATGACAAGAAACCTGAAGCAAAAATTTTACCTTATCCCCTTGCTTTCAATCTTTTTCTGCATGATTCTAAGATGACTGATATGGGGTATTGTGAAGAAGAAATGAAAATGGTAAATGAAACCCGTAAAATTTTTAATGAACCAGACTTAAAAGTAACAGCCACTTGTGTAAGAGTTCCTATACTGCGAGCTCATTCTGAATCTATTAATTTAGAGTTTGATGAACCGTTTCCAATAGATAAAGCAAGAGAAATTATCCTTCAAACTTCGGGAGTTCAGTTATTTGAAGATTGGCAAAAAAATCGTTTTCCTATGCCATTTGATGCGTCTAGTAACGATGATGTATTAGTTGGAAGAGTTCGTCAAGATATTTCTCATCCTTGTGGCTTAGAATTGTGGATTTGTGGTGATCAAATTCTTAAAGGAGCAGCATTAAATGCAATTCAAATAGCTGAACTATTAATTAATGAAAATTATTGACTTGACAATATTAATGCTAAATGGTTAAGTGAAATATTCACTCAGTATATTTTTAAAAAGAATAATAACTTATAGCAAAACGAATGAGTGACCGAAGTTTTGGCAAAGTAATTACCGCTATGGTAACTCCATTTGATAAAGAAGGAAATGTTAATTATCCTGTTGTGGAACAATTAGCTACTTATCTAGTTAATAATGGCAGCGACAGTTTAGTCGTTTGTGGTACTACTGGAGAGTCACCTACTTTAAGTTGGTCAGAAAAATCTAAATTATTTCAAATAGTTAAAGAAACTGTAGGAACCAGAGCAAAAGTTATTGCTGGGACAGGAGCAAATTCTACAGTCCATGCTATTGAGATGACTCAAGAAATCTCTAAAATGGGATTAGACGGATCCTTGCAAGTAGTTCCTTATTATAATAAACCACCACAAGAAGGACTTTATCAACATTTTAAAAAAATTGCTCAATCTGTTAGTGATCTTCCAATCATTTTATATAATGTACCTGGACGCACTGGTCAAAATTTATCATCAGAAACCATTGCTAAATTAGCAGAAATTGAAAATATTATTGGTATTAAAGA
This sequence comes from Candidatus Atelocyanobacterium thalassae, assembly GCA_051971635.1. Lineage (GTDB taxonomy): Bacteria > Cyanobacteriota > Cyanobacteriia > Cyanobacteriales > Microcystaceae > Atelocyanobacterium > Atelocyanobacterium thalassae_A. The sequence continues at coordinate 30,060 of JBFPLN010000002.1, read as the reverse complement.
AGCTTCTAGTAATTTAGAACAAGTGTATGCAATACGTTTAATGACTGATCCCTCTTTTCTCATTTATGCAGGAGATGATTGTTCAACTTTGCCTTTTCTTACAGCTGGGGGTATGGGTGTTATTAGTGTTGCTAGTCATCTAGTTGGATTAGAAATTCAAAAAATGATACAAGCATTTAATAAAAGCCAAGAAACTCAAGCAAGTGAAATAAATTTAAAACTTTTCCCATTATTTAAAGTTTTATTTTGCACAACTAATCCAATTCCAATTAAAGCAGCATTGAATTTACAGGGATGGTTAGTGGGAGGGGTTAGACTTCCTTTAGTAGAGATATCAAAAGTACTAAAGGAAGAGATTAAACTAGTCTTAGAAGAATTAATGTTAATTAAAAGTAAATAATTAGTAACGATATTAGTTTAGGATAAATAAATAATTAATTACTAATAAATATTTTTAAAAATACAAATTAGATATTATTGAATTATAGTTTTTATTTAAATTTTGAGCTTTATATATTTTAGATAACTAAGGAGAAAAATGAACCAAATTAATAAAGAGTCTACATTAAAAATTATTCCTTTAGGAGGGCTTCATGAAATAGGTAAAAATACCTGTGTTTTAGAATACGAAGATGAAATTATTTTAATTGACGCAGGTATTGCTTTTCCAACTGATGAAATGCATGGTGTAAATATTGTTCTTCCTGACATGACTTACCTTAGAGAAAATCGCCACAAGATTAAAGGTATGATAGCGACTCATGGACATGAAGATCACATAGGTGGAATTGCTTATCATTTGAAACAATTTGACATTCCTATTATTTACGGTCCAAAACTTGCTATCGCATTATTAAGAGATAAGTTAGATGAAGCAGGAGTAAGTAGCCGCACCACCTTAAAAACAGTCGGGCCAAGAGAGATGACAAGAATTAGTCCATCTTTTTTAGTAGAATTTATTCGTAACACTCATTCAATCGCTGATAGTTTTACTATAGCTATTCATACGCCTCTAGGAGTGATCATTCATACTGGAGATTTTAAAGTTGATTATACTCCTATTGATGGTGAATATTTTGATTTTCAAAAGCTTGCTGAACATGGAGAAAAAGGAGTACTTTGCTTATTAAGTGATTCTACTAACGCTGAACTTCCTGGAAGTACTGCCTCAGAGAGATCTGTTTATCCAAATTTAGATCGCATAATATCTCAAGCCGAAGGACGTTTAATGATAACTACTTTTGCTTCTTCAGTTCATCGAGTTAATATCATTCTACAGCTTGCTCAAAAACATAAACGCAAGGTAGTTGTTGTAGGACGTTCTATGTTGAATGTTATTGCTCATGCAAGAACATTAGGATACATAACATGTTCAGAAGATTTATTTGTTTCACTTAAGGGAGCGCGTAATATACCAGACAAACAGGTTCTTGTTTTAACAACTGGTTCACAAGGTGAACCACTAGCTGCTTTAACACGTATTTCTAGAGGCGATCATCGTCATATAAAAGTACGTCAAGGAGATACTATAGTTTTCTCAGCTAATCCAATACCGGGAAATACTATTGCTGTTGTTAACACTATTGATCGTTTAATGATGCAGGGAGCAAATGTCATTTATGGTCGTCATCATGGTATACATGTTTCTGGCCACGGTTCTCAAGAAGATCATAAGTTAATGTTGGCTTTAACTCGTCCTAAATTTTTTGTTCCAGTTCATGGAGAGCATCGCATGTTAGTAAAACATGCCCAAACTGCTTATGAGATGGGGATTAGTTCTGAAAATATCATTATAGTAAATAATGGAGATGTAATAGAATTATCTAGTAATAACATTAGCCTTGCTGGAAAAGTTCCTTCTGGTATCGAATTAGTTGATCAGTCAGGAGTAGTACATGAAAATGTATTACAAGATCGTCAACAACTTGCTAAAGATGGAGTAATCACAATAGCAGCATCTATTAGTCAAGATAGGGAATTAACAGATCCTCCACAAGTCGACCTCCGTGGGGTAGTAACTAAAGTAGAGACGCCTGTATTACGGCAACTTATTATTCGAGCAATTGAAAATATTTTAAAAAACCGTTGGGAAGAATTCGTTTCAGATGATGATAACAATAGACTTAATTGGTCTTGCGTGAAAGAAGAAATCGAAACTACCTTACAAAGACTCATAAAAAGAGAATTACGTAGCGAACCACTAGTAATATTTATCTTGCAAATTCCAGATATATCTTCTTCTTCAAAGTCTAAAACCAATCCAAAAGTTTATCGTCGACGTCGATCAACAGCCTCTTTAGCATCTTAACTCAAGCTATATTTAGCCTAAATTTTTAGTTATAGCCAACAAGTGCTATAGCTAAAAACTAGAGAGAGAACCATAAATAAATATGCTTATGGTTCTCTTTCTAGTTTTTAGTTATTTATTAAGATAGTGGGGGCGGAGAGACTTGAACTCTCACGACCTTGCGGTCAACGGATTTTCATTCTTCACATAGTTTTCACTATTGTCTAACTAGACCTTAAGAATCGGACTCTCTCTTTACCCTCTCATTAATTTAAGGTAGGGTAGCTCCCGTTGAGTCTCTGCACCTTTCTAGCTATTTTACAAGCTAGGCTTGGCTCAGGATTACCTTATCTAGGCTGTGCCAAAACTTAGGATTCCCTGAATTTGAGAGCTTACACTCGCTAAATCTCTTCAGCAAGGCTCAGTTATTTAAGTCCGTAGCGTCTACCATTCCGCCACGCCCCCATACGTTTAGTGAAAACTTGGTAATGTTTTTTGTTCACGCATGAGACCTAATCATAGCACATAACTAGTTATTTTAGTGCAAAATTTATACCTAAAATGATTTTTTTAATAAAATAACCTATTTAAACCATTAAATTTTATCAAATACTAATAATATGCTTACGCTATTTGTAGCTAAATTTTATTTTTATACACTTAACTAATTTAAATTAAAAATTTCTATAGAATTTTACGACCAACCATTATTTCTCTAACTTCTAACATGGCAGAATATGTTGGAATTATATATAAAGTTTCTGTTTCTGTTGTCAAATTCAGAGCTATTTTTATAGCTTGATTTAAATTTTCTTCAGTAATTAAATTAATTGTATTTTCTTGTTTTATTAAGCTCTGCTGACTGTACTTTAAACGTAAAGCCATATCATAGCTTCGATCTCCACTTACTATGAGATTACCGCCTAATGTCACTAAAAGTTCTGTATCTACATCCCAAATCCAGGAAATATCTATACCATCAGGAATCCTATCATTTAATATCAATAAAGTTGTTGAAGAGCACCCTTCTTTTTTTGAATTGTTTACTATTTTTATAGTTTCATTCATACCTACAGGATTTTTGGATAATAAAATACAAACTTTCTTATTATCAATAATTAATTCTTCTGCTCTTCCAAAGGCTGGCTTAAATGCTTTAATAGTATTAAAAATTTCAGGCAATTTAACGCCAAGCTTTTTAGCAGTTAATCCTGCAGCTAACGTATTATATTTGTTATAAGTACCAACTAATATTTGTGGCCAATCTTTACTAACAAGAGCTGTTTGACTTTTTTTGAAATCACACTTGGGACAACAAAAGTCTCCTAAATGAGAAAGATAAAATCCTTGATAGTCTAAGATATTACCGCAGCTTGGACAATATATCGAATCTGTTGCGTGAGGTATTTCTTCTAAATATTGTTCAGGTTCTGATAAGCCAAAATAAAAAGTTTGTTGAAGTAGTTGTTGTCCTAAGTAAGATAAGGTTGGATCGTCAGCATTCAAGATGATTATTGTTTCATGAGGAAGAGAGCTAATCGCCTTTTGCCAAGCCAAGCTTATTGAGTCTACTTCTCCATAACGATCTAATTGATCTCGAAAGATATTTAAACCAATAATTATTTTAGGTTTACACTCCTTTAGTAGTAAAGGGATAATATTTTCGTCTACTTCTAAAATTGCAAAATCTGTAACCAATTCTCCTGCCATATTGGTATCTTCTAATAATGCTGTAATCAAACCATTGATTAAGTTAGCTCCAGTCCGATTGTGGCTAACCTTCCATCCCTGATTCTCTAAGATAGTTCTCAGTAAAAGAGATGTTGTAGTTTTACCATTCGTCCCAATAACTACAATAATTTCTTCAGCAACTTGCTTACATAATTTTGATAAAATTTTAGGATAAAGGCGAAGAGAGATGGCTCCAGGCAGAACACTTGCAGCTCCTAATTTAAGAGATCTAACAATAAAAGTTGTTATTTTAGCTATTCCTATTGCTAAAGCTAATCGAATATTATCTAACATGTACATTATTTAGGTAATGCTATTATGGTAATCCGTAAATTGTCTAAACTTATAATGGAAAAATTAATAAACGGATTACGCTCTTATAATAACTGTTGAATATAGACAAGTATATAGTTTAAATTGTGAAAACCATACCTCTTTGTATAACAAAATATAAAGAGATATTAAAAAATAAGTTTTAATAAAAGGTTAACCCTCGTTTTCAATAGCTATTTTATTGTTAATATTGCAATTATAAGTGTGCAAGTTAATATACTAGATATAACAAGCTTAGATAATAATATAAACAATCAATATTTTCATATTTGAAAAATATAAACTACTCAGATATTGGTTATGCAAAAACATAAACAATTATTGTTAAACAACGATGCCTTAAAGAATAAACTAAAAGAATTTCCATTGAAACCTGGCATCTATTTTATGCTAGATAAACAAGAAGATATTCTTTATATTGGTAAATCTAAAAGATTAAGAACAAGGGTCCGTTCTTATTTTCAGGAAGGAAAGTATCATACTCATACACCTCGCATTAATTTAATGCTGCAACAAGTTAACAATATAGAATTTATTGTTACTGATACTGAGGCAGAAGCATTAGCTTTAGAAGCTAATTTGATTAAGCAATATCAACCATATTTTAATGTACTTTTAAAAGATGATAAAAAATATCCTTATGTCTGTATTACTTGGTCTGAAGAATATCCAAGAATACTCATTACTCGCAAAAGACGACTTGGTAATAAAAAGGATCGTTATTATGGACCATATGTTGATACTCATAAATTAAGAGAAACACTACGTTTGATTAAACGTGTTTTTCCTTTGCGTCAAAGAACGCGTCCTTTATTTAAAGATAGACCTTGCTTAAATTATGATATCGGGCGCTGTTCTGGTGTTTGTCAAAAATTAATTACTTCTAATCAGTATCATAAAATTGTTACTAAGATAGCAATGATATTTCAAGGTCGTACTGAAGAATTAGTACAGAGGCTAGATACTCAAATGAAATTGTATGCTACACAGTTAAAATTTGAGCAAGCAGCGCAAATACGAGACCGAATTGAGGCGCTTCAAGAGCTTAGCGTAGATCAAAAAGTAGTTCTACCGAACGATACAATCTCACAAGATGTAATCGCTCTAGCCTCTGACAATTATTCCACTTGTGTACAATTATTTCAAATTCGTGGAGGACGCTTGATAGGTCGTCTAGGATTTTTTGCTGACAACACTCTTGGAATATCTGGAAGTATATTACAAAGGGTTTTAGAAGAACATTATTGGCAAGTAGAGCCAGTAGAAATACCAAATGAAATTTTGGTGCAGTATGAACTTCCTAAAATAAAAGATTTTACTAACTGGTTAAAAGATAAAAAAGGTAAAAAAGTTATTATTACTGTTCCTAAAAAGCAACAGAAAATCGAAATTATTAACTTAGTTCAACGTAATGCAACATATGAACTAGAAAAAACACAAAGAGATATACAACAAAATTTATTATCCTTACAAGATTTAACTAAAATATTAAATTTGAAGGATGTTCCACATAGGATAGAAGGCTATGATATTTCTCATATGCAAGGATCCAATGCTGTTGCATCACAAGTCGTTTTTATTAACGGAATTCCGTCACAACAGTCTTATCGCCACTACAAAATTCAAAATAATAATATAGAGTTAGGCCATTCTGACGATTTTGCATGTCTTGCAGAAGTTATTAGTAGAAGATTTCATGCCTACCGTAATTTAGCAACAGAAGATTTATTAAAATCAGATGATTATCCAGACTTAATCTTAATTGATGGTGGTAAAGGACAACTTTCTGCAGTAGTCAAAATTTTAATAGAGATGAAGCTTTTCCCTTTAATAAAAGTCATTAGTTTGGCAAAAAAAAAGGAAGAGATATTTTTGCCAGGAAATTCTAACTCTTTAATAACTAATCCAGAACAACCAGGTTTAAAGTTGTTAAGAAAAATAAGAGATGAGGCACATCGTTTTGCTATTAATTACCACCGCCAACAAAGACTTAGACAAAGTCGCTCTTCCCAGCTAGATGATATAACTGGTTTAGGATTTCGAAAGCAAAAAGAACTTCTTTCCTTTTTCCATTCAGTTGATTATATTAGAGAAGCTTCTGTTGAAAGTTTGCAAAAAGTTTCAGGAATAGGTCAATATCTAGCTAAGGAGATTTACGAATATTTTCATCCTAGTTGAAAAAATTACTATAAAGACCAAAGAAACTCTACAAAGGTGATTTTCCAAATTTAAACAGGAAATCTTTTTAATTGAATTACTGCCTTCTCTGCATTTTTAATTAAAGAACTAGAAAGACCTGGTGTATGAGGTATTTGAGATAGTAAATCAATTGTACGTCTCAATAAACGTACCAGATCCCCTTCATCTAAACTAGTATTCTTACATAAGTTTTGCCAGTCTTCACCTAAAGCCCATTTTTCTACCAGTCCTATAAGTTTTAGTTCTAAATAAACAGGAATTGTAATTTGATACTGTTTTTGTACTTCGTTTAATAAATGATATATTTGGGTGATATTAATTTTATTGTCTGAAGAATTGTTCACCATATCTAACACTTCTGAAGATGGCAAGTAATTTGTCCAGGTATCAGGACGTAAAGTTTCTGTAATCGTTGCACTTACTAGTGCTGCTAAATGATGAGAGCACAAATTATCTAATATCCCCGACATAAATATTATGCCCAGCCATAACTCATTCTCTCCTCTTAGAGTAGCAGTAGCTTGTCCCAATACTGTAGGTGTATAATCTTCTAAAGCGTCAAGATCGCGTAAAACTTCTATTAGATTGAGAAATTCTTGCCAATAGTATGAGTGATTAGATTGTAATTTTTGAAATTTACTTTGTTTAGAATATAACTTTTTCTCTAATTCTAATCTTTCATAATAGGATTTAAATAGTTGTACAGTATCTTTTTGATTAATAGAAAAAATATTGTTTAGAGATACTTCAATATCATTAACTTTGTTTTGCTGATTAATTATCTCTTGTGGAATAGCAATATTAGGGTTATATGTTTTCATTATTTGATGTATCTCATCGTAAGAACAATCTCCTTTAGGTCCTCTTCCGAAAGAGAATTGTTTTATATCAGGGACTTTTAGCTTATCTATTAGAGAAGCAGATACAGAAAATTTGTAAATATTAACAATATCTTCTTGTTTAACTAGATACCAATAATTATTATTTCCTAGACAAAGTAAGTTAATTCTTTGATCTGAAGACATCGAAGTAACAACAACGGCCAAGCAAGACGTGGGAAGTTTTAATCTCTGGCTTTTAAGATATAGTAAATCTCCTGAACTTATTTTTTTTATATGAGAAGAAATTTCTTTTTTCCGTTTCTTCTTATTTTGACTATATAAAATTTTTAAAAGTTTTTTTTCCTCTTTTAAGAGAGTATTTAAAGCTTCATATTTCAAAATATCTTCTTCTTTAAACCCCTCTAACTGAATATTTAATTTTTTTAATTGTGTATTTAAACAGAAGATTGCTTGTTGTTCTGGCTGTAATTTTAATTTAGCTAAATATTCAGCAAAACTTTTCTCTAAAAGGTTTTTTGTTTCCTGAATTGTATGTTTTTGTAGTAAATTTAATACCATTCCATAAGAAGGAGTGAAGCAGCTTTTGAGGGACTCAGATTCTGCAGTAGCAAGATAAGCAGCTTCTGCTGGACCTTCAAATGCTGTCTGAACTACTACCACATGACCTACTTTGTCCATTCCTCGACGACCGGCTCGACCAGCAATTTGTAAAAATTCAGAAGGACTTAATATGCTATGACCAGTATCAGTTCGTCTTGATAAGGTAGAGATTACTGTTGTTCTTGCAGGCATATTAATTCCTGCTGACAAAGTAGCAGTAGCAAACACTACTTTAACTAATCCTACTTCAAAGAGTTGTTCTATCAATTCTTTCCATGCAGGTAAAATACCTGCATGATGGGCTGCGACACCTCTCGTCAAGGGCTCAAGTTGATCTGCTCTAACTAAATTACATAAATTAGCAAGTACTTGAAATAAATAGTTTTTAGAGTTTTTGTTATGAGCTAAATAAGAAAATAAAGAAGAATGAATTGATAGAGTTTTTAGAAAATCTTTTAATACTTCATGTAGTGCTAAATTTTCTAAGGCTATAATTTTTAAAAGACTTTTTTGTAAATTTGGACTATCCGCCAAAAAAAAGATAAGCAGGTTATATTGTAAAGTATGAGCCTCTTCAGGAGAGACAAGAACTAGATCATGCATTTTTTGTACAGCTTTATCACATTCACGACGACTAAAAATAATATAAATGGATGGTAATAATTTTCTTTCATGGAGCTGTTTAACGACAGTCAAAGGATCAGGAAAATCTCCTTTTTTTGTGCGTCTTTGTTTATCTTTTGACCCCTGATACTTTAAGAGTGGATTTAAAGCAATTTTCTGAGAATTTAACAGAGGGAATAAACCATTCTTTTGACTAAAATAAAACCGGAGAGGTACTGGTCGAAAATCCGAATTAACTAGTTCACACAAACTAAGTAACCCTTTATCAGAATTTGTATTTAGAAAGGATGTTCGTACTTGATTGATCCATTCAGTTAATTCTTGAGGATTACCGATAGTTGCAGAAAGGGCAACTAATTGAATATTGGGTGGACAATAAATAATAGATTCTTCCCAAACTGTTCCGCGACCACGGTTACTAATATAATGGCACTCATCCAAAACTACTGTAACAACATTTTTCAATGATGTTCCTACCTCACCTATAGTAGTTTCATATAGCATATTACGAAAAATTTCAGTAGTCATGATAACAATGGAAGCATTGGCATTAAGTACAGTATCTCCTGTGATTAATCCCACCATACTTTCATCGATTTTCCCATTTTTAGTAGCAAATTTTTCCCGAAAATCTCGAAATTTTTGATTAGAAAGAGCTTTGAGGGGTGTAGTATAGAAAACTCTTTGCTTAAGATTTAATGCACGATAAATAGCATACTCTCCGATCAGTGTTTTACCTGAACCAGTAGGAGCACACACAACAATAGATTTTCCTTTGTTTAAAGCAGTAATAGAATCTTGTTGGAACTTATCTAACTGAAACGGAAACAGTTTTTTAATATTTGGTTGAAGAGAATCTGGAAGTTGTTTCACTCAAGATCACAAATTAATCCATTAAAGATGAAAATCCAATTATATTGTAAGGCAAAAACTCTTAAATGACTTATAGAATTTTTGATATAAGTATCAATTAGTCTTATTTAAGAAGCCAAAGTCTATAAAGTATTAGATATATTATTTCATACATATTGGGTACTTTAATTATTAATATTTTTCCAGTGGGATATTAATAGTAAAGAAGAAAATATCTAATTCCTTATAATTGGCCATATTTGTCAAGTCATTATACAAATTTTAAAAATAAAGTTACAGATAAGTTTATATTCCAAAAATCAGAGATAATTAACAATGATAAATGTTCGTGATAGAGAAATAGTAGTGGAATTCCAGTATAAACCAGCAGAAATTGAAAAAAAATGGCAACAAGAATGGCTTAAACAAGGATTAGATAGAACTTTAGAAAGCAGTAAAAAACAAAAATTCTATGCTTTGTCAATGTTTCCTTATCCATCTGGTAATTTACATATGGGCCATGTCCGAAACTATGTAATTACCGATGTAATTGCTCGTTTTAAAAGATTGCAAGGATATTCTGTTTTACATCCTATGGGATGGGATGCCTTTGGACTTCCGGCTGAAAATGCAGCTATTGATAACGGTATTTCCCCTGAGGAGTGGACAAAAAAGAATATTGCAAACATGAGGCAGCAACTTCAATCATTGGGATTATCAATAGATTGGGAGAGAGAAATAACGACTTGTTCACCTAGTTACTACCAATGGACACAGTGGCTATTTCTACAGTTTTACAAATCTGGGTTAGCTTATCAAAAAGAAGCAACTGTTAATTGGGACCCTATTGATCAAACTGTTTTAGCAAACGAACAGGTAGATACAGAAGGATATTCCTGGCGTTCAGGCGCTAAAGTAGAGAAGAAGCTCCTCTGTCAATGGTTCTTGAGAATTACTGATTATGCTGAACGTTTGCTGGATGATCTTAATACTTTAAAGGGATGGCCAGACAGTGTAAAACTAATGCAAGAAAATTGGATAGGTAAGTCTTTAGGGGCATATATAAAATTTCCTATAAAAGACACTAAAGAAAGTATATCTATTTTTACTACTCGTCCTGATACTATCTACGGTGTAACATATCTAGTTTTAGCACCAGAGAATCCTCTGGTACTAAAATTAACTAAACCAGAATATAGAGAAGGTGTAGAAAAATTTATTCAAGAAATAGTTAATGAAAGTGAAATCGAACGTACTGCAGAAAATAAGCCACTAAAAGGCATTTTCACAGGGGGAAAAGTTATTAATCCTTTTAACGGTCAGGAATTACCTGTATTTATAGCAAGTTATGTTCTCGCTGATTATGGTACTGGGGCAGTAATGGGAGTTCCTGCTCATGATAATCGTGATTTTAAATTTGCTAAAGAAAATCAATTACCAATTAAAGTTGTTATTCTTTCTAAAAATTCTAACTTGAAAGAAATTACTGAATTATCGCTAGAAGAGGCTTATATAGAGCCAGGTATCATGGTTAATTCTGGACAATTTAGCGGAATGCATTCAGAAGAGGCAAAAGTTGCTGTTATTGAATATGCAAAAGAGCATTCTATCGGAGAATCTAAAATACAATATCGATTACGAGATTGGTTAATTTCTCGTCAACGTTACTGGGGTTGCCCCATTCCTATTATTCATTGTCCTAATTGTGGTAGTGTGCCCGTTCCCGAGTCTGATTTACCAGTAGAATTACCCAAAAATGTCGAATTTACTGGACGTGGAAGTTCCCCTTTGGCTAACCTGGAAGAATGGGTTAATGTTACTTGTCCTAGCTGCGGTAGTCTAGCGAAACGTGAAACGGATACAATGGATACATTTATTGATTCATCTTGGTATTATTTAAAATATACTGATCCTAACAATCCTCAAGAAATATTTAATACTGATAAAGTTAACTATTGGATGTCAGTAGATCAATATGTAGGAGGAGTCGAACATGCTATTTTGCATCTTCTATACTCTCGTTTCTTTACAAAATTTTTAAAAGATCAAAAACTAATCAACACAAATGAACCTTTTAAAAATCTTTTAACACAAGGAATGGTTCAAGGAATAACATATAAGAATTTAAAAACAGGTAAATATATTCCTCTTAATAAAGTAAATCCTGAAAACCCAATAGATCCTGATACAGGAGATAATCTTGAAGCTTTTTATGAAAAGATGTCTAAGTCTAAATATAACGGAGTAGATCCACAAGAAGTCTTAGGAAGATATGGAGCAGATACTGCTAGAATGTTCATATTATTTAAAGCACCCCCAGAAAAGGATTTAGAATGGAGCAGTGCAGATGTAGAGGGCCAGTTTCGTTTTTTAAATCGAGTATGGCGTTTAGTTAATTCATATATAAAAAACGATACTATCGACATAGTACAAGATAAAGTATTAACTAGAAGTGAAAAAGATTTAAAACGCTTTATCCATACTGTTGTTAAAGAAATATCCCAAGATTTAGAGGAAAGTTATCAACTTAATACAGCAGTTGCAGAATTAATGAAGTTAAATAATGTTCTTAATGATTTTAAAGATATTAATTCTTCAGTATATAAAGAAGGTATAGTAACTCTTTTAATTTTATTGTCACCTTTTGCCCCTCATATCGCTGAAGAGTTATGGCATAAATTAGGACATAAAGAATCAATCCATCTCCAGAAATGGCCAATAGTTAGTAATGAAGCTTTGATATTAGATGAAGTTACTATAGTAATCCAAGCCATGGGGAAAACAAAAGGAACTATTAAAGCTCCGGCCAATATTAATAATAATGAGTTAGAGAATTTAGTTTGTAATTCAGAAATTGGTAAACGTTTACTAGACGCAAAAGAAATCAAAAAAATTATTATAGTTCCTCAAAAATTAGTCAATTTTGTATTTACCAAATGAACTTACGAATAAATTTATGAGTTAATTTAGAAAAGTAATAGCATATTACTTATTTTTATTATTAATAATAGCTACCTCAAAGTATAAATGTTAGTTTACGTTTCTTATTTACTAATATTTATACTTTTTATTTATATTAATAAAAAGTATAAGTCCTTTAATAATTAAAGCGTTTTTGATATATGTTTTTAAATTATTTTCTATCGTCTGTATGTATTAGGCTCACAATATTTCCTATATATCATCTAAAGCAGCAATACCAGGTAATTCTTTATTTTCTAACAATGCTAAGCTAGCACCCCCTCCTGTAGATATATGGCTTATTTTCTTAGCTATGCCTATTTTATTTATGGCAGCTACAGAATCACCACCTCCAACAATAGTAATAGCACCTTTTTCAGTTAATTCCACTAAAGTATTGGCAATTTCTTGAGTTCCAACAGCAAATTTTTCAAATTCACATACCCCCATAGGACCATTCCAAATCACCGTCTTACAGTCTTGTAAGGTTTCCTTGAAGGTCTTAATAGATTGATTGCCAATATCTAACCCCATCCAATTATTTCTAATGTTATTAATACTGATAGTTTTAGAAATTGCATCCGGAGAGAAACTATCTGCTATGACTACATCAGTAGGCATTATTAATTCCACACCTTTTGTTTTAGCTTTAATTTCTAAGAATCTTGCTAAGTCTAATTTTTCATCTTCAACTAGAGATTTACCGATATCTAGCCCTCTAGCTTTATAAAATGTAAATACCATCCCTCCACCAAGAAGTAATTTATCGCATTTATCAAGCAAAGCCTCAATAATATCTATTTTACTAGAGACTTTAGAACCTCCTATAATAGCTGCTAGAGGACGTTGAGGCTTATTAATATAATCATTAAGATATTTAAGCTCTTTCTCAATTAGATATCCTGCAACATTAAAGTTTAAATGATGTGTTATCCCTTCAATGGAAGCATGAGATCTATGAACGGAGCCAAAAGCATCATTTACATATATATCTGCATAACTCGCTAATTTTTTTGCAAATTCAGAGTCGTTAACTTCTTCTTCTTGATGAAAGCGAAGATTCTCTAATAAAACGATCTCACCATCTTTTAGATTATTAATAACGTTTGTAACAGAGTCACCAACACATTCATCACACATTATTATTTTTTGCTTTAATAATTTAGACAAATGAATTGCAACAGGAGCTAAACTCATGGATTGAATTATTTTTCCTTGAGGACGGCCCATATGACTACAAAGAATAACTTTTGCTTTTTGAGCAATAAGTTTTTTGATAGTTGGTAAAGCTGCACGAATTCTAGTATCGTCCACAATTAGTTTATCTTTCACAGGAACATTAAAATCAGTCCTCACAAGTACTCGTTTTCCAGTAATTTCTTGTTCTGATAAATATGCCAAAGTTTTCTTAGACATTAGAAAGTTTTTAATATAAATTAAACAATACTTTAAAAATCAATAAATTTTTACAAGAAGTAGTTGATAAACATAATTAAACAATTAGTTTTAATAATGTAAATTGCGTACACCGAGTATACTACTAAATGACGTTAAAAATTAAAGATTTTAGTAATCGCACTAAGCAGTTGATTGTTCAATATTATCTATAGTTTAAATAATCGATTTTACTTTTTAAATTCATATATCACCTTTTTTATTTATATGAGAATGTACTTATTCATTAGTAGTTTTAATATAACTAAATTATTTTATGAAGTTATAGCCTAAAAAATAAACTTAGTTAGTGATCGTAAGTTTTAAATTATTCATGAAAAGCTTTTTTCAAATATGTTTAATACTTACAAAGTATTAATATGAAACTAGATTGTATGAAAACCTATAATAAATACTTTTTAACTTATATATTATTAAATAAGAAACTCTTACTGTTACGAAGTATTTATTAGAGACGTTTTTAAATAATTTCCTTATCTTGTTTGAATAATACAAACTATATTTCTTTTGCTTGCATTTTCATCATTAAATCTAGCATTCTACAAGAATATCCCCATTCGTTATCATACCAAGCAATTATTTTAAAAAAATTAGGATTCAGTTCAATCCCTGCTTTTGCATCGAAAATACTAGAGTATGTAGAACCGTTAAAATCCATAGATACTACATCCTCATCGGTATAACCTAAAATATTTTTTAAATTTCCCTCAGATGCTGTTTTCATAGCATCACAAATATTCTGGTAGCTAGTTGACTTAGTTGTTCTAAATGTTAAATCAACAACTGATACATCTGGAGTAGGAACCCGTAAAGCCATTCCAGTTAGCCTACCTTTAAGTTCAGGAATAACTAAAGTTACTGCTTTAGCAGCCCCTGTTGAAGCAGGAATTATATTTTGTACAGCTCCTCTGCCTCCCCTCAAATCTTTTTTGCTAGCCCCATCCACAGTCGGCTGTGTTGCTGTCATAGCATGTACTGTTGTCATTAGACCTTCATCCAGGCCAAAATTATCATTAATTACCTTGGCAATAGGTGCTAAACAATTAGTAGTGCAGCTAGCATTAGAAACAATATGATGTTTTAAGGGATCATAACTGAAGTCGTTAACTCCTAAAACGATAGTATGAACTTTTTCAGGATCTTTTGTAGGAGCAGAAATAACAACCTTTTTAGCGCCTGCTTTTAAATGTTTACTAGCAGTATCATAGGTAGTAAATAAACCAGTAGATTCAACAACATAATTTACTCCAAGTTTTCCCCAAGATAGTTCCTCAGGATTACAAACTGCAAAACAGGGTATAAAGCTTCCGTTAATTAGTATCCCATCATCAACAGCTTCTACAGTTCCATTAAAACGTCCATGAGTAGAATCATATTTAAATAAATAAGCAATATTTTTAGGAGGTACAAGATCATTTATACCCAAGAATTCAAAATCAGGATTATTAATGCCTGCTCGTAAAACTAATCGTCCAATACGACCAAAACCATTAATACCGACTTTTATCTTTCCCATAAGAAAAACTCCTCAAAATAAATGAATCTAAATTTAAAGCAAAAAGACAAATAAATTTTATTCGTTCCATATGATATTTTTAATAACCGATATTTTTAAAATATAATCTACTATTTATATTTTATGACTATTCCCTGAAATTATCTCAATATCTATGAGGTTTTAAAAAATTTTAAAATTCATTGTAGTTTAACTAATTTAAAAAATAATATATTCAATAGGTTTATTATTATTTTTAATTTTTCTATTGAAGAAATTTAATATTATATTAGGAAATAAAATGAAAACACTGTGAAATTGAAGTCTATAATAGATGCTTACTAAATAATTTTCAATTTAAAAAATATCAATCAATCTATATTTTAATAATCTGTTAATAAAACTCAATTTATTCGAGAAATATTTATTTTTATATATCTTAATTTTTTATATACAATAAATTTATTTTGATACTTTATGCCCTCAACCTCTAGAAAGTATAAATATCGGACACTACTAATTATAATTAATAACTTATGTCTTAGTAAAAGATAACTTATTAATATATTTTGAAATATTTATAACTTAAATATTTCTACGAGTATGTTATGAAGAATAACATTGTATCTATAAAATATTAGAATCTAATAAATGTTAATATAGTAGTAGAAGTGGAAGTATAGAAAATCATTGCGGAGTAGAAAATAGCTTGATTTACTTTTATACGGTTTTATTACATAAAGGTAAATAAATTATTCATTCTATTTAAATTATAGCTTAATATAAATGCTTAAGTTATTATCAATAAATTAAGACTAAATCATCTCACTGAAATATCTGTTATTAATTTTTCTATTTCCAAAAAACTAAAAATTTAACTTAAGATAAAATGACTATAGATAATATTCGGCTACGTAACGAATTTGTTAATACACAAGTAATTACTCGAGAAGAGGGTAAAAGATTAGGAGTTGTTAAAGAAATTTTAGTTGATATCGATCAACAAGAAGTAGTTGCTCTTGGTCTACGAGATAATATGTTTTCCATCTCAGGGGTACCAGACCATATTTATATTACAAGCATTTGTCAAATAGGGGATGTTATTTTAGTTGATAATGAAAATGCAGTTGAAATTGTTGATACTAATTTGTATTCCCCACTGATTAATTGCGAGGTTGTTACTGAGTCAGGAGAATCTCTAGGACGTGTTAGAGATTTTCAATTTGATTTGGCAACAGGTAAAGTCTTATCTATAATTATTGCTTCATTAGGTTACCCTCAAATTCCCGATCAAATCTTAAGTACGTATGAGATTTCAATGGATGAAGTAGTTAGTAATGGCCCTAATCGTTTAATCGTCTTTGAAGGGGCAGAAGAACGACTTACACAGTTGACTATGGGAGTTTTACAGCGTTTAGGTGTTAGCCAAGCTCCTTGGGAGAAAGATGATGAAGATTATCTCTATTCTTCTTCAACAACAAAACCTGAAAATCAGCTAGGAACTGGAATTCCTGTGAGAAATGCTGTACAAGTAAGAGAATCTTTGATAGATGAACAGTGGAATGAAAATATACCAGGAGAGCCAGTAAGCTTTACTTCTCCAAAACAAGAAAGAAAGCCTATTCACTATCAAGAACATGAGAATGATTATGAAGAAACAAACTGGGAGGAAGTACAACAAGAAGAAAATGTATCCCAAGCAACTAACTATAAAGAAAAGCAGAACAAATTTCACGAGGAACAAAGTGATGTCTGGGAAGATAAATCTGAGGTAGAATCATATACTTCTAATCCCATCAATATTCCAGATAAACAAATTGAATATCATGAAGAAGAAGTTTAAACTCAGTTAATTATAAAAATTTAAAGAATTTTTCACTTAATCTAAACTACTTTAAAAGTATTAGAATATTATGTTACTGATATATGATTATAGTATCAGTAATATATTTTATTTAACTTAAAAGATAGAAGCAATTCATTGTTTTGGCATAAACATAATGTATACATATAGTTTGATTTAGAATCTTAAATATAAGATAATTTACAAACTTATAATTTTAAATCCATACTCAAGTTAGTTTTGTAAAAGAAGATATATTTATAACTTTAATCATTTCTATAAAGTCGGAAAACTATTATTAACAATTTTAGAAACAAAATTTGATACCATATAATCAAAATAGTTTTATAAAATATTAAATAAATAATGCAAGCAAAACGTATAAAAGATGTATTTCGTAACGGAGTAACTGATGAGGATACAATTGTTCAGGGATGGGTACGTACAAAACGAGAGTTAAAAGAGTTTTCTTTTATTGAAGTTAATGACGGCTCTAGCTTAAAGAGTTTACAAGTTATTTTTGATAAAACTATTACTAATTATGAGGAAATTCTTACGCTGTTAAATACAGGCTCTTCTGTAGAAATTTCAGGAACATTAGTCACTTCACCAGGTAAAAACCAAAATATTGAGTTAAAAGCTACTACAATAAAACTGTATGGCAGTTCAAATCCGGAAATATATCCTCTTCAAAAAAAACGTCATTCGTTTGAATTTTTACGTACTATAGGCCATCTAAGAAGTCGCACTAATACATTAGGTGCAGTAATGAGAATTAGAAATTCCTGTGCTATGGCTATACATAAATTCTTTCAAGAAAAAGGATTTATTTTAATTCATACACCTATCATTACAGCCAATGATTGTGAAGGAGCAGGAGATTTATTTAAAGTTACAAATCTTGACTTATACAATATTCCACATAATGAAAAAGGTAATATTGAGTATGGACAAGATTTTTTTGGTAAGCCAACATATTTAACAGTGAGCGGTCAATTAGAAGCTGAAGTTATGGCTATGGCCTTTCAAAATGTTTACACTTTTGGTCCTACATTCAGAGCAGAAAATTCTAATACTTCTCGCCACTTAGCTGAATTTTGGATGGTAGAACCAGAAATGGCTTTTTGTGACATTGAGGGAAATCAAGATGTGGCGGAAGAATTTTTAAAATATGTTTTTAAAAGTGTATTAGAAAGCTGTCCTGAGGACATGGAATTCTTTAATAAGTATATTGATACAACAGTTCTTGAGACAGCAGAAAAGATTATTAATCAAAAATTTGAACGTATAACTTATACAAATGCTATTGACTTATTAGAAAAATCTAATAAGAAATTTGAGTATACAGTGGAATGGGGAATTGATCTACAAGCTGAACATGAGCGTTATTTGGCAGAGGAAGTATTTAAAAGTCCTGTAATTGTGACTAATTATCCTGCGGTCACTAAAGCATTTTATATGCGTTTAAATGATGACCAAAAAACGGTAGCTGCCATGGACATTCTATTTCCTAAAATTGGTGAAATCATTGGTGGTTCTCAACGAGAAGAAAGACTAAACATATTAGAGGAAAGGCTTGAAAAACAAAAAATTGTTACTGAAGATTTATGGTGGTATTTAGATCTGCGAAGATATGGTACTGTTCCACACTCAGGATTTGGTCTAGGCTTTGAAAGAATGGTACAGTTCATCACAGGAGTGAAGAATATTAGGGAGGTGATTCCTTTTCCTAGAACTCCTTTAAATGCAGAATTTTGATAAATTTAATAGCTCTAAATATGTATTATCTACATGCTTAAGATTACTTCCAATAATATATTGAAGAAATTGGGTAGTATTTATCTCGTATGACTATATTATAAAAATATTATGATTTAATTTGAATAAATAATCTTAGTTGATTCTTGGACTTCAGAATTAACTAAGATTATTTATTCAAATTAAATATTTAAGATTAATATTTATCATTTATAAAATCATGTAATATTTTGAAAATGTTTTGGATTTCTATCCATAGTTCTTGGCTATTGATCCCGAGGATAAGTTTTAGCACTGCTAAAAATATTATTATACTTATCAGAGTAAGAAATGTAGATTTAATAATAGTAAAAATCCAACGAGCTATTATTGATACTATTGTGATCGAAGTAATAAATATAATTAAATTAAGCAACATATTAGTTATTTTGCTTAGTATAAAAAAGTATACATGATATCTTAGTTAATTTTTTTAGTATAGTTTATTGATATTTATTTTTTATTAACATTAAGGCTATTTTCCTTGCCCATTTATCAGCATTCAATATGTCATCCAATGTTGGCTGAGAAGAATTATTAGATATAAAAAGTTCACAGGTCTTTTCGATAATATGTGGAATTGATAGAAAAGTAATTTCCTTATTTAAGAATGATTCAACAGCTTGTTCATTGGCTGCATTTAAAACAGCTGGCATGGCACCTCCAGCATTTCCTGCAGCATAAGCTAACTTAATACAGAGATATTTGTCATAATCTGGTTTTTGAAAAGTCAAATTACTTATCTTTGCTAAATCTAATTGTTTCCAATCTGTATAAATTCTTTCAGGCCAAGATAAAGCGTACAGCAAGGGTAGACGCATGTCTGGCCATCCAAGTTGAGCTAAAACTGAAGTGTCTTGTAATTCAATTAAAGAATGGACAATACTTTGTGGATGAATAACAATATCTATATTACTATAATCCACGTTAAATAAAAAGTGTGCTTCAATAACTTCTAGTCCTTTATTCATCAAGGTAGCTGAATCTATAGTAATTTTCTTACCCATTGACCAATTGGGATGCTTTAAAGCATCTTCGACTGTGACAAATTTAAGTTTTTCAGGTGGTAAATCCCTAAAAGATCCTCCAGAAGCAGTCAAAATAATACGCTTGAGATCTTTATGGCCTATCCCTTGTAAACATTGAAAAATTGCTGAATGCTCTGAATCTGCAGGCAACAATTTAACTCCATATTCTTCTATTAAAGGTAATACAACAGGACCTCCAGCAATAAGTGTTTCTTTATTTGCTAAAGCGATGTCTTTCCCCGCTTTTATTGCCTTAATTGTTGGCAGTAATCCTGCACATCCTACTATACCTGTAACAATAGTTTCTGAATCTCCATAACATGCTACCTCTATAACACCTTCATCTCCGACTACTATAATAGGAGAATAGTTTAATGTAGAAATCATATCTTTCAGATCTTCCACTTTTTCTTCATTAACCACTGAAACAATTTCAGGGCGGAATTGCTTAATTTGAGTAAATAGTAATCCTATATTAGAGTGAGTAGTTAATCCTATTACTTTAAACTGTTCTGGATACTGATTAACAATATCAAGTGTTTGCGTACCTATAGAACCAGTAGAGCCAAGAATTGAAATTTTTTTCACAACGCTGTTTATTATATTAAAAGTTAATATTACTATAAAGTTAATGGTAGGATATGCAAAGTTTTATGTTTTTTTATATTTGTGATACTCGTTTATAATTCTATTAAAAATTTTGTACAAAAAATTCTTTTACTATAGCTATTGATTGAGAAAGTTTTTAAAATAAAAATTAATTTTGTTGCAGTATGTACTGCAGCAAAATTAATAGTAAGTGATAAAAGTTATTTATCTATAACCAATCCTTAAATTTTAATTACTATTGATTATAGATAGTTATAAATTTTAAATATAAGCTGAAAACTATTCAAACTACTTAGAATTTTTTTTTTTAGTGAAAAGAAAATAATTTTCTAAATGAATCATTAATTTTAATGATGTACTAGCCTTCCCTTCCTTTTTAGTTTTTGCTATAGATGCTGTCACAATTTTAATATCATTTATCCATCGAAAACAACAGTAACATTCCCATTTTAAACCTATTTTGTTGTACACATATATGGGCTTATTAATTTTCATATATTTTAAGATTGTATGTATATAAGTAATTGAATTATTAATTGCATCTACACTAATTTTTACAAGATTAATTTTATTTTGAGCTATAAACGTTACTTTTGATATATTATTCTTCTTTATAGTATTTAGGTTAATTGTAGTAGAAGGGCATAAAGTTTCTTCTACTTGTCCTTCTATCCAAAATACATTAGATTTATGTTTAGCCTCTTGCTTGTTGGGTGCTATAGAAGCTACCTTTGTTGTTTTGTTCTTAAAAATTGTCCTAAAAACAAATTGTCCTGATGGTGTTAATTTTTCAATATAATTTATATCTTTTTGTTGAATTGTGGAAGCTATTTGTAAAGTTTGAGTAGCTAAGACAACTTGTTTTCTGAAGTAATATAATAACTCGCCTTTTATTAGCTTTTTGTTTTTTGGGCTTTGATATTTTCCGAATGTTAAATAATACAAATCACAAGGTTTTAATATCTTTTGCTTTAATCTTTGTTTAGCTTCTATAACAATTTTATCTAATTTTGAAATTTTAAAACTATCTTTAAGAATTTGAGAAAATTCTTTATTAGATAATAAAGAAATTTTATTTTGATCATTTAAGATACTCGTTATTTTTCCTAAATGTCCTGTTTGAAAATATTGAGTACGCCTTACTTTATTTTTGAGGCTTTCCTTATTTATATATTGAGCAATTTTTTTTAATTCTTTTAATATATGAGGGCTCTTTTTTTGTTCAATAAAAATTGTTTTTAGGATCTGATGATTGAGATAGTCAGCAATACGACGAATAGGAGATGTAAAATGTGTATATGCAGGAATACATAAAGCAAAATGACTAATAACAACAGGAGAATAATTTGCAGGATTTAACCAACTTTTAAGTTTTTGGTGAACTAATGTGGGTAATCCTAAAGTAATTAAAGTTTCAATTAAAAGTTTGTTTTCAGGAGCAATTTCAGAACAAGTATGGTTACGATAAAGAATAGGTATTTTATATTGTTCTGCTAAGTTAGCAACAGCTGTGTTAGCTAAAATCATAAATTCTTGAACAATTCTTTGTGAACGATATATAGAACTTCCTATTAGTCTTCCTTCTTCATCCAACGAAATACCTTTAATGGTACTTTGTCCGAATGCTCCAATATTTTGTCTTTTTTGAGCTAGCTTTTGTGCCCATGACTCACAGTAACGTAACATTTGATATAAAGGTTGCGAAATATCTTCAAGAGTTCTATCTGCTACTGCATAAGAAAACTTCTTCATATTTATTAAAGATGTCGACAAAAGCTCAGTATTTTTAATATTAGCTACTTCATCTAAAGTTACTTTGATAGTAATCGCTAAGCGTGGACGACCTTCTAATAAAGATAGTTTATTTTCAGATAATTCATTGGGGAATAAAGGATTTGTGGAAGAAGCTAAATAGCAAGTTTCAATTTGTCTTAATGCTTTATGTTCAAGCTGTGATTTTTCTGGGATTAATGCTGTTACGTCAGAAATATGTATTAAAACGATAGCACCTGATTGATAAGGCTCTATCCATATAGCATCATCAAGATCCTTGGAAGTTTTTCCATCAATAGTAATTCCTAAAACAGCTTCTCTTTCTTCGATTATTGAAGATTCTACTAGAAATTTTTGAAGTTCACAGTAAGTAATTGAGGAAAGAGTCATATTTTATTGTTAAAGTAAAAACTATAATTGGAATATTTATTAATTTTTTGGACAGTACTTTGTTTAAAGTAAGTATTATATTTGAAACAGTAATCAAAACAATATAAATTAACTAGAAATCTTTGATTTACTATGTCTTAGATATAACAATATAAGATATATTTATTAATATTAATTATATTCAAAAAGCTCTTACTAACTACAAAACAGAATTATTAAAATCTATAGATCTTTAATATATTTGTCTCAATTGATCAAAAAATATTTTGTAAGTTAAACTAATCTAATTATGTTGGTACTGTGTAGTAAGATATATTATCATCCAAGAATTACTTTCAATAGTACCGAGAAAGTTTTTAAGCTCACCATATTAAAAGCTACTATGATGATTATTCTTTTGTAAGTACTTTATGATTTGTTTTTTTATATAAATGTTAAGATGTCCCAGTAATTTATCTTCCTATTATTCTTTAATCCCTTTATTCGAACGTATCATGTTAAAGTCTCCTGTGTTCAACAGTAAATTGCTTAGTATTATTTTTATCTCTTTTATTTTGGAAATAGCGACATCAACAATTTTTCCTAGTCAGACGCTATCTCAACCTACCCTATCTCAACAAGCCATAGAGAAACAAGAGAATAATGCAGATGATATACTAGACCCTAATAGTTTTCGTCCCTTAACGCAAGATAATAGTCTCCTTAGCTTACAAGGAGGAGAAAAGTTGATGAACGACGCAAGTAATGCTATTAATCAAGAGAACTATGACTTAGCAGTAGCAAAATTACGTCAAGCTCGTAAGGTTTTTAATCAGTTATCTAATTTTCATTTACAGTTAGCTAATAGCTTTTCTGGCATTGACACACAAGTATACGATGCTCAGAGGAATAGTGCATTAAAGACAGGACAATTAAGAGATTCTGCAACTTATCAATTAGCTCTGGTACATAGGGCACAAGATCAGCCTGAATTAGCTGTCCCTTTACTTATTCAGATAATTCGTTCTCAAAATCCTACTACAGATTTAGGCAAAAAATCTTATCAACAGTTATACGAATTAGGTTTTGTCAATGTTCCCTTTAATAGTCAAGAACAGGGCACTACCAATGTCGATTAATACTTTCAATACTATAAAATTCCATAACAGTGAATAAGATTTTATTTATAAGAATTTAAAAATGTAAATGCTGTATTAATACCTATTTTTGAATTTAGCGAAGTTTGATACAGTAAATAACAATAATTTTAGTATTCTCAATTTTCTTGGAATAAATTTAAATGGTTGCATTAGTACAAGTTGAAGAGATGATTAAAACTAAATTACCTGAAGCCCAGATAATCGTAAAAGATCTTACTGGAGGAGGTGATCATTTTGAAATAATTGTTATTTCCTCAAAATTTGAAGGAAAAACAATGATTAAACAACATCAATTAGTTTATAGTACTCTTCAAGATGCTATGACTTCCAAGTCTATTCATGCCTTAGGATTAAAAACTTATACACCTAAAACATGGGAAATAGCTCAACAAAAAGTTGAAACTACGTAATGTAGATTTAATTTAAAGCCACACTAATAATGTAAACACTAAGGAGTAATTATGACACCAGAAATTAAAAATAGGATTGAAGAATTAGTTAATAGCAATACAATATTTGTATTCATTAAAGGAAGTAAATTAATGCCTCAATGCGGATTTTCCAATAATGTAGTACAAATTTTTAGTACATTAGGGGCAACATTTGAAACTTTTGATGTTTTAAGTGATCCTGAAATTCGCGAAGGTATTAAGGAATACTCTGACTGGCCTACTATTCCTCAAGTTTATATTAATGGCGAGTTTGCTGGTGGTTCTGATTTAATGATTGAGATGTATCAAAATGGAGAGTTACAACAACAAGTAGAAATTGCTCTTGCTTCCTAAAAAGGATATGTTCTTATTACACTATAAACCTGTAATAAGAGATATAAAATTTATTTCATATCTCTCATTACAGGTTTATTCATCATGAATGTGAAATTTTATGCTCATAACAAATGTTTAAAGAAAAAGTCCGTCAAAAGTATTATTGTTTGTGAATAAAAAAATACATACTTTAAAGTTTTCTTTACATATTGTCGTAGTTAATATTACAGATTTCTTGATGCAAGATTTGATATTCTAGTATAAAAATATCGATTTAGAGGATCAGAACCAAGATGAACCTTGTTCATACTGCTATTGTTGAAGGGAATCCTCATCTACGTTCTTTATTAAGTTGGCATTTACAGAAATCTGGTTATGCAACACAACAATATTCAAATTTGCAACAAGCCCGTAGTATATTTAATTGTAAGCAACCAGCTTTAGTTATTTTAGATGCAGACATTCCTAGTGGAGATTCAATTGAATTGTGTCAGTGGCTTTATCAGCAGAGACAATCTATGATCCTTATGTTATCTGATCAACATGAGGAAAAAAAAGTTGTTAGAGGGTTGAATGCAGGAGCTGATGATTATTTAGTAAAACCTTTTGGTATAAAAGAATTTATGGCAAGAGTGGCTGCATTGACTAGACGTGTACGTGTTTTTAATGCACCATTGTCTCTAAATTATGGCGATTTAAAAATTGATCTTGTACAAAGACGTGTCGAACTAAGAGGAAAATTTATAGATCTCAGTCCACAAGAATTTAGTTTACTTTATGTTTTAGCACAGGTTGAAGGAAATCCTCTTAGTCGTTCAGAGTTACTTCAAAAGGCGTGGCCAGAAGCCATAGATAATCCACGTACTATTGATACTCATGTGTTATCCCTACGGAAAAAAATAGATATTGATTCTTGTCAAACTAGTTTAATTCAAACTGTACGCAATGTAGGATATCGTTTTAATTCAGAAGCAGTTCACAAAATATCTTCAAAACATCTTGAAAGCCTTGGAACAAGTGTTATTACTTTAAAATTAAATAAAACATCATCTTAAATTTGTATCACAAGAATGGAATAAGTAAACCAATATTTTTAAACATAATGGTAATTATCTTAATAAGATAATGAAGGTTTGGAATACTCCTACAATAAAACCTAAAACACCTCCTAAGTTAACTATTGCTTGTAATTCATTTTGAACAATTCCTTGTACTGCTATTTCTAAATTTTTGGAAGAGGTAGCTTTAATTCTATCGATAATTATCTGATCAATAGACATGATAGGAATAGTCTGAAGAACAATTGTTTCTAAATTTTTCTCCAGATATTTCTCTAAGACTAGTGCTAGTTCTTGACTTACAGTCTCTAGAGAAGTATTTAACATAGTCGAATTTTGGATACGATTAATTATCAGTATTGATAATTGTTCCCAATTAACTGTTGTGCCAAAATCTTGTATAAATCTGGTACCACTTTTTTGGATATATTTTTGAATAGTTTCACGATTAGTCCTTCGCAACTCTTTAATAGTCGAAATAGGAAGATTGCGTAGAGAAAAATTTCTTAACCATTCTCTTAATTGGTTTCGTATTTCTAAAGAAAGCAATAATTCTTCAAGACGTGCATTAGCTACTTCCTTTTCTTCTAAACAAAAGTTTTTCAACCTTAGTAAGGTATCACTAACCCCAAAAAAATTAGCTATAAACCAATAAGAACCACTAGTTTTTTCCTTGATACCTTCATCTATAGTCTGAATATTTTTTTCAGAGAGAAATTCAATCAATGTCTCTCGGAGAGTGTTAGGAGAAGCTACTTTTTCCAATAACCAATCAGCAAACTGCTTCGCTTGATTATCAGAAAACTGAAAATCTAGTATAATCTTATCAAAAATTTGATTGATTTGATCTTCTAAAAGATCTTGACGTCGTGCTAAAAGTTCTAACAAACGAGGTAATGATTCGTTAAATAAATTTCTTAAAATTTCGGATAGTATTTTGGCTGTTTTCTGTTGTTTATCTTCTTTTATTTGTTGAATAGCAAGATTTAGTAACCATAAGATTGCTATTTTTGCCCTTTCAGCCTTCAACAAACGTCCTACTAGTTTTTGCAACTCTTCTGGAGTTAATAGAGATCCCATTATGGTATCTGAAACTTTTTTAGCCAATCTCTTTTGATTGCGAGGGATTAAGCCCGGAGTAAAAGGCAAACGAAATTTACCAATATAAATTGCTTTGTAGGGCCGAAACAACATCTTAATTGCAATATCATTAGTGAAATAACCAATAATCGTCCCTGCTAATGGTGGAATAATAACACTAGAAATAGTAAATAGATCAAGAGAAGAAGTATCAAATAAAATCATAAGAGAAATCCAACATATTAATCTTCATTCTGTAATTTGGAAGATAGAAGATATATAAACAGTTTTTATAAGTATTTTTTAGTTCCTACTAAGACTCCCATCATATTTCCAGCAATAGAATAATAAGCTGAAGCGTCAAATCCAGCTTTAAGAGCTAATTCAACTTGCCTTTTTCCTGATGGAAATTTTTCTAAGCTAGGCATAATATAACTATATTCTTTTTCTAGTTTGAAATGTTTTGCTACAGGAACAACAAAACTATCAAGATACCATTTTTGAAATATTTGTTGCCAAGCATTAGATGGACGTTGAAAATCTAAAATAGCAACTTTAGCAGAAGGCTTAAGAACACGGTGTATTTCCTGTAAACAACGAGGAATATCGATAATATTTCTTAGACCGTATCCCATAGTAACACAATCAAAAGTATTATCTTCAAATGGCAGATTCAAGGCATCTCCTAGAATCCATTCTAGAGATAAAGATGGATAGTATTTGTTATGACGCTGAGAAGCGATTGTTAATAATTCTTTAGAAAAATCAATTCCTATTACTTTTCCTCTTTTGCCAACTTTTTGAGCTAGTAACTTGGTTAAATCACCACTACCACAACAAACATCTAAGCCTAAATTATTTAAACTTGGTTCGCTCCATTTTACTGTCATCTGTTTCCATATTTTGTGTTGACCCAAACTCAGTAAAGTATTAAGCTCATCGTAAACAGGAGCAATATTATTAAAGATGCTTTGAACGTCAATAGCAGAATATGAGATGTTATTCATTGTTTAATCAATTAAAATTATTAACTCAAAAACTCGTAAACAGTTAACTACTTTTCAAATACTTATAAGTTACTTTCTGTATATGGTAAATATTCATATTTGACTATGTTATTGACATTTGATTTGATAATTTTTTGGTGCTCATAAAAATATAGTATTTTCATAATTTTGGAGAAGCTATATATCTTAAGCTTACATCAACTAATCTTTTTACTTAAGTTAACTATAAAGTTACTATGAATTACATGTAAATAAGAATATATATATGTTCCTATTTACATATTGCTTTTGTTAAAAATTTCACCTAATTATTATATTATATTTTTCGTCCATATGGATAATATGGTGTAGTACCTGACTTAACGAAAATATTTTTATTCTAAGAGAGTTATTTAGGAAAAAATATAATTATGTACTTTCTTTGTAATAAAGTGTTATGGTTTAATTTTTTAGGAAAACTTTGAGTCTTTATTACGATACTCTAAAAATAGGATTGATTAAAAAAAAATTTAGAAAGAAAATTCGTTTTTTCTTTTGTAGTATACGATCAGTAATTAAATCCACAGATAATTGGAGATTTATTAACTATCGTCTAGACAATATATAATGGACATATTGCAATTAGTATTAACAGTATCTATGCCATCCGTAATGTGATAAAGCCAAAAGAGTGAAGTGTTGTTAGAGTAATAAGTCTAATGAAGTTTGAAAACACAGTCACTGCGTTAATTGTAGATTCTAGTGGTTATACAGTTAAGTTAGTTAGAAAATTTAGGTTTAAGAAAAAATAGAACTATTATATTTTTCTAAGATTGAGAAATAGAATTGTAGAGTCAATATTATAAATTTTAAGATGACTCTACAAACTTAATTAACTTTCTTCTAATTCAATACCAAATGTTTGATTAAAAGTTTTCTTAACTTTATAGCCTGAATCAATTGTTTCTAGGGGATCTTTACGAAGTCTATGACGAAGACATAATACTATTATTGAGCCGATATCTTCTATTGTGACATCCTTTCGCTTCTCAAGTGCTGCTAAGGCCTTTGAAGCACGGTTAACGACTATATCTCCTCTTAATCCATCAACATCCAATTCAGAACAAACCTGAGAAATTTTTACTTGTAAGTCACGGTCAATTTGAACAAGTGGTAACAAAGTTTGGGCTTCTACCAGAGTCTCTTGTAGCTCTTTTTGTTTAGTCTGATGGGCTTCACAGAACTTTTGAGGTTCACTATCAAATTGAGTTCTTTGTTCTACTATATCCACTCGCAAAGAAGGGTCCTTAACTGTACGAATCTCAGCATGCATCCCAAATCTATCGAGTAACTGAGGCCTTAATTCCCCTTCTTCTGGATTTCCTGAACCTACTAGTACAAAACGAGCTGGATGTCTAATAGAGATACCTTCTCTTTCTACTGTATTCCATCCGCTAGCCGCAGAATCAAGTAATACGTCAACTAAATGATCATCAAGTAAGTTAACTTCATCTACATAAAGAATGCCGCGATTAGCTTTAGCTAGTAGTCCTGGCTCAAAAGCTTTTACCCCCTCTGATAAAGCTTTTTCAATGTCTATAGTGCCACA
Organism: Candidatus Atelocyanobacterium thalassae; assembly: GCA_051971635.1. Lineage (GTDB taxonomy): Bacteria > Cyanobacteriota > Cyanobacteriia > Cyanobacteriales > Microcystaceae > Atelocyanobacterium > Atelocyanobacterium thalassae_A. The sequence goes on along the minus strand of JBFPLN010000002.1, from coordinate 602 downwards.
TACACGATCTTCTGTAGCACCAAGTGGTAAATCTACCATACTGACTTTTTGAGAGGTAGTTACTAATGAACCATTCTGTTGAAGAGTTTGGCGAGCATGATCACTCATAAGCTCAGGATCAGTGGGATGGGAGTTAAATGGATCATTCTCTACTACTTCAATCTCAGGAAGTAAATCAGCAAGGGCTCTGATAGTAGTAGATTTTCCAGTACCACGATCACCCATGATCATGACACCCCCAATCTTTGGATCAATAATATTAAGCATCAAGGCTAGTTTCATTTCATCTTGCCCAATAATAGCTGTAAAGGGAAAGGCGGCACGATGATTTTTTAAAGGTGATGGTAGAGGTAAGGTCATCTAGATTTAATTATAGTAATTGTAATTAAAATATAAATAGTATTAACGACTATGTGGTTAATATCATTTATTTTGCCACAGGGTACTAAGTTAATGCGTAGATTTTCATTGTTTAAATAAGTGCATACTACTTATCCAACTTTATTAGACTAAAAACATTAAGGATGCTTAACGCTTGGATAGACTACGGAGAAAGGGTTACAAGGAATATTTAACAGATAATTTACGAGGATTATATTTAT
>JBFPLN010000001.1:0-361971 GCA_051971635.1 Candidatus Atelocyanobacterium thalassae | reverse complement strand
CCTAAGCTATAAAATACTCATGGCAACCATGGATACTGACTAAAGTTAGGAGCACGTTTTTCTAAGAATGCTTTTTTCCCTTCATTACCTTCGTCTGTCATATAGTATAGAAGGGTTGTGTTACCTGCTAATTCTTGTAAGATTCAGAAATAAAATTTCCATAACTTAATTCATTAATTCTATTCCACTGAGAAATTTCTTCCCTAAATTTATTCCATGACCTGTATACTTCTTTAAACATTTTGTTTTTATTTGCATTTTCTTCATATAATTCGAATGACGCTTTTTTAGCTGCTTGCATGATTTCCTTGGAGTAAGGAACCAAAATAGTACCTTCCTTCAATAAAGACTGTAAAGCAATTCGATTCTGAGCATCATATCTACTCAATATGTTAGAATTTGCTTCTACTGCTGCAGCTTTTAAAATATATTGATATTCTTGTGGCAGTTTCCTCCAGGCCTCTTTATTGACTTGCAAATCTAAAGTTGCTCCTAATTCCCACCAACCAGGATAGTAGTAATAGGAAGCTGCTTTATTTAAACCTAATTTTTGATCATCATAGGGACCAATCCACTCTGCAGCGTCTATAGCACCGGTATCCAATGCAAGAAAAATTTCACCACCAGGTAAAACCTGGACATTCACACCTAAGCGAGACATAACCTGCCCTCCTAGTCCAGGAATTCTCATCTTTAGACCTTTTAAATCATTTACAGAACTTACTTCTTGTTTATACCATCCACCCATCTGTGCTCCTGTGTTCCCAGCAGGAAAATTAATTATATTAAAGTCTGAATAGACTCTATTCATTGCTTCCAATCCGCCTCCATGGTAAAGCCAGGCATTCTGCTGCTGTGCATTAAAGCCAAAAGGCATAGATGTTCCGAATCCTAAGGTAGAATTTTTGCCTATATAGTAATAACTTGAAGAATGTCCACACTCTACGGTACCTTGTTGAACAGCATCTAAAACCTCCAACCCTGGAACAATTTCTCCACTAGCATATGGTGTGATAACAAATTTTCCACCGCTCATACCATTAACACGATCACAAATGGTTTGCGCTCCACCAAAAATTGTATCTAATGATCTTGGCCAACTCGTCTGCATTTTCCAATGCACAAAAGGCAATGAAATTTCATAATTGCTTCTTTGGATAGAATTATTTGTACAGGATCCTAGAGCAGTTGCAACAGTTGTACCTAATGCAGTATTACTAATAAAATGACGACGCTTCATGACTTTGATAAGATCACTAATTTATATAAAGATAACAGATATTTAATATTTACAGCATTTAATATAAATAAATAATATATTTATACTTATATATCTACAAAATCATACTATTGAGATAATAACAAGCTATAAACATATAATAAAAATGTATTAAATAAAGAAGTATTTTGTAACTACGAGTATTTATTAAACTAAATAAAATTATTTAGTACTTTTAATCTCTAACCAAAGCTCAATATAGTCTTTTTGATCTTGCCTTGATAAAGGTGCTATAAAGTCACATTTATTAAAGATTTTAGGTTGAAGATATAATAAAGGATTATTAGCAACTTCAGGAAAAAGTTGTTCATCATTGAGATTATTAATCATAGGAGAAGAAGCATTTGTAAATAATGAAATTAAATTTGCCATTTCAGGTTGCCAACAAAAATCAATCCATTTTAGAGCTGTTTCTGATAATTCTGATGTATTACTTTTTTTAGGGATAACCCAAATATCTGACCATAGAGAAGTTCCAGACACTGGAATTACGGCTTTGATATTACGGTTCCTAGCAAGTATTGGAATAATATCATTTGACCAACCAACACTTGCCCAAGCCTCTCCCATTAATAAAGGTTGTAAATAATATTGAGAGTTATAATATTTAACTTGTTTGTCTAGAGCTCTTAATTCTGATTTAAGTTGAGGAATATTATTTAGATTTTTAGTATTGTAGGATTTGCCTAATTTTTTAAGAGTAAGGCCAATTACCTCTCGAGGCTGATCAACTAAAGAAATACGATTTTGTAACTTTGGATTCCATAAATCTGTCCAATCTTTAATATCCCAATTTAACTTATCAGTTCGATAAGCTATTAAAGTCGTCCCCCATCGATAAGGTGCTCCCCAGATAAACCCATTTTCATTAAGATTTCCATTTTGATCTCTTATTACTAAATTTTGCCAGTAAGATGGCAATTTATGCCAGTTGTTCCAATTATTCATAGATATGGGTTGAATCAAGTCTTTTTGAATAGCTTGAGTTAACCAAGAATCCCCTAAAGTAATCAGATCACTAGCATAATGTTTTTGTGAAGTTAGAATAGAAGACTTAATCCAGCTATCGTTATTATTAGTATTATTTTTCTGTTGGCTTTGCCAATATTCCAACAAATTAAATAATTCTACTAATTGTCCTCTGGATTGAAAATCAAAAGAAGTATTAGAAGCAAAATATTGATTAAATAATTTTAATGATTGAGGAGGAACTGAACCCTTTAATAGAGAAATTGTTAAATCAGCATTTGATTTATTACACCCTGATACCAATTGTCCTATAGCTAAGATTTTGAGTATATTGAGGAAAGAACGACGAGTGGGCATAAAAATTTTATTCAGAGAAAAATTACATTCTTAATTTGACTAGAAGTCTAAAACTATTGAGGGTGAATAATTTCATGTCTGTATATCAAAACAATGTGTAGTCACAGAAGCTACTATAACTAAAATATTGTTTAAAATTTTGATTTAAAGATTATATAAATATAAATTCTATTAAGTTTTTCTAACTATGATTATAGTATGACTACAAGTAGTAGATATAAATTAATTATAAGGTACAAAAAGTTAAGTCAAGTGTCTAAAGGAGAAATATTTAGCAAGTTTTTATTGCGGATTTGTTCCTTCTTCAGAAAAATTAGAATTTATTAAAGATTTATCTTTATTCCCAAATATTTTTTTTTCTTTGAAGGAAGTAGCTAAAGCGACATTATCTTCTCCTACTTCTTTCAAAATGTCTAGAACTTGTACAACCTCATTGTAACTCGATTTTTTAGATGCTCGAAGAACTACTAATCCTTCAGGATTAAATTCCCGATAAGTTTTAATAGAATCGAACAATTGATTATGTGTGATTGGTTTTTTATCGATATATAATTGATTAGAATTATTTAGACTCACTACCATCGTTTTTTGTATTTGAGGTTTAGCTGAACTAGCTTGAGGTAAATCTAAATTAATTGATTGTTGTCGAGAAAGGCCTACTATCCCTAAAATAAAAAAAGTTAAAATACAAAAAATAACATCTATCATAGGTAACATTTCAATTCGAACTTCTTGTTCTTGAGAAGAAGATAGTTTAAATTTAAACGGACGAGAGTTAACTCGACTACTATATTTTTTAGTTAGAGGGACTTTATTATTTAACATAGACTTGTATTGAAAAATAAGTACATAAATTAATTACTCGTTAGAAGTTTCATATAGGTTTTTAGAGCTGTTAGAATTAATCTTAAGCCAATGTTGTTGGTAAATTAATTCTATTTCACTACCTATCTTTCTAAAAATTCGAACCTGATTAAACCAGAGAGATTGAAAAATTCGATAAAAAGTTAAGCTAATAATAGCAATAATTAATCCAGTAGCAGTAGAGATTAATGCTTCACCAATTCCAAGTGTTACACCCCTTGCAGAAGAAGTTCCTAGATCGCTAATTTGAATATTACCTAGAGAACTGATTAATCCTAAAACAGTTCCTAAGAGTCCTAACAAAGGAGATAAAGCTATAATTCCTTCTAAAACCTTATCTCCTTGTTTCATCAATGCTAGTTCATCATCTGCTGATGACTCGAGAACTAAATGAAAAACTTCGGGATCTGGATTTTTTAACTTTAAAGGGATATAAATAAAATTACCAATAGGGTATTTGCTATAGCTTTGAGCAATTTTTAAAACAGTGTCCCAATCATAGGAAGCAGTTTTGAGAATAATTTTAATAATTTTCTTTTCTTTAGATAAGAATCTAATCCAAAAAAATGAGCGTTCAATAATTGTACTTAGAGCTAGTATTGATAAAAAAAGTAGAGGCCACATGGCAATGCCACCCTTCTCCATAATATCTGGGATGTTCATAGTCTTAATTCAACCTTCATATTTATATTAATTATTGAGAAAGGATTTATCATTTATGGTAGTAGTTTGCTGGTAAATTACTTTACTTACGTTTATGAGTTAATTACATATTTTTAAAGTAAATATTAATGAATAAAATACTATCACGCATATTAATCTTTTAACTAATTTTCTATTCAGAATATTTACAATTAAAATTTTTAAAACTTTTTATTTATTTTATATATCATATAACTTTTGCAATATCATACTTAGTAGTTATACTACTAACATATATTTAGATGAATTGTAAAAATTTTGTAGAAATCTCCAAAATCTCGATAATTTAGTTCTACAAAATTTACTTATATGATTTTATTAGAACAAATGAATATTTAGTCAAAATATCTTAAGAACTCAAATCTTCCATAATTTTTCTCTTATTAAGTTAAGAAAAAAATTGAGTAAAATTATAGAAACCTAAGTAATTCGATAATAAATGCTCTATGAGCGGTTACAATGATTTACTAAAATCATGAGATTGAGTAAATAAAATATTAGTTCTAAGAGGAGGAATTTCTATGGCAAAAGTTCTTGTTTCAGATCCTATTGATCAAATCGGTATCGATATTCTCTCCCAAGTCGCCCAAGTAGATATAAAAACAGGACTACCACTATACGAACTGATTAAAATTATTCCTGAATATAGTGCTTTAATGGTACGTTCAGGTACTCATGTCACGAAAGAAGTTATTACTGCAGGTAGTCAATTAAAAATAATTGGGAGAGCAGGTGTTGGAGTAGACAATATTGACATTGCGTCTGCTACTCGTCATGGTATTTTGGTGGTAAATTCTCCAGAAGGCAACACTATAGCAGCAGCAGAGCATACTTTAGCAATGATGTTATCTTTATCGCGACATATTCCTCAAGCAGATCAGTCTATAAAGGATAACAAATGGAATCGTGAATCTTTTGTCGGTGCGGAAGTATATAAAAAAACCTTAGGAATTATTGGGCTTGGAAAAATAGGCTCACATGTTGCTAATGTTGCTAAATCTATGGGTATGAAATTACTAGCTTACGATCCTTTTATTTCAAATGAAAGAGCTGAGCAGTTAAGATGTATGTTAGTTGAACTTGATTTACTTTTTTCACAATCTGATTATATTACTTTACACATTCCAAAAACTCCTGAGACAGCACATATTATTAATAGAAAAGCTTTATCTAAAATGAAACCGACAGTTCGTATTATTAATTGTGCAAGAGGAGGAATAATTGATGAAGATGCTTTAGCTGAAGCTATTGTCGAAAAAAAAATCGCTGGAGCAGCTTTAGACGTATTTGAAAAAGAACCGCTGAATAATTCTAAACTTATCGGTTTAAATAACATTATCTTAACTCCTCATTTGGGGGCATGTACAGTTGAAGCTCAAGTTAATGTTGCAGTTGATGTTGCTGAACAAATTCGTGATGTTTTACTCGGTTTACCAGCCAGAACTGCAGTTAATATCCCAGGATTTGCCCTTGATGTGATAGAAAAAATGCGTCCTTATTTACAACTAGCTGAAACATTGGGTAATTTAGCTGGACAATTGGCAGGAGGACGTATTGAACAGTTAACTATTCGCCTACAGGGAGAATTAACAGCTATGCAAAGTCAGCCTATCGTAGTAGCATCAATCAAAGGTCTCCTATCTCAGGCTCTAAGAGAACGTATAAATTATGTTAATGCTGCTATTGAAGCTAAGGAAAGAGGGATTCGTATTATAGAAACTCGTGATGATTCAATATGTGATTATGCTGCTTCTTTGCATCTTGCTGTTCAAGGTTCTTTGGGAGAACATTCAGTTACAGGAACATTATTGAACGATGGAGAGGTTCGTATTACTGATGTGGACTTATTCCCCATTAGTGTACCTCCTAGTAACTATATGTTATTCACTGTTCATCGTGACATGCCAGGAATTATTGGAAAAATTGGTTCATTATTAGGTGATTTTAACGTTAATATTGCTAGTATGCAGGTAGGACGTAAAATTGTACGGGGAGATGCAGTAATGGCTATTAGCCTAGATGACCCTTTACCTGACAGTTTATTGTTAGAAATTATGAAAGTTACAGGCATTCGAGATGCGTACACGGTTAAACTTTAAGAACTATTTTTAGTTTTATGTCAACTAGTTGGTGGGAAATTACAATCTTATGTCATCCTAACTTAGAGGACTCAATATGCTGGCGTTTAGACCAGTTTGGTTGTCTAGGTATGTCAAGAGAATTTAGAGGAAGATTTTATACTATTCAAGCCTATGTTCCTAAATTAAAATATCAATCTTTAGAAATTTCTACTTTATTCTTTTGGTTACATCAAGATGCTTTAAACTTATATCTTCCTAAACCGCTTGCTTCCTGGAAATTAATTAATGATGAGGACTGGAACAATAGGTGGAAAAAATATTGGCAACCGACAGAGATAGGTCAACATTTTCTTGTTTATCCTGCTTGGCTAACTATTTCCAAAAATACAGATAAGATAATTTTACGACTTGATCCAGGAACAGTTTTTGGAACAGGAACACACCCTACTACGCAATTATCTTTAAGTTTTTTGGAAATGTGTTTAGCTAATCACTTAGAAAACGTTTCTATTGTAGATATTGGAACAGGTTCAGGCATTCTCGCAATCGCTGCTGCTTTACTAAGAGCAAATGAAGTACATGCTATTGATGTTGATTATTTAGCAATTAATGTAGCATTGAAGAATCAATGTCTGAACAAAATTAATCCTAGTAATTTAAAAATTTATCAACAGAGTATTGATAAATTATCAGAATCAATGCCTAATAAATTTGATGGTATTATTTGCAATATTTTAGCTGAAACTTTAATTTGTCAATTTCCAAAACTTTCTAAATTAGCAAAGCCTAATACATGGATGATTTTGAGTGGAATTTTACTAAATCAATCAGAAGATGTTGTTAATGTACTAGAAAAGTATGGATGGACTGTAACTAATTATTCTCAGAAAGAACAATGGTGCTCTTATAGAATTTGTAAAGTAAAAAAAATATAAAGTATTTTAAATCTTTTAATTATATTTTTGACATTCGTCCACCAAGCCATCGAACCCTTCCCAAATTTGCTGATCTGAGGCCTCAATCATACCGAACATAAATTTAGTTTTTTCTAATATTTCCAAAGTTAAAATTTCTTTTAATGGCTCAAACTTATAGTTTAATGTGGCTGCAACAGTACCATCAGAAATCATGGGCTGATTTTTTACTTTTAATTCTACTTTCCCATTATTTTCTCCATAATAATCTGCCCACCCTTGCTCAGAACCATTAGATTTTGGAGGTTTTATACATTCTTTAAACTGTTTTGGATTAATGTTTTTATACTGCCTTAGAGATTGGGCATAGACAGAAGAAATACCTGATAAATATAAAACAAAATTAAAGGTAAGGAAAAATTTAAAAAGATTAATCATTGACTGATAAATTTACTGTAATTTTGAACAATTTAACATTTTATGCTTGTAATCATAACGGGTCTTCTGAAAATTTGCTCACAAAAAATCAAAACTTAAATAATCTTAAATCTTTTGTCACTTTATACAAGTTTATAATTGCTTTATCAATATTTTTTTGATTTAATCAATTATTCTATTACAAGAGCCATTATGAATATGCTTAAGTCTTTTTTATATTTTTCTGTCTTAAAAAAATCTTTAGTAACTAATAGTATTTTTTCATTATCTATTATTGCATAAGCTTTCCTTTAATAATCTCTATATAGATAAACTAATATTAATATTTTTTTATGATCACTTTTAGACATATTTACTAATTAGTAATTTTTCTTCTGAAATAACATTAACTATTTTAAAGGTATAAAATTCTTCATTTAATTTATGAAAAATAACGAAAAACTTTGGTTGATCGGAGGGACAGGAGATAGTGCCAGAATAGCAAAAGCTATTGCTGAAAAATTTCTTTCTTATATAGTGACAGTAACTACCTCACAAGCTATTCATCTTTATACAAACGATTCTAAAATTAACCTAAGAATAGGGAGGTTAAATATAGAAGATATTCACAACTTTTGCATCCAAGAAAAAGTAAAAGGAATTATCGATGCATCACATCCATTTGCTGAAAATATTTCTCGACATGTAATTAATATCGCTCAATATTATTCAATACCCTACATACGTTATGAAAGACCCTGCTTGCCTATAGATTCACAAATAATCTACTTAGATAGCTTTAAGACTTTAATTACAGAGAAATATCTAATTGATAAAAAAGTTCTTCTTACAGTAGGTTGTAATGTTCTACCAATGTTTAAACCGTATCATGAACAATCTCTTTTATTTACGCGAATTCTTCCTAGGTTAGATTCCTTAAAAATAGCCTTATCTTCAGGGTTTAGAGAAGAAAATATTATTAGCCTACGTCCTCCTATAAGTTTAGATTTAGAAAAAGCTATATGGAAACAATGGGAAATTGATATAGTAATTACAAAAGCATCAGGAAAACAAGGTGGAGAAGATATAAAAAGCAAGGTTTCTAAAGACCTTGGCATTCCTCTCATTGTTATTCAACGTCCTAATATAAATTATCCCAGATGTACACAGCGAATACCTGATATCATAAACTTTTGCTATGAGTGCTTAAAACAATAATATGCTTTGTAAAAATTTAATATATCCTGATATTAGAATTCCTTCCGTTAATTCCAAAAACATAAATTTCATCAAATTATAAATTATTCAAAAAATAAGATATTGAAGAATAAAGAAAATTTTTCAATAGGCTAATTTTCTTTTTATTATAGGTAAATGTAATGGCTTTAATAATTGCAGGTGATCGTAGTGGAACTGGTAAAACCACAATAACTCTCGCTTTACTATCTTTTTTGCGTCAAAAAAAAGCAAAGGTTCAATCTTTTAAAGTCGGTCCAGACTATATAGATCCTATGTTTCATACTTATATTACTGGAAGATATTGTCGTAATTTAGATCCTTTGATAACTTCTGAAGATTATGTTAAGTATTGTTTTAACAAGAATTGTCAAGAAGTTGATCATGTATTAGTGGAAGGGGTTATGGGTTTGTTTGATGGAATTCCGTTTAACGAAGTCGACAAAAGTAATATAGAACTAGAAAATAGATCTACATTGCACTATTCGAGTACTGCTCACATTGCATTATTGTTAAAGATTCCAGTAGTTCTTGTTATTGATTGTAGTCGTCTTTCGGCGTCGATAGCTGCAATTGTACATGGATACCGTTCTTTGAATTCCAATATTAATATCTTAGGAGTGATTCTAAATCGTGTAAAAAGTGAACGTCATTTAACACTATTGAAAACATCTTTAGAATCTATTGGTATTTTAATATTAGGAAGTATTTACTATCAGGACGATTTGGCAATACCAGATCGCCATTTAGGCTTAATTCCTGTTAATGAGCTGACTAATCTGGAAACAATTTTTAACAAGCTAGCCTATTTAGCTGAAAATTGTCTTAACTGGGATTTTTTAACTAGACAATCAAAAGTACAGACTTCACATTTCAAAGTTAATGCGTTGAATCAGTTGTCTACTGTTTCATCTTCCCCTCTTAAAATAGCAGTCGCGAATGATAAGGCATTCAATTTTTATTATGCTGATAACTTAGATTTGTTAAAGAATTTAGGGGCTGAACTAATTTATTGGAGTCCCATGAAAAATGAAATATTACCGAAAAATGTTACAGGAATTTATATAGGAGGAGGATTTCCAGAGATATTTGCTCAAATACTGTCAAATAATAGAAAAGCCATAAAATCTTTAAAGTTGGCTGTTTCAAATGGTATGCCAATATATGCAGAATGTGGAGGACTAATGTATCTTTGCCAAAATATTACTACTTTAGAGGGAGAATCTTGGCCAATGGCAGGAATATTACCAACTACCGCTAAGATGGGAAGTTATTTAACTTTAGGCTATAGGCAGGCAGTAGCTTCTCGCTCAGGTTTTATATTGAAACATGGTGAAACTCTTTGGGGACATGAGTTTCATCGCTCCTCATTAACATTTGAATCTTCCTATCCTATCTTTAAACTTTCTAATTGGTATGGACAATCATCAAGCTATAGCGAAGGATGGTGCAATTATAATATTCACGCTTCTTATTTACATTTACATTTCGGTAATTATATAGAAATTCCAAAAAGATTCTTGCTTCAATGTACTAAATTTTCAGAATTTTTTGCAAAACAATCTTAGTAAATCGAACTATGAACTAAGATTTTCACTATGGAAAGGACTCTGTCTCACTTAACTTATTAGGTAAATATGAATTTATAAAAACTTTACAATTTATCTAAGGATAATATTAAAATGCACTATATAAGAAATATTGCGATGTTAATACTAATCGATTGATATGTTTTTAGGTCCTGAATTTTTCTTATCAAAATCATCATAAAACTGATGAGAATTAAATCCTTGTTTATGTAGCCAGCCTTTCAAAGGATCATCTGTGATCTTTAATCTTAGCAAACTAGAAGCAAAGCCACCAGTAAAGGCAAGAGGTTGCTGAATAAGTTCTTTCAAGATAGGCTCTAATTCTTTAATAAACATAATAACTCCTTTACTTCAAGTTTAGGAAGGTAAATAAATTATAGCTCTTATCTATTAAATTGCATCATAATATTAATTTTTTTTCAAATTAAAAATTAAACTATATAAAGTTTTAACATAATTAAATATATTGTTTAATTCAGAAAATCTTAAGAAGATATATCTTAAATTAAGTATTCAAATAACTATTTAGTATTAAGATCTTGACGACGCAATTAATTACAAAGAATAGTATTCTATTACAATTTTAAGAACATAATGAGTATATTAGAAACTATCAATGATCAAATTCAATTAACTACTCATAAACGTATAACTTTTGCTGATTATATGAATCTAGTTCTGTATGACCCTCAACAGGGGTATTACGGTTCCGGAAAGGTAAATATTGGTTCTAAAGGAGATTTTTTCACATCATCTTCACTAGGTAAAGATTTTGGAGAGTTGTTGGCAGAGCAGTTTAAAGACATGACTAATATCTTAGGTCATTTTGATAAATTTACTTTAGTAGAAGTAGGTGCAGGTTATGCTACTCTAGCTTCCGATATACTTACGTACTTAAAAGAAAAATATCCTGAGTTTTATCAGAAACTTGAATATATTATTATCGAAGAATCTAAAACATTAATAAAAGAACAGAAAAAAAAATTAGAGTACATCGATAAAATAACATGGAGTTCTTGGGAAGAAATTCCGAATAACTCAATATTTGGATGTATCTTTAGTAATGAATTGATAGATGCGTTTCCAGTACACCAAATTATAGTTCAAAATCATAAACTAAAAGAGATTTACGTTACTATCAAAGATAATAATATTCAAGAAGTTATTCAAGAATTATCAACTTCTAAACTACTAGATTATTTTCAGTTAATTAATGTAGATTTAACTACTCAACATTATCCGGAAAATTACAGAACAGAAGTTAATTTAAAAGCTTTGGACTGGTTAAAAACTGTATCAAATAAAATTAGAAAAGGATATTTAGTCACGATTGACTATGGTTATATTGCTTCCAAATATTATCATCCTCAACGATATCAAGGCACCCTAAGTTGCTATTATCAACATCGATATCATTGTAATCCTTATATTAATCTTGGATATCAAGATATAACTGCTCATGTAGATTTCTCAGCTATAGAAATGCAAGGAAATTTACTAGGATTGGAAATGCTTGGAATAACTCAACAAGAGTTATTTTTGATTAGTTTAGGAATCGGTGAACGGTTAGCTGATTTATCCTCTAATAAATATACCTTATCAGATGTATTAGCCAAGAGAGATAGCCTTCATCAATTAATAGATCCTAGAGGACTAGGACGTTTTAAAGTGTGCATTCAAGGAAAGGGATTAAGTAAAATAGAAAAAAGTATTACTTTGTCTGGTTTAAAGCAAAATTTTATTTAAGGAAGATTAATTTCTTATACTTAATCGTGAATAGAGATGTGATTTTTTAGATATTAATTCAAGTCTGATCTAAAGAATTTTATCTAATCCGTAGACTAAAGACTTTAATCGAGTTACTTGTCTAATAGCAATTAATATACCTGGCATATAGCAGGATCTATCACTAGTATCATGACGGAGAGTGTAAACTTGTCCCTCTGAGCCAAAGATTACTTCTTGGTGAGCAATTAAACCAGGTAAGCGTACACTATGTATTCTAATATTATTAGATGCTAAGCAACCTCTAGAAGATTTTATAGTTTCTGTTTCTTCTACAGAAGAAGTATTATAAATTTTTTCAGAACTAGATAACATCTGAGCTGTTTGGATTGCAGTACCGCTTGGAGCATCTACCTTATGATTATGATGAGATTCAATTATTTCAACATTATCAAAATATTTTGAAGCTTCTATAGCAGCTTTTTGGAGTAACACTATACCTATAGAGAAGTTAGGAATAATTAAGCATCCAGTACTTGCTTTCTCTGCGAATTCTTCTAAGTCTTTCAACTGTTCATTTGTTAAGCCTCCTGTAGTTCCTACAACAGGACGTACTCCATAGGCAATTGCACTTCTTATGTTATTGTACATGTTATTTGGAGTAGTGAAATCAACCATAACTCCTTGCACTTTTTCCTGGGTTGCTGTTATCAATATACTTTCTAGATCATCAACGATAGGAATTTCCAAGGTTTCGATTCCAGCTAATTCTCCAACATCTTTTCCAAGATAATCAGGATTTACATCTACAGCACCTATTAATACCATGTCTTCTGATTGGGTAACGTGTTTAATTACTTCACGTCCCATTTTTCCTCCAGCGCCATTAACAATAACAGGAATGGGTGATTCAATTGTCATATATTTTATCCTTAGCAACTTGTTAAAGTTAAGACTTTTTTTTAGAAAAAGTCAACAATTTCTGACAAGAAAGTTTTGGACTTAGTATATAAAAAATAATATGGAGAATATTTTCTTTGAAAAGATTATTTAAGCTAAGATTATCACTTTATTATTCTGTTTTATATCAGTTACTCTATATTTTTCTTATCTTTAATAAGATAAGTAAGAATATAAGCTAATAGTCTATTGTCATCCAACTAATTACTATAATATTTATTCTTTAACCAATTTTAAACTATGTTATTGGTTAAAGAATAAAGCTATTAAAAAGTTACTAAGTTATTTGTAACTTTTTATTAATTTATAGTTATAAATATTTTAAAACTATTTGGATTCTGAGAATTCAGCATCTATTACGTCATCGCCAGTATCAGAAACATCTTCTGAATTTGCATCAGAAGAATCATGAGAATCTGGAGTATTAGAATCTGATTCTGATTGCTGATAAACACTTGTACCAATACTGTAAAGAAGCTGTTGTAATTCTTCAGTTAATGATTTTATATTGTCGTCATTATCTTCAGCAATTGCTTCTTTTAATTGCTTGACCAGTTCTTCAGCTTTGGTTTTATCATCAGCTGATATTTTATCCTCTAGCTCTTTGAGTTGCTTATCAGCCTGGTATACTAATGAGTCAGCTTGATTTTTACGATCAATTTTTTCTCTACGTTCTTTGTCTTCATTTGCATTATCCTCAGCTTCTTTAACCATTCTGTCAACTTCTTTGTCTGGTAAAGTAGAAGCTCCAGTAATACTTATTGACTGCTCTTTCCCAGTCCCTTTATCCTTAGCTGTTACATTAAGAATACCATTCGCATCGATATCAAAAGTTACTTCGATTTGAGGAACACCACGAGGTGCTGGAGGAATTCCGTCAAGGCGGAATAAACCTAAATCTTTATTATCTTTAGCCATTTCACGTTCTCCTTGAAGTACATGAATTTCTACGTTACTTTGACTATCAACTGCAGTAGAAAAAACCTCAGATTTTTTTGTTGGAATAGTCGTATTACGAGGAATAATTTTTGTCATTACACCACCTAAAGTTTCTACTCCAAGTGATAACGGAGTAACATCAAGAAGTAAAATATCTTTAACTTCTCCTGCTAAGACTCCTCCCTGAATAGCAGCTCCCATAGCTACGACTTCATCTGGATTAACTCCTTTATTGGGATCCTTTCCTAAGATTTTTTTTACCAACTCTTGAACTGCAGGAATACGTGTAGAACCTCCCACTAGAACGACTTCATGGATATCATCTTTAGTTAGTTTTGCATCTTTCATTGCTTTCTCCACAGGAGTACGAGAACGATCAATTAGATCAGAACAAAGTTCTTCAAATTGTGCTCTTGTAAGAGTTATATCGAGATGCTTTGGTCCTTCTTGTGTAGCTGTAATAAAAGGAAGATTAATTTCGCTTTGAGTAACTCCAGATAACTCGATCTTAGCTTTTTCTGCCGCTTCTGTTAAACGCTGCAGAGCTTGTTTATCTTTACGAAGATCAATACCTTCATTTTTTTCAAATGTACCAGCTAGATGATCAACTATTTTTTTGTCAAAATCATCTCCCCCTAGATGAGTATCACCAGAAGTAGATAATACTTCAAACACACCATCTCCAACTTCCAAAACGGATACATCAAAAGTTCCACCACCTAAGTCAAAAACCAAGATAGTTTCATTACTTTTCTTATCTAGACCATAAGCCAGAGATGCGGCTGTAGGTTCATTGATAATACGTTTGACTTCAATACCAGCAATTTTTCCTGCATCTTTTGTTGCCTGACGTTGAGAATCATTAAAATAAGCAGGAACAGTTATTACTGCTTCAGTTACTTTTTCTCCAAGATATTTACTTGCATCTTCAACTAATTTACGTAAAACTTGAGCTGATATTTCCTCAGCAGAGAATTGTTTGCCTTGAGCAGAGCATTCTAGCTTAACATTACCATTTGCATCTTTTGCGATATTATATGATACATCACTAGAGCCGGTACTTAATTCATTATGTTTACGGCCTATAAAACGTTTAACCGAATAAAATGTATTTTCTGGATTCATTACTGCTTGACGTTTAGCAATTTGACCTACTAAACGATCACCACCTTTTGTATAAGCAACTACGGAAGGAGTAGTACGAAAACCTTCTGCATTGGCAATTACAGTTGGTTTTCCACCTTCCATTACTGCAACGCAAGAGTTAGTAGTTCCTAAATCAATTCCAACGACTTTTCCCATATTTTGACTCCTTAATTTTTATAAAATTTATTCAAAGCTGATATTTAGCTTAAACTATTAAAAATAGGTTTTCTTTAATATCAATTACCTATATATATGTTGACGGGGTTTAGGGGATCTAGGATAGTGTAGTTTCCCGAACCTAATTTGGTGGGTATAAAATTTGAAGAAAGCATAAACTATTTCTGACTATTATTAATAATTTATTTATATGAACGGAAACAATTCTTTATTTATTTTCTAAAACTACAAAAATATACAAGTAGTTATTGTTTAAATACTATTTATTTTCTTTAAAGAATTGATTAATAGCTTATCCCCTGGATTTAATCCAAAAATTATTTCAGTTCTACTATCCAAAACTCTACCTAGTGTGACTGGTTGAAATTCAGGGTTATTAAATTCATTTATAAGTACAACACCTGTCTTTCCTTCTTTAGTTATGATTGTGTTATTTGGTATAGTTAAAGCATTAGGTATGTTTTTCTCTAAAAAAGATACTTTTAAATTAGTTTGAGGAGATAGTTCATTTTCTCCAGTAATTAATTTAATTGTTACTTGAGGTGTTTTTATATTATTTTTTAAAGCTGTTTCTGAAAAAACTTTAGTAACTTGTCCTTGAAACAGTTGTTCAGGATAAACATTGCTAGTAATATTTACTCGCTGTCCTTTCTTTACTCTATTAATATCAGTTTTTAAAATTCCTGTAGTGACTTTCAATCCTTTTGCTAAAGAAACAACTGAATTTAAGGAGCCCGAAATAGGATTAATAAATTCTCCTGGCTTAGCATATTGCCTAACTACAAGACCATCAAAAGGCGCACGAATAGCAGTATCTTCAAATTTAATAACAACTCGTTCTAACTGGGCTTTAGATTCATTAATTAAAGATCCTAAGCGAGAAAATTCGTTTTTTGCTATTTTTTTACGCTCCTCAACAGTAATTTGTGCTTCAGCAACTTCTGCTTTAACTTGTAAAGCCTCTTGTCTTAATTGATTGATTTCTAAATTTTGCGAACTAGTAATTTGTTTCAAAAATGTTTCGTTTTTGAGAAAGATTGCTTTAGCTTTGTGATAATCATTTAAAAGCTTATCAAAATCATCTTGAGTAATAACTCCTTCTTTTAGTAGTTCCTCACTTCGTTTCATTCGAGAAGTAGCTAATTGTAAATTCGATTGAGATGAAACTAACTCTATTTTAAATTGTTCAACTTTCTTGGGAATTGTCTTACTTATCTGTTCTAATCTAGTTCTAATTTCTTCTAATCTAGCTTCTAATTTGATGTGTTGAGTTTGTGCTTTCTGAATTTCACTGGGAATACTTATTTTAGCTGCTTCCATTTCAGCTAAAGATTGACTATACTTCGCTTCAGCTATTTTTCCTTCAGCTCTTATTTCTGCACGTTCCATTAACGCTAATATTTGTCCTTGCTTAACCCTCTTCCCTTGTTGCGTAAGTAATTGAACTAACCTACCTGGATATTTAGGACTAATATCAATACTTTCTATAGGTTCTAATATACCATCAACTTCTATACTAGTAATCAAATTTTCTTGTTTAGCAACAGTAACTATATTGTGAATATTACTTTTTAAGATAGAAGTTTTGGCAATTTTGTAGGTTAAACCTCCAATAAACATTATTCCTCCTGTTATCAGGATTACAATCCATGAAAAAGGATGATTTAACTTATTAGGCACAAGACTCTCCATAAAAAAATTTCTGTATAAATAGTGTAAATTAAAAACTATTTTAATTTACACTCATAAATAGAGTATTACATTTATATTTAATTAATATTATTTAAAAATCTTTTTACTAATTTTTTTAAAAATAAAAACTAGAGAGTTATTATTTTATAAACTCTCTAGATAATAAAAAAAGAAATGATATTTATGAATATTATTCTTAGTTTAAAAAAACTATTCTACGATAGGGGGTAGTTCTCCAGGATTTCCTGCTCCACCAATACTTCCCGATATAGAATTTTGGAATTGGGCAAGAGCCCTTTGGGAAGCAGCAAATGTGTTTCCATTTTGAGGTTTTAATGTAAAGACAACATTCTCGGTAGAAGCTTTTTGAGGCTTGTTAGAAATGAAGATTACTCTTTCTCCATTAATTTTGCCGACAGCCATTCTAGTATTAAATTCCTGGGCAACTTCAACAGGTGTAGTAGCACCAAAAGAATAGGCAAGATTCGTTAAACGTGCACTAACAGTCTGACATCTGCTTTCAGCGGTGTAAAGTCCATCTTTATGATTAGAAGGACGATCTTCTGTCCACTGAATCATAGGCATTCCGGTCAATTCTCCAAAAGCAACATATTGAGAAGAAAGATCATTCTCTACATATATAGGATATTTGGCGGGATTAAATGTGATCTCTACTACTTTTTCCTCGGTAATATAAGATCCATCTGCTTGAGGAATACATTCAAAAGCTACTTTTTGAATCTTACGTTCAAAAGCACGAGGACCAGGATTGCTACTCCATTCAACTGTAGAAGGAGATCCTTCACCAACCATTCTAGTTTCTGGATACTTAAAATGTTGAGCTTGTACTTCGGAAACTGAACTAAACATACCAACAGTAACCAATGTACCGAAAGCAATAAACTTTGTTGAAATATTAACCATTTTGATCTCCAAAAAGTGTAAGGAGCAGTGCTAAAAATAAACTGCTATATTTTGTTTAATTTGCCCTAAACTAAATTAGTTCAAGGGACTTTAACTACCTCACACCACACTTGATGGCTTTCAAAGCGTTCTCTCTGCCTATATACCTTACTTACAAATATACTTGTAGTGACTTAACAAATCTGTTCAAAGTTGACAATTATATTATTACTTTATAATTGAAGAACCTACTAACAGCTTACTTTCACAAAATAATAAATCTATTTTAAATATATATGAGTAATTTAATAGTTATTCTTTTTGATATTATATTTTTACGAATAAATACAATGCAAAAGTAATTTTATGTTTAAAGTATGTTTAATCTTTAGCCAAATATAGTCTCTTGAGATTATTTCAAATTGGCCTGAAAAATATAAACTTTATTAGGATAACTTATTCTATACCAATACGAGTTTTCTGTTACAAGTAAAATATCCTTTCACTTAAAGAATAAAATATATATATTTAAAAATAACTAACTTAATACAGATTACAATACGATTAAATTAATTTGTAATATAAAAAGTTATTATTTATGGGCTCATTTATGCCGTTATTAATATTCATTCTATGTAACTAATACCAGTTAAAAGTTTTTAAATTAAAATATTTAAATAATATTGTTGCTATATAGTTAAGGAGAAAAATAATGAGTAAGATATATGCCTTACTTTTTAATGTTCGTACTGAAAATGAAGCTATTCATACAGTACAGATAGGCGATCGCAATAAAATATTAATGTTTGAGTCTGAAGATGATGCTATGCGCTATTCTTTACTTCTAGAAGCCCAAGATTTTCCAGTACCAACAATTGAATCTTTTGACTCAGATGAAATTAAAGAATTCTGTAAGCAAGCTGATTATGATTGGGAAATCATTTCAAATGAAGAGCTTGCTATTCCGCCCGAAAAAAATGTAGAAAGGTTTTCATGGAAGAATGAAAAAGATCTCGAAGAGACCACCAATAAGAATAGAGATGAAATACAAATGTCTATTGAAGAGCTAGATACAATTCGTCGTCAACTAGAAGGATTACTGTAACTTATTATGAAACATATAAAAGAAAGAGGATACCTTCTAACTGAACAGATCAATTCTGAGAGTAAAAATTTAGATCAACTAACTTCTATTGAATTGGTTGATCTTTTTAATAAAGAAGACATTAATACAGTTAAAGCTATTAAGAGAGCACGACTAGAATTAGCTAAATCTATTGAAGTTATTAGCCAAGCACTAAAAAATGGAGGAAGGTTATTCTATATTGGAGCGGGAACAAGCGGTAGATTAGGAGTCCTAGATGCAGCAGAATGTCCTCCAACTTTTTGCACTAGTCCAGAGTTAGTACAAGGTATCATAGCAGGTGGAAATTCTGCCTTAACAAAAAGCTCAGAAAATTTAGAAGATAGTTTTCAAGATGGAGAAGAAGAGATAATTCAAAGAAACATAACAAATAAAGATATAGTAGTAGGAATTAGTGCTGGAGGAACAACTCCTTTTGTTCATGGAGCTTTAAATGCTGCAAAAAAAGAATTATCAACTACAGTTGCTATTAGTTGTGTCCCCATAGAGCAAGTCCCAATAAACGTTGATATCAATATTAGATTATTAACAGGTCCTGAAATACTGGCAGGATCTACTCGTTTGAAGGCAGGAACGGCAACTAAAATGGCACTAAATATCATATCAACTGGAGTAATGGTAAAGTTAGGGAAAGTTTACGAAAATCGAATGATCGATGTTGCAATAACAAATTCAAAACTTTATGATCGTGCATTGCGTATCTTACAAGAACTAGCTAATTTGAACCGTCAGGATGCAACTTTATTATTAGAAAGTAATAATAAACAAGTAAAATTAGCACTATTAAATCATTGGACAGGTATTAATCCAAAAGATGGTCAACCTCTTTTAGATTCTTATCAAGGTAATCTCAAATCTGCACTCAGTTTTTGCAATAAATTAAAAATGAATAAATAGAACAAGATAAATGTATTACTTTCTTTATTTTCAGTAGAATAATTATAAAAGAATAAAAAACCATGTTTACTTTATCTGACAAAGCATTAATCCTCTTTGTTCTTTCGACAATAATAGGACTTGTGATTTTAATAAAAAATCGGGCCAATATTAGTAAAGACACTGAGGAGAAAAGTATCCCTTCAACTTTTGACCAAGATCTACAAACTATCGAAACTATATTTAGCATTGATACTTTTTTTTCAACAGAAACTATTCCATATAAAAATGGTGTACTTTTTAAAGGAAATTTGAGGGGAGATCCTGAAACAACACATAAATTTATTTCTAATAAATTACAAGAACACTTTCATGAAAAATACTCTTTATTCTTGGTAGAAGGGGATGAGGAAAAGCCAATAGTTATAATAATTCCTAATATTGATGATCGTAAAACTATGACTATTTTACAAAAAAATCTAGCCATAGTTCTTTTTATAGCGACTATTGTTACTAGCTTAGAAAAAACTAGTGCTTTACTTGGTTTTGATCTTTTTAGTAATTGGGATAGATATAAAGAAATAGTTCCGATTACTTTAGCTTTATGGATAATTTTAGTTTTTCATGAAATTGGTCATCTTTTAGTAGCTAATTTTTATGATATTAAACTAACTTGGCCATTCTTTTTACCTATTTGGGAAATTAGTTCTTTTGGAGCAATTACACGTTTTCAATCTTTAATACCAAATAGAAAAACTCTTTTTGATATATCTTTTGCTGGGCCAGCTTTCGGTGGCATTATTTCTATTCTATTTTTAATATCAGGATTGGCTTTATCCCATCCTGGTAGCCTATTTCAGGTAGCTACTCAATCATTTCAAAAATCAATTTTGATTGGTATTTTTGCAAAAGTTATTTTAGGTGAACAGTTAAACAATTCAATAATTGCTATTAATCCTTTAGTTGTCGTTGGATGGATAGGATTAGTAATTACTGCATTAAATTTAATGCCTGTGGGTCAACTAGATGGCGGAAGAATTATTCAGGCTATCTATGGAAGAGAAACCGCAAAAAAATCTAGCATTATTACTTTAACAATATTGGGAATTGTAACTATACTTAATCCTACCAATCCCATACCTTTATATTGGATTATGGTTATTTTATTTTTACAAAGAGATGTCGAAGAATTAAGTCTTAACGAACTAACTGAACCTGATGATATTCGTGCAATATGGGCTTTAATATCAATGTTAATAATGTTACTAGCATTGATACCCCTAAATCCTTTATTAGCAGCCAAAATAGGTATAGGAGGATAAAAATAAATTCTACTGCATATATCAAAATTGAAAAATTCTAATCTTACAGTACAAACTTTTGGCTATAACTATATTTACAACAGTTAAAATTTTTAAAGCTAACATCCTTCGTTTTTTACTTATTCATAATGTTAATAATCACCTTGTTCTAAATTATAACTTTGCCAAAGAAGCTTTTAAATCTCATATTCCGAAAATAGTTTTACTTATTTCAAAGTACTATAATGAATGCTTTTCGAATTTATCCAATAATTGAAGAAAAATTAAGTTGAATAATAATTCAATCGTAAAAACTATTAAGTATGTTATTGATCATTAAAAAAATATAAAAGAGTATAGATAGTTTTCTATATTTAAAATGAATTTTTAACAAATTATAAGTAAAAATAAGATTTTCATAATTATTTTTTTACTATGTATCACATTGTAAATTAAGATGTCAGATTAACTTTCTAGATCTCCTTCCATGACAACAGAAATTGCAGATTTTGCATCATTTTTAAACTCTTTTATACTGACATATTTCAAGATATGGATAGCAAACAACATACCTATACTTTGCATTAAAAATACGAGACTATAAGAAAAAACTGGAACTGAAAATATTGATTTTCCAAGATACAAAACAACTCCTCCTAATACGGTTGAAAAGCCCCTAGCCATTGCTTGAGACAAACCCCAGGCTCCGATAAAAGTACCTGCAGTTTCTGCAACTGTTAAATCTAACATTAAGCTGGTTGCTCCTGCTGTTATTGTTCCTGATGCTAATCCTAATAAAAGTAGTCCAACTTTTAACATATCTCTACTTTCCATAAAACCAGAAAAGATTATGAGGATGAAACATATTATTGAAAACAAACAACCTATTTTGGTAGTTTGTTTCTTGCCTAATTTTGGTAATATTAAAAAGCCTGTTAATCCTATACCAAAAAGAGTACCAATTCCAAAGAAAGCATTTAACTTAGTCGTCTCAGAAATACACATTCCAAACACTTCACCTCCATAAGGTTCCATGACAGTGTCTTGCATAAATAAGCTAAGAGTCAGTATGAGGATAAAACTGAAAAATACGAAGGTTTGGCGACTTGCCGTTAAAACTTTTAAAGACTCTTTTAAAGTAATTTGATCTTCTCTTTTCTTATAATTTGAACGTGTAGAAAATCTGGAATAATTTGATTCTATTCCCCATGTAGATATAAAAGAAAGTCCTAAAACGATCATTGGCATTAAAATAAAAACAGGATTAACAGTATTTCGTAAAATATTTATATCAACTACCTTAGAACCTTGATTTGGATCGTATGTCATGATTTCAGGTCCACAGATTTCAGGAGTATTTAGTAGTTGTGAGCTTATAATTGCTCCAATTACTATACCTATCATCAACATTGACCATACTATACCTATCAATTGAGATCTGTCATCATCATCAGAAACATCAACTAACAATGCAGCGAAAGGAGTTGAACTCATGCTAAGAGCTAACCCATAACAAGCGAAAACTAACCCTAAAACAATAGCCCATACATCACTTGTCCAGCTCCAACCTGTATTTTGTATACTTTGACCAAGTTTCCAGGTTACTTGAAGTGCTACATAAGAAAGACTTGTAAAAAAAACTGCTCCAATCCATATATAAATTGTTCTATGATATCCTCTTATTGGTTTTGCGTCTGACATCTGTCCAAACCAAATTTTTGCAGGACTCACAAATTGGTACATAGCAATCGCTACGGCCGCAACCCAAGGAATAACTTTTAACTCATCAATCATGACTCGGTTTATGACACCTAAAGTTAGTAAGGACATAATCCCTAAACCCATTTGAAATAAACCTAATCGGAACATTGTTAGTAATCCGATCTTAGGTAACAATTTTATAGACTGAGAATTTGAATTTTGAAAAGTATTTTTGGTAGACATTATGTAGACATTATATTTATATATTTAACCTGAGTCTAATCAGTAGAACATGATCAAAATTTTGGAGACCCTATCACTAACAATAGGGTCTCGTCTAATCATGTACGTATAGCCTTAATCCAGGTTAAGTTGGTTGCTACGTTTATATTGTAAATATGCAGAGACAAATAATCCAGATAAAGTAATTGGAATAAGTCCTAGTACAATGCCCATAAGTAAGGGTTCAATCATAATATTTTCCCTGAACTAGATAGATATATCTATTCCATCGTACTGGAAAACATTCCTAAAATCTAAGATATTAGAACATTTTTTATAATGAAGTTATGACTCTGCCTTAAAGATTTACCCAAAACTATCATTTCACAAGGTTTATAAAACTGTAGTTTTAATATATTTTTAATAGTAAATACTATTCTTAAATAAGAAACTAATATTTGATTCGTGAAATTATTTTAATAATGCTTTTATCTACTAATAATGGTCTCGTAGAAACTTTCGTAAATGAGGGTTTACAGAAATAATATAAAGAATGTTACACTATCTACTCTACACAATTAATAAAATATTTATTGATTTATATTTTGTATAAAAAAAATATTTCTTCAAACCATCAGTTATCAATTTTTTATATTTTACTTTTTGGGTTACTTTTTCGTTCAATTATCGCTTTCTGGTTATTTCCTGGTTATGACGAAGGATATTATTATCTCTATACTCAAAACTTGGATTGGAGCTTTTTCGATCATCCTGTTTTTGTAGCTTTAACAACTGGCTTTGGTATTTGGCTTACGGGTATTGCTTCTCCGTTGACTCTTCGAGTTGGAACATTACTTTTATACACAGGAAGTCTTTCATTACTATATTTGACTAGTATGAAATTGTTTAATTGGAGAGCAGCCAAAATAACCTTAATTCTTGCTTCGGTTATTCCAATTTTTCAAATTGGATTTGGAACAATAACATTACCTGATAGTCCTCTAATATTTTTTTGGTCTGCCTCTCTATACTGTTCTACCTGTGAATTTTTCCCTAAGAACAATATAAATTATCTCCCCACCTATCGTTTAAGTATTTTAGGAATTTTAATTGGATTAACATGCCTAAGTAAATATCATGGTTTTGTATTAGGTTTTTGTCTATTTACATTTTGTCTAAGTAGTAAAGATTATCGTCGTGCTATATTTTCTAAATGGTGCTTATTGGGATTTATTTCTTTCGTTACAGTGTTGTTTCCATTGATATTTTGGAACTATCAACACGACTGGATATCATTAAAATTCCAACTTTTTGGAAGATTTTCGCCCGTATCTAAACCTTATAGTATATCTAGTGCTTTTATAATATTTTTAACTAATATAGGTCTATTGTTTCCGACTATCGGTATTCCTTTATGGTGGGTAACTATAAAAACAATATTTACCAAACTATCTGCATTCATAAGTAATAAAACTGAAACAGAAGATGAAAAGTATTTATGGAAAAAAAAGTTGTTTATACTTTGGGTATCTCTACCCCTAATTTTAAGTCTAAATATTTTAGGAGGAAAAGAACAAATTTTAGCAACTTGGCCAATGCCTGGATTTTGGGGACTTATATTGCTTCTGGGTTTCTATGCTGAGAAATGGCAAAATAATTCAAAAAAAATAATAGAGAAATGGTTAAAAATCAACATAATTTCAATTAGCTGCTGTCTACTATTAATATTAGCCCATATAAATACGGGATTTCTCTTGCAAGAGAGTAGATATAGTATTTTAGGAGGATTTTTGAATTCAAAGACTGATCCTTCTACAGAACTTATCAATATCAAACAACTAAGACAAGGTGTTTCTGATTCACCTGTATTGTTAAGTGCTTTACAAAATGCTGATTTCATATTTACAAACGCTTATTATTTAAGCGGATTGATTGACCTTGCTTTAAAACCTATATATTCTATTCCTGTCACTTGCTTCAGTTATGATAGAAGAGGCTTTATTTTTTGGACAGATATGAATCAATTAGTAAAGAAAGATGCTCTTTACGTTACATTAGAACGATTTCATGAGATGCCTGATTTGACTAATGAATTTCGTTCTTTTTTTAAAAAGATGAGTGAAATTGGTAAAGTTGATATACGAAGAGGAGGAGTAGTTGTTGAGACTTTTTATTTTTATCAAGCAGAATCTTTATTAAAACCTTATGAATCATCAGAATATTCAATCAAATAGTATAAATATATTTATCTTTTTTAGCATTATTATATTATTTATAAGTACTTTACATAAAATACTTATAAGTTAAATTCTTGTCTATATAGTCAACATCTAGTCAAGATTTAAATAAAAAATTTCCATACAATATAGTCTCTATTAATTTTTAATATTTCCGTTAAATAGCTATTGAAACTGTATTTAACTGGATAATTATTTATTGCATCATTTAGACTATAGACTAACCGGATAATTTTTTAGGGCTTTTACATTGTAATTTACCAGGAAGATTTTTACCTAATTGATTGTCAAAGTGGCTAATAAACTTTAATGTACAGTAAGATAAATAAGCTGTTTACTAATTTATAGTCAAATCTAATGGCAGTCCCCAAGAAAAAAACTTCTAATTCTAAACGAGACCATCGTAAAGCACACTGGAAACGTACTGCAGCCATGCAAGCTGCTAAAGCATTATCTTTAGGGAAATCAGTACTTTCAGGACGTTCTAATAGCTTTATCTACCCCAAAGATGAAGAAACTGAAGAAGAAGAGTAATTTGATTAATATGTTAGCAATACCTTTAACCAAAAATATTTTTGATAAAGGTTTTTGCTGACAAAGAATAATTGTAACCAGATTAAATAAAATAGTTAAACTTCTAGTATTTCTCAACACTAATCTGAAGCCTTATAAAAATAAATTAATTATTTTCGTAAAATGTTTAAGCTTTAAAAAATATGGTTAAAGTTTAAAAAAATCATCCAATAGTGTTTTTTAAAACATCAAAGTTAGTAAGATTTCTTGCATTTTCAACTATTCACACATGTTGATATGAGAAATTAATTTCTTAGTCTTTAAATCTAGTAACCTTCTCATATTTTTTGTTCGTACCGCAATATTGATAAGTAAAAGATATATCAATATCAGCATTCTTTAATTCTTTTCGATAGTTAAAGTATATTTAACCTACACCGCTAATACGTGTTAATTTAGTTTATATTAATTACTAGTTACTTTATATTAATTATTAGAAGGTTAATCTATATGTCAGACTTAAATCGCGGCCTTATGAAATTCGATGGGGCTGATAGACCTATTGTTGTAGCTATTTCAGCCGTCCTTGTACTTGGTTTTATAAGCGTGTTAATTATTTGGTCAATGAATAACGCTTATGTTATTCATTAGTTTTTTGAGGTTCTCTCTAGAAATATTAGAATTTTGTTAAACCAGAATATTAATCTTCTCACTCTAGTCAAACCAAGTCCTTTACTAGGAGAGGTTTGGCTAGACCTAACTGTTATTTCTGTGATGTTATTATTATCTGCTTTTTTTTCAGGTTCTGAAACAGCAATTACAGCATTTGATAATTTAAAATTACGAGGATTAATCGAAAAACAAGGTGACTCTTCTACTTTGTATCGTTTAGCTCTAAAAAATCGCAGGCGTTTTATCACAAGTTTGCTAATTGGAAATAACTTAGTTAACAACTTTTTGGCAATTTTAACAAGTAATTTATTCGCAATGTGGCTAGGCAGTGCTGGCCTAGGAATCGCTACTGCAATGGTTACGACAGTAGTTTTAATTTTTGGTGAAATTACACCAAAATCTCTAGCTATTCTAAATCCTCGAGCTTTTTTCCGTTGGTGTATTCGCCCAATATTTTTATTATCTCAATTATTATCTTTTTTAGGAATTGTACAAATCTTTGAAAAAATAACTCAGAAGACAATCCAAGCTTTTCATGGAACATCAGAAAAAAGTGCGCCATCAGGAGAGTCTTTGAACGATCTTCAAGTAATGATAGAAATTCTAGAAGGAAAAGGTAAGCTTGATTTGTATAAGCATCAATTGCTTAATAAAGCACTGATGTTAGATCAATTAATGGCGAAAGATGTTGTTAAATCCCGTCTAGAAATGATAACTATTTCTCATCAAGAAAATTTACAACAGTTAGTCAATCTATCTTTAGAAACAGGTTATTCCAGAATTCCTATTCAAGGAGAATCTAAAGATCATATTGTAGGGATTGTCCACTTGAAAAAAGCTTTGCAAATTTTAAATTCTTCTTCCAAAGAAGTTAAAGTAACGGAGGCTATGGATAATCCTGTTTATGTTCCTGAGACAAAAAGAGCTCCTAGCCTATTAAAAGAAATGTTACAGAAAAGATTTCATATCGCCATAGTAGTTGATGAATATGGTGGAACAGTAGGATTAGTAACTTTAGAAGATATCTTAGAAGAACTAGTGGGAGAGATATACGATGAAAGCGATTCTCCTCATGTTTACCCAAAATTTTCAAGTAGAAATAATTTTATCTTTTAAGTTACTAATCGATTAATTTAACTATTTATGGTGATTTTATGTAACTTTTAAATAAATTCAATAGTTATGATACGAATTAGTTCTAATGTAAGCGATAAAATATCAATAGGTTTAGATATAGTCTTTGTATTTTTTTAAAGTTTAAAATAATCTTAATTTAATATTTTCATCATGTAATTTTATGGAAACCTCATCTTCTGATAACCATATTCCTTCCTGTACTTGGCAACGTTCTATTGGCCAAGATTGGGATAATCCGTATACTGTGAGATATGATAGCAACTTAGACGATGGTCCTTGGCATGGAATGCCATTAGGAGGTTTTGGGGCAGGTTGTATTGGACGTTCTTCTGCTGGAGATTTTAACTTATGGCATTTAGATGGTGGAGAACATATCTTTAAGACTATTTCATCTTGTCAATTTAGTATTTTTGAGAAGTCAGAAGATGAGGAACCTAAAACTTATGCACTATCAACAGAGAGGCCGGAAGATGGAACCCTTTCTAGATGGAATTGGTATCCAAAGAATAAAGGTACTTATCATGCACTGTATCCTCGTAGTTGGTATAAGTATGAAGGAGTATTTAAAGCAGAGATAACCTGTGAACAATTTTCTCCTATAATCCCCAATAATTATCAAGAGACTAGCTATCCTATAGGTATTTTTGAGTGGGACGTATTCAATCCTACTAATCATTCCGTTACTTTAAGTATTATGTTAACTTGGCAGAATATAATAGGATGGTTTACAAATTCAATTAAGACTCCAAAAGTTAAAGTTAGAGATGATGGTAGTCCTGAATATGAATATTTATCAAAATGGGGTCTTAGTAAAGGAAACTTTAATAAGTGGAAACAGAACGCTTTTCAAGTTGGTTTTGTTCTAGATCGTTTGCATTTAAATAACTCTATCAGTGAAGGCGAGGGACAATTTTGTCTTACCACTACTAATAATTCTGATCTGGATTTTTTTTATCTAGGCAAGTGGAATCCTTCTGGAAATGGTTCTGAAATTTGGGATCACTTTTCTATGAATGGAACATTGCCAAATACATTAGACGAAACTATAGCTGAGTCAGATGAGCAAAGTGCTGTTGCTATGGCAGTTAAATTTACTCTTAAGCCTGGAGAATCTAAAAAAATACCTTTCATCATAGCCTGGGATTTACCAATAACAGAATTCTCTTTAGGAAATAAGTACTATAGGCGTTACACTGATTTCTTTGGCCGTGATGGTAAAAATGCATGGACAATAGCAGAAACTGGATTAAGATCTTTAAATATATGGCGAGAACAAATTCTTAAGTATCAATTGCCTATTTTAAAAAACAAAGACTTACCAGATTGGTTTAAGATGTCTTTATTAAACGAGTTATATCTGCTAACTGACGGTGGAACTCTTTGGACAACAGCCTCTGAAGACTATCCAGTTGGCAAGTTTGGGGTTCTAGAGTGTATAGATTATCGCTGGTATGAAAGTTTAGATGTCAGATTATATGGATCGTTTGGATTACTAATGTTATGGCCGTGCTTAGAAAAAGCAGTTATTAAAACATTCGCAAAATCAATCTTTAAAAGTGATGATACTTTAAGACTTATTGGGTACAATAAGTCTCTTGCAATTAGGAAAGTCAAAGGTGCAGTTCCACATGACTTAGGTGCACCAAACGAACATCCTTGGGAAGAAACAAACTATACTAGCTACCAAGATTGTAATCTGTGGAAAGATTTAGGTAGTGATTTTGTTCTACAAGTCTATAGAGATTTTGTATTAACAAATTCTCAAGATATCAAATTTTTATCGGAATGTTGGCCAGCTATAGTTGAAACATTAGATTATCTTAAAAAATTTGATTTGGATAATGACGGTATTCCAGAAAATTCAGGAGCACCTGATCAAACTTTTGATGATTGGGAATTATATGGAATTAGTTCTTATTGTGGAGCTTTATGGATTACTGCTCTAGAAGCTGCAATCAAGATAGGAAAAATTTTGCTAGAAAATATTAAAAATGATCCTAATCTAGAGTTACAGAATCCCTTAGTTCTTATACAGGAATGTCTTACTAAATATGAGGATTGGTTAAAGAAAGCTCGTTCAATCTATCATCAAACTTTATGGAACGGAGAGTACTATCAATTAGACAGTAAAAGTGGATCTGATACAGTTATGACAGATCAGCTTTGCGGTCAATTTTATGCACGTCTGTTAAAGTTACCTGACGTAGTAGAGACCTCCTATATAACATTAGCTTTATCAAAAATTTATGAAGCTTGTTTTTTAAATTTCCATAATGGAAAGTATGGGGCTGCTAATGGCGTGAAACCTGACGGTACACCAGAGAATCCTAATTCTACTCATCCTCAAGAAGTCTGGATAGGAATAAACTTTGGACTATCAGCTTTCTTAATACAAATGGGAATGAAAGATAAGGCTTTAAAATTAACGAAAGTTGTGGTTGACCAAATATATTTAAATGGACTTCAATTTCGAACACCAGAGGCAATTACACCAGTGGGAACTTTTAGGGCATCTCATTATTTGAGGGCCATGGCTATATGGAGTATTTATTACCAACTTCAAGAAACAACCTTTAGCAAAGTTTCAAATCTAATAGACTGAAAGAAAATTATTGAATTTAAAGAGCAAAAGATTCTGAAAAATAGTACTGAAATGTTCCTTATAAGTTTCCATTTTTACTAAATTAAAATTGATCTTTAATATTCACTATAGATAAAGCTTGTGAGATATTTTATTTTGCTTAAAAATTAAATAATGTTTATATTGATAGAATATGAAGAATATTGATTTTTTACTTAAGAGAAAATATAAGTAAAACTTATTTGAAGTTTATTTGAGAATCTCATTACTAATCCCTCCTTATACTTAAGAGTTTTTTCCCTTAGTATCAAAGGTAGTAGATATTTATCAGTAAAATTCATATATTTGAATTTTATTGTCAAGATAAAATATTCTTCACTTAAGAAGAGGAGACAATCATGGCGACTTATAAAGTAACTTTGACTAATGAAGATGAAGGAATTAATTCTACTCTGGAAGTTCCAGAAGATGAGTATATTCTAGATGTAGCTGAAGAAGAAGGCTTAGAAATTCCTTTTTCTTGTCGAGCAGGTGCTTGTTCTACTTGTGCCGGTAAATTAATTTCAGGAAGTGTTGATCAATCCGATCAATCCTTCCTCGATGATGATCAAATAGAAGCTGGATTTGTTCTTACCTGTGTTGCCTATCCTACATCTGATTGTGTCATCATGACTCACCAAGAAGAAACACTTTATTAATTTTAATCATAGTTAAAATTGTTAGTGCATCAATTAATGCAGGGAACTACTCTTAAAGTCCCTGCATTATCTTTTTTGAAATATACTTCTGAGCTATTTTTTTTAGTACTATATAATTTAGTTTACCCTGCTCATTATATGGTAAGCATTTAATTCGTATCCAATGCTTGGGTTGCTTGTAAGGACTTAAATTTAACTTAATCAAATACTTAATATTTTCAACATTAATATCATCTCTTTTAGGAACGTATACTGCTACTAAAACTTCTCCCCAATAAATATCGTTAATACCTAACACACAAACATCTTGAACTAATTCAGTTTTTAAAATAGTATTTTCAACTTCTAATGGAAAAATATTTTCTCCACCTGTAATGATTTTTTGACTACTTCTTCCAATCACATATAGATATTGATTATCATCAAAATATCCTAAATCATCAGTAATAAAAATTTGCTGTTGAATATAGTCGGGATAATATCCATAAAATAATGAGTTTGCCTCAATTTGAATTACTTTTTCTTGTTCATTTATTTTAACTTTCGCATGAGGCAAGACCTGTCCAATACTATTATTACCTTTTAAGAAATCTTGAGGTTTTAAAGTAACAATCTGAGATGCTGTCTCAGTCATACCATAAGTTAGTGATAAATTAAGACTATACTTTCGAGCTTCTTTAAGCAAATAATCCCAAGAAGGTCCTCCTCCTAATAATATAGTTGCAAATTTACGTAAAAAACAAAGATTACTCGTTAGTAAAAATTTGAATTGAGTAGGGACTAGTGAAATAAAAAATTTTTTGTTGCTGAGGCAAGGAATAAAATTACTTTTTAGTTCATTGTAAGAATATATGATAATTTGTCCTCCAACTAGAAAAGAACGGATAAATTGCATTAAGCCGCTAACATGGTAAAAAGGCAATATGCAAAAAGTATTAATCTCTTCTAGCTCGAAAAATTCTGCAAAACCATGTACTGAACAAGATAAGGAATTCCATGTATGAATTGTAAAACGTATATTTCCTGAAGTCCCACCTGTTGGAATCATAATTAAATTACTTTTAGGAAAGTAAAAATTATGAGCTTTACTACATGAATGCTTAAGATAATTATTAGTGAAGTAATTATTTCCTAGTATAAGATGTGGTTCGATTAAATCTAGAACTTCTGTCCATTCTTTATCCTTCCATTCTTTACTACATAAAAATATATGACAGTTTGTAATAATTGCTGCCAAAAATGCAGATAGAAAATTAATATGATTATTTTGATTCTGAATTAGGATAATTTTAGGATTATTTTGATGTTTCCTAATTGTTATAAACCTATCTATATAAATTTTAGTAATTTGATAAAAATTTTCAGAATTATGACCTATTATCCAGTTCTCTTTTGATCTATCTGTAAGAGTTGTTAAAATATCCGACAAGAAGCTATCTCCTAGTAATGCAATATAAACAAAAGGTAAATATACTTAATCATTTAACAATTTTTACTTCATATAGCTAATTTTAACATAAGGCTTAAGAGCAGTTAAAAGTCTTTTACCGTAACTACGATAACTAATTCTATTATCTAGTAAGACAATCTTTCCTTGAGATTCTCTAAGTGAAATAAGTAAATGTTGTGTTTCTTGTAGAGCGATCGGTAAGAGATAAGAATAAAACCAATCTTTATATCGCTTTTTGTGATAATTAACTTTGGAAGAAACTAAAGGGTTTTCTAGAGACGGAAACGGTAAGGTTGAGATGATTAACAACTTAGGTACTGGTAGCTTGTCTTGATTATTTTTCCAAAACTTCCAACTACTGATTAATATATGATTATTTTGAATTTTAATTTTTTCTATTTTTATGTTTGAACCTAATTCTAAAGTTAAAGAAATTGCAACCTTTTTTTTAAGAGGAATATCATCAATGATAATAAAAATAGGCTTTAATTGAGAATGACTATCATTAATAATTTTTCTTATATATACTGTTAAAATATCCTGAAACGTTGACGTATTAGGCATTGGTAAACGATCATAAATATATAAATCAACCATTTCATTTAGTTGTTGTTGAGAAAGTTTTAAGCACAATAATTTCTCTTTGATACCAATATTTTTTCTGTATGTAAAAGCAGATTTATTATGATCTAAAATTTCTCCCATAAAGATAGTGGTGGAACCATTAAATAATGGAGTTAAAGTTGAAGAAATATCAAGAGGACTCAAATGGATTAAAAAAGTTTGGTTTCTACGATTTACAGATGTCCACAGAAAGTAATTATTATCTAAAATTCTTTTTTCAATACAGTTTAAAAGACTATTTTTAGTAATAGCTTTACACAGAGTTTGTAAACTTTTTTTTTCTTCTAGACCCAATAAATACTGTTGATAAGGATTATCAGGATAATTAAAAATAGAATATTTAAGAAAAGATTTAACCTTATGAATTAAGGCATTAAAACATAAATAATTGTCTTGTAATTCTTTCCAGTCTTTAGGCGTTATGGTCACTGTGAGATAATCTCTTGTCCATTGTTCTAAATAATCAGCTTTGTCAACTAAAGTTAGGGCACCTGTAAGTAAATATTCTTGTTCTTTAAAATAATTATGCAACCAAATATATGGAGATACGATCAGTATTCCTTGAAAATTGTTTAGCTTTTTTCCACATGTTTCATTAAAAATAATATTTTTCTGTTTTAGCCATTGTTGTAGATAAGGTATGATATTTTTCTTTAATTTATATTGAGTACTTAAAGGCGCAACCAATAGAATTGGTTTGTTAAGTAATAAAGATGGTAATAAATAACTTAAACCATAAGAAGAAATAGAACTACTAGTTTGGATAATAGCAGGACGTTGAAGACGTAGAATATATGAAACTAATCGAGCCATTGCTAAATGATGACTCCAGAAAGGTTTTCTATATTGTTTTAAAAATTCTTTTAAAGACGTATGAACTTCTGCTTCAAGCAATTTCATGAATAATGACCTAAAAAATCAGGGGCATATCAGTTGAATAGTGATTCCTACCCTAAAATAATAAAGTTATCTTTATGTGATCATATAAAAAAACTTAGATTAACTTTTTATAAAAGATTTTAAGGTTGATAATTATTAAGGCTATTTAAAACATCAAAAAAAATAAGAAATATTATTTAGTCATTTTATATTATGAAAAATTTTATAAAACTCTTATGTTTGATATTTTAATTAGCTTTGATATATTAACCATATATAGTAAAGTAAAAAATCATATTATTTAAGAATTTTAAGCATTATTTCAATGAATATTGAAATACTGACTAATTGTTAATAATTTATATTCTATATAAAATGTCTTGAAGTTATGGCTTACAATCAAAAAACAAAAAATTTTCTATCGTATAATTGATAGTTAAGAGATAGAATTCGTAGCAAAGTATTTGTTTTATGACTCTTCAGTTAAAAATTATTGATTCTGTTGAAAAATTAGGCTATTGTGTCACTGTTGGAGATGTAGTTGCATATTCTGGTATTAGTTCTTACATAGTACAAAAAGAATTACTTAGTTTAGTGTCAGATACATTTGGCAACTTACAAGTAACTCAGTCAGGAGAACTTATTTATGTTTTTTCGAAAAATCTCCGTAGTATTTTTCGAAATAAAAACTTAATATTAAGATTAAATGAAATTTGGAAGAAGATTTGGACAACTTTGTTTTATCTGATTCGAATTTCCTTCGGAGTTATCCTAATTTCTTCAATTGTAATAGTTTTTACTGCTATAACTATTATTATTACAAGTCTACATTCTGATAGAGAAGAGGATAATGGATATAGAAGAATAAATTTTTTTATCCTACCTAATTTGAGTGATTTATTCTGGATTTTTTATCCTACCAATAATTATCATTCGTTTACTTCTTCTAAACCTAGTAGGGATAAGTCGCCAAAAGAAACTAATTTTCTAGAAGCAGTCTTTTCTTTTCTTTTCGGCGATGGAAATCCAAATTTTAACTTAGAAGAAATACGTTGGGAAATGATTAGTAGAGTTATTTACGATAATCAAGGAGTTATAATTGCAGAGCAAATAGCACCTTATCTCGATGATATTGATGAACATGGTGAAGACTATATTTTACCTATACTTAAAAGATTTGCTGGCGTTCCAGTGGTTTCGCCGAAAGGTCAATTAATATATAGTTTTCCTGAACTAAGAACATTTGTTGAAAACTTACCCAAAAAACATATTAATAATATTTTTGAGGAAAAACTTTATAAGTTTACTCGTATAACTAGTAGTCAAAAAATGTTAGTTATTAGTTTAGGAGCTGTTAATTTTATATTAGTTCTAGTATTAGGCTCATTGCTGAAAGATCAAAGTATCATCTTGGAAGCTAATAGTTTTATTGGTTTTACAAGCTCACTTTACTGGTTTTTATTCAGCTATGCATCCTTCTTTTTAGGATTACCCTTAGTCCGCTATTTTGTTATTCAATCGAGGAACGTGAAAATTAACAAAAGAAATTTGCGAAGAAAAGAAAGGTTGTATACCTTAAATAAAGGAAGTAAAACTATAGAACATAAGCTATATTATGTTAATCATTTTTTAAGTCAAGAAAAAATTAAAATTAACAATACTGAACTGGCTTACACTACAGAAGAGGGAGTTATTGAACAATCCGATACAATTGGTTTTTAAAATATATACAGATACCTAAGAAAGATATTTCGCTCTAAAAAATTTAGTTAATTAATTTATACTATTATGTGTGATATATTAATAATCTAAAATTATTTGGACCCATTTAGGTGGACGTGTAATAGGGCTCCCTAATTTATCTAGTACCATTAATGCTATTATGTGCACAGCAAATAAATAAATAATGCTATTGATAAATATTAGCAAGCATGTAAATACTTGAACTAATAAGAAACTTGGTTGTATCAAAGTTCCAAATTTTAAAAATAACCAGTCAGCAAGAGTAGTCATCTGATTAATAGAATATTGCCACAAGTCTTCTCCTGTCAAAATTGAAAATAACCAAAATTTGAAGAAAAAACTAAAAATAGATATTACAGCACCTATAAAAATTGACCATTCCCAACTAATATTCCTACGCCAACATGCTCCTAATTGTATACTTATTAATCCATAATTAGTTACAAAAAGGATACTTTGGATAGGCCCCATTAAAACTGTTAATAGCAATCCAGAGACTAACCATCCCATCCAAGCCGAACGGCTTCCCCATCTTAGGCACAAGATTGCTATGGGAATAGGGAAAAAAAGTCGCAATATTATACCTAAAGGAAAGTAAGTATTAATTAACCAAATTAGACTACTTGTACTCGCCAAAAAAGCAGTTTCTACCATAGCCAGTGTCTGTTGAAACTTGGGAGATTTAAGTTGCGAATATGAAACCTTGGATTTAGAAGATTGTGATGAAGAATGATGAATTAACTCATCGCTATCTACCCAATTAGAATCATTCATATAATAAGAGTTAATTACTGTAAAATTTCAGTACAGATCTGATTGTATTCAATATTTACAAAATTTGCTTATAGTTAGTTAACATATTGAAGTAATCATGGGGTATCTGTGAAACTAATTCTAAATACCAAAATTTTGGTATTTATCTTTTTGAAAGGTTCTATTTTTTAAGAAACAGTTGATTTAATAAGATTAAATTTTTATGAGAAAAGCTCATCTTTATTTATACGTAATACAAAATTATACTTTTAAAACTAGATTGGTATGACTAAAAGTTTTCCAAATTTAAGTATAAGATTATTTGTCATCTTGTAAATTATTGTCAATCGCCTGTAAAGACTGTTCAAAATTTAGTCTTTGTTCTGCATTTCGTAAAAAATAACCACTCATCATTGCTGAAGCTAATAACTTTCCTAAATGATCTCTGCTTGTACTAATTGTTACATTAAAATGTTCAGAAGGAAGACTACCTAATAAACCAATAATATTTTGTTCCATGACCTGAAAAACTTCAATAGAATCAGGCTTAGATAATTGAGAAATAGTCTCTGAACTAAGAGATTGAACATATTCCCATAATGCATCTCCTGCTCCATCTTCGCTACTAAAAAAATTCTGA
This sequence comes from Candidatus Atelocyanobacterium thalassae, assembly GCA_051971635.1. GTDB lineage: Bacteria > Cyanobacteriota > Cyanobacteriia > Cyanobacteriales > Microcystaceae > Atelocyanobacterium > Atelocyanobacterium thalassae_A. The sequence goes on along the minus strand of JBFPLN010000001.1, from coordinate 324,850 downwards.
GAGCGACCTAATTCTTTACTCATCGTTTACCTCACATTAACTCTAGATTAATATTTCATATTATAAATCTTACTCCATCTTAGAGTAACAAGTTTTTAGGTATATCCAAATCAGTAAAACCGTAAAACTAAGATAGTAAAACCGTAATTTTTATATTTTACTCAAGAATATTTTTCTAATCTAACTGGCTAAGTACTCCTGAATGTTTGCTTTACGCTTTCTAAGCTTAGATAGGGCTTCTCTTTCAATTTGTCTAACTCTCTCACGACTAATATTAAGACGACAACCAATTTTAGCTAATGTCAAGGGTTGTCCATCAGTTAGTCCAAACCTTAAAGCTATAACCTCTTTTTGCTGAGTTGTTAAGTCTTCCATTAACATCTCTAAATCAAATTGCAATGAAGAATGAGTAGCAAAATCTTCAGGCGAAGGACCATCATCTTCTAGAAGATCTCCTAATTCTGTATCCTGATTATCTCCTACTCTTAAATCCAAGGATAGTGGCTGACGAGCCCTTTCTAAATATTCCCTAACTTGTTTAGGAGTAAGATCTAATTCATCAGCTAGTTCAGCAATAGTTGCATCTCTTCCCCTTGCTTGTGAAAGTTCCCGTTGTGCTTTTTTAATTTTATTAAGTTTTTCAGTTATGTGTATAGGAAGACGTATAGTACGGCTTTTCTCAGCAATCGCACGAGTAATAGCTTGACGAATCCACCAATAAGCATAAGTGGAAAAGCGATATCCTTTTGTAGGATCAAATTTTTCCACGCCTCTTTGCATCCCAATAGTCCCTTCTTGAATAAGATCTAATAAATCTAAATTGCGCTTAAGATATTTTTTAGCAACGGATACAACTAAGCGAAGGTTGGCTTCAACCATTTTGCGCTTAGCAGCTTCTCCCGAAGCTATTGCAGAATGTAATTCTCTTCTTGATATTTTTGCTGCTTGAGCCCATTGAGTTTCGGTTGGCTCTTTCCCTGTTTCTTTAGTAAAAAGTTCACGGTATTTTTCTAAATCTACAAATCTTTGTACACGCTTTGCATAAAGAATTTCTTCTTCATGAGTTAATAAAGGAACACGACCAATTTCTCTTAGATATGAACGAACAGGATCCAGATTACTTTTAGTTAGTTTCATAATACGATTTTTCGTAGTAGTAGTTTAATTCGGGGATGTTATCACGAAATGAAGAGTAATTAAATAACTGTATATAGAATAAGATTTACAATAGCGGAGTGTTAGCTGTAGTTATTTTTTTATTGAGATCTTGATATGAAGCCTCAGTGCTTCCATTGAAGTTAGGAACTTTGAAGGTTTATATTACAGGAAACTTAATGTATGCTCTAAATAAGAGTTCCTAATTGTTCTGGTTTACTTCCTTAACAATACTACATGATTTTGTGAACTTTGTAATTATTTCTATAGTTGACCATAAATGTACATTGATTGTTTCAAGATGTTAGAAGTAATTGCTAAAAATTATGTTGATTTAGTATTTAATATCTATCAAGATGGCTCTTTATATAAGCGAATTATAAATGAACCTAATATTTTAAAAGCTTATATTTATTAGGTAGTATTTTGTAAAAAATTAATGCATTTAATTAAAGTAGGCTTTTAGATATATTTCTAATTTTCATGATATGACTATTAATAATAAAAAAATCATCTTAAAACTCAGATAAATAATTATATTTAATTAGTTAAGCAAATTTTTTTTATAAAAATTTCTGAGTACAGTTCTAATGTTTCCGTTAGTAATAAAGTCTTTTAAAAAAAGTGTAGTTATTGTTATGAGTAATATTAATACATCTGATTGACCTATCTTTAAAAAAAACTGGTAATCCTTTAAGTTTTGAAACTATAAAATCAAAAAGTTACAATTCAATAAAACTAATTATTTCTTGGTCAGTATTATTTAATAAAAATAAAAAATTATGACAAAGCATAGTTTTTACCATGTATCGTATTTTGATACATACCTTTATACTTAGTTTTTCCATACTTCATATATTAACAAATAAACTCTAGGTAGTGAGGAAATCCGTCCTTTGCTATTTTTTAAACTAAGATATTATAAAAAATATCAATTAATTAATGTATGTTGAAAAATGCAACCTACCGATCCTAATAAGTTTACAAAGAAAGTATGGGAAGCAATTGTTGAAACTTCTAGAATTGCGAAAGAAAATAAACATCAACAAATTGAAAGTGAGCATTTAATGAAATTTCTTATAGAGGAAGATGAGTTATCTATAAGAATATTTAATAAAGCAAATGTTGACATAAATAAAGTGAAAAATTTAACTAAAGACTTTATTACTAATCAACCAAAAATATCTAATTCTATAGAATCTGTTTATCTTGGACATAGTTTAGATAACCTTTTCGATAAAAGCGAAAAGTTTCGCCAAGAATTCCAAGATCATTATATTTCTGTAGAGCATATACTTCTAGCATATGCTTATGATAATCGCTTTGGAACAGATCTATTTAAGAGAATAAATCTATCCCAAGAACTATTACAAACAGTTATTAAAGAAATTAGAGGAAATAACAAAGTGACTGATCAAAGTCCAGAAAATCAGTATGAATCATTAGTGAAATATGGAAGAGATTTAACGGAACTGGCTGAAAAAGGAAAACTTGATCCAGTTATTGGAAGAGATGATGAAATTCGTCGTACTATCCAAATTTTATCTCGTAGAACTAAAAATAATCCTGTTTTAATTGGAGAACCTGGAGTTGGAAAAACAGCAATTGTTGAAGGATTAGCTCAAAGAATAATTAATAGGGATGTTCCTGAATCTTTGCGAGATAGAAAGCTTATTGTTTTAGATATGGGCTCTTTAGTTGCAGGCGCAAAATATAGAGGAGAATTTGAAGAGAGATTAAAAGCAGTTTTAAAGGAGGTCATTGACTCCCAAGGTAATATCATTTTATTTGTCGATGAAATACATACTGTAGTTGGAGCAGGTGCTACCCAAGGAGCAATGGATGCTGGTAATTTACTCAAACCTATGTTAGCAAGGGGTGAACTACGTTGTATTGGGGCAACAACACTTGATGAATATCGAAAATATATTGAAAAAGATGCTGCTTTAGAACGACGTTTTCAGTCAGTCATGGTTAACGAACCTAACGTGATTGATACAATTTCAATCTTGCGTGGACTAAAGGAACGATATGAAGTTCATCATGGAGTAAAAATAGCCGATACAGCATTGGTAGCTGCTGCAATATTATCTGATCGCTATATCAGTGACCGCTTTTTACCTGACAAAGCTATCGATTTGATAGATGAATCTGCTGCTAAACTTAAAATAGAAATTACTTCTAAACCAGAGGAACTAGATGAGATTGACCGTAAAATTCTTCAGCTAGAGATGGAACGTCTTTCCTTAAACAAAGAAGAAGATCAATTATCTTGTGAACGATTAGAAATATTGGAAAAAGAGCTTGTTGATTTAAAGCAAGAACAATATAGTCTTAATTCAAGATGGCAAAAAGAAAAAACACTTATCGACGAAATACTACTCTTAAAAAAGACTATTGATCAAGTTAACTTGGAAATTCAACAATCCGAACGAGATTATGATTTAAACAAAGCTGCTGAATTGCGATATGGGAAACTATCAACGTTACAGAAACAGATAAAAGATTTAGAAGATAAAACTATAAATGATCAAGATAAAATTTTGCTTCGGGAGGAAGTAGTTCCATCAGACATTGCTGAAATCATATCTCGGTGGACAGGGATTCCTCTTCATAAGTTAGTACAATCGGAAAAGGAAAAATTATTAAATTTAGAAACTGATCTTCATAGAAGAGTAGTTGGACAAGAAGAAGCTGTAACTGCCATAGCAGATTCCATTCAAAGATCAAGAGCTGGTCTTGCTGATCCACAACGTCCTATTGCCAGTTTTCTTTTTCTTGGACCTACAGGAGTCGGGAAAACTGAATTAGCTAGAGCACTTGCAAAAAGTTTATTTGATACCGAGGAATCAATAGTACGTATCGATATGTCTGAATATATGGAAAGGCATAGTATATCGCGTTTAATTGGAGCACCTCCGGGATATGTAGGATATGACGAAGGAGGACAGTTAAGTGAGGCTATTCGCCGCCATCCATATGCAGTAATTCTTTTTGATGAAATAGAAAAAGCTCATGCTGATATTTTTAATATCATGTTGCAAATCCTTGACGATGGTAGATTAACTGATTCTCAAGGACGTACTATTAACTTCAAAAATACTATCATCATAATGACTAGTAATATAGGATCACAATATATATTAGATGTTGTGGACGATGATTCTCGTTATAGTGAAATGTATTCACGTGTTATTAAAACTGTACAAAATAATTTTCGTCCTGAATTCCTTAATCGTATAGATGAGATGATAATTTTTCATGGATTACAGAAATTTCAATTAAGAGAAATTGTTAAACTACAAACTCAACTGTTAAGTAATCGTTTAGAAGAACAAAAAATACATCTTGAACTATCAGAATTAGCTTTAGATTTTATTGCTAATGTTGGATATGATCCCATTTATGGAGCTAGACCTTTAAAAAGAGCGATTCAGAAATACTTAGAAACTCCTATAGCTAAATTACTTCTTAAAGGAGAATTCATGGCAGAGGATACGATTGTGGTAAATATAAAAAATGAAGCATTAACTTTTGCAAAAAAAATTGTCAAAAGCTAACTAATTTTCTTATGAACCTCTGAAAAGATAGTTTACAACAATTAATTAAAACTATTGCTCTGACTAGAAACTGAAGATATTTTCTATTCACTGGTTCTAAAAATAAAATTTTATCTAACTAAAATTTGTAATATTTTTACTTATTAAAAAATTTGAAACAAAGTAGTTGTAGATATAAAACTACTTTATTATGGTTAAATAGTTTACATTATTAATATGACTAATAGATACTTTTAATATTATTAAAGAGATAGTGAGATATAAGTACTCATACTATCTTTTCACTATTCTTAGTTTATGTACCATAGCTGTACTGTATATTTTTTTGACCTAGATTAGTGTAAATATTCTATAATTATTCATGAAAAATCATTGTCAATCTTAATGTTCAAAAGAATAACATTTATACACATAAAGTTTTATTTCTTTGTCTTATACTATTGTAAGTTTTTTCTAGAATTAAATTACAAAAAAAAATTAAATAGTACTGTATCTATATCTAATACTCTTAATAAAATTATTGAATAGTTTTTCATACTACTGAAATTAAACTTGTAACCAGTTAGTTAAGAAAGTGGGAATTGGCAATAAAATTAATAGTAATAATGTCAAAGTACACAAGCCAAGAAAATCTCTTTTGTTGTCTAATTCAGTCACATCATTTAAAGCAGGCTGATCAAAAATAGGCATTAAAAATAATAATATTGCCCAAATTAAGAACTCTGGTCTATTCATAGCTAAAATTAACATTAAAATTCTAGTTAACTGACCAATCATGATAGCAATTCTTTGCCCAAACATAGCATGAACAATATGACCACCATCTAATTGCCCTACGGGAATTAAATTTAACGCTGTTACGATTAGTCCGACATATCCTGCTACAGCCAAAGGATGAAGAGAAATGACATTTCCTGCTATGAAGTTACTGCCTAAAACTAATTTAACTAATACAGTAAATAGTATAGAAAATCTTGGATCTAGCGCTTTTGTATTTAGGAGAGAAATATTCTCTTCTATTGGTAATGGAACAACGTCTGACAATGATATCCCCCATATTAATAACGGTAAGGTAACTAGAAATCCTCCTAAAGGACCAGCAATAGCTATGTCAAACAAAGCTTTACGGTGTGGTATTGGAGACTTTATCTGAATAAATGCTCCAAAAGTTCCAAGGAAAAAGGGAATAGGAATAAAATAAGGGAAAGTTGCAGCAACTTTATAACGAACAGTCGTTAAATAATGGCTAAATTCATGGATTCCTAAAATAGATATTAAGCCTAAACTATAAGGTAGTCCTTCAAGAAATATCATAAGATTGTTTCCTATAAATTCTTGTTCAGTACTTACTATTTGAAACGTTCCAACCATCGTAGTTGTTAATAAGGTAAGTAATAACAGGCTAAAAGCTAATAATGGCTTTTTTAAGGGTTTTTCTATTTCTTTTCTAGAATGAGGGTTGGGAACTAAAGCAAAAAAGTGATTTCCTTTTAAACCTTCCTGAAATAATATTAAAAAGCGATCGCCAAATACTTTTTCAATATTATCTTTGATAGAATTATAAGCTTCTTCTGGAAGAGTTTTTAATTTTCCATGACATAAAATGGTTTGAGGATGATAGTTTATATCCTGTAGATGATAAATTCTCCAAGAAAAACACTCTCTTAGAGATTTTTCCTCGGTAGCAGTAATAGGACGTATTACTTCAATACCATTTTTATTTTTTTCAGTTTCATGAAGTGAAACTTGATATTTGGTTCTTTGCTTAGGTAACAATTTGGTTTTACCTACTCCAATGATCCATAAATATAAAATTAAACATACTACTAAAGGGATAATAATAAGTAGAGTAGGTATAGGTTTATCTTTTTCTGCTACTTCGTACCAAATTGTCCATGTTAAAGCTGGCGTCATCATTATCAACCAAATGGCCCAGATAGGAGTATTGGTAATAGGAGCAATTGTTCGTTTTATTAGATAGTATGTAATTGTGCCTAAAATAAGTACTAATAACCACATATTAAGAAAATAGATTGTATTGAAGGATTTTTAAACAAATACTCTTTTGAAAATAAGTTTCACTAATTTAAAAAGTAATAAAATAATAATGTTCTATCTTTATTGTAAATAAAATTTCAGAATAGATGAGCCTTACAAAGATTAAAAATTCTAAATCACCTCTTTTTTTACTAAAATTTTTTTATTTTTCTGTTTAATCGAAAGACCCTAGATAAAATACTACATTCTACCTTAGAGAGATCTGATGATACTTTAATATGTCCTACTTGGCATGAGAACTATTACAATTTCTTAGAGCAGTATGGATAGATTCACTAAGTATTCTTAACTTATAGTGAAGAAAGTTATCCATTATTATAAAACTGTCATCTAATACTATAACTATAGCTTTTAGTAGAGGAATTAATATTAACTATATAGTTTAGAGAGTTTTTTTATTTAATAATTTTATTGATATATCATGTTTAAATAAAATAATATTTTTTGTATTAAAAAGAAATGTTATGAAAAATATGTTTTACGCGTCAGTTAATGCATTTCTATCTAGTTATAACCAGGTAGAAATTAATTTAAAGTGAGTATGACTCAATATTTAAAAAGTAAGTGCCAGAACTTGGATAGTATATATTTAAATCATATATAATTATTTTATAAGAATTTACTATGTAATTGAAATGATTATAGATAAACAAACAGCAATGTCAATTAATCCTATTTTCAATCCGGAAGGAGATGATGCTATTGAAAATAGAGCTATCTGGTTTGGAAATACAACTAATTTAATGCAGCTGAATGATGTGCGATATTCTTGGGCAGTTGGTTTGTATCAGCAAATGAGGGAAAATTTCTGGATTCCTCAACGATTGGATATAACTCAAGATGTAACAGATTATTCGAATCTAACAGAAGATGAGCGTTATGCTTATGACGGGATACTATCATACCTTACTTTTTTAGACTCTATTCAAACTTGTAATATTCCTCATCTTAAAAGTAGTATAACAGCTCCAGAAGTTAGTTTATGCATGGCTGAACAAATATCTCAAGAAGGTATGCATAATCAAAGCTATCAATACATAATAGAAACAATTGTTCCTCCAGACAGGAGAAATCAAGTGTATGAATTTTGGCGTGTTGATAAAGTTTTAAAGAGTCGATGTGAATTTATTGCAAAAATATATCAAAAATACATTGACAATCCTACAGCGGAAAACTACTTTATAGCGCTACTGGCAGATTTTTTACTGGAGGGGTTATATTTCTATAACGGATTTATTTTTTTTTATAATCTAGCATCTAGAATGTTAATGCCAGGATCTGCAGATATCTTCAAAATGATAAACAGAGATGAGTTAAGTCATGTAAGACTATATCAAAAGCTTATTCCTGAAGCGAGAAAAGTTTTTCCTCATTCTACTGAGCAAATTTATGAAATGTTTGATACAGCTGTTAATCATGAATGTCGATGGACTAATCATATTGTTGGTAACAACATACTAGGTATTACCGAATCTAGTACAGAACAATATACAAAATATTTAGCTAATATTAGATTGCGCTCTATAGGTTTAGAACCACTTTATACTGGGGAACAATATACTAAGAGTCCCTATAGTCATCTAGAAAGGTTTTCTGATACTAAAAAAGATGGACATACTAAAGCAAACTTTTTCGAAGCTACAGTAACTAGTTATGTTATGTCTTCTGGAGTCAGTGGATGGGATGAACTTTAAAATATTACCTGTTTTTTAGTGATTTTTAGAATTGAAACAATTCTTAGGTATACTTTTTGATTTTTATAATAAGATTCATAAATCTATATCTATAAGTCTTAATTAGTATAATTTTCGCTTAACAGTAACTGAGTTCTTATATATGAAAAAGCTTAAGTAGTATTATCTAACTTACAGTACTTTTTGAGCGAAACTATTTATTTTTTAGTACAGTTAATATTATGTAAACCATATCTTATCAATGACTGCTCTTTTATCCGTTATTTTTCCTATTATTTCCATTATTGTTATTGGTGCTACTGTAGGAAAAAAATTAGATCTTCATAAGACAACATTATCAAAATTAATTGTTTATATATTATTTCCAGCATTAGTCACTGACAGTTTATACACTACCAACATGTCTAGTAATAGTATGTTACAGCTATTATTAGGTGTTTTTATAATTGCCTTAGTACTGTATATTCTAGTCAGCTGGTTTAGCTACTATTTTAGAATTTCACCAACAATTTATAAAAGCTTAATAGCTTCTACTTTGCATCCAAATAATGGAAATATGGGTTTACCATTAATAGAATTTGCATTAGGTCCTTCTGGATTAGAAAGAGCTGTTATTTATATGATAGGGTCAAGTATATTACTTTTTGTTATCATGCCAGCTTTTTTGGCTGGAACTAGTTTAAAAAATAGTATACAAGTAATTTTTAAGCTGCCATTGATATGGGCAATGTTGCTGGGGATAATACTAAGAGTATTACATATAAAAATTCCTTTTAATTTACATGAAGTATTAAATATTTTGGGTAGATCTTCTATTCCTATTGCCCTTATTGTATTAGGAATGGAGTTGAGAAATACAAAGTTGAAAATAACTAGTTTAGAGCTAACTTCACTAAGTTTTCGATTAATTCTAGCTCCCTTTATAGCTTTATGCGTAGGAGAAATCATAGGCTTAAAGAATCTAGATTTACAGGTTTTAATTCTACAAAGTGCAATGCCAACAGCAATAAATACAGTTGTTCTAAGTACAGAATTTGGAGGAGAAGTAAATCAAGTTGTACGTACAGTTATTTTAACTACTATCTTTAGCTTTTTGACTTTACCTATAATATTATGGTTAATAACTTGATTTTTAAAATATTTTTTAGCTTTTTAGACTAGGTATAGATATTATTTATAGATTAGGCTTTTTATATAAAAAAATATTGAGCATAATTTTAATATTCCAAAATATTATACTTAAAATACATTAAGTATTGTTATTTATTAATTATTTAAAATTTTGTTAAAATCTTTACTAGGGTCAATTACTTTTTATACAATTATTCCACTACCAAAAAATTGGACAAGAAGCTTTCAATCTATTGCGGCTTGGTCTCCTATCGTAGGCCTTTTAATTGGAACATTATTGGGAATAGTAGACCACATATTAACATTTATTGGATTTCCTATTATAGTTAGAAGTACTTTAACAATCTTTTTAGGTATTTTTATAACTGGGGGATTACATTTAGACGGGGTTATTGATAGTGCTGATGGAATAACATTAAATGATCCTCAAAAGAGATTAATGGCAATGCAGGATAGCTCAACTGGAGCTTTTGGTGTAATTGCTGGAATAATGGTAATTATTTTAAAAATTGTTGCTTTAAGTGCTATTAGTAATAATCGCTTATGGATTTTAATCCTTACCTATGGATGGGGCAGGTGGGCACAGGTTTTTTCAATAAGTTTTTACCCCTATCTAAAAAAGGTAGGAAAAGGTCTTCTCCATAAACAATATATTAACTATCCTCAAGATTTATTGTTTGGAATATTAAGTTTATTAGTTATAAATATAATTTGGATAGTATTCATTTCACATAAAGAGATACTAGGAATGATTATTGTTACGACTAGTCTTATTATTTCTATTGGAGTAAGTTCTTGGTTTAACAAACAGTTTGGAGGTCATACAGGAGATACCTACGGTGCGGTAGTAGAATGGACAGAATCGTTAATATTATGCGTATTGGTTTTGAATTTTAATAATTAATAGGACGTAATCTAGTAACTTTTAATCTAAAATTTCCTCCACCTGTCTCCCCGAAAGCATGAACACGAATAATGTATCGACCGCTTTCTGTAATACGAGAAAATAAAAGGGAATTTGTACTACCATCAGGACCATCATCATTTTCCGCTATCGTTGTCCCATCTGCTCCAAGTAATAATACAACACTATCAAATTCATCAGACATTAAGTCAACTGCTACTTGATCTCCTTTCTCAAGCTTGACCCAATAATCTTTAGCAAAACCTCCTTCTCCTGTCGGAATATCTTGATCGGATAGACGATCATACATTTCCGATTGATATTCTAATGGGATAGGATTATAAATGCGCTGTTTCCCTTGAGCACGAACAGTAGTTGTTAAGCATAAAAATAAAACCAAACTAATTTCTAATAAACAAAAACGAGGCCTATTATATAAACAAGTCATGCTATCAGCAGATCCTAAAATAAATTGGTTTATTTCTTAATTTTTATGGGATAAATAAAAATAGAATCATAATTTATGTACTAAGTCATATAAGACCATAAAATTTATAATACGTTAACGGGACTAGCTGGATTCGAACCAGCGACCTAGCGCTTCAGATTTGTGTAAGTTTCCCCACTCTCTGGACTATTCCTTCACCCTAGATATTATCTTATCCTTAGGTGGTGGCCGTAATGTTATCAGCCTATCTAATTAAAAAATTTCCCTAAATACTGATAACCAGTCTCTGCACCTTCTCTAAATAGGGTTGTAGAGCTTGGCTCAAGATTGCCTTATCCTGATAAGGACTTAGGTTTCCTTGAATTTGACCACATTCATATCTGATGTTTCCACTCAGAATGCCCGAATTTCAGGAGGCGCTCGCTCTATCCGTCTGAGCTATAGTCCCATATTTAACACCTAACATCATATCATAAATGATAATTATCCATATTTAAAAATATATATACATAATATAAAACATAATGATAGTTAGATTAATTTTTAACTAATCAAATTCTACTATAACGCCTTACTATTCAATAATAAAATTATTCCAAGCTTCAGCAGCATCAGATACTGCTTCCTTAACAGACTTCTTCTCTAACATGGCATATTGTAAATTCTCATAGATAATTTTTTGCAATTGATTCATTTTTGCCTGTATAGGTATTAAAGTCTCTGTATTTTTTAATTGCGTTGCACTTACAATAATTGCATTCGATAAAGGAGTTGAATGCTTTAACTGTTTTTGTTCATATATATAAGCTTTTATACCATCCACAGTTGAAGGTAAAACATTAGCTTGCTTTGCAAAGGCTAATTGATTATCAGTACTAGTTACAAACTCTGCAAATTTTATTGCTTCTTCTACTTTTTCAGTACTATGAGGAATAAATAAATTCATAACTGCAACGTTCTTTTTCCCTGTGTTACCAGTAATCTGCGAAGCAGCAATAGATACTTGTGCGATAGTAGGAGCATTTTTTTTGATCATTGAAAATGATTCAACGCCCGTTGATAATAGTGCAATTTCTCCAGACTGATATAGTTCAAGACCATGCCTATGTCCTTGAGTTAGAACCTCTGGAGGTAATAATCCTTGTTTATATAGAGAAACCCAGTATTGGAAAGCCTTTATCCCTTCAGGTGTATTAAATCCTGCTTTCCCTTCATCATTAATCAATGTAACCCCCATTTTAACTAAAGACTCTAAAATTTCTCCAGAGTCTCCAGGAACAAAAGTAAAAAACGTAGCATATTTCCCGGTTTTCTTTTTTATTTCAGTTGCAACATCTGCTAATTCATTAAAAGTTTTTGGTGGACTAGTTATATTAGCTTGTTCAAATAGATTTTTATTATATAAAGTAATTTGAGTAGTTAGATACCATGGTAATCCAAAAATAGAACCACCTATGTTACTTGAGTTTTGAATATTTGATAGATAATTTTTTTTAATTTTATGAGAAATATATTGATTAAAATCTAACCAAACGTTACGGTTAGCCAATTTGGCGGCAAAGTTAGAGTTAAGGTTAACGATATCTGGGGTAGTGTTTGATAAAACTGCTGTTAAAATTTTATTTTCCATTGCTTCCCAAGGAATATCAGTCCAACGAATTGTTATATTTTCATTATCTTTCTCAAATTCTTCAATTAGTTTAGTAATATATGAAGTAAATTTTGGTTGTAGTTGCATTGTCCAAAATTCTAATTCTTCGTTAGCTACAGGAGCATTTTGATAGCTACAATTAGTCACCAAGCTTATAATTAGTCCAAGTAATCCCCAAAATATAACTATATTTAAACTAAAAAACTTACGCATTATTAATAATCAATAGAGCTATCAATATTATTACCATATATGCGAAGAAATAGATATTTAATTTTTATAGTTTTACTTGAAAAAATATTTATTTAGTTAGACAAATATAAAAATATGCATACCTTTTCCATAAAAATCAAAGGCTAAAGACTTATCTTTACAATTACCAGTACAACACTTCTCAAATAGTTATAAAACATTTTAAGATATTACGATAACTTATTAAACATAATAGCTTATAAGATTATTTTTTGATAAAGATAGAAAATAAAATACTGATAAAGTTAAGATAATGATCAAGTTAAACTTATAATATATATGTTAGTTGGCTGATGTAAAACTTATCTAATAATATCTTCACAGCATATATTTTAATATAATTATTGTTTGAATAAAGTTGATATATTTCATTAATCATGAAACTTTAAAAAAGTTACTATTTATATAAAAAACTACCTAAATATTAAGATATTACTATAAAATTTTAAAGAACAATTATTATGTTTATTTAATTTAAAGGAGCAAGTAAATGGAACGTACATTTATTATGATTAAACCTGATGGTGTACAACGAAAATTGATTAGTGAAATTATCAGTCGTTTTGAACTTAAAGGATTTACTTTATTAGGACTTAAACTAGTATCGGTTAGCAAAGAGCTAGCAGAAGAACATTATGATATTCACAAAGAACGCCCCTTTTTTAGAGATTTAGTTGAATTTATATGTTCTTCTCCTGTCATAGCAATGGTATGGGAAGGTGAAGGAGTTGTAGCATCTTCTAGAAAAATAATTGGAGCAACAAATCCTTTAGAAGCTGATTCGGGAAGTATTCGTGGAGATCTTGGTATAAATGTAGGTCGAAATTTAGTTCACGGCTCTGACGCTATTACAACTGCCGAAAGAGAAATAGATCTCTGGTTTAATGAAAAAGAGTTAATTAGTTGGGAACCTACATTAAAAAGTTGGTTATGTGAGTAAAAATTCTTTTTGTTTAGTTTTTAATTTAAAATTAACCAGTTAATAATTGGGCCCATTGTAAATATGGGCTTTACTTTAATCTAGGTAATTAATATTCTTACTCTAATATAGAGATTCAACAGTTCTTGATTTTTTTGACTTAGGTAACTTTTATTATTTATCTATTTTTAGTAGGGTATAACTAAGACTCAACTATGTTTTTAATAGATTCTAGAATTATATCGAAAATTTATATATTATCAATGCCACATATACGTATATAAGATATACAGACAATAAGCTTCAACCATTTAAAATTATTTTAGTATAAGTAAAATAAATTAAAAAAGTATTCTTTTAAACTGATTATTAAGGCTATATAATTCTTTGTAAAGCTAAGAACCATATAGCCTTAATTTTTTAAGTACATGAAATTTATTTTAGACTTTTTACTATTAATTAAGAGCCTCATAGATTTTAATTTAGTGACTTATCTGAATAAGAATATAATTATGTTATAAAGTTACAGATTAAAAAAAAATTTATGAATCATGTAAAATACCGTAAATTAATTACGATACTTTCTTCTAACATATTAAGTAAGATTTTTATATACATAATACGTCTTAGCGTAATTGGGGCTGGTATTGGAATAATTATAGGTACAATACTTCCAGTGTTGAATTCTAAATACAAGACTTCTTCTTATTCAACGACATATCTTAGTAATAATAATGAGTTTACAGGAAAAGAATTAACTACCCTTAAAAAACAATTAGAAAATATTAATAAAAAATATCCAAAGGTTGAACCTAAGGCATGGTTTTTTGACTTAGATAGTAATACTTATGTTAATTTTGACGGTACTAAATCTATATCTGCAGCTAGTACTATTAAGATTCCTATCTTAATAGCTTTTTTTGAAAAGGTTGATGCTGGAGATATATCTCTTAATGAAATGATAACTATGGATAAAGATATGATCGTTGGTGGCTCAGGAAATATGCAATATATGCAAGCAGGTAAACAATTTACTGCTCTAGAAATCGCTAGAAAAATGATTATTATTAGTGATAATACAGCTACTGAACTATTAGTAAGACAGATTGGTGGAAAATTTTTTTTAAATGAACGCTTTAAAAAGTGGGGAATGAAACAAACAATTATTAATAATTCCTTACCAGATTTAAATGGTACTAATAAAACAAGTCCTGAAGATTTAACTAAACTTTTATTAAGAATAGAAAGAGGAGATTTAATTAGTTTAAGATCGCGTGATCGCTTCTTAAATATTATGAGGGAAACAAGGACAAAAACTTTACTACCAAAGGGATTAGAAAAAAGTGCAAGCATTGCTCATAAGACTGGGGATATTGGCACTATTATTGCGGATGCAGGTATTATTGATATGCCAACTGGAAAACGTTATATTGGAGCAATTTTTGCAGAAAGAAATTATGACGACCCTGCTGGTAGAGAATTAATTCAAAAATTTTCCAAGGCCATTTACCAATATTTTAAAAACTATTAATTTTTTAATATTACTTGTAGTATTCTCGATACCAGCTTACAAATTTTTCTAAACCTGTCGCTAAGTTGGTACTAGGTTTAAAGCCTATATCTTTGGCTAAATTATCTATATTTGCATAGGTAATTGGCACATCTCCTGGCTGCATTGGTAAATATTTTTTAATAGCCTGACGTTCTAAGCATTTTTCTAATATTTCGATAAAATGTTTAAGATCTACTGGCGTATTATTACCGATATTATAAATTCTATATGGCACTTGTGATTCTATCCCATTGGCTTTAGAGTTTATAGGAACCTTATATATAACTTTTGTAACTCCTTCAACAATATCTTCAATATACGTAAAATCTCTCTTCATGTTGCCTTGATTAAAAACATTAATAGGCTGGCCTGATAATATTGATTTTGTAAATAAGAAGTATGCCATATCTGGTCTTCCCCAAGGGCCATAAACTGTAAAGAAACGTAGTCCTGTTGTGGGAATCTTGTATAGATGACTATAAGTATATGCCATTAATTCATTAGCTTTTTTTGTAGCTGCATATAAACTTAAAGGATGATCAACATTGTCTGAAATGGAAAAAGGAATTTTTTTGTTAGCTCCATATACAGAACTAGACGAAGCGTAAACTAAATGTTTAATATCTCCGTAACGACATTCTTCTAAAATATTAACAAAACCAGTTAGATTACTATCTACATAAGTATATGGATTTTCTATAGAATAACGAACACCAGCTTGGGCAGCTAAATGAACAACGTAATCAAATTTGTGTTCAGTAAATATTTGAGAAACATGTTTTCGATTAGCTATATCTACTAAATAGAAAGTAAAATTTTTTTTAGCTCTAAGCTGATCAAGGCGTGCTTTTTTTAGTGAAACTTCATAATAAGAATTTAAGTTATCAATACCAATAATAATATTATTATTTTTTAGAAGATATTGACTCAAATGGAATCCAATGAAACCAGCTGCTCCCGTTACTAATATTTTTGCCACTTAACTAGTTTTACTTATCTTTAAATTTAATATCATTTTATTGTAACGTATGAGCATCATGATTCAAGCTCCATATTTAGGTAATTAATTTACTAGTGGTAATTAATGTATAAGTGTCAGAACGAGAAATTACAACATTTAACATATGTGGTCAGCTTATATTGATAGTCTCATTTTTTCTTGGACTAATAAATTTTTAATCTAAACTCATTTAAAAACAACGTAAAAAAAGAAAAAGTTGTTGTTTTAATTTTTTTGATATGTTTAGATAATCTTAATTGAGTATTTTTTTGATCCCAATGGACTTGGTCAAAAACTTCATTAAGTACATAAAAGCCTCTGCCATTTTCAGAATCATCGGAAGGGAACCCTTTCTTCGTACATTCTTTATAGTTATTATGAGAAGTGAACCCTACTCCTTGATCAGATATTATCCATGAGTATCCATCATTTTCATTTATAAAAAATTGAACAACAATAAATTTTGATGGATCAAGTTTATTGCCATGTTTTGCTGCATTAACGAGTGCTTCTTGTAAGCCTAATCTTATTTCTGGCCTCAATTCGTCTGGAACTTCAGTTAATAATAAGTCAAGAATTGGGAATAGATATAACGTTGATGTGAAGCTCATTGTACGACCATATCGCTTTGTTGGCGGTAGGGAAATAGCAACCATCTGCTGTCACCTCTTGAATAATATGTTACGAAATTTAACCCTTAGCTAATCGTAATCTTCTCAGTAATTGTTTATTTTCTTCAACTTAGATTTACTAGTCTTTCAAGTAATAAATCTAATGATAAATTTTGATATATGAGAAATATTATTAAGCCGACTTTATCTAATGTAACATTATATTAAACTATACGTCTAATTGCTACAATTGATTCTACGTGAGGTGTTTGAGGGAAAAAGTCAACTGGTTGTATCCATAAAATCTTATATAAATTTTGATGGCATATTTTTTTTAAATCACGAGCTAATGTTGAGGGTTGACAACTTATATAGATTATCAAAGGTGGGCAAACTTTTCTTAATATTTCTATAACACTATCTTCGCAACCTTTTCGCGGAGGATCTAACAAAACAATGTCAGGATAAATATTGAGTGAAGGTAATATATCTTTTACTGCACCTTGGTAAAATACTGCATTATCTATATTGTTTACTTTAGCATTCATTTTAGCCTGTTCAATAGAATCATAACTAATTTCGATTCCAGTAACATGACTAACTCTTTTTGCAAGGGGTAGAGTAAAAGTGCCAATTCCACAATAAGCATCAACTATTTTCTCTTTACCAGTTAATATTAAATTATCTAATAAAGAATGCAATAGCGTTTCTGCAGCCTGGGTATTAACTTGAAAAAATGTATCAGGTCTTAGCTTGAAATCAATATTAAAAAAATTTTCTTTTAAAAAAGACTTTCCAGCAACACTTAAAGTTTTATTCCCAAAAATCTTATTACTCTTTTCAGGGTTCTGATTTATCAAAACTCCAACCAAATTTGGATACTTTTCTAACCATAGTTTCGCCTGCTTTTTAATTTTAGCAATATCGCCACTAGTACTGATTAAAGTTAATAAAATTTCGCCAGTACTTTGGCCAATACGTAAAGCTAAATGGCGTAGTTGTCCCTGATGAGTTCGTTCATTATAAATAGTCCATCCTTGCTTTTCTATATCTAATTTAATTTCAGCCAAAAAAGGATTTAGTCGAGAATCTTGTATTGGACATTGGTTAAGATTAATTGATTTATGTGTATAGCGTTGATAGTATCCTGCATGCACATTCCCAGATTTTGAAGAACTCAGAGGATAGGTAGCTTTGTTCCGGTAACCAAATATCTCTGGTGATGACAAAATTGGTAAAACAGAAATATTTTTAAATCCACCTATTCTTTTTAAAGATTGAATAACTTTATTCTGTTTGATATAAAGCTGATACTCAGAAGAAATATGTTGCCATTGGCAACCACCACATTTGTCTGCAACAATACAGCTCGGACGAGTTCTATAAGGAGAAAAGTGAATAATTTCTTTTACTTTTCCATATGCATATTGTCGCTTAATAAAATCTAGATGTACTAAGACAACGTCTCCTGTAACTGTATTAGGAACAAAAATAATTTTTTCTTCAAACTTACCTACGCCTTCACCATTATTGTTTATGTCAACTATATTTAGCTTAATAAGATTATTTTGTTGACTCATATATTAAGAGTGTGATTTATTTTTATACGATTAAATAGGAACTACTTAACCGTTTATCGTGAAAATTATTCCTTTATTATGTCATGGTTAACACATATATATAGTGATAATAGATTAAAAGTATTTATATTTTTAATCTATTATCACTTTTTAAGAATCATTGCTTGGTATATGTTTCAGTATCTTTTGAATTAAATCATATTGAGTAAAATGTTGATTACCTTGCCAATGTTCCCAAGCCTCAATTTGTCTCATTTTTAATGCCATTTCTAAAATTGATAATCCATGATTATGAATATTAACTGTGATTTCTTCAATTTCAGATAAAGGATGTTTAGACTTATTTTCCATATAACTAGCAATTGCTTCATCTTTTTCTACTTCAGTTGTATGTTGACTACTTATAAGTTCTATCTCTTTAGCTAAATCTTCAGGATTATGTGTAACTATATTATCGCTGTCTTGATCAAAAAAGTCTGAAAAGGAACTAGGCGGCTGAGGATTTTCTTCAGGTGAACAACTAAATAATTTATTTACTAAACGTAATTTGACCGGTTCTCCTATACGCCAATTAAGTCTGGTTCTAAAAAAGTTTATCGCTGCTATCACTCTTTGAAAAGAACGAACTTCTAGGATCATTGTCTGATCATTCAGAAAAATAAAATATCCTAAAGAAACATTACCATTTTCCTTAGAAATTTTGTTATGAGATTTTTCGAATCGAATTTTTTTTGCCTCTTCAGAATAAAACCAATACCAGCGATCACTTGAAGAATGAAACTCTAAACATTGTAATTTACGAAAAATATTTAAAACTGATTCCTTATTAGATACTTTATAGTATAGTCTAGCTGGTTGATAAGGCTCTCCAGTAATATTAGTAATTAAGTTAAATTTATGTTGTTGAGTTTCCATATTTTAAACAATGAAGACAATAATAAATGAAAAAATTCTCAAATTATGCTTTAAAGAATATTAGCTATAACTAAAATTATTTCTAATTTTTTAAAACAAATTTAATTTGTTAATTCTAATGCAAGATTTCTCTTTGCTATTTAATCATAGAATACAGTATATGAAATATTTATTTAAATATTCTTTTGCAAAAAAGTTAGTAATTATATCTAGTTGTATCTTCCTAAATCATATGGGTCATAACTTAATTAGATCCTAAAGAAATAAAAAAGATTAGTAGATATGTTGTAAAAAAACAATTTTTTTAAAGACTTAGCTTTAATCTTATTAAATAGGTAATCGTCTAATTTATTTAATAGCCGTGAACATCCCAAGTAGTATTATCACCCTTATAGCTGGTGTTCTTATCACATTAATCAGTCTCTGGTATGGTCAAAATCATGGATTAATGCCAGTAGCCGCTTCTGAAAATGCAGAAGAAGTGGATAAATTATTTAATTTTATGATGACTATTGCTACAGGACTTTTCCTCTTGGTGGAAGGGGCTTTAGTTTATAGTCTTTTCAAATTTCGTCGTCGGAAAGGAGATACTAGTGATGGACCTCATATTGAAGGAAATGTTGCTTTAGAAATAGTATGGACAACCATTCCTGTATTGATTGTTTTTGTTCTTGCTTTTTATAGTTTTCAAACTTATAACAAGCTTGGAGGTCTGGATCCTGTTAATACTAAAAACTATCCCCCTCAACAAATAGCAATAAATAGTCCTGATGATCAGGTAGCTCTAGGAATTGGAAAGTCATTTGGAAAAGATGCTTTATTGGTAGATGTTAAAGCTATGCAATATGCTTGGCTTTTTACGTATCCAGAAACAGGTATTGTATCTGGTGAACTTCATGTTCCTAATAATCGTCCAGTTCAACTCAATATGACTGCGAAAGATGTACTTCATGCTTTTTGGGTACCTCAGTTACGCTTAAAACAAGATACTATCCCAGGACGTCAAAGTATTATTTCTTTCATTCCTAAACTTGAAGGAGATTATCCTATTGTTTGTGCGGAACTATGTGGTCCTTATCATGGAGGCATGAAATCTGTTCTTCATGTTGATAGTCAAAATGCTTATGATGAATGGCTAAAGTCCAACAAACCTGTTCAAGAAGCACGTCTTGAGAAAACTTTAACTATTGACAATAATTCTCCTAACGAAAAATTTCTAACTCCTTATACTGAGAATATAAGTACAGAGAAAGATACTGTGGCTGAGCTACTTAATAATTATCCTCATCACGACTCTTAAGATTAAAATCTTGACTCGGAATCTTATTTGTAATCCTTTATCTAGGTTTAGCTTAATTTATTGATTAAAATTCTATGACAACCATCATCGAATCAACCCAAACAGAACATCAACAAAGGAAATGGACAGATTACTTTACCTTTTGTACAGATCACAAGGTTATTGGAATTCAGTATCTAGTCACATCCTTTCTTTTTTATTTTATAGGTGGAGCTCTTGCTGAAGTTCTTAGAATAGAATTAGCTACTCCTGATCCTGATTTTGTAACTCCTTTCTTGTATAACCAAGTTTTAACCATGCATGGTACGATTATGATCTTTTTGTGGATCGTACCTGCAGGAGCAGCTTATGCCAATTATTTAATCCCTTTAATGATTGGGGCTGAAGACATGGCTTTTCCTACTCTTAATGCAGTAGCTTTCTGGTTAACACCACCAGGAGGCATTCTGTTATTACTAAGCTTTTTTGTTGATGGTGGAGCCGCACAAGCTGGATGGACTTCTTATCCACCATTAAGTTTAGTTAGTGGAATATGGGGTGAAGAAATCTGGATCTTAAGTGTTCTATTAATAGGAACCTCTTCGATTCTAGGATCTATAAATTTTTTAACCACTATATTAAAAATGCGAATCAAAGAGATGGACTTGCATAGCATGCCATTATTTTGTTGGTCTATGTTGGCAACCTCTACTTTGATTTTATTGTCTACTCCTGTTTTAGCTGCAGCATTAGTTCTTTTATCTTTTGATTTAATTGCTGGAACTAGCTTTTTTAATCCTGCAGGTGGTGGAGATCCAGTACTGTATCAACATATGTTTTGGTTTTACTCACATCCAGCAGTCTACATTATGATTTTACCCTTTTTTGGGGTTATTTCTGAAGTTTTACCTGTTCATGTAAGGAAACCTATTTTTGGCTATCGTGCTATCGCTTACTCTAGTTTAGGAATTAGTTTTCTTGGTCTAATTGTTTGGGCACACCATATGTTTACTAGTGGAATACCTGGATGGTTAAGAATATTTTTCATGGCTGCTACGATGTTAATTGCTATCCCCACAGGTATTAAGGTATTTGGTTGGGTCGCAACTATTTGGGGAGGGAAAATAAACCTAAATACTCCCTTTCTCTTCGGATTCGGATTTCTCACTATCTTCACTTTAGGTGGATTAACTGGAGTTATGTTATCTTCAGTTCCCTTTGACATTCATGTCCATGATACTTATTTTGTGGTAGCTCATTTTCACTATGTCCTCTTTGGAGGAGCATCCATGGGATTATTTGCAGGATTTTACCATTGGTTCCCAAAAATGACAGGTAAGATGTTTAATGAGTTTCTTGGAAAAGTCCATTTTGCTTTATTATTCATAGGATTAAATATCACATTTATGCCAATGCATGAATTGGGATTATTAGGAATGAATCGTCGTATAGCACTATATGATGTTCAATTTCAGCCTTTGAATCAGGTTGCAACTATAGGAGCTTATATACTTGGCCTGTCAACTTTACCTTTTGTTATAAATATATTCCTTAGTTTATTAAACGGTGAAAAAGTTAGCCGTAATCCTTGGAGAGCGTATACCTTAGAATGGCAGACATCATCTCCTCCAGCAATTGAAAATTTTGATGGAGAACCAGTCCTATGGGCAGGTCCATATGATTATGGATTAAACTCTGAAGAATTCGATTTTGAGAAGGTTTTTGGAGATACCCTTACTGAAACAGGTTCTAACTCTAAATAAGTCGTATTTCTATCTTTCTTATGAAAGATAGCCCATAGGGAAATGTAGTAGAGAAACACAACTTTGCCATTTCCCATTTATTTATGCTCTTCATTAAATCATTTCAACATTTAATTTGTTATGCAAGGTTCAGCAATTCAAAAATCTCATGAGACTAATCATGTTCATCATGATCATAGATTATTCGGTTTAGTCTTATTCTTAATAGCAGAAAGTTCCATTTTCCTAGGACTATTTAGTGCATTCTTAGTTTACAAAACTGTGATGCCTGTTTGGCCACCTACAGGAACGCCAGAATTAGAACTTCTACTACCCGGAATTAATACCATCATTTTAGTTTCTAGTAGTTTTGTTATGCATAAAGGACAGGCTGCTATTAAGAAAAACGATGTTTCTAGATTAAGGCTTTGGTTCGGAATAACAGCTTTGATGGGTTTTATCTTTCTTGCCGGTCAAATGTATGAGTATTTTCACTTAGAAATGGGATTAACTACAAATTTATTTGCTAGTTGTTTTTATGTTTTAACAGGATTTCATGGATTACATGTATCTTTCGGTCTGTTATTGATATTAGCAGTTTTGTGGCGTTCTTCTAAAGAAGGGCACTATACAAGTGAATCTTATTTTGGTGTTGAGGCAGCAGAAATTTATTGGCATTTTGTCGATGTAGTTTGGATTATTCTTTTTGTATTAGTTTATTTGCTTTAAATTCTATTTAAAATACTATCAAATGAGTTTTTGTTTAGACAGGAATAGTTTGATAGTATTTTTATATTGTGAAAAAAAATAGATTTTTTAACATTTCTTTCACATCAAAGAGTCGCTAGGTTAAAAGCCAGTATTTAATTCCTGACCATAACTATCATTATCTAAAATTCTAATAAATTCTAATGGTAATCCGTCTTGATCTTGAATAAATGCTATTTCATAAAGCTTATCGCCAATCATCTGCTTCTGAGGTTCAAGTAAAATAATTGGAAATGAAGAATTATTAAGATTATTTTCAGCATATTCATATTTAGAAAAATTAATTTTTAATTTATCTAACCACATAGATAGATCTGAAGTATGGTCAGTCAAATCAAAAGATATATGGTAGTAACCAACATAATGACTATCTTGGAAAATATTTGGAGCTATTTTAGGTTCAGGAATCTCAATCAATTCAATTCTTCCTCCCAATCCTTGCATCCAGCATGCTAGAGTATAACCTGTGGTAAAGCGATTTTGGATAGTAAAACCCAGAATCTCATAAAAAGTTATTGCTTTATGGATATTAGCTGTACGAATAGATACATGGTGCATGCTATATATTATGTTAACTTGATAAAAAGTTTAATTATTGAACTAATTTCTTGTATAGAAGTAACTAATCGTAAAGCGGTTACATAGAAAAGAAAAATTATATAAAACTTCTTTAACAGTAGTTCAGATTGAATAGATATTTTTAATCAGTAATCTACATTTAAACTTTTATTTATACATTGATTTTAAATATGTCTGCTATACTTTATCAGGCTATAGGATGCACTTATAAAAGTCAGTCCATAAGTATATACTGTTATATGTTATTGGCTTTGTTATACTTTTACAAATAATTCTAAAGATAAATATTAATTACCAATAATACATTTTTGCGAGATTAATTCTTATATTTAGTATAATTCAATAATTTGATACCTTTTTCAATGTTTTCTACTAATCAAATAATTGTTCCATTAGATGTCCCTGATAAGAAAGCCGCAGTTGCCCTTTTGGACGAACTGCCTCAAGTAAATTTTTGGAAGGTAGGACTAGAAATTTTTGTAGCTCTAGGACCAGAAATATTTAGTCTACTCAAAAATAGGAAAAAAAGAATTTTCTTAGACTTAAAATTTCACGATATTCCCAATACTATAGCTGGAGCATGTAAAGCTGCTAGTAACTATGGAGTAGATTTAATAACTATTCATGCTGCTGCTGGCCAAAAAGCTATGGAATCTGCGACTAAAGCTGTTGCTAATAGTTCTTCTACGACTAAAATATTAGCAGTAACACTTCTAACAAGCTTAAACTCAAAAGAGCTTAAACAAGATCTGAAAATTTCTATAGAATTAGAAAAGTATGCTTTGCACATGGCTCTATTAGCTAAAAAAATAGGTATTGATGGGGCAGTATGTTCTCCTCATGAAGTTTCTCAATTAAGGCAGAAATGTGGAGAAAACTTTATATTAGTTTGTCCAGGAGTAAGACCTTCTTGGTCCCAGTCTAAAGATCAAAAAAGAGTAATGGAGCCTAAACAGACCTTAGAAGCAGGTGCAGATTATTTAGTTATTGGACGACCAATAACTATGGATAATAATCCAATTGAAGCATGGAACCGCATTATTAATGATATCGAAAATTAAAACTTTATTTATATTAAAATGCTATTTTCTAGGCATTTTTAGCATGATATTTATCCCCATAACTTCTGCTACTATAGAAGTACACAAACCTAAAAATTTGCGTAAAACAACAAATGATAAGTATTTATTTATTAATACAGTTAAGAAAAATTGTCCAAGTAGCTTCGAAGTATTAATAACACAGTTATTATATGATCTGCCTAGTTATGCAAATCGCATAATGCAAAGAACGAGAAGGAATAGTAATGTAGATACATATAGTTATATTATTTTAGCAGGAAAACCCGAGCTGGAGCCTTTACCGTTAACGAACCTTCAGTATAAGTCTCTACTTCCAAATAATACAAAGCAAGCATTTTTTACAACTTTAGAGCGACGTTATAGCAACAAAGAAGTTTTTCTTCTACAAAATCACTATAGAATATTTTTATCAAAAGGAGATGATGGTTGGAGATTAATATCTCTCTCTTCAAGGCTAGCTAATATAGGTAAAGGTAATTCATTACCTTTACCTTCTCGCAATTCTATCAATAGCGCAGTCGGCGAAGGGATACGTCTCTGGCTCAGAGACTGCCGTTTTGATTCTCTGTAAGAGTACATATATTATTAACAGATTTTTCCTTTTAGATTTACTTTTATCAAAAATAGCAATTTAATAGTAGAAACAAATCTAAGGTCTTAAAAAGATCTGGTAATTAACTGTTAACCATAATACATTTTAGCAAGGAATGCTAAATTGGCATTTTTATATACTGTTCTAATAAATTTTTTCAGTATTATAATTTTTTATTTTTCAGCTAACAAAATTTTTTGAACTAAAAATTTATACTTACTAACCATTATGAAAATAGAACTTCAAGGCGAAGAAAGAGAAATAAAATCTCTCGGAAGTGCTGCTTTAGATGGAACTCCACTAAACCATATAATGGTAATGTCCACAGTTGTAACAGTTTTAAATTTTATTCCATTCTCGATTACCATAGGAGCTGGAGGAATTTTTCCTTTAAGCCAAGGTATATTTCCGCTTTTAGGTTGGATATTAGGGCCATTCGGTGGTGCAGTAGCCAGTGGAATAGGAACTTTGATGGGTGTGTTTTTAGCTCCACATACTGCAGGGATACCTCCTATTTCTATCTTTGGAGCAATAATTTCTAGCTTCACAGCAGGTACCATGACTATAGGTAGACATCGTCGATATTGGTGGGTTGGAATAGCAATTTTTTTTACTATTATCTTATTCTTATATGTGTCTCGCGCCTTGGATAACGGAGTTTCGATGTCTATAATTATTAAAGGTTCTTTAATTGATTGGTCAGGTTTGCTATTTTTTATTTTGCCTACTCGTACACTGTTTGCAAAATGGATTAATAGTAAAAACTTATATTTAGTATCATTAGGTTTGTTTTTTGGCAGCTGGACAATTAGTGGTCTTTATCATTTAAGCCAAGTTTTTATTACCTATAACATATTTAATTGGCCAGAAAAAGTATGGATCTTTTTGATTCCGATAATGCCTCTAGAAAATCTAATTCGTTCTTTAGTAGGAACTTTTATAGGTGTCCGTGTCATTTACGGTTTACGAGCTATTGGTATTATCAAACCTCAAGCAGCAATTTATTAAACTATTATGGAAATAATAGCCAGTTTAGATAAAGTCTCTTATTTTTATCCTAATTCTCAAAAACCTATTCTTAAAAACATCTCTTTAAATATTCGTAAGGGAGAGTTTTTAGGAATCATAGGTCCTACTGGATCTGGAAAAACAACGTTATGTTTAGCATTAAATGGAATAATTCCACAATTTTATGGAGGTCGTTTTTTTGGATATATTAAAATAGCAGGCTTAGATACTCTAAAATACCCAGTAAGTCACTTATCTCGTTATATTGGATCTGTTTTTGAGGATCCAGAAACTCAATTAGTATCAACGTCAGTTACTAATGAAATAGCATTTGCATTAGAAAATCTATGCATTAATCGTGAAGAAATTATTACTTGCATTTCATCTTCTTTAACAGCGGTTAGACTAGAGGGTATGGAATCTAAGCATCCTCAAGAATTATCAGGAGGACAAAAACAACGCTTGGCAATTGCAGCTGCGATTGCTTTAAAACCTCAATTACTAATACTAGATGAGCCTACTTCACAACTTGATCCAATAGGTTCTCAAGAAGTTTTTGCCACTGTTAAAAAATTAAATAAAGAGTTAGGGATAACTATTGTAATGGTTTCTCATGCTTCAGAAGAAATGGCTCAGTTTAGTGATCGTTTAGCTTTATTGTCTGGTGGAGAGATTATCAAGTTAGGAACTCCAGAAGAAGTATATACAAAAATTCCTCTACTAGAGACTCATAATTTACGTCCTCCAGAAGTGGCTAAAATATTTTATGCTATTAAAGCAAAAGGAATTAAGTTTTCACAAGTTCCTGTTACCTTAGAGCAAGGAATCAAAACATTAAGACAATTAAAGAATAATATTTCAATATCAGCTACCTTTGAAAGAGATAAAAAAAAATATAAAAAAAATTTAGTAAGTTTATTATCTACAAGACAATTAACTTACTGTTATGAGAACAATGTAAAAGCATTAAATCAAATATCACTTGATATTTTTTCAGGAGAATATGTTTTAATAGCTGGTCAAAATGGTTCAGGAAAAAGTACGTTAGTTAAACATTTTTTAAAACTTTTAGAACCTACGCAAGGGACTGTACAAGTAAAAAATAGAAATACGAAAGTTTTATCTATTAGTGATATATCTAGAATTATTGGATATGTAGGACAAAATCCTGATAACCAAATTTTTAATATGACAGTTAAAGATGAAGTAACTTTTGCACTAAATAATTTAGGCTATCAAAAAAGTAAAGTAGATAACAGAGCTTGTAAAATCTTAGAGGAAATCGGTTTACTAGAGTTTAGTCAAGCTCATCCTTTCTCATTAGCCAAAGGTGATCGTGCACGAATCATTATTGCTTCAATCTTAGCTATGGAAACAGATATAATTATTTTCGATGAACCTACAACTGGTCAAGATTATAAAGGTGCTTGCTCAATTTTAGAAATTACTCGTAAATTACACCAAGCTGGAAAAACTATCATAGTTATAACCCATCATTTGTATTTGATGTCAAATTATGCCGAAAGGGTAATTATTATGAAAGCAGGAGAAGTTATACTAGATGCTTTCATTGATGAAGCTTATCATAAGGTAGAATTGTTAAAATCTACTTATCTTATTCCTCCCCAGGCAGTTCTTTTGACTCAAGAAATGAATCGTAATATGCAAAGTAAATGTTCTGCCTTAACACCTAATGAATTAATAAAATGCTTTCATCCCTATGAAAATTGAAACAGTTAATAAAGAATCATTTTTTACTTACTTAGATTTTAGAACTAAATTATTGATGATTATAGTTATTACTATAATTACGTTTCTTTGGGAAAGTCCTTTTGCAGAAGGGTTGTTAAGTTTAACAATAGGATGTGCTTGTATTTTAGCTGGCATACAGATAAGTTATTTTAAAAAGATCTTCACAATAATGGTACCTTTTCATTTTCTTATCCTAATTGTTACAGGCTTTTTTTATACAGATCAAATAAAGATATTATTAAATACAAATTATTTAACTCCTATTTTCAATATTCCAGATAGTTGGTTTTGGATTGGAGGATTAACAATGAATTATGAGGGTATTCTTTATGGACTTAACATAATACTTAAAATTTTAAATATGACTTTAATAATTCCATTAGGAGTTTTTACGACTGATATTAATGATATGGTTATAGGAATGGTAAAAATAAAAATACCATACAAGATTGTTTTTATTTTTTCATCTACTTTAAGGTTTTTTCCATTATTAGTTGAAGAAATACAATCTATCTTAGAGGCTCAGAAGCTAAGAGGATTAGCTTTAAATAAAGTTAGTTTGCTGAAAAAAGCTACAGTTTATTTGAATCTTGCTGTATCTTTAATTCTTAATTCTATGGCCAAAACTAATACAATAGATATTGTACTACAGTCAAAATCTTTTTCAGGTAGCTCTAACAGAACTTATCTACATGAATCATCATTAAATCAGATTGATTATTTGAGCATAAGTTTTTTAACAGTATTTTTGCTACTGTCTATAACTTTATATGTCTGGTATGGAATTGGTAAGTTTTCTTGGCTAATTAATAATATTTAATATCGTACTATTTAATAAGCACAACAAGCAATTGTAGCACTTGTTATTAATTTCTATATATTAAAACTCAATACAGAGTAAAAGAGTGGAGTCAATAATATTATTAATAGTTTAATCTATTTATAAGTATGTATATCTAAGGTTGCTTTCTATGATTAATTTTATAACTTAGACTTATACTTAAACTTTGAAGTAAAAAACCACAACATACGATGATTAATTAGATAAAAGTATTATGAATGAATGTAGCACAATATTTTTTAAAATTAAGTATCATTTCAAAAAACAAAAATTTAAACCAAATCTAATTGACAACTACTTACTTAATAAATATATTTTTGTACATAATTATTAGAACTATTTAAGTTAAGTTTTTTTGATCAATATATTCCATATTACAAAATTCTACAACTAAATTCTATGAGCTTTTTACGTTTACATCCTGATACTTTAGAAGAAATTAAGGAAAAAGTTAATATATACAACACGATTTCCGAATATGTTGTACTAAAAAAAAGAGGGAAAAATTATGTTGGGTTATGTCCTTTTCATGATGAAAAAACCCCTAGCTTTACGGTTAATTCTGACAAGCAACTATATCATTGTTTTGGATGTGGAGCAGGAGGAAACGCTATTAAATTTCTAATGGAGATTCGAAAAGAGCCTTTTAATCAAGTTATACTTGAATTAGCCAAGCAGTATAAAATTCCCATCAAAGATTCAAACTCAGAAAATGCCGAAACATTACGAGAAAGAATTTCTTTACAAGATCAGCTTTATGAAATTTTAGCGACCTCAGCAGATTACTATGAACATTTGTTACATGAACCTATAGGAAAACAAGCTTTAGATTATCTCATTAACAAAAGACTTTTAAAACCAGAGACCATATCAAAATTTAATTTAGGATATGCTCCGGAAGGATGGGAAACTTTATATTCTTATCTAATAAAGGAAAAAAACTATCCTGTTAATCTTCTAGAACAAACAGGAATGATTAAACCAAGAGATAAAGCCAGCGGCTATTACGATACATTTCGTGGACGAATAATGATTCCTATTAAAGATGTTCAAGGTCATATTATCGCTTTTGGAGGAAGAAGTATAAATAACCAGGAACCAAAATATCTGAATTCTCCTGAAACTTCTCTCTTCAGCAAAAGTAAAATTTTATTTGCATTAAACCAAGCTTACAAAAGTATACGTACCTTGGATCAGGCTATTGTAGTTGAAGGATATTTCGATGTAATATCGCTCCATGAAGTAGGTATTGAAAATACCGTAGCTTCATTAGGTACTACGTTCAGTAAGACTCAACTTAGAAAGCTATTAAGATATACAGACTCAAAACAAATTGTTTTTAATTTCGATGCTGATAATGCAGGAATTAAAGCTACACAAAGAATGATTACTGAAATAGAACCTTTAATCTATTCGGGGCAAGTACAGTTAAAAATTTTAAATCTTCCCAATGGTAAAGATGCTGATGAATTCATACAATTCAATCAAAATAGTACAGAAAAATACTATGGGTTAGTTAACGACGCTCCATTATGGGTTGGTTGGCAAATTCAACAAATTCTATTAAACAAAGATTTAAAAAGAGCTGATCATTTTGAAAAAGTTGTAAAAGAAATGATCATCGTGTTATCTAAACTATCTGATTATAATAAACGAGAATATTACATTAGATATTGCTCAGAAGTACTCTCCCAGGGAGATGCAAGATTAATTCCAATATATCTTAAAAATTTTCAGTTACAATTAGCTAAACCTATAGCTAACAATTTTAATAGTAAGAAATCTACAAAATTTACTCCAGTAAATTTACTCCTTGAAGATCAATTACTTAAAGAAGCAGAAATTAATTTGCTGAAAGTTTATCTCCGCTACTCTGAATATCGTCATAGAATATTAAAAAATCTTGAATTTAAAAATTTATTTTTCAACATACAAGAACATCGTGTAATATGGACAAAAATATTAGAAACTGAAGATAGTTATCAAAACAATGATAAAGCGGATAAGGCTCAACTAATTTATAAGCTTCAAGAAACTATATGGGAATCACCCTTAGTAAAAACATGTATCAGCCAAATATTAAGCTTTAGTGAATTAGAACAGCATGAAGATGATGAACGCTTAGATTTAATTATTAAAGCATCTTTAATTTTTCTTGAAAAAGCTAGCTTAAAAAAGTATTGTCACCATTGCAAAGTAAAGTATCAAATGATTGATAAAAGTAAAGATTTAGTAAACTTTGAATATTATTTAAATGAGTATATTACAAGTAGACAAAAAATATTAAAACTACAACTGTCCCAAAGCTTTTCACAATTAGATACTAGTGACGATAGAAATAGCTTTAAATTGGAATAGTATCTTTTAACTAAAATATAACTAAACCTTAAATTAGTATAGTATTTGATTTTTATTACAAACTTGAGTATCTCCTAAGGACTTTGAAAATACCTTAAACAAAAAATTAAATCGTAATTAATTGTGTAATTATTCATGTTTTGTATATATGAATAATAAAAATCAGATTGTCTAGTATTAGTAATAGTTCAATATTGGAAAAGTATTATTAATATTAAACATAAAGTCTTCTTATTAAGAAATAAAATGTACAAGTTAAGTGTAAGTCTTTATTCAGGATCTCTAAATTTTTAAACAATAAGTATATTTAATAATATTATGATTATTAATCTATTTCAGTAACTCGCCAGCTTAATTTCAGATTAAACCAAAAATTCCATAAAGTTACACAAATAATTGCAAAGAAATTAGAAAAATAACGATTAAATTGAAATGTATTAAAGAGCAAATTCAATAGAAAAATATTTAAAACTAAGCCTGTTAAGCAAATAATATTAAACTTTATAAATCTTCTAATTCTTAAGTGTTTACCTGGTTGAAAAAAAGTAATATCTCGAAATGTCCAAAAATCATTCCATATGAAATTGTTAATGATTGCCAGCTCTGCTGCAACAATTTTACTACGAGTTAAAGGTAGTCCTAAAGTACTATTGTCACTCAATAAATACAGGATGCTCATATCCATGATCATCCCACCTAGCCCTACTAAACAAAATTGAAAAAAACGTGTTGATAGAGATAACCTTAATCTTACAAGATGTTGAAGATACTGGATATACTGTTTCCAGGTAACTTTACTTTCCCCAATTTGACGTTCCCTAAATACATAACCTATTTCAGACAACCAATTTATTTTTCCTCTTGCTGTAACTTCAATTAAAATTTTATAGCCTACAGGGTTCAAAGTTTTATTAATAATAGAATTACGGCGTACCATGAAATAACCACTCATAGGGTCGGAAAGACGACCTATTACTTCAGGTAATATTATCAAACCCAGCATTTGTGCTCCCCGGGATAAAAATCGACGGGCCATACTCCATTCACTTACTCCACCTCCCTCTATATGTCTACTAGCAACTGCAAGATCTGCACCATTCTTCATGTTCTGGAGAAGATCTAATAATACTTCTGGAGGGTGTTGCAAATCTGCATCAATAACCCCTAGAATTTTTCCTTTAGCTGCTTGCCATCCACGTATAACAGCAGTAGAGAGACCTTTTTCATGTATTCTGCGCATAACACGTAACTGAGGATAATCAGATATTAATTCTAAAGCTATTTGCCAAGTATAATCTGGACTGTCATCATCAACTACTATTAATTCATAGTTATTAGGTACAACTTTATCTAGTAGATTACTTAAAATCTTAACAATATTTTGAATATTTTCTGCTTCATTATAAGTAGGTAATATTAAAGAAAAATCAAGAGGACTGTCTTTAATATTACTATCATTCACTGAAAGATCTAAAATCTTGAAAATACCTGAAGGAACAGGTAATAGAGATTTATTCATTAGTCATTAATTATAAAAATTTAATTTTTACTATTACGTTTAATCCGTTCCATATAAATCTACCATAAATCTTTCTATAAAGATTAAATATTGAAATAAATTAAAACAGAAAAATCCAATTTTAATAAAGATTTTGTATTATCTTTAAGTCTAAAGAACGTAATAGTATAAACGAAAATATTATTTTCTACATAACCTTATTATTTAATAATTTTAACATATATAAGTTGTTTAAGCAGCTAAAAAATTCGTTGTTAACATAACGACAATGTATCTTTTAATAAAAATCAAAAGGTATAATTCTAGGTTTAAATATTTAAGATATTATTAAGAACCAACATTTTATTCTCTTAAAATAGAAAATATTTTTTATTAAAATTAAATATAGTTATATGCTATTAAAAACAAAGAAATTAACTATAAGAAAATATCAAGTTTTTAATATATTTAATGTCTAATTAAAATCATTTAAGTATTAGATATTTATTTGTCTATGCAATATCCATTCTACTACCGCCTCCGTTGCTTAATATATTTTGGCTTCAAGTAATTTCAGTTAAACTTTTTTATAAATAATCTCTACAATATATTCAAATTAATACGATATAATTTTATTATTGCTTACAATAACTATATGATATTCGAAATCATTTATGAAAAACAGGAAATATAGTATGAAGGAAAAATTGCTAAGGATAGAGGGAATGAAAAAAATATCAATGATTAAAGTCTTAAATTAAAAAGGTTAATTTAGTGAGAAAACCATTAATTTTAGGTATTAGCGGAGCTTCTGGTTTAATTTATAGTGTTCGTATTTTGAAATTTCTTTTAGAAGCAGATTATACAGTTGATATCGTAGCCTCTAAAGCTACTTATCTAGTATGGCAAGCAGAAGAAAAAATTAAAATGCCTATAGATCCTGAGTTACAAGTGCAGTTTTGGCGTATTCAAGCGGGGGTACCAGAGGCAGGAAAATTAAAATGTCATCGCTGGACAGATATTGGCGCAAGTATAGCAAGTGGTTCTTTTCATACTTTGGGTATGATAATCATCCCTTGCAGTATGAGTACTATTGCAAAGCTGTCTTCAGGATTAAGTTCAGATTTATTAGAAAGAGCAGCTGATGTCCAACTAAAAGAAGGTCGTCCTTTAGTCGTAGTTCCTCGTGAAACTCCTTTAAATCTAATACATTTACGGAATTTAGTGACTTTGGCAGAAGTGGGGGTAAAGATAGTTCCTGCAATTCCGGCTTGGTACCATCAACCTCAGACCATAGAAGATTTAGTTGATTTCGTTGTAGTTCGTGTACTGGATCAATTAAATATTGACTGTACCCTGATAAATCGTTGGAAGGGATATTCTAATATTGGGAAAAGCAACTAGGTTGTGACAAAAAATTACGTGATGAGATTTATTAGCTAATTTGCTTAAGGTTTTTATTAAATAATAAGTAGCTAATCATAAATTATTTCTACCTTTAAATCTAATATGCACTAATTTGAAACTATTAATTGACCCTAGTTGAGAATAACAGGGAATATAATATTTTTGGATTTTTACAATCAAATGTTCTAATGCAATGTAGTAATAAGATATTAAAAAATCACTTATGTTGAGAAATTTGATTGACTATATATTTGCCAATTTCCAAAGAAGCTGTCGCTGCAGGGGAAGGAGCATTGCAAACATGTAATGAATTTTTATTTTGAATGATTAAAAAATCATCTACTAGGTCACCATTATCTTTCAACGCTTGTGCTCTTACTCCAGCTTCACAACTAACAATATCATTTATTGTGATTTCTGGAATTAGTTGCTGTAGACTTCTAACAAAGGCAATTTTACTAAAAGAACGAATAATTTCTTTAATACCTTCATTGGTATGTTTTTGAACTAACTTCCAAAATCCTTTATAAGTAATTATTTCTAGAAATTCCTTGATATCGAAATCAGTTTTCTTATATCCTTCTCTTTTTAAACTTAAAACTGCATTAGGTCCAGCATGAACACTACCGTCAATCATACGGGTAAAATGTACACCCAAAAAAGGAAATTCAGGATTAGGGACTGGATAAATAAGACTGTTTACTAAATAATTTTTATGAGGTTTAAGTTTATAATACTCACCACGAAAAGGAATAATTTGCGCTGGGGGATTAAATCCATCTAATTTAGTGATGGAATCACTATATAAACCAGCACAATTAATCATAAATCTTGCTTCTATTTCTCCTTGCGTTGTCTCTAAAATTTTACTGTGTTGCATATTTCTAATGTTTATGACTTTTGTATTAAGTTTTAATTCACCTCCTTGTTCTTGAATTAAATCTATATATTTTTGACAAATTTTTGAATAATCAGTGATGCCTGCCTTTTGAACTTTAATACCCTCCAAACATTTTATGTGAGGTTCTTTTTCTTTAATTTCTTTAGCTGAAACTTTTTCTACTTCTAGGTTATTTTCTAGTCCTTGTTTGTATAAATTTTGTAACAGTGGTAATTCACTTTCTTTCGTGGCGATAATAAATTTACCACACACTTCATAAGGAAGATTGTGTGTTTGACAAAACTCTACAATTGATTGGTTTCCTTTTCTGGTAAACTCTGCTTTGAAACTGTTTGGTTTGTAGTAAATTCCGGAATGTATCACTCCACTATTATGCCCTGTTTGATGAGAAGCAATTCTATCTTCTTTTTCTATAATTAGAATAGATTTGCTGGGGAAACGATTTCCCAAATTCATACCGACAGAAAGCCCAACAATACCTCCGCCAATAATTACAAAGTCATACATAATTTTTAAAATTCAAACCTAAACAAGAAATTTATGATAGCATTACTTTCAGATTTCGAAGCTTAATTATTTACAACTAAAAAATTTTCTAAAAATTATTAATTTAGTTTAAACTAATTACATACTAGCTTTCTATTTCAGACTTCATTTTTTTTAAAGTTGTGTTCATTTGATCAAACATTTGCTGTGGAGTTATTCCAAATTGCCCTAATTGATTTTTTAGTTGCTGGACAGTCATTTGAGCCATAAAATCTTCAGATAATTCAAAACGTTTCATAAAAATTTTATAGCGTTCCATTAGTGTTTCCATTTGTTCAATAAAAATCTTTTTTCCTTTTCGATCAAACTTGCCATATTCGCTTCCTAATTGTGTTAATGATTGGTAATCTTCAAATAAGTGTTTAGCTTCTCTCTGAACGATTTCTGAGTCATAAAATCCCATATTTAATTTCCTTATGATTCAAATGTAAACCAATTGGATTAATAGTTAAATATTAACTGGTTTATCTTGTTATTGTAGTTTACATTGTTATTGTAAAAGAGTTAAAAATTATAGAAAAATACAGCTTACCGTATCATAAATAAATTTAATAAATAATAACAAAAACTTAAGTCTTTTAATCACTCTATTTTTTCAATAAAGTGATATAGTATGGTATCGTTAATACAAAAATTCTTAACATCGAGATCCCAATGCAACGATTGGAAAAACTACTTACTCAACCCAAAAACCGTAAAGTTGGTATTACACTAGCTTTGTTATCTACTGTGGTCCCTTGGCCTGTTGCTGGAGTACATAAATTTTACCTGGGACAACCTGTTTGGGGAGTTATGTACTTTATGCTATGGAATACTCCTATTCCTAGTATTGCATGCGCAATTGACGCATTATGGTATTTTGTTCAAGGCGAAGAACAATTTAACAATCAATTTAATAATTTACCTATGCTAAAGCCTACCAAGGTCAAGTCTAAACCTCCCAGTATAGCTCCTCATGAGCAACAAGTTAGGAGAATTGAACCATTGCAAGTTGACATGGTATCAGGAGGACTAAGAGAACTGGATAAGTTAAGGGCAGAAGGATTAATTACTGATTACGAGTTTGAACAAAAACGTCGTCAGTTATTAGATAGGATTAATTAGATGTAATAATTATGAAGCATTTAATTCAGAATATTTTATAAAAACTTAAATGTAGATTTTATCTATATTTAAAATACAAATTATTTTTATTATGATATTTTCTTTTTTAGCAAATAAATTAAACTATCAAAAAAGAAGTCTTCGAGAACGTATTAAAAATGATCCATATTACCGTTTTACTTCTTTTGAGGAAATATCTATTGCAGAAGAATTAGGAGTTAAAATTGAAATTGATAAGGCTAATATCGACGATTTATTGAGATTGCCTGGAGTATCAATTCATCAGGCTCGTAGTTTAGTAGAATTAATTAACTCAGGGGTAGAAATTTTGTCTGTAGAAGATATGTCTGCTGCGCTAAAAATTCCTCTTCAGCGTCTTCAACCTCTAGCAAAAATTTTAGCTTTTTCTTATTATGACCCTGAAAGTACATTGATGCCACAAAGAATTAATATAAATCTTGCGACCTTGGAAGAGCTTAAAGAGATTCACCCCATAAGTGATTTAATGGCAGAAGAGATTGTAAAAAGTCGACTAGAAGAAGGTGACTTTAAAGATTTGGCTGAACTACAAAAAAGATTAAAGTTAAATGGAAAACTTGCATCAGAATTTATGCATTATCTATGTTTCTAATTTTAATAGCTACTTCAGTTTATAAGATTAAAAATATCAAACCCTATTTTCTTCCTTAACAAATTCAACAATATTTTAGTTGAATTATCAAATAACGAGACCATAATACCTTATTTTAATATTATTAAAATTCATTAAAAACTAGACGTAATGACTTTCTTAAAACCATTAGTTTACTTTATTGGCGCTGGTCCAGGTGATCCAGAACTATTAACTTTAAAAGCATATAAAATAATTACTCAAGCTGATGTTATTTTGTATGCAGATTCTTTGATTCCAAAACAGATATTACAAGATGTCCGGAAAGATGCACAACTAATTCCTACTGGAAATAAAACTCTTGAAAGTATAATGGAGTTAATAAAAGAAAAAATTATTAACGGTTATTCTGTTGTACGTCTGCATTCAGGAGATTTAACACTTTATAGTGCAATTCATGAGCAAATTGCTCTCCTTGTTAAAGAAAATATTAAATTTGAATTAGTTCCTGGAATTAGTGCTTTTCAGGCAGCAGCAGCTAAAATTGGTGCAGAGCTAACAATTCCTGAGCTCGTCCAAACAATTATATTAACACGCATAGATGGTGTTGCATCAAAAGTACCTAGTTTAGAAAAATTAGATCAATTAGCTTCTCACAAATCTAGCCTATGCCTGTATTTAGCAGCACGTCATGCAGTGAAATCACAAGCTGAACTACTTAAACATTATCCTTCAGATACTCCAGTTGCTATCTGTTTCCGAGTTGGTTGGCCAGATGAAGTAATTCGAATTGTTCCTTTAGAGAAAATGGCAGAAATTACTGAAAAAGAAAAGCTTATTCGTACCACTCTTTATATTATTAGTCCTGCTCTAAAAGCTAACTTTAACAATCGTTCTAGACTGTATCATCCTGATCATAGCCATCTGTTTAGACCTGAAAAAAATAAAAATATCTAAAAATTTGTATTTCAGCAGAAACGAAGAAGTTAATTAATAAGACATGTTTCTTTAGTTTTTGTTTGGATCTCACAAGATATTTATCTCAATATTCTTGTACATATTGATAAATTTTTTTCTATAAAAGCATGACTACTCCATAAAGTTAAATTATTTATGAAAAATGATATATCTAAATTTTTGATTTAAAAATTAGATTAATACTAATATTTATGGATACTATATAAATTATCTTTTGAAATACTTCATAATATAAGAAACAAGTTAATTTTTTAAAGAACTATGCGTGTAATTTTGATGACTGGTAAGGGAGGAGTTGGTAAGACCTCTGTTGCTGCTGCGACTGGCATGAAATGTGCTGAATTAGGTTATAAAACTTTAGTATTAAGTACTGATCCTGCTCACTCCTTAGCTGATAGTTTTGATTTGGAGCTAGGACATAAACCTGTTGCAATTCGTCCTAAATTATGGGGAGCTGAATTAGATGCTCTCATGGAACTAGAAGGAAATTGGGGAGCCGTAAAGAGATATATTACTCAAGTTTTACAAGCTAGAGGCTTAGATGGAGTGCAGGCAGAAGAATTAGCTATATTACCAGGAATGGATGAGATTTTTGGATTAGTCAGAATGAAACGTCATTATGATGAAGGAGAATATGATGTTTTAATTATTGATTCTGCTCCTACAGGAACTGCATTAAGACTATTAAGTATTCCTGAAGTTGGCGGATGGTATATGAGAAGATTCTATAAGCCTTTACAGGGAATGTCTGTGGCTTTACGTCCTTTGGTAGAGCCTCTTTTTAGGCCAATTGCTGGATTTTCATTACCCAATAAAGAAGTTATGGATGCGCCTTACGAATTTTATGAACAAATTGAAGCTTTAGAAAAAGTTTTAACAAATAACAAACAAACTTCTGTTAGATTAGTTACTAATCCAGAAAAAATGGTGATAAAAGAATCATTAAGAGCACATGCTTATTTAAGCTTGTATAATGTTTCTACTGATTTAGTAATTGCTAATAGAATTATTCCTGATACGGTTAATGATTCTTTTTTTGACAAGTGGAAAAGTAGTCAAAGTATCTATAAACAAGAAATTCATGATAACTTCCATCCTCTGCCTGTTAAAGAAGTTCCATTATTTTCTCAGGAGTTATGTGGAATGGAATCATTAGAAAGATTGAAGGAAATACTTTATAAAGATGAAGATCCAACTCAAGTTTATTACCAAGAAGATACCATTCGTATAACCAAAGAAAAAGGTATGTGTAGTTTAGAATTATATTTACCAGGAATTCCAAAAGAACAAATTCAACTTAATAAAACTGGTGATGAATTAAATATAAGAATCGGTAATCATAGGCGTAACTTAGTTCTACCACAATCTCTGGCTTCTCTTAATCCTTCAGGAGCTAAAATGGAGAATGACTACTTAAAAATTTCTTTTGTTAGTATGACTGATAATCACAATTGAAGCTAAGCTTAAAACAATATTTTGGAGTAATAAAAAGATGATGTATGAATATTTATCTTAAATTATTGCTCTGAATATACTATCAATTTAAGTTAACAACTTCATTTTTTTTTAAGCAGTTTTTTAATGAAT
The DNA here is from genome assembly GCA_051971635.1 of Candidatus Atelocyanobacterium thalassae. Classification (GTDB taxonomy): domain Bacteria; phylum Cyanobacteriota; class Cyanobacteriia; order Cyanobacteriales; family Microcystaceae; genus Atelocyanobacterium; species Atelocyanobacterium thalassae_A. The sequence continues at coordinate 284,788 of JBFPLN010000001.1, read as the reverse complement.
GATACATTAAATCAGTTGAAACTTTTTGTTGTATCCATAACTCTAGCGCTGCGACACCTTGATGAACTAGCATTGTTGAACCATTCATAGTTGCTAATCCTAAGCTATGGGCATTTTGAAGTAAGATAGTTGAACTTGGAGTATAAATTAGATCATAGACAATTGCTGTATCAGGTAATATTCTTAAGAGTTTTTCTTCAACAGGGGATTGGTTAATATTAGGAAACATCCCAACAGGAGTAGTGTTGATAAGTAACTGGGTCTCATGCAATATTTTTGGCAATTCACTAAAGCAATAAATATTAATAGAATCAAAAAGGTCACAAGTTGACCAATTTTCTTTAAAGCTTTTTAATCGGTCATAATTACGTCCTACTATGATAACCTCAGTACATCCTAGTTCTGCTAAAGCAACCATAGCTGCTTTAGCAGCCCCGCCATATCCTAAAATGATAGGTTTAACATTTGACCAACAATAATTTAACGGTTTTAGCGATGCTAAAATACCGACAATATCTGTATTAGTACCATTCCAGCCCTCATTTGTATACCAAACAGTATTTACTGCTCCTATTAGTTGAGCAATTTTAGTAGTCTTAAAAAGTAAAGGTAAAATGGTTTGTTTATGGGGAATTGTTACATTAAAGCCTACTACTCCGATACTAGCAAGCTCTATTAATGCACGACTGAGATGTTTTTGTTTAACAGAGAAAGGAACATAAATATAATCCATTCCTAACTCAGAAATAACTGTGTTATGCATAATCGGAGAGAGTGAATGTTCGACAGGATCTCCGATAATTCCTAAAAGCTTTGTTTTCCTCGTAATTTTATACATAGAAATTACAAAAAATAGTTAAAATTTGCAACAATAAAAGCTAATCTAAGGTGAAATATCAAATAGTTGACTGTTACTATTCATAATTATATATATTAAAGAAGTTATGTATAGTTCAGACTATACATAACTTCTTTAATATATATTTTAGATAAATTTTGGTAATAACTTAATATTTTTCAGAATTTCATTAAAAAATTTAGGTAATTCTTCAATGATAATTTCTTGTGAATTTTTTGTTCTTCTTTCTACTACTTCCACTTTACCAACCTTTAATGTTCTTCCTGTTACTATTTGATAAGGAATTCCAATAAGCTCAGCATCTTTAAATTTAGAACCTATTCGTTCATTACGATCATCTAAAATAGTTTCTATCCCAATATTGTTTAGATCATGATAGATTCTTTCTGCAACTTCTATCTGCTTTCTTTCCTTTATATTTGGAACAATAATAATGACGTGATAAGGAGCTATTGCAAGTGGCCAAATAATTCCATTTTTATCATGATTTTGTTCCACAGCAGATTGAACTAAACGGGAAACTCCCATACCGTAGCATCCCATCATAATTGGTTTTTCCTCACCATCCTTATCAGTGAAAGTAGCCCTCATTTTTTCTGAGTATTTTGTTCCCAATTGAAAAACATGTCCTACTTCAATGCCTCTCTTACTCACTAACTTTGCTTGATTATTTTCAGAAACTCTATCACCTTTTTTAGCTTTTCTAATATCAAAAATTAACTCTGGTAATTTGTGAGATTGCCCCCAATTTCCTCCTACAATATGATGCTCTAACTTATTAGATCCAGTAACAAAATTTTTAAGATTAACAACAGTCTTATCTGCAATTTTTAAAAGAGAAAATTTGATATCTTTTTTAGAACTAATGCAAGTAGCTTCTATATCTGGACCAATATAACCTAATGGTAGAATATTATCAGCTAACTTTGATATAGATTCTTGATCAAAGATTTGTAAAGTCAATAATGTTAATGCTTCGTACTTAGAAGCTAAATAGTTTAATTCATTACTAAGTTTTACTTCGTTAACATCTTGATCCCCTCGAATACTTACTAAAACTAATATACTTTTTTGATTATCATAAGTTGCTTTATATAATAAGTTTTTAACAATATTGCTACAAGAACAATTGAGTATTTCAGACAGTTTTTTAACTGTGCTACAGTTTGGAGTTTCTCTCTCTTCATAACTATCAAAAGGTGATATATTTTCTGGATAAGGTATAGAGTTTGCTTTTTCTATATTAGCTGCATAACTACCATCTTCTGTGTATAAGATCTCATCTTCTCCAACATCTGTTAAAACCATAAATTCTTGAGAAGCCAGACCACCTATTGCTCCAGAGTCTGCTTCTACAATTTGAAAAGACAGTTCACAACGTTCAAAAATATTACAGTAGGCTTGGCTCACTGCACTATAACTTTTCTGTAAATTTTCTAAATTTTCATCGAAAGAATAAGAGTCTTTCATGATGAACTCTCTACTCCTCATTAAACCAAAACGAGGACGGATCTCATCTCTAAATTTTGTCTGAACTTGATATAGATTTAGAGGCATTTGTTTATATGATGTAATCATGTCTCTAACTATTGATGTAATAACTTCTTCGTGAGTTGGCCCTAAAGCTAATTCTTTTTTTTGCCTATCTATTAGGGAAAACATAATTCCTTCAGCTTTAGTATAGGTTTCCCATCTACCTGATTCTTTCCATAAATCTGATATCTGTAGTTGAGGTAATAAACATTCTTGAGCTCCAACTAAATTCATTTCTTCTCGTATTATTTGAGAAGTTTTTTGCAATACTCGCCACATTAAAGGCAAGTAAGAATAAATACCGCTACTAACACGACGAATATAACAAGCTCTTAACAACAATTTATGACTTATTATTTCTGCTTCAGCAGGATCTTCACGTAAAGTCACAAACAACACTTGGGATAGCCGCATTTAAAGTTTTCCTCACAACTACTGGACATATTATTCTCTCATCTTCTGGAGAGAATAATTTATTTAAATAAAATCAATCATAAAAATGACTTAACTATTTAGATACTGTACAAAATTTATGATTTCATAGTTTTTAATATAACAATATATTGCTTTTATTTTTCTAAAGACTAGAAATTACTAAAAATTTAAATTACTAACCTAAAAATTATCTGAGACTATATTGAATACTCTATTCTTAATATCTCATAGTATAAAAAAGATAATTAGCTTTATTCGTACAAACTTTGTTATTTTTGTTGGAATTAAACTAACTTATAGTGGAATCTTTAATTACTTACTTATGGGCATCAAGCATGATAAGAAAATGATAAATTTATTGTACTTAGACATCGTAATAAAGTACCTTAAAAATTAAAAAATAATTTTAAAACAGTTAGACAAGATTTTTTAATATAAAAGTTATACATATTTATTTTAGTGGAAGACTTATTTAATAATTTTTAAAAAAGGAGATTTTAATAACTAAGAAAAATTCCACTAAGACAAGTTTAAACTTACTTACTATATATAAATAAAGCTAAATTATCTTAATTCTTTTTAAGAAAATAATTCAATGCCTGAGATGTTAACAGTTATTATCTTATATATTAAAGAAAGTAGAAATAATTACATAAAATTTTCAAGATACTATTATTTGTAGTGCCGTTTTATTTATTAATTACATTTCTAATACTTTTTATGTGCGAATGAATATCTAAGAGTACTCTTTAGATGTAATAATTTAGTTTTTTTATCTCGAGAGCTAGAGGGTAGGATATCTGTTGAACAGATTATGGATAATAAAGTTTTTATAACCTAAAAATTCTTTTGATTCTTCAAAATCATTGAAAATGATTACTGAAAAAGCTCATCGTTTTTTAGAATTTAAAATTGTATATAAAAATGTTTTAGAACCATTATTAGAGAAATTTGGATAATAAGAAAGATATATATGTCATTTTTATCGAAATTTTTGAAGAACAAGACCTTTTTCTCTGTTTAATAGACACAGGATTATATTCAAAGCAGCAAACTTCAACACTAGAGTACACTATCTCAACGTTCAATATTACTAATTAGTATTTGTTTATGATAAAGGGTTTTATCAATTAGTGATATTGTGTTGGTTGGGAAATATCTGGTAAGAAAGTTTTTGGCATTGAAAAACTAACAATACTAGGACCAAGGATTTAATTGTTATATTGAACTTATTGTTAAATATTGAATTAATGAATTTATGAAAAACCTAAATCATAAAGATTACATTTATTAGATATAAAATTTTATATTTAAGTCTAAGATATATCTATCGAGATTATATGTGCAATGACTGTTGTGAGAAGTAATATCTTAAATGCAAAGTAAAGAATATTCTTATAATTTGTCCTAACAGATTTATTTCTAACCAAATTCCATATATAGTTCAGATAATTAATATGTAGCTAACTACTATTCTAGTTTTTATAATTGTATTACAAAATAAATATGAATCGTCTATCTAAAGTTTCCCAGATTATTTCAGGTGCATTGATCGGAGTTTTTCTTTTTTTTGGTGGTATTTCTTTCTTAGCATATGCTATTTTTTATAAAATGTCAGTTACCCCTAGTAAACCAGTGTTCTTTGAAGAGAATTCTCATGATAAGTCAAGCAACAAATCTATCACCAATAATAAAACTAATATTTCCTAATAAAAATTACAATTACTAATAATTATTTAAGTAAGAACATTTTTCAAAATAGCTATGTCTACTAAATACATAAAAAATATTTATCTAAATATTCTTCAGGAGAGCTGATTTGGTAAACAAAATTATATTTATTTTTGAAAACTTTACATACTATTTACTAAAATCAGATGTTATGCTTTTTAAAAAGATAGACATTATTTTTCTGAAAAACTAATGAAAAATGATTACTTTTCTGAACTTGCTTTTTAATATTTTCGCTTTGTGAGAAAAGATCATTTAATAAAATATTATCAAATTGTTCTACATTTATGTTCATTTCTTGCTCGATTAATTTTACAGTGGGGCGATGACTAATATGAGGTGCAACATAGGAGTGAGTCAGTATACTACTTTGGCTAGATATTTTACTAATAGCTTCTTTATTTGTTGTCCAAGTATCTAAAGAAACTAAGTATCGAGATGTAAAATTACCTAATTTGGCAAACATAATAAAAGAAATTAGTGACCATAAAAAAACATATTTCTTCCAAGGCCACTTTTTTTCTTGAGCTATAGTTTTAATGATAACTATTATTAAAAAGGGTAGAATTGGTAAAGAATAATGATGTAAAAGATCTTTTTGTAAAATGTTTTGGGATAGTAGATTCATTGTAAAGCTAGGAATACAAGGTATCAAAGGAGAAAGTGAAGCTAGAGACATACCCCAAAAGATAGGTACTAATAACAGTAACAAATATTCTAGATTAGGTAAGTTAAATATTCCTTCTAAAATTAAAACAGGATTAAAGATTAAGTTGTAAATTATTTCAGGAAATGTATTTCCAAGATGATTAAACCTTTCAAGATGTCTTTCAATATTGGCCTTGTTATCACTAAAAATAGGAATAATAAAGTTAGTGCTAACAATAAACCAAGTAAAACCACTTCCTAGAGCAAATAAACTAAATTTTTTTTTTTTAGTACTAATAGCCATAAACCCATAAAAATAATTGTCAAAGAGAATATACTCTTGCAACTTAAGGCAACTAATATGGACAAAATAAATAAATACAATCTATCTTCAAAAATAGCTAAAAGAGCAAATAAAATTGCTGGAACAAATATTACATCGGGATGAAAATCAAATAAATTAATATTAAAAATTAATGGATAAAATAAATATACTAAGCTTATTGTATGTGAGTAGTTTTTATTTAAACCTTGATTCTGACATAAATAATAGATGGGTAGTATACCAAGACTTAGAGATAGAGCTTGTATAAAAAACAACCAGTAAACTGAAGGGTAAAGTATATAAAATAAAGATAATGGGTAAAGTATTAAAGAGGCATGATCCCCTAGTATATGAATATTTAAAAAAGATGAATTTGGTACTTTACCCTGACTTATTAAGTAAATTGCTTGATCGAAAATCGCTAAATCCCAAGCTGTTGACTGAAATAGTATATGTCTGAGACTACTGAAAATAAAAAAAATAAATGTACTACAAAATATAGTTACAGAAATGAAATTATACCGAAAACATAAAAAATTCATAATGGTATTTTGAGACAAAGTATATCTTGATTAAAAATTCTTATTCGTTAAACTAATATCTTATAAAAGAAAGATAAATTATTTTTTATGTAATAATTTATCTTTCTTTTTTAATCAACTGAATAAGACTATATAAATTACATACTAAAGTATTTTAGTTATATTTTAAATTTAATATCTGATTCTTTTTAAGAAATAATAGTTAATATTATAAAAATAATATTAACTATTATTTAAGTTCAAATTCTCTACTTAATTATAAGATGTTTGATAAAAAAGCAAATCTTAAATTTCCAACTCTCGGAGTAAATATAGACCATGTTGCTACTGTTCGCCAAGCAAGACAATCAAGTGAGCCAAATCTATTTGCAGCAGCAACTTTAGCAGAACTGGGTGGGGCAAATGGGATAACTCTTCATCTAAGGGAGGATAGACGACATATTCAGGACCGAGACGTATACTTAATAAAAGAAATTATCCAAACACGTTTGAATTTAGAAATTGCTGCCACAGAAGAGATGGTTAAAATTGCTCTTGATATCAAGCCTGATTACATTACTCTAGTTCCAGAAAAACGTGAAGAAATAACTACAGAAGGTGGCTTAGATGTTCGAAAAAACTTAGAATTCTTGAAAAAAATAGTAGGCAAAATACAAGATAATGGAATTCCTACTAGTCTTTTTATTGATAGTGATGAGAGTCAAATTCAGGCTTCTGAAAATACTAAAGCAAAATTTATTGAATTACATACAGGAAAATATGCAAATTCTATTCATAATAGACAACGTCAAGACGAGTTAGGAATGTTGCAATTAGCATGTTGTAAAGCTACCGACCTGGGTATAAAAATTAATGCTGGCCATGGACTAAATTATAGTAATGTTCATCCTATTGCTTGTCTTCCTGGAATTAGAGAGCTAAATATTGGTCATACAATCATAAGTCGCGCTGTATTAGTAGGAATGGAAAAAGCTGTTAAAGAAATGAAACTAGCAATAAAAGGAGAATTATAAATTATTAATTAATCTTGACCAATAAAGTATTCTTAAGTTGAATAATAATAGTTGGGCAATCAGGATTAATTAATAAGCAATGAACACCTATTATTACGTTTTAGCTAGTCAAAAATTTCTTCTAGAAGAAGAACCTTTAGACGAAGTATTGAGAGAAAGAGTTAGAGACCATCAAGCTAAAGATAAAGCAATTGATTTTTGGCTAGTCAAAGAACCTGCTTTTATTGAAGCTCCAGAGTTCACTAATATTAAAGCGCAGTGTCCTCAACCAAGTGTTGCTATTATTTCAACAGATCATGGTTTTATCACTTGGCTAAAACTACGACTAGAATATGTAGCTCAAGGAGATTTTCAAGCTCCTTCTTCTACGATTCCAGACCCACTAGCTTCTGTAAATTCTGCTTCTGGAACCTAAATAAAACTAAAAATCAATAAGGTGAATTTTATTTCGCCTTATTGATTTTTAAAGTTGAACACAATATGAATAAATTATATGATTTAATCTGTTTATGTTGGCTACATTATGTTATAAGATTTAAGGGAAAAAAATTTTCCCTTAAATCTTATAACTTATTCTCTTTAGTTTGTTCTTGAAAATAACGACTATATCGATCCATAGCAGTTAAATAAATAATACCTATACTCACTAAGACTAGTAAAGCAAAAGCAGTATAAAAAAGAAAGTTGAGAACTTGCATAGTATAGAGTCCTAAAAACCGTTACGTCCCCAAACAACCATGGCAAGAGACCAGCTAAACAAGGCTAATACACTAACCCAACCAAGAGCTAAAATATCCATAAATATTTACTTCCAAAACTAAATCATATTTATATATTACAATACATGATACATTTTCTTAATTAAAATCATATAAATCAAATTGATAGCTTTTGTGTATTTTAAAAGTTTATCTACTTATCAGAATATGATGCTGGTTCTTTTTTAAATATTTCAAATAATGAGAATTATTTGAATGTTAATAATTTTATACTTGTGTCTTATATTAACTTTATATTTTACATAAATAATAGATTGCGTTAAATTTTGCTAATAAGCAAAATTATTTTAAGCTATAAACTGATCGTTGCATATACATAGAACATAACTACTTTTTACTCATGAAAAAACAATATACTGATAATTATTTATTAGTTGGAGAAGGTTTACCTGCTTTTGAAAAAATTACGTTGGATGATATTGTTCCTTCAATAGTCGAGCTTCTTAAGCAAGCAGATAATAAATTAACTTACTTGGAAGAAAATGTTACTGCGACTTGGGAAGGTCTTGTAGAACCTTTAACTATTATTGAAGAAAAAATTAAATGGACGTGGGGCATTATTAATCATTTAATGGGAGTTAAAAATAGTTCAAAGCTTCGAGATATTTATCAAACTGTTCAGCCTGATATTATTAACTTTGTGAATAGGTTAAGACAGAGCAAGCCTGTTTATCAAGCATTTAAAGATTTGCAAAAAGATTCTGTCTTGTGGAATGCTTTAGATAATTGTCAAAAACGCATTGTCGAAAGCTCTATTCAGGAAGCTGAGCTTTCCGGTGTTAATCTAACAGTAGAAAAACGTCATAAATTTAATGAGATTAACTTAGAGCTTGCTGAGCTATCTACACATTTCTCTAATAACGTCTTAGACTCAACTAAAGACTTTAAGTTAAAGCTAACACACAAAACAGAAACTGATGGTCTACCTCTCAGTATTTTAAAAATTGCTTCAAATAACGCTGTTTTAGAAGGATATAGTAATGCTACTCCAGAAATGGGTCCATGGATTATAACTTTAGACTATCCTGTGTACGCTCCTTTCATGAAATATAGTAGTCAAAACAATTTAAGGGAAAAAGTCTATAAAGCCTTTATATCTCGAGCATCAATTGGCAAGCTAGATAATAAACCTTTGATAGAGCGCATCCTAACCTTAAGAAAGGAACAGGCAAAAATTCTAGATTATCAATCATATGCCGAAATAAGTTTAAGTAAAAAAATGGCTTCTAGTGTTGAGGATGTAGAGAAAGTCTTAGAAGAGCTAAGACTTGTAAGTTATGAAGCAGCACAAGAAGAATTAAAAGATTTAAAGATATTTGCATTTAATAATTGTAATTCTGATTTAGAACCTTGGGATATAAGTTATTGGACAGAAAAACAACGTGAATTCTTATTCGATTTTACTAACGAGGAATTACGAGCTTACTTTCCTTTAGAGCAAGTTCTAAAAGGGTTATTTCACCTAGTAGAACGTATTTTTGGAGTTAAAATAACTCTTGCAGATAAACAAGTATCAACATGGCATAAAGATGTACAATTTTTTCAGGTAGAAGATGAGGCAGAAAAGGTAATTGCATACTTCTATCTAGATCCCTATAGTCGCCCTGCAGAAAAGCGTGGAGGTGCTTGGATGAGTGACTGTATCGGAAGATCTCAAACATATCAAGGTGGAAAAACTATTACTCGGTTACCAGTTGCATACTTAATTTGCAATCAAACCCCTCCGCTTGGAGAAGAACCTAGCTTAATGACTTTTGATGAGGTAACTACTTTATTTCACGAGTTTGGTCATGGTTTACAACATATGTTAACAACAATCAACTACCCTGGAGCATCAGGTATTAATAATATAGAGTGGGATGCTGTAGAGTTACCTAGTCAATTCATGGAATATTGGTGCTATGAAAGGAATACTTTTTTCAGTATAGCTAGACACTATAAAACAGGAGAAAAAATACCTGAATACTACTATGATAAATTGAGATATTCACGTAATTTTATAGCTGGATTATCTATGCTAAGACAACTTCATTTTAGTTTTCTAGATTTAGAATTGCACCATAGATATCAACCAAACAGTGATCAAACTTTGAATCAAGTTAGAGATAAAGTTGCAAAAACAACAACAGTAGTTAAAATCTTACCTGAAGATGCTTTTCTATGCGCATTTAGTCATATTTTTGCTGGTGGTTATGCAGCTGGATACTACAGCTATAAATGGTCAGAAATATTAAGTGCAGATTCCTTTTCTGCGTTTGAAGAAGTTGGCTTACAAAATAATGATAAGCTTTCAGAAGTAGGTAAAAGTTTTAGAAATAATATCTTAGCCTTAGGTGGAAGTAAATGCCCTATGGAAATTTTTAAATCTTTTCGAGGAAGAGAACCTAAAACAGAACCTTTACTAAGATATAGTGGTTTATCAAAAACTACTTAGTTTTGAATAAACTACTATATCTTATTTAGAAGATTATTTAATATTTAGAATACTTGAAACTTTTTCAAAGAAGATACCTATAGTTAAATACTATTTATATCTTCTTTTTTTTAAATTATCTTTTATCTTAAAATCTCTAGCAAAAATACACAAAAAAAGAGCATGGTAATTATAAAATTATCATAACCAATTAACCCAGTCTTGAGGCTTCAAAAAGGTTTTGTATAACTCAAACTCAGGAGTATTAACTTTTGGTTCGTAAGAATACTCCCAACGGACTAATGGTGGCAAAGACATTAAAATAGATTCAGTACGTCCGTTAGTTTGTAGCCCAAAAATCGTACCACGATCGTATACTAAATTAAATTCAACATAACGTCCTCGTCTATATAACTGGAATTGACGTTCTTTTTCTCCATATTCTAAGTTACGACGTCTTTCAACAATAGGTAGATATGCTGGCAAAAAAGTTTTTCCACAATCACTAACAAAAGCAAATAATTCTTCCCATGTACGTGGTTCTAATTCAGAAATTTGATCCGCATATTTATTGGCTGTCTTATCATTATTAGAACCACGATATAGAGGATAGCTACCATCTTGATAATCAAAAAAGATTCCTCCAATACCACGTGTTTCTTGACGATGCTTAAGATAAAAATATTCATCACACCAAGATTTAAAAGTTGGATAATATCCTTCATGATGTTTATCACAAGTTTTTTTTAAAGTCTTATGAAAAAAAGCTGCATCTTCAGCAAATGGATAATAAGGAGTTAAATCTATACCCCCTCCAAACCACCAAACAGGACCTGCTTCAAAGTAGCGGTAATTAAGATGAACTGTTGGAATATAAGGACTATGAGGATGTAATACCATAGAAGTTCCTGTGGCATAAAATTTATGTCCTTGAGCCTCAGGTCGTTGCTTTATTATCGATAATGGTAATTCGTCGCCCCAAACTTCAGAAAAATTGACTCCTCCTTGTTCTAGTAAGCTACCATTCTTAAGTACTCGAGAGCGTCCACCACCACCTTCCTCCCTCTGCCAACTATCTTCTTGAAATTGACCTCGGTGATCTGCTTTTTCTAATGAGCAACAAATCTCATCCTGCAGGTTTTTCATAAACTGACTTACTCTAGTTTTTGCATCTTTAGGAGGCATAGAGATTTTATAGGAAGAAGAGTTTACTTTTGCTTGAGACGTCATAAATTTTAATTTTATTAGACTATTTTATAAGAAGTTTAGCTGCTAATGAAAAGAATATCTACGAAATAATTATTAAATTAATCTAAGTTTAACTGAGCTTAAATACCATTAAGTTTTGTAAAAATTGTTTTAATAAGCTTTAAAATTTAGAGATACATTTGCACTTTCAATATTTAAAACTTTTAGTATAAGAGATACTATACTATGGCTTAACTAATTTTCACTAACTATTAAACATTTTCTATAATTGATCAAATTAGCAAGTTTTTTATTCAGTAAATATTTTGCTAAGCTTATCATCATATAAAATTTTTGCATAAATTTAACAAGGTAAATCTTACAAATTTTTAACTATGAAAAAACTTATAAATATTGTAGTAAATAATACACTGAAATGTATTTTTATATCTAAAAATACATACAGTGTGAACTAGTTTGATTGATTAAAATTTACTAACTATATTGTTTCTAACAATTAATTAAAAAGTATGGAGTTAACTTATTATTCTTTAGGCAGTATACGTCCGATAGTCATGTTTTTTGACTTAAAAGTAATTTTTGCAACTCTTTGTATGTCTTCAGCAGTTACAGCTTCTAACGCTTTAACCTGACTGAATAAATTATGCCATTTACCAGTTTTTACCTCATATTCTACTAGAGCACGAGCCATCCCTAAATTAGAATCAAGGGAACGTAATAGACTAGCTCTCAATTTATTTTTAGCTCTTTCTAATTCTTGTTCAGAGACAGATTGTATTTTTAATTTTTCAATTTCTAGTGATAAAGCTTTCGCGACTTCCTCCACTGATGCTTGAGGAGAAGTTTGTGCATAAAAAAGCATTAAATTAGGATATTTGTCCGATGGATAACCACTTAATCCTTGAGCAACTAGGGCTACCTGCTTATCCTCAACTAGAGATTTGTAAAGACGAGATGTACGCCCAGAACTTAATATGTTAGAAATTATTTGATAAACAGCATTATCAGGATGGTTCAAAGAAGGTACGTGATATCCCTCTAAATACCAAGGTTGAGAATCTAGACTTAATGTAATCTCACGAGTTTCTGTTTGTTTTGGTTCTAATATAGATACTTTAGGTGGTTCTGCCTTAGAAGGATAACGACCAAAATATGTTTGAGCTAGTTTTTTTATTTGCTCAAATTTAACATCTCCTACAATAGAAATTGTTAAATTATTTGGTCCATAGTAAGTGTCGAAGAAATCTTGAACATCTTTGCGAGTTAAACCATTAATATCTTTATTGTAACCAATTACTGGACGCTTATAAGGATGTTTAATGAAAGCAGTGTCCAGGAAAGCCTCTACCATTTTACCAATGGGATTATTTTCTGTTCTAAGACGACGTTCTTCTAAGATAATGTTTTTTTCTTTATAGAATTCTCGAAATACTGGATTTAAAAATCTCTGTGATTCTAAAGACATCCATAATTCTAATTTATTTGAAGGAAAACTATAAAAATAAATAGTAGAATCTGGAGAGGTCGCAGCATTAATATTAACACCTCCTGCTGTTTCAACAATGCGTCCGAACTCATTTTGTTTAACATAATTATGAGCTTCCGCCTGTAAAGCATAGAATTTTTCAGTTAATGAATGAATTTGAGCATTATCGTTCTTATCTTTTGCTTCTTCTATAAGAGTAAAAACATTGTCTAAATTATCTAATATTTCTTTTTCTTCAGTATAATTTGTTGTTCCAATTTCTGTAGTTCCTTTAAAAGCTAGATGTTCTAAGAAATGAGCAACTCCAGTTTTATTATTAGGTTCATCAACTCCTCCAACATCGGCATAAGTTACAAAAGATATTACAGGCGCATTATGATTTTCCATAACGATGAATTTCATGCCATTGTCAAGAGTGAATTCATTTATTTGTTTAGCAGCATTTTCAAGATAAGGAAAGGTAGAGGAAGATGAATTAGAATTAGTATCTTTTGCAAAGGCAAAATTGTCTCCGCTTCCATATAAAAAGGAGAAAATATAAATAATGCTGAGAGAATAACCAATTAAACAAAATAATTTAAACAAGTTAGTAATCATAAAATAAATAGAGCAAAGTTGGTTAAGAATTATTGTTATTTTAAATAAGGTTTATTAATGTATAGATAAACTTTATGTTTGTTCATTTATATATCGAAAAACCTTCAACCTTTATTATAGATGATTAGTTATTTAAGAAATAATATAGTTACTAAATATTTTTTGATAATTTTGATCATTAACTAAAGTTAATTAAATCTATTTCAAAAATATTTTTCTTGGAGTAAGGGAATAAACATCTTTTTATATTTTTTTTAAAATAAAAACAATTAAATTTAATAAATTAGTAATCTAATTAAAAAATAAAACAATATAATATTGTTTTATTGAAGCAATTATTCTAAGAGAAGTAGTATAAATAAGATATGAAATGAAAGAAATTTTATATTCAATTATCATAAGACTCTAAAAGAGTATTATGATAATGACTACAGCGATAAAGCTAAGATATTAATGATAATTTACTTATATTCTATGAGTAATTATTTAACAACATCGTTACGTTAAAAATGAAATAATGCGAACTAGTTTAATAGAACTTTCAGTAGTTGTGTATTTGTATTAGAGAAGATATTTTTAGGTATTTTAATATTAACAGATTTTCATTCATTGAATTTATAATTTATCTTAGTTCCAGGATATAATATTACTGACATAGCTTTATCTTTAATTATTATCAATATAGGCAGATTATTTTTTAATTTATATAGATTAAAAAATAACGTGTTTATATATAATTATTTCTGAATAAATCAATATTTTAATTAGTTATAAGGGCTTTTATGGATAAAGATACTAAATTTTCCATTCTTGTAATAGGGTTACCTTTACTTGGATTATTGTACTGTGGTTGTATTATTATATTGTTAATGAACAGTACTTTTGCTCGTCAGAATTCTTTAATAACAGGCCTTGGAGTCATGATAGTTCCTCTTGGAATTGCTGCTACTACTTGGATCAAAGCATCGGCTAAAGCTTATGCAAAAAGTAATAAGCAAGTCTAAAAGTATTAGTTTTTTCTTCAAGAAAATGGAATTTGACTACCGATGACTTGGGAAATATGAGATAACTTATGCTTTTCTAGTTGAAGAGTTAGCCCTCTTGCTATTTTTGGTATGCACCAAGGTCCTTGATATACCCAACCTGTGTATAGCTGTAATAATGTAGCTCCTGCAGCAATTTTACTCCAAGCATCTTTTGCAGTGAAGATTCCTCCTACTCCAATAATAGGTAATGTACCTTTTGTTTCCTCGTAGATAAATTTAATTATTTCTGTTGATCTTTTACGAATTGGTTTTCCACTAATACCCCCAGGCTCTGTTTCAAGATAATTACCCGTTGAATTCAGAATAACAGTTTTTAAGTCTTCACGTTTTGTGGTGGTATTAGTGGCAACAATACCTGATAGTTTATAAGTTTTAGATAACGAGATAATAGTCCTAATAGATTCCCAACTTAAATCAGGAGAAATTTTAATGAATAAGGGTTTATTTTTTTGATTTTGAAGCTGTAACTTGTATAAAATAGTTTCTAAATGTTTTTCTTCTTGTAATAGTCTAAGACCAGGCGTATTAGGAGAACTTACATTGATGGTAAAATAATCTACGCAGGATTCAAGGTGATGAAAGCTTTCTAAATAATCATCAACAGCTAAATTTAGGGGAGTAATTTTCGATTTACATAAATTCATACCAACTGGAATTCTAAAAGGTTGTATTTGACTATCCACTTTTAATCTTTTAGCAATAGATAAAGCACCTTCGTTGTTCGCACCTAGTCTATTTAAGATTGCTGTATCTAATGGTAAGCGGAATAATCTTGGCTTCGGATTACCAGTTTGAGAGTGAAGAGTAGCAGCTCCAATTTCAACAAAACCAAAGCCAAAACAATCCCATATACTTGCTGCTAATCCGTCTTTGTCAAATCCAGCAGCTAATCCTACAGGAATATTAAAATCAAGTCCCCACAAAGTTTGTTTGAGGCGAATATCATGATAACAAAAAGAATTTTTTATATTTAATAACAGATAGCTTCCCAAAAACGTATGACGTTTTTGTTTCAGAAAATTTAAGGATTTTATAAAAACTTGATGAGCTTTTTCTGGATAACTTTTAACTAAGTGAAAGAAAAAAGGATAAAAAAATTGAACTATTTTAGACATAAATTTGAGTATACACTTATCATTTATAAAGTAGAACCATTTTCATGATTCTTATGTTTAAAAAGACATCACACTATATCTTACTTTAAAGATTGAATATCTAGTGACGTATACAACATTTAATCCCTTAGGCTAAAAGCTAGTATACGAAGATGTTTAAGCTTCAGTTATTCTTATGCATTGATCTATTCTTATTAATAAAAATATATTCCCATAATAGAATTTAGTAACTTAAATTATTTCTAAAATTGATGAAAAGTGGGATTAGAATATATAAGTTTTCTAATCCCACTTGTAAATACAACACTTAATTTTTAATTATTGATTGAGAGCTAACTTAAGCATAGAAGAAACAACTTCCATGCTTTCTTTATACAAGGCATCTGTACCCCATCTTTGAAGTTGTCTTTGAATCAAATTATCGGTCTTTTGATCTGCTAGAGATGTTACTTGCTCTATGCGACAAGCTTGAGCACCACCAGATGCCTCCATTCGCATACATCCAGTGGTACCAGAACATAATACTGTACAACAGTCTGCTTGTGAATTTGTAGAGCTTAATTTCAAGCTAATTAGATCTCCTAACACATCACCCCAATCTGCTAGAGGAATTCCAGATAATTCAGCTTCTATGCTTCTTTGTTCACTATTAAGAAGCTTAACTCTACAAATGTTGTAATCACCTTCTTCATATTCATAAGCGATAGGCTGCCATTGTAAACGACTAGCAACCCAACCTAAGTACATTAATGCTTGAGCTGAATTTCCTTTCTCATAATCAATAGCAATACGGTCAATTTCTAAAACAGCATTACGACGTTCTGGAGGGTCAAAAGCGGCAGCTGTTAGCTCTTGCCATGGACTAAGCCTTACCCAGTTTAAATCAGCTAGAGGCAAATTTTGTTCTAACATTTTGCCTAATTTTGCTAATTGGGTTATTGAATTACTAAAGGTGCTAGAATCTACTACTAAAGTATTGCTTTGGGAAGCTAACTTTTTAAAAAGTTCATATTCTGGTTCAGGAATAGCTTTCCACCAAGTACATGTAGGTAATCCATCAATACTTAAGCTTGAGATAACATCACTAATCTTTTCTAAAGCATCAGCACTTCCTTGTAATGTAATGTATTCGCAGCAAGCTAGAGTATGGTTACCTTGCTTATTAATAGGACAGGAAGCAGACACTTGTGCCTTAACTTCATCATTACCATCAACAGTAGGACGAATTGTTATTACTCTACATGGATTAAAATTGGCTAAACCTGTTTCTTCTAAGTCAGGAGAATAGGACTGAGCAGTAATCTTTTGCAAATCACTAAGCTGTCCCTTAGTTTTAGCTTGTTTAAATTCTGATTGCAATTTAAGAATAAACTCTTCACTAGATTTGCCTGTTACTTTTAGATTGTATGTTTCTTCTGCAGATTTAATTGCAGCGATAGTACGAGGACCAACTATACCATCAATAGTACCTGTATAGAAACCAAGAACAGCTAATAGATACTGAGTAGGTCCAGGCTCATAAATAATAAAGGTAAATGTATTAGCACGGGTAGCTATGATTCCATCATCGCTATTATTATAACTTTGCCAAATATTGCTTAGTTCCGCCTCAATGACATTTATAGAAACATCCTTGGGATCTTGCAAGGAAACGATTGGGAGGGTTTGAGTAGTCATAATTGTTCTGTTATGGGAGGAAGTTATTGGTTGGGTAAGAAATCAACTAAGCAGGAAAAATTCCTAATTTCTATTACAAGCGTCGCCAACGACGACCATCACGATTCATTAACAATTCTGCTTCTGTAGGTTCCCATGTTCCAGCTTCATACTGAGGAACGCTGTTAGGCTCAGCTGGACTATCCCATACAGAAAGAACAGGGCTAACAACACGCCATGCCTCTTCAACCTCGTCAGCACGAGTAAATAAAGTCTGATCTCCTAGCATGGCATCTAATAAAAGACGATGATATGCATCTGATGTGGTCATACCGAATGAAGAGCCGTAATTAAAATCCATTTCTACTGAACGAGTACGGAGTTCCGAACCTGGCATCTTTGCTTCAAATTTCAGAGCTATACCTTCATTCGGTTGAATACGCATACTTAGAATATTAGGATTCGTTTGGTAAGCTGCTGATTGAAAAATAAGAAATGGTACATCTTTAAATTGAATAGATATTTCAGTTACCTTTTTAGGTAATCTTTTCCCAGTTCTGAGGTAAAAAGGTACTCCCTTCCATCTCCAATTATCTACCATTAGTTTCATGGCTACATAGGTAGGTGTTGAAGAATTTAAAGGAACTCCTGATTCTTCTAAATATCCTGGAACAGGCTTGCCTTTCATCCAACCTGCTTTGTATTGTCCACGAATAGCTGAATTCTCTAAATTATGAGTATCAGCTAAGTTAGTTGCTTGTAGCACTTTAACTTTTTCATTACGTATACTATCAGCATTTAAAGCATTAGGAGGCTCCATGGCAGTTAAACAGAAGAGCTGCATGAGATGGTTTTGTAACATATCTCGCAAAGCTCCAGAAGTATCATAATAACCTGCCCTATCTTCTACTCCAACAGTTTCAGCTACTGTAATTTGAACATGATCTACGAATTGGCGATTCCATAAAGGTTCAAAAATTGCATTAGCAAAACGAAAAACTAATAAATTTTGTACAGTTTCCTTTCCTAGGTAATGATCAATTCGATAGACTTGTTCTTCTTTACAAACATTTTGGACTATACGATTTAGGACTTTAGCTGAACTTAAGTCTTTACCAAAAGGCTTTTCAATAACAATTCTATGCTTTAAAGGATCATTTAACATCCCGGCTGCACCTAATTGCTTAATACCAGGTGGAAAGAAGCTAGGAGAAACAGATAAATAAAATACGCGATTGCCTCTAGTACCTCTCTTGTTATCTAACTCTTTTAAGAAAGTTTTTAATTTTTGATAACTTTCTGGTTCATCCATATTACCTGAACAATAATATAGACCTTCAGCAAAATCATCCCACAATTCTTTATTCCCAATGCCATCAGAGAATTCTTCAATTCCTTCCAGCATCTTCTCTCTAAAATAATCGTGACTCCAATCCCGACGAGCAACCCCTACTATAGTTAACTCTGGAGGTAATCTTCGTTCCTGTTTCATTTTGTAGAGTGCAGGAACAAGTTTACGCTGGGTTAAATCACCAGATGCACCAAAAATTACTAGTATTAAGGGTTGTGGGTTTCTCTCTTGGCGTAGTCCAATGCGAAATGGATTTTCTAATAATGTTACCATAAGCTTTACTTTGCCTCCTCAATAGTTTTCAGTCTAACTAAAACTTTTCTGAAGGAAGCGAAGTTATTACACAAAATTAAGCTTTGATAATAATAAACTGTGTAATTCATCAGTAGCTTCTTTCCAATGTCAAATTTTAAGTCTTAATATATTCTCTACCCATATGGTTAAATTTTAAAGCTACTAATTTTGACCTTTAGATTTATATTGTTAAAATAAATCTAAAGGTCAAAATTAGTAGCTTTAAAATTTAAATAAGATTATTCTTTAAATATTTTATTTAATAAAAATAAAGTTATTTTAGAAACCTAAGTAACTTTTAATTCCCTATTCAAATAAATAAGCAAGAATTGACTAAAATGAAAAATATTATTTTCAATTTAACCCTTAGAAACAATTTTATTTAGTAATTTGTAAAAGAACAAAAAGTAGTTAATAATTTTCTCATTTAGAATATTCTCAATAAAGAAAGTTAAATGATTTTTTAAATAATTATGAGTAATCTTTAGGGTAAAATTAAGTGCTACAAGATTTTAGAGTATTATACTGAAGCTTTTATATACTTGCTTGATTTAAGCCAGCTTTTTAAAAAGCTCTAATAACTAAAGAATATATTCTTAAGAAGGTATTACTTTAATTTCAATAGTAGCAATTACTTCTGGATGAAGTTTTATAGTTGCTTCATAAGAGCCAATTTGACTAATCTCAGGCAAGTTGATACCTCGGCGATCTATTTCTTGATTAGTTGTTTTTTGTATAATCTCTACGACTTCTTGATTAGTTACAGTTCCGAAAATTGCTTCTCCTTCTCCAACTTGCTTGTTAATGGTAAAACATTTAATTGTCTCTAAAGAAACTTTCTGTTCTTCTGCTACTTTTTTTACTAATAAAAGTCTTTGAGCTTCTTTTTCCTTACGTTGTTCAACTTGCTTAAGAATGCTATTGGTAGCAATAACAGCTAATTTTTTAGGAAGAAGGTAGTTTCTAGCATATCCTGGGGCAACTTCTACTAGATCACCGCTCTTTCCTAGTTTACTAATAGACTCGTTTAGGACCATTGGAACTCGTTTAGACATAATAGCTATCCTGATTTACATTTACTACAAAATGTTTTTTACACCAACTTTTAATTTTACAATAGATTAAAAATATGACAAGTTAATATGATACTTGTCTTGTTCATATGATACTTTTATTAAAAATTTAGACTTTATCATATTATTTTTCGAATATTTGAAAAAATCTTACGGAGAATTTATGAAAAATAATTTTATGCAATCCTCAAAAAATATTATTTACTTAAACTAAATGGATAAGTTATATGTACTTCCATTTGGCATAATAGTTCCTTGCAATTTTGCTCCCTTAAGATTAGTACCAGTTAAGTCTGCATTTTTTAAATTAGCATTAACTAAAATAGCATTGCTTAAGTCTGCATAACTTAAATCCGCTCCTTGTAAATTAGCTTCTGTTAAATCTGTTGAGAACGGAAACTTATAAGGATCTTGATTTAGTTCTGCCCGACATAGCTTTGCTCCTGATAAATCAGCTCTAAAGAGCAAAGCTGAACTTAGTTTGGCATAACATAAATCAGTATGACTTAAATTTGCTTGTCCTAAATTAGTTCTCCTATTAGAAAGAGGACGTAAATCTACCTCATATAGTACAGCATATGATAAGTTTGCTTTTGCTAGATTTGCTCCGCATAAACTAGCTCTACATAAATATGCATTTGTAAGATTTGTACTAGTAAGCTCTGCTCCACTGAGGTCTGTATCTCTTAAAATAGCTTTAGACAAATTAGAATTTTTTAAATTAGTTCCCCAAATAATAGATTCACTTAAATCAGCTTTTTTAAATATTGCCTCATTAAAATTACTTTTTCCAAAGCGGCTTTGTCTCATATCAGCGGCTTCTAAATTAATATTGGGAAGATTAACCTCTGTTAAATCTACTTCTCTTAAACATATATTTTGAAAATCTCTTTCTCCTAAATTATATTTAGTTAATAACTGTTCTAACTTCATTACTTCCTCATCGTCTAATAGCTTCATTATTTTAGTCTTGATTATTCAAAGAATAACTATTTTTAGCTTAGTCAATAACTATTTGGTAATATAGGAAATTGAGACTAATTAGACTATAATGGGGCTTGCCAAGTATTTACACAGTTTATTGCTTCCATGGAAAGTATATTAGAAATGACCTACTCCCAATACACTCCTAAGATGAATTTCTTGGAAAAAGGAGAAATATCTAATTTATCTCCCGCTGTTTTAACAATAATTGCAGACTTTTTTAAGGTTTTATCAGAAGTTAGCAGGTTGCAAATCATTTGCGCGCTAAAAAATGGAGGTAAAAATGTCTCTCAAATTATTGAGATTACTGAGTTAGGACAAGCTAATGTTTCTAAGCACTTAAAAGTATTATCTCAAGCTGGTATTGTTACGAGAACTCAAGAAGGTGTTAATGTATTTTATGCGATCGCAAATCCATTAGTTTTCTCATTATGTGATTTAGTATGTAACTCTGTTGCTATACAATTACAGCAAAAAAATCAACAACTAGAGTCTATAAAGACATTCCAAAAGATATTTTAGATGGAAGCTAATAAAAATAATTCAAATATTAAATTTAAGATTAAGTCATTAGCAAACTGATACTTAATAGAATGTATGTAATTACATAATAAATTTAATCTTATATCTTATAAATTTATCAAATACCTTTTTTTGTTAACTTTAATAATTTAATTTAAACATCGTCATAATTTATTATGGTCTTGTGTAGATAAAATCGCTAAGATCATAACAAACATAAAAAAAGGCCCCATGATTCCTACCGTTATTGAAACCTCCGGCCGTGGTGAACGCGCATTTGATATTTATTCTCGTCTTTTACGAGAACGCATTGTATTTCTGGGACAAGAAGTTAGGGATGAAAATTCCAATTTAATTGTAGCTCAGCTATTATTTCTTGAGGCAGAAGATCCTGAAAAAGATATTTATTTGTATATCAATTCTCCTGGTGGCTCTGTATCTTCTGGACTAGGAATTTTTGATACAATGAATCAAATTCAGCCCGATGTATGTACTATTTGTATCGGCTTAGCAGCCAGTATGGGAGCATTCCTTCTTAGCGCTGGAGCTAAAGGAAAAAGAATGAGTTTACCTAATTCTCGTATCATGATTCATCAGCCTTTAGGCGGCGCTCAAGGACAAGCTACAGATATTGAGATACAAGCTAAAGAAATCCTTTATCTTAAAAGTCTTCTCAATAATCATCTTGCCGATCATACTGGACAGCCTTTAAGCAAAATTGCCGAAGATACAGAACGAGACTTTTTTATGTCTTCAGAAGAAGCAAAAAGTTATGGATTAATTGACCAAGTCATTAGTCGTGGTCCCTCAGCAACTGACTCTGCAAGTTCTTTTCTTTAAATATTTATCAGATAGGGGTGCTTAATGATTTACCTCTATCTGATAGAAAGTAATTTAACTAGGTGGGTGTTGGAAGATTTTCTAAATAATGGAGAAAATCTAAAAGTTCTTTGTCAGAAAGTACTTGACGAGATCTTTTCCCGTAAGTTTTGATTAAATAATCTCTACCTTGTTCTGTTGTCCATTTTACTCGTTTCAATTCTATATTGGAACGGGCAATAATTTCTGAAAAGTCAAGAGATTCTTCGTTTGTTTCAGACTCAAAAGAAATATTATTTTCATTAAGATGAGAGGAAGAGATATCGTCTTCTTTTAAGTTGCTTATTTTGTCAGTCACTTCAAAATTGGCAACTTCTTGATCATATTCTTCTATTTCAGCTAAAGCTTTAAGATCTGGTTCAAAAAAGTTATCACTACCTTGCTTATTCTTTTCTATATTTGAAGATTTTATTAGTTTTTCTGAGGAATTTAGAAGAATATCTTTAGATTTTATGTCTAAGTTATTCTCATGAATAACAGTTTCAAGCTTAGTTGAAGATTTAACTGTTAGTTCTATACTTCTTAAGGCTCTACCTACAGCACGATCTTCAGCTGTTTCTATTATGTTATCTGCAGCTAGACCTGTTCCTAAAATAACACCATTAATTTGAACTAATACTCTAACGATATATTTTCCATGATCAATAGTTATTAGCTCACTAATTAAACTTCCTTGAGGATAGTAATTACGGAATTGGTCTAACATCATGAGTATTTATTTATCTCTACTTAATTTTATAGGTTATCTTATAACATTATATTTAGACGATATTCTAGCATCTACAGATATAAAAAGAATGAAAAATATATTATTTTCATAGTATTTTATTAATACTATTCACTAGACAATACTTTTGAATCATTTATTTAAAAAATAAATCTAGTTAATATTTCTTTAAAAACTGTATATTTTTTAAATTTTACTAGATTTTCTTCGCTATACTATTCTAGTGACTCTAGACTTAGAGTATCTATGGGGTTTATCATTGATTAAAAGATTGAAACAAAAAGATAAAATCAATCAATTAACACCTCTTAACCTTTTATTTAGTGCCATCTTAAAGCACCTTTAATGGAAACTCAAGCAATCATAGAGCTATTCCCCCTATTTAGTGTAGCAAGTCCAGAAACTATAGAATGGATATTATCCGTCGCCGATGAAGAACACTATGTCCAAAGTGAAGAAGTTATAAAGGAAAATGACTGTGGAAAAGCAATCTGCTTTATAGTTTCTGGTTGGGTCAAAGTCCGTTCTCGCGATTCTAACCAAGAGCTAACTTTGGAAATTCTCAGTAAAGGAGATTTTTGGGGAGAAATGGAGATACTTGACGAACCTCTGAAATGTATAGATGTTATCGCTCTATCTAAAGTTCACTTGATAAGTATTTCGGCTCAGCGCTTTTTACAAATGCTATTTAAGGATCCTCAAGTACATCATAAGATGCTACAACTAAGCGTTAAAAGATATCGCTATTTATATCGCCGATTTCAATTACGCCAACAAAAGCCAAAAATAAGATTAATTAAAACCTTAATTAGATTTGCCGAAACTTATGGTAAATTAACTGCCGAAGGATTAGAAATCTTACAGATTAATAATCAGGATCTAGCTGACGTTGCCAATATCTCTCATGAAGAATGTCAGGACATTATGATACGGCTACAGAACCAAGGTTGTATTGAAATAAATACTATCCACCAAGTCTTATCGTTAACTAATCTTAAACAACTTAACCATTTTGCAAAACAACTTTAAAAACCCGACCTAAGATAAGCTTTTCAAGATATTTTGGCGAATAATTATTTCTTCTTCTTGATTTAAAATAATTCCGAAGTATTCTAATATTTCTTCCTCTTGACTGGTGGTTAATTGTTTCCTTTTAAGTAAGTAGGATATGTTCTGTACAGCAATTAAACGTTTTAAAGGATTGGTTTCAGTCAATTGAGACACTAATCTTTTATATTCAGTATTTTGTTTTTTCTCTGATAAACCAAATAATTGTAAAAAAAGAATTGCCAATATTGTACAAATTCCTATATTTTGGAAAATTAGTTCACTCGCTAACCAACGATTTTTAATACTAGATAACATAGATAAAGTTATATAGCTTCCAAGTATTCCTAAACAACCACCTATAGCAGCTAAAGTTAATTTACCTTTAGGGCTATTAAAGAATGTATACGAATTTAATACAATGTTTTGAAAGTTTTTATTTTGGGCTTTCTGTATAAATATCATTAAGCTAATACCTATCAAGGTTGCACAAATTAATTCCCAGTTCCAAGCAAGCATAAAAGTAATTATTATAGATACTAGTAAATAAACAATCACACTTTGCCATTGCTTTTTTGTAAGGAAATGTTTAACATCATATTTGAAATGTTTCAAAGATATGATTGAAATAAGCCGAATAATGGATTTGAATTGGAATAAAACCTGCATTAATAAAAGACATTCAATAAACTTATTTCAAATTGTACTATATCGCTAATCTAATTAGATTAAACTACTTTTTCTAAGTTTAGAGATATGGCATATGGGACGAAAATAGGTTTTTTTTCTTATTTTTGTCACAATTTAATATTATCTATAAGTTTAATAACTCTGACAAATACCAGATTGCATAAAATCTTTAAAAAGCTCTCAGTATTATCAGTTGTTCGAAACCTCATATCAAGCTACTGTATATATTTTAGTATTCTAAGGAGTTTTACATGGCCCAAACAGCTCAAGAAATCTTGAAAATGGTGCAAGATCAAAATATTAAAATTATTGATCTTAAATTCATTGATATGCCTGGAACTTGGCAACACTGTTCTTTTTATCATAATCAAATTAACGAAAACTCTTTTAGTGAAGGAGTCCCTTTTGATGGCTCCAGCATTAGAGGTTGGAAAACCATTAATGAATCTGATATGTGTATGGTTCCTGATCCAAAGACAGCTTGGATTGATCCATTTTATAAAGAACCAACATTAAGTCTTACATGCGGAATTAAAGAACCGCGCACTGGAGATTGGTATAGTCGAGATCCTCGTACAATTGCCCAAAAAGCAGTGAATTATCTAAAAGATACAGGTATTGGAGATACTGCATATTTTGGACCAGAAGCAGAATTTTTTGTTTTTGATGATATACGTTTTGACCAAACTGAGAACCAAGCCTATTACTATATTGACAGTATAGAAGGACGCTGGAATACAGGGAAAAAAGAAGAGGGAGGTAACTTAGGCTATAAGCCAAGTTACAAACAAGCATATTTTCCTGTTGCTCCAACTGATACTATGCAAGACATGAGAACAGAAATGCTATTAACTATGGCAAAGTGTGGTGTTCCCATTGAGCAACACCATCATGAAGTTGCTACAGGGGGACAAAACGAATTAGGATTTCGATTTGCTCCTTTAATTGAAGCAGCAGATTATCTAATGATCTATAAGTATGTTATTAAAAATGTAGCTAGAAAATATGGAAAAACGGTAACATTTATGCCTAAGCCCTTATTTAATGATAACGGTTCAGGGATGCATGCTCATCATTCAATATGGAAAGAAGGAAAGCCTCTTTTTTGGGGCGATGGCTATGCAAATTTAAGTGAAACTGCATTACATTACATTGGTGGTATTTTAAAGCATGCTCCTGCACTTTTAGCCATAACTAATCCTACTACGAACTCCTATAAACGTCTTGTACCTGGGTTTGAAGCTCCTGTAAATCTTGCTTATTCTCAAGGAAATCGTTCTGCATCCATTCGTATTCCTATATCAGGTCCTGATCCTAGAGCGAAAAGACTAGAATTTCGTTGTCCTGATGCAACATGTAACCCTTACTTAGGTTTTTCAGCTATTCTATGCGCAGGAATTGATGGCGTAAAAAATAAAATTGATCCGGGACATTCTTTGGATATTGATATATATGATTTATCTCCTGAAGAAATGAATAAAATTCCTTCCACACCTCCTTCTCTTGAGAAAGCATTAGAAAGTTTAGAAAAGGATCATGAATTTTTGACTAGTAGTGGTGTGTTCACAGAAGATTTCATTACTAATTGGGTTCAATATAAATTTGATAATGAAATTCAGCCTATGCGTCTACGTCCTCATCCTTACGAATTTGCTCTTTATTATGATGTGTAATTAATCCTTTACAAGATGCCATTTATATGACGGTGTTCTTGCTTCTTATTTTTAGAAACTATAAAAGTTATTAAGAGAAATTTAAAAAGAAAGAGGGACAATTTATATAAATTGTCCCTCTTTCTTTTTAAATAACTGCACTAAAATAAATCAATAATTTTTAATTCAGATTTACTAACTCTACTATTTAAGATTCTATTAACTATACTAATTAAAAATTAATTTATTATCATTATTTTTCTCTTTGCATTTTTTCTTTCGCTTTACTTGCACTACGTCTTAAAGCTTGTAGTCGTGATTCATATTCTTTCCGCTGACGACGGTTCGGAGTTTGTTCAATAAGTGTTTTAAAAGCACTACCTAAACTTTTATAAGCGTTCTGGAGTGTATAGTCAAAGCGTGTTGCTAAAACTATTGCTTTTTCATCTGCTTCGATAGATTCTTTGAGTTTACGTCCCCCATTATTTTTTTGCCATAATCTATAACCAGAAATACCACATAGACCTATAGCTAGAATAAGTAATAAAGCATCTTGAACCCAGAGTTCGCCTACAGCTCCTCCTAGTCCAATAGCTAAAGCTGCCATTTCCCATCCCTCTCGAGGGATAGTATCATTTTGAATACGAGCAACTGCTTGCCAGAATAATAAGTTTCGCTGATCTATAGCTAGGCTTTCCCATTTAGCTAAATCAACCTGAATTTCAACCTCATCTCTTCCGAGTTCTTCACATCGAATAAGAGGAGGATTAATTTCGGTACTCCCTTCTATCATGACCCAGTTTTGTAATTCAAGCGGTAATAGCGTCCTCAAACGCCTTAATTCACTCATTTCTGCTCTGGCAGACGAGGTTACATAAGATGCCATTTTTTTATATGATTTTTTTGTAATTGTTATCTAACATTCTAGTTTAGAAGTATGATAGATTAATTTTATTATCAATACAATATGATATTGGAATTCTACATGAATTTTGGGATTAGGTGCTTGACGAAATAGTACTAATCATTGCATTATTAGTACTGGAGTTAAATTAACTCACAAATATAGTACAAATCACAAAAGGGGCTATAACTCAGTTGGTAGAGTGTCACAATGGCATTGTGAAAGTCAGCGGTTCGAATCCGCTTAGCTCCACTTATTTCAAGTCATAACAATTTGCAAAGTATCTATTTTTCTATTTTAAAGAGTAAAGCTATAATTATAACAATTAATGAAGTTGAAATATTGGCTATAATTACTTTATATTCTTAATTAATGAATGAGGCATAGCTTTAATAAGTATCTATAATTGTTTATGTTAAAGAATATAATAATAAGATTTTTGTGAAGAGTCGTCAGCTAATACAAAAAATTACAGTCATCATAAAAAGTATCTTATAAAATTTTCCTATTGAATTTTTGCGTTTATTGATTAGTTAATGTTATGCTAGTTAAGCATCTTTTAATTCTACGAAATTTATGCCAAAACTAAAAACGCGTAAAGCTGCTGCCAAGCGTTTTCGGGTAACAGGAAGCGGTAAAAAAATTGTTAGGCGCAAAGCCTATAAGAACCATCTGTTAAATCACAAGAGTTCTGAACAAAAACGTCGTCGTCTATCTCATAGCACTTTAGTAAGTGAGCAAGACGAAGCGAATGTTCGGCTGATGTTACCTTATCTATAAACAAATTGATATCAAATATATAAAACACTTAAAGCTGAACTATGACAAGGGTAAAACGGGGCAATGTTGCCCGTAAGCGTCGGAAAAAAATTCTTAAACTTGCCAAAGGATTTAGAGGAAGTCATTCTCGGTTATTTCGTATTGCTAATCAGCAGGTGATGAAAGCTTTACGAAATGCTTATAGAGATCGCCGTAAGCGTAAACGAGACTTTCGTAGATTATGGATTACACGCATTAATGCAGCTGCTAGACAAAATGGAATAAGTTACAGCAAATTAGTTGGCCTTATGAAAAAATCTAGTATTAACATTAATCGAAAAATGTTAGCTCATTTAGCAATTGTTGATTCTGAAGCATTTACTGAAGTGGTAGAAGCCGCCAAAACTATCAAGTAATTAAGAATCCATTGAATGAAAGGTCAAGAATGTTTCTGAATAGATTCATATCGGCGAAGCATTCATATAGACAAGCTTCGCCGTAATTCATTAATAATACTATTTACCATAGATATAAATATGGTTGATATATCAAAAATTATTGTTTTAGATGATGATCCTACTGGTTCACAAACTGTGAGTAACTGCTTGTTACTAGTGGAATGGGATATAGAGACAATTAGATCAGGATTGAGAGATAAGTCTCCTATAATCTTCATAATAACGAATACAAGAGCACTAATTTCAGAAAAAGCAAAAAAGGTTACTCAACAAGTTTGTCATAATTTAAAAATTGCTCTTGAGAGTGAAAATATAACAGAATTTTTAATTTATAGTCGCTTCGACTCTACTCTTCGTGGACACTATCCTTTAGAAATGAAAATTATTTCTGACAAGTTTGGTAAATTTGATGCTCATTTTTTCATTCCTGCTTTTTTCGAGGGAGGGAAAAAAACCATCAATAGCATACAATACTTAGACGATAAAGTTTCTTTATGTCCAGTTCATAAGACAGAATTTTCTAGAGATTCTATTTTTAGTTATTCCCATAGCTACTTACCTTATTACATTGAAGAAAAAACAGAGGGCTTATTTAAAGCGAACGATATAAAACGACTTTTGTTAGAAGATATTCGTGAAGGTAGTCTAGATAAGTTGATAGAGTTAAATAATGACTGTTGTGTTGTAGTTGATGCAGAATCTCAATTAGATTTAGACTACTTTTTTAGAGATTTGCAAGCAGCATTAAAACTTGGTAAAAAGTTTTTATTTTGTGGTGCTGCAAGTATGCTAACTTCATTAACTAAAACTAGTAAACAGTTATTAACAGCTGAAGATGTAAAACAATATAGGTCTCAAAGAAATCCAGGTGTTATTCTAGTTGGCTCATATGCAAAGAAGACAACTGAACAATTAAACGATTTATTACAGCAACATAATATATCAGGACTTGAAATTAATCTTAAACAATTACAAAGATATCTGAATAGGGAAAGTGAAGTACTAAAAAAATTGATTGAACGAATAAGAGCTATTTATGATGATGGAAAGACTGTTGTTATCTATACAAGTAGAAAACAAATAGTTTTTAATTCTTTTCAAGAAAGATCTGATTTCGAGATACTTGTTACGTCTTTATTAGCAAAAATTATTCAAAATTTACCTGATAATATTAGTTTCCTAATTAGTAAAGGAGGAACCACCTCTAATATTCTTTTAAGTAAAGCTTTAAAGTTAAAATCTATTCGTTTATTAGGACAAATCTTACCTGGTTGTTCAATTGTAAAAACAGAAAGTAACAATATTTTATATTCAGGGTTACTCATCATCTTATTTCCTGGTAATCTAGGAAATGCTAAAACTTTAACCAATGCTTATAACATTCTAAATAAGGTTTAACTATCCAACAGTTTTTTTATTCAGATTACAATGAACATTAGGATATAATGTAGCATATCTGAATGCTTTAAATACTTATTTAATCACTTTAATTTATGGATATTAAGACAGGTTTAATTAATACTATTGGGAATACTCCTCTTATTAGACTTAACAGTTTTAGCGAAGAAACAGGATGTCATATCTTAGGTAAAGCGGAATTTCTTAATCCTGGAGGTTCTGTTAAAGATAGAGCAGCTTTATATATTATTAAAGATGCGGAGGATAAAGGATTGCTGAAACCTGGAGGAACTGTTGTTGAAGGGACTGCAGGTAATACAGGTATTGGATTGGCCCATATCTGTAATGCTAAAGGATATAAATGTATTATTGTTATTCCCGAAACTCAATCAAAAGAAAAAATTGATCTTCTAAAAACATTAGGAGCAGAAGTTAGGCTTGTCCCTGCAGTCCCTTATAAAAATCCAGAAAATTATGTTAAAGTTTCAGGCAGAATAGCAAAAGAAATGGATAATGCCATTTGGGCTAATCAGTTTGATAATTTAGCAAATCGTCAAGCGCATTATCAGACAACAGGTCCTGAAATTTGGTATCAAACAGATGGGAAAATAGATGCTTGGGTATCAGCGACAGGAACAGGTGGGACTTATGCTGGAACAGCTTTATTTTTTAAAGAACAAGATCCCAAGATTAAATGCGTAATAGCTGATCCAATGGGCAGTGGGTTGTATAGTTATGTAAAAACAGGTGAAATAAAATCAGAAGGTAGTTCCATAACAGAAGGTATAGGGAATAGTCGTATTACTGCTAATATGCAAGGAGCTCCCATAGATGATGCTATACAAATTAACGATCATGTAGCGATTCAAGTAATTAATCAATTATTATCTTGTGATGGTTTATTTATGGGAGGATCAGTAGGCATTAACGTAGGTGCTGCAGTTTCTTTAGCTAAAAAGCTCGGTCCTGGGCATACTATTGTTACAGTCTTATGTGATGGTGGTGCACGTTATCAATCACGTATTTATAATGAAATATGGTTACAAGAAAAAGGCTTGTTAAACATCTAATACTGTAAATATTTGCTTTTAGTGAGCTTAATATTTAATCTTTTAAACTTAACAAATTAAAAAAGTTATATGTATTCTTGTAAAACTAAATATTGTAGGGATTATTTTTGAAAATAATAGAATAAATTACTTAATATAGAAAACTAGATATTGCTAGTTTAAAAAAGTAAAATACTTGAAGAAATATTTAATAAAATCTTAAAAGAAGAATATGAACTTTTAGACTAAGTAAATATCTATACTTAATATTCTCACACGATTTAAATATTTTTAAATCGTTGGACACAACTAACATAGTATATGGTCAAGATTATAAAAATATTTAAGTTATTATTTTATACTTAGTACTTTGGCTCTATTTAATGATATAAAAAATCTAAAAATTGTTATAATTATGTCTCCTCTAAGTTAAGTATTATAATTTCTGCACCCTGGGATAGAGTTATCATGTTGTTCTTCTGTTCTTTGCTTTTTTGCAAAACTTCATTCTATATGAAGTACAAAAAGCTGATGTTTAATTTGTTTTCTATGTATAAAACATCTGGCATCGCTGCGTTAATATTTTTTTTGTCAACTACTACAGCTCAAGCATTACCTGAAACATCACAAGATCTAAAACTTCAGAAATTTCGTGATGGATTTCTTAATTCTCTTAATAACTCTAAAGAATTAACTCCTAAAGTTGCTGATCTTTCAAAATTAGAAGATATATCTCCTGCAGATTGGCCTTACGAATCCTTACAAAGATTGATTAAACGTTATGAATGTATTTCAGGATATCCAAATAGGATTTTTAATGGAAGATACAGTTTATCTCGTTATGAATTTACTTCAGGATTAAATACATGCTTTAATACAATTGAAAAATTACTAAGAAAAAACGCTGTAATTTTAAGAGAAGATATTGAAATATCTAAACAACTAATGAAGGAATTTGAAACAGAACTAATTATTTTAGGTGCTAAAGTATCAAACTTAGAAAAAAGAGTAGCTTACATAGAAAACCATCAGTTTTCGACAACAACAACTTTAAGTGGACAATTTGTCGTAGGTTTAACAGGAATCGCTAGTGGGCAAAAAAAGCAAGGGACTGAAGATATACATAATACTAATAATTTGGGCTATAGAGGACGAATTGAATTAAATACTAGCTTTGATGGTAATGATTCACTTTATACTCGTCTTGCTACTGGAACAATTCCTTCTTATGCAACAATCACAGATACATTTGAGGGAGACCTAGGCTTTCAACAACCAGATAATTCTGACTTAGCTATACAGTTGATTATTTATCAATTTAATCTGGCAGAAAATATAAGAATGTTTATAGAACCAGTAGGTGGAGCATTTGATGACTTTGTACCAACAGTTAACTTTTTAGATGGAGATAGAGCATTCGGAGCAATAACCTCGTTTGGTAGCCGTAATCCCTTGTATTTCATGGCTGGAGGACCCGGAATAGGATTTCGAGGAACTGTTTTTGAGGTTTTTGAATGGAGTGGTGGGTATTTAGCGAAGAATGGTAATGATCCTGATTTAGAGGCAGGAATGTTTAATGGTCCTTATGGTGTTATTGGTCAAATAGGATGGTATCCATATGGGACTGACGGAAACTTTACTGTCGATTTTACGTATGTTCATGGCTATAACAATCTTGATTCCGGGACAGGAAGTCGTCTCTCAAACTTTCAATCATTTATTCACGAAGAATTTTCATCCAGCGTAAATACTGTCAATAATGCTTATGGAATAGAATTTATGTGGAGTGTCGCCCCTAATTTTATTTTAGGAGGTTGGGGAGGATTTACAACGACAAAAACTGGTCCAATAACATTATCAGAAAATTCTATTGATAGAGGAAACTTAGACATTTGGAATTGGGCAGTCACATTAGCCTTTCCAGATGCATTAATCGAAGGTGGGATAGGAGCTATAGTCATAGGCATGGAACCTTGGGTTGCTAAATCAAATATTAACCTACCTGGAAAGTTAAAGAATAGTGATCAAGATACTTCATTTCACCTAGAAGCTTTTTATGAATATACGATTAACAACAATGTCAAGATCACTCCTGGTATTGTTGTTATTACGTCACCCGATTATGATAATGCTAATGATGATTTGGTAATTGGAACAATTAGAACAACTTTTACTTTTTAGAAGACTTTAAGATAACTAATTAATTTTAAGAAATTTTAATATTTATAATTATGAGTTATGGATTATTACCAACTAGCGAAAAAGGGACTTATTGCCTGTTATTTTCTTGTTTTAACTCAACATCAGTCAGAATAGGTCAATTAGGCATTTATCCAATAAGCTTAGGCTATTATATATATATAGGTAGTGCTTTTGGGTCAGGTGGTTTAAGCTCAAGAGTACAAAGGCATATAAAAATTTATAAAAATAAACACTGGCATCTTGATTATTTAAGACAATATCTAATTCCATTAGAGGTCTGGTATTCCACTTCCACGAATAAGCAAGAACACCAATGGGCTCAATTATTGCTTAATCACAATTTCTTCAAGGTTCCCATAGAGAATTTTGGAGCCTCTGATTGTAATTGTACATCGCATTTATTTTATTCTGATATTAAGCCTGAATTTAAAAATTTTCGTAAAAAGGTTATTGAAAAATCTATAAATTATGAAAATTTTAACAAAATTGAACTCAATATATTGTAATGTTTTTAGTTAAAACTAACTAAGAAAAAGTTATATTTTTATATTCCTTGAGAAAATTAATGATATATGAGAATGAAAGATATTCTAATATTAAAAACATATTTATTAACTTCTATTATTATGTTTAAATATTAATATTTAAACATAATAATAGAAGTTAGATAGTCTTATCTAATTGAGTCATATAATCATTATTAATGAATATTTCCTCGTAAAGACTCTGTATCAATAGGTTTAATAAGAAAAGCTTTAAAGAAATCTCCAGCAATACCAGCAATTAATAGAATCGTATTTAAAGCTTTTACAACTTTTGGTTTATTACTATTCGCCAAAGCTTTAATTTGTAAGTTACGATCTGAACATCTTTTTAGACGAGGGTAGAATTCAGGATGTTCTACATCTAAGATAGAAGGAAATGCTCTAGCAGAAGTATTATTGGTTTCACGAATCACTTCTTTATCAAAGTCTGTTGGATTTATTCCTAAAGATATATAGAATTTGCTTCTTTCATGTACAGTTAAAGTATGTGTTACAAACACGGATAAAAGAAAAAAGCGACTCCATAACCTTGCTTTCCAATTATTCCAAAGCTTAGGCTGTGAACGTAATAGAGCATTAAAAATGTCTCCATGGCGATTTTCATCTTGACACCAACTCTCAAATTTATCAAAAATTGGGTAGAATTTGTTTTCAGGATGTTTCTGCAAATGATGAAAGATAATAATATATCGCCAATATCCAATTTTTTCAGATAGATATACTGTATAAATTACCCATTCTAGAGGAAAGAAAGTGTAGTTTCTTGTTTTGGTTATTTTTCCTAAATCTAATGTGACATTAAAGTCGGACATCGCTTTATTAAGATATCCAGCATGCCGTGCTTCATCTCTTGCCATTAAATGAAAGATTTCTGCCATTAAAGGATTGCTTTTTTTAATTTTTCTAGATAATTCTTTAAAAAGTAGAAACCCAGAAAACTCAGAGATACATGATCTTTCTAAATATTCAACAAATCCTTCTCTTGTATCTTGATCTAAGTGATCCCAAGAAGCGTCTTTGCAGTTCTCTTCTCGAACAAAATGATAACGATTATAATCGTTACGCATTTCTGTTAACATTGCTTGCAATTGAATTTCTTGATCCTTTAAAGAAATAGTAGCTGCAGTTTCAAAATCTGTAGTGTAAAAACGTGGAGTCAATAAAGTTTCTTTAGAAACTTCTTTCGTATTAGGTTTCAGCTGATTTGTGTGTGGATTAACTGAAGTAGTGACCATAATTATATTTATATAACTTGATAGCTATATTATCTTATGTTGAAAGTAGTTTGTCTATCCCTAGATCTACAAAAGAACTATATTTGTTTTTTTATAGATTAGTTGTGGTTTTTTAAAAAGATGCATACTATTTGGTAGTCTTTACTTTCAAATTCCTGATTGTTGAATAAAATAAAGGTTTTAATGATAACAATTTTCTCGCTTAGGATAATATCAATCTTGAACATATTTGACAATTCAATGATAATATAACTGTATAGAAATGAATTGAAATACACTACAAAGTAGTAGCCTTAAATTCCATAATAAGTAGAATATTCTTAATTTAATCTACCTAAATATCCTGAAGTAACTTTCTATCGCCGATCTTTACTTATGTATTGAAATCTGTAGCTATAGCATGAATGTATTAGGTGATACGCTCAACCCTAAAAATTTAAGGTTAAGATCGACATATAGATACTTAAACTTTTACTTAACTGCTTATAGAAGATTTTTAGTTTACTAGAAAATAATTGGTGTCATAACAATTTAGAATCTGATAACTAAGAATTAAAAACTTAAGGCTATTGCTTATGTTAAAAAGAGTTCAAACGTCAAATCAAGACTTTTATCTGAATTTTCTTTTTAAAACTTATTATTCCCGGACCATCTTAATCATTAAAAAGTGACTAAAACCATGAAAGTAACACCAAAAGACATGATTTTTGACCAAGAATTACTTAAAAAGTATGATAAATCTCTTCCTAGATACACAAGTTATCCTCCTGCTACTGAATTAAAGGTAAATTCAGGAGAAAAAGAGTTTAGATTAGGTCTCGAATCAGGTAATAAGAAAGAAACCCCACTTTCTCTTTATTGTCACATTCCTTTTTGTGAAAATGCATGTTACTTCTGTGGGTGTAACACAATTATTACAAGAAATAAAAAAGTTGCTTCTACCTATTTAGAATATATAGTAAATGATATTAAAAAAACTTCTCAACTTGTTTCGTTAAATCGTTCGGTAAACCAAATTCATTGGGGCGGAGGGACACCTAATTATTTAAATCAGGTTCAAATAGAACAATTATTTAATACGTTAAAAGATAACTTTAACATAGATAAAAATGCAGAAATATCTATTGAAGTTAATCCTAAGTATGTTGACAAAAACCTTATTTTTTTTCTGAGAGATATTGGTTTTAACCGTATTAGTTTTGGAATTCAAGATTTTGAAGAGAAAGTACAGAATGTTATCAATCGTGTTCAGCCTGAAAAGATGTTATTTCAAGTGATGAACTGGATAAGAGAAGCAAAGTTTGAGAGTGTAAATGTTGATTTAATTTACGGTCTACCTTTCCAAAATCGACACACTTTTGAGAAAACAATTCAGAAAACAATAGAGTTAAATCCTGATCGTATCGCTGTATTTAATTTTGCATATATTCCATGGATAAAACCTGCCCAAAAAAATCTTCCCATTAGTGAATTGCCAAGTGCATCAGAAAAGCTTGCTATTTTACAGATGGCTATCAATAAGTTTAATGATAACAATTACATGTACATAGGCATGGATCATTTTGCCAAACCAAATGATGAATTATCAATTGCGCAAGAAAAAGGCGATCTACATCGTAACTTTCAGGGATATACGACAAAGCCAGAATCTGATCTTCTTTCTTTTGGAATGACCTCTATCAGTATGCTTCATGATGTTTATGTTCAAAATCATAAAAAAATCAAAGATTACTACCGTACTATAGAGGAAGGTCTTTTACCTATTGAAAAAGGTTTCGCTCTTAGTCAAGATGATATTATTCGTCGTTCTATAATCATGGAATTAATGTGTCAATCTCAACTTGATAAAAATCGTATTAAGAAAAAGTATAATTTAAATTTTAATTTTGACGAGTATTTTGCACAAGAGTTGATGGATTTAAAACCTTTAGAAAATGATGGATTGATTAATATATATAATGAACGTATAGAAGTAACTAATTCAGGGCGTTGGCTTATAAGAAATATTGCATCAATATTCGATCCATATCTTAAAAAAACTAAAGAAAATACATTTTCAAAATCTATTTGAACTCAATAATTAAAAAAATTCAATAGAGTCTTAACTTTTTTAATTATTTAAACTAATCAAAAAAGTTAAGATAAGAATGTATTTAAAATTTATCTTATTCATAAGAACTTTTATCTTTTAAAGAATATAAATGATTTACTTAAAGAATTAAAATATTATTACTATTGTTCAGAAAAGGTTCCAAGTAAGAATAGTAAAGCCATACGAACGGCAATACTATTTGTAACTTGTTTTTGAACTAGGCTAAA
The DNA here is from genome assembly GCA_051971635.1 of Candidatus Atelocyanobacterium thalassae. Classification (GTDB taxonomy): domain Bacteria; phylum Cyanobacteriota; class Cyanobacteriia; order Cyanobacteriales; family Microcystaceae; genus Atelocyanobacterium; species Atelocyanobacterium thalassae_A. The sequence continues at coordinate 247,313 of JBFPLN010000001.1, read as the reverse complement.
ATTAGGATCATCTACTAGACTAGAAGTAATCTCAATTCCACGGTTAACTGGTCCTGGATGTAGGATTTTTACATTAGGCTTACAAAGCTGTAAATGCTTATACGTGATACCATAATATTTGTGATATTCTCTCAGGCTAGGTAATAAAGCATCTGTCATTCTTTCTTTCTGTAAGCGTAATGTCATAATAAAATCTGCTTTTTCTAAAGCAGGTTCCAAATCCCAATGTATAAATAATTGTCCTTTGTTGTGTGTATTCTTTATGTCTTCAAACCATCTAGGGAGGAGTGTTGGGGGGCCTACCAAATGAACATCAGCTCCTGCTTTCGTTAGACTCCATATATTTGAACGGGCAACCCTAGAATGTAAGATATCACCAACAATTACGATCTTTTTATTTTGTAATAATTCTAATCTAGGATAATTAGAATCTAGTTCAGAACAAATAGTAAATAAATCTAATAATCCTTGAGAAGGATGCTCATGCATTCCATCTCCAGCATTTAAAACGCTAATACCAGTTTGTAAACGATCCATTTCATTAGCAACTATTTGAGGAACACCCGCCTGTTTATGACGGATAACCATAATATTTGCTCCCATAGCTAAATAAGTTTTAGCTGTATCTAGAATCGTTTCTCCTTTTGCTAAAGATGAGGTTCCTGGAGAAAAATTTAATATATCTGCAGAAAGGCGCTTACTTGCTAGTTCAAAGCTACTACGAGTTCTTGTAGACGGTTCAAAAAACATATTAGTAACAACTAATCCTTGAAGAGCCGGAACTTTTTTGGTATGACGTAATAGAACTTCGCTGAAACTAGAAGCAGTTTGGATTAGTGTGTTATATTCTTCTTCCTCCCAATCAGCTAAACTTAAAATATGACGTCTTCTCCAAATCATATACTAATCCTAATAACAAATAATTAAGCAAACTCTATGTTAGCTATTTACATCTTACCCTTTAAATAAAATATGAATATTAATTTTTGCTATTTGAATAAAAATATTGAAAGTAATAACTTACTCATTTATGAAGTAATAAATGGGTAGAAAAAGGATAATATCAAGATCTTGAGTACTAATATTTTTGAGATAATATTTAACGACCAATCCCTACATAATGGAAGCCAGCAACTTGTAATTTAGAACGTTCTAAAAAGTTTCGACCATCTATAAGAACTGGATTGATCATGACTTCAGCCATCTTTTGATAATTTAAATTAAGAAATTCTTGCCAATCTGTAATTAATACTAGGGCATCGCAATTGTCTGAGAGCATTTCGGCATCAGTCTCAATAATAACTCCTGATAATCCATGACTTAATCCAGATTGAGAAACAATCGGATCATACGCTTTTACCTTAGCTCCTAAGCGGTTAAGCTCTTCAATTATTACTAATGCAGGAGCATCTCTCATATCATCAGTATCTGGTTTAAAAGTCAGTCCTAATAGACCAATAGTTTTACCTTTAAGAATTTTTAATTCTTGTTGTAATTTTTCTATAACTATTAATCTTTGCTTTTTGTTTACCCTAACAGCTGCATTTAATAGTTGTGTCTCATAGTTATAATCATTAGCAGTACGAATTAAAGCTGAAACATCTTTAGGAAAACAAGAGCCTCCCCAACCGATACCTGCTTTCAAAAATTTATTACCAATACGAGAATCTAATCCTATACCTTGTGCAACTTGAGAGATATCTGCTCCTACACGATCACAGATATTTGCAACTTCATTGATAAAACTAATTTTAGTTGCCAAGAATGCATTGGCAGCATATTTTATCATTTCTGCAGAGTTTAAGTCTGTTACTACTAAAGGAACAAAAGGTAAACCTTTATCTTCAGAAAATTTTCTTTCTATTAAAGGTTTATATAGCTCTTTCATTAGATCAATTGCTTGCTTGCTGTTACCTCCAAGAACAATACGATCAGGGTTAAATGTATCATGTACCGCAGATCCTTCCCTCAAAAATTCAGGATTACTAATAACATCAAACTCTACTTTCATAGAAGGATTATTTTGTTTGGCTAATCCTTCCATGACAATCATTCTTACCCAATCTCCAGAACCAATTGGTACAGTAGATTTATTTACTATCACCTTGTATCCACAATTTAAACTCTCTCCAATACCTCTTGCAACGGCTTCAACGTAACGAGTATCACTTTCTCCATTAGTCAAAGCAGGAGTACCCACCGCAGTAAAAAGAACTTCTCCATGATGAACACCTCTAGCTAAATTTGATGTAAACTCTAAACGTTTTTCCTGCATAGAAGAATACATTAGTTCTGAGAGTCCAGGTTCATAGATAGGAGATTGACCAGCCTTCATTAATTTGATTTTTTCTTCGTTATTATCAACACAAATAACATGATGACCAATATGAGCTAAGCAAACTCCAGTTACTAGCCCAACATAACCTGTCCCGATAACACAAACACGCATGATTTTATGTTTTTTAATTTATTTAAAGTTTGACATTTAACTGTTCTTTTATAGATCTTTAGAATTCCTCTAAATAGATTCAAGTATCATTCAAATATTTGATTTTGAAAATGCTGAATTGTTAATTCTAAACCTTTCTCTAAAGAAAATTCTGGTTGCCAATCAAGATAAAGTTTAGCTTTTGCAATATCAGGTTGTCTTTTTTTAGGATCATCTTTAGGTAATTCTTTATAAATTAATTGTGCTTTAGACTTAGTCATCTTTTGAATAGTTTTAGCCAGCTCTAGGATAGTGTACTCATCAGGATTGCCTAGATTTAGTGGACCTATATAATTTCCATTCATTAATCTTATTAATCCTTCTGCCATGTCAGAAATATAGCAGAAGCTTCGAGTTTGAGATCCATTTCCATAGATGGTCAAAAACTTGTTTTGTAAAGCTTGCACAATAAGATTGCTTACAACTCTACCATCGTTTTCTGCCATTCTAGGTCCATATGTATTAAAAATACGTGCTACTCGAATATCTGTTTTATGCTCTCTATGATACTCAAATGCTAAAGTTTCAGCTACTCTTTTGCCTTCGTCATAACAAGCTCTTAAACCGGTGCAATTTACATTTCCATTATACTCTTCATTCTGAGGATGTATATCCGGATCTCCATATACTTCAGAAGTGGACGCCAGTAAAATACGTGCATTAACCCTTTTAGCGAGGCCCAGCATATTTAGCGTTCCCAATACATTAGTTTTAATGGTTTTTACAGGATTATGTTGGTAATGAATTGGAGAAGCAGGACATGCTAAGTGATAAATTCGATCAACTTCTAAACGAATAGGTTCAGTTATGTCATGGCGAATTAACTCAAAGCAAGGATTGCCAATCCATTTCAAAATATTATTTTTGCTGCCAGTATAGAAATTATCTAAGCAAAGGACATCGTGTCCCTTTTCCATTAAACGATCAATAAGATGGGAACCAATGAAACCAGCACCCCCTGTAACTAGTATTTTCATTTAGCCTGTAAGTTTACAAGTGATATTAATTTATTGTCGGTTATTATTAAAAATAACTCTAACTCAAACTTATTATATATGAGTTCAAGAATCTAATTGAAAAATTATTAAAATAAAATATTCTTAAGTAATTATCATACAGAAAAAAGGTTTCAAAAAAATTATCTATATAAAATCTAATCGTAAAAATATTTATTTACTTAAAATAACTTGATGTCTATTTATAAATTAAGTTTCATATCTCATATAGTTATTTTTATTGATATTCATCTTTTAATCTATAAGCTTAATATAAGCAGTAAAGTATTTTAAAAAATCTTGGATCTTAAAAATTTGTCTCTCAATTTTATTAAAAGAAAATACAAGATTAATTTAACCATATCTTAACTTTGCTGATTATCTAATTCTACAATTAGAAAATACAAAGAATACGAGAAAAATATTTAAATAATAACAATTTTTCGTATAATTTTAAAGAAAGACTTAACTTTTCATCAAATATCAATTATTAGTTATTATATTTTATTAAAATTATCATGCGATCTTATTCTATGCCTCGCCGAACTAAGATAGTAGCAACTATTGGCCCTGCTACTCAAGATAAAGAAACTTTGCGTAGGTTAATTTTAGCCGGTGCAAGTACTTTCCGTCTCAATTTTTCCCATGGTGATCATGAGTACCATGCACACAGTATTCAACTTATTAGACAGGTTGCTTTTGAGTTAAATAAGCCTGTAGCTATTCTTCAAGATTTGCAAGGCCCGAAAATTCGTCTTGGATTATTTAAGACTAACTCAATTACGCTTGAGAATGGTGATTCTTTTACTCTTACAAGCCGAGAAGTAGAATGTAATAATGAAATTAGTTACGTTACATATAAGCATTTAGTGGAAGAAGTTCCGGAACAGGCAAGAATTTTAATGGATGACGGCAAAGTTGAAATGCTAGTCGAAAAGGTTGATTTTACTAATAAAAATTTATATTGTAGGGTTATTGTCGGTGGAACGTTATCAAATAATAAAGGTGTCAATTTTCCTGGAATCTGTCTATCTGTAAGAGCATTAACAAATAAAGATAAAAAAGATTTAATTTTTGGTTTAGAAAATGGAGTAGATTGGATTGCTTTAAGCTTTGTACGTAATTCACAAGATATCTTAGAAGTAAAAAAAATTATTACAAATGCAGGGAAAAATGTTCCGATAATTGCAAAAATTGAAAAACATGAAGCTATCAAAAATATGAAAGAAATTCTTAATTTATGTGATGGTGTCATGGTAGCTAGAGGAGATTTAGGAGTTGAGTTACCACCAGAAGATGTCCCTATTTTACAAAAACGATTAATTTCTACTGCAAATAGTTTAGGAATTCCTGTAATTACTGCTACTCAAATGTTGGATAGCATGGTGAATAATCCTCGTGCTACTCGTGCAGAAGTATCTGACGTAGCTAATGCTATTTTAGATGGTACTGATGCAGTCATGCTATCAAATGAGACAGCTGTAGGAAAATATCCTGTCCAAGCAGTAGAAACTATGTCCACTATCGCTGAACGTATAGAAAAAGAACCTACAACTATAAAAAATTCTTCTGAAAGAAGACAGTCTATTACTAACGCAATTTCAGCAGCGGTCAGTCAAATTGCAGAACAATTAAACGCAGCTGCTATAGTATCTTTAACAAAAACAGGTTTGACTGCTCGTAATGTTTCTAAATTTCGTCCTCGTATTCCGATATTAGCTGTAACTCCTCGGGCAGATGTTGCAAGACAATTACAGTTAGTTTGGGGATTAGAAACCTTGTTAGTTCTTGATTCACCATCAGCCACTCAAACTTTTCAATCTGCAATTAATATAGCTCAAGAAAAAGAATTACTTCAGGATGGAGATTTAGTAGTCATGACAGCCGGAAGTATTCAGGGAATAACAGGATCGACTGATTTGATAAAAATAGAAACAATTCGGGCAATATTAGGTAAAGGGATCGGAGTTGGACAAGGTTTGGCAAGTGGTAGAGCAAGAATTGCCAATTATGCTAAAGACTTGAATAATTTCGAATCAGGGGATATTTTAGTAGTACCTAAAACCGATGCACAATTTGTAGAAATTATGAGAAAAGCATCAGGAATTATTACAGAGGAATCAAGCTTGACTAGTCACGCTGCAGTAATTGGAACTCGTTTAGGTATACCAGTTATTCTTGACTTTAAGAATGCAACTAAGAATATATCTGAAGGAATAATTATTACTATAGATATTGAAAAGGGACAAGTATATTCTGGTACTGCTAAAAAATAAATACAGCTAAGATAGAATATTTCCTATACACACTATTCATTACTCAAATTTTAAATATATTTACCTTTAACAAAACAATATTACAAATAAAATAGATTAATGGAAACAGTTAAACAGCTTGATGAAAAACTTTCTAAACGCTACATAAAACTTGATCCAGGAGGGTATTTCATAATTTATATTGATCGTAGCCAAAATCTTATTTGTGCTAAGTATTTTACAAATAAAATCAATGATAAAGGACTAGCAATTGATCCAGAAAGTGGAGAGGTTATTTCTGTAAGAAATAAAATAGTTCGTAATGCTACACAAATTTTTACAGCACGTAGTGCAAAAGAACTATGTATCAAAATTATTGAGAATAATGATAATTGTTCTATTACGATGTTAGATCATGCTGCTTATCTTGGTAGAGAGTTTATGAAAGCTGAAATAGCTATGATTCAAGGAACAGAGTATATTCAGGATTGAAAATCAATTATATATGTACTAGTATATTAGTGTTTAAAAGTATTTTCCTACTAATTTCAATAATCATTAGTATTTAATTAAGTTTACAACTCAGAATATAATTCTAAAGTTAGAATTGCTCCAAAAAGCGTAAGTCATTAGTATAAAAACGCCGAATATCGTCAATCTTATGTAGTACCATGGCAAACCTTTCAACTCCTAATCCAGCTGCAAACCCAGTATAAATTTCTGGATCGTATCCCACAGCTTTTAAAACATTTGGATCTACCATCCCACAACCCATGACTTCCAACCACTTTCCTTTCCATTGAACATCTACTTCTATAGAAGGCTCAGTGAAAGGAAAATAACTAGCGCGAAATTTGATTGGTAAATCTTCTCCAAAAATTTGGCGCAAAAACTCTCTAACAGTTCCTTTCAGATTTGTGAATGTTAACTCTTTGTCAACTGCCAAGATTTCTATTTGGTGAAATACAGCAGAATGAGTTGAATCTACGGTATCTCGACGATATACTCTACCAGGCGCAACTATTCTAATAGGTGGAGTATTATTTTCCATATAGTGAATTTGTACAGGTGATGTGTGAGTTCTCATTAAATCACCATTTGTTAGAAAGAATGTATCTTGCATATCCCTGGCTGGGTGGTCGGGAGGTATATTTAAAGCTTCGAAGTTGTAATAATCTGTTTCAATATGGGGTCCTGTAGAAATTTGATAACCTAATCCAATAAAAATATCTAATATTCTATCTGTAGTATTATTTAATGGATGAATACTACCTAAAGGACGACTTTCCCCAGGCATCGTAACATCTAAAGTTTCTGAGATAATTTTAGTTTTTAATTCAGCAGAACTTAAATTATCAAGTTTTTTGTCTAACTGTTCTTGAACAGCATCTTTAACTTTGTTTGCGAATAAACCAACATGAGGTCTTTTTAGGGGATCCAGTTGACCCATTCCTCGTAAAATTTGAGATAATTTCCCCTTTTTTCCTAAATAGTAAATTCGAATCTGTTCTAAATCTTTTAGATTTGTGATAGAACATATTTCTTTTAAAGCTTCTTCTTGGAGTAATTTTAGCTCCGTTTCTAAAGTATTAGAAGTTATTTTCATAAATTTAAGATAATATTGCGAATTTATTTTAATCTATCTTTAATATGATTAAAAAAGTATATAAGATATAATTTGTTTATATTGCAGATAATTAAAGTTTAAGATATTTTTTTAGAATACAAATAAAGCTTAACTGACTAGTTAAGCTTTATTTGTATTCTAAAAAAATATCTTAAACTTTAATCACTCATTGTCATTATACTTTCTAAATGCCAATGTAACATTATGTCCTCCGAAGCCAAAAGAATTAGATAATGCAATATCTAGTTTTATCGAACGACTTCTTTCAGGAACATAATCAAGATCACACTCAAGATCTGGATTGTCGAGATTAATCGTAGGAGGGATTTTTTGTTTAGCAATAGCCATAACTGTTGCCACTGCCTCAATTCCTCCTGAGCCACCTAATAAATGCCCTGTCATTGATTTAGTTGAACTTATAGGAATATTATAAGCATGATCCTTAAAAATTTTCTTGATTGCCTTCGTCTCTATGATGTCATTTGCTGTAGTACTTGTACCATGTGCATTAATATAGCCTACTTGTTCAGGATTAATATTACCGTCTTTTAAGGCAAGTTTTATAGCTCGAGAAGCGCCATCACCATCAGGTGATGGCGCAGTCATATGGTAAGCATCACATGTCATACCATAACCTATAATTTCCCCGTAGATCTTAGCTTTTCTTTTAAGAGCATGCTCTAATTCTTCAAGTACTAAAATACCTGAGCCTTCGCCCATAACAAATCCATCCCGATCTTTATCAAAAGGGCGACTAGCTTCTTCAGGGCTATTATTCCTGGTGGATAAAGCTTTTGCAGAGCCAAATCCTGCTAATGATAAAGGAGTAATTGCTGCTTCCGCTCCACCACATATCATTGCTTTAGCATAGCCTTGTTGTATGAGCCTAAAAGCATCACCAATAGCATGAGAACCGGCAGCACAAGCTGTTACAGTACATGTATTAGGGCCCTTAGCTCCTGTATAAATAGCTGTGAGTCCAGAAGCCATATTGCCAATCATTGTAGGAATTGTGAAAGGGCTGCAACGACTAGGACCACGATTTAAATAAATCTCTTGCTGATCTTCGAGAACTTTTACCCCACCTATTCCGGTACCAATAATAATTCCTATTTGATCAGCATTAACTTCATTAATTACCAATTGTGAATCAGCCAATGCTTGTAAACTAGCTGATACCCCAAATTGACAAAAGCGGTCCATACGCTTTACATCTTTACGATCTAAATAATCATAGGGGTTGAAATCTTTAACCTCTCCTGCAATGCGACAAACATGATACTGAGCATCAAAATAGCTAATTTTGGTGACTCCACTACGTCCGTTCATTAGACTATTCCAATATTCATTAAGATTATTGCCAATAGGAGTAATTGCACCTAATCCTGTTATAACTACTTTTTTTAAATGTGAATTTATCATGATTATCGATTATTAAAACTCTAATTTAGCTCATATCATAGCTAGGAGAGGTAATAGAGAAATTTAAACTTAAATTATTTTAACTATAGGTCCTTACCCTTAGCCTGTTCGATATAATCAACAGCTGCTTTTACAGTACTGATGTTTTCGGCATCATCATCAGGAATTTCAATGTCGAATTCATCTTCTAGAGCCATTACTAGTTCAACTGTATCTAAAGAATCGGCGCTTAAATCATTAGCAAAATTTGCTTCGAGTGTAACTTGTTCTTCTTTTACTTCAAGTTTATCGATAACAATAACTTTTACTTTTTCAAATATTTCTTGGTTCATTAATTTTTACTATTAACCGCTAAATACCTCATCAAAATGACTATGATGAGTAGGAAATGGGGCGGAATTTACCATTTCCTAAAATCTAAATTTACTACTAAGCCTTTTTAGTATTACTTATATTATCGGTAAATGGCCAGTCAGGGAATAAAAAAATAATCGAATATTGATTAAAAAATATAAGTTAAAAACAATAAGTTTCTAAACCAAACTACAATTAAGTTAAATATTTATAATTTTTATGTAGTACAGACAAGGCTTGCCTTTGTCATTATTCCTTACTGGCTTAGATATTTCTAATTTATAAAGCTTAAAAACAAATTATCTTAAATAAAATAATCTTCTTATCAACAACTCGTAAGCCTCTATATAATCAAGTCAATATAAAAGAACTTGTTTAATAAGAAATTGATTCATATTATTTTCTTTAGAGTATACATAATTTAGTAACTTGAACAAGTATATTTTTGTTGTTTAAATCTAGCATTTAAATCACAACTAATAAAGATTTAATTTCCTGTTTGCAATGTTCTAAACGATACCAATTGATTAAACTTACAAAAAAATATAAGTTAGACCATTTGATGCTTATATATTCTAATCATTAATAATTTAAAAAATGAATCTTAAAATTGAACAGGATGTTCTGTCGAGCTTTTTTCATCACAAGAAATACTGACTCGACGTAAGTTTGCTCCTAATTTACGCAGTTTACCTTCTAAATTGTCATACCCACGATCAAGATGGTGTAATCCTTGTATAGTTGTTTTTCCATGAGCAGCCAAACCAGCTAAAACAAGAGCAGCAGAAGCCCTTAAATCAGTTGCCATAACAGGAGCGCCAGACAAGAAAGATACTCCTTGAACTATAGCAATATTACCTTCAACTCGAATATCTGCCCCCATTCTTTGTAGTTCTGCAATATGACGTAAACGATTTTCAAAGACAGTTTCTGTTATCACACTATTTCCTTTGCTAATGCAAAGTAAAGCCATAAACTGGGCCTGCATATCTGTAGGAAAACCTGGGAAAGGAAGAGTTTTTAAATTAGTGGCTTTTAAAGGACAAGGGATTAACCTTACAGAATCTGTCCCTTCAACTACAACCCTAGGGCCAACTTCTTTTAACTTCGCAATAATAGACGCTAAATGTTCAGGAAAGACAGGATATAAGCTAATTTCTGATTGAGTAATTGCTCCTGCTATAAGTAGTGTTCCTGCTTCAATACGATCAGGGATTACAGAGTACTCAGTGCTATGAAGATAATCTACTCCCGATATAATAATGCGTTTAGTTCCATCACCTTTGATTTTTGCTCCCATAGAGCGGCAAAAATTTGCTAAATCAGTAATTTCAGGTTCTTGAGCACAGTTCTCAATAGTAGTTTCTCCCTCTGCTAAAGTTGCAGCCATCATGATTGTTTCTGTAGCGCCAACACTAGGATAATCTAAATAGATTTTGGCTCCTTGTAGTCTCTTGTAATTGTTTTTAATACAAGCGTGGACTACCCCATGTTCAATCTTAACATCTGCTCCCATAGCTTGTAGCCCTCGTACGTGAAGATCGACAGGTCTAGCACCTATAGCACAACCTCCTGGCAAGGGAACACGAGTTTTACCCAACCTTGCTAACAAAGGACCAATTACAAAGAAACTAGCACGAAGTTGAGATACTAATTCGTAGGGAGCCTTGTTCTGCCCTATGTGCTGAGCGTTGATATCTATGCTATCCCCATCTTTCTTAAGTCGTACTCCAATAGCTGAAAGAATTTGAGACATACGATCAATATCAACCAAAGCAGGGATATTATTAAGACGACAATCCTCGGAGCACAGAATTGAGCCGGCCATGAGAACTAAAGCTGAATTTTTGGCACCACTTATACGAACTTGGCCATTCAGAGAGTTTTGACCTTGGATTTCCAAAACTGATTGTTGTTTTTCTATATAAGATGTCATAAAATTTCGATACGCAATGAAGCTGTATAACTATATTTTTTTATACTATAAAGAAAATTAGCACTGGTTCTAAAATTATTTTCAGTATAATTTCATTGGTTCAAAAAACTCTGAAAAGTTGATATTCCTATAAACTGGACTTAAGTTTTAAATATAAAAATAAAACTAGAGCTAGTTCTCAGTCCATCATAAATATTAATTAAATAATAAATATTACTACATAAAACCAATAAAATTATTAGGTAACTAGATTGAATCTTTAGCATCTATTAAATTTTTTGGAGTTAAATACCAATCTAGTATGAAATTAAACTAATATTTTCCGTATCTTTAATGATTACAAGTACTAAAAATCCTTTAATTAAGCAAATTCGTGAACTACGTAATGTAAAGAAACGAAGAGAAAAAGGAATATTTTTTTTCGAGGGAACTCATCTTCTCATGACAGCCTGTGAAGAGAATTGTTCCCTAATAACCTTACTTTCTACTGAAAAGTGGAAAATACAAAATCCCGAACTGTGGAAAATAGCTTCTAAATTTGCAGAACGATACGAAGTTGTTTCACCAGAAGTTTTAAAAAGTATTACAACAACTGTAAATCCTGATGGGATAGTTGCTACAGCATTATCTAAATCTTTCTGCGAAACTAAAATTTCCAGTTTGAAATTAGGTCTAATCTTAGAAAGACTGCAAGACCCAGGAAACTTAGGAACTATTGTTCGTACAGCTGTTGCTACAAATGTTGACAGTATTTGGGTTAGTAGCGATAGTGTAAATATTGATAATCCAAAAGTTATAAGAGCTTCTGCTGGTGCCTGGTTTAAAGCCCCCTTAGTAATTACATCTAATTTAGAAAATATAGTCAAGAATTATAAAAATCAAGGTGTGAACATCGTTGCAACTTTGCCGAATGCTGAGAAAACTTATTGGAACTTAAATCTGACGAAGCCTACAATTATTTTATTAGGTAACGAAGGTTCTGGACTATCAAAAAGTTTAGTTAATATGGCAGATGAAATAATAAAAGTTCCATTAGAGCAAAATGTAGAATCATTAAATGTAGCAGTTACTACAGCTTTGATTTTGTATGAGGCTAAAAGACAAAAATCCTTAATATAGATAAATTTTAATATGTTTAATTAATTTTTAGATCTATAGTTGGACATGACTTTAGGTTAAAAAATATTCTTTAAGTTAATAATATTTAAAGTAATTAATGTTTATTAAATTACAAGAAAATTATGAATTTTAATACTGCAAAGGAATATCCAACAAGCAATATAATTCTTTGATAGACTAGAGCTTGAATTTATTACGATAACAAAATAAATTATGAAAATATCCGTTAAGTGGCTACGGGAACTAATAAATTTTAATTTTTCCCATGAGGAATTAGCTGATATCTTAACAGTTGTAGGTTTAGAGGTAGATGAATATGAAAATCTTTATGAATGGGCTGATGGAGTTGTAGTTGGTCTAATTAAAGATTGTCAACCTCATCCTAAAACTCAAAAATTAAATATCTGTAAAGTTGATATTGGAACAGAAAATTTACTCAATATCGTATGTGGTGCACCTAATGTTGAAATTGGTAAATATGTACCTGTTGCAACTCTAGGAACATACTTATCTAAAATAAATTTAAAGATCAGCTCAATAGAATTACAAGGAATTAAATCAGAAGGTATGATTTGTTCTTTATCAGAGATTGGACTATCAGAAGAATCGTCCGAAATTCATATTTTTAAAGGAGATACGATAGAAGTAGGCCAAAATGTTGCTTCTATATTAGGCGTAAACGATACTATATTAAGCGTCATGCCTACTGCTAATCGACCTGATGCAATGAGCATGATAGGAATTGCTAGAGAAGTAGCATCTCTAACAGGAAATATAGTTAATTCTCCTAGAACTATCAAAAATTTTATTTTTGATAATAGAAATGATTTTTTGAAAATAGAAACTGAAGATATTAAGGCTTGTCCAATTTATATTGGAACTATTATTCAAAATGTAACAGTAACTTCTTCTCCAGTATGGCTACAACAAAAACTTAAAGCTTCAGGAATTGAACCTATTAACAACATAGTGGACATAACTAATTTAATCCTACTGGAATGGGGACAGCCTATGCATGCTTTTGACTTAAGAAAGTTAAAAGACAATAAGGATAAGTTAACCATTAAGGTACGTTCTTCCAGTGATAAAGAAACTTTGCAAACATTAGATGGTTGTAGTAGAAAGTTAAATGAAGGTAATTTAATAATTACTTCTAATGATACTCCTGTTGCCCTTGCAGGAATTATGGGAGGAAAAGAAACAGAAATTGATAAGCAAACTAAAGATATTTTTCTAGAGACTGCTCTATTTAATCAGGTAGCTATTCGCCATTCTTCAAAAAGTCAAAACTTACGTACTGAAGCTTCTATAAGATATGAGAGAGGAGTTAATCAATTCGAATTAGAGGTGGCTTGTCAGCATGCTATTAACCTAATTCACGAATTAGCTGGAGGAGTTCTGGTCTCTCAAAATATAGTTGACAATCGTTCTCAAACTAATATTCCTAAAATAACTTTACGTTTAGAACGTATCCATAAATTTTTAGGACCAGTTTGGAAAAATGGTCTTAAATCTCTTATAACTTCAGAAGAAGTGCACGATATTCTAACTAACTTAGGATGTACGCTAAACTTAGTTAATAATGCAAACAATGTCTGGTCGGTTGTTATTCCATCTTATCGTTACCGAGACCTATATAGAGAAATTGATCTAATAGAGGAAATAGCTCGTATTTACGGATATGGAAATTTTTGTGATGAATTACCTTATAAAACAGAGCCTGGAAAGCTTTCTCAAGAATATTATATCCAGCGTAAGCTTAGGGAAACATTTCGTTCTGTTGGTCTACATGAATTGGTACAATACTCTCTTGTTAAACCAGAAAAAGCTGATATAGTTCTCGCAAATCCTTTGCTAACAGAATACTCAGCTTTAAGAAATAATTTACTAGATGGTCTAATTAGTACATTCGCTTATAACCAATCGCAAGGTAACGGATCTTTAAATGGATTTGAAATTGGTAAAATTTTTTATAACATTGAAGGTCAAAGCCAAGAATTAGAAAGTTTAGCCGGTATCATGGGAGGTGACTTTCTTACCGAGGGACGCTGGATAACAGGTGGAAAGTTACCTCCCATGACTTGGTATGAGGCGAAAGGCATTTTGGATAGTGTTTTTAAAAAATTCAAAATTGTAGTTGAATACAAAGCTTATGAACAAGATAAAAGGTTACATCCAGGACGTACAGCTTCTTTATGGCTAAATAACGAGTTCTTAGGAGTATTTGGGCAACTACATCCGCAATTATGCCAAGAACTAGATTTAATTAGTACTGTATATGGATTTGAGCTAAATTTTGAGGTTTTACTGCAGACTCTTAGTCAAGAAGCTCTCTTAACACCTGTATTTAAACATTTTTCTTCTTATCCTCCTATAGAATTAGATTTAGCCTTTTTTGTTTCTTTAGATATTCCTGTGGCTAGACTAATTGAAAAAATGAAAACAGCAGGAGGAAACTTATTAAAAGAAATAGAGCTGTTTGATGATTATCGGGGAGAAAGTGTACCAAAAGGACAAAGAAATTTAGCTTTTAGTTTGCTTTATCGTTCTGATGAACGTACATTAACTGATAAAGATGTAATAACTACTCATAATCGAATTCGCAAGACTTTAGTAGATCAATTCAACGTTACTCTCCGTAGTTAATCTTGATATATGGTCATGATTGAATTTTTATATAAGTATTCTTCTTACTCTTAAAATTAACCAAGAGATAAAGTAACGTATTAGATAATTTTATTCTAAATATTACTTAATTTTAATCAAATATTTTGGAGATAAGTATTCATATTTCTCGTTGTTTCTTATGGCTTTATATTCTTTTGAAGAAAAATATCAACGATTACGGAAAGAGTTAATTGGTGGAGCGTTTGCTTTAGGAGGAGTTTTTCTTTCTGGGACAATTTGGTATTATTTGATCGAGAGATGGTCATTAACAGAAGCAGCATATATGACCATGATAACCCTTTCAACAGTTGGTTTTTCAGAAGTTCATCCTCTAGACGATAATTCCAAACTGTTTACTATTGTTCTTATTTCGATGGGGGTTATTACCATTGGTTATATTGTTAATCGTTTAACAGAAGCCTTGATTCAAGGCTATTTTCAAGAAGGAATTCGACAAAGACAGGAGAAACGTTTGATAGATACTTTAGAACATCACTGTATTGTTTGCGGCTATGGACGTACTGCTCGTCAAGTTGCATTAGAGTTTACTGCAGAAGAAGTTCCTTTTGTTATTATTGATTCTCGACCTGAACAGGTAGAAGAAGCAAAACAATTAGGCTATATCGTAATCCAAGGAGATGCTACTCTTGATGAATGTCTAATAAATGCCAAAATAGATAAGGCAGTATGTTTGGTCTCTGCTTTAACCTCTGATGCAGAAAACCTCTATACTGTACTTTCTGCGAAAACCTTGAATCCAAAAATTAGAGCAATTGCTAGAGCTAGTACAGAAGAAGCTGTTCTTAAATTGCAAAGAGCTGGAGCCGATTCTGTTGTTTCACCTTACATTACGGGAGGTAAGAGACTTGCTTCTGCTGCTTTAAGGCCTCAAGTTATGGATTTTGTAGATGGCATTCTAACTGGTAGTGATCGTACATTTTATATGGAAGAATTCCTTGTTGATCCTAAATATTGCCCTTGTGTTGGACAAACTTTAAGTGAGGCAAGACTTAGGCTTCAGTCAGGTTCACTGGTCTTGGCTATTCGGCGTTCTGATGGTGCCTTATTAGGTGGACCAACAGGAGAAACTGAATTAATGGCAGGAGATTTACTTATTTGTATGGGTACACCTGAACAATTACGTCAGTTAAACCAAATTTTAGGACCAATAAATCGTTCCGCTACTTTAAGACCACCAAGGCACTAAAATAATTTTTAAATTTTGTAAATTTTTAAAGAATAGATGATACTTATCTTGAACTAAATTAACTTTATATAAGAGTTAAAAATTTCTTTTTAACTTTTATATAAAGTTAATTTAGTTATCTTATTTCTTCAAATCTTTTTCATCTGTTACTAGATTTTCTTCCTGGACTGAAGAATCAGAAGTTTTAGGAGCGGCAACCTTTACCATTGCGTGTCGTAAAACTTGTTCGCCTAGTATATAGCCACGCATTAGTTCTTGAATAATAGTTCCTTCTGGGTATTCATCGGTATATTCTCGTAGCATAGCTTCATGATATAAAGGATTAAAATTTTCTCCCTCAGGACGCATAGGTGCAACACCCAGGCGCTTAAGGCTGTCTACTAGTGCCTTATATACTCCCTGATAGCTTTTATGTATTGTTGCTTCTCCATCACTAGTTGGGTTGATCGAGTTACGAGCACGCTCAAAATTATCTACAACAGATAATAATTCACTAATTGTTTTACATTTAACCTTAACTTCTAAATCTTCTTTTTCTTTTATCGAACGTTTTCGGTAGTTATCAAATTCTGCATTAAGCCGAAGATTATTATTATTAAGGGTTTCATATTGTTGACTATGCTCTTTTAGCTTAGTTTCTAAGTTACTTATTGTTTCATTTAGACTAGAGATTAAGTCTTTTTCTGATTCTGCTTCAGAATTTGTTGAATTAATACTTTCATTGACTTCTAATTTTTTATCAGCATCAGAATTTGTCTCAATTTGTTCATTAACTTCAACTTCAGAAGAGCTAATACATACATCTTCTACTTCAGAGGTTTCTGTATTCATTTCTATTCGTTGTTTTTCGTCTGTCATAGTTGCTTTCTCTATATTTATTAAAGGATATTTTAATTGATAATTTGTTAAGCTTAATTCTTCAACATATTATAATTGCTTATCTGATTTTATTACGAGTACATTCTAGCAGCAAATACCTAAAAGCTTTGCAGAGAGAGTAATTAAAATTTAAACGTCCTCCCTCTCATCCTTCATATAAATTAATAAAAAGTTAAAAATTTTTAATATGTTAAAAGATGGGTAGTTATTTTATTAATTAGTTTAAGTTTAATTATATTATTTATATAATTAAACTTAATTTGAGATTAATGTAATATAATATTATATCACATTAAGAAAATATTATGAACAATTTAAAAGCAGAAATTGCATCTCCCCATAATGATTATCGTCTCCTTGATTTTAAAAATTTAACTCCAATGTATCAGCATTATGTAAATATTAAAGCAGAGTACTCTCATGCCCTTCTGCTATATAGGGTAGGAGATTTTTTTGAATGTTTTTTTCAAGATGCTGTCATTGTTTCTAAGGAAGTTGGAACAATTTTGACTAGTAAAGAGGCAGGGAAAAAAGTTGGAAGAATTACTTTAACAGGGTTTCCTCATCATTCACTAGATCGTTACGCTAAGTTGTTGATAGATAAGGGTTACTGTATCGCAATCTGTGATCAAGTAGAAGACTCTTCAGAAGCATTTGCTCAAGGTCGTATGGTGGAAAGACGTGTAACCAGGTTGTTAACTCCAGGAACTTTAATGGATGATGAATTACTCATACCAGAAAATAATAATTTTTTAGTAGCATTAATAATAAAAAATAATTTATGGGGTCTTGCTTATGCAGACGTATCGACAGGAGAATTTTATACTACTCAAAGTATAGAAATGCATGACCTTAACTCAGAGTTACTTAGATTGCAACCAGCCGAAATTATTATTTCAGTAAATGATATAGATGCTGGCAAAATAATTCGTCCTGGAGAAAAATCTTCACTATTAATAAATACTCTGCCAGATTGCTTTTGCTATTCTTTAAGAACAAAAAAGACTTTTGATTTAGATACTGCAAAGGAAAAACTTTTAAATGTTTTTAATGTTAGCTCTATAGAAGGAATGGGCTGTCATAATTCACCTCTAGCTATTAGTGCTGCAGGGGGATTACTGAAATACATAGAAGATACACAAATTGGTCAACAGATTACATTGCAATTACCTAAAAGCTATAGTTTAAATGATTTTCTTATCATAGACTACCAAACACGTCGTAACTTAGAGATAACTAAAACTATTAAAGACTCCACTTTTAAAGGTTCTTTGCTATCAATTATCCATAAACCTGAAACTTCTATGGGAGCCCGCGATTTACAGCGTTGGTTGATAGAACCTCTACTGAATATTGAAAAAATTACTGAAAGACAGAACACTGTTGAAGAGTTAGTAGAAGACATTACATTAAGACATGATCTTAAACAATTATTAGCAAACATACATGATCTAGAAAGAATTAGTACTAAAATCACTTCAGGAACAGCTAATGCAAGACATTTATCTTGTTTAGCTAATTCACTATTAATATTAAAAGATTTATCACAGTTCGCGAACCGAGGTAAATCTTCTTATTTTAAATCTTTACGTAATATGCCTAAGAAATTAGAGAAGTTAGGAAAATATATTCGTGATCATCTAATAGAGTCTCTTCCGACAAAATTAAAAGAAGGAGGAATTATTAAAGATGGAGTTAGTACAGACCTAGATAGTATGAGAAGACAGATGGAAGATGATCGTAAATGGTTATCGAATCTGGAGTTAACAGAAAAGAAAAAAACAGGAATTAGTAGCCTTAAAGTTGGTTATAGTAAATCTTTTGGTTTTTACATAAGCTTACCTCGTAGTAAATCAGCACAGGTTCCGGACTATTTCATCAGAAAGCAAACATTAGCTAATGAAGAACGTTTTATTACTCCTGAACTAAAAGAACGAGAGGTTCGTATTTTAAGCGCACAAAAAACTGTTAAAAAACTAGAGTATGAAATTTTTATAAAGCTACGTTCAGAAGTAGCGAAAGAAGGGCATGCAATCTGTCAAATTGCTAAATCAATAGCAGCTATTGATATCTTATTAAGTTTTGCGATAACTGCTGTTAACAAAGATTATTGTCGACCTCAAATTCTAGAAAATCAGTCATTAAACATTACTGATGGTAGACACCCAGTAGTTGAAGAATTATTACCATTGGGCTCTTTTGTACCTAATTCTGTCTTTCTTGAAAGTTCTGAAGAATTACTAGAAAATCCTAATTTAATTATTTTAACGGGTCCAAATTCTAGTGGAAAAAGTTGTTATTTAAGACAAATAGGCGTTATTCAATTGTTAGCACAAGCTGGGAGCTTTGTTCCAGCAGCTTCTGCAAAAGTAGGTATTACTGATCGTATTTTTACGCGCGTAGGTGCAGTAGATGATCTGGCAACTGGGCAATCAACTTTTATGGTGGAAATGAATGAAACTGCTAATATTCTTAACCATGCAACAGAAAAGTCATTAATTTTATTAGATGAAGTTGGCAGGGGAACATCAACTTTTGATGGACTCTCTATAGCTTGGGCCATAGCAGAATATTTAAGCAAAGAAATTAAAGGAAAAACTATATTTGCAACTCATTATCACGAATTAAATGAATTAGCTCATAAAATCCCTAAAATAGCTAATTTTCAAACTATAGTAGAGGAAAAGGCTGATAGTCTCGTTTTCCTACACCAAATTCGTCCAGGAGGTGCAAGTAAGTCTTACGGAATTGAAGTTGCCAAATTAGCTGGATTACCTTCCTCTGTAACTATAAGAGCTAAAAAAATTATGGATAGGGTTAGTCAATCTAGTAGGATTATATTGAAACTTAATGAACTGGAGAATAATTAGTTTAATACTTAGTAAAAAAGGTTCGGGTATTTGTCATGAATCTTTTTTATCAAACTAAACTGATTAGAATAGTTACCATAGCAGAATAATTGTATTTATTAATAAAAAATTATTAATAAATACAATTCTTTAAGGTGATTTGTACAAGATATGACTAATAGTTATATAAAAAGTGATTAAGTATTTGGGATCAATAGTTTTACAGACTCTCAAAATATTAATTTTTTTAATGCAAGTTATTTATGTAGTAGAAACAAAAAATCCTCTATATCATATATCTTGATAAGCTTTATATACAGCTTTTACATTGTACCAGTTAAGAAAAATACGAGCGATTTCTAATGCTATCTGTGACTTCCCACGATTAATCAACCATTGTAAAATAGGTGATAGAGTATTCTCGTTTAAAATTCCACCTAGAGAAAGAATTCCCCATAAAGTTTTATGAAACCATGTCATTTGGATCATAAGACGGACTTCAAAAGTAGGATGCTTTTGGTAAAACAAAATTCCCATTTTACCTCTTTGAACTTCTTGATTAACTAAATTAGGAATTTGCTCCAAAGTAAAGGCTGGGTGCCAATGATAGCCAACTGCTTCAGGACACTTGATCAACTTTAATCCTAATTTTTTTAATCTTACGCCTAACTCTAAGTCTTCCCATCCATATTGCTTAAAATTTGTATCAAATAACCCTGCTTTTTCTAGCCATTTACGAGAAATTGCCACATTACCAGTGGCAAAAAAAGCAGCAGAAAAGTCAGTAACTTTATAGGTTGCTGAAGTTGGATTATCGAAATTACATGTATTAATGACTGCACCATAGGTAAATAAACGATCATTACCCAACTCTTCTCTACCTTTTATTAATGAATTTGCATGAGATTGTAAAAATGATTCAGTAACAACCAGATCACTATCGATAAAGATTATTACATCTCCTTTTGCTTTCTCTATACCCAGATTTCTTGCCGATGCAGGACCAAGATGATCTTGAAGAAAAGAACAAACATGAGGAAAATCATGTTTGTTTGTATCTAACCACTGTAAAGTTCCATCCGTAGAACCATCATCGATAAGAACTATTTCATAATTATTAATTTTGGTATCAGTAAATTTTTGTTGCTCTAATGCATAAAGACATTTTTCTAAAATTGGTTTACGATTGTAAGTCGGGATGACAATGCTTATAAACACGATTTTTAAAATTTTGAATAAAATAGTACTAAATTTAAAATAGTCTAACGCATTTTTTATAATATTTGAGAGATAACTTTTATAATTCTTATCCCGAAAATCAAATATATAGCTAGTATAAATATTAGGACTTATTACTTTTGTGTATTAACTCTGTATATTAATTATTCTTAAAAAATTTAATTGTGATCGACAAAAAATGAACCAATTTCTATTAGTAATTTATGTATAACTTCCCATGCTCAAGTAACTAATGCTTATCAACTTTTTCTCTAAATAATTAAACTTGCTTTGTTAAACTATTAATAATATCTTTATGAATATCATCAACAGAGTTTTCTCCGTTAATTTTTAGAATATTGCCTTTATAGTTGCTAAAGATAGCTTGATAATTTTTTCGTACTTTATCTAATTTACCTTTAGTTTCATATACTTCTTGAAATGTAAAGTTTTTCAGACGAGACAAAGCAACATCAAGTGAAACATCTATATAAATTACCAAATCAGGATTAGGGAACTTTTGATTTAATTGATAAACAAAATCAAATTCTGTAGAGCTATTATACGCAAGAGATGAAAAATAATAGCGAGTAGAAATTACAGTGTAATTGTCTTGTTTAATTAACTTAAAAACTCCATCTACATCATTGTATAAATGGTGATGCCTATCTGCAGCAAATAAATAAGCCATTTGTTCGTCAAATCTTGTTTTATCTTTAATGGAAAAAAACTGATTTTGCATACCTTGTCTAATCAATTTTCCTATACTGCTATTTGTAGGTTCTGAACTAACAATTGCTAAGTTTCCATGTTCAATTAAATAGTCTTTAAGAAATTCTGCTTGTGTAGTTTTTCCAGATTTATCAATACCTTCTAAAACAATAAATAAAGGTTTCATCATTCTTATAGTTAATGTCAGTTTAGTATAGCATGGTCAATAAAAAAGGCAGAATTTCCTAATATAAATTACACTTTCTAATTGTTTATATTTTCAGATAGAAGAAAATTAATTATCTTTTTTTTTGAATAAAACTATATCTTTACGGCTATATTCTAATCTAAAATCAGAGTCATTTTTTAGTTTTTTTACTAACTTGTCAACTGTATATCTAGAATTTCTCCAGCCTGGATAGCGTACATTTAGTAATATATGATCATAACTATCAATATTAATGGGATCATGATCTCCAATAGCTAATTTGATGACGGAACGATGGCTCAAATGAGGTGCGAACTGAGGGGATGTTAATACTTTTACTTTTGGAGGTACTAATTCTACAGCTTCTTTCATGGCTGATATTTTTCCCATCTGTTTGATGTATCTAAAAATAAAAAAATTATATTTTGCTAATACTAAAAAACTTAGCAATGACCATATTAGAGCATATTTTGTAAGGAAAGTTATTTCTTTCTTATTTTGTATGCAACTAATAACTAGTAATAATAGAAATGGTATTATAGGAACAGAATACTGATGAACTAAATCTTTTTGTGGCTGATAATCTGTTAATAAATTTAAGGCCAAGTTAGGAATAGCAGGTATTAAAACATTAAAATAATAAGGATTCAAAAAACAAGCTACGGGAATAAATAGTAATACAATATATTCTAAATTTGCCAAGTTCCAAATATAGCTGAAAATGATTTTTGGGTTAGTAAATAAATTAACAACAATATCAAAAACTGAACTACCTAAGAATGAATATCTCCCTACAGCCGCAACTTCACCATTATTAAACTGAGGAATAATAAATTGTGTAGCTAATACAAACCATATTACTCCTGTAAATAGTGCAAAGATCCCATATTCTCTTTTTCTTTTATTAAAAAATAACCAAAAACCTATTCCAATTACTGTTAATGATAATACTGCTTTACAACTTAAGATTAGTATGATTGAGAAAACAAATTGTAATCTTGAGTTTATTTTAGCTGCTAAGATTGACCATACAATTGCAGGTAAAGCAATAATTTCTGTATGAAAGTCAAATAAATTAACATTAAAGGTTAATGGATAAAGTAAATATATAAATATGACAACTAAAGATGAATTATCAGACAAATTAGCCTGTTTCGCTAGTTTCCATAAGGGTAAGATAGTAATTGCTAAAGCAAACGATTGAATAAAAAGTAACCAATGTATATCTGGATAAACTATATAAAATAACGATAAAGGATATAAAATAATTGCCGCGTGATCTCCTAATATATGATTATCAGAAAAAGAAACAACGGGCTCAATCCCTTGACTAATTAAGTAAGAAGTTTGATCAAACCAACCTAGATCTAGAGCATTAGACTGGAAGAGAGAATGTCTTAAGCTAGAACATCCAAATAAAATAAAAAAACTTATGCTAATAATTAGCCAGAGCAAATAAGAATTTTTCATAAAAGGTAAATTAATAACATCAGTATCAGTTTCAACTATTGAATAACTTTCATAAATAATGTGTTATCTCTTATTTTTTTTTTTTGATTTAAAAAATGTTTTTTGTATAACTTTTGCTGGATAAAATTTTTCTCTTATTTCTACATTAACGACTGTTCCTACTTGGCTTAAATAAATAGGGAGATAAGTAAATGATAAAGATTTCTTTGTCGTCGGAATAAATGTACCACTAGTTATTGTACTTACATACTCACCGTTAGCAAAAACATTATATCCACGTCGAGCAATTTGTTTTCCTTCCATTTCTAACACTACCAATAATTTATTAATTCCTTCTTTAGCTTGTCTTTCTAAGACTTCTCGCCCTATAAAATCTCCTTTACTATTTAAATGTACCAAATTATTTAAACCAGCCTCTAAAGGCGTGGTATTTTCATTAATATCTTGACCATATAAACACATAGATGCTTCTAAACGTAAAGTATCTCTAGCCCCTAATCCACAAGGTACGACTTTTTCGTCAACAAACAATTTCCACAACTTTTTTCCTATTGTATCTGAAACCATGATTTCAAAACCATCTTCTCCTGTGTATCCTGTACGAGATATAAAAGCAGGATATCCTAATATCTCAGTCTCTACATGTTCAAAGAAAGATAACTGTGCTATTTCATTAGTAGTAAATAACTGTAACTTTTCCAAAGCTTTTGGTCCTTGAATTGCCAGTAAAACATTTTTTTGAGATAAATCAGTTACTTTAAGTGAATTAGATTTAGTATTTGATTCAATCCACTTTATATCTTTATCTTTTGTCGATGAATTAGTTATGATTATGGCTTTTTTGGGGGTTTGATAATAGATGATAATGTCGTCTATTATTCCGCCATTGGAATTCAAAAATGTTGTATATTGTGCTTTTCCAGGAACTAATCGTTTAATATCTGATGGGACAAGGAACTGTAATAAGGAGACTAACTCATCTCCTTCTATTAAAAGTTTACCCATATGAGAAATATCAAATATTCCAACACTATTTCTAACAGCATTATGTTCTGTCTGAATACCACTAAACTGAATAGGCATATTCCAACCAAAAAAATCTATCATTTTGGCTTTTTCTTCAATGATGAGATCGTATATAGGTGTTTTTAGTAGGTTTTGAGAAATACTAGAATTAATCACAAATTTTTATATAAATGTTTGGTGAACTATATTTTAAATCTCATGAGCCATATTATCAATTTTAGTTATTATTAACATTCTCTATATTCAAGTAATGTACATTTATATTAATAATTAATATGTCAATAAAAATTAGGTATTGAATCATGAATATTCTATTTGGTTATTGTTATTTTAGAAGGTACAGTATTTTTTATTAATTGATAAAAAGGTTGCCAATCGTCACGATAAGCTATGGATTCCCATAATAATTCTATTTTTGACTTCAGCAAAGGAATTCTAATATTAAACTGATTTAAATTATTGATAATATTGTTGATTTGATCCGAAGAATATTGATTTAAACACTTATTATATATCCTTTTCCAATTCACCCAATTTGCAGCAGGCAATCTAGTTTTATCCAAAATATTAGAAGGGTTTTCCCACCAGCTTCTATTTATGTTGTCTATCAAGTAAATAAAAAATTGGTGATAATTAATTTGACTTGTTTTTAATACATCTATTGTTGCTTCTAGGAGTTCACTTTCTTGATTAACTATTCCTGTTAAACCTAATTTATTAGAGATTGCTTCACGATATGCATTCTCATAGTAATAAGTAAACTTACTTATACCTGCTTCTAAAACCTTAGGAGGTATGATACTCATCAATGGTAACTGTAACATTTCTAAATTGGTACGAACCATTAAAGGTTGATTACCATAGCTATAGCGTCGACCATGATCAAAATAAGCAGAAGTAAAAAGTGGGTCATATGTATCAATAAAAGCATAAGGCCCATAATCAAAGCTTTCACCAACAATAGACATGTTGTCTGTATTAAGTACCCCATGACAAAATCCTGCAGCCATCCAATGAGCGACTAACTGAGCATTTCTTTTTACTAATTCTTCATAAAATAAACCATAACGATCATTTTCTAAAGCAATTTCTGGATAATAAGTATTAATCACAAAATCTAATAATTTTTTGATTAAGTCAGGTCTTTTAAGATGATAGAGACGTTCAAAAGTCCCAAAACGAATATGGGAGCGACTCATTCTGACCATCACTGAAGAACGAGTAGGAGACGGCTCATCTCCTCTCCATAATCTTTCGCCTGTTTCGATCAAGCTTAGACATCGAGATGTTTTAACTCCAACTCTATGTAATATTTCCGCTGCGAGAACTTCTCTAATTCCCCCTTTAAGAGTCAATTTCCCATCACCGCCTCTAGAGTAAGGCGTTTTTCCAGATCCTTTTGTCCCAAAATCATAAATCTCTTCATCTATTCCTTTAACTTGTCCATACAGGAATCCTCTTCCATCACCTAAAAAAGAATTGTATTCTCCAAATTGATAACCGTGATAGCATAATGCTAAAAAAGGTCTTATTTTTTTAAACTTTCCAAATACTTCAACAAAATGTATATCGTCTACATTATCTGGTACTAGTCCCAGATACTTCAATAAATCATTATTACGAAATCTTAAAATATGTTGTGGAAATCTAGCTGCACTTACCTCTTCATAGTACTCATTCCCTAAATCTTCTAAAGCAGTTTGATATTCGAGATTGAGGAAGGGATTATCTCGGTTCGATGTCATATTATTAATACTTGTAATATTTTAAGAATAAATTTATTTTATCAATTACGATAATTAGTTTTTATCTTTTCTCAACTTTTAATTATAGTTTATGAAATAGATATTATAAATTATGATGAAATAATTTATAATATCTATTTAAATTAGACAATAAATTATCAATTTTTTTTAATAATTTATATATGAAATTTGTTAAATTACTTCTTTATGTAGAAAGTTAATAATTACTCGATATAAAATATTTTATTTACATAACAAGAAATAATTACAACAACTAATTACAATAAGAAACTTAATTGAAAATAGTTTTATACTTTCTTTTATTAAGAGTAACTATTTACTTAAAATATAAATTTCTATTTCAACTTTTTTAGCAGTTGCAATATATTAATAAAATACGATTTTAATGCTTGTATTACTTTAGTTTTTTCCATACCAACGTAATAAGACCCTTGCTAAGCGCTGAGGATGATGGCTAATTTTAATTGTCATTGAGTTTTCATCCATAACGTTAGCTAAGACTATACGATAGCCTAACGCTTTTACGTTTTCCTTATCTAAGAAGACAGGATGACAGTTTTCTAGCGCATAATGTTTTAATGCAGGAGGAGAAGGGGGAACACGTTGTACTAAAACTGCATCGAATACTTTCTGTCCACAAACCTGCTCAATAGCTTTTATATGATCCGATACTGAGTATCCTTCAGTCTCTCCAGGTTGAGTCATGATATTACTAACATAAATTCGAGGAATTTTGACTTTTTTTAGAGCTTCTCTAAGTTCTGGAACTAAAAGATTAGGGATAACGCTAGTATATAAGCTACCAGGACCTATTATTACATAGTTTGCTTCTTTAATGGCTTGTAATGCAGCAGGCAAGGCAGGTGGATTAGAGGGAAAACAACCGATTTGAGTAATATTTCCACCAGCTTCTGTTATGTGAGATTCGCCTTCTATAAAACGACCATCATCTAATTTTGCCCATAAACGAACATCACTTAAAGTTGCTGGTAATACTTTACCTCGTATTGCTAAAACTTTGGAACTTGCAGCAATTGCCTTTTCAAAATCTCTTCCTGTAATTGCTGTCATGGCCGTTAAAAATAAATTACCAAAGCTGTGGCCAGTAAGACCATCGCCTGCTTGGAAACGATATTGAAACAATTCTGTTAAGAGTTTCTCTTCATCGGCCAAAGCAGTCATACAATTACGAATGTCACCAGGAGGTAAAACTCCTATTTCTTCCCGTAGTCTTCCCGAAGAGCCACCATCGTCAGCTACTGTAACGATAGCTGTAATATTTGCACTATATTGCTTTAAACCTCTTAATAAAGTAGATAATCCTGTACCTCCACCAATTGTTACGATTTTAGGTCCACGATTTAAACGCCTATGATTAAGAAGACGATCAACTAATTCCTGATCTCCATCAGAAAAAGCTTCAGTAATAGAAACTAGGGTTCGATTTTGTCCCCATAAGAGTAAGAATATTCCCAGTAAAAGAGCTCCCGGACCGGATATGTAATTAGGAATACGAGTTGTAACATTTTCAAGGAATTGAGAAATCAATTCCAACAATCTATTTACTGGTGTTAATTTACTCCAAATAGCTAACCCTAAAACTATTAGTAATACACCTGTAGAACTAATAAATAGCCAACGCTTGATTAATAAGCCTGGAGAAAGCCATTTCATCCATCTATTAACTTTCTTTGGAGTCTTTTGGCCTATGCTTACTAAATCACGCTGTTTGATTTTAACTTTACGTAATATTCGCTCTAATAGACTGATGCGCATAAGTTATGATCACCAGATTGACGTTATAAGAAACCTGAAAATTATTATTTATCGAACGTTAACACAAAAGTTAAAATTATGTTGAAAATAATTGTTAAATCTAAGTAATATGTTGAAAATAGAAAGAGCTATGATTGTCTTAAAGATGGTTTTTTATTTAGTAGTATCAAAAAATGCCGTTTGACACAACATAAAATTAATCGTTTTTTTAACTAGAATATATTTAGCTTATATTCTCAATTTATAATGATGGTGCTTTTATCCTGATATTCTACTAATTATTTTTTATAATATATACATATATATCATAAAAATAAATATATTCAGAAAAATTATTTAAATTATCTATAACTATTTAATTGGACCAGTGTTCACTATTTTCATGATTAATTATTAGCTTATTAAGATTATTCTCAATTTATAGAGACAAATTTTATTGTAAAGCTATGTGAAAGCTGCCCTGTTATTCTAGAATAGATGATGACGATCAACTGGCCACTCTATGTCAAAAATCGAAACTAGAACCGAACCCATGGTAATAAACATGGGGCCACATCATCCCTCAATGCATGGGGTACTACGTCTGATCGTTACCCTAGACGGGGAAGATGTAGTAGACTGTGAACCTGTTATTGGGTATCTTCACCGTGGGATGGAGAAAATTGCAGAAAATCGTACTAACATTATGTACGTTCCTTATGTCAGTCGTTGGGATTATGCGGCTGGAATGTTTAATGAGGCGATTACTGTAAATGCACCAGAGAAACTGGCAAATATTCAAGTTCCAAAACGTGCCCAATATATTCGGGTCATTATGTTGGAATTGAATCGCATTGCTAACCATTTATTATGGTTAGGTCCTTTCTTAGCGGATGTAGGTGCAACGACTCCTTTCTTCTATATTTTCCGAGAACGTGAAATGATTTACGATCTTTGGGAAGCAGCTTCAGGAATGAGATTGATTAATAATAACTACTTCCGTATTGGAGGAGTAGCAGTTGATTTACCATATGGTTGGATCGACAAATGTGAAGACTTCTGCAATCACTTTAAAATTAAAGTAGATGAATATGAGAAGTTAATTACTAATAATCCTATTTTCCGACGTCGTATAGAAGGAATAGGAAAAATTACTCGCGAGGATGCCATTAATTGGGGGTTATCTGGTCCTATGTTACGCGGCTCTGGCGTGAAATGGGATCTTCGAAAAGTTGATCATTATGAATGTTATGATGACTTTGATTGGGATATCCAGTGGGAGACAGAAGGAGATTGCTTAGCTCGCTATCTTGTTCGTATTAAAGAAATGCGTGAATCGGCTAAAATCATCTGTCAAGCTCTTAAGAGTATTCCAGGAGGACCTTACGAAAATTTAGAAGCGAATCGTATGATAGAAGGGAAAAAGTCTCAGTGGGACGATTTCGACTATCAATACATAGCTAAGAAAGTTGCTCCTACATTTAAAATTCCATCAGGTGAACACTATGTTCGTCTAGAGAGTGGGAAAGGAGAATTAGGAATCTTTATTATTGGTAATAATGATGTCTTCCCATGGCGCTGGAAAATTCGCGCTCCTGACTTCAATAATTTACAAATTCTACCTCATTTACTTAAGGGAGTAAAAGTAGCTGATATTATGGCAATTTTAGGTAGTATTGATGTCATTATGGGCTCAGTGGATCGTTAACTACAAATAATATATATAAATCCTGCGGTAGTTTTTTAAAAGACTATTGCAGGATTTATCCATATCTCAATGATTTAATTTAAAGCCTATAATAAATAATTTGTATTCTGCTTATATTTTTCATAACAGAAATAGTTTTGAAGAACCGCTGTATCGTTTTACCTCAGTTTATGACCTGGAAAACCAGGTGGGCCTTGATTGATTATCGATTCTGTTTCCAAATCTAAGCTTGGTTTACTACTACGATATCTAAATTAAAGCCCTTAAATTTAGAGCATAGTCAAAAAACTCTTTTGGCAGTCACCAAAACAGCAGTTCGTAAAGGTATAGTAGCACAAAATAAAAAAGATTATTCCAAGGCTTGACTTAAGGTTTTATGTCCATGACTTAGAGGACTATCTGAAGATGTTTTTATGGTGGCGGAAAAATCAGAATTTTTACCAGTTACATAGGAATAAGGTAACTTTTCATTCTTATTTAACGCATCTAAATTAGCTTGCATCACTTCAAAAGGTTGTTCCCCAATTGTTTGAGCAACTATTTTATTTTGATGATCCATAAAAACAAAGTATGGAATGCCTTTAATTTGATAATGAAGAATATCAGGTAGCCATTTATTGTTATCTACATTGAGCATTACAAAATTAATATTATTGGAATATTTTTCTTTAAATTTCGCTAATTTTGAAGCCATTGATTGACAGCTTGTACACCATGTAGCGTAGAATTCTAATACTGTTGGCTTTTTATTCATCATTGCAACCTCCATAGAAATAGATTGCTTAGCTTGAAATTCTAAAGAGGAAGAATTTACCTGTTTTTGGAAACCAAGAAATATAGTTACGCCAAGAATAATGGAAACAATGGCAATTAAAAAATTCTTAATACGATGAATATGAATAAATTCAATCATATGATTAATTATTGTTTTAGGTTATCTTATTTTAATCTGAATATAGTTATTTAATATGCTAGAAATTTTAAATGTAGCTTTTTTGCCTATTGAAAGTAAATTACGTTGATCTTTTTAAGAACATATATAGAAAATCTTATGTATAATTTTTAACCAAATTATATAATTATCTTTAATAAATTTTAGTAATAAGATTGTTGAGTAAATATAAATACGATTTCTTTATCTTTTATAAATCTTCAGAAACTAAATTCTATTCTTATACTGTTTATATAACTTTATATCTAAAACTTGCAGAATAAAACTTTTTTTGAAAATACTAAGAAGAAGTATATTTATAATTATATTGAGGATAAAACTGACTATCATATAACTTTTAATACTGTAAAAATTAACATTGTTTCAAAATAATTACATGATTGCTTTCCCTAAAACGTTAACTTATGACTAAGGAAATATCTTTAATAAATATTTGCTAGTTGTTTAATTTATATTTCTTGTAGTCACATATTAGGATAGATTTTATCTAAATTAAAATTACCAGTAAATATATTGGTAACTACTTATTCTAAAAGTTTACTAAAATAAAGCGTCGAGTCAATCAACTATTTATTACTCATACAATTTACTATAAATTTATGAAAAAATAACCTGAGAACCTGGTGAATTGATCTTAATAGAAAGTATCTGATGATTTTTAAAAACTTTCTCTAGCTTTGGATGGACTTCAGGTGATGCGAAAAATAATAAAAATCCACCTGCACCTGCTCCTAGAAGTTTACCTCCCCAAGCTCCATTTTTTCGTCCAAGTTCATACAAATAATCTATTTCTGGATTCGAAATACCTTGATCCAAACTTCTTTTAGCTATCCAAGCCTCATGTAATAACTCACCAAATTTTGATAATGATTCGTTATTAGTAAGAATATTCCAACCTTGATCAACCATCTTACGCATCTTTTTGAGGGTTTCGAGATTATCCTCTACTCGCTTAAGTTGTTTTTCTACTACTTGAGAAGCACGTCTTTTAATGCCGGTAAATACAATGAAAATATGAGATTCAAATTCGGCTAACCTTTGAGGGGAAATATTTACCCGGTTAACAATAATATCTTCTTCTGTTCTAAATTCTACTAAATTAAATCCTCCTACTGCAGACATTAATTGATCTTGACATCCTACATTATCTTTTACTAGATGACGCTCTACATAAATTGCTTCATAAGCTAAATCCAAAGGTTTAATAAATTCTCCTTTAAAGTTATGTAATGCTTGTAACAAAGATACGGTAAAAGCTGATGATGATCCCAGGCCTGTGAAAGCAGGTAGGTCTGCTACATTGTGTAATTCAATATCTTTCTCTAAGTTACAAAATTTTAAGCATTCGCGGAATACTTTATGCTCGATATGATCAATTGTTTTGACTAGCTCAACTTTACGATAAGATATACGAACTAGATAATCAAACAAATGACTAGGGAAAGGACTTGCAGTTACGTATGAAAATTTATCAATTGCTGTTGATAAAACAGCTCCTCCATGACGAAGAAAATGTTCAGGATAATCTGTTCCTCCTCCAAAAAAGCTTATTCTAACAGGGGCACGTGCAATCAGCATGGTTTAATTAAATTGGTAAAGTTTTCTTTAATAAATTTTTCAGCTTGTGTTAAAGTTTCTGGCGTTCCAATATCTAAGAACGGAGATTGAACTTTACAAACTTTAATCTTAATATTTTGTTGTAACAATTTTGGAAAAACGTCATATTCAAAGCTAAGAGGATATTTTGAAGGAAAATGCTCCAGAATCTTATGACGAAACAGATATATTCCGCCATTAATCAATCCTTGACCACTTTCTTTTTCAGAAAACCGAAGTAGATTATTAGACTCATCAAAGACTAAAGAGCCATAGCGAGATGTGTCATCTACAGATATTCCTAATATGACACATCCTACTTCTGGATTGTCTAAATAGCTAATCAACTTTTTAAAATTATTTGCTATTAGAGAGTCGCCATTCATGACTAACCATGCTTCAGGAGATGAACCATTTTGTCTAACTGCATGAATAAAACCTCCTGCCGTCCCTAATTGTGTTTTCTCTTGATAGCAATTGATATCGATTCCGCTTATCTTATGTTTATTAAAATGTTCTTCGATAACTTCTCCTAAGTAACCAGTAGATATAATCCCCTGATTAATTCCCTGTTGTTTAACATGAGAAATAATCCATTCTATAAATGGCTTATCGGCAACTCGAAACATTGGTTTAGGAATATCAGAAATTAAGTGCTTAATTCTTGTTCCATATCCACCTGCTAAAACTACGGCTCTAATATCAATCATAAACGTTTTTTTATAATAGTTAATGTAAATTTTTTATACAACTATATCTCACTATTTTCATACACTCAAGTTAGTGTATCGCAATTATTGCCTATTCATTTTTAAAATAGCTTTAATTAAAACTATTTGATCGTACATTAATTAAATGTATGGTCATCATAACAGTACAGTATTCTATTCAATAGAAGTTATTCGCTTAGGATATATCTCTGTAATAAATCACAATTAGTAAATTAATTCATACTAAATCTAAATTTTTAAATAAATGGAAATATAGTTATAAACTTACCAGACTTTAGCAAATAACTTTTATAAAAATATTTAGAAAAAAAAATTAATATTTTAGTTTAAGTATTTAAAATATATACATATATAATTTGTAGAAGTTTAAGTGATTTTCATGAATATTGGTGAATGGATAGGGTTATTTAGTTTAATTATTTCTTGCTACATCTTATGGGAAATTAAACATATGTTGTTGTTAATATTTACAGCTGTTATTTTTGCCACAGCTATAAATAGATTAATTAAATTATTAGAGAAAATTAAAATTCCAAGAATTTTAGGAATTCTAATTATTGTTTTTGTAATCACAATAGCAAGTATTTTATTTAGCTGGTTGATAGTTCCTCCCTTTTTTGATCAATTTCAAAAATTATTAAGTTTGTTGCCTAATATTGGGGAAAAATTACGTAGTTATTTAATTTTAATCTTAGAAAATCAGGGTTATTTATTTTTAATGCCTTCACCTCCTTCTCTAGATAATTTATTTTCCCAGCTACAACCTTTATTTACAGATATATTTTCAAACTTCTTCACAATTTTTTCTAATTCTTTAACAATTATTTCACAACTTACTTTTATCTTAATATTAACTATAATGATGATTTTAAATCCTCATAGATATCGTTGTATATTCTTGAAGCTTTTTCCATTATTTTACCGAAAACGTGGAGATGAAATTTTAACACTCTCAGAAAATGCTTTAGGAAATTGGTTGATAGGAATTGTTATAAATTGTTTATTTATTGGAACACTAAGTGGCTTAGGATTATGGTTTTTACAAATTAGATTAGTCTTGGTTCATGCATTATTAGCCGGATTGCTTAACTTTATTCCTAATATTGGTCCAGTTACTAGTGTAATTTTTCCATTGATGGTAGCGTTACTAGATGAACCTTGGAAAATAGGAGCAATTATTATTTGGTATATTATTATTCAAAATATTGAAAGCTATTGGTTAACACCTTTAGTGATGGCTAAACAGGTGTCATTACTTCCAGTCGTTACTTTAGTAGTACAAATATTTTTTGCTCAATTTTTTGGAGTATTAGGATTATTATTAGCCCTCCCTTTAACAGTAGTTGCTAAAACATGGATTGAGGAAATTTTATTTAAAGATATCTTAGATCCTTGGATTTCTATTGTTA
Source organism: Candidatus Atelocyanobacterium thalassae (assembly GCA_051971635.1). Classification (GTDB taxonomy): domain Bacteria; phylum Cyanobacteriota; class Cyanobacteriia; order Cyanobacteriales; family Microcystaceae; genus Atelocyanobacterium; species Atelocyanobacterium thalassae_A. The sequence goes on along the minus strand of JBFPLN010000001.1, from coordinate 212,965 downwards.
AGCAAGATTAAAATAAATAGTAACAAACTAATACAATATATATGTAAAGCATTATAGATAATATCTTTTAGTAATTAAAAAAATATGATAGTTAAGATATTAACGAAGAGCAACAGTATAAATTACCTAAAAGTTATATGTTCAAACTGTTACCATAGTATTATTTTTATAGATTTTAACCTATTAGCTTTATGTAAATGATTATTAGTAAGATTAATCTATTGAATCTTTATCACCATTATTGATAACATTTTTTTTGTTTTCACTAATTTGATTTTTAGAGTTTTCGACCTCTTTACTCGACCCAGAAAATATGTTTGACGTATCTAATAACTCTTTTCCTATATTATTTTCTGATAATTTAGGATTAATTTGTAGGCCTAATTTAGGAAATGAGAAAAGAGATTTAAAAGAGAAATTTTGATTTTTTGTATTAGATTTTTTTCTGTTTAAGAGATTATTAATTTGTGTTTTTTGGGAAATATTAATATTTTCATTTTCTACAGTATTTTTTTTCTGTAGTTTTAATTCTTTCTTACGACTATCAGAATTAGTTTTTTTATCGTTACTGGATGAAGTTGTAGAAGAAGAAAAAGATTGTCTCTTTAACAAATTCTCAATCCAGTCTAAAAAAGAAAATTCAGTAAAATTTGTTTGGGCTTCCAAATTAAAAACTTTACTCCTCAATCGAAAATTTTGCCATCCAAAAGACAAGACCAAAATTAGAATACATAATTGGCCTAACAATAAACCCCCTGTTACTTTCTCTACGCCAATCCAGAGAGATAAAGAATAGAACAGTCCAAGAGCACTCCAAAGAAAATCATCTTTTCTATGTAATCTAGGGAAAAAAAATGCTGATAAGTAAAAAAATAGACTCGCAAGTCCCGCAGTAACAGATAGGGTGTATGCTAGCATCATTTATGAGTGAACTCCTTAAGAATTTCCCTTTGTTATTGTGAGGCATTCCGCCTATTATCTATTCACCAATTTAATTAAAATTCTTATTTAATTTTTGAATATATAATTCTCTTTAATTCAATTATCATAAGTCAGCTTCATCTAGCTTTTAGGAAGATACTTATTGAAGCTCAAAAGCTGATAATTAGTAATTTATTAAGATCGGCGAGTTAGATAATCTTCGCAATCTAGTATACATCTAAAGTATCTTTAGATTCTAGCTAAGTTTTTTAAAACGTTATTATAAGCGTAGCATATATATAATTGTTAAGGAATAGTATTTATTAAGTTCTGGCATACCTTTCATGGTTCATTTATTTGCGTCTTGAATTTCATATTATTTTCCATCTTTAAAATTTATACCTCTAGCATCATAATGATATTTATTTAAAAATTTTAAGAAATGTCCCAGAAAATTTATTACTAAAACGATGAGAAATGTAAAGTCAAGAGATTCAGTAAACTAATTAACTTGGAATTACCTAAATATTTCATGATTTTTTTTGTCCATTTTTCTGGCTTCTTAAAGAAAAGTTCTATGTCTCCAAGATGTAATATAGGTATAATTATTATGAAAATCAAGTTTACTGTTAAATCTTTATATGATAATCTTTTCTTTATGTATAGCTAAAATTTAGTAATTTATAATTAAATGTGCGATAAGCCTTTAGCAGTTGTTTTACTTTCAGGAGGTCTTGATTCGGCTACTTCAGCAGCGATCGCTGCTTCTCGAGGTTATAAGCTTATTGCTCTCTCTTTAAGTTATGGACAACTTCATCATAAAGAGCTGGAATCAGCTAAGATAATTGCTAAAGATTTAGGAATAGATTCACACTACATAATTAATGTTGATATTTCTCAATGGGGAGGATCTTCATTAACTGACCAATCTTTATCTGTGCCTTTAGATGGAATTAATCCTGATCAGATACCTTCTACTTATGTTCCTGGTAGAAACACAGTTTTTATAGCGATTGCTCTTTCATTAGCTGAAGCTAAAGGTGCAAAGGCTATTTATTTAGGTATAAATATGATTGATTATTCGGGTTATCCTGATTGTCGTTCTGAATATCTTAAAACCTATCAGGATCTTGCGGGGCTTTCATCAAAAGCTGGAATTGAAGGAAATACACCACAGTTAGTTGCTCCTCTAATCAAAAAGAATAAAGTTGATATTATTAAAGAAGCTGTTAGATTAGGAATCCCTATTGAAAAAACATGGTCCTGTTACAAAGGTGGTCATGAACCATGTGGATTATGTGATTCTTGCCGAATACGTGATCAAGCACTTATTGAAGCTGGTTATCCTTCTCTAGCAACTGACAAGGGGAAAGAAATTCATAATTCAAGAAGGTAATCCTTTGTTTTAGTATTGATTATAAATTTTATTGTGAAAACTTAATAACCTTTTATATCTTATTAGCTGGAAACTTCTGATGGATTATTTTTTATGACAGTAGGAATTGATTTTAAAATTTTATTTACAGTATCATCAGAACTATCATTTTCATCAACAGTAACTTTCAAATCTCCTTGTTCATATAATGCATGACGCTGTTTTAATAATATATCTAGCTCTGTACTTAACTGGTTTTGTTTTAATAAAGGACGAGAAGTAACATTATTAAGTCTTTTTGTAAGAAGAGGAACTGAAGTATCTAGCCAAATAATTAAACCATGGTGTAGATAACTCCAATTTTTTTTCTCTAATACAATTCCTCCTCCTGTGGCTATAACACTCTTTGTACATGATGCTAATTCTGATAGGACCTTACTTTCAAGAATACGAAATGCTTCTTCTCCTTCTTCAAGAAAAATATCGTTAATAGTCTTCTTTTTTATCTGTTCAATTAAGGTATCTGTATCAAAAAAACGATATTTAAGATGTTGTGCTAATTCTTTTCCTACAGTTGTTTTACCACTTCCCATCATCCCAACCAAAAAAATATTAATTCCTTGAAGTAAATCATTATTCATCAGTAATTTTACCAAGATAAATTTTCTATAATCTTATATTATTTTTTAGTAAGTTATATAAATGTTTCTGGAATGTTTATTATTTTATAATCAATATAGTTTTTAGATAAATGAGCTCAATAGATATCTGAAATTAGATACTATTTATTTATCTTCTCAGCAACTAATATTGTTCAAGGTAGTAATCTTAAAACATTAATTTAATAAGCTTTAAATTCTTTAATTTTGTTGTACATCGTCAGTGATTATACCTTAATATTATTTTGGTAAACTCAATGATAGCGTTGCCTAAAAAAATAAAGAATGCATATTCAATTTATTTTTCAACTTATAAATCACTAAATAATGTCAATAAAAAAGAAAGTAAAAAGAAAATTATTATTCTTAATTTCATTCATGATAAGTTTATCAATCTTTTTGATAAATACTCATGGACTTGTAAATAAAAAGGAGTATAGTTCGATTATCATTAATTTTCGCGAAGATGTACCTACCACAGTTTTAAGTAAACAAATAAAAAAGATTTCTCATGATTATAAAACCACTATAAGCCTTAATAGTGTCTACTCTATTGATGAAAATATTTATACAATACGGGGAGATGAAACGTTATTAAAAAGACTGAAAAAATCTTCTCTAAATCAATATGTAGACTATATAGAACCCAATTATATTTATAAAGCTTTAACAAAATACAGTAATCCTTTTCAACTTCCTCTTACTCATGAAAAATGGAATTTATCTAATATACATTTAGATAGAAATATTGATGAAATATCAGATAAAAAAATAACTATTGCGATTATAGATACAGGGGTTAATAGAGTATCTGAACTTAAAAGAATTAAGTTTACTTCAGGTTATGATTTTGTAAACGATAGGAACTATGCCTCTGATAATAACGGACATGGTACACATATAGCTAAAATAATAAAGCAAACTGTTAATGATAAAAAAGTATTTAATAAATTAAGAATAATGCCTTTAAAGGTTCTCTCTAAAGCAGGAGAAGGTTTGACTTCAGATATTGCTGACGCAATACGATATGCTACTGATAATGGTGCTGATATTATTAATATGAGTTTAGGAGGAGAAAATAAAAGCCAGATATTAGAAAATGCTATAAATTATGCCTATAACAAAAGTGTTATTATTATTGCTGCAGCAGGAAACGATAATAATAATACAGCATCTTATCCCGCCCGATATCAAAAAGTTATAAGTGTTTCAGCCTTAGACAAAACAGGTAATAAAGCATCCTATTCAAACTTTGGTGCAAAAGTTGATATCTCTGCTCCAGGAAGCAGTAATAACAATATAAGTGTTCAACAAGAAGTTAATCAGAATACTAAAAATATAAATTTTCAAAAATTAGAAGGAACTAGTGTAGCTGCTGCTCACGTCACTGGAGTAGCAGCTTTAGTAAAAGCTGCTAATTATCAAAAAGCTAACGATGTTTTTAAAATATTGCTTCAATCTTCACGTAAAGTGAATCGAGATCCATTTAACTATTTTGGAGCAGGACAATTAGATGCAGAAAAAGCTATTCAAATAGCTTTCAACAAAGAAATTATTTCAAAACATTCCTTTCGTTGGTTTAAGAATTTTTACAATCTTAACTTTAATTTTTGGATAGATAGTCAAGCTGTCAACTATTTACCTAAAATCTATATGTTAAGCCTTTCTTACTTGTTTGTTTTATTATTGTTTCGTACTTATTCTTTTATTTATTCATTTTCTTTTAACTTAGGTATCGTATTAGGAAGTTCAGGACTCTTTTTCTTAAAAGAATTTTATATATTTGATCTACCTCAGTTGCCATTCCGTATTCTTGGAAGTTCATTTTTTGAATTAGAAAACTCTATAAGAGGGACTACTACGCTTAATCCTTTTATCGTCAGTTTTCTTCTATCTTATTTTTTATCTATTATACTTATTCAATTTTATGGATGGAAACACTTTATAATTGGCATGAATATTGGAATAACAGGCTTCTTATTAGTTCATGCAGCTATTTATTCAAAGGTTTGGGGTATATATTTTACTGATATATCAAGCCTATTTCTTGTAGTTAATGCTTTTTTCAATCTTAGGCTAGCTTATATGATAAGCCTAAAGCAAAATCAGAACACTTTATAAAAAGTTAAGTAGTTAATAGAATATTTTAAGGATTATATATTTCAATAAAAATTATTTATTAACTTTAAGAATAGTTTTATATTTAAAGCTTTTATCATAGTGGCTAACTATTTATACAAGCATTTTTCTGTAAGATTATTGGCTTACTTCTATCTTGTCAGTATATCTTAAATAATTTTTTATTCATTCTATATTTATATCTCATAAAATAAATATAATGACAGAACTCTAACTGTTTGTTAGAAAAATTTCAAATAGTTCATTTTATTAATAATTTATTAAATAAAGACTCAACAAAATGCCGAAACATACTTTAATCATAGGACCAACTTGCTCAGGTAAAAGTGAATATGCCGAGAATCTAGCTAATAGGTTATATGATCAAGTTATTTATGTAGCAACAGCCATTGAAAATCCTGCTGATTTTCAGTGGCAAACTCGTATAAAAAAGCATCGTGATCGTAGACCTAGTAATTGGAAAACTTTGGCTGTACCTTATGATCTTATAAAAACCATTGACACAGCAGTACCTTCTTCTTGCTTGTTGATTGACTCCCTAGGAACCTGGGTAGCAAATAAATTAGATGAAAATGATAAGGATTGGGACCAAATTGTTATAGAATTTCTAGCATGTATTGAAAAAACATCTGTAAGCTTAATTTTTGTTGCTGAGGAAACAGGATGGGGAGTTGTTCCGGCATATCCACTTGGTAGATTATTTCGTGATCGACTTGGACATATTGTTTCTAAGCTAGGAAGCATAGTCGACACAACTTATTTAATAATAGGAGGGCATGTTATGAATTTAAGTGTTTTGGGACAAAAAACACAAAGGAATTGACTTTAAAGTAATTAGTTGATTAGATGATATAAGGCGATATAGAAGTCAAATTCTAATTTTTGACTACTGTTGAATATAACTATATTTAAGAATTGATTGAATAAAATACCCCGTATCGTTGTTATTGGAGCTGGGATTATAGGATCAGCAATAGCTTATGAGCTTAGTTTATTAAACGGCATAGAAGTTATTCTAGTTGATGAGAAATCGCCTGCATCTTCTTCCACAAAAGGAGCATTAGGAGTTTTGATGGGAGTTGCAAGTCATAAAACTAGAGGCAGAAGATGGGAGTTATGTAAAATAAGTTTAAAGCGTTATAAAACATTAATTCCTGAACTTGAAAGATTAACTCAGAAACCAATATCAGTTAATTACCAAGGAATCTTGTCACTTCATTATCTAGATAACTATTTAGAAAAGTGGAAAGATTTAGTTAAAATTCGTAATTTTTCTGGCTATTTATTAGAAACATGGAGTAAAGATACTCTTTTTAAAAAGTGCCCACATATTAAAGATGATAAAGTAACTGGAGCTATTTATTCCCCACAAGATTTTCAGATAAACCCAGTCGAAATAACGGAAGCTTTAGTTTTGGGAGCATCTTTGAATGGGGTGAATTGCTTATTTAATACTAAAGTTCAAAAAATATCTTCACCATCAAACCATAATTTAAGTCATAGTTTAACCTGTTATTCTAAAACATTAAAACAAGTATTAACAGCGGATTACATAATTATAAGTGCTGGTTTAGGTTCAAACAAACTAGTTAATAAATTAGAAACTATAGTAAAAATTAAGCCTGTCATTGGACAAGGAATACAAATTGATCTAGACACTTCTTTAGGAGATCCCAATTTTCTCCCTATAATTACTGGGAAAGATGTTAATATTATTCCAATTAATCCAAAAAGATATTGGGCTGGTTCAACAGTAGAATTTCCTCATAAACATGGAGAAATGTTAGCCCACTCAAAATTTTTAGAACAAATTAAGAGACAAGTATTCTCCATATGTCCAGATCTTAAAAATGGAAATATTACCAAAACTTGGTCTGGCAAACGTCCTCGTCCTGATGGAGAAATAGCTCCTATAATACGAAAAATTCCTCATTATCCTAATATATTATTGGCAACTGGTCACTATCGTAATGGTGTTTTACTAGCTCCGGCAACAGCGTTAATTATTAAAGATAAAATTCTTGAAGATTTATCAATGAAGTCTAATAATTAGCAGACATATTATTTTTATTATTTATGTAACAGATTTATTAAAGTAAGACTTCATATTCTATTCCATTAAAAGTTACTATATCCCCTGTTACTAATTTCTTACCTCTTTGAGTTTCAACGTTGCCATTAAGTAATACTTCTTTTCCTTGTATCTTAATTTTCGCTTCTCCTCCACTACTTACTAATTTTTTCCATTTAAGAAACTGTGCTAGTTTTATTGTTTGATATGATTGCATTATTTTAATTATTTTTGATGTTATTTCCGTATTAAGAACACATAGAATATCTTTATGCTAATAAATCATGTTCTTTTAAACCAAGTCAACCCATTTTTTAATCCATTCTAGAATTCTATCAACCTTTTCCAAGGTTGAAGATTCGCAATATAATCTTAAAATCGGTTCTGTTCCAGAAAAACGTATGAGCAACCAGCTTTTATCTTTTAGATAATATTTATAACCGTCTTTTTTGTCGCACTTAAGGACAATTTCATTTGCAATTTTATCAAAAGATTGTGTTTCTAAATACTTGATTAATTTTAAACGTATATCAAAACTTGATAACGGTAAATCAATACGATTATAAGCATTAAAGAATTTTACCTTTTCTTGTAATTTCAGATAATACTCTCCTAAATCATCACCACTCTCAACTATTGCTTCTAAAAGATATAGTGCTGATAATAATGCATCTCTTTCAGGTATATGTATTCCGTAACCAATTCCTCCAGATTCTTCTCCCCCTATCAAAACATTATTGTCTAGCATTCTATCGGCTATATATTTATAACCTATGGGGGTTTCATGAACCGGCAAATTATATAAATTTGCTAAGCGAGAAATTAAGTCCGAACTGCTAACAGTTTTAATAATTTCACCTTTTAGTTTTTTATGTATTACTAGATGATCTATAAGAATAGGAAGTAAAATTTGAGAGCTAAGAAAATTTCCTTGTCTATCAACCGCTGCAATTCGATCAGCATCCCCGTCAAAGACCAATCCTATACTTAAACCACAGTTCTTATTAGAATTAAATTTTTTAATCGTAGTTGATAATTTTGTAATATTGCAAGGTAAAGGCTCTGGGGCATGACCTCCGAAAAGAGGATCTCGATGGCTGTTAATCTCTTGTATAGGACATTCTAATAATCTTTCTAAGCCAGTCGCTGCAGCCCCATGCATAACATCAGCAAAGATAGTTAGTTTTTTTGCGTTGATTGCTTTTTGAATTTTTTCAATATTGACTTTATTTTTTAATTCTTGGGAATAACCCTTCCAAGGATCAAAAAAGTTTAACGTACCTGGCTTTTCAGAAAATTTGGGGGTATTGTGTAATAAATCTTCAATTTGCTGAGTAATTTGAGAGGAAACTGAACCACCAAAAGCTCCTTTAACTTTTATTCCTAGATATTTTCCAGGATTATGACTGGCAGTTAATATAATAGCTCCTAAAGCATTTTGTGCCTTAACTTCCCAGCTGAAAGCAGGAGTTGGAGCATAAGACTGAGAGAAGGCAACATTAAAACCAGACTCAACTAAAGAATCAGCAGCAGCCTTGGCAAATTCTTCAGCTAAAAAACGTCGATCATAACCTATGATAATAGTATGGTTATTAGATATTGTCCCATAATTATTTAACAAAACTTGAGCAGATATAGGAGCAAGAATAGCAACTCTTTCAAAGGTAAAATCTGCTGCGATAACACCACGCCATCCATCTGTTCCAAACTTTATCGGATTTTGATTAAATGTCATAAAAATATCGAAATTATTGTTTTAAATTTTAACTAGTAAATATCATATACCAGTACTTTTTATCAGTCATTAATTGAGAATGAAAGGGCATTACCATATGTTTTACAATATAAAGATGTTAAATATCTGATAATCAACTAATTTATTATGTCAATATTGGCGGCAATCACAGTTTTAGTTATTTTAATTGTTGTTCATGAGTTAGGTCATTTTTGTGCTGCAAGATTACAAGGGATTCATGTTAAACGGTTTTCTATAGGTTTTGGACCTGTCTTAGCAAAATATCAAGGGAAAGAAACTGAATATACCTTTTGTCTCATACCTCTGGGTGGATTTGTAGGTTTTCCTGATGACGATCCAGAAAGTACGATAGCAGTTGATGATCCTAATTTACTTCGTAATCGTCCTATTCTTGATCGAGCAATAGTCATTAGCGCAGGAGTGATAGCAAATCTGGTTTTTGCTTATTTCCTTTTCATTGGACAGACTACTGTAATGGGTATTCAAAATTTACAACCAGGATTAATGGTTCCTCAAATAGATAATGATTCTGCAGCTATGGTTGCGGGAATAAGAGAAGGAGATATTATCTTATCTATAGATCAACATCCGTTAAAAGAATTTCCCGATGCAACTACATTATTCGTTGAAAAAGTACAAAACTCGATCAATAAACCTTTAAATTTAACTGTCAAAAGAAAAGATGAAATATTAGATTTAATCGTAATACCTGACCTAACTGAGGAAGGAAAAGGTAAAATTGGAGTGGGATTATTGCCTAATATTGAGTCAAGTCATGCCAAGAATTTAATAGAAATATTTGTTCACAGTAGTAAAACCTATTTAAATGCTTTTACCCTTACAATTCAGGGATTTTGGCAATTAATAAGTCATTTTCAACAAAATGTACAACAAATTGCTGGTCCTGTTAAGATTGTCGAATATGGAGCCAGTATTGCTCAAAATAATCTTGGAAATTTGTTTCAATTTGGCGCACTCATAAGCATTAATTTAGCTATTATTAATATCTTGCCTTTGCCTGCATTAGATGGTGGACAATTGGTCTTCTTATTGATAGAAGGTTTTCTGGGAAAACCTTTACCTACTAGGTTTCAAGAAAGTATTATGCAAACTGGTCTTGCTTTGCTATTAGGACTAGGAATTTTTGTAATTATTCGTGACACAGTTAGTTTAAACATAGTTCAAGAATTTATTAAACAAGTTGGTATGTAACTATAGCAAAAACATAAGAACAGAAAAGTCAATAAGTTTTGACTTTTCTACAGTAAATAACCTTTCTATATTTTCGAGAGGTAATCTAAAATAGCATTGTTCAGATAATCAGAGAAAATAATCTGACATAATTAATTGAAAAATTATTATAGGGAGTGCTCTGTTAAATTGATTTTTTTTATAATAATCAATTATCTTTTGGATAATCTTATAAAAAAATATTGAAAATGTCTCTGATAGTTACTTATGGATATAACATCATCAAATTATTTATTTAATTATGCTCCGCATTATAAACCTAACCAATTAATTTGTGGTTATGGACAAACAGCTATTATTACTGGATGGACCGTTAAAGAGTCAGTTGCAAAATATTTGACATCGAAAGAGTATGCAGTTATTGGCAACCTATACAGTCCAACGAGAGGTATTAGCCCCTTAATAAGAAATTTACTGGCAAATCCTCATGTGATTTCATTAACTATCTTGCAATCAACGAAAGAGGATCGAAATGCAGGGGGATGTCAATGTCTATTAGATTTCTTAAATAAAGGTTTTAAGATAGGAGTTGATCACATAGGGAAAGATGTATGGGTTATCGATTCCGATATTCTCGGATATATAGATATAGAAATTCCTGCTAATGTATTAGAATCACTTCGTGAATCTATAGTTCATAGAGAAGTTAAGTCTATTCCTGAAGCCATTGATTACGTGAAGGAGCTTAATTACAAAAAGAAAAAAAAGCCTTGGAACAAACCTCTAACTTTTCCTTTTACAGAAATCGATTCAAAAATACGTCCGGGAACTAAATATTGTCATCGGATAGAAGGTAATACAGTAGCAGAAACTTGGGTCAAAATATTACATCGTATTAAAACAACTGGAAGAATTAGGCCAACCGAATATGGAAAATGGCAAGAATTAATTGATATTACAGCTGTTGTTACGGATGAGCCATTAAATTTTTATTTTCCTGAGCCTAATTATCTTCCTATAAAAAAAGAGTTTATCAGTGACTACATATCTCAAATTCTTGATGATTCTCCACAACGAGAAGGAATTAAGTATACATATGGACAAAGATTAAGATCTTGGTTTAAAAAAGATCAAATTGAACAAGTTATCAATTTACTGATTTCTGATATTAATTCTTCTAGAGCTGTTATGTCTCTATGGGATGTTCACGATCATGATAATAACGATAGTCCTCCTTGTCTAAATCATATTTGGATAAGAACTATTGATAATGAATTATCTTTAACAGCTACATTTCGTAGCAATGATATGTTTTCTGCATGGCCTTCAAATGCGATGGGCTTAAGAGCATTACAAGTACATATTATTAAAGAAATACAAAATAGATCGAACCATGAATTAAAAGTTGGTCCATTAATTACTATTAGTCAAAGTGCTCATATTTATAATGATTGCTGGGAATATGCAGACAAAATAGTAGATGCAGAATATAAAAAAATATGTCAAGAAAAGCAATATGCTGATCCTAGTGGAAGCTATTTAATCTTCATTAAAAATAATCAAATATCTGTTGAACATATTACCCCAGGATCAGGAGAAATTGTAAATTGCTACTTTGGTAAATCTGCCAAAAAAATCTATAATAAAATTGCAGAAGAGTGTCCTGGTATTGGAATAAAGCATGCTATGTACTTAGGAGCAGAACTGCAAAAAGCAGAAATTTGCTTGACTAATAAACTTTATTATTACCAACAAGATAAACCTTTAACAATTAAAAACTAGTCTGATGAATCCTTGAGATTATTATGTAAGTATTTATAGCTTTTGATATCAGAATATAATTTTGTTAGGATAGTTAAACTTTCATATATAAAATACAAATTTTGGTAAATACTTATTTTTTATAATTATTTTCGGTAGAATTTTAAGTTAACTTGATTTTTCGATATAGATAAATACTCATATGAATAAGCTAAAAATAGTCAAATTAAAGGATTCTGCAGTTATTCCACAATACGAACATTGTAAAGATTCAGGAATGGATTTAAGAGCTGTAGAAGAAATAGAAATTAAACCTGGTGAAAGTAAATTAGTCAAAATTGGTATTTCCATTGAACTACCTCCCAAGACAGAAGCACAAATTCGTCCTAGAAGTGGCTTAGCCTTAAAAAGTCAAATTACTGTTTTAAATACTCCGGGAACTATTGATGAAGGATATCGTGGAGAAATTGGAGTAATTTTGATCAATCACGGCTCAAGATCATTTAAAGTCTTACCAGGTATGAGAATCGCACAGATGGTTATTGTACCTATCATGCATGTTGAAATTGAAGAAGTAAACTCTTTAAAATCTTCAATAAGAGGCACCAATGGATTTGGATCAACAGGAATCTAGTGTTTTTCTAAATAATTTTCATAACTATTTTTATGACATATCTAAAAGGTAAAAGACTTACTTGGAACGAATATTTTATGATGATGGCTAAATTGGCTGCTACAAGATCTACTTGCTTAGCTTTCCCAGTAGGTGCTGTGATTGTAAAAAATAAACAAGTATTATCTACTGGCTACAATGGACCTCCTGCTAATTCTACTCACTGCATAACTCAGGGTGTTTGCTATCCAGGACTTAACAGCTGCATTTCTTCCAGTAATTTGCCTTCACGGGCTGTACATGCAGAAGCAAATGCAATCGCACAGGCAGCAAAACATAGCATTTCTACCAATGAGTCTACTATTTATGTAACGTTAGAACCTTGTATGTCTTGTTTAAAACTAATAATTTCTGCTGGAATTAAAGAAGTTTTTTATGAGACGGAATTTAACAAAGGTAGTAAAACCTCAATTAGAGATATGTTTATTAAAGAAGGTTTAATAAAGTTAACTAAAATCAACTTGTCCCATGAGGCCATAGCTCGCGCATCTCTATTTCTTTTAAATTCTACATCAATTAAAAATAATAATGTTTTTCCTGATATCTAACTTATAGAGGTAGTTTTTGAATTGCCTTATTGGAACCAATAACAACCATTGATAAATTCTTGTTTAATTTCTCTTGGGGCGAAGGATTAATTTTGAATTTATCATCATTACCTACTGCTAATACACTTATATCATATCGACTTCTAAGCTTTAATTCTTCAATAGCTATCCCATGGAACTCTTGAGGAATACGAGTTTCTACAATACTATGATCAGGATCAAGTTCAAACCTTTCTATAATTCTAGGATTTTGTGTAAGTAAATGAACTAAATCACATCCAGCTTGATATTCAGGATATACAACTAGATCAGCCCCAACTTTTTGAAGAAGCTTACCATGCACATCAGAAGAGGCCTTGGCAATTACATATTTTACACCTCCTTCTTTAACATTTAAAGCAGTAACAATACTTTCTTCTAGATAATTACCAATAGCAATAATAACAGTATCAAATTCAAAAATACCTGCTTCCTTTAAAGCATTGGGTTTGGTTGAATCTAATTTAATGGCACTGGAAGCAATGTTTTCAGCTAAAACTTGAGATACTAAAGATTCCTTTATATCTGTTCCTAATACTTCATAACCTAATTTATGAAGGTTTCTACATACTGAACGTCCAAAGCGTCCTAGTCCAATTACTGCAAATTGACGGGTTTCTCTGCGAAGAATACTTAAAAAATTTAAGGACTTCAAATTAATACCTCACCCTTGTTTAGAAATAGCTACATATAATAATATCAAATTTGCAACTTATCCGACCAATAAAGTTTCTTCAGGATATTGTATTAATCGTGGCCGAGATTCTTTAGAAACAGCTGCTATAAAAACAAGTATTCCTACTCTTCCAACATACATTGTTAAAATTAACAAAAGTTGTGATAGAAAAGATAAATCAGCTGTAATCCCTGTAGACAGTCCTACAGTTGCAAATGCAGAAATTACTTCAAACAAAACTTGTAATGAACTTATTCCAGAGTCAAAAAAAGTAGGATTTAAACTAGCCTCAGATAACGAAATCAATAATGTCATTAAAACAACCATATTTGTTGAGCCAAACACGACAGCAACTGCTTTCAAAATTAAAGAAACAGGAACTTCTCTACGAAACATTACTACCTCATGATTTCCTCTCAAAACAGAACGTGTGCAGTTAGTCAAGATACAAAGTGTTGTAGTCTTAATACCTCCTCCCGTCCCATTAGAACTTGCTCCTACAAACATTAGCCCCATAGTTAAAAATAGACCAGCAAAAGTCATGTTTCTAATATCGATACTGTTAAACCCAGCTGTTCTTGTAGTAACAGATTGAAACCAAGCTGTTAACAATTTGTTGTGAAAATTTAGTGGTCCCAAAGTAGCTTGATTATTATATTCAGCTATGAGAAATATTATCGTGCCAGCAATCAGCAAAGTAATAGTTGTACTAATTGCAACTTTAAAATTCAGGGAAAATCCTAATCTTTCTTGCTTATTTTTTAGCTTATGTCTAATTGCTATGTACATTTCAATAATAACTTGATAACCAATACCTCCAAATATAATCAAAACAGAAATTACAAAGTTGATTATAAAAGAATCACCGACACTAATTAAACTATCCGGAAACAAGCTAAACCCCGCATTATTCCAAGCACTAATACTATGAAAAGTAGCTATCCATAAACCTTGAAGAGTTCCATATTTATCCGAAAACACGTTAAGCATCAATAAGATTCCGAGAATTTCGAAGATCATGGTCGTTGCAACAATTGAAATAATTATGTTTTGGCTACTACCATACAAATGAGAACTATCAAATGGTTCTTTAATTGCTAACTTTTGTCTAAGATCAAATTTTCTACCCAATATTAAAATAAGAAAAGTTGTTGTTGTCATATATCCTAAGCCTCCTATTTGGATCAGCAGTAAAATGACTAGCTGACCCCAAAAAGAGAAATAACTCCCGGTATCAACAACAACTAGTCCTGTTACACATACAGCAGAGGTAGATGTAAACAAGGCAACTAAGGGATTACTCCAATTTCCATTACTAGTAGCAAATGGCAACATCAGTAATAATGTGCCCACTAAAATTACTGCGAGAAAACCTAGGCAAATTGTCCTTGCAATTGTCATTAGCAATAAAAATTCTTGATAGGACTGAATCGCTCATACCTTAACATAAATATAAAAGATACTATTATCTACTAATTAAACCTTAATCTATGTCACATTATAAGACTGTATAATGTATGTTAAATTAATTTTTAATAAACCATATCGATATTAAAAAAATAGCTACATAAACTTTTTTAATATTCCTAAAAATCTAAATATTAATATTGTTAATGGTACTTAAATAAATATAACATGAGTATTTTTGTTTGTCTGAATACATTTTTGAATATGGAGTTTCATATTTCATGATAGAAGAAATATAATTAGTGAAAAAATAAATAGTTGTTGTACAGTCATCAACTATTTATTTTTGAAATAGTACTTCCCACTTCTAAGATATATGGAGAAATAAATATAAAAATATCGTGATGTGTGATTAGTAAAATATCTGTTTCAAGTATCTGTAACGCTATAATAATAGCTCAATTAATAAGCTCAGACCTTATTCAATTTTCAAAAACCATATAATTTATATTGCAAATGTCTTTTAATTTATCACAGCAAGAAGCTCAATCTACTTCTAGCTTACAAGAAATTCGTGCTACACGTCTTGCAAAGGTAGAAGAGTTAAAAAAATTAGGTTTGACTCCTTATGCTTATCAGTGGAAATCTACTCACAATGCTGCTTGTTTGCAGAAATCTTATACTGATTTGAGCCAGGGGGAAGAAGTAGAGATAGAAGTTTCACTTGCTGGAAGAGTGATGGCTCGTAGAGTTTTTGGGAAACTTGCATTTTTTACCTTACAGGATGAGACAGGGACTATTCAACTATATCTTGATAAAAATATTATTCAAAGTAATATGAACAATATAGATGACTCCTTTAATCATCTTAAAAAACTGATAGATACTGGTGATATTATTGGAGTCAGAGGAAGTATAAAAAAGACAGAAAAGGGTGAACTGTCTATTAAAGTGAAAACATATGAGATTTTAACCAAATCCTTATTACCACTTCCTGATAAATGGCATGGTTTAACTGATAAAGAAAAGCGTTACCGTCAAAGATATATTGATTTAATAGTTAGTCCTAATACACGAGAAACTTTTCGTTCTCGCTCAAGGATAATATCTTCTATTCGTAATTTTTTAGAAGAGAAAGGTTTCATAGAGATAGAAACACCTGTTTTACATTCTGAAGCAGGTGGAGCGGATGCCCGTCCTTTCACAACATACCATAATACATTGAATATGGATTTGTATTTGAGGATTGCGACAGAATTACATTTGAAAAGGTTAATAGTTGGTGGATTTGAAAAAGTATTTGAGATAGGTAGAATTTTTCGTAATGAAGGAATTTCAACTAAACATAATCCAGAATTTACTTCTATTGAAATTTATGAAGCATATTCAGATTATAATGACATGATGGATTTAACAGAAAAACTCATTACTAAGATTGTTCATGATATCGATAAAGGCATGATTTTCAAGTGCCAGGAACAAGAAATTGATTTTTCACTGCCTTGGCGCAGAATTACTATGCATGAAATAGTTAAAGAGAAAAATAATTTAGACTTTAATAGTTTTAGAGATTTTGAAGAAGCTAAAATAGCAGTAAGTGAAATAGGAGTACAAGTTTCAGAAACATGTCAGACTTTAGGAAATTTACTTAACGAAGTTTTTGAACAAACTGTAGAAGAGACATTAATACAACCTACATTTATTTTAGATTTTCCCATTGAAATTTCTCCATTAGCGAAGCCTCATCGTACTAAAGAAAATATAGTTGAACGATTTGAACTCTATGCAATGGGACGAGAACTAGCAAACAGTTTTTCTGAATTAACTGATCCTATTGATCAACGACAAAGACTAGAAAAGCAGGCTTTAAAAAAAGAATCAGGAGATCTAGAGGCTCACAATATAGACGAAGATTTTTTAACAGCTTTAGAGTATGGAATGCCACCTACTGGAGGATTGGGAATTGGTATTGATCGTCTTGTTATGTTGTTGACAAATTCCTCAAGTATAAAAGATGTAATTGCTTTTCCATTGCTAAAAAATCAAAATTCAGAAAGCTAGATGATTTTATTAAGTAGTTGATATATATTAATTATATTTATACCAACTACTTAATAGAATGAAAATAAGTTCTACTTAAATTATAGTCATCAAACTTTTTAATTAATAAAAGTAAAAAGAGACCATTTAGAAACTAGAAAATTGTACTATTTACAATAGCTAAACTGGTCACACTATCGGAGAATGAAAGTGTAAATAAGCTTTAATATATACTAATCAAAATAATGCATAATTTAGCAATTAAAAAGGTGAATGTTGAACTTTATACTATTTTTTAGCTATATTTTTAGACGCTTAATAATTATGGTTGTATCTTATTAAGTAGGTTTAAGGTCCATTTTTGTATCTATTAAAGTTCTTAGTAAATATTCTAACTTCGATTATGTTTAACATATTTGTATCAAGATACAAAATAGAATCTTAACTTAAAATACAGTTTCTACAATCATGAGTTACACTAGCATTACTAGCAAGTAAAAGTCTTCTATAGTTTTTATTCATTGGGTAAAAGAGAATAAATCTCTTAATCCCCCTAATTTTAATTCAATATAATCGAGGTAAATATGTCAGAAGTAATGGCCTTAACACCAACTAATGTCGAACAAGTTTTAGATGAGTTACGCCCATATTTGATAGCAGACGGAGGTAACGTAGAACTTGTTGAAATAGACGGGGCAATCGTAAAGTTACGTTTACAAGGAGCATGTGGTTCCTGTCCCAGTTCTACCATGACGCTCAAAATGGGAATTGAAAGGCGTTTGAAAGAAATGATTCCTGAAGTTTCAGAAGTTGAACAAGCATTTTAAAATTTGAAGACTTGGAAAGAAACTATGTATCATTAAGTATTTTTTCTTTTGCTAATGAACGTAGTAATAGACTTCCAATACTTTCTATTACTACGTTTTTAAATTTTAATTCTACTAATGCTTGAATACCATGCATCGTGAGGAAAGATTTAGCTTTATATATTTGTTGTTATTCTTATAAATAAAATTTAATATTTATTAAAGTTAAGAAAATAATCTAAAAAATTAGTGAAATATAAATATTTTCTACTCCTAATAATTTAAATACCAATCAGATATCTGTTCAGATTATAAAAAACAATATAAGTGTATACATGCATATATTTATATTATTCATTTACTAAAACTATAAGTTCTAACTGAGGAAAACTATTAATGTATTTGGCCATAATAACTTTACATAATTAGATACAATATCATTATCGTTAGCGAAATATATATTAAAATTAAGTTTTTGCATAAATAACACTCATATTTAAAACGGAGTAGTTGGAGAAAAAAAGATACATGGGTAAAGTAGTTAGCATTGATCTGGGGACAACAAATTCTGTAGTCGCAGTTATGGAAGGCGGCAAGCCAGTAGTTATCGCCAATTCCGAAGGAATGCGTACTACCCCTTCTATGGTAGGCTTTAGTAAGGATGGGGAATTAGTAATAGGACAAATGGCACGACGGCAGGCTGTTCTTAATCCCCAAAATACATATCATAGTGTTAAACGATTCATAGGACGTAAATATAATGAGTTAACTAATGAATCTAAGCAAGTTCCTTACACTATTCGCCGAGATAAAAATGGCAATATTAAGTTGGCCTGTCCTCGTCTAAACAAAGATTTTGCTCCTGAAGAAATATCAGGATTTATTTTAAGGAAATTAGCTGAGGAAGCAGAACGTTATTTAGGAGAGCCTGTTACAAGTGCAGTAATTACAGTTCCTGCATATTTTAATGATTCTCAAAGACAAGCTACTAGAGATGCAGGAAAAATTGCAGGGTTAGAGGTACTAAGAATAATAAATGAGCCAACGGCAGCATCTCTGGCTTATGGATTAGATCAAAAAATATCTCAAAAAATCCTAGTATTTGATTTAGGGGGCGGTACTTTTGATGTTTCCGTTTTAGAAGTTGGAGATGGAGTATTTGAGGTTAAATCTACTAGTGGTGATACTCAGCTAGGAGGGAGCGACTTTGATAAGCGTATTGTTGATTGGCTAGCCGAACAATTTTTAAAAGATGAAGGTACAGATCTAAGAAAAGATAGACAAGCTTTACAACGTCTTACTGAAGCAGCAGAAAAGGCAAAGATTGAACTTTCCGGAGTAAGTGTTACTGATATAAATCTTCCTTTTATTACTGCTACAGAAAATGGTCCACAGCATATAGAAAAACGTCTAACACGCCCTGAATTTGAAGATCTTTGTTCTGATTTAGTGACTCGTTTACAGCGCCCTCTAAAAAGAGTGATGAATGATGCAAGATTAACTCCTATTCAAATTGACGAAGTAGTATTAGTAGGCGGCGGGACTAGAATGCCGATGATTAAATCTCTAGTACGTAGCTTTATTGATAAAGAACCTAATGAAAATGTTAATCCCGATGAAGTTGTAGCAGTTGGCGCTGCTATTCAATCAGGTATTTTAGCTGGTGAGGTTAAAGAAATATTATTATTAGATGTAACACCTCTTTCTTTGGGGTTAGAAACAATAGGGGGTGTCACGAAAAAGCTTATACCTCGTAATACAACTATTCCAGTGCGTCGTTCTGATATTTTCTCAACAGGAGAAAATAATCAAACTATAGTAGAAATTCATGTCGTTCAAGGAGAACGTGAAATGACTTTTGATAATAAGTCATTAGGACGTTTTAAACTTACAGGAATTTCACCTGCTCCAAGAGGAATTCCTCAAGTACAAGTTGCCTTTGATATCGACGCTAATGGAATATTACAAGTTACTGCAAGAGATAAAGCAACTGGAAGAGAACAGAGTGTTCTTATTCAAGGAACTTCGACTATTAGCGAAAAAGAAATTGGCCGAATGATTCAAGAAGCTGCTAAATTTGCTGAAAAAGATCGGCAAAGACGAGAAAGAATAGAGAAACGCAATAATGCCAAAGCTTTGACAGATCAAGCGTTAAGAAGAATAAAAGATATTACTCTTGATTTTGGAGCTCAGTTTACCAATAGCTATCGTCGTCAAATTGAAGTTTTAAATAATGAAATTATTGAAAACCTAAATAATGATGATGAAAGATCTTTAGATAAAGCGAAAGATGATCTAGAAGATTTATTGTATGAGTTAAATAGAGAGGTGCGCTTACAGTATGAAGAGGAAGATGAAGGTATTTTAGAATCTATTAAACGAACTTTCACGAATGATTCTGATGTAGATTCATATACATCTTATGAATCTGATTATAATTCTACCTATTATCAAAAACTTAAAGATCACGAACCTCCTAGATATGAACGTTATAACGATCAATATGATACTTTTAAAGAAGGCAAAAACAATCGCTCTTTTTCTAAAGAAAATTCAAAATATTCTCGGGATCGATATGGCCCCTATCAAGGTCGTAACCATTCTCATCAGACACCAAATGAAAATCAATGGGATGAAGAAGACGATGATTGGTTCTAACTCTTAGTATAAGTCAGTATCAACTTTAAATATTCTCAATTTTTCTTTAACATTGGATATATGCAACAAATTCATAACTATTACGCGACCTTAGAAGTTGCGAAAAATGCTACTGCAGAAGAAATTAAAACATCTTTCCGTAAACTCGCCCGAAAGTATCATCCTGATGTTAATCCAGGAGATAAAGCATCAGAAGAGAAGTTTAAAAGTATTAATGAAGCTTATAATGTTTTATCAGATGAGACTAAAAGAGCAGACTATAATCGATTAAAATTTAATAAAAAAAGACATGATTCTTCTGCGGTTAATTCTTATATTAATAAGAAAAAGGATAAATTTTCAAAATTTAAAGATATAAATTTCAATTCTGATACTAACAGAAAATCAAATTTTGTTCGTTCTTCTTATAGTGCACAAGATGTTGAAGCTAAATTAAGTATTCCTTTAGAAAAGGCGTATCGTGGAGGTAGAGAAAGAATACGCCTAGAAGATGGTAGATCTCTAGAAGTAGATATGCCATCTAAAATGACTAATGGCCAAAAAATTAGACTTAAAGACCAGGGGCTTAGTGGAGGAGATTTATATCTTGAAATACTAATAACACCTCATATATTTTTTAAATTAAAAAATATAGATATTATATCTAAGATTTTATTAACTCCAAGTGAAGCAATATTAGGAGAGGAAATTACCATTCCTACAATTGATGGTATGGTTAAGATAACAATTCCTAAGGGTATACAAGCTGGGCAGAAGCTTCGTCTAGCTGATAAAGGATATTTTAATGAATTAGGGCAAAGAGGTGATCAATTATTAGAAATACATATAGCTATTCCTTCAGAAATTAGTGAAGAAGAAGTATCCTTATACGAACAAATTCGTTCTAAAGAAAAATTCAATCCACGAAAGTATACGACATAGCTCGAAATCATGATAATTATTAAAAAGTGTCTATTAATATATCATTTTAAATGAATAATTATTGAACTTCTTTTCATCAGAATAGTACCTATTTAATAAACATAAAATTCATAGTTTTAGTAAAAAAAGTGAAAAATAACTTTTCAGGAAAAAGTGTATATGATAGTTTTAAAACATATAAATTTATAATTATTCTTAAATAAAAAAAATAATCGCAAACTGATTTTTGTAAATATAATTACAGTTTTTAGATTATTTCTAATTAAAATATTTTGCCAACTATTATGATTCATTTCTTCTCTACAAATAAAATTCGCACTTTGGGAAGTATAGTCTTTATCATTAGTTTCAATAATTGTGTTCTTTTCTATGATTTAGCACTATCTTTACCAGAGCCTATATTAGATCCTTTAGAAATACCTCTAAAAGATCACCTACTTCCACATACTGTTCGTCCATTAACAATTTTAGAAAAGACTCGATTAAGAAAAAATCTCAATAAATTAAATCTGAAAGCACAAAAAGAGCTAAATATAGGTAATGATGATCTAGCTTTTTCTACCTGGTATAGAGAATTAAGACTAAGAAGAGTATTAGGAAGAATTGAAGAAATTAATAGACTAGGAGAGATAGGAAAAATTGCATGGGAACTAGCGAGAAAGGAAGATGTACAAATTATTGGTAACCGAATCTCAATTTTATATAAAATATCTGAAGAAGAAAATTCTATAAGTTTGAATCTTTTGATGGTTCTAGCGGATGCATATTTCAAACTTAATAGCTTAGATAACTCTATAACAGTTTATAAACAAATTTTAAAACATGCTCAAAAAAAGCAAATTACATTAGTCGCAGAAAAATCATTACAAGGCTTGGGAAAATTATATTTAGCTAAATTTGATTTTCCTAATGCAGCAAAAATTTACGAAAAATTATTGTATAGAGCACAAATTAAAAAAAACATTCATTTAGAAGAATTTTATCTACAGATTTTATCTAGTATTTATAATGCATCTTTACAAACTAATAATTCTGTAAAAATTAAGGAGAAACTAGTAAGAAGCTATTTCCTGACTCAAAAAATACATTTTATACCTTCACTTAAAGTTGATGTTGGTCAAGATTATCAGCTTTTAGATCAGCCAGAAATAGCAAGTAGAAATTATCAAGAAGCTTATACTTTAGCCTGGAAGTTGAAATTATTTAGGGTTGCGGAAGAAGCATTAACAAAATTATCATCTCTTTACGAAAGTTATAAACAAGTTGACTATGCTTTACAAATTTACCAAAAGTTACTTCAAATTGAAAAAATATCATATAACTACTACGGATTGATGAAAACATATGGCATAGTAGGAGAAATCTATATGGAAAAGTTTCAATATGAATTAGCACTATCCGCTTTTACGGAAGGTCTGATTTTGGCCCGCTCCCTGAACCATGATCAAGAATATTTTTTGATGCAAATTAAAAAGACAAATCAAGCAATAAAAAATAATTGAACTAATTGCTCTTATTATAATTATATTTTTAGCTATAAATTAAGATACTATCTTACCTTTCTATGTGAAGATTTTTTTGTAATTTTAAGGCTATCAGGTAACTTAGATTCAAAGTTATTTACCTATGGTATTGATTTTGACATGATCTATGATGTTAAGGATAAACAGTATAAGTTATTATTTATGTTCTACTTTGATTTGTTTTTTATATAAACTGTTAAAAAAATAAATTATAATTATTAACTCTAGGCAACTAATTCGAATTATTAGCGTCTTTAAAGAGAAATCTTACTGTTCTTAATTAAGATATTATTTATTAAAAATTTGTTGTTAAAGAAGAAAATTAAGAAATATACCTAGTAAGTTATTTTTAAAAACCTCTCTGTTCACTTGAAGAACTATATTTTTTTATAAATAGTGGATTTAAAAATCATATTTTTTCTATTTAATAAAATTTCGGAACATTAATTCTTAATTAAATAATATATTTTTATATGACTCAAAGCTCGAAAAATAATAAAAGTTCTCAGGTTTCTAAAAACAATACTTGGATTGAACTAATACAAACTGTTATTACAGCAGTTATTCTTTCTTTTGGTATTAGAACATTTCTTGCTGAAGCTCGTTATATTCCTTCTTCTTCCATGAGACCAACTTTAGAAGTGAATGATCGCTTAATAATAGAGAAATTAAGTTATCGTTTTCGAGAACCTGTTCGAGGAGATGTGATAGTATTTAATCCAACAGAATCACTTGAGGCAGAGAATTTTAAGGATGCATTTATTAAACGAATTATAGGACTTCCTGGAGAAACGATTCAAGTAAAAGCGGGAAAAGTATATGTAAATGGTAAAAAAATATTAGAGGAGTATATCTTTGAGGCTCCTAATTACAATTATGGACCTAGTAGAGTACCGGAAAATGAGTATCTTGTTCTTGGAGATAATAGGAACAATAGCTATGATTCTCATTACTGGGGCTTCGTTCCTAAAGACAAAATTATTGGTAAAGCTTTTGTTCGTTTTTGGCCTTTTGATAGATTGGGTTCTTTGCACGAACAACCAATCTACTTAAAAAAATAATACTACTATTTATCTATATTAGAAATAAAAAAAAATTTTACTTTTATCATCGGTTAACAATTTACTCTAAATTATAAAAAAATAAGATACAAATTATTTATAAGTAATCATAAGTGAAAAATAATATTTCGAATATTTACGATTTATAACGGAGAGAGAGGGATTCGAACCCTCGTTGTCTTTCAACAAAATAGTTTTCGAGACTACCGCATTCAACCACTCTGCCACCTCTCCATGATAATAATATTATAACAAATGTGAAACTAAGTAATTATCTATTCAAAAAATTAGAAAAACATTTAATTCTTTTATTAATTACTAACTTAGTAAGCTTTATATATAAAGTTATATAGGTTTTTACCATATACGATAACTATGGAAAAGTGATACCATTATATCTTATTTCAAAATTAATAATAATAGTTATGTAAGTCCTAAGATACATTGAGATGTAGTTTAAAAATCACAGGTAATGATTTTAATAAAAATATCAGTCACTTATTAAGTTCTAATATCTCTAATTAAAAAATGATATATTATTTAGATCAACTAAAAAACTGACTAAGTATTTAATGAATGAGTCATTATTGTCATATATAGTTTTTAAACTAAGATACTTATTTATTGAAATATTAAAGTTTTGAAATTATACTAATATAATTTACTTACGATAGATACCACAATATTTCAAATTTTCATCTGAGGACCCACTATTATATCAGTGAAGATACTAGGTATTAATATCTAATCAATTTTTTAAAATTATGACTACCAAAGATAAAGTATCAGATTTGCAATCATTAGATTACTTTCCATATCTAAATGATGATGGATTAATAGATGACAAATTATGCAGAAAAATAGGAGTTTATGCAATCTTCAATAAAGGTAAACATATCCAATTTATAGGCTATTCTCGTGATATTTATTTAAGTTTAAAACAACATTTAGTACGTCAACCAGATAATTGTTATTGGCTAAAGTTTGAGATTATGGAACATCCTAACCGCAGTATCTTAGAACAAATTAAAATGAATTGGACTGAACAATATGAAGAGTGTATTCTTAAAAACAGCGAATATCAAATGCTGTGGACTCAGCCTATTGATGCAAAAATAAAAATGACAGAAGAAGATAGAGTAATTTATGCTAATAGCGATGAAATATCTCAAATAAAACTTCTGAAAAAAATTGCTAGACAAGTCCAAAGTGATATTGAAAAATCTCTTTTGGAGCGTGGTAGTAGTGTTGAGATTCGATTTAATCCTAAATTAAAAGAAAAAGGATTGCTAGATTTAAAATAAATTGATAGAAATTACAATATTAAATTAGTTTTTCAAAAAAATCTTATGTAAATTTATACAGATTAGAACTGAATAATATTATTTTCTATAAATGTTGTACATTAATGATATTCAATTTTTTAGGAACAAAGGAGTATTAAGAATGACCTGGCGTGGATCAGTAAGTATACCGGATCGTATTTTTGGAATCATAGTCTATTGTTTTGCTATTTATGATACTCTATTTTTTGGAAGCTTCTTATTACAACAGTTTCCTGCTTTTGGTTTTTTTTGTTTTCCTGCTTTACCAGTAGAATTAAGCTATGGACTTCTTGCATCGTTGCTAGGACCTCTAGGAAGTTTTGCTAGCTTTGCAGTATTTATTATACTCTTTGCAGCAGTTGTAAGAAATGAAAAGATTAGTCATTTTATTCGCTACAATACAATGCAATCTATTCTTATATCAATTTCATTAGCCTTAGCAAGAATTGTAATGCAATATGTTTTAATTCCCACTTTAGGACATAGTGGTTTGTTCATAGAAACTTTTTATAGTCTTATATTTTTAGGAGGTCTTGTTGCTTCCTATTATTCTATGATTCAAAGTGTATTAGGTAGATATGCTGAAATTCCTACTATTTCGGAAGCTGCTTATTCACGTATTCGTTAATTAAGTCTAAATCTATTAGTTTAAACAAATGCATAAGACTCTTTTCTTATCATCTTCCTAGTAAACTATTCATTCTTGTTGAAGTCTTATGTAATAAATTGCTAAAGAAATAAGAATTATAACTAGGAAGTAAATATTTAATAATTTTAGTTAGCTTTCATAAGATTTACTATTTTTTACATAAATCTAGAAAGTTATGTCATCAAAGTAAAAATTAATTTTTTTATAAAAATTGAACTTAAAGTAGCATGATTTCTCTTTGAAGATAAGTATAAAAGTTCTAAGCTTAACCTTAGAACTTTTATATTTTAAATCTAATTTACTTTCAAAATCTTGGCATAAACGTTAATAATCAGTTAAGTTAACTATATCTGATTCATCTTTCGCAAGAGTTACATTCGACAATGGTGTAGTATTGAAGAATTTATGCCAAAAGTAAGACTTTATTGTTTTGTATTAGCATTAGTCTTCAACGATCCTTGCTTCTTAATCAGAAAATTATGACTAAACTAGAAGCCAATATGTCCAAAAGGAGTTTAAAGTAATGAGTCAACATTATGAAATGATTTATATTTTACGTCCTGATCTGTCTGAAGAGCAGGCAAATCAAGCTGTAAGTAAATATCAAGACTTTTTAACCAAAAATAGTGCTGTTGATATCAAGGTAAAAGTTTGGGGAAAGCGTCGTCTTGCTTATCCTATTCAGAAAAAACTTGATGGTATATATGTTCAGTTTAATTACCAAGCCGATGGTACACAAATTGAACCTTTGGAAAGAATAATGCGTTTAGAAGAAGATGTCTTACGCTACCTTACAATTAAATTAGACGAAGATTCAATTGAACAGGCTTCTGAGCTTGATAATGATGATTCTAATTCTGAAGTTAAAGAAAAACCAGAAGAATCAGAAAAAACTACATCTAAAGCTTCTGAATCTGAAACTGTTGAAACAAAAATAGCGGAACCAGTTGTTTCTGAAGGTTAATCTTCTGCTTTTTGTACTACTTAAAAATAATTAAAATATTAATATCTTAATTATTTTTAAGTAGTGTTAATTCCTGTATTATATTTTCATGAACAAGATACACCTCTAGAGATAGAGTAATCTTTTTGTCTTTTAATATTTTCAAAACATCGAAGATATTAGTAAGCTATGTTCACGCTAAATAATGATAGTTTGAAATTAATAAGCTTTGATAATTAGTATATAAAGCCTATTTGATTTAATCTTTAAGGAATACTTGCTGTTATTAAATTATTAAGTCTATTAACTCTAGCGTTGGAGATTATTAGGCCTGGATAAATACTTGTCTTTTTATACGGATGATATAGTAACTTGCATTTCTTAGCAGCAATATAATTTATTTTTAATGACTTATGAACAACTGCTACACTATCAAAAAAAATATTACCAGAAACTGAACTAATTGGTTTTCCATCTCGAGGATCTATAACCTCGGCTAAGTACTGTTTTTTTTGTAAAATTAGTTGGATAGTTTTTCCTAATTGTAAAAAATTTTGTCTTAGTCTGTTTTTTTCTTTTTTAATTCGTATAGAGTTGTCATCTAAAGGTATTGCGGAATATAGTAAAATAATAATTATAGAATGAGGAGATTTGTTCCAATTAGGTAAAAGTTCGGCGTAATTATATATTATAAATTTTGTAGGATGTATAGTATATAACTCGTAAATGTTATGAGTTTCTTCCTGGTTTATTAGAATAGAGTGTAATATAGACATTAATTAAAGTTGATTTAGAATATCTATGAACTTTCATTTTCTTTAGTATTATCTTCAATATTTTAGAGGAATGTTAAAAGTAAATGAGTAAATAGTAAAATTAGTTTTAGCTTCCATACAAAAAAATCATAAATTACATAGTTACTGATCTTTATTAAAAAGATTTTGAATATTGACTCTAGGCAATCTTCGCTTAAAGCCACAAAGAATTTCCCAAGAAATAGTTCCTAATTCTGATGCCCAGTCATCCGCTGTAATTTCTTGTTCTCCATCTTTACCAATTAATGTTGCTATATCTCCAACTCTTATATTTTTCAAGTGACTTATATCTAGTATTAACTGATCCATAGTAATAGCTCCAATTTGATTTGCCCTTTGACCATGAATTAATACTTGAAGCCGATTTGATAAGTTTCGAGGAACACCATCAGCATAACCTATACTAACTATTGCAATTATCATTGAGTGCCTACTGGTAAATTGATAGCCATAACTAACTTTTGTTCCTTGAGAAATAGTTTTAATTTGAGTAATCTTTGCTTTGACTTGCAATATAGGCCTCAAAGAAACTCTAGAACGTAAATGAGGAGATGGATACAGACCGTATAGAGCTAAACCTACTCTCACCAAACTATAGTGTAACTGAGGATGGTTAATTGTAGCTGCAGAATTAGCAAAATGTAAACAAGGTTTATTATGGTGTTTCAAATTAGAAATTACTGTTTCAAAACGTTGATGTTGCAATTCTACACTTGTAGTATTTTGATCATCAGATGAAGAAAGATGAGAATAAATACCTGATAATGTCAAATATGGTAGTTTTTGTATTAATTTAATTAATCTAGTCCCTTGATACCAAGGAGTACCTAAACGAGACATTCCTGTATCTAATTTAAGATGGACAGATAATTGCTTTTTATATTGAGATAAAGTTCTAGAAATCATAAAAGCTTGTTCTGGACAGCAAAGTGTAGCTTCTAAATTCCAGTGAATATTCGCAACTACCTCTTCAGGTGTATTCGTTACACCTAATACTAATATTGGTGAATTAATACCTGCTTCGCGTAATTCTATCCCTTCAACTAACGTAGCCACAGCTAAAGCACTTGCTCCTGCCTTAAGTACTGTCTTAGCTACAGTAACTCCCCCATGGCCATAACCATCAGCTTTTACAACTGCCATTAGTTCAGTTTCAGTAGATAATAAATTTTTAATTTGAGTTACGTTATAAACTAAGGCATCAAGATCTATCTGCATCCATGCTCTTTGACAAGTAATTTTAGAAAAGTAATAACTATAAAGATCTGAAGTTACAATTTTCTGAGTCAATTCTTGATATGACACTCTATTAACTACTCTCCATGTTTGTATATTTATTAATTAAGATAAATCATCAGTATATAAATATATTCAATAAGTATAATAAATTTTTAAAAATATATGATTATATATACAAAAGTATTTGATTAATCGTTTTATAATGCTTTATTCGTTGTTAGCAAAACAATTAATAATTTTATTTACTTAATTGTGTAAGTATTGTCTACATCTATAAAATTTTGACACAACTAAAAATATAAGAAGTATTTTAAAGTGCAAAAAAAACACCTATATTATCATCATTTTTTTTGTTTTACTTAGTAAATCTTTGTTTATTAGCTTAATATACTAATCTCTAATATTTTATAAATATTGTTACAAGTATACAAATATATTTATGTTTATTAAAGAAATAAATCACTTAGTATTAAGTTCATTATCATAATGATTTGTATTATTAAAAACATAATAATATATTTTGTTATTTGCAAAATTCCTTCAAAAAAGGCTCTTCCAATACTGTACAATGTATGGTGACATCACTACATTTTCTTATGCTTTTTCGTCAGCTATTTGATAAAGAATCATCAACATATACCTATCTAATTGCTGATATTCATACGGGAGAAGCTGTCTTAGTTGACCCAGTATTTGAGAATGTTACAAGAGATATTAAGTTAATTAAAGAATTAAAATTAACACTAAAATACTGCATAGAAACTCATATTCATGCTGATCATATAACAGGCACAGGCAAGTTAAGAGAATTGACCAAATGTCTAGGAATTATACCCAAAAACGAAATTGTAAAATGTGCAGATCATCATATTAAGGATAAAGAAATTTTATTCTTAGGTAATATAAAGATTAAGGCTATATATACTCCTGGGCACACAGATAGCCACTGTTCGTATTTAATAAATCAATCTCTAGTACTAACTGGAGACACTCTATTAATTAGGGGATGTGGAAGAACAGATTTTCAGAGTGGTGATGCAGGAGTTCTTTATGATTCTGTAACTATGAAACTCTTTAATTTACCTGACGAAACTTTAGTGTATCCAGGACATGATTACCAAGGATTTACTGTATCGACTATAGGAGAAGAGAAAAGAGCTAACTCTCGCTTTACAGGAATTAATCGTCAAGATTTTATAAATCTTATGAATAATCTCGAGTTACCCCAACCTTCCAAAATAGAACAAGCAATCCCTATTAATAAAAATTGTGGTGATGTGCTATCTTCTTAGTAACTTACTATTAAACGCTTATAATTAAGTAAGAGTATTATATACTTTATTTGATAACGACTTTAGGCTTAAGAAATGTATCGTTATTTTCATATATGTAACTACTTATTCCCAGGAATTCTTCTTCACTATTAATTCGAATAAACTTTCCAAAAGACACTACATTTTGTATGTCAGCGAGCACTTTTTGCCCTTGGCACCAGCGGAAACTCTCTGCTGAAGATAACTTTATAACAGGAAGTCTTTTTAATAAAAATTCTGGCTTGATTAGGGAAAATTTATCATATTTTAATTGTTTATTTATTCTTTCTAAAGTTGATGTGTATGGTAATATAATGCCGCAACTTTCTGTTCTAACTAGTTTAGCTAAAGTTCCACCAATACCTAATTTTTTACCTAAATCTCTAGCTAATGACCTAATATAAGTTCCTGGACCACATTGGATATTAATTGTTAATTCTGGAAACTCACCAGGATTCCAGTTTAATACTTTAATCATATTAACTCTAACTGTTCTCGCTGGTATATCCAGTTTTTCTCCTCTTCTTGCACAGGAATACAAACGTTTACCATCTTTTTGGATAGCGCTATATGAAGGTGGAATTTGTTCTATATCTCCTACAAAATTTTTTAACAAAGGTTTAATGTCTTCTAAAGTAAGATTAATTGCAGATTTTACTCTAATAATTTCTCCTTCCAAATCATCTGTTTGAGTTTGTAATCCAAAAATTATAGTGGCGTTGTAAGTTTTATCTTCCGACAAAAAAGGTAATAAACGTGTTGCTTTCCCTACTGCTATAGGTAATACACCTGTAGCGGCAGGATCAAGAGTACCTCCATGACCTACTTTTTTAATATCTAATAATTTTCTTAATTTATTAATACAATCATGGGATGTTAAACCTGATGGTTTATTTAAACCAATAAATCCTAACATAAGTTTTCTGATTTACTATTCACAACAGTGCGATACATAATTTATAGGGATATTAATAGCCTGCATAATTATAAGTTAATAGCATAGCAATAATATAAACTTCAGCACTATTAATCAAGACATAATGATATACATAAAAACATTTAAAATATAAAGGTATAAAAGAATTTTAAAGTTTATATAAAAACTAAAGTATGGGAAATATTGTTTTTTATACTTACGTAGTCATAATTATTCAAAAACTATAAAGTTTGACAACTTCCTTATTAATTTTCATCAAAGTTCAATATCACAACTTATTAATTAAAAGTTAAACTAATTTGTTATTTAGAGATACAATCATTTCAAATACTGAATGATACAGACAAAATGGCTCAATCTTTTATACCTGTAATTCTTGCTGGTGGAAAAGGCGAACGATTTTGGCCTCTTTCCCGCCGTAAACATCCTAAACAGTTTTTATCTCTAGATAGTACTGGAGATAGTTTATTACAGTCCACAGCTAATCGCTTACTGCCCGCAGCTAAAAGTTGGAATAATCTTTGGATTGTTACTACTGCTTCTATTGTTGAAAACGTTAAAAAGCATCTACCACATTTAGTAGACTCTAATATACTAATTGAACCTCAGGGGAAAGATACTGCTCCTGCAGTTGCATGGGCGACATTAGAAATCGTTAAACGATATGGAAATAATGTAATTATAGGATTTTTCCCTGCAGATCATTGGATAAAAAACGAAGAAGATTTTTTAATCACTTTAGATTCTGCTTTTCAATTAGCTTCTCCGGGAAATGCAATAATTACACTAGGAGTTCAACCAACATATCCTTCTACAGGTTATGGGTATATCGAACAAGGAAAACTAATTAATTATGTTGGTAATCTTCCTGCCTATCAAGTTAACCGTTTCATGGAAAAGCCTGATCAAAAAACTGCGGAATTGTTAATTGCAAATGGTAAGTTTAGTTGGAATAGTGGAATATTAATATTTCGTGCAGATATTATGCTGCAAGAATTAGAAAAATATACTCCTCAGCTTTTAAACTCTCTTCGGAAGAAAGGTAAAGATGCTTATCAAGATTTCGAAAAGATTAGTATTGATTATGCTTTAATGGAAAAAACTAAATTTACCTATATATTAAGTGCTAATTTTGGTTGGGATGATTTAGGAGACTGGAATTCTCTAGAACGATTAACTGACACGACAACAACTAATATAGAATATTGTAAACATATAGGTCTTGATACGACAGGTTCTATTATTTATGCAAGTGAAAAGAATGAGTTGATTGCTACTATTGGTCTAGAAAATTTAGTTATTGTCCGTGATAAAAATGTTACTCTTGTAGTTGATAAAAATCGTACTCAAGATATTAAACAAATACTAAAACAGATAGCGAATTATCCTGAATTCCAAAATTTCTTATAGATATTTGAATATTATTGTTTTAATAGACTAGACTAGTCAACATTTTAACTAAGTCAATGTAGATTTCCTATGTTCAATTTTTTGTTTTTATAAAAAAGTCATATAAATATTTTATGTTTTCTTTGACTCAAACTAGTGCTCGTCAACGAGAAATTCTTGAAGTTATTCTCAGTAATGGCTGGGAATATATGAGAGGATTATTAACAGCTGGTAAAACAGAAAATCCTCAGATTCCTACTCCAGAGGTATTAAGAAATATACTAATAGAGTTAGGTCCTTTTTATGTAAAGTTAGGACAACTGTTAAGTACACGTCCTGACATTCTTTCTCCTAGCTATATTAAGGCCTTAACTGCTTTACAGTCTAATGTTCCTTCAGTTTCTTGGAAAGAGATTGAAATAGTTTTAAATCAGCAGCTATCAAAGCCTATAAAGGCTATATTTAGTAATATTGAAAAGAGACCTATTGCAGCCGGTTCTATTGGACAAATTCATCGTGGGATTCTCCTTAATGGAGAAGAAGTAGCTATTAAAGTCCAACGTCCAAGTATTGACAAAATAGTACAACAAGACATTAATTTAATTAAAGGAATTGCTGAATTAGTTTCATTAACAGAATTTGGGAAAAATTATGATATTCCAAAACTTGTTGATGAGTTTTGCGAAGCTATTCAGTCTGAACTAGACTTTACGAAAGAAGCAAGTTATACAGATACTATTCGTAATAATTTATCTTCAAGTCTCTGGTTTAATTCTAATGAAATATTAACACCTAAAGTATATTGGGAAATAACAACAGAAAAAGTTTTAGTTTTAGAATGGTTACATGGAAGACCTATCTTAGAGGCTGATTTAAATATACCTAAATCTATTAAATCTACTGAAGAAAGAAGAAAAGAAATTACTACCTTACTTTTTAGAGCTTTCTTTCAACAAATTTATGTTGATGGATTCTTTCATGCAGATCCTCATCCCGGCAATTTATTTTATTTAAATGATGGTAGGATAGCTATTATTGATTGTGGAATGATAGGAAAAATTGATTCACATACTCAAAAAATATTAGTAGAATTATTATTAGCAATTTTTGACTTGGATGCTCAAGGATGTGCTCAGCTGACATTTAAGCTATCAGAATCAGATAAGATAGATGGAATATCAAGATTAAAAAATGATTACGAGAAAATTTTAAAAAAGTATCACAACCTAAATCTTTCTCAATTTAACTTCAGTGAAGTAGTGTATGAAATATTACAGATTGCACGAAAAAATAAATTAATAATTCCAGGAAATTTAGGACTATATGCGAAATGTTTAGGTAATTTGGAAGGTACAGCAAGACAATTTAATCCATCTATAAATCTTTTTGACGAAATAAATCCACTAATGACTAACTTATTTTATCGTCAATTAATCGGAGATACACCTCTGCAGACTGGTTTGAGAACAATTTTAGATTTAAAATCTATTTATCTAAAGACTCCACAGCGAATAGAAACTTTACTGGATAGATTATCATCAGAGACTTTTAACTGGAACATAAGATTGCGAGAATTAGAACCTTTACGACGTAGTATTGATGCTTCAGCGAATAGACTTTCGTTTAGTATAGTTTTAGGTTCTTTAATAATGGGGGCTGCAATTATTTCTGTTGGTTCTTCAACACAACAGTTATCTATAATAAGCAGTATTTTATTCGCTTCGGCAAGTATCTTAGGAGTATGGCTAATTATTAGTATTTTACGTTCAGGACGATTAAAATAAACATAACTAAAATACTTTTTAATAACTATAAAAACTAAAATCTTACTATATTTAAAATTTTATGTTTGGTATAAATTTCAGTCTAATTCCCATTAAATAACAAAATGACAAGATATTTCTCTATGTAATAGCTTATATTTCCTATCTTAAATAAGTGGTAGATAAAAAAATGTGGAAAGAAAAAAATTAATCCTTACAAAATCAAATATGGTTCTTATAATACAACGGGAACATATTAGAGTATCATGACGACAATCATAGAAGATCTTTTAGATACCATAATCTATAGTTTTTTATTCTAGATCAAAAAGAAATTTTAGAATATTGTATAAAAGTTCTAGAAGTTGAGAGAATTTTTCTTTGGATTTAGAAGATACTGAATAGCGTTTTGGTATTTAATCACTTTTCCGTAAATACTTGCAAACTAGTGAGATATACAATGATTTTAGAAAGATTAAAACGTTGGTCTATGGCAGAATGTTTTGATGATGACTCCGATTATATGGAAGTCAATGAAAACTCTAATCTTGAGTTGAAAGAATCAGATAAAAAAGATATTTCTAGTGAAAACGAGCTACATCCTTGGTTAAAATCAAATGTTGTTTCAATGCCTAGAATCAGCAATATTGCTGAAGTGGTTGTAGTTGAACCTAAATCATTTGATGAAATGCCTAAAGTTATACAAGTTTTACGGGAGCAAAAATCTGTTGTCCTTAACCTGAATTCAATGGAATCAGAAGAAGGACAAAGGGCTGTAGATTTTGTTGCCGGAGGAACTTACGCTATTGAAGGATATCAAGAACGTATTGGTGAAAGTATTTTTTTATTCACGCCTAATTGCTTTAAAGTTAGTAACTTTGCTGATGATATAAATAATGAAGTAGAAATTCCAAATGTTTTATCTTCTAGTCCTAACCCCCAGTAAACTAATATTAATTTTTTTAATTTAACTATTAGTTTATATTTGGTAAAAAGAAGTTTGTTTTGAACTATGATAATAGAGTTACATGGAAAAGATGACATTTGATTTTTTAAATTATTTACTCGTTAATTTAATAAGTTATAGTAAGTTTAATAAATATTAATTTAGATTTTATACAATAAAAAAATCTTAAATATAAAATTTATATTTAGTCACATATTCAATTTTACAGATTAAGTAAAATATACTTTTTTTAATATATTAATAACCCTAGAGGAACCATCAAATAAACAATTATTATTCAACTTTTATTTTAGACATAAATAATTTATTTGTAATATTTAATATTATAGATTGGGTAATTATTCTTTATGATTTTAACATCTTAGAAAAGTAGAAAAATAATATTTTCACGCAATTATAAATGTTAATGAGTAAACTTATATTAAAACTGTAATTTATTCATAATAGTTTAATTAAAAAACGTAAATGACAATTTCATTCTATATTTACAGAAAATATTGTTGTTTTTCAATAAAAAAATCAGTAAATTTACTGATTATGATATGTTGATATTAGTTTTTAGTTCACATTCTACTAATTAAAGAAAAAATTAGAAATTTATGATATGAATAATAGCTCTTATATTAATTAGTAGTAATATTAACTTGATAGTTTATATTTACTTAGTAAATACTAGTAATAGTATTATTTTGAAACTTGATTTATTCTTTTTTCGTTCTATTTTATAAATCTAGTTTAATATCTTACATATTATTACTTTTAGTATTTTCCTAAAAATATAATTCCTATTATTGTAAACTAGCTTTTAGTATTTAATTCCTTATAAACTTGATTGCATTATAAGTTATGGATGATATAACCATAAGAGCTGTCCACTAGTTTTTAATTCAAATTCTATACGATCACTAAGTAATAGAAATTTTGACTGACTTTTATCTTTAGAGAATACACGATTTAATAATGGTTTTGGTTCTTCAATAGTAAAGCATGGGGTTTTTTCTGGATCTAATCCAACAAGCTCTGCAGCCCAGCGTCGAGCATCTTCCTCACTTCCTAGACGATCCACCATCCCTAGCTCTAGTGCTTGTTGTCCTGTAAAAATACGGCCATCAGCAAAGCTTTTCGTTTTATTTATATCTAAATTACGTTCTTTAGATATGGTAGCTATAAATTGCTGATAACTAGTATCAATCATCTCTTGAAGAATTTTTTCCTCTTCTGTGGTTAATTGTCGATCAAAAGATAATATATCCTTATAGGGTCCAGATTTAACAACTTGGAAAGAAACTCCAATTTTATCTAATAACTGTTTAAAATTATTTCCTCTTAAAATAACTCCGATACTTCCAGTAATAGTCCCAGGATTAGACATTATATATGGTGCTCCCATACTTATATAGACTCCTCCAGAAGCTGAAATATTACCAAAAGTTGCTACGATCTTAACTTTTTTCTGTAATCTCTTAAGGGCTTCATAAATTTCCTGGGAATCACCAACTGTTCCTCCTGGAGAGTCAATACGTAAAAGTAAAGCAGGAAATTTTTTTTGCTTTACTGTTTCCAATGCTTCTAATAAAAACTTACGGGTTTCAGAATTTATTACTCCTTTAACTTCAATACGAGCAATTTGCTTACTAGCTCTGAGTTTAAATGGCCAAATCATTTAGTTAATAATAAAATAGTAAAGATGAAGAAATTGTAGCAAATACTGATGCATAAATTTATTAAAAAAGCATTTGATCATTTTAATTTATGAACTGTCTGGGCAATAATCATTATTTTATACATAAGATTATCGAATTCCACTGGAGTTAATGATTGAATTCCATCTGATAAAGCTTTTTCAGGATTCGGATGTACTTCAATCATTAAGGAATCTGTTCCTGCTACTACTGCAGCAGCAGCCATAGAAGGAACATAATCTGCTTGTCCAGTACCATGACTAGGATCAACCATAATTGGTAAATGAGTTAGAGAGCGCAAAACTGGTATTGCAGATAAATCTAAAGTATTGCGTGTATATTTAGTATCAAAAGTTCGAATTCCTCTCTCACAAAGAATAACATTAGGATTTCCAGCAGCTAAGATATATTCAGCAGCCATCAACCATTCATTAATAGTAGCCGCTATTCCTCGCTTAAGAAGAACGGGCTTGTCTTGAGAGCCAACTTTTTTAAGCAAAGAAAAATTTTGCATATTTCTGGCTCCTACTTGAATAACATCAGCGACTTCTTTAATTTTATCCAAATCACTAGCATCCATAACTTCCGTTATGATACCTAAACCGGTTTCTTCTTTGGCAATAGATAATAATTCCAGAGCACTTTCTCCATACCCTTGAAAAGCATATGGAGAAGTGCGAGGCTTGTATGCACCGCCTCTTAAGAATTTAGCTCCCGAGGCCTTAACTTGCTGAGCAGTCTTAATAATCATAGTTTTATCTTCGACCGAGCAAGGACCAGCTACAACGGCTATGGGATGATTTTTACCGATTGGAATAATTCCATTAGGAGTGTTAACAATAACTTCACTATATTCTCCGCCGAAATACTCTAGACTTGCGCGCTTAAAAGGATGTTCTAATAACAAAACACTTTCAATCCATGGGTTAATTTCTTTAATTACTGATGGTCTAAGAGAAGTAGCTTCTCCTGTTAATCCAACAATAGTCTTATGTTTACTAATAATTTTTCTAGGATTCAATTCCCAATTTTCAAGTTCCCTATTAACGTGTTCAATTTCATCAATTCGAGAATTATTTTTCATGACTATAATCATAAATCTTCCTCCTAGAATTAATTTTTATATGTTTTGTAAAATTCTATGAACAATGCTGACATTGATTTTAGAGGCAATGTTGCTCTTTGTGATTAAAGTTTTATTACTAGATAAATAAGTTTAAGATAATATGACACTGTATTTTCAAAAAAATTAGATAATTTAAGAAATGTATAAGAATATTTACTAACTCTCGAATTTAAATATAAAACCAATATGTTAGATGCTGATTTTTTTTTCACTCTTCTAGATATCAAGAGAAATATCATTCATACATACAGATTAATTTTAAATAATAAATATTTTAACTTTACTATTCTTTCTCAAGAGTAAGAAGATCATAGTCTTATATCAAATTTAAAAAGATTTTGAATAGAAAGCTATATCTATATGTTCATAAATTTGCTTTAAGTTTTTATATTTTGGAACTATAAGTTTAACTTATAGTTAAGATATTTAAATTATTCTTTTAGCATAGTAGTTTATTTGTATCTTCCATATTTAGTTTTTTTTCCTTAGGATTTAGATCCTAACACGATAGATAATGCTTTTATGGCATTAAAAGTGGAGAAAAAAGAGTGGGACACGAACAAGAATGGCTAAACAGTTGCGTTGATAGGCAATTGATTGAATTAAACGTAAAAACTTTAAAAGGAACTTCTCCATCAGAATATTTACTATATTCTGATGAACTTGCTAGAAGGAATGATGGTAGATTGAGTAATTCTATCTTGAAGCGTTATGAGCATGTAGAGAAAGGAGGTTGGTGGTGTTCTGGTATAGACATTATGACAGGAACTAGTGATCTTTGGGGATGCTTCAAACCAGACAAACCACGTTTTAACTATGATGAAAATAAAATAATTAGATATGAACATCCTCCAAAGACACCAACAGGTATTTTTGCTTTAAGAGTACCATTACATCTATGGCGAAGAATAGCTCAAAGGTATGATATTGAATTTAAACCGGAAACAGTTGATAAATCGCAATCAGATTTTGGATTTTGGCAATGGGTAATCGATAATAAGTCTATTCCACTTTGTATAACAGAAGGTGCAAAAAAAGCAGGTGCACTATTAACTGCAGGTTATGTTGCGATTGCTCTTCCTGGTATTAATAATGGCTACCGTACCCCAAAAAATGAGATTGGTCATCGCATTGGAAAATCTTATTTAATTCCTCAATTACATAAATTAGTTGTAACAGGGAGAACTGTTTATATTGCCTTTGATCAAGATAATAAACCGAACACTGTTAAAGCTGTTAATAAAGCAGTAAGAAAATTAGGATTTCTCATGAATTCTTTAGGATGTCAAGTTAAAGTTACTACCTGGGATTTAAGAGATGGAAAGGGAGTAGATGACTTTTTATTAAATTCTGGTAATAACGCTTTTGATAGATGTTATGAACAAGCTTTTCCTATTGAAACTTGGAAAGCAAAAGAACTAAATAATTTAACGCTTAACTCTGATTTAGAAATTAATACTCCCTATATCCCTAATCTATCAATACCTGAAACAAAAAGACTAGTTGCTATTAAGTCTGGCATCGGTACAGGAAAAACTAAGTTTTTATCTAAAATTGTTCAAAAAGCAATTGCAAAAAAACAGAAA
This sequence comes from Candidatus Atelocyanobacterium thalassae, assembly GCA_051971635.1. Lineage (GTDB taxonomy): Bacteria > Cyanobacteriota > Cyanobacteriia > Cyanobacteriales > Microcystaceae > Atelocyanobacterium > Atelocyanobacterium thalassae_A. Next base: position 173,006 of record JBFPLN010000001.1, on the reverse strand, counting down.
ATTTTGGTAATTGGACACCGTATCAAATTAGTTGAGCAATTATGTCAACGTTTTGGACTGTCATATATTACAGAATGTAAGGATAGCAACTCGGCAGAATGTTTAGGATACGGTCTATGTATTGATTCTTTGCACAAAAAATCACAAGCAAACTTTAATCCACATGATTGGCAAGATGCACTAATAATTATTGATGAAGTTGAACAAGTACTTTGGCATGGTCTTAATTCTGAGACCTGTTCTAATAATCGAGTCTCTATCCTCAAGTGTTTGAAAAGCTTAATACAGAAAGTTATGAGCGGAGAGGGTAGGATATTTATTGCTGATGCTGACCTTAGTAATATTTCTGTGGAGTATTTAACTGCCTTATCTGGATATCCTATAGAGCCTTATATAGTTAGAAATAACTGGATACCTAAATCTTCAAGTACATGGAAAGCTTACAACTATATAGAAAATACTCCTAGAAAATTTTTAAAAGACTTAGTAGAACATATACAACAAGGAGGTAAACCTTATATTTGTTTATCTGCCCAAAAATTGACTAGTAAATGGGGTACGCAGACTTTGGAATTATATTTACAACAACGATTTCCTAGTACCAAAATTCTTCGCATTGATTCTGAATCTTTAGCAGATCCAAATCATAATGCCTATAAATGTATTAATGATTTAGATTCGATACTAACTAAATACGATATTGTTATCACCAGTCCTGTTCTGGAAACAGGAATTAGTATTGACATAAAAGGACATTTTAGCTCTGTCTGGTGCTTAGCTCAAGGAATCCAAAATCCTACATCTGTTATTCAATCACTTGGGAGAATAAGGGAAAACATTCCTCGTTATCTCTGGCTTGCTTCTTATGGATTCAATAAAGTAGGTAACGGTTCAGTATCAATTCCAGGCTTACTAACTTCAGGCCATCGAATAACAAATTTAAATATTAGATTTTTGCAACAGTCTGATTTAGAGTCCCTAGATGATCTAGATATAGGTTTTCAAGGAGAGTCCTTATTATGTTGGGGGAAAATGGCAGTACGCATGAATACAAAAATGATTACGTATCGAGAAACAATAATTAATTTTCTTCAAAGAGCTAATCATAAAGTTGAATTTTCTAATGAGAATAAAAGTCTTCAAAGGAGAAAGTCTCAAAATAAAAAATTATATGTTTCTCCTAAGAAGAATAGCTTAATAGAAGCTATCGAAGAGATTAGAGAGAATAACTATAAATTAGAATCTGAAAGTATTAGTCTAGCTGGAGATTTAACTAAAGAGGAATATAAAGTCTTAAAAAGATCTTTGGTTAAGACTGCTATGGAGCGAAGGAAATTAAGAAAATATAATCTAAAATCACTTTATTCCATACCTGTTACACCAGAGTTAGTTATGCTAGATGATAATGGATGGTACCAAAAATTAAGAATTCATTATTTTCTAACAAAAGGTCGTACTCATTTAGCAGAAAGAGATGCTAAGATAGCGCAAAAAATGATAGAACAAGGTGAAGGAAGTATATTTTTACCTGATTTCAATAGTTCTCAATTAGGAGCAACTATAGGAATATTAGAAGTTTTAGGAATACATACTTTGTTACATAATATAAATAGAAAAATAATTAATATTGATCCTGATTTAGTAAAAATGTCACATTTAGCGATAAGTAACAAACGAGATATTAAATCTATAATAGGAATTGGTATTGCAAATAATGCTAGCCCAATTACAATTATAAGAAAATTACTAGATAAAATAGGATTCAGTATTAATAGTTGTGGAAGTCAAAAATTAGGCAAAAAAAGATTTCGTGTTTATCAAGTAGTTCCTCCTAGTGACAATAGAGAACAGGTTTTTGAAAAATGGCTTTTGAAGGACCAAAAGCTTTCTGGTAACTCTGAATGGTGGTTCGAAGAATATTGCTCATTCAAATTAAAATGTGAGGCAAAAGAACAATCATCTAATTACATTCAATTAAGTTTAAACTTTACATAAAATCAAGAGTTTTATAGTCCAAATTGTTTATGAATCGCAAATTTTCCTAGCAACCAATTATTTAACTAAAATACTTGTCGTCAGTGTAGAAGAATGGCGCTGCTCTATAAAGTATTAAAGAACTGTTATAAAGACTATTGTTTGTATATTTTTAAGAATTATGAATAATAATCAATATTGATTCGATTATAAATACGTAATAAAAAATTACATATATGTTGTTGATAAATATGAATTGTATTTAATTTTATTGCAGAAAGCTTTACATCATTAATATAAAATTAACTTATATTGAATTAGTTATTTTTCACAAAGATCTGTACAATATAGTTTACGGGTAATAAATAATTAGTTTTAATAACTTTATCAAAAACTATTTAATGGTTTAACAGTGATTGAAGACACAAAAATCTATCTAAACCAAAAACTTGCAAGAACTATAGCACTAGCGGCTAGTGATAGGAAAGCAAGTAATATTCTAATTCTAGAAGTTACAGAAATATGCTATTTAGCTGACTATTTCGTTATTGTGACTGGTTTTTCGAAAACTCAACTAAAAGCTATAGCTCAAACAATCGAAGAAAAAGTTTATCAAGAATATAATGAAACGCCTAAACACTCAGAAGGGAAAAGAAACAGTAATTGGATTTTACAAGATTTTGGAGATGTAATTACTCATATCTTTCTACCTGAGGAGCGAGAATTCTATAATTTAGAAGCTTTTTGGAACAATGCTAGAAGATTAGAACTTTCATCATTGGGAACCACCGAACCATGAGAAAACAATTTGTTAAAGTTTGTCCTGTTCCATCTGAACAACAACCTATTAATGAGTATGAGGAGCTAAAAACATCTTGGTTTTTTCGTTTGGCGACTTCTGAAAAACGTTTATTCTTACGCAATATTATTATTATATGGAGTATTGGATGGCTTTTCTCTAGTCCTCTTGCTGCAGCTAGTTTTCCTCCTAATGAATTTTTACTATCATTTATTATATCTAGCGATTTAGGGGCAGCAGTCCTTCTAATTTTAATTTTATTGCAGTTAACTTCGGGTTGGTATCATATTAAGGGACGCCTTAAAAAGAAGACAATTTTTTATGAAGAATCAGGATGGTATGACGGACAAACTTGGATAAAACCTCCAGAAATGATTGTACGTGATCGCTTAATAATGTCTTATCAAGTTATCCCTATAGTAGATAGACTAGTTAGTGCAATTAAAATATCAAGCTTTATGATATTTACTCACGTTATGGTATGGTTTTATTTTTAAATAGTTTGGATAAGCAATTACTGTAAAAATCTTGCTTATAAAAATATTACATTCTTACCATAAAGAAAATTAATCGAGACTTTCAAAGATATGAACTTTATACAAGTTATCTGAATTAATTTAACTTGAATAAAAATTACAACAATCTTTAATTACAATTAATTACTGTGATTACTCAAAAAAATACTACGGTCTTTGCTTCATAAATTTAATTTCTCATGACTAGAGCAAAAAGATATTCAGCGCCCAAAGTAGAAGTTAATTTACTTCGAGAAGGAATAATTGAATCTACTCACCTTGTAGAAGCCACCGTTTGTGATGACCGTGGACGTACTCTATTAGTTGCTGGTAATGCAGAGACTACAGCTTTTGTTCGTTCTGCACTTCAACCGTTTCAAGCTTTGGCAGTGATCAGAACAGGGACGCTAGAACACTATCAGCTAAATGATAAAGATTTAGCTATTATCTGCAGTTCTCATCAGGGTAGAATAGAACAAGTGCGACAAGTCTTTAACATTTTATGGCAGACAGATATTGATCCAAACTCCCTACAATGTCCAATACCTGAAGGGTATAATAGCTCTTTATACCATAACTGTTCAGGAAAACATGCAGCAATGTTAGCTGTCTGCAAGCGAAGAGATTGGTCACTTAATACTTATTTAAAAAGAGCATCTCCCATACAACAGTTGATCTTAAAAAAAATTGGAGAACTTTTAAAAATACCGGGAGAAGAATTAATTGGTGCTCATGATGACTGTGGAGTTCCAACTTATTCTATGAAACTATCACAAATGGCTCATTTGTATGCTCAGTTGGCCTCAGGTAATCATCTTGATTTAGAACGGATTCTTAGGGCTATGACCTATTACCCTGCGATGATAGCTGGATCTGGAAGTTTTGATACAGAGCTAATGCATTTAACAGAAGGACAATTAGTTAGTAAAACAGGTGCGGAAGGTATTCAATGCGTTGGGCAAGTAGGACAAGGTATGGGATTAGCTATCAAAGCTCTTGATGGATCTAAAAGGGCTAAATATACAGTCGCTATTCATTTATTACGACAAATGGGATGGATCAGTCCAGCTGTAGCTGAAATTTTATCAGAAACATTCACTATTTTAACCAAACATAAACGTTTGGAGGTGATTGGAGAATTAACCATGGTTTAATTAAAAAAAAAGTTGCTATTTTGATAACTTAGTGTTATGATTGTTTATGCAAAGCAAAGCGGGATAGAGCAGTCTGGTAGCTCGTCGGGCTCATAACCCGAAGGTCGGTGGTTCAAATCCGCCTCCCGCCATAAAGAAGGAATGACTGAGTATTTACTAGTTCTTAAAGATTTTTCCTAGGCAAATATCTAATATACTTTTTAGAACTAGCTAAATAAAATTGAATAGTTCAGAGGAATCTATCTTAGCAATACTTACAATTTAATATCCTTTATATTAGATCTAGGATTATAATTTCTGTTATCAAATATTTTTTTATAGTATTCTTTCTCTATACTATTAACATTCTGAGGAGTATCAATTGTTATTTTTACCAATTGATCTCCTCTATTGTTTTTAGGGTGAATCCAGCCTTTTCCTCGAAGTCTTAGGCATGTACCACTTCGTATACCAGAGGGAACCTTGACAGCTACCAAACCATCTGGTGTAGGTACATCTATAGTCGTACCTAATATAGCTTCATCAAAAGTAATAGGTATTTCACAAACGAGGCTGTCCGCTTCAAAACTAAAGAAAGAATGAGGAGTTAACTGAATATTAAGATAAAAATCTTGTTCATGTTTATCATTATTCTGTCTAATTTTAATACGGCTGCCAGTTTTAGCACCTGAAGGAATACGAACATTGATAATCTTATTACCTAAATTAAGTCGTTTTTGTGTTCCGTAAAATCCTTCTGAATATGTGAGATGTAACGTCGTTTCTTGTTCAAATGGGATAGTTTCATCGTTAACTTCATTTGAAGGTTGATTATTAGCTTTAGTTTTAGTTGCTTTATTAGTTGAAGTATAACCAAATAAATCACTTATAAAATCTTCAAAACTACTATATTTACTTAAATCAAGACTATTTGTTTTAGCATGCTCTTGATTTTTTTTGATATTACTTTGACCATAAGAATGGCTTGAGTTCTTATAAGGTTCTTTTAATTTATCATATTGTTTTCGCTGTTCAGAATCAGATAATACCTCATAAGCTTCACTAATTTTTTTAAAATATTCTTCAGCCTTTTTGTTACCAGGATTTCTATCAGGATGGTATTTTACAGCAAGTTTACGGAAAGCTTTTTTAATTTCGTTTTCGTTTGCATTTTTATTGATGTCAAGAATTTTGTAGTAGTCTTTGTAATCCATTGATTCCTAAAATATTATTATGTATTTCGTTTTAAGAGAAAAATAGTTGTTTATTAAATTATAATTTCTTCACTAATTAATATCTAATTAACTAGATAACATTATAGATAAATTTAAAACATATATTGTGAAACTGATGATAGTCAATATCACAATTAGTCTAATAATCTTTATAAATAATTAATTTGTACATATAAAATATAGTATTTTAAATGAGCTATGTAAATATATTTTAAGAATAAAAACTTTAGTTATTCTAGTTGATATTATCTTAAAATATTTTAGGAATTGACAACTTTAAACTTTAAAAACATGTTAATCCCCTTGTAGGAAATGGTTTTCATAGATTAAGAGTATTATAGAAAAATATTTTTGCTTATAAATAATTAATTATAGAAATAATAGAATCATATCATTGTAAACAATTTTCATTTCAATACAACTAAAAGATATGTCTCTACTATTTTTAAAATGTTCTCAAACTTAATTTTTCAAGAAGAGAAGACTGTAGTTTAGACTTATATATTCTAAGATTTGAAATTTTTTTGGTATGAGAATAATATTATTAATAATAAATTTATATTTTTATTAATTAACAATATAAATTTATAGCTTTCGTGTAATATTGTGGTCTTTCTTGTTAAAAAGAATTTAAACTTTGTAACTATTAAGATTTTACACAAAATTTTCACTCATTCTCAATTTCTCTCTCTAATTCTTCAAGCTCTTCAGGAGTCATTTCTTCAATATATTTTTGAAGTACAGCATCTTCATAGTTTTTTAATTGCTGATTATAGGTCATTTTCTTATTAGCAACCCTAAACAGATAAGTCGAGGTCCAACCTACTAAACCTAATACTAAGAGCATTTGACTCCATATCCCAGCCGATAAGTTATCAAAACCAATTAATCTAAACGCGAGATAAATGAATCCTCCTCCAGCAAAAGAAAGTAGGCTAATAAAAATTACATCAATTCGTCTCATAATAATTTAGAAATATATGTATTCTTGAACTTATACATTTAATTGACGACGCTTTGGACGGAAATTCAAGAAAGGACTTAAAAGAAGCATTCCTGGGAAAAAGAAAAATACTAAAGAATACATAAAAGTTCTTTCAATGGAACTCGCTACATACCAACGACTTTTAAGATAGATATACATTAAACCTGGTACTAATAAGAGATATGAAATACCTAAGGCTAAATAAGTTAATGCTGCTAAGAGTGTATCCCAAGAAAGTGTGGTAATAATATCTGCAATATTCATGGTAAAAAGTGTTAATGACCTCACCTTCTATATTAAATGTTTTGCTTCAAATAATAAAGCCTTAATTTTAATTATCTTTACTGTAGACTAAATTATTACTTTTGAAATATCTATTTTTCGGTGAAATATATAAAATAATTATTTTGTTAATCATTAATAATTGAAATCTGTGAATACTGAAAGCGATTCATCCATTTCTTTAAAAAGATTCTATTTTGCTTTTTTTGTTCAATATTAGTGGTACTTAGCGAATACGGTGCTAGGCCTTTAATTGCAGCTGTTGTTACACAAAACATAGATTTTTGAAAACTTTTACAGATTTGTACCAACAGAACATCCTCTTGACGAATAGTTTGAGAATAAACACTATGAAGATAGTCAGGTATATGGCGACTAATATCTTTCATTAATAAAGTTGGAGGTATGCCTGCTCCACCTGTAGGAAGGGGATCTGCATATAATATTCCGTATGTAAAAGAAGATTTTTCTGAAGGAATTTGATACGCTTGAGCATTATAAGAAACAGTGCCTGGAAATGGTGTTCCTCTGAAGAAAATAGATTCTGCATAAGGAATAACAACATCTTGGAATAACTTCAGATTTGCTAGCTTTGGTATGATTGTAAATTTCTGGTTTTTTATTTCAACTTCATAACAAATAGATTGATGTGCTTTTTCTTTAAGATTATCTAGAATATGTTCAACAATGTCAGGAATAGATTGGATTTCATACCGATCATAGTTATCAGAAAGACATGAAAAAATATGAGACATCTCTTTCCAAAATTCACCTAAACATTTGTAGTAGACCATCATTCTCATTTGTTCTATAAAAAATTCAGGAAAGATTTTATGGAGTATCTTAATCAATAAATTATATTTGAATTTAGTTGAAATTAAATTATTCACATTTTCTATAAATTCTTCACTATCTAGATAAATATCTAAACCTCCACCGCCATGCCACATCATAGTTCTTACACAGTATTCTGCATATTCATAGTTGATACGCTGATGCTTTAAATGTCTTAATATTTTCTTAAAAGATATTTTTCCATTAAAGTATTTAAAAAGTGGAAAAAAGATTAAAACCTGATGACTTGCTATATAGTTTAAATTTTGAGAATACGAGTCTAAAATAATTCCGTAACTTTTTAATATTCCCACAACTTCAATAACATTCTGTGGTGAATCAGTAAGGAGAGTATCATTATTTTCTAAACGATTAATATATTCTGCTAGAGGATGATCAGAACATTCTACATTTTCATCAATCATTTTATTTACAGCTTAGTGTATAGTTTCGTATGGTTATAGTAAAAATATGTCAAAAATAATTTATGCAAATATAGTTATGATAATCTCTTTTAGTTAAAACACTACAAATCAATTAGGATTTATTGTTTATTTGAACGATAAGAATCAGCTCGAATTAGCAATGATTCAACAAAGTTCATTGCATTTTCTGAAGAATTACCTCCTGTTAATTTAGCTAATTCTTGTTTCCTATCTTTAACACTATCCAACTTTTTAACTCTTACAACCGTTCTAGATTCTAATACTTTTGATATTTTATTGTTTTGGTTTTCAATTATCAATTCTTCTTCAATAACATGTTTTTCTACATGAAAATGACTTGTAGCCATGGCTGCAACCATTGGCTGATGAGTAACACATAAAACCTGATGATAAGTACTTAAGTTATGAAGTTTTTCAGCAATTACTTGTACTATCCTTCCAGAAATGCCAGCATCTATTTCATCAAATATTAATGATCTTGTACATTGTTCAGATTTAATAAAACAAGCCTTTAATGCTAGCAAAAAGCGACTCATTTCTCCACCTGATGCAGTACGAGATAAAAGTTGCATCTTTTCTCCTTCATTAGGACTAAAGTAGAAATCGACTTTATTATTTCCATGAGTACTAATAGAAGAGGGACTTATTTTACAATTAAAAATTATTTTTCCCATTGATAAAGATTTCAGCTCTTCAATTAGTTTCTTCTCTAATTCTTTTGCAGCTTTTTTGCGTAGCGTAGTTAATTTTTGACAACTATCTAATAACTGCTTTCTAGAAGTAAAAAGTTCTTTTTCTAAATTTTCTATGGACTTGTCATAGTCCTCCAAATCGCTTAATTCTAATATTATTTTTTTATGGTAATCAATTAAATCGTCAGAGTTTATATTATATTTTCGGCAAAATTGCCTAATGAGATAAATTCTGTTTTCTAATTCTTTTAGTCTTTGAGGTTCAGTATCTAAATTATATCCATACCTATTAATTTCTTGTCCTATTTCGATAACTTGAGTCGATACAGACCTTAGCATTTCTACTAATGATTGAACACTATCATCATATTCCATCATTTTAAGGAATAAAGCTTCTATCGTACCCAAACAATCTATAACTGCAGGTATTTCGTTTTCATTTTGATAAAGCAACTCAAAAATTTGATAGCTAAAACTTTGTAGTTCTACAGAATGGGAAAGGCGATCATATTCTTTTTGTAAGATTTCTAACTCGTCTTTATCAGATAACTTAATTTCTTGTAGTTCTTTGAATTGATTTCTTAATAAGGTTAAACGTTTCAAATATTCTATTCGAGAGTCTTTATATTTATTAAGATTTCTTTCCAGATTTTGAACATTTTCATAGTTAGATTTTACCAATTCCTTTTTTTTAAATATAAATTTATATCCATATGAGTCTAATAACTCTCTCTGTTTAATAGAATCTGTTAGTAGTGAAAATCTGTCTTGAGCAGTTATCTCTATTAGAAAATTACGTAATTGCTTAATTAACTGTAATTTAACTAAAATTCCATTAATACGGAAACGTGATCTAACAGTTTTTCCGGATAGAGAAAATTCTCTAGAAAATACTATTTTTTTATCTTGTCGAGAATTAATCTTGCTTTCTTGTAATAATTCTGAAATAAAAAAGTTAGCTTGAAATGTTGCCTCTATAAAAACATGCTGTGTTTTTATTCGAATTAAACGCTGATTTGTTTTTCCACCTAAAACAATATCAATTGCATCTAAGATTATAGATTTTCCAGTACCAGTTTCTCCTGTTAAGACATTTAAACCATTACTAAAATTAACAGTTAAGTTATCAATTAAGGCAAAGTTTTCAATGTGTAGTAGGGAAAGCATGGATAAGATTATATTAAATTATAAAGTTTAAAAGATAATTAAAACTATATCAATTATATAAAGTTTTAAAATAGATTAAAACTCATTTTCTCATATTAAGTTCTCATATCAGTAGAGACACATCGTAAATCTATAATGTGTCTCTACTGATATTTATAAATAATTTAATAATAGTTTTTATTTTTTATATTGATTCAGCCTATTTGTTTGCTAACATTATAAATAAGACTTTTTAAAAAAAATGCAAGTTTAAGGTTTTTTTATTAGAGATAGTTTCCTTATTTTACAAAATATTATTGAGAATGCGTAAAGGTCTAATAATTAAGAAGAACAACCATGTGTTAGCACTCATAGATTGTCCTAAAATTTAAATATAGTAGTTTTAATACGTACATTCTATGCCCAAATATGACCATAATCATTCGCATATAAATTTTAATCTTCAACCTCCAGCAATTGCTGAAATGATACTGACTTCATCTCCATCTTTTAACTTAGTTTGTCTATTATCAAGAAATCGTATGTCTTCATTATTTACATAAAAATTTAGAAATCGATAAAGGTTATTATTATCATCGATTAAATGACTCTTTATTTTAGGAAAGTTTCTCGCAATAACGCTTATTAGAGTATCAATCGTATCAACATCATACTCCAGAGCAGCCTGATCATTTGTATATTTCTGGAGAGAAGTAGGAATTAATATTTTTACAGTCATAAAAAAAATAGTCTAGTGATGTGAATAATTTTTAAAATTATTTACTATAAAAAATGATACTTCAAAAATAGAAAAATTATAGACTGACTTGACATTAATTAATATTTAGATACTGTAAAGTCGTTTAGACTCTTGATAAAAAGAGTAACTTTTAGTCATTAATTTTTTTATTAATTTAATATCTGATTTTTAATTAAATTTTAGTAGTAAATATACTTCAACTTATCTTTGCAAGAATCTTCAATAGTTTATTAGTTTAAAGTAGTTTTGCAAAGATTATATATATTGCTTTGTTGCAATATATATAATAGTTTAATATCCTATTAAAATTATATTCTCGTAAAATTTTTATCTTCATTTTGCTAGAATTAAACAGTCTGAATATATTTAAAGATGTCATATGAATTTATTAAGTGACTTAGGAAAGTTTTTAGAGACACGTCTAGAAGAATTTCTTCAAAGTAATCCTAATTTAGAATTACAGTATCTTTCTGAACAATTAAGAGAACAAGAAGAACAAACTCTTAAGTTAATTACAGAAAACCAAGAAGAGAAAAAAAATCTTGAAAATAAGATCATATCTCTAGCCGAAGAAGTTAAAGTATGGCACCGTAGAACCTTGAAAGCAAAATTGGCAAAACGTTTGGATTTATCAAAAGCTTCTCAAGAAAGAGAATTATTATTAGTACAACAGGGAACCCAACTGTGGGAAAAAATGGAAAAGGCAAAACAAAAGATTCTTCAAAGTAAAACTTTGCTAAGTCAAATTACGAAGAGAAGGCAAGAAATTAAAGCTAAGAAAATAGAATTTAAAGCTGATGAAGCAAACCCTGACTATTTCACTGATGAAAAGCAAAACATTAAAGAAAATAACTTTAAAAAAGCTTCTGATTCTTTAGAAAATGATTTCCAACGTTGGGAACTAGATAATGAATTAGAAAAACTAAGAAAAAATATTTAAGCCATTATTAAAAATGATAAGTAAAAGCTAGTATATTAGAAAAGTAATCAATAATTTTGATAGTTAAGACTTTATTATTTAATCAAAATTATAGTTAAACATTCATTTATATCAGACACAATTATAAATTTAAAACATAACTAAATAAGAAAATAGAGATGAACAGTAATGGCAAACTTGACACATTCTCGTAAAGGGCTAAATATTTGGTTTGAGAGGTTAATAGCAGCTATTCTTTTAGGTGGACAAGTTTTTTTTCATATTTTAAGAGCTAAAATACATAAGCGAAACACATTAGAGCAAATGAGTGTTGTAGGTCCAGAATCACTCACAATTTCGGTGATAACTGCTGCTTTTGTGGGTATGGTATTTACTATTCAAGTAGCTAGAGAATTCATAAGTTTTGGTGCGGTATCGACAGTTGGAGGTGTTTTAGCATTAGCATTAACTAGAGAATTAGCTCCTGTTTTAACTGCTGTCGTGGTTGCTGGTCGTGTTGGATCTGCCTTTGCCGCTGAAATAGGAACTATGCGTGTTACCGAACAGGTTGATGCATTGTATATGCTAAAAACAGATCCTATAAGTTACCTAGTTGTTCCACGAGTTTTAGCCTGCTGTTTAATGTTGCCCATACTCAATATTCTTTCCTTAATAACTGGTATGGCAGGTGGATTGCTCATCGCTAATGGTTTATATGATATATCTGTTTATGTTTTTCTTACATCAGTCCGTAATTTCCTCGAACTTTGGGATTTAATAACTTCTATTATTAAAGCTATTACCTTTGGAGGCTTAATTGCTGTAATTGGCTGTAGTTGGGGTTTAACTACAAGTGGAGGAGCAAAAGGAGTAGGACAATCTACTACTACAGCAGTTGTTACATCTTTGCTTGCTGTCTTTATTATTAATTTCTTTCTATCATGGATAATGTTTCAAGGAAAAGGAACGGCTGCATTTTAGAAGATTAGTTACTAGTCGTTAAAAATAAACAAAGTAAAAATTAAACTTATATTACTAATAGATAAACTTTTTTAAAAACTCTATCTCTGTAGTTTTTAAAAGTTTTGTACATAAAAGATTTACTCAAAACAGTTCTTCAAGCCTTGTGTCTATTATTCTTGAAACGATAGCTTAGGCCCCATTTATCTAAAATATCTCTAACTATAATTTCTTTTACCAGCACTGAAATTATTACTGTTAAAGGTGTAGACAATAGAAATCCTAAGACTCCAAAAAAAGTCGCAAATAAAACCTGGGATAGTAGTATAAATCCTGGAGGTAGGGATATTCTATCTTTAATTATTAAAGGTGTAATAATCTTATTCTCTATCTGTCTGATAATTAAATAAAAAAAGATAAAAATAAACAAAACGATTAGGGATTTAAGTGGAGTCTCCAATGAAGCTATGGCCATTGGCGGTATAAAGCTTAATATTGGTCCAATATTAGGAAATAAAGTTAATATCATTATCAAAACTGCCTGAGTAAAACTCAAAGGTATTTTTAAGATTGATAATCCAGTCAAAGCCAAAATGAAAATCATAATCATTCTAAACAATAAAGCTATCAATTCGCCCTTGAGGAGAAGATCACATTTTGTCAAAGCTAAATTTATCCTTGATCTATAAAAAAATGGAAATAGTCTAATAAAACTTTGTCTATATGCAATGGGATTAACTAGTAACATCAAACTTAATATCAGCAGCAGTAGGAGTGTTAAAGGAATTCCTAAGGTTGTATAAAATACAGATAGTCCTTGTCCAGCAATTTTCTGAAATAGCGGATGTAGCTGTTCAATAACTTTATCAAGGCTTGGAAGTGTTTTAGTTAGTTCTGGATCAAGCTGTAGTACGAAATCATGAAGAGGAGCAGTTAATCTATCAATACCTTGAGAAACTAACAAAAATAACTCTGGAAATTGTTCAGAAGAAGGATAAAATATATATAGAAAAAATTGTAATAATATTACAATTGAAAATATTATAAGTAATAAGACTGAATAAAAACGCTTAATACCCAATCTTTGTAAGGCTTGGACTCCGTGATTTAGAAGATTAGCAATAATAATTGCTGTAAATAATAAGATTAGTAACTGTCTAACTTTCCATATGATATAAAAAGAAAATGATAAGACAACAAAACCAGTCCAATGAGCAAAATTCATTATTAATTACAATTTTGATATTTAAGATAGAAATAAAATAATTATTTAATTTAAAATTTGGAAGGTTGGATTCTATACTTCCATACCAATAAGAAGAAAATTGTTAGCGGAAGGATTGTGACACCTATTAAAATATTAGTTTGACTAGGTTCAATAGGATATAGAGGAGCTAAGCGTTTTATACCAAACGAAAATAGAAATGAAAAAATTGTAATTTTACAAATAAAGCCTAACTTGTTATTCATATAATAATAATTTTTTTATTTATGCTTTTAATAGTAAATTAAATAAGAATTTTATTTAATGTTTTTACTATTATATGTTAACGTATGATAGTGCCTATTAAACTAAATAGACACTATCTAGATCAAATTAATTGCCATGTATGTAAATACTCTTTAAGCAATTAAAATATAAGCAATAGAAACATTCCTTAATTTTTATCAAATGAATGATTCTAGAATTCTTTTAGAAAAAATTTGCGAAGAAGCAAAAAAAGAAGAATTCCCTATTGACGTTTCTGTGTACAAATCTGCAGGGAAAATTCCTACAGAAGCTATACTTTGGGCTGGAAAGTTTAATACTCAAATTTGTTTCTTCGGCCGAGACTTGGGTAGAGATGAAGTTGCGCAAGGACAACCTTTGATAGGTGCTTCAGGTATGTTAGTTCGTAGAGAATTTCATCGAGCGCTATATTCTCAGGAAATTACTACAAAAGATGATATTCAGTCAATTTGTAGGCGTGCTCTTTTAACTAATACAGTTCCTTATAAACCTCCAGGGAATAAGGCATATTCACATAAGGTGAAAGAAAGGTTTAGACCATTTATTGAACAGTTATTAGTAGTCTATTGGCAAGGAAATCAGATTATCACCCTAGGAACAGAAGCCTTTAAATGGTTTTCTCCCTATTGTACAGTTGGGAAAATTGAAGAATTCTGGCAGCGTCGTGATCGATATGAGTCTAAGCTCACCGTAATTTTAAAAGCGATAGACTTTCAAGGGAGACATTATGAGAAGGAAGTTCATCTATTACCTTTGCCTCATCCTTCACCACTTAATAAGCAGTATTATGCTAAGTTTCCAAGCATGTTACGCAGAAGATTGAATGAATTTGAATTTTAATATGTTATTTATCTAAAAAAACGTTACAATATATTCCGTGGGTGTGTAGCTCAATGGATAGAGCAACAGCCTTCTAAGCTGTCGGCTACAGGTTCGAGTCCTGTCACACCCGTACTCTACTTGTCATTAGTAAATTTTCAGACATTTTATGTTGTGAAAAATTAATCTTTCACAACAACTAAAGTAGAAGATCAATTTATTATTGTATATAAAAAAGTTTAATGTAAAATTTACTAAGATTAACTTATAGATTCATGACATTTTGAAAAATGAACAATAAGAAGATTTTGAAAAAGGGTATTTTTTCTACAAGATTTTATTACTTAAGAAAATTTGTTACTACTAAAAAATGAAATTATTTTATCTAAAACATTATTAAATTGATTCAAAAGAATCTTTTGTACGAAAATGATCATAATTTCATTTTTTAGATAAATTATTATCATTTTTATCTACACTAATTGCATTTATTTATAGAGTTTTTATCTAAATTAGTTTCTTAATATGATTCTAGTATATGAGAAATCTATTCTAGTAGATAAAAAAGTTCTACCAAAACTGGGTAAAATCAGGGATAATAAAAATGTGTAGTCTATTTACTATCCAGTGTGAAATCAGCCTGGAGAAATCTTTTTTATCTCTATAGAGTTGGAAAACACAGCTTATGTTTGCGAGAATTCCTGAACGACAAATGCACTATGTGCGATGGGTATTAGCTATTGGCTGGCTAGTTCTCATTCTTTCTTTATTTTGGGACCCAGTTTCTCCTTGGTTTACACAGCCAGAAAATACATGGAGTCCTTTCGCTCTTGACTATACGGTATGTGTCAAACTTCAAGGAAACTGCATAGAAGAAGAACCTTATGCAATGGGAGCCGCTTTGTTTTGGGGCTGGATTGTTCCAACAGGCATAGTTGCTTTATTAGTAGGCGGACATGAATTATGGAGACGAATTTGTCCTTTATCTTTTTTATCTCAAATTCCTCGTGCTTTGGGATGGCAGAGACATCGTAGACGAGTAGATGTTATAACAGGCAAAACTCGTGTTGAAGTAGCTAGAGTTGATAAAAAATCTTGGCTAGGTCGAAATCACTTGTATTTGCAATTACTATTATTCTATATAGGAATTACTCTTCGTCTCTTATTTGTTAATTCAGATCGTCTTCTATTAGGACTTTTCTTGGTAGCAACCATTTTATCTGCGATATCAGTAGGATTCCTATTTGGAGGAAAATCTTGGTGTCAGTATTTTTGTCCTATGTCTCCTGTACAGAAAATTTTTGCAGAACCTAGAGGACTTCTTAATAGTACTGCCCATGAAGGAGAGGGAGAACGGAAATTAATTACACAGTCTATGTGTCGTACTACTAATGCAGAAGGTGTAGAAACTAGCTCTTGTGTAGCTTGTAAAACTCCCTGTATAGATATTGATGCAGAACGTACATATTGGGAAAATATAACAAAACCTGAACAGCAATGGCTCCATTATGGGTACTTTGGATTAACTGTTGGTTTCTTCGTTTATTTTTATCTTTTTGCAGGTAATTGGGAATATTATTTCGCTGGTGTTTATACTCATGAAGACCAGGTAGCTGATTTATTTAGACCAGGTTTATATATTTTCAATACCCCTATTCCTATTCCTAAATTAGTTGCGGCTCCTTTAGTTCTTGCCATATTTGGTTTAGCAGCCTATTGGTTGGGTCGTTTTATTGAAAAACGTTATAAAGCATATTTATTCCGTCATCATAAGTTAGTAAATAATGAAATTGTTCGTCATAGAATGTTTGCATTAGGAACATTTATAATTTACAACTTCTTCTTTGTTTTTGGTGGCCGTACTGCAGTTAGATTGTTACCTTCCTCACTAGAGTATCTTTTCCCTGTAATAATGGCGATTGTTAGTTCTTTATGGTTATATAGAACTTGGCCTAGAAACCCATATCTATATCAAAGAGAAAGCTTGGCTGGTCGTCTCCGTAAACAGTTAGGAAAATTAAAGCTTGATGTTTCTCAATTCTTAGAAGGAAGATCACTAGACGATCTTCATGCTGATGAAGTGTATGTTCTTGCCAAAATACTTCCTGGATTTGATAAAGAGAAAAGATTACAAGCTTATAAAGGAATAGTTAGGGAAACATTAGCAGAGGGTTATGTTAATGCTGCGACCAGTCTCGGAATGTTTGAACAGGTTCGATTAGAGCTTAATATTTCTGATAAAGAACATGATTTAGTGTTAACAGAAATTGAAGTTGAAAATCCTAGTATTCATGAAGTACGAGATGATAAGAACCGTGAAGATTGGTTAAGACAAGAAAGTTATCGTCAATCACTTTTCGATACTATTGTTGAAGCATCTAAAGATCATCCCCACCAGGCAATTATTTTAAGTCTTTATGACATAATGATTGGCAAAAAGGGATTTGAATCATTTAACAACGTTCTTTCAAAACTATCAGCTAAAGAGTTGAAAATGGTTGAAGATATACGGGAAGAGTATTCTATCACACCTGAGGAAGAGCAAGATATCTTAACTAATTCAAATCCACATCATTTATGGAAAACGATGGCATACACTCTTAGCGCAATTGAGCATATAGATGCTATTGCACAAGGAAAAGAAGGAGTTGCCTGCAATGTTGGTCCAATTGATGAAACACAAATGGTATTTTATCAACAAGCATTCAAAAAATTTGACAAAGATGGGAATAATACCCTGTCAATGGCTGAATTGCATGCTTTATTAAGAGCAGTTGGTCGTTCTTATTCTTCTGAAAGACTTCAAGAAGTTATGGATATGATGACTGGTCGCCGGGGGAGTGAAGATCTTACTTTTGCTGAATTTACTAGTCTTATGCATTGTAGTTTAACTAATACACAAGAAGAAGCAATGTTACAACGCTTTCGCTTCTTCGATATGGATGGCTCAGGAAATATCAGTCTTGAAGAGCTAAGATTATGCTTAAGAGATATTGATACAGGACTATCAGATAGTCAAATTGAGCAAATGCTTAAGATAGCAGATACTAGTGGTGACTATGAGTTAAGTTATGATGAATTCTGCAAAATCTTTGGACAATTTAAAACTACAGTTAATCTCTAAATTGGAGTTAGCTATAGTTATTATTTTGTGTGATTTTTCCGAAAAAATATAAAATTGATTTCATAATAGGGATGTTAATATAACATCCCTATTTTTCTTAAAAGATTTATGATTATCTTATAATCATAAATCTTTTAAGAAACAAATCAGTTCTGTCAAAAAATTTTCTAGACTAAAAAGTTGCTAACTTCATATATAAATTTCTTTATTTTTTATTCTTCATAACCATATCCAAAGTCTGCTAAATGTGTATTAGAAAATCTCCAGTTAGGTTCAACCTTAACAAATAATTTTAAGTACACTTCTCCAGCGATAAGCTTCTGAATTTGTATTCGCGATTGAGAACCAATTGACTTAAGCATATTACCTTTATTGCCTATGATAATACCTTTTTGGGAGTTTCTTTCTACATTAATAGCAGCAAAAATTTTAGTTAAAGTAGATGTTTCCTCTATTTTTTCAATGACTATAGCTACAGAATGAGGAATTTCTTGTTTAGTTAAATTTAAAACTTGCTCTCTAATTAATTCTTGGATAATGAATTTTTCTGGCTGATCAGTAACTAAATTAGGATGATAGTAATAGGGTCCACAATCTAAATTTTCAATTAATAAATTCTGCAAATTATCTAACCCTTTTTTTGTAAGAGCCGAAAACTTAACGATTGGCCATTCATATGTCCTTATTAAACTTAGATAACTTTCATCTAGATTTTCATGATCAAAAGTTTGCTTATCACTTTTGTTAAGACCTACTATTACTGGCTTATTTATATTTTTTAATAAATCAATAATATAGCGGTCGCCTCCTCCAGATAAAGTAGAACTGTCGACAACTAACAGAATGACATCTACAGAATTAATTGTAATTTTTGCATTCTTAACAATAATCTTGCCAAGATTATGGTGAGGTTTGTGAATCCCTGGAGTATCAACAAAAATCATCTGTGCTGTATCAGTAGTTAAAATTCCTTTAAGACGATTACGAGTAGTTTGAGAAACATTGGAAGTAATTACTATCTTTTGTCCTATTAGCTGATTCATAATAGTTGACTTGCCAACATTAGGACGACCAATGATTCCTATGAATCCCGATTTAAATCCTTTAGGTGTGATTGGAATTTTCGAAAACGAAATAGAATTAACGTTACTGGCCATTATTAACCATAGTCTTTA
Source organism: Candidatus Atelocyanobacterium thalassae (assembly GCA_051971635.1). Taxonomy (GTDB): domain Bacteria; phylum Cyanobacteriota; class Cyanobacteriia; order Cyanobacteriales; family Microcystaceae; genus Atelocyanobacterium; species Atelocyanobacterium thalassae_A. The sequence goes on along the minus strand of JBFPLN010000001.1, from coordinate 153,698 downwards.
TTTTTAACAATTTTATAATATTTAAATAGACTTTAGCTTAGTTGTTCCTTTTTTTAAGAATTAAATAATATCTTCATTTTAAATAAAAAACATAATTTTAAAATATAAACCTATATTGATTAAGCATCTCTTTATGTTATTCCTTTATTTATCCTCTTTCTGATGTTGAATTAATGATCTATCCTGTGATTTTCAGTTCATAAAGACTTTTGAATTTCCACTAGGCGGAAAAATTCACGATTTTTAATATCTTTTATGGAGTAAACAAATTTTTCTTCATAGCCTTTAGCTTTTAGTGTTTGTCCATCTTGTCCTTTAGGATTATTGGCACTTGGATCACCACTTAAAAGATAAAGACAACTAGTATCTAAATCTTTAGAAGTCTTTAATTCTTTTATATTCCACTTACCCATATCTAAACGATTTGTAGAAACATCCACATTAAACTTATGATATTGATTAGGAGCTATTTGTGTAAAAAATGGAATTAATATGTATGCATAGTTTCCATAGGCGTTACTACTATAAATAATACATTTATAAGGAGTTTCGTTAGCATAGGTTATTGTCTCTCCTAGCGTAGATAGCCAAACATCAGTATGCCAAGTTGGGTATTCAATAAAGTAACGTTTACAAAAAATTACTATATTAGAAACAATCATGAAAATGATTAAACAGGTAACCATATATTGATATTTTTTACTAAAAATATTAATTGTTTTAAAGACTGTATAAGCTGAAATAATTGAGAAAAGAGGTGTAACTACTAATGTTCTTACAGCACTATCTGCTGAAATAAAAGCGGCAGGTATTGGATATAATACCAACCAAAGCAAAATAAGTAATCTATAGGGATTAACTTCCCTAAGCAGACTTATGATACCTATTATTAACAGAGGTAATTGAAATATAAACAATCCAGCCATTTTATTGATTGTATGACGCGGGCTTGGATCACCTTCAAAAAATAGAAATTTAGGATTAAAGTAAGAGAAGTAATTGTGAAATATTATACTTATATCTGTTTTAATTCCTACTGTATTGGCCCTGGCCATACCTTCAGGAGATAATTGGTAAATAAGTTGAGGAAAAAATATTATGAAGAAAATTATAAAAGATATAATTGTTAAATTTTTATTTTTCCAGAGATGTTTCCAGTATATGAGTACTAGTCCTGTTAAAAATAATGGTATAAATAATCTTGCAGAATTATAAGTATAAATACTTACAGCAAATACAAAACTAGATATTGTTAAATATTTAGGATGTTTAAAACTTTTTATAAAAAATAATAAACCTAAAGAAAATAATAATGGAACTAAAATTGCTCGAAAAGTTATACGACTAAAATGGATATGCCAAGGGATTATTGCTAAAAAAAGAGAAGATAATAACCCAACTTGCTTGTTGAAAATTTCTTTAGATAAATAGTAAGTAACTAAAACTGTAAGTGTACCAGTTAAAGATGAAATAATTCTTGCACCAAATGGATTTAAACCAAAAAATTTAATAAAAGGAAACATGAGATACATATACAACCCTTCACGATAATCATTGGCTGATTTAAAGTACCATGGTAAAAAATTTCCATATTGATCTTTCAAGGTATGAACAATTGAATAAGCATCATATGCATTAGATGCTTCATCTGTAAAAAAGCCATTTGGAATATCATCTAAGTATATTATTCTTAATATAAAAGCAAAAACAAGAGTAATAGTAAGGTAGACCTTAGAGTATTGCTTAATTTTTAGCATCAGAAAAACTAGTATTTCAAACTTTAAATATTATTGTGTTAATTTTTTAAGATCTTTCTACCGTTACACTCTTCTTCATTTAAATCTATATTAAACTCGGCTTTTACAGAGTATTTATTAGGTGAATGAAAATGAGAACTATATAAAAAAGTGTGTGGTGCTTTATTAATAATACAAACATTATCTCCATCATTAATATCACGTATTATATTCTGATCAACAATATCTTCTCTTATAATCTGTTTATCAAAAGATGCAAATTCAGGGATAGTAAAAAAAAATTTAGTTTTAACTATAAAAGTTATCAGAAAAACTGTAGCAACCAGAGTAATATTTTTGGGATTAATAATTTTTTGAGGTGATTTTTGGACTAGCTGACAAGTTAAAAAAGAATTTAAGCTTACCAGTACTATCATCCAGTACATATAGTATCTCAGTTCATATGATTGAGGAAAAAGAGGAGTAATTATAGTCATTAAGCTAATAGTAGATAGAGCCACCTTTGACTCTAAATTGTAATTTAGCCAACATAAATATATAAATAACAAAAAATTACAAATTACATAATTTCCAAAATATCCTCCTAGACCAAATTTTTCTTCATCCCAAGATATGAAGTCCATCCCTAACGTCCAAGGCCAAGGCCTACGATCATCAAAAACATCAATCTCTAGAACTGATCTTCCCCATCTTAAATAAGGCGAGAGTTTCCTAATATTTTCATGCATAAAATCAGGAGGTGTTTCTTTATTGTTTAAAACAAATCCTGCAGCTTTTATTTGTACTGGATAGAAAGGATTAGAGTATATAACTGTATTTTTGATAGGTGTGAAAAAAATGATTAAGTTCGCTAAAAAACATATTAATAAACTTTTAAGTAGGTTGTTAATATTGTTTTTGTTTTTTAGTAGAGCTACCATTATTTTAAAAAGGACAAAGCATAAAACTATGAAAACAACAGGAATTAATTGAAATTTTGTATTAGCCGCTATAGTTGACGAAGCAAAAATGATTAAGAGAGTTTTTGTATCCAAAGAAGTTCTCTTAATATATAAAGAATAAGTAGTTAAGATAAGAATTGAAACAAAAACATTTCCAGGTAGATCTATATAACTTCTTGCCGCATGCATATGAACCATAGGTATGGCTAAAAGAGATAAAGAAGCCATATAAAAAGGAATTCTTAAATACAATTTAAGATATGAAATCATGGTTAACAAGCTAAGATAGCTCACTAAGTTAGTTGCTTCAGGTTTTTGGAAAAGCTTCCAAAAAAAACCTTGTAACCAATTTGCAAACAGTGGAAATCCTAGAAAACGGTGTTCAGTATAGTATTCAAAACTATATTCTTCAGGAGTAATAATATTCCAAATCCTTGCTGCAAATGGTAAATGATACATAAAAGCATCACCACCATAATTAGAATCAAAAAAACTAATTAAAAAAATGGAAAATAATATTCCTAGAGAAAGAAAGCTTAAAATTAATTTAGTTGAAATTAAATAAGAAAAAGGATTCAAGTATTTCTTAAAGTTTTTAATTATGTTAAAACTTTGAAGAAAACCAAAAATCAGAAATAGAAGTCCTATTATACTTAGTAGTATTCTTATAGTTTTTAATTGATAAGCAGTGATGTAGCTTAAATAGCCTGCCATTCCAATTATTAAAGCAATAGAAATTAAAACTAATCCTAAAATACAGAAAAAATTGTTTTTTACCTGATAAATATTAAAAAAAAAGGATGAAACGATCCGACTTGTATACATCCCAAAACATAATTCTAATAATATTAAACCAATAAAAAAACCAATAAGTGGAGTTAACATAGTATTATAGTAATTTTTTGGAAAATTTTATATGTATAGATTAGTAGATGTATTTTTAAAGTCTAAAATTTCCGTTATTGTAGCTCCCTGGATTGATAAGGTACCATCAAATGTTTGATTAAGAAAATTAAAGTATAAATCAATGTCTGAATCACTGGAGATATGAATTACCCAATCACGATAGTGAGACGCAAGCAAGCTACTATATGCATGATAACGGAAGATTGACTTTCCAGCTATATTAACCCCACAAGTTAAATCATTATCAGTTCCTTCAGCAGTAAACATCACGTCAATTAAATATCTACCTTTACTAAGACTTAATGGCGTTTGAAGATTTATAGAACCATCTTTTCCTTTTTTGAAATGATTAGATTCTAAAGTAGTAATTGTTTTAAAGTTAAAAGGTGGATTGTAAGGAGTTTCTGATAGCCTATCTTGATGGATGTATAAATTATTTCTTATTCCTACACCTGATGGATAATCTTCAGGAGTTTTAATGATCTTGTAAGTATTTAAATCAATTGAAATATAACCAAGTGCAGATAGGAAATCTAAGCATCGGCTATCTTCAGCTTGAGTTTCTAAAATTAAATGAGGCTTGGCAGATCTAATGGTTTTTTCCATTCCTTGTATTGCATCAAATTCTGCCCCTTCAATATCCATCTTAACAAGATTGGGTGTTAATTTGGTATGTTCAACAAAATCATCTAAAGCAATGGTAGGAATTTCATAAGCAGCCTCCCCAATAGAATAATCTTTGTAAATGCTATCATTAAGGTGGCTACCTAAATACAGAGGAACTTTTTCATAGGATTTTGAATAAACAGCTGAATGAAATAGCTGTGTGTTACTGCATCCGTTATTGATGATATTTCTTTGACATTTATCTACAATTCGAGGGCTAGCTTCAAAAGAACAGACTATTCCTTTAGGACCGACCATACGAGACATAATGGTTGTTAAACCAGCAAAATTTGCTCCTACGTCGAAAACTGTATCTCCAGGAAGACATAAATCTCTTAAGACTAGTTGTACAGTAGGTTCCCAAAGATTTTCTCTATACCATGGTGCTGTTCCATATAGCCCTATCTCTTCAAGTTTTTGATTAATTCCTAACTGCTGATCAATTTCTGGTACTAAAATTTTAACAAGTTTATTTTTTAACCATTTTTTAAGTTGTCTCATAATTATATTTTCCAATTAAAATTAAATATGTTTTCAGTTAGTTTCTAATATAAGGTTAGATATAAAAGATATTTAAGCTTATTAGTAAGCTTGTAAGATAGTGTTACATTTTAAAAAATTTAACTAATTTAGAGATCAATGTTTAATTTCAAATGGTATTAGATATCTTCAAAATAAACTTAATTCTTTAATCTTATAAAATGATTTTCGTTTAGTCCCAGACGTTTTTTTTGGGCCAAAGTTCCATTATTTATATGGTGTGAGTATTATTTTCAAGTACTTATCTTTATTAAGATGTCCTGTATATTACAGTAAAAATAATTACGATAATATAGTTTATAGAATAATTTAACTAAAGAAAGAAACTCAGATTTTTATATTCAAAGAGTAGAACTTAAGAAATATTCTAATAGTAAGTAATTAATTTTATGTTTGCTATTTAAGCGAAATATTCTAAATCTAAAATAATATCACTTTTGATGGCTATGATATATAAATCTTGAATAGCAAGAAGGAATTATTTTAATTAGTATAGACTTAATTGGTTATAGTTATAGGTAACTAACAAAAGTAAAAGTTTAAAACAAATAGGAGTAGGAAACCTAAATTCCCTACTCCTATTTGTTTAGTAGTTTAGTGTCGCTTATCTCTAGAAGCGTCCACGTCCTCTACCACCATTGAAGGAGCCACGAGGCTCACGTTCTTTAGCTTTGTTTACTTTTAAAGTACGTCCCATCCATTCTGCTCCATCTAGAGTAGAGATGGCTTGCTCTTCTTGATCGTCAGAATTCATTTCTACGAAAGCGAAGCCACGCATACGTCCAGTATCACGATCTGTTGGAATATGAACACGCTTGACCTCACCGTAGTCTGTAAAAACTTCGTTAAGGTCTTCTTTAGTTACATCATAGGATAGATTTCCTACATAAATAGACATTCAGATTATCTCCGTAATTTGCAAATGTGTAGAGATTGAGTGATCGGAGAGAATCGTACAAAGGCTGAAAGGGGTATACCCGTCAATGCTGATAACAAAATCTACTACCGAATACTTAGGTTTCTCGAGCTTGAGTATAACATATTTATTCAATTTTGTACCATAATTTTTAAAATACATTAAATACCATATTTTTATAACAAAAATATACCAGCATATCTTAAGACATGCTGGTATAAATTAAATCGTTAGTCGGGATATTAGTAAAGAGACTCCCCAGGTAGGATTCGAACCTACGACCAATCGGTTAACAGCCGACCGCTCTACCACTGAGCTACTGAGGATTAAAACCACTCAGTAATCTTAACAATAAAATGATATTTTTGGCAACCTTTTTTATGAAAAAAATCAATCTCAACAAAATTAAGGTAAAAATACTCCTAACTCAGTGACTACAAAACTTTACTGTTAGGAGGCAGGAAAATTATAATTTTGAAACTCTATAGTAGTTACTAATTTTGACTTTTGCTATTTTTTTCTTTATTTCAGGTTAGTCTTTACTAAAAGACTAACCTGAAATAATTTTTTTAACTTCCAAAAGCTCTATTCTCAACATCTCCTAATCCAGGGATAATATTACCACTGTCATCAATTTTCTCATCAATAGCAGCAGTATAAATATTTAAAACAGGATATTGAAGATTTAATTTTTGTAATGCTTTAGGAGTAACAACTACAGAAATAATACGCACTAAGCCCAAGTCTGCTCCACGTTGAACAAGCTCTGACAATGTTTTCATAATTCGTTCTCCTGTATCAAGAACGGGGTCTAGAATGATTATTTGAGTTGATTCTGTAAACCTTTGAGGTAGTTTATTCAAATAACAAGTTATTTCTGAGTTTTTACTATCCTTTTCAAGTCCAAGGTGATAAATATTAGCCAAAGGAAGTAAGGTTTGCGCTCCTTCTAATAAAACTAGTCCTGTACGAAGAACAGGAACAACAGCAATTGGTATTTGAGAATTAATTAGTGCTATTGAGGAAGTACTTAAAGTTCCTTGAACAGTTGTTTCTATAATGGGAAACCAATATCTAGTTGCTTCATAAGTTAACCAACGACCAATTTCGACTATAGCTGTTTTAAATAAAATATTTGGAGTATTAATATCTCGAGCTATTCCTAGCCAATGCTTAATTAGAGGATGATCGGGGACATATACACGTAATTGAGAGTCCATAAAAAAAATTATTCAACTACTTTAATCTATAGTTTGGAAACTATGTTTAATATCATACAATTTTCGAAGTCGCTTCAAAACTGGCTTAAGATTAGGGACTATTTTTAAAGCTTTTTTGTAGCTGTCTATCGCTTTAGAAATTTGTTTCATAGATTCTAAACATCTACCTTTATTGTACCAAACCTTATAATTAGAAGGTTGAATATTTAAAATTTGATCCCATATTTTGATAGATTCAGACCAATTTTGTAAGTCATACAAAAGCTGGGCTTTAGCATCAAGAAAATCTATATTTTGAGGATCGAGAGTTAAAGCATTATTAAAACTTGAAACTGCCTGATCATTATCTCCTAAATATCTCAGTGCTTTACCTCGGTTGTACCATGCAATAGAAAAAGAAGGATTAATTGCTAGAGCCTTGTCCAATAACAAAATAGCTTCTCCCCAATCTCTCAAACTAAATTTTTCCATTCCTCTTTTAAAATAATTTTTAGACAGTGCAGACGTATCTGCAGTTAAACTTTGAGAATTTACCAGATTAGAAATTGATTTATTAGGTGAGTCAATCACAAGATCTTCATCTTGTAAGACGACATGTTCTAAATCGTCAACTATTAAAGATTCTTCTTTAAATGATATGGAAGGGAAAATTGGTTCTGTTAAAATATTATTTGTGAGGTTTAAAGTTTCAACGTCTATATACCCCCAAGTTTCACTTTTTGTTTTTTTCACATAAAGTTCTTGACCAATATCATAAGAAATCTTTCCAATAGATTCAATCGAGGGAAAAGATTGAGCTAATTCACCAAGCCGCATCATTTTTGATGCAAGATGTAGATCAGAATTTTCAGATAACAGGACCTTTTCTCTAAAATTATTTAGCCATAATACCCACAATTTTGCTTTTCCTCTTTCTTCCAAATCTTCAAAATATTTAAGAATTCTTCCTTCATGCCATCCATGCGTAACACCATCTAATAGTTGATTAAATAAAAATTCATAGTCACTATCATTCAGAATGTTTGAAGATGATAGCTTTACATTTTTTTCATTTTGCTTTGTGTATGAAAAACGTAGATTGTGCAACTTGACACGGAATTGTTTTATTAACTTAGGAAAATGCTCAAGCAGACTATACATATTGATTTTGTAATCTTTTGTAATTGCAGATGGATCTTTAAGATTATTGTACGTGATTATAATAATTTATTTACTTAGGTTTTTATGATTTAAAACTCACAAATGAATATTATCTTTATTTATTAAAAATAAAGATAATATTCATTTAATAACTACATTATGCTCGTGTTGCATGTAGTATGGCTTCATATATTAAAAATTAATTAAGTATCAAAATATAAAATCTCAAAAAACATTACAAAAAACTATTTTTTAGTTAAAAATTTTCAGAGTATGATTATCATAGATAATAAATAAAAATTACTTTGTCCTTTTTTAAAATACAAAATTCTTAATGTCTACTCCTATTTCTGCGCCTCCCAGTTTTCCCATGACTGCTGTTATTGGACAAGAATCTATTAAATTAGCCTTATTGTTAGCAGCAGTAGATTTAAAATTAGGTGGTGTAGTTATCGCCGGCCGCCGAGGAACAGCAAAATCAGTACTTGCTAGAGGAATCCACTCTCTGTTACCTCCTATCGAACGAATAAAAAATAATTCTTTTAATTGTGAATATAATATTCCTGAAGAATGGGATTCCGATACACAAGAAAAATATTTACATGTTGAGTTAGATTCCATTGCTACAGAAATTATTCCTGTCCCTTTCATTCAATTACCTCTTGGCGTAACAGAAGATAGATTATTAGGCTCAATAGATGTAGAAGCCTCTATTAAAACAGGAGAGCCAGTTTTTCAACCTGGGTTACTAGCACAGGCTCATCGCGGAGTTTTATATATTGACGAAATTAATTTATTAGATGATCAAGTCTCTAATCAATTATTAACCGTTTTAACAGAAGGTTGGAATAAAGTTGAAAGAGAAGGTATTAGTTTTCAGCATCCTTGTAAGCCTATTATTATTGCAACTTATAATCCTGAAGAAGGCTCTTTAAGAAAACACATATTAGATAGGATAGCAATTGCTCTTTCTTCTGATAGTACGTTGAAACTTGAACAACGAGTAGAGGCTGTTAACCAAGTTATTGATTATTCTAATTCTTCAGAACTATTTAGCAAAAAGTATAATGAAGAGTTAGATAGTATTAAAACTGATATTATATTGGCTAGAGAATGGCTAAAGGAAGTAAAAATAAAAAGTAACCAAATTCAATATTTAGTAGAGGAATCACTTAGAGGGGGAGTTGAAGGGCATAGAGCTGAAATATTTGCTACGCAAGTTGCAAAAGCTTTAGCCGCACTGAACGGTAATGATATAGTTAGTACTGATGATTTAAGAAAAGCAGTAGAGCTAGTAATTGTTCCTCGTTCAAGTATGCAAGAGACTCCTGAAGAAAGCAACTCTCCGCCTCCACCTCCATCTAAAGAGCCGCAAAGCTCTAATGAGCAAGAAGAAAACGAAGAAAATCCAGAAGATAATAATGAAGAAGACAATAATGAGAAAGAAGAGCAAAATCTAGAAGTACCTCAAGAATTTGTTTTTGATATTGAAGGAGCCATTATAGATACTGATGTATTATCTTTTGCCCAAAAGTCCCAAAATCAAGGGAAGTCAGGAAGCCGTAACTTAATCTTTTCTAATGATAGAGGACGTTATGTCAAACCTATGTTACCTAAAGGTAAAGTAAATCGGATAGCTGTTGATGCAACTTTGAGGGTAGCTGCTCCGTATCAAAAAAAGCGACGTTTACGTCACCCTGAGCGTAATGTTATTGTTGAGAAACAAGATATTCGTTCTAAACGCTTAGTTAGAAAGGCCGGCGCACTAATTATCTTTGTTGTAGATGCCTCTGGTTCGATGGCTCTTAATAGGATGCAATCAGCTAAGGGTGCAGTTATGAGACTTTTAACAGAAGCGTATGAAAATAGGGATCAAATTGCACTAATTCCTTTTAGAGGAGAACAAGCTGATGTTTTGTTGCCTCCAACTCGTTCAATTTCTCTTGCACGAAAAAGATTAGAAACTTTACCTTGTGGTGGAGGTTCTCCATTAGCTCATGGCTTAACTCAGGCAGTTAGGGTAGGTATGAATGCTAAAATGTCGGGCGATATTGGTCAAGTAGTAATTGTTGCTATTACTGATGGTCGAGGAAATATTTCACTGTCTCGTTCTTTAGGTGAAGAGGTATCACAAGAAGATAAACCTAATATTAAGGAAGAATTATTAAATATTGCCGGTAAAATCAAAATGTTAGGTATTAAATTATTGGTGATAGATACTGAGAAAAAATTTGTTTCTACAGGGTTCGGGAAGGAACTGGCTGCAACTGCAGGAGGTACATATTACCAACTACCTACAGCTACAGATAAAGCAATAGCACAAATGGCTAAAGGAGCAATTGCGGAAATAAGATAAACTAAAAATTAAGTACAACTACAACTTGGTTACTTAATTTATAGGTTACTCATATCAGTTTAGTTAACAAGCCAATTGACAATTGTACGTACCGGGACACCAGTTGCTCCAACATTGTTGATCCCATTTTCTTTATCAATCCAGGCTGTTCCAGCTATATCTATATGTAACCAAGGAGTTTTTTCAACGAATTGTTTTAAAAACAAAGCTGCTGTAATTGCTCCTGCAGCTCTTGGTCCTGTATTTTTCATATCAGCTATAGGAGATTTTAAGCCTTCAAAGTATTTATCTTCCATAGGCATCTGCCAAAAATGTTCTCCCGATCTTTCTGATGCAGTTTTTATTTCATTAATTAAATTATTGTCTGTGCTCCATAGTCCAGAAATATTATCTCCTAAAGCTACGACACAAGCACCAGTTAAAGTCGCTATATCCAAGATAGCATCCACTTCTAACTTTTCAGCAAATATTAGAGCATCTGCCAAAGTTAAGCGTCCTTCAGCATCTGTATTGTTAACTTCAATAGTTTTACTATTAGATGCAGTTAATATGTCACCAGGGTGTATTGCACATCCACTAATCATATTTTCCGTGACAGCACAGATAAAGTGTACTTCTATATTAGGCTTCAGTTGAGCAATAGCTTTAGCAACACCTAAAGTAGCTGCGCCACCCCCCATATCCATTTTCATTACTTCAATTCCACTGCTAGAACTTTTTAAATTAAGTCCTCCTGAATCAAAAGTTAAACTTTTGCCTACTATAGCTATCTTTCGCGTAGGTATCTCTTCTGGCTTATACGTCAAATGGATGAATTTAGGTGGGAAATCTGATGCTTGTGCAACCCCTAAGAACGCCCCCATCCCAAGCTTAGCACATTCATCTCGTTCTAAAATATCAATTGTTAAATTGTATTCACCTGCTAATTCTTCGGCAACTTTGGTAAAAGTTATAGGATTTATATAATTAGCAGGAGCATTTACCAATTCCCGCGCCATAATTACTCCAGAACAGACTATTTCAGCATGATTAATAGCTTCTACTTGTTCTCCGATCCCTAAAATATCAATAGTTTGTAATTCTAAAAGTTTATCCTCTGAATTAGATTTAAACCGGTTATCTTGATGTAGGGACAATAATAGCCCTTCAACGATTATTTCTGTAGTCAAACTAGGGTTATTATCAAAAGTAGGAAATTTTAAACATAGAGTTTTAATGTGTTCTTTTCTCACGCAGCGAGCAATAGAAGCGATATTTGAGCGTAAACTATTTGGTATAAATTCTTGGGATTTTCCTAAGCCAATCAAAAATACCTTGCGAATAAGAGTATTACCACCAATACGAGTTGCTACAATACAACCTAACTTTCCTTCAAATCTTGTCTCATCTATTAATTCCTGTATGATTCCTTCTGTTTTTTTATTTAACTGATCTAGTTCTCCTATTAAATTTATTTCGTTTTCAAATAGGCCAATAGCAATTGCATCCCCCGTCCAATCTAATAAAGAGGTATTCTTTCCATGAATTTTCATGTATATTCTCAATTACTCATTATGATTTTTCAATTTCATTTTACCTTGAGAAGGTTACAGATATCCTAGAGCAAAAACAAGGTATTAATTTTTCAGTTAATACCTATTTATTTTCTGGATTATTAAGAATCTATCATTCCTGGCACTAAGTTCAATTTAGATCATCCAATTTTTAGAACTTATTTTTAAATTGTTATTAAATTAGCAACCAAAGAACTAAAAGATTCAATTAGAACTTGTTATGTTTAAGATTTTTCAAAAAAAATTATCTAATAATAATTATCCTAAATTGATTATACTTTTTTAACAAAAGCGATCGCACTAGTTAATTATTCAATAATAAAGCTTTATAAGAATAGGTTTAAGACTTCAGATATGATTTGCTAATTTAAAAGTTTATTTTTAAAACTATTAAATTAGTGAATATGTAAGTTTGACTATGATAATCTTGATAGAGATCTTTGTTATATCCATATAATTAATTCCTATCATTTTTTTCATTTAAAAAAACTTTGAGAAAATTATGCTAATGGTGCTGTGGTGAAAGAAAGATCTGATCTTATTATTCTTTTTTACGTTTATCCAACCAAAATTACTAGCAATATATCTTCTTAAACAATCGCATTTTAAATGAAACTTTTTTATGAAGTCTCGATCAATATCAACAGACTTTAATGAAAAAAAGTATTTTTAATTCACATCTTAGTACTATTATCAAAAAAGTAATCTAAAACAGTAACACGCTTTTTACTAATGAAGATAATTATTAGTGGTTAATTGCAAATAAGTTTTAAACCAGTTCAAAATATATCAAGTTTTATTTAATAAATATTACTAATGAAGAAAACCGTCATAAATAATTAGTAGTTATTGATAAAATCATTGATAATAAGTAAATAATAAGAGAATCCAAAAATCCAAAACATTAGAGGAATATGATGCGATTATCTAAGGGTATTGAAGTCGAGATATATACAGGCACATCCCAAGGAAAAATTGTAGGATTATCTGATCGTATTACTAAAGAGCTAAATGGATTCGTAAAAGAGCCTGATAGTCGTAATGTCGAGTATATTACTGTACCTTTGCTATATTACGATAATTTATTATACGCTTTGATTAATCCACGAAGACGTTTAAGAAAGTATTTGGAAGACATAGGTGACTATACTGTAGTGCCAGGAAGTACTTTGTCTTTAGGAGATAACATTAATCGGTTCTACCGTTCTGATCCTAAAAATTCTTACCATAGCTATATTGAGAATACTTATGGAACGGATGTCGTAACAGCAAGTATTCATATTAATATAGGAATCAATGATCCAGAAATGTTGATGCATGCCTATAGTTTAATAAGAGTTGAAGCACCTCTTTTTTTAGCTTTAAGTGCATCTTCTCCTTTTCTTGATGGAGAAGTTACAGGCTTTCATTCAACTCGTTGGCATATGTTTCCACAAACTCCCCAAAAAGTTCCTTTTTTTATTAGTCATGCTCATTTTATCGATTGGACAGAAAAGCAGTTAGCTCTTCAAAATATGCAAAATGTTCGCCATTTTTGGAGTTCAGTAAGGCCAAATGGACATGAACGTCCTTATAATTTAAACCGCTTAGAGCTAAGAATTTGTGATTTGATAATTGATCCAGTTTCTTTACTATCTGTTGTTGCGTTATTGGAAGCACGTCTTTTACAGTTAATAAAAAATCCTGCATCCCTAAATCCTCTCTTAAAAAGCCAACTATCAGTTGAATCATTACTTTATATCACTCAACAGAATGAATTAGAAGTAGCAAAACGTAGCTTGAATGCTAAGTTGTATAACTGGAAAGATGGTAACAAAATTGAGACAAAAGAATGGATTGAAAAACTGTATCAAGAGGTCTTTCCTATTGCGGAACAGAATGGATTTAGCTGTTTTCTAACTCCTATAAAAAAAATTTTACGAGATGGAAATCTTGCTCAGCAATGGTTGCGTAAATATCGATTAGGTAATAGTATTACTTCAATTGTTAGTAGGGAAATAGAAGCTGTAGCATGCCAGGAAAAGATCTTAGAAGAAAAGCTGTTTACTTTTTAACTGATAGGTCAGAAATATCTAAAAAAATGTTGCTTGATAAATAAACAATATAGTCAATATTTATTATTAGTAAAGACATAACAAATGCTCTTTTTTAAAATTTGTTATGAGAACTCATATCATATGTTTACAGCTGGTTTTCGTATAGTTAAATTTTAGTTTATCTGGTAGTTTAGCTATTATTTTATGTAACTTGTTAAAGCGATTCAATTAAGTTTTTTCATAAAGGACTGTAAGCAAGTATTTTCATTATTCTTCGACTATCCATCATTCTAGAAAATAATAAAATACTAGCGAAACATTTTATATATTTTATCGTCACCTATGTTAGATTAGGCAAATTATGAATTTCTAATAAAAGTTAACAATAAATGTAGAACTAGCAAGTAGTTCATTATCAATAGATAAAAACTTTCTGAATAAACTATAATTAGTTACTACTTACTAAAAAATAGAATAAGTTGATTTTTCATGGTAAATCTGCTATACATATTGTTTGAATTGGTAAAGTCAAACTACTTTTTGTTAGTAGATATACTTATTAAAAAGTTATTCTAGTAAACTTTCAATAGTTTAAATTGCTCGTTCACTGCTAGGAGGTTATTCTTGAAAGATAAGTCCGATAAAGTAATAACAGCATATTCTCACTTGTTAAAATACATAAAATCAGAGAATATATTTTTCCCTCAGGTATACAAAAATAAATTAATCTCAAACAAAAAAAACAACCTTTGTCATTCTTTAGCCATGTTTAGCTTGGCTACTTGTGTAGGAATGTTTACAGTTAAAACTGAAATAGCTTCAGCTATAAATTTATCAAGATCAAGTATCAAAATAGATACTATTGAGCCTGAATCAGAACCAATTATAAGAATTCCATCTATTAAAAATTTAAATCAAAAAATCATTCCTAAGAGCTCTACAGGTATTAATTCTAAAACAAAAAATATTGACTACAAGCTAATTAATAATTTTCATAAAGAAAATGAAGTTGTTTCTAATAATTTTTTTAAATTAAATAACACACAAGTAATTAAGAATGCTGTTGCGCCATTTAGATATATAACGAAAATAATACAACCAAAGACTTCAGGGAATATTAGAGGCACATATACTCATGAAATTACACCAAAAATCACTTTGATTGGAGATTTGAATTCAGTATTTTCACAATCTTTAATTGCTATAAACAAGAAAAGTTATAAAGTTCGCCCAGGAGATACTCTTAATAGTATTGCCCGTCATCATGGTATCTCGACGTCAGAGTTAATAAGTGCAAACCATATTACTGATGTTAATTTTATAAGAGTTAATCAAACATTAGTAATCCCACAACAAATTTCAGTAGACAAAAGCAAACAGTCTAAAGAATCAAGTCTTAGTATTTTATATCTAAAAGAGAATCAAATTTCTAAAAGCCTTACGACAATTAATCAGTCTCAAATAACAAAATCGAAACTTCCTAGTTATAAAGAACCTCCTCCAAGCTTAAATAAAATCGTAAATCAGAAAAACTTAGGTGGAGCCGTAACACAATTTAACGTTCAAAAACCTAAATTAATAGGTGTGGTTCCTAACTATGTAGATGTCTATAATAATACTTTTCAAATTCCATTAGAGACCGATATTAAGCCTAATCTTCCAAAAGTATCTAACCCCGATAAATATCTTCCTAGTGCTCCTGCAAAATATTCTGGACATATATGGCCAAGTAAGGGAGTAATAACTTCAGGTTTCGGGCGTCGCTGGGGAAGAATGCACAAAGGTATAGATATTGCAGCTCCTACTGGTACCCCTATCATGGCTTCAGCTTCTGGAGAAGTTATAAGTGCGGGATGGAGTTCAGGCGGATACGGAAATCTACTTAGAGTTCGCCATCCTGATGGTAGTATCAGTTTATACGCTCATAATAGTAGAATTTTAGTACGGCGAGGACAGAAGGTAGAGCAGGGACAAAAAATTGCCGAAATGGGTAGTACTGGTTATAGTACAGGACCACATCTTCACTATGAGATTCACCTTAGAGGAAGAGGCGCACAAAACCCAATGGCTTTTTTGCCTAAAACAAGGTAACTATTATTTTTCTTCTATTGAAACGATAAGATATTATTTTTAATTAAAAAATCAAAAAAAAAAAAAAATTGGATATATCGTCACTCTTATTATGTTATATTATATTTGTACGTTATTGGCTCAGTAGCTCAGTTGGTTAGAGCAGGGGACTCATAAGCCCAAGGTCGGGTGTTCAAATCACCCTTGAGCCATCTTTCAATACTATTTTTCTAAGTACCATTAATATGTATATGCTATATGGGAGCTAGGTAAATAAGCCCCCATATTTTTATGAAAGTGGTTACTTCGATTTGGTCAGATTAGTAAGTAATTCATTTGACCTTTGCATAAAGGATTTCATATTTTCGCCATCAATTCCTTTTTGTGTAATCAGTGCAAGATCATAAATATGGCGACACAGCATTTTAGCCATTTGGCCTGAAGGAGATTCATTTTCTAGTTGAATGATATTTGCTTGACTTAACTGAAAGATATTTTCAACTAAAGGATGGTTCGTGTTAACGACAAGAATATGTTCATCAGGGAATTCCATTATTTGTTGTTGAGATGCAGCCATCATTTCTTTAAGACGTCTTGCTGCCTCAGGCAATAAAATAACTCCTGGAGGCGCATCTTGAGGAAGATCTGATTTTAATGATTGTGTTTTAATATTGACTTTAGAATTATCTAAAGACATTTCAAATAACTCTTTAATTTTATCGCTACGAGTTTTTTGAGAATTGGGATCTATAATTTCATTAACTTTATCATTTTGAAGCAAGGTATCATCCAATTCAGAATCTACACGAGAAAACTTTACTTCAGAATATTCTTTTTCTAAGAAAGGAATAAAATAATTAGTATCAATAAAAGAATCCATATATAGGATTTCTAAGCCTTGATTTTTATATAACTGTATATGGGTGGCTTGAACATTAGGATCTGTACAATAAAAAATACGATTTTCATGAAGCTTTTTATTTCGATTTAAATAAGCAGATAATGTCGTATATCCTATTTTTTCATAAGATAGCTCATTATTTTCACCAGCAACATCTTTCCAGGCATCATCCTCTTCTTCAACTTGAACTTGTGGAGCCTCAGATTCATTAACTGTATAAGTTGTTTTGTAAACAAGAATATCTTCAATATGTTTTTTGAACTTTTCATCCTTGAGAGAACCATATTTAACAAAAGTTCCTACATCTTGCCAACATTTGATATATTCTTCTGGATTATTTTCATAAATTTCTTTAAGTCGATCCGCAATTTTTTTGGCAATATGATTTGCAATACTGCGAACAGTACGATGATTAGTCAGTGCGCTTCTAGAAACATTTAGCGGAATATCGGGACTATCAATCACGCCTCTAAGAGGCATTAAAAAATCTGGAATTATTTCTTCGCAATGATCACTAACAAATACTTGATTACAAAAAAGTTTAATATGACCCTGCGAGACATCTACATCAGGTCGTAATTTTGGGAAATATAAAATTCCATTTAAAAGATAGGGATAATCAGTGCTTAGATGTATCCATAGTAAAGGATCTTCTTGATAAGGATAAAGATAACGATAAAATTCTAAATAATCACTATCTTTAAGATTTTGAGCAGATTCTTTCCATAAAGCTTTTTGCTTATTAATAACAGCATCTTCAAATTTAATTGGAATAGGAACAAAATCTGAATATTTTTTAACTAACTGGCGAATTCTCTCAGGTTCTAAATATTCATGTTCTTCATCCATCAGAGTTAACTTAACAGTTGTTCCTGTTTTAGTACGACTAGATTCAGTTAATTCAAATGAAGGAGAACCATCACAAGACCAATGAATTGGTTCTGCATCTTTTTTATAAGATAAAGTATCAATTTCAACTTTTTTAGACACCATAAAGGCTGAGTAAAATCCTAGTCCAAAATGCCCAATAATTTCACTAGAATTTTTTTCATACTTTTTAACAAATTCTTCTGCACTAGAAAAGGCTACCTGATTTATATATTGTTTGATTTCATCTACGTTCATTCCGATTCCATTATCAGTAATCGAAAGAGATTTATCTATTTTATCAATAGTAATTACAATTTCTGGTTCAGAAACTTCATACGATACTTCGCCAGCAAGAGAAGCCATTTTAAGTTTTGATAAAGCATCCACAGCATTAGAAATTAATTCTCGTAGAAAAATTTCATGGTCTGTATATAGAGATTTTTTAATAATTGGAAAAATATTTTCGGTGTGAATACTAATATTGCCTTTTTCAAGTACTGTCATATGCTCTGTTTTAGAATGGTGGTTTCATGTTGATGTTATTATTACTATATTCTCTCTGATTTTGTAAGAATATTCATTCTGAGATTATTACACTCAATAGATGTGGATCACCGTACATATTCTGTATAGAGATAATCTAGTAATAATAACTTTATGCTTTGAAAATTGAGAATATGTTATTTATTTTAAAGAACATTAGGATTTCAATATAAAGTTCAAGAAAAAATACATAAATATTATGCTTTAGTATTGTTTAACGATTCTAGATATTTCTCTTTGATCTTGACGATTTTTAATTGTTTCCCGCTTATCATGTAATTTCTTCCCTTTCCCTAAACCAAGGCTAACTTTTACCAAGCTACCTTTAAAGTAAAGCTTTAAAGGTACCAAGGTTAACCCTTTTTGTTCAATTTTACCGATAAGTTGATTGATCTCTTTACGACGCATTAATAGCTTACGAATACGTCTAGGATCATGATTAAAATATAAACTACTAGCTATATAAGGAGATATGTGAACATTACTTAGCCAAACCTCAGTATTTTTGATAAACGCATAACCATCAGTTATATTGACTTTCCCTGCACGAATAGACTTTACTTCTGTTCCGACTAATTCAATTCCAGCTTCATATTTCTCTAAAATCTCGTAAAGGAAAAAAGCTTTACGATTATTACTAATAACTTTAATGGCTTTATCTTGATTTTCCATAATTACCTGAGAATAACATATAACCATCAATATGTAGAAAAAAAATAAAAATATAACTAAATTAATCATTCTCTGATGTATTAATTGTTTATTAAGCATTGCTATGTAAGTTGCTCAATTAAAATAGCTATTGTTTCTATATTATCTATCTCACATACCATAATTTATCAGAATTTTTATGCATAAAATAATAAACATTTCTATAGTTAATTATAGAAATGTTTATTATTTTATGCATAACTACATAATGAGTACCTTATATGTTTTGCTAAATAAGTCTAGTAATCGTTTCATCAGAAAGATAAGAAATAAAATATTACTTAGGTTACTAGATATTTAATGAATGACTAATTATGAAGTACTAAATTAATGTTCACCTTACCTAAATTACGTTGTTTGACTTCCATTAATGTTTTATTAATGGCATATTTTTGATTAATAGAATTAATAAGTTCAGTTTGGTTATGTTTCTTGGCAACACCCCAAAGATCAGCTACTAGATCGTAACTGCCATCACTATTAAGAGACCACCCAAGATCATATTCTCCTTCCAAAACGGCAACAATATCAGAATGAATATACTGTCCATTATGGCCTCTAACATTAGAATCAATCTTTACAGCAATTCCTAAATCTTGTAATGAAGTTTTCAAGATTTCAGCATCTGTAATTTTAGTGCGTAAGGTACTGAAGTGTGACATTCTCATTTCCTCCGTTGGAACAAAAATTAATAATAACTTAAAATTTAAACAAATTGTTTTAAACAAACAATTTTTAGTATACTGCTAGCTTTTGGCTAGCCTTAGCGACTGTTAAAAAAACAGACGAAAGCTTTTAGAACTCTAGCCGCTGATATTCAGCGATTGAAGTTGACGCCGGTCGAGCTCTTTGCCTTGCCCAATCACGAAGAGCTGTTACTTGCTCCGCCATAGTCCGAGACAATGGTAAGGTAGATTTAATTGCAGCAACAATATCAAGCTGCAAGAAATCTCTATCTTCGGCAAAGGCTTCATACATAGCTGCAATAATGGCTTGCTCAATTTCCGCGCCAGAGAATCCATCAGAAATCGTAACCAGCTGTTCAATGTCAAAATGAGAAATATCTGAACGACGTTTACTCAAATGTATATTAAAAATAGCTTTACGTTCCTCAAAACTTGGTAAATCTACGAAAAAAAGCTCATCAAATCTTCCTTTACGTAAAAATTCTCCTGGCAAACGTTCTACACGATTAGCTGTAGCCATGACGAATACAGGTGAAGTTTTCTCTTGCATCCATGTTAAAAAAGAACCAAAAATACGACTAGAAGTTCCACCATCAGATTCAGATGAGCCACTATTTCCT
This sequence comes from Candidatus Atelocyanobacterium thalassae, assembly GCA_051971635.1. Classification (GTDB taxonomy): domain Bacteria; phylum Cyanobacteriota; class Cyanobacteriia; order Cyanobacteriales; family Microcystaceae; genus Atelocyanobacterium; species Atelocyanobacterium thalassae_A. The sequence goes on along the minus strand of JBFPLN010000001.1, from coordinate 133,266 downwards.
GCAAAAGCTTTATCGAGTTCATCGATAAAAAGTATAGCTGGAGAAATAGATTCTGCAGTTTTTAATGCATCTCTTAAATTAGCTTCAGAACGTCCCACAGCAGAATCATAAACGCGTCCTAAATCTAATCGAAGTAAAGGTAATCCCCACAATTGAGAAGTGGTTTTAGCGATCAAAGATTTTCCACATCCTGGAACTCCTAGTATTAACATTCCTTTTGGCTGAGGTAATCCATATTCTCTAGCTCTTTCAGTAAATGCATCCGAACGTTGTGTTAGCCATTTTTTAAGTTCCTCTAAGCCGCCAACAGCACCGATAGTTTCATCTTGCTCAATATATTCTAAAATTCCGTTACGACGAATTTGTTGTTTTTTTTCAGACAAGATAATATTAACTTCTGCTTCTGTTAATTTACCAGCTTTGACAAAGGCTTTTCGATAAACTTTTTCAGCTTCATCTTTTGTTAGACCTAATGCTGCGTGAAGCAGCTTTTCACGAGAGCTAGTGCTAATTTCACTACTAGTTCTAATTTGATTTAATTGCTTTGATAAAACTTGATCAAGATCTTTTAAGTTTGGAAAATTGAAATCTAGAACAACTATATCTTTTTCTAATTCTATTGGAATTTGTTGTACAGGAGAGATTATGATGATAGACTTCCTATACCCTTTTAGGCTTACTATTGAATCGCGTAAAGAACGAACGACACTTGCATCAGAAATGAAAGGATGTAAATCTTTAAAAATAAAAATTCCCGGTTCACTCTTTCTATTCACCCAATCAATAGCAGATTCAGCATGAATAGTATTATGTTGCGTTTTGTTATTGGGTTGACCATATTCCTTCATTCCATTAGTAACGGTCCATGAAAAAATATGTCGAGGTTCTTCAAGATCTTTAATAATTTTATCAATAGTTTGCTCAGCTCTTTGCTCCTCTGATGTTACTAGGTATATCAAGGGATATTGAGCTTCGATTAATAATTTAAGCTCTTCTTTCATAGAATTAATTAAAGATAATAGTGATTAATAATATCAATTAATAAAAAACAAATGTTTCCTTATCTAAGATATTTGAATAAGAATTTCTCTATTCTAAATATGAAAAGAAACATTTTCTTTGATAACGTCAGATTGGTTTTTTAAAGAAAGAATTTGCTTATCATTTATTACAACAGTAGTCTCACATTCTGGACAAAAATATACTTGGTGACTTTTCCTGTAATTCAGATTTTCTAGCTCTTTAATTTCACTAGAGTGCTTAAGGTAGGTATCTACTGATTTTTCAACTATAAAAGGCGTAGACTCTTCTTCAGTAAACGCGCTAATTTTAGGTAGTTTATGAATCTCAGAGGGTACATATATTATGAATTTTTGTTTATTTTTCATATTATCTAACTTAAAGCTACCCTATATATACAAATAAAGATAATCTCATAGATTACTAGAAAGCTGTCAATCCATAAAAACGTTATATAAGGAATAGTCACAAAATTTGTAAATAAAGTTCCCAAAAAGAACTAGATAAAAAATTACATCTAATTATCTTATTGAATGAGTCTAGAAACCCTTCAATAGTTTAATAAGATGTAAACTATGATTTAAATGGTATAATTGTTGGAGTAGGCAGATATGAAAAAATTATCTTTAGGTAGGTAGATGTTTAATTCCTTTGCCAAAAATTTACGACTGTTCGCAGGGATTGAGGTAGATATTCGTAATATTTGGGGTAGATAGGTAGCCGTACTGTTAGTCTCCACCTTCCAGGTTTTAACATTCTAGATAGCTTTTCCTTTGAAAAATGAAAATAATTAGGATTTATTTCATCCTTAGGACTAATTCCACCAAAATCCTGAATACCTGCTTTAAGACAGCGTAATAGATAATTAGAATCTTGAATTAAGTTTGGAGGAAGTTGCAACTTAATAGAGTCTGGTAAAATACTTCTAGCTTTATTAATAAATTTAATAAATTGATATTGATCAAAAATTAATTTATATGATTTTTGTACTGTTTGAGAACTATACGGTTGTAATATAACTTCTTGTATATGATTCCAATTTTGATGAATTGAAGCGATTTCTTTCAAAGTATCCCAAGAATTTTCTTTTTTTTCTCCAATATCTAACAGCACTCCTGTCGTAAAAGGAATTTTTAGTCTTCCTGCCCAATTTAAATGTTGCAATCTTAAGTTTGGAATCTTACTAGGTGCGTCATAATGAACAGTACTTAACAACATAGGGGTAGATTGCTCAACCATTAAACCCATTGAAATGCTGACTGTTTGTAGAATTTTCATTTCTGTATAAGTTAGGAGTCCAACATTTACATGAGGCAAAAAATTCATAGACAACGCTAGTTCACATAAATTGTATATACTTTGCAACCAAATTTTTCTTTCTGGAGAGCGAGGATGAATTTCCCCGCTAAGAATTAAAATTTCACTAACAGACTCAGTTTGTATTTTTTCTAAAAAAATTTCGACTTCGCTTAATCTTAGCCAATTGTCTAGTTTTGAATGAACTCTAAAATTACAATATGTACAATAATTGAAGCATTCATAAGTTATGACAATCGTATGAGAAGGACTGTAAGTTATTTCCTTCATTATTGCAGATCCTTTTAAATTATTTTTATTTTTTAAAGCTAAAATATAATTAACTATGTGTAAATAATAAAATTATTTCTATTATTTAAATAGAACGTTTTTGAGTAGAAGAAATAACTAATAATTATATTTTGTACTAATTAATCAGTTACAATAAAATCTTATCAGAAATTATAGTAAATTTTAATCGTATATTTAAAAAAATTGTTTTGAAAATTAGTGAAAATATTGCTGAAATCAAATCTCAATTACCATCTTCAGTTCGCCTAGTTGTTGTTAGTAAACAACAATCAGTCGAAAAAATGAAAGAAGCATATGGTTTTGGAATTCGTGATTTTGCTGAAAATCGTCTTCAAGAAGCTTTAGAAAAGCAGGAAGAGTTGAAAGAATATAATGATATATCTTGGCATTTTATTGGCCATTTACAAGCAAATAAAGCTAAAAAAGTACTAAAAAATTTTGCTTGGATTCATTCTGTTGATAGTCTGAAGTTAGCACAGCACCTAAATAAAATTACCAATGATATTTCTGTTTCACCTCATATTTTCTTACAGGTGAAAATCGTACCAGATCCTAATAAATACGGATGGTCGCCAGAACAGCTTTGGAAAGATTTGTCCGAATTAGAAAGATGCGAGAATCTTACAATTGATGGATTAATGACAATTTTACCACTCAATTTTTCAGATAGTGAATCTTTATATGCTTTCCAGAAAGTACAGGAACTGGCTCAAGATATTACAGAAAAATCTTCATTATTTTTAAAAAATCTATCTATGGGAATGTCTAATGATTATTTATTGGCGATACAAAAGAAGACAACCATGATACGTTTAGGAAAAGCTATTTTTGAAGAAAGATAACTCGTATTTACTAAGATAAGCATGTACTAATTACCACTTATTATTTGTAAGTACTATGTTGTATACATAAAAATAATATTAGTTAATCCTAATAGACAGTATCTCTCCTCAGCGAAGAAATAAGAAAAAATATACTAGACTAAAAGTCCGTAAATTATGTAATAAGTGAATATTTTTTTTGTAATTATAATTTTTTACTTAACAAGATAATATATAGAATTTTAAACATTTATATATTGTCATTTAATTAAAAAATTAAAGATACAAATTTTATGATAGTACTTATCATAGGATTATAAGAAATAATATTTTTCAAATATATGATTAATTTTCAAACAACATGTCCTATTCCCCTTGAACAATATCCTCAAGTTTTATTAGCTCATGGAGGAGGGGGAAAGCTTATGCAGCAATTACTTGAAAAAATGATATTTTCAGTTTTTCAAATGAATAAAGATCTTTCACCTCATGATTCTTCTGTAGTCAATATCCCTAATAATAAAATTGCATTTACAACTGACTCTTATGTTGTAAATCCTTTATTTTTTCCTGGTGGAGATATCGGAAGTTTAGCTATTAACGGAACAGTAAACGATCTTGCGATGAGTGGAGCTCGTCCTCTTTACATTAGCTTAGGTTTTATTATAGAAGAAGGATTCGAAATGAAAGCCTTATGGGATATTATTCAATCATTACAAAAAGCAGCAAAAACAGCAGACATACAAGTTATTACAGGAGATACTAAAGTTGTAGATAAGGGGAAGGGAGATGGAATTTTTATCAATAGTTCGGGGATAGGAGTTGTAGAACATGATCAATTTATTGCCCCTGAGTCGGTTCAAGTAGGAGATAAGATCCTAATAAATGGAGATATAGGTCGTCATGGTATTTCCGTAATGGCCACAAGGGAAGGACTAAAATTAGAAACAACAATTAAAAGTGATTGCCAACCTCTTCACCAAGTAGTCTTAGAGATGATAAAACAAGGAGTAAAAATTCATTGCTTAAGAGATTTAACGAGAGGTGGTTTGGCTAGTAGCTTAAATGAGATTGCTAGCAGTGCAAAAATGAGGATAAACATAATAGAGAAGGCAATTCCTATAATGGAAGATGTGAAAGGAGCTTGCGAGATTTTAGGTTTTGACCCTTTATATATTGCTAATGAAGGTAAATTTATTGCTTTTATACCTAAGAATCATGTAGATAAAGCGCTAGAAATCATGACATCTTTCTCTAATAATTCTTGTATTATTGGTGAAGTTACTGAACAAAATATAGGTTTAGTTACCTTAAATAATGAAATAGGAACAACTAGAATCGTTGATATGTTAAGTGGAGAACAATTACCAAGAATTTGTTGAAGATTATTTATAGTGATTCTATTTCACAAAAAGTATTAATTTTTTAAACTTAGTGCTTCAAAATGTTCCATATAGCTTCTTTTTTTGTTAGATATTAATTCTCTAAAGTTATTTATTAGTATTTCTGATGATTATTAAATTCTTCTATTCTAGAATAATGATTTCTAAATTTGATATAAGCTATTTTAGTTATTTATAGTTAGTAGAATATACTGTGGAGTTAAGGTATAATTATTAGATACTCATTGCCTTAAGCTCATCTTACAAATTAATTATGGAGGATGGCAATTAATGAATTATATTATTGTCATTACCATATCGTTAACTACTCATTAACCATCTATTTTGACTTATGGACGCTGATGCTTTTACTTGGATCGGTATATGCGCGGGCTCGTTAACAACTATTTCTTTTTATCCTCAATTGGTAAAAACTTGGAAAACTCGCGTAACCAAAGATATTTCTTTAGCTATGTTTCTACTGTTTTGTTGCGGACTACTCCTCTGGATTACCTATGGTGTATTGCAAAAAGATATTCCAATTATCATGACTAATATTGCTACATTCATTTTAGCTTTTCCTATTTTAGTCATGAAACTGAAATATAAGTAGTTAAAAAGATTGTTTTCCTAAAAGTAACTTAAGGAAAATGCTGCAGTAACTTTTAAGTTTAACAACTACTTTAGGGTCTCCTCAAGTAGTTGTTGAATAAATATCCATTGCTTATTAATAAATATTATATTTACTTGTTGAAGAATTCTAAAAGATATTTATTATACTTTTTTTAGCCAATAAATTTCTCAGGACAAGGTCTATCAACATATTAACTAGTATGTATTATAACAAAAAAACTTTTGATTATTTGATCGTAATAATAAAAAGTTTCTAAGTTTAGCTTAATCCATATAAGTATAGAAAAAGTACCTAAATTCTTTTGTATAAAATGTTCAGTACTTAATACTATAGTTAATAGAAAAAATAAAGATTAAAATATATAGAATTGAATATAAAATTTCTTTAATCAATCTATTTTGTCAAAGATACTAACTTTATAAGCATATTCCTGCTAAAACCATGTTATTACAAATAATTTATAATTTTGAAATAGTTATTATTTAAAGATTTAAGTTCATTCTTATTATTTAATAATAAATCATTATATCTCTCGGGAAAAATTGTTAATCAATACGAGAAAACAACATTTCTCCTTGAACTGCTAATTCCCCATTTACCGTACCTTCGCCTTTCATTTTTGCAATTCTGTTTCTTTTTAAAGTTAATAATTCAACTGTAATAATTAGTTGATCTCCAGGAATAACAGGGCGGCGAAAACGAACTTTATCAATACCTGCAAAAGCAAAAAATACTCCTTTCATTCCTGGCAACAGAGTTAGGATAACTCCTCCAACTTGAGCGATAGACTCTAGAATTAGTACTCCTGGCATTATTGGAAGACTTGGAATATGGCCAGCAAAGAAAGGCTCATTAATAGTTACATTTTTAATTCCGACTGCTTTTTTTGCAGGTACATAGTCGATAATACGATCAACTAACGAGAAGGGATACCGATGGGGGAGGAGCTCTTGTATTTCTTGAATAGTATATTGAGTCTTATATTTACTATTTTCAGATAGATCTTCTATAGATTCTTCCATAACATCATTAAATTTAGATACAGTAGCTTATAGGTTACCAATAAATATGGCATTTTTCTTTATTTGGCATATTCGTAAATCATTTCATAATTTCTAACGGTTTGCAAATAATATATATTTTATAAATTTTAAATTAAAACGTATAAACAAAAAACAAAATATTATGAGATGTATTACAAAAAAATTATGCTGTAAACATTATTTTTACTTTGATTTCTCTTTATTTCGTAGAGTAATTATTATATATAAATATTAAAATTATAATAAATTAATTTGTAGTAGGAAATTTTTAATAAATATTCCCCAAGACAATTTGTGATATTAAATAGTTTGTTGTTTAATGAATCAAATAACATAATTATTTATTCTGAAAAATTATACTTAAAGAGCAACACTAATTCCTAACTTCTGTAAATATAGGCATAAATATTATTTACTAGTGTATCTATTGAATAAAGAGTATTTTTATCTATTAAGATTAAGAATCTTATCAACTCATGTCGTAGTACATATACCTAATTTTTGGTAATTAAGGAATATTTTAAAGACAAGAAAATTTTTAAATTATTATGATCTGGTGACACTTTATGTAAAGATAGTATGATCGTTAACTTCTTATTGAGAAAACTTTTAATAACTGATGAGTATGAAGATTGGAGATCGCATTCGTATAATAGAATCTGTTATTGTTTATCATCATCCAGAACATAAGCAACAACCATTTCAATTAAAAGGGATGGAGGGAGAAATTATTAATATTATTAATAATTGGGAAGGTAGGCCACTCAGTGCTAGTTTACCTTTATTAGTTAAATTTAGTGAAAAGTTTAAAGCTCATGTTTGTAATGGCGAAGTAGAAATTTTAAAAAAAACTGAAAGTTATTAAGTTAAGCAAATTACTCACCTTTTTCTATTTTTATTATTAATAGCTGTTTTTCATTTCAGAGATAAAAACATAAATATATTTATAGAGACTATTATGAAAGTTAACCAGTTAATCAAATTATTATCAGCTAATTTTTTTTTTATTACTCGTTTTTTAGTGTTGGTAATTTTTTGTTTATTCTTAACTTTTATATCTATCACCTCAAGTTCTTCTGCTGAGCCTATAAAAGTTACGTTAATGATGCAAGCATTAGAAGCAACTCAATGGGAACCTTTTGTAGAAGAATTTAACTATCAACATTCTCATATAGAACTAGAAATTATTGAGGGTCCTAATGCCACTAACCAAGTTGAAGATTTATATACTTCTTCTTTTTTATTAGGAAATTCTCCCTATGATCTAGTATTTATGGATATTGTATGGGTATCTAAATTTGCTGCCGCAGGGTGGTTGAGAAGTTTATCAGATAGGCTATCAAAAGTAGACTTAGCAGCCTTTTTAGAAGGAGATATTAACGGTGGGATATATCAGGGCGAACTATATCGTATTCCTATACGCTCTGATGGAGGAATTCTCTATTACCGTAGCGACTTGTTAGAAAAGACTGGATATAAACCCCCAGATACTTTTGAAGAGCTAATAAATATATCTCGTGTTCTACAAGAGAAAAAGTTAACTGAATGGGGTTATTTATGGACTGGCAAGCAATATGAAGGATTATCTGCAATGTTCATGGAGATCTTAAATGGATACGGTGCATTTTGGATCAATCCTTATACATTAGAAGTTGGTTTGGATAATCCAAAAGCTATTGAGGCAGTTAATTTTCTACGCAGCACATTAGATAATAAAATCTCTCCAATGGGAGTAACTACTTATGCCGAAGAGGAGGTGAGACGCCTTTTCCAAACTGGAAATGCTGTTTTTATGCGTAATTGGCCTTATGCTTTTGGATTATTGTCTGACAATAGTTCCCCCATCGCAGGAAAATTTAAGATTAAGCCTATGGTACACGCTAATAATTATCTTAGTGGTTCTTGTTTAGGAGGCTGGGGATTAGGTATTACAAAGAATAGTCAACATCCTGATGCAGCGTGGGAAGTAATCAAATTTTTTAGCAGCGAAGAAGTACAACGTAAATTTATTTTAGCAACTGGATATGTTCCTAGTCGCCGTTCCTTATTTAATGACCCTAAAATATTAGCTAAGTTTTCCTATTATCCCGAGTTATTAAATGTAATAGAAAACTCGATTCTGCGTCCACCTATTCCTCAATATGCACAAGCTTCCGATATTTTACAGCGTTATCTAAGTGCTGCAGTTACTAATCAATTAACTCCAGAAGTGGCTATGAAAAAAGCTGCTGCTGAAACTAGATATCTCTTGGGAAAACAAAAATATAATAATAATTGAATTGCTTATGTAAATTTAATTTCATATTAGAAAAACAAAAAAACCTTATTTCATATTTCATGCAAAAAAAATCAAGTCTATAAGTCAATATCTATATGTTGTACTAGTATTGAATTTACTAAGTAAGCTTTTGGAATAAAAAAACTATCACCTTTAAGTTATTTTATATTAACTTAAAGATTTTTAGAATGGCTATTGATTACAAAATGTAAGACCTTGACATGCTGAAATCTTGCTTACTATAACAAAATCTTTAATAATGGTGACTAGTTTTTTTATGAGAAGCTTTGTGTCACTAAATAAAAAAAAATCTCGTTCTTTAATTGATGTAGCTGGAATAGTAGCATTTGCAACTTTAATAAGTAAATTATTTGGATTGATTCGAGAACAATCAATTGCAGCAGCATTTGGTGTGGGGCCAGTCATCAATGCTTACTCATATGCGTATGTTATTCCTGGTTTTTTCCTGATTTTATTAGGAGGAATTAACGGGCCATTCCATAGTTCCCTGATTAGTGTTTTATCTAAGCGAAAAAAAACTGAAATAGCACCTCTAGTTGAGTCAGTTACCACATTAGTAACTATATTTTTATTAGTAATTACTATTATCCTTATTTTATTTGCCGATACATTTATTTCAATTCTAGCTCCTGGACTTGGAGAAGAGACGAAATTAATCGCTATCGAGCAGTTACAAATTATGGCACCATTAGCACTACTATCAGGGCTAATTGGTATAGGCTTTGGGACTCTTAATGCTTCTAATCAGTATCTATTGCCTAGTATTAGTCCCTTATTTTCAAGTGTAGTTATATCTCTTGGAGTATGGGCTTTAATTTGGCATACAGGTCAAGATATCAATGAACAAGATAATTGGTATCTAGGAGGTATGGTTTTAGCAGGAGGAACTTTGATTGGTGGCTTATTCCAGTGGTTAGCTCAGCTTCAAGCTCAATGGAGAAGCGGGATAGGTGGGATAAAACTGCGCTTTCAATTCAATATACCTGGACTAAAAGATATAACAAAAATAATGATACCCGCTACTTTTGCTTCGGGTATGTTACATATTAATGTTTATACTGACTTATTTTTTGCATCATTTATTCCTGATGCAGCAGCGGCAATGAGATATGCTAATTTTATCGTTTTAACTCCTTTGGGAATAATTTCTAATATGATTTTAGTTCCATTTATGCCTATCTTTTCACAATTAACTATGCCAGAGAATTGGAACGAGCTAAAGTTAAGAATTCGTCAAGGTATATTTCTAAGCGCTTTAACCATGTTGCCTTTAACAGCAGTTTTTGTTGCTCTTGCTCCTAAAATTATTCGCATAATCTATCAACGTGGTGCGTTTGAAGTAAACGATGTAATTATAGTAACTCCAGTTTTGATTGCTTATGGAACAGGAATGCTTTTTTATTTAGTAAGGGATGTTTTAGTTAGAGTTTTTTACGCATTAGGTGATGGTGAAACACCTTTTCGCGTTAGCCTGTTTAATATATTTCTAAATGGTTTATTAGATTTTTTCTTATATCAGTCTTTTGGAACATCTGGATTAGTATTTGCAACTATTCTAGTTAATTTAATTTCTATATTAATATTTCTAGTAATTCTAAATAATCGTTTACAGAGACTACCAATTAAGGAATGGAGTATAAGTATATTAAGTCTTATAGGAATATCTTTCATAGCGGCTTTGGTCGGTTGGATAGTAGATCACTTATTCCAATATATATATATTAGTAATAATTTAGGATTACAATATCTACAATTATTTATTTCTATTAGTACTATCTTAGGAATATTTTTTATATTATCTATGCAGCTAAAACTACCTGAAGTTCAACTTTTAAGCAATCAGTTAAAGAGGAAGTTACAACGATAGCAATAAAATTAAAAAAAATGGGATATTAAAAAAGGGAATATTAAAATTCCCATTTTCCGTATATTACTTAAAAACAAGTATTTTTAGTTATTGTCGTTAGTATCATCAGCATTTGTATCTTCTTGATCGCTACGATTGTTAGAGTAAGATCTTCCTCGGGAAAAAGAACGGGAAGTTTTTTGACGGAATTGACGAGCATATGCTTGATTTCTTTCAGCTTTTTCTTTTTTTAAGTTTCGACGTTTAGCCATAATGTATCCTCGATGTAAATAATAAACAATTTTTCAATAGAAATAAACAAAAAACTTCTAGAGTAATCAATTAGAGTCTATAATTTTAATTGATTTTGTTAAGTTAATATCTAGAAGTCTATTCACGGGGTTTCGCTTTATTAACTTTTAGTGTTCTCCCCATCCATTCTGCTCCGTTCAGCTCGTCAATCGCAGTAGTTTCTTGGTCTTCTGTCTCCATTTCTACAAAACCGAAACCTCGCATTTTTCCAGTCTCTTGATCAGAAGGAAGATAAACTCTTTTAACTTCACCATGCTCTTTAAAGACATTAGTAATATCTGCTTCTGTTGTCTTGAAGGAAAGGTTGCCAATATAAATTGACATGGGGATATTCTCCTTAATCTTAGAATTGCAGAGAGATAAAACTTCGGAGAGTAGTTGGCCAATATTAACTTCGGACAAACACCTATTCGATACTGACAACAAACTTGACTACCGATCCTCACCCTCAATTATCATGGGTTATCTTAACACTTTATTTTAAGCAAGAGCAATTTTCTAAAAGTAACGAACAAACAAATTTTCAGCAATTTATAAATAAAACTATAACTTTATATCAACAATCAATAATATGACGTTTATAGGTTGTTTACTCGATACTACAAAGATAATAAATAATTTATTATCTTTTAAGATAAGTAGTATTCATTACTTGCTATTGCTTAAATATACTTAGATAGATTGTTTAATATACTTAAAATTAGTATATATAAAATAACTATGGGAAATACTATAAATATCTTTACTGTCTGTAAAACATCATTTCTTATCTTTCATTGTTAATTAATATTTGTAAAAATATTAATTAAGTAATTTGTATCTGCATGAAAAAAAAGGTTGTCAATAACAATTGATGATAACCAAGTACGAAGCTATGGAAATGCTTAATGGTAACTAATGAGTATGTTCGTTAGTACCAAAACCTAGTTAAGCTAATTCTTATGACAACCTAAGAGAAAGATTGTTTAAATGAAGTTAATGAATTGATTATTCAAGACAAATAGTAGTTGTTGAGTTTATTTTGTTTAATCAACATTTCTATTTAGTCTAAGTTTAACTCCTTGCAAATCTTCTCCATTTAGTTCTTCAATTGTGTCTTCTTCTTGTTCTTTATCACCCATATCTATTAGGGCATATCCTATTCTTTCTCCAGTTTTTGGATCAAGAGGGAAACGAACTTGTTTAACTTCTCCATGTTTTTTGAAAACATCGGTAACTTCTGCCTCTGTAATACCAGTAGGAATTTGTCGCATATAAATTGTCATTGAAGTGCTTTCCTTAATCCTAGGTGTTTAAGAGATAAAATCTAGTTAGTAGTTAGTCAATATTAATTTTGAATGAAATCATACAATATTAATTTTGAATGAAATCATACAATATTAATGACAAACTAAGCTAATGATTTTTATTCTCGTTCTTTGGACAATATTAACATTTTCTTCTAAATCAAATCAATTTTATGGATAAGATTAAAGGTTAGATCAAAACTATAATAGTTTATTAAGGAAATATCTTTACATAGATTTTTATGCGTTATCATATCAAAAATAAGATCTAATTGATAAATAAGTTTCCAAACTATTTTATTTTTAGTTTTATTATCTATATTTTATTAGCGAGTATTATTGTCTATTTTTTTTATTATAAGCTAATAATTAGAGACGCGTAAAAATGGAGTTATGTCAAACAAAAAAAGCTCTGAAATACATTTAAAATATATGAATATTACTAATAGTTTAGAAGATAATCTTATTAATGAAAACCTATTAGACTCGTTTATTGTAGAAGTATACCACTATATAAATAGCATCAGTTGTAATAACATCAATTCTCCATTGCATGCAAAAAAAATTAATATTCTAGCTAATCATATAAAAGTAATTAATAGTATTATAGAACAAGAATTAAAATCTTATATTATGAATTGCTCTACTAATGGTAAAAATATAGGAAATCAGACTAAAAATAACACAGCATTTCAAAAAAGCATTGGTATCAATAATACTGGCAAATATTCCTTCTTCAATACTTTAGCTAACTTTCAAATTTCTTTGGTTTCTATCAAAAAAATAATCATATATTCAGCTGTTATAACTATAATATCTACTTTATTAATATTTTCATTTAGCAAAGGTCAATATATTGAGTCAATATTTATAAAAGCCATTGTTCGTCCAAATTCAGCTGATACTGTTGATCAAAAAAGCGATCACATCCTAGTGTCACAATTACTAACGCCAGAAGAAAATCTTATTATTAGTATTCAGAATAAGATAAATAACTTAATGACTAATCATTATGAAACACTTGTAGATAAAATCGAAATTGATTTCCCTAAAAATTGCTTAATATTGTTTGTTAACACAGAATGGTATAACTTATCAGCCAAGGAACAAGATGATTGGGCCGAAGAAATTTTTGCACATGTACAAACACTAAATTTTTTAAAGCTAACTATTAAAAATTTAGAAAATACAATCCTTGCGAGAAGTCCCGTAATAGGTAAAAAAGTTGTTATATTTCAAAGATATCCATAACTAAACTATTTTTTAAATATTATGTCAGACTCAATTATGTATAAAGAGGATGGTTTTGTTGTTCTTGAACCAAATAAACAAGAATTTTTAACCTATGAAGAGTTATTAGAAAAACTTAAAAATATTTTATCTAATCGTCAAGATGATCTACCTCGAGAATTACAAAGCATGAAATCTTTGGAATCTCAGGCTAAATATTTAATGGAAAATTTTTGTGATCTAGAAATAGGTTCTCATACTTATCTACAATGGTATGTAGTTCGTTTAGAAAAATAATTTTTTTCTAATTGAATTATATGATAGCTTAACCTATGTGGATTTATTGTTAGATAATTTTAATTAATATTATGGTCACTGACACATTAGAGTTTACTAAGTTCTGGTCACAATTAATTCATCCTGTAATAATGTTAAGTACATTATTATTACTTTCCTATATTTCATATTTAGGATTTCAGCTACGATATATTCGTATATCTGGGCAACGTACTAGTAAAGAATTGATTAAAAAAAATAATAGACATTACCAATTAGGAGCATTGCTTTTAATTATTATAGTTTTAGGTAATCTTGGTGGTATGGCTATAACCTATATTAATAATGATAAATTATTTTTTAGTCCCCATTTACTAGTTGGTTTAAGTATGACTGGTCTAATTGCAATTTCTACTTCTTTAGTACCATTCATGCAAAAAGGAAATAATTTAGCTCGTCACGCGCATATGGTTTTGAACCTTTGTATTGTTGTTTTATTTGCTTGGCAGGCTGTTAGTGGTATAGAGATAGTGCAAAAAATAATTGAAACCATAGCATAATATAAAGGAAAAATAATAAAGAAGAAGTAAGTTTTATTCTTACTATATCAAAAAAGGATTATTTCAATAATCCTTTTTTGATATAAAGTATCTACATTAATTTTTAGAATATTGTTAAATACTATTTTTTGATTAAAGATGCTATGAAAACTTTTAGACTTTAAATAATCTACTAATGTACGAATTAATAAAATATATAATTTTGTAAAGATATATATTTTAATATTTTTAATCAAGCTATTATCCAGAAATATATCAGTCATATATTATGTGAAATAATATTTATAAAAAAAGTTGATTGAAAAAAGTCTAAAAGAGATATTTTTTTATGTTAAGGTTAGAATAAGTTTTTGGATAATAAAAATGACTAAAGAAACAATTCAGGAACAAGTAAAATTGATCAAAGACAAACGAGAATTTTTAGTAGGACTTTTAGAAAAACCAGATCTAGGTATTTTAAGAATTGATGTAAAACAAGCTCTTGAAGAACTAGATGAACTTATTGCAAATTTCGAACAAATTTTTCCTGAAAATTTATAATTGCTGAAAAGTAATAAATAATTTCCTTCAAACCTTGTATCTAATTGGAACAACAAGAAGTTATTTTATTTCTTGTTGTTTTTAATTTTTTAATTATTAGGTTTGAATATAAATGACTAGCTAATTAAGAAAAGTTACAATTTTCATTAACTATAATCGGTAATACTTTGATTTTCAATGGAAGCGTAGAAAGGATATAAACTAATCATATTTTTTTTAAGTTGTTATAAACTTTCCTAAAATAGTATCTATACTTTTTAATATATTTGATAAAGATTTAACAAATGACTAGATCTATTTGGTATTCCCTTAAGCTTATATCTATAATCCTATTACTAGAATTACCTTTTAGTATACTAACTTATAGAGTAGGAAACGCTAAGAATATATCTTCCAACAACAATTCTCTTCTATTTCCAAAAGTTAGAAATAGGGCTAATAAAATAATAAATAATACGAACTATTTACTCGATAAGCATTTATTCTTCTCAAATGAAGACATAGAGTTACTAAAATTTAATATTAATCCATTTCACACCAACACTTTTACCTTTTCTAGGATTAACCCCTATAAAGACTATAATTTTACGAAAACAATTCTTCCTAAAGAAATTGTCTGGGTTCCAGGTGTTGTTTGGAGACAACAGTTCATAACAGTTAAGAGTAGGAAAGGTTATAATATTTTTCCCGTAAATCTTCTGGAAATTGATAATAAATCTTCGAAAGTTATATTAAAACCAATTACTAGTAATTTTAATAGTCAAATTGGAACTTCTTCCTTAGAAAAAATTGCCAAAAAATGGCAGGTTGTGGCTGCAATTAATGGAGGTTATTTTAATAGAAACAATAAGCTACCCTTAGGGGCTATTCGTCAAGATAATAATTGGTTATCGAGTCCTATTCTAGAACGTGGGGCTATTGGGTGGAATGAAAATGGGAAATTCTTTATTGATAATTTAAGTTTACAAGAGACTTTGATTGTTGATAATGGCGAAGAAATTACTATTCAAGGATTGAATAGTGGATATATTCAAGCTGGAATATCTCGTTATACTCCTCAATGGGGAGAGAAATATACAACTATTAGTAATAATGAAATTATTATTTCCATCAAAAATGATAGGGTGATAGAAAAGCAAAAATCCAAGAAGATAAAGCAGTCTTATAATATTCCTAACAATGGATATCTATTAGTTATTCGTAAAAAGATTTTTAGATCTAATTTATTTCTTATAGGAAACAGATTGAAAATAGTAAGTCATACTATTCCTAAAAAATTTAATCAATTTCCTCATATATTAGGTGCAGGACCATTATTGATCAATAATGGCTTTGTTTCTTTAAATATACAAGATGAAAAATTTACAAAAAGCTTTCAAAAGCAGAAAGCTTCTCGAAGTGCAATAGGTATTACTAACCAAGGAAAAATTATATTAGTGACAGTTCATAATAGTATAGGTAGTAATGGGGTTAATTTAAATGAAATGATACAAATTATGCAAAAATTAGGATCGACTAGTGCCTTAAATTTAGATGGAGGAAGTTCTACTAGTTTAGTTTTAGGTGGCCAATTAGTCGATCGGTTTCCATTTAGTGCCGCAAAAATTCACAATGGAATAGGAGTATTTATTGCTCAATAAATTTTTTATTCAATTTTATATTAATAACAACTACTTCCAGTAGTCCCAATTTCGATTAAAAATAGATGTGTTTGGAAATTTTGTTGGATTTTGATTACCATTTAATTTTTTTTGCAATTTTTGTAGCTTAAAAGATCGAAGGAAGGGGTTTGTAATTATCTGATAAGGTAGAACTTTTTCATTAATAGCAAAATCTGCTATGGTACCTGCTGCTGCACCTGATGACCACTCAAAGGAGTGAACTCGGTAAGCTGCTGCAGCAATATGACTAGTTGCAATACCTTTTCCTGCAATAATAAGATTATCAATTTCTTGAGGTAGCATTGCCCTCAAAGGTATTTGAAAAGGAAAAGTTTTTCCTTGACCTTGCCTTTCGCCCTTTCGTTCATTGTTTCCTAACTTTTCCGGTATTTCTTCATTCATGCAAGGATGAAAATCTATAGCATAATGACCAATACCTACAGAATCGGGATAAATTGTTGATCTTTTACGGCTAAGTACTGATCTCAAAAGTCTTTCTTTATTAGGATTTGAAAAATTATCATATCCTGCCAGGACTTTTTTTAATTGTTGATAATTTCTAAAAGATAAAGCTTTCTGGTAGTATTTATCGCTATAATTTTGACGTGAAATATCAATTTCATTAATTGAAAATCCATTTCTGTGGGTAAAAGACTTTCGACCTAATATACGTCTTGATTCACGAATATAGGGATATTTCGATAGACCAAAATACGTACCCATAGGAGATTTCAATCCTTTTAAGTAACTAGTATTTTTATTTATTTTTTTTCTTCCTTTCTTTATTTGAGAGTCTGTAGTTCCTAATATTAACCAGTAAAAATAACCTTTAGCATGTTCTTCACCTTTGCGAAGAGCTTCCTTACGAAGTCCCCCCATCCACTTGCCAGGATTTAACTGATTCATATTTTTTAATTGTCTACGCGTGTAAATTAAATTGTCTTTAACACTACCTGGGCGATAATCATTACCCCATGTCCAATTTTGCATTGAAATATCTTCAGGCATAGGTATTGAAAATTTTATTCCATGAAAATTTTTAGCTTGTCCTTTATTAGAACTCCAGATGCGACGATAAGTATGAATCAAATCAAAATCAGCTAAACGTTCTAATTCGTAGCTGTAGTAAGGTGAATACTGGTGATAAAATTTAGGTATTTTATGGACTATAGTCTGCAAGATAGTTTTCATAGCAAATGTATAGGTAAAACCCTGTGTGCAAGAAGAATTGCCGTTTTCACTTGAAGAAGAAGGTTCTAAATAAGATACTGGATCAATTCCCAGACGATAAGGAACATCAGATAAAGCTATAATTTCCCCTGTTTCTGTAGCTTCAATAATATACCAATCGGCCGATTCTAAAGGAGCTAATTGATTATAGGTTTTCGGAACAAAACGAATAATTTTTTTATTTAATTTATCAGAATTCCCATAAGAATATATATCTTTAATAATTTGGGATAAGGGATACAAATTTAGAGGAAACGTAGTTTTAGTGGGATAATGTTGAATAGCAATAACATCTGTAATTTGCTTTCCTATTTTTTTGTCTGAGTTTTTGCTAATATTTAAATCTTTTACTATGGTTGAAGGAAGCCATATAAAAGTTCCCTTTCCTTCCTTTTCAGCACTTTTTAACATATCCATTAAGATTTCATGGCCGTCTTGCGGCATAAAACAAGATTCACTAACCCAACAATTTCCTGGATTTAGTTCCCCATATAATTGTTTGAGGCGTTCTCTTAATTCTAGATATCCTCGAGGATAAAATAGTTGTGATCGTTGAGTAGGTCTCTCATCTAACGCGGAAGTTCCTTGCGAAGAAATTTGCCCTCCAATCCAATCTGTAATCTCTGTTAAACAGACCGTTCTCCCAGCCAATAAACCTTCATAAGCAGCAGCAGTACCAGCAAGACCTCCACCAATAATTAGTATTTCGCATTTTATCTCTTCATCAGGATTACGAGAAGAAACAGCCAAAACAGAAGAGTTAAGAAATCGTGAAGTCACTAAGGTCAATGAAAAAATTATAAAAAAGTAATTAGCTTTCTTGAACATAATGAATAAAGAAATATTTCTTAACTTGTTTGTTTCTTACTTAATTAATAAGAAAATTAGATTCGAAGTAATTTTACAAAAACGGATAATATACTTCTAAAAAATAATTGAATCATCTAAAAACATAACTTTAGTACCAGGATAATAAAAATAAAGAATTTTATTTTCATTCCATCCTAAGTTCGCTAAATTATAAGATCCGTACTGACTGAGCCCTACTCCATGACCGAATCCACCACCAATGAACGTGTAGCCTGTAATTTTATTTTGCTTATCGTATAAAGGATCAAGATAAAAAAGGGTACTTTTTGGGGGACTAAATGCACTACGAACTTCATTTTTTTCTAGTTCGATAATTCCTATATCTGTATCCACCAAGGCTTTTAAAATTCTTCCAGAAACTGAGCGTTCAATAATTTTTATAGAGTTGATAATTTTGAAATTTGATAAAGGATGCTTTTGTAATGATAAATATTTTTGTAGGTCTCTAGCTAACTTAACTTTAGTAACTTTATGTTCCCAGCGAAAAGCACTCCTTCCAGTTTCATTAAAGCCTTTGGTTAACTTAATAAAGTTGCGAAAATCTTTTTCTTTCTGTAGGGACGTTAAAGATAAGTTCCATATACTATTTTGAGGAGAGTCAACGATTGCTTTTAAATAAGGCCTTGCTTCTCCATCCCAAACATCAGTAAAATTAGCTGTAACTCCTCCCGTAGTTGAAGAGTAAAGAGCGTCTACCAACTTGTTGTCATAGGTTAAAACTAAATTCTTCGTGTCATTGATTGCTTTATCTATTTTCAAATTAATTCCACTAAGTCCATAATACACTTGACAATGTGTACTGGCACAAAGCTCATAATCATCTGCTTTAAATCTCCTCAAATTACGTAGAGCATATGTACGGGCAATAATTGCTTGAGCTTTTACCGCATTGACTGGAGCATTAGGTCCAATCTCGTGAGGGACAACACCTCTTAAATACATTTCTAATGGAACATAGTTAATTAGAGTATATGTGCCATATGCATTAGGCTGTAATCTTAGACTACCAGGATAAGCTCTTTTCTTCTGTTCTAAATCAATTACATAAATAGGATGATTATCGGGAATAATTTCAATATGATCACTATGATATTGTTCTCCATCGATAGTAAACGTTGCCTGAGACTTGTTTCCTAAAACAGTGGACTCCATGTATGGTCTGATATGACCTTTTTCTTTAAGAGTATTAAGTAACCAACGCCTTAATAGAGGTGTTTCATAAACTTCTCTCTTTGCCCAAACTTGCCATCTTCCTGGCTGCACAATCTCAGTTTGAATACCCTTTTTTTGCCATTTCTTAGAATCATCTTCAGCAGTCTCAAAGGTAGCATGATCACTAAGAACGATATATTCTTTTAAAAGAGATTTAGATAGTGGTCGATTTAGAATGTTGAGAGTTATTTGGTGTGCAGTTAGAGTTTGAAAATGTCCCTTAGAGTTCTGAAATTTAATAGTCAGGTTATTCTGATTACTAGTGGTTAAAGAAATTTTATCTCCTTTCTTTTCTCCAAATCTTTGAACTATACCAACGCTAAGGTTGAGATCTTGTGCAAAGACTTTTGAAGCAAAAATATTTCCTAGTGGAAGCACAAGGGAAAAAATAGCAATTAGTAATTTTTTTTTTTAATAATTTTATCTACTAACATATCTACCATACTATTATGTTTTCATATTATGAATATCTTAAACAAGAAAGAATGACTGTACCATAATATAAATTATATACAGTATATTTATAGAGTTAATAAATAGTTATAAAGTCTTTTGTCTTTTTGCTATGTGTAAGATTTTTTAAGTACAATTAACTACCAAAATTTAAAAAAAGTAATTATGATGTCTAACCCACGATACTACCATATTGTCACTTTTGGTTGTCAGATGAATAAAGCTGACTCAGAACGTATGGCAGGTACTTTAGAAGATATAGGTTTTCAATGGTCAAACGATCCTGACCAAGCAAATTTAATTTTATACAACACTTGTACCATTAGAGACAGTGCTGAACAAAAAGTTTACTCTTACCTAGGAAAACAAGCTAAACGTAAGCATAAAGATCCAAATCTGGTTCTTGCTATAGCAGGTTGTGTAGCTCAACAAGAAGGAGAAAAAATACTCAGAAGAGTTCCTGAAATCGATTTAGTTATGGGTCCACAACATGTTAATTCTCTTGGAGATTTGTTGGAACAAGTATTTAAAGGCAATCAAGTTGTTGCGACTGAACCTATTCATATTATTGAAGATATTACAAAACCACGTAGAGCTAGTAAAGTAACAGCTTGGGTAAACATTATATATGGTTGTAATGAGAGATGTAGCTATTGTGTTGTTCCTAATGTCAGAGGAATAGAACAATCGCGTACTCCTGAAGATATTTGCTCTGAAATCAAATTGTTAGAACAACAAGGATACAAAGAGGTTACTTTATTAGGTCAAAATATCGACGCTTATGGTAGAGATTTACCTGGCACAACTGAAACAGGAAGGAATCAATATACTTTTACCGACTTATTATATAAAATTCATGAAGTCTCTGACATTAAGAGAATAAGGTTTGCGACAAGCCATCCTCGATATTTTACAGAAAGATTAATTCGTGCATGTTATGAGTTACCAAAAATTTGTGAGCATTTTCATATACCTTTTCAATCAGGTGACAATGATATCTTAAAAAGAATGAAAAGAGGCTACACACACCAAAGATACAGACAATTAGTCGATAAAATCAGGTTCTATATGCCTAACGCTTCTATTACTGCTGATGCTATAGTAGGATTTCCAGGAGAAACAGAACAACAATTCCAAAATACCTTGCAATTAGTAGAAGACATTGGGTTTGATCAGTTAAATACTGCAGCATACTCCCCTCGTCCTGGTACTCCCGCTGCTACGTGGAAAGAGCAGTTAGACGATAATACTAAGAGTGATCGTTTACAGAGACTCAACCATTTAGTAGGACAAAAAGCGGCTCAAAATTCTCAAAAATATCTGGGAAACATAGAAGAAATTTTAGTAGAACAAGAAAATCCTAAAGAAAATAATCAGGTAATGGGAAGAACAAGGAAAAATAGGCTGACTTTTTTTCAGGGAAATATTAACAGCCTCAAAGGTCAATTGGTAAATGTCAAAATTACAGAAGCTCGACCTTTTAGTTTGACGGGAAAAATATCAAATTAATTTTTCATGACTTAGAGCTTTGCATGAGTATGAGAATGTTGTTTAACATTATCTTCTGCTGTAACTGAATGTACTGTATTCAACACTCTTTTCTTCTCTAAAGAAAAATTTAGATCTTCTTTAGTACTACCTAAAGAAATTTGGGAACAGGCATGAGGATTTCTCTTATATGTTCTTGCAGCAGCAATAGTACGCTCAAGAAAAAGATCGCAAAATTTTGCTTCCTCAGGGAAATGTATAGTTTTTATTAATTCTTCATCCGTTGCTATGTTTCCAATAGGCATAGCACAAATAAATTTATAAGAAGTTGGAATACCTTTCAAAAGGATTTCTAATGCTGATGAAGGAATAGGTTCAATAATCTGAACTTCATTAAATTCTCCATCATTTTTTAAAAAACAAGTTGCTAATCCAAATATACAATAGTCATTGTTCGTAATATCAGAGCTTTCAGAGAGTAAATTAGTTTTAGACATTGTAAATGCAAATTCCATTCTAAATTATATTTTTGGCGTACGTTATCTTCTCATAAAACTTATAATTATAGTTTTTAAGTATTGTTAAGAATCAAATTCTATAAATCATATCAAAAACAAAGAAAATTTATCTAGTTCGCTAGGAATATATTTTTATTTTAAAAAGTTATATTACGAAAAACTAATCAGTAGATAAAATAGTTACATAAATTCATTAATTAGATAATTTTTCACAACGATTATTATAATTAAGATATCCAAATAGATAGAAAAATTAGTTATTTAGATATTTTTAATAGACTATATTTCTTTTATATAAAAACTCTTCTATAAGTTTTATAATAAATACTAAATAGTAGAGGATAATACTATTAATACCTCTACATTATAAATTATAAAAATTAGGCTTCCGAAGTCGCTTCTTCAATAATACCTAAGTTTTCTGTCTTTTCTAAACTGCCTGACTCACACAATTCAATCTTTGATTGCTCTTCCAACCAGTCCAAAGTCTTCTCAACTATTAGTTGTTCTTTTACTGTTACATATAATTTATCAAGGTCAATATTTTGTCCTTTAAGCTTTTCTTTAAACTCATCATTTTTCTTTTCAATTTCTTCCTCTTCTACTCTAATAGCTTCAGTCGAAGCTATTTCTTTAAGAATAAGAATTTTTTTGAGTCTTTCTACGGCTTCAGGATGAGCATTCTTTCTTAAGTTAGGTAAATTCTCTTGGTTAAAAATCTCTGCCAAGTCAACTCCCATTTCTTCCATTTTCATTGCTGTCTGTGTTAGGAGCTTAGTTATTTCCTCTTGTACTAAAGTATCAGGAAGATCTACATTGCAGTTTTTGCTTAACTCCTCTGTAATTGCGTTATGGATATTGCTTTTAGTTTCTGATTTAGCAGATTCAATAAACTGTTTCTCTAAGGATTCTCTTAATTGAGTTATTGTTTCAAATTCGCTTACTTCATCAGCAAAATCATCGTCTAATTCAGGTAATTCTTTAGCCTTTAGTTCTTTTAGACTGATATTAAAACTAACAGATTTTTTAGCTAAGTCCTCTCTAGGATAATCATCTGGGAAAACTAATGGTAGTTCTTTAGAATCTCCAGGTTTCATACCTATTATTCCTTCTATCATTCCTTCAATAAATTTTCCTTTTTCAAGATCAACACGAAAATCTTTCCCTTCTACACCTTCAATTGGTTGTTCTGCAACTTTTCCTTCAGAAGTTAGAAAACCTTTGTAATCGACTATAGCTACATCACCCATTTGAGATTGACGATCCTCAATAGGAACTAAAGTTGCTAACTTTTCTTGACGTTCTTTTAACCAGTTCTCAACTTGTTCCACATCATATTTTTTCTCTTCTGCCTTTATAGATAATTCTTTATACATCTCTAGTTGAACTGACGGAGGAACATCTATCTTGGCTGAAAAAGTAAAAGGCTGACCAGGTTGAAATTCATCAATTAATTTGTCTAAATTGTCTTGTAGACTGTAGTTTCCTATAGTTTTTATAGATTCTTTATCAATAGCTTTTTTTAAGCTATCTTGTACTAATTCTTCCAAAGTAGCTGCTTTAATATAGCGGGTTCCTAGGCGTTGTAAAAGAATTGTCCGAGGTACTTTTCCTTTCCGAAACCCAGGAATATTGGCGGTACGGGCCAAAGTATTAATCTTAATTTCATAAGCTTTTTTAGCGGTTTCGGCAGGGATCTCAATTTCTAAACCGATTTGACTGTTAGGAAGTTTTTCCTGGGTTATTTTCATAGATATTATAGTTCTGGAAATTTGTCATTACTTCATATTCTATCAATGTTAAATGAAGATAGGCGAAGATGTTGTAATTTCTATTATAGAAAACAAGTATATTGTGTATAAATTACAAATAAAATATTACTTTCTCTTGATTTAAAAAATATTACTTTATAGTTAAACTAATTTAAAAGAAGTATCAATATAACTTTTATTTTATCTTTTAAGAATCGTGATATAAACTATTTTTGAATTTGTTTAAATTACCATCGTTAAGAATAATCATTTTTTAGGTTTGATAGTAAATTAAGTTTGGGAAAACACTATATGTCTTCAGTCGTCATTAACTCTATTGCGATGGATTCTTGGATCAATGAACCTTCAAGTAAGTTCTGCAGTTACGAAAAGCTTACTTATATCCATTCTTATTTAGATCTAATCTTATTAGTCAGTGAATCTTTAATTCCCATTAGTACAGAAACAATATTTCAATCCTCTTTAGACTTAGGAATTAATACATACCTAGCAGGAGAAATTAAACTTTGGTCTGATCAGGATAAGGAAGAATCTCGAATTTTTTTAAAAGGTTACACTTTAAAACAAACAAAATTGTCAACGATTTTAATATGTTATGTTATTGGACAGCATCAGGAATTAATTCGTAGAGCTATTACTTTGCTTGAACAAATGACTGAACAAAATAAAGATCCAAGGGAGAGTACACTACTTGGTAAATATTTTAATAATTTTAATTACTACTATAATTATAAAATGAAAGAAGCCAAAAAATTATCCATAGATGAGGAACATAAATTTGCCTCTAAACTATTATTAGACTTATTGTTTTATAGTTCAGACAATGGATATATTCGTTTGTGGTCAACCTCATTAAACTATAGTTCGTTGAATTCTATTCAAAACTTTCATGACATTGCTGAGTAATCACCTTTTACAGACTTTTACACCACCTACCTGTACTTTAAAAATATGGGATAAACGTTCTTTGCTACTTCGCTTACAAAAACCCATATTGTTAGGTGATATCGAATTTGAGTTGTTCTTCGATGATCCTAAGCTCTTAATAGAGGACCAAATAGGTATTTCAGGTAGCCACTCTCAGTTGAGCTCACTATACAATATAGTCCAATCTTATATAGATAAAAATCTTAACCATACTACTTCTTTTATAATTTCTCAGAATAGTTCACTAGATCACTATTTATTGATCAATCCCAATATTAAAGAGTGGAAAAAGAAAGCTCCTAGATCAGATCCTTATCTTTTTTCTGATAATTTATTTACTCATAATCTTGTCTTTGGAAATCTAGCAAATAACTATACCTGCTCATCGGTTGTACTTAATTCTTGTCAATTATTTGATCTTCTATATGCTTTAGAAAAGTATATTCACACTATAACTATATTAACAAGTAGAAAAAAAGCTTTTCCTAGAAACCAACTCCTTACTTTGAATAAGAAATTAATAATTATATTTATTTCTATTAATTTTTTTGTTGTTGGAATTAAATTTTATAAGACATTAAAACCAAAAGATGTACACACTGCAAAACCATTAAAAACTCAAGAAAATATTCTTTCATTTCTGGATGTTGTTCCTCCCGTTCCTCCATTGCAGAAGCCTTCCCTACCTTCTCTATCTTTGTCTCCATTGTTATCTCAGTTGTCTCCACTATCACCTCCCAAAAAGGTTACTGGATCAATACTACCCTCAAGTAAATCCAATCCTTCGACGATTCAATTTCCATTAAAAAATCCATCAAACTCTTCTTTCAAATCGAACACACTACTAACTAATGAAAATAGTATTAAAAATCCCAGTAATATTAATTCCTCATCCTACTCTAATACATTATCAAAATACTCTAGATTACCTAATCCACCAATATTAAATCAAAAAAATTCAGTTCCGAGAAGAGATGACAAGAAAACAAATAAATATGACCATTTTCTTGATTCAGACAATAAAAGAATGAATAAATTACCTAATAGTCTTTCTCAGCTTGGTGAAATCCAAAAATATTTCCAAGAAAGATGGAAGCCTTTAGAAAATTTAGAACAAACAATAGAATATCGCTTAATTATCGAAAGTAATGGTTCTTTAGAAAAAAGTATTCCTTTAGGACATTTAGCTATGGTTTATCGTTCTCAGATACCATTTCCAAAAATCGGTTCTCCTTTTATTTCTCCATTAAAAACGTTAAGTAATAGATCAATTCGTCTTGTATTAATTCCGGATGGTACAGTTAGAACACTATTAGAGTAGACATAAATAATTCATACTTAAGAATTTAGTATGCATAATTTTTTTAAGAATTTGTTCTTTTTTTGATTTTACTATGTAACATTAATAGGAGTATATAAATAATACAAACTAACTGTGGAGATAACCTTTTTAGGAACTAGTTCTGGTGTGCCAACCCGATCACGGAATGTCTCAAGCGTAGCTTTGCGCCTTCCTCAAAGAGGAGAAGTTTGGTTATTTGACTGCGGAGAGGGAACTCAGCATCAATTATCGCGGAGTGATGTTAAGGCTTCTCAAATAACTAAAATTTTTATTACTCATATGCATGGAGACCATATTTATGGCCTGATGGGATTAATAGCTAGCTGTAATTTAGCAGGAAGTCGACAGCCTATTGAAATCTATGGTCCTCAAGAATTAGATAATTATTTAAAATCTTGTGCACAATATTCTCATTTCAAATTGCCATATGGTATTCGTGTTAATGAAATTAGTTCAGGAATTCTTTATGAAGATAATGAATTTATTGTTAGTTGTAGATTATTAAAACATCGCATACCAGCTCATGGTTACTGTGTTATGGAGAAGGATCGTCCTGGACGTTTTGATGTCAGGAAAGCTGCTTCTCTAGGTATTCCTTCTGGACCAATCTATGGTGAACTAAAGCAAGGAAAAACAATTAAATTAGATGATGGTCGCTTAATCAGAGGACAAGATTTGTGTGGCAAGACAGAAAAGGGACGTAAACTAATTTATTGTACAGATACAATTTTTTGTGAAGAAGCAATTGAGTTAGCTGAGAATGCTGATATCTTAATTCATGAAGCAACATTTGCTCATCAGGATTCTCAACTTGCATTTGAGCGTTTACATTCTACTTCAACAATGGCTGCGCAAGTTGCTTTAGGTGCAAAAGTTAAAAAGTTGATACTTACTCACTTTAGCCCTCGTTACGCGCCAGGAAATAATTTACAATTAAATGATTTACTGAGTGAAGCACAAGCTATTTTTCCAGACACTATTCTTGCTCGTGATTTCATGACATGTAGTATACCGAGACATATTGAACAAAATAAATCAATAAAATTAAAGTCTACTGGTTAAATTTATATGGGAAAAAAAATTAACCATAAATCTATAGTCTTACATAGTTATCAAAGAACTTTAGACTTCGGTGAGCAATTAGGAAAAATACTACCTGAAAATAGTACGTTACTATTAAAAGGTGATCTAGGAACAGGTAAAACTACTTTTGTTCAAGGGATAGGTAAAGGGCTAGGTATTGCAGATTCTATTGTTAGCCCTACTTTTATTCTCATTAATGAATACTACCAAGGCTGCCTACCTCTTTATCATCTTGATTTGTATAGAACTGAAAAAAATATGGTGGAAGATTCATTTATAGAACAATATTGGGAAAAGAAAGATATTACACCTGGTATAACTATAATTGAATGGCCAGAAAGACTACCTTTTCTTCCTCTTAGCTATTTAAAGATAGATTTTTTCTATATTGATGATATGAATCGCCAAATTATTTTGACAACAGTTGGTGATTTTTCATTTGATTTGATTAAATATTTAAATTAAATATTTGGATTTAAAATGTGTAATTCTAGATTTGACTTAGCGAATAATATTTATTTGATTATGAGTAACAATAAAATATTATTTAAATTTAATTCCTTCATTATCATTACTTCTTTAATACTATTTAGTTCATTAAACAAAAAAATTTACGGCCAAACTATTTATTCTGACTCTAATAATTCAATTGATCAATCTCTTGATCTATCTTCAGAAATAGTTAATAGTAGTAAAGTTTTACAACGATGGACTCGAAAAATTCCAAATATTCTAGAAGAAATTAAACATACTCCTAGTTTTAAAACTCGTATTGGATTAGGCTATACGGAATTTCCATCCAATCAACATATTGGTGGCCTTATTATTAGAGCTGAAGATGTTTTTTTAGGAAAGAAAGGATTCAGTATTAGTGGAAATTATCAAACTTCTTTTACAAAAAGAGATGCAGGAAGTATAAATTTACAATATTATTTATTGCCTCTAGGATACTACTTCAATGTTACTCCGGTGTTGGGTTATAAAACTATCAGTACAAATAATTACAGTGAAGATGGTCTAAATATTGGAGGAAAATTAATTCTTGCTTTATCTAGATCTGGAGCATCTGATATTTCAATAACTCAAACATTTTTGTCTCCTGGAAGTGCAGAGGAAGTAGGAGTCATTAACTTATCTTTCGGTTATGCAGTAACATCAAATATGCGTTTATTAACCGAAGTTAAAAAACAAAACTCTCGAGTAAAAAAAGATAGCCAAGTAAGTATCTTGTTAGAATGGATGCCTTAGACTCAGAAAAACGATCAATTTTATTTAATACTTAACTATTAAATTTGATGTTATGTACGGCTTACATATTTAAAAATCCAACTTGTATGAGTCTGTTTAAATAATTAAACAGATATGTAGACAATACTAGACTTATATTATTCTGAAGAAAGTTTAGTAATGTATTAAACTTATAATAAAAATATTAATTATGCTACAAAAATTAAGTAGTTTCCAAGAAGATATTGATTATTCTGTCATTAAAGAAGAAAGTGTAGTTAAAGATTTTAAAAGTGAATATTATGCTTTTGAAGAAGCATACAGTGACGCAGTGGTAATTGATATGAGTCATTGGGGACTATTAAAACTTACTGGGAAAGATAGATTAAATTTTTTACATAATCTGTCTACTAATAATATTAAAGACCTCAAGCCAAAACAACTATGTGAGACTGTCTTCATAAATTCTACTGGGAGAACTTTAGATCTAGCTACTGTTTACGTAATGGAAAATGAAATCCTATTATTAGTTTCTCCAAATAGGCGCTCTCTTCTTTTAGATTGGATGGAACGCTATATCTTCCCAATGGACAAAGTACAATTAATAGATATTTCTCATGAAAATACTATTTTTAGTCTAGTTGGTCCTCAAGTGGTTCAAAAACTACAGGCATGGAATTGTGATCTTAAAAAAATATTTGATTCTCATCTTGATAATCAAGATATCCTAACAATAGAAAATAATACTATAATAGTCACTTTGGACAATGGCTTAGCTCTTCCTGGATGTACAATGATTGTACCTAAAAGCTATTCTGACAATATTTTCAAAGAACTCATAGAATATGATTTTTTACCTACTAGTCTTGATGTATGGGAGAAACTGAGGATCCGTCAGGGGAGACCATTTCCTGAGAATGAATTAACTGAGACTTATAATCCTTTAGAAGCAGGTTTATGGTCTAAAATTTCCTTTAATAAAGGCTGTTATATTGGTCAAGAAACTATAGCAAGGCTAAATACTTATCGTGGCGTAAAGCAATATTTATGGGGTATAAAGTTAACTCAACTACTTGACGTGCCTACTCCTATATTTGTGGACGGAAATAAGATTGGAGCTTTGACAAGTTGTGTTCAAATAAACAAAGATTTTTGGGGTTTAGCTTATATTAAAGCAAAGATAGGAAAGGAGAATCTACAGGTTAGAATAAATGATACGAAGGGAGAACTTTTTCAAGTGCCGTTTTTGACTCATGAATATTATCAAAATAATAAATAGCTAACAGTAATATATTTAACTATAAATTATATAATGTATAGCTCAAACTACCATTATGTTTTTTATCTATTTTGAATAATAAAAACAAATATTAATTGACTGTGTGAAAATATAAGTGAATTTATTATTCTGTCATTTCTGAAGAATCTGCTAGCTCTAATAAGCGTTCTTGTTGATCTTGAGATATGCATGATTCTATTAAAATATCAATATCACCTTCTAAAATTCCTGATAAAGCAAAATTTTGTCCTAATCGGTGATCTGTTACTCTATTATCCTTGTAGTTATAGGTACGAATTTTTTCAGATCTTGAGCCTGTACCTACTTGAGATTTTCTCATTGAACTTATTTCTTCTTGTTGCTCTCGTAGTTTAGTTTCATATAATTTTGCTCTTAGAATCTGCATAGCTCTTTCTCTATTTTGCAACTGTGATCTTTCTTCAGTACAAAAAATTCTAATACCTGTAGGCTTATGAAATAAATCGACAGCCGTCTCAACTTTATTAACATTTTGTCCTCCAGCACCTCCAGAGCGAGCTGTACTTATATCTATATCTTTTGCATCAATCTCTACTTCTACTTCATCTACCTCTGGCATAATAGCCACTGTTGCCGTTGAGGTATGGACTCTACCGCCGGCTTCCGTCACTGGAACTCTTTGTACTCTGTGGACCCCTGCTTCAAATTTTAACTTGCTATAAACTTTATCCCCAGTTATCTCAAGTATAGTTTCCTTAATACCACCCATATCAGCAATAGATTCATTTACTAATTTAACTCCCCATTTTTGAGATTCTGCAAAGCGTGAATACATTCTTGCTAAATCACCAGCCCAAATACTTGCCTCATCTCCTCCAGTACCTGCTCTAATTTCTAACATAATATTTTTATCATCATTAGGATCACGAGGAAGTAAAAGGATTTTCATTAACTTTTCTAGGTTATTTAGTCTTACTTCTAATTCTTTAGCCTCTATAGATGCCATTTCTTTCATTTCGTGATCTCCCCCGGCATCTTTCATAATCTGTCTTGTTTCTAAAAGTTCTTTCTCAGCTTGTTTCCACTTTTCATATGTGCACACTGTTTCTTCCAAAGAGGAACGTGCTTTTGCAACTTTTTGTAATTCACTTGGGTCTGTAGCTATACTAGGATCAGCTAAACGACGAGTTAATTCATTAAAAGTTAGTTCAACAGAATGTAATTTATTTAATAAATATGATTCAGCCATAGTATTTTTTATAATGTATTCTTATTTTATTATTTTATAGATAAAGAGAACCCAGCAGTAGACTGCTGGGTTCTAAATTTTATAGTGGCTGCTATTTTGTCGCACTATCTGACTCTGAGGTTTCCTTACTAGCTTTTTTACCAATCATGGCATATCGTTTTTGGAAGCGATCTACTCTTCCTTCCGTATCGATAATTTTTTGAGTACCCGTATAAAAAGGGTGATTACCCGACCATACTTCAACATTGATTTCAGGACGAGTTGATCCTACAGTCATTACAACTTCGCCGTTACAAGTTACTTTTGCTTCAGGATACCAAGTTGGGTGAATATTAGGCTTTGACATTTTTCGTATCTCCTTATAAGGTATTTCGTGTTATTTACGATAATAAAAATTACTCGGGTTAACGTTTAGAATATTGAGGAGCTTTACGTGCTTTATGTAAACCATATTTCTTACGTTCTTTAGCACGAGGATCCCTTGTTAAATATCCTTCCGCCTTTAATGTTGGTCGGTTTTCTGGATTTAATTCACATAATGCTCTTGCTACGCCTAATTTGACTGCATCTGCCTGTCCTGTTAATCCTCCACCATGGGCATTGACCAGAATATCATATTCTTTGTCTAATCCTAGTTTCTCTAAAGGTGCTTTGATGACTTGTATATAATCAGCAATTTGGTTGAAATATAGATTGCCTTCTTTTTTATTAACTTTAATTTCTCCTGTTCCTGGAACTAGACGAACTCTCGCGATTGATGATTTACGGCGGCCAGTACCCCAGTAAATAGCTTTGTCTTTATTCTCTTCAGTAGTTAACATTATCGATCTCCATTTGGAATAGTATTCAGAATTAGTTCTTCTGGTTTTTGTGCTTGATGAGGATGGTTAGGACCAGCGTAAACTTTCAATTTTGTGAATAATTGACGCCCTAAAGTATTTTTAGGCAACATCCCTTTTACAGCTTTTTCAAGAATTCTCTCTGGGATTCTCTTAAGTAGTTTTTCGAAGGTTTCAACTTTCATACCTCCGGGTCTACCAGAATGACGGCGGTATAATTTTTGATGACTTTTTCGGCCAGTAACCTCAACTTTTTCTGCATTGATTACAATAATAAAGTCTCCGGTATCCATATGAGGTGTATAAGTTGGTTTCTTCTTACCTCTTAAAATTTTGGCAATTTCGCAAGCAAGGCGTCCTAAGCGTTGGTGCTTAGCATCAATAACATACCATTTCTGCTCAAGTATTGCTGGTGATGGTGTAATTGTTTTGTTCATAAATAATGTTAGATATTAATTAATATTCAGGTTATCTTTTTTAATAGACATGATATTTTCCATTAGATATATTGTTAGAAATTTAATTCTCACAAATTATTTGACTAGTTTCAAATAATGGCTGAGCATCTAAATATAAATTTGACGAAAATGAAAATTCTGGATAACCTACTCCTAATAAACATAGTCCGTTAGCTGGAGCAGAATGCCGTACATGTTCGCGCTTTTGATTACGCCAGATTTGATTAAAATTAGTTAAAGAAAGTTTACCAATTCCTACTTCTACTAGCATCCCTATTAGTAATCTTACCATTCCATATAGGAATCCATTCGCTTGAATCTCTATATGAATAAAAGCTCCTTTACGGTAGCACTCTACATCTTGAATTTCTACCCAAGAATGAGTACGCTGGGAACCCTTTTTTTGAAAAGCAGTTAAATGATGTGTCCCCAATAATGATGTTAGAGCATCCAACATTAATTTCACTTTCAGAGGATAACGATAATAATGCCAACTAAAAGACTTAGTAAATAAATTAGAATTTTTGTTGGTATACAATGTGTATCGATAACGACGCCATTGAGCTGAGAATCTAGCATGCCAGTCAATAGGAACTTCTTCTGAATTACGAATTAAGATATCTTCTGGTAAGTATCGATTTAGAACTTTTGCTAATCTTTTTGGTGGGATTGGTCCTACGTAATCAAAATGAGCTACCTGTGCAGTAGCATGAACTCCTGCATCAGTACGACCAGCACCATGGATGGAAACTTCATAACCGAGTGATTTAGTAATAGTATTTTCAAGATCTTCTTGAACAGTTCTATGATAAGGCTGTCTTTGCCAACCATGAAAGCGATTTCCCGAATATTGGATTATCAGAGCTATCCTTTTTGTTGGTTGCGACTGTTTATTAGAAATGCTCATTCAATATTTGCAATCCTATTTAAACTAAAAATCACATTAATTCAATAATGGCCATTTCAGCATTATCTCCACGACGGCGTAAAGTACGGACAATTCTCGTATATCCTCCAGGACGTTCTCCATAGCGAGTTGATGCATCGGCGAATAGAGCATGAACTAATTGTTTATCAAAAAGATAACTTATCGCTTTACGTCTAGCTGATAATGATCCATCCTTGGCTAAAGTAATCATTTTTTCTACTTCAGACCGTACTGCCTTAGCACGAACTTTGGTTGTTTTAATTTGTCCATGACGAATTAATTCTGTTGCAAGTGATCTTAATAAGGCTTTCCGTTGATCAGCAGGTTTACCTAAATGTGGTACGCGGCACCGATGTCGCATTTTGTTACGTCTCCTTAATATGATAAAAAAGTAACATTTATAGACTAGTAGTAATGATTAATTATTCATGACCTACTAAGCCTTGTTTTTTTCTTGTGCTAAAGTAATTCCCAATCGTTTTTGAAGAGCTTCAATTACCTCCTCAGCAGACTTTTGGCCAAAGTTTTTGATTTCTAGTAAATCTTCTTGGCTATAATCTAATAGATCAGCAACTGTATTTATTTGTGCTCTTTTTAAGCAATTATAAGCCCGTACTGATAACTGCAATTCTTCAATAGGAATTTGGCTTTGAGGATTTTCTTCATCCTGATACTCAGGAACAGCAGCCTCAAGCTGATTAATATTTTTCAGAGGACTAAACAAGTTAACTAAAACTTCAGTTGCTTGAGATAAAGCTTCTTTTGGACTAACACTACCATTGGTCCAGATTTCAAGCATTAAAGAATCTTTTACGTCACCCTTTTCTCCCCTGATATTTTCTACACTATAGTTAACTTTTGTAACTGGCATGAAAACAGCATCAATCTGCAAGAAATCAAGTGCTCCTTGTTTTTCTTTCCCTTTCTCTACTGGTACATAACCCATTCCTTTTTCAATGCGAAACTCCATTTCAAGTTTTGCACCGTCTGTTAAAGTTGCAATAGGTTGAGTAGGATTAATGACTTCTACTTCTGAAGGTAAATCAAACTGTGCCGCTGTTACATGAGCTGCACCTACGGCAACTAAACGACCTATTTGGATTTGCTCAGTATGGCTTTTAAGAACAATTTCCTTCATATTTAATATGATTTCTAGGACATCTTCTCTAACCCCTGGTATTGTAGCAAATTCATGATTCACTCCGCCAATTCTTATGGCAGTAACTGCCGTTCCTTCCAAGTTTGCCAATAAAACTCTTCTGAGAGCATTACCCACAGTTGTCCCTTGACCTCTTTCCAATGGCTCAAGAACAAATCTACTGTATTGACTTTGATTTTTTTGAGTCTTAGACTCTACACATTCAATTTGAAATTGTGCCATTGTTTGTCACCTCTTTTCATTGTCAAATACTTCGTCCAAACGTATATTTCTATTAGTCATCGATTTATTAAATTATAAGTATTTAGTTTAAATAAATCCGACTAGATTAAACACGACGTCGCTTAGGAGGACGACAACCATTATGAGGAATGGGTGTAACGTCTCTGATTAACGTAATTTCTAATCCTGATCCTTGAAGTGCCCTTATAGCAGTTTCTCTACCAGCACCAGGTCCACTAACCATAACCTCTATTTGCCGCATTCCATTATCAATGGCACGCCGAGCAGCGGAATCAGCTGCAGTTTGAGCAGCAAAAGGAGTTCCTTTTTTGGCTCCTTTAAAACCACTAGCTCCTGCAGATGACCATGAGATAACATCTCCTTTGGTATCCGAAATTGTTACAATTGTGTTGTTAAACGTCGACTTTATGTGAGCAACGCCATTAGGGACGTTCTTCTTCTGTTTTTTTGGTCCACCTTTTTTAGTTGGTCGTGCCATAGTTTTACTAAGATTTTGTGTAACTTAAATTACAAATAAACGTTAATTATTTCTTAGCAGGAGCTTTTTTCTTACCTGCTACAGTAACCCGTCTTCCGCGACGAGTACGTCCATTAGTTCTTGTTCGTTGTCCTCGAACAGGAAGTCCTTGGCGATGACGACGACCTCTATAGGTACCGATATCTGCTAATCGTTTTATGTTCATAGCTTCCCAACGTCTCAAATCACCTTCAATTTGAAAGTTTTCATCAATGTAGGTTCTAAGGGAAGTAAGATCTTCATCGCTCAAGTCTCGTACACGAATATCAGGATTTACACCTGTTTCGGCTAATATTTTTTGAGATCTTGATAAACCAATACCAAATAGGTAAGTTAGTCCAATCTCGATTCTCTTATCTCTTGGTAAATCAACACCAGATATCCTTGCCAATTTTTTTGTCCTCTAAGCATTTTTGTACATACAACAGATCAATAAGCTATTACATTAGCTTTCTAACCTTGACGTTGTTTATGTTTTGGATTGATACAAAGTACCATTACTTTGCCTCGTCGCTTAATTACGCGACATTTTTCGCACATTCTTTTAACGGATGGTCTAACTTTCATGAGTTTTTAACAGCAAGACTGCAAGCCTTTTATTATATCAAGGTATCTCTTCTTTTGTCAGCTTATTAAATAAGATAAATAGTAAAAATCAGGGTTACTAATTTTTTACTTTTTACCTTTAAGCCGATAGGTGATTCTACCTTTAGTTAAATCATAGGGGGTAAGTTCAACTTTAACCCTATCTCCCGGTAGAATTTTAATATAATTTCGACGAATTTTTCCAGAAATATGGGCTAATACATTAAACCCATTATCCAAATCTACTCTAAACATCGCATTCGGAAGAGACTCTGTCACTGTCCCTTCCATCTCAATTAAATCTTGTTTTGACACGATTACTATGCCTCAAATAAGTACAACGCAAAAAGGTTAATAACTTGTTCCTGAAAAATGATTATTTTAGATGTAATCTAACTTATCTATAGTTTTGATATTTAGAAAATTTTAGTCAATCCAGAAGTAAGTGTATTTTTTAATATAATTGCCACTCTGTCTGGTTTAAGATTACCATCAATGGAAACAAGTCTTTTATTTTGACGATAATAATCTAATACAAGCTGAGTTTTTTCCCTATAAACTTCTAGACGTCGACGGATAGTTTTTTCGCTATCATCTTTTCTTCCTCTAAGTAGTAAACGCTCTACAATTACCTCATCGGGAACTTCCAGATTGACTGATTGTTCTGAAAATTTACTGAGTTTCTTAAGTAACGTATCTAAAAACTCTGCTTGAAAAATATTACGAGGAAACCCATCTAAAATCCACCCTTTCTGTGCATCTTGTTGGTTTAATCGTTCTTGAATTAAGCCTAATAATAATTTATCAGGTACTAATTCTCCTTTATCAACATAAGATTGGGCTTCTTGTCCCAGACTTGTTTGATTAGTAATAGCCTGTCTCAACATTTCTCCAGTAGAAATATGAGGAATGTTAAATTCTGCTGATAGTTTTTGAGCTTGGGTTCCTTTTCCAGAACCGGGAGGACCTAAAAAAATCAACCCTTTTCCTGTACTCATAATCTTCTTGATAATTTTTTTTGCATATTTAAGTGGTTAATTGATAGGTAAAAAATACTAAAATTTTTTATGTTTTCCTATTGTTTGACCATCCCCTCATAACGTTGAGAAATTACATAGGTTTGAATTTGTTTTGCCGTATCAATAGCAACACCTACCAATATCAGTAATGAAGTAGCTCCTAAACCTCTAAAAGTTGTAACTCCAGTAGCTCCTTCTACCAAGGTTGGAACTGTAGCAACAAAGCTTAGGAAACCAGCACCTAGTAAAGTTAAACGATTTAAAACTCCCTCTAAATATTCTTTTGTTTTTTCACCGGGTCGTATGCCAGGAATGCTAGATCCCATTTTTTTGAGATTTTTTGATATATCTTCAGGATTAACAATTAAAGAAGCATAGAAATAGCTAAAAAATAGAATTAAAATAGAGTAAACACCAACATAAGACCAAGTACCTGGCCTCAAAGCATTTGTAACTTTAATTAGAGTTTCACTAAGTGCCCCTCCATTACCAAGAAAACCAATTAAACTTTGAGGTAGAATTAAAACCGCTGATGCAAAGATAATAGGCATCACACCTCCTTGGTTAAGCCTTAAAGGTAGATAACTTGTTCTTTCTCTATATAACTTGCGACCTACTTGACGACGGGCCGATATGATAGGAATACGGCGTGTTCCTTCTTGAACAAAGACAATTCCTACTATCATGACCAGAAAAACAAGCAATAAAATAATTACTTGTGCTATTGCTTGTCTTCCTCCGGTTTGAGCGTAGTCAATAGTCTGTCCTAGGGTTTTTGGTAAACTTGCTACGATATTGACAAAAATTAGTAAGGAAGCACCATTACCAATTCCTCTTTCCGTAATTAGTTCTGATACCCACATTACGAACATAGACCCTGCTGTTAATGCTAATACAGTTTCTGGTACAAACCAAAATGTACTGCTCAAAGCATATTCTCGTAAAAGACCTATAGTAATAGCAGTACTCTGTATTACTGCCCATCCAGCAGCCACATATCGAGTTATTTGCGAAATTTTACGTCTCCCTGCTTCTCCTTCATTCTTTTGGAGATCCTCTAAGAATGGGACTGCAGCAGTTAATAACTGCATGATAATAGAGGCATTAATAAAAGGAAGTATCCCTAAAGCAAAAAAACCTAAAGTGGAAATACCACCACCTGTAAAGATATCCAAAAATCCCAAAACTGGACTATTACTAATAGCATCAATAAACTTTTCTCTATCAATACCAGGAATAGGGATAAAAATTCCAAAGCGAATTAAAGTTAACAGACCAACTGTAATTAGTAGACGACTCCGTAATCCGGCTGCTTGAGCCATTTGCAGAAACGTTTCTTGTGCCGTGGGTGTTTTGTCTCGACTGACGACCATGTGTAATAACCTAGCTTATCAACGATTATGTATCAGTTGTTATGTTTGATGTACTTTCGCAGGTTCCGCCAGCACTTTCAATTTTTCTTTGAGCAGATTTGGTAAACGCAGCTGCTTTAACTATTAGGGCAACATTTAACTCTCCATGACCTAATATTTTTAGCGGACCATCATTACTAGTTACTATCCCCTTTTCCATTAAACTATCTAAATCTACTTCGCTATTAGCTACTAGAGTATTTAGTTTGTTAATGTTAATAATAGTAAATTTGCTGGGATTAACTAAAGGAAAGTGCTTTAATTTTGGGACCCTACGATAGAGAGGCATTTGTCCCCCTTCGAACCCTGCTTTGGTACCTGTTCCTGAACGAGATTTTTGACCTCGCATTCCAAAACCGCCACTTGCACCTTGGCCAGCAGAAATACCTCTACCTACACGGCGACGACGTTTTGTTGATCCTTCTTTAGGACTAAGATTATGAATTCTCATGAGATTTATTAAGATTAATAATTACAAAACTAGAGTTAGGCATAAAGATGCTCTAAAGGAACGTCCCTTTCTTGTGCAACTTCTGATAATGTTCTTAATCCCTCAAGTGCATCTACAGCAGCTCTTGCATTGTTAAGAGGATTGTTAGAACCCAACTGTTTAGCCAGAATGTTTTTAAGTCCGACTAATTCTAAAACTGTTCTTACAGCACCACCAGCAATTACTCCAGTACCAGGAGCTGCTGGACGTACAATAACTTTTGCTCCCCCAGCAACACCTTGTGTTATGTGAGTAATAGAGCTAGACTTTGTGATCGAGACATCGACAAGTTGTTTTTTACCGTCTGCAACTCCTTTTCGAACTGCTCCGATAACGTCTCCAGCTTTACCAACTCCAACACCTACTTGTCCTTTTTCATTACCAATGACAACAACTGCACGAAAGCTAAGCTTTTTTCCTCCTTTAACAACTTTACTGACTCTACGAATCTGAATAACTCGTTCTTGCCAGTTAGTCTCTTTAGCTTTATCTCTGTTGTTTTTACGATTTTTTGCCATAGTTCTTACTGCTTAGTGTAAAGATATTAATGCTTTTAATTAGAATTTCAATCCTGCTTCACGGGCAGCTTCAGCCAAAGCCTTGACTCTTCCGTGGTAAAGATTACCACCTCTGTCAAAGACGACTTTTTCAATTCCTTTTGCAATTAATCGTTCAGCAACTAGTTTGCCTACTGCCGACGATGCCTCGCAACTGGAGCTTGATACTAAATCTTTAAGCCCTGGCTCTAGAGTGGAAGCAGCTACTAGTGTATGCTGTTCTACATCATCGATTATTTGGGCATAAATATGTTGATTAGAACGGAAGACAGCTAAGCGAGGACAGCTTGATGTTCCACTAACTTTTTTCCGAATGCGTCGATGACGACGTTTTAAAGATTCTCTTCGTGTGAGCTTCATAATTACTTCTTACCTGACTTACCTGCCTTACGAACGACAAACTCATTAAGATAACGAATACCTTTACCCTTATAAGGCTCTGGGGGCCTAACTGCTCTGATCTTAGCAGCTATATTTCCGACCACTTCCTTATCAATGCCGCTGATTATAACAAGTGTATTATTTTCAACAGCAACACTAATACCATCAGGCATAGTTATTTCGACTGGCTTACTATAACCAACATTAAGAGTCAATTTAGTACCTTTTGCTTGGGCACGATATCCTACTCCTTGAATACTAAGACGTTTTTCAAATCCTGTTGATACTCCATGAACCATATTGGCTACTAAAGTACGGCATAACCCATGACGTTCGCGGGAGATACGAGAATCATCTTGTCTTTGAAGTAGGAGAGTTTCCCCATCTTTACTGAGTTGTACTCTAGAGGGGAGTTCACGTTCTAAAGATCCTTTAGGACCTTTTACAGTAACGTATTGACCTTTAATGTCAATAGTAACTTTGTTAGGTAATGTAATTGGGCGTTTACCAATACGAGACATTGTTTTACGTTTTCAGTAATTATTTATAGGTTAAATACTATTCAAGATTAAAGATAGTCACTAATTTTATTACTACCAGATGTAGCATAAAATTTCACCACCGACGTTTTGGCGGCGTGCTTCTCTATCTGTCATAATTCCTTTGGAAGTGGAAATAATGGCAACGCCAATACCCCCAAGTACACGAGGTAAATCTTTCCGATTAGAGTATACTCTTAGTCCAGGTTTACTAACCCGACGTAATGTATTAATAATAGGTTGACGACCTCTTGCCTTATATTTAAGAGAAATAACAAGGTGTTTCTTTACACCTTCTCCCACTTCTTCAAAGTTTTGTATAAAGCCCTCTTCTTTAAGAACTAGAGCAATACTTCGAGTCATTCTTGTTGTGGGAACTTTTGTTGTTGCATGTCGTACCGCACAAGCGTTGCGAATACGGGTTAACATATCTGAGATAGTATCGTTAGGTGCCATTATTGCTGATGAGTTTCTCCTGTAAACTAAAGGATTACTAGGTACGGAAGGGCATTCCCATTTCTTTTAATAACGCACGCCCTTCTTCATCAGTCTGGGCAGTGGTAATAATAGAAACATCCATACCTCGAATTTGATCAATGGTGTCATAATCAATTTCTGGGAAAATGAGTTGTTCTCGAATACCAAGGCTATAGTTACCTCTTCCATCGAAACTTTTTGGACTAATGCCTCTAAAGTCTCTAATCCTAGGTAAAGCTATATTAATTAGTCGATCAAGAAAAGCATACATTTTATCAGAACGCAATGTTACCATAACCCCTACTGGCATTCCTTCGCGAATCTTAAACCCTGCAATTGCTGTTTTCGCACGGGTTATAATTGGTCGTTGACCAGTTATAGTTTCGAATTCACGAATAGAAGATTCCAGAGCTTTAGCATTTTGTGATGCTTCTCCTAAACCTCTATTAATAGTAACTTTAGAGAGCTTGGGAACTTGATGGATATTAGTATAGTTAAACTGTTGTCTTAGTTTACCTACAATAGTTTCCTGATAAATAGTTTTTAGTCTAGATTGAACCATAATATCTTTCTCTATCTCTGGGCTTTGTCAGAGTGAAATAAGTGTTAATTATTGTCTAGAAAGTATCGATTTAGTCGATAATTTCTCCTGTTTTTTTTAGAATACGTACCTTCTTACCTGCCTCATTGAAAGTGTAATTAATACGACTTGCTACTTGCTTTTTGGTAGAATACAGCATTACGCTAGAGCTGTGGATAGGAGCTTCAAATGTAGTAATTTGGCCAGACTCTCCCTCTTGTTGGGGCTTAACGTGTTTAGTTTTAACGTTAGTACCTTTGATGATAACTTGGCTACTCTTAGGAAAAATTTTTATAATTTCTCCTATTTTACCTTTATCCTTTCCGGAAATTACTTGTATGCTATCTCCAACTTTAACGTGCATTTTATAACGTTTCGGTTGATTTTTTTTATTCATCAGAGTACCTCCGGTGCCAAAGAAACAATCTTCGTATAACTTTTATCTCGTAGTTCTCTTGCCACAGGGCCAAAAACACGAGTTCCTTTAGGATTACCATCTGCATTTATTATTACGGCAGCGTTATCATCGAAACGGATACTCATTCCATTCTCGCGGTTAATGGCTTGACGAGTTCGTACGATAACTGCTTTAACAATATCAGAACGTTTAACGGGCATGTTTGGTATAGCGTCTTTGACGACGGCAACGATTTGATCACCAATTGCCCCATATCGGCAATTTCCGGTTCCCAAAACACGCAAGCACATTAATTTACGAGCTCCGCTGTTGTCGGCGACATTAAGATAAGTTTGCTGTTGAATCACGATATTAACCTAAGTGATTTAATGAGAGGTTAAAATTTCAGTCATGACCCATCGTTTTGTCTTACTTAGGGGCCTAGTCTCTTGAATACGGACTCTATCCCCTTTCTGACATTTATTGTCTTGGTCATGAGCTTTAAATTTTTTGGTCTTTACAATAATCTTCCCGTACTTCGGATGAGGAGAACGGTTTTCTACTGCTACCACAATGGTTTTATCCATTTGAGTACTAACTACTACTCCAACTTTTTCTTTTACTGCCATAACTAAGTTATTCCTCTTTAAATGGAGTTGATTCAGAATTGTTTTTACCAAGTTGGCGTTCTCTCTCAACTGTGAATAGTTGAGCAATTCGATGACGAGTATGCTTAAACTCGTGAGTTTTTTCAAGTTGACGGGTAGCTTGCTGAAATCTTAAATCAAAAAGCTTTTTTTTAGCAGCTAGAATTTCTTCTGCCAAATCTTGATCATTAAGATTTCGAGCTTCCGCTATCTTAGGTAAGGACATATTAATTATATTCCTCTTGACTAGTTATGAACTTTGTTTTGATAGGAAGCTTCTGTGCAGCAAGGCGCATAGCTTCACGAGCGATAGATTCAGTCACTCCAGAAAGTTCAAACATAATACGTCCTGGCTTGACTACAGCAACCCAATATTCTGGAGATCCTTTTCCTGAACCCATACGGGTTTCTGCCGCACGCATGGTAACGGGCTTATCTGGAAAAATTCGAATCCAAATTTTTCCGCCTCTACGTATGTAACGAGTCATAGCACGACGAGCAGCTTCTATTTGACGTGCAGTAATCCAACAAGGCTCAATAGCTTGAAGAGCATATTCTCCAAAATTGAGAGTACTACCTCTATAGGCCAGACCTCTCATTCTGCCTCGTTGCTGCTTTCGAAATTTCGTTCTTTTAGGACTTAACATTTACAGTCAATAATAACTTTTAAACTAATAGTCTTAACTATTCTTCATTGGAACGGTCTTCAAATTGCTTTCGACGATTACGCTTAGGAGTTGGAGCAGTAGAAGTTACATCTTGCTCTTCCTGTCCCGGAATTATCTCTCCTTTGAAAACCCACACTTTGACTCCCAAGATACCGTAAATTGTTTGTGCAGTTCGATATGAATAATCGATATCTGCTCTGAGAGTATGAAGAGGAACACGTCCTTCTCTCACCCACTCAGTTCTAGCAATTTCAGCTCCGTTAAGGCGTCCCCCAACTTGAATTTTTATACCTTTAACTTCGGCTCTTTGAGCCCTTTGAATAGCTTGTCTAACTACTCGACGAAAAGAAACCCTACGTTCCAGCTGCTGGGTAATATATTCGGCAATTAACGCAGCATCTGCATCAACTTTAGATACTTCAATAACATTAATCCGAATTTGACGATTTTCTCCTAAAGTCTTTTGGAGAGCAGTTCTTAATTGCTCAATTCCGCTACCACCCCTTCCTACTACGACTCCAGGACGGGCAGTATGAATTGCTAAGTCAATTTGATCAGCTTTACGTTCTATTCGAATGTCAGCTATACCAGCATTGCTAAGGTTTTTTTCAACATGTTGTCTAACAGCCAGGTCTTCTTTCAATAATTCTGGATAACGTCTTTTATCAGCATACCAACGAGATTTATGTTCCTTGGTAATACCTAAACGAAAACCAATTGGATGTATTTTTTGTCCCATATGTTTTCTTGGCTAGTTTTTAGAAATACATATCATTTTGATTCCACATCAGATGCAACTGCAATGGTTATATGACATGTAGGTTTACGAATTTGATAAGCACGTCCCTGAGCTCTGGGACGGAACCTTTTTAAACTTGGTCCCCCATCAGCATAAGCTTTACTAACAAATAAAGTTGCTGGATCAAGACCTTTATTATGTTCAGCGTTAGCAACAGCAGAACGTAAAAGTTTAATAATTGGTTCGCAGGCTCTATAAGGCATAAATTCAAGAATAATGAGAGCTTCTCGATAAGAACGCCCACGAACCTGGTCCAATACGCGTCTCACCTTAAACGGAGACATTCGTATGTATTTAGATATGGCTTTAGCCTCTGTTGTCATGTCAAGTGCCATGATTATTAGTTCTATGAATAACTTTTACTGTGTTTTATCGGCGACCCGATTTTTTATCACTTTTAGCATGTCCTCTAAAAGTACGAGTAGGAGAAAATTCTCCTAATTTATGGCC
This sequence comes from Candidatus Atelocyanobacterium thalassae, assembly GCA_051971635.1. Classification (GTDB taxonomy): domain Bacteria; phylum Cyanobacteriota; class Cyanobacteriia; order Cyanobacteriales; family Microcystaceae; genus Atelocyanobacterium; species Atelocyanobacterium thalassae_A. The sequence goes on along the minus strand of JBFPLN010000001.1, from coordinate 88,974 downwards.
AACCATTTGTTCTGAGATAAAAACAGGAATATGTTGCTTTCCATTATGTACAGCAATTGTATGGCCAATCATAACGGGAACTATTGTTGAAGCTCTTGACCAGGTCTTAATAACCTGCTTATCTCCTTTCTCATTGAGTTTTTCGATTTTAGTCAAGAGACTATCTGAAATAAATGGACCTTTTTTTAGAGAACGACTCATAAGTAAGAATTTAACAAGGTGGATATTTTAACGGCGACGACGTATTATAAGACGTGAGCTAGCTTTGTTCTTATTGCGAGTTTTCGCTCCTAGAGCAGGTTTACCCCAAGGAGTCATTGGCCCGCTTCTCCCAATGGGAGCACGTCCCTCTCCGCCGCCGTGTGGATGATCTACCGGGTTCATAACACTTCCCCGAACATGAGGTCTTCGCCCCAAATGTCTTGTTCTTCCAGCTTTGCCCAAGGTAATATTTCTAGCTTCAATATTCCCTACACGCCCCATGGTGGCATAGCATTCTTTACGTACCATACGCACTTCTTTGGAAGGTAACTTTAAAGTTACATAATTTCCATCTTTAGCTACAAGCTGGGCTACAGCTCCTGCTGAGCGAACCATTTGTCCACCTTTCCCAGGTGTCAGTTCTACATTATGTATTTCTGAGCCTAAAGGAATTCTATATAGTGGCAAAGCGTTACCAATTTCGTAAGGAGAGTTTTCTCCAGATATTACAGTTGCGCCTACTGTAACCCCTACAGGGGCTAGAATGTAACGCTTTTCTCCATCTTGATAAAATAGAAGAGCAATACGAGCGTTACGATTAGGATCATATTCAATAGCAACAACTTTTGCGGGAATGTCATACTTATCCCGCCTAAAATCTATAATCCTATAAAGGCGCTTATGTCCACCACCACGGTGGCGACTAGTAATAACACCACGGTTATTACGTCCTTTTTTGTTGTGCTTATACTTAGTTAATGATTTTTCAGGCTTACGTTTTGTGATTTCAGCGAAATCTGAAACAGATGCCTGTCTGGTTCCGGGAGTGTACGGACGATAGGAACGAATACCCATTGATTATCTCTCAGGTTTTTTCTTTTAATGAAGGTTCCCTGGTCATGCCAGGTTATGTATCAGGAAACAAATTAATTGTATTTCCTTCTTCTAAGGTCACAATCGCTCGTTTATACAAAGATTTATGACCAATAAATTTACCAACACGTCGTTTTTTCCGTGGAGGAAGGATAGTATTAACCCCAACTACCTTAACATCAAATAGACTTTCGATTGCAGCCTTGATTTCGGGCTTGGTAGCTTTAGGCAATACATTAAAAACATATTTATTTTGCTCTAAAAGCGTGGTAGCTTTTTCCGTAATAATAGGCTTAAGTATTAAATCCGCTAAATGACGAGGATTGTATTTATTTTTAGTCATTGTAAACCTCCTGAATTTTCACTAAAGCTTCAGAGGTTATGATAATTTTGTCTGCGTTAAGTAAATCGTAAATATTTAAACTATCTGCTCGTAAAATTTTTACATATGAAAGATTACGTGCTGATAGGTAGATATTATTATCCGTTTCCAGAAGGATTAAAGCTACTTTTTTCCTAGGCTCTACTCCCCAACGAGTTAATGCTGCAGTAAACTCTTTAGTTTTTGGATCGGGAAGCTGCTCAATAAAATCTTTGACTACTATTAGATCTTCAATCCTACTACCGATAGCAGTTCTTAAAGCTAATCGTCTTTCTTTACGATTCATTTTCAAGCTAAAGTCTCTTGGCTTAGGGCCAAAAATAACTCCACCTCCTCGCCACAAGGGAGAACGAATGGAACCTGCTCTAGCTCTCCCTGTGCCTTTTTGTCGCCAGGGCTTACGACCACCACCTCTTACTTCTGCTCTTGTTTTACTACAAGCATTACCTTGACGAGCATTAGCAAGATGTCGGACTACTGCGCGGTGTAATAGGTGGGCTGAATTTTCTTCTTTTGCTACTTTTAAATCTAAAGTAACCTGTCCCACTGATTCGCCTTGCCAGTTTTTAACGTTACAATCAACCATTGTTTTTGATTTGCTTTTCGTTTAATGAAATGTTCTTGATCACTTACCAACAATTGTAGTTGGAATAATACTTAGAAGTCCTCCTGGCTTGCCAGGAACAGCTCCTTTAATCAGTAAAAGATTACATTCAGCATCTACTTGAACAACTTTTAGATGACGAGTAGTAACTTGACTAGCACCATACTGACCGGCCATCTTTTTACCAGGATAAACTCTTCCAGGAGTCGTTCCTGCCCCGGTAGAACCAGGTAATCGATGACTTTTCGAACCATGAGTCATATTGCCACGTTTAAAATTGTGACGCTTTTGATATCCAGCAAAACCTCTCCCCATGGATGTTCCTGTAATATCTACTAAGTCACCCGCATTAAAAAGATTAACATTAACTGTTTCTCCTAGCTGATAAGATTGTGTATCGTCAACACGATATTCCTTAAGGTGACGTAGAGGTAAAGCACCAGCCTTTTTTAGGTGACCTAGCTCTGGTTTAACTAAAGCCTTTTCTTTAACTTCTGAATAACCGATTTGAATAGCACTATAGCCATCAGTGTCGGATGTTTTGATTTGGGTAATGGTACAAGGACCTACTTTCATGATAGTTACAGGGATGGCAAGTCCTGTTTCATCATCGAATATTTGGGTCATACCGAGTTTGGTACCGAGAAGACCAATAGCCACGGTTTTTTCCTCTATGAACTAGACAACAATATTGCTTGGAACAGAATTAATCGTTCCAAACATATACAGGAGGATCCTGTTTGCTTTAAGGATACACACTTAATACAAATTTTGGTGGTATCAATTAAGAAACGATGATTATTCATTGCTCATCGCAAAACGGACTGGGCTTTATCACCGTTGCTCTCTAAGACTTAAAGTTTTATGTCTCCAGTATCTCAAAGCGATTTTTTTATCTGCCCTAAAATAAAAACTATTTTATAATTTTTAGCCGCGACTTCCTACTATAACTTTAATTAATTAAGATGTCAAGAAAAGCTACTATTTCGATTGGTGCATTTTTTAATTAAATAAAACTTTAAAAATATGAAATAATTTTTCTGTATATTAGTCAGTTTAAATCTTTAAACTTACTAATTCAACAATCTTAATGTATCTAAAATATTGTGAATTATGACCTTGAATTTATCTTTTCTAGACAAAAGTATTTTTACTATATAGTTTTTTAGAGTCTTATATAATTTTAATGAGTAACTTTTAGCTAAAAAATCTCTAGCACTAGGATTTTTTAGCTGAATAAGATTTGGATAATCCTTCTTATTCCTGTTTTCTTTTGTCCTATTCCTTAAGTCATTAAATAAGATAAAAGAACTTTGTACGTTGTTATAAATCAATTATATTATTCTATAATTGAGTTAGTTTAAAAGTAACAGTAACATAAAATAAAGTCTTCATTAATTGTTAGTTAACTTTCTTATAAGGTATATGAATAAAGTAAAACTTGAACTATATGTATACAATTACTAAAAATAATGTTTATTCTTTATATTTTATGTAATACATTACTATGAATATATGTCGTGTTCTTAGATTTTCTTAAAAATTAAAGAATATAATTTCTAATTTTGTTCGTATAATTTATAAAATGTCTTGTCTTAGAGACAAATCGCTTTCTAGGTAATCTTACATATATTTTAATTAAAAACAGTGGCATTTATACCTCAAAAAGCTTCATCTCAGAGTACCGACGAATTAAATAAACTTCTAGATGTTTTACCACCAAATATTTATCATTACGTCAAAAATCATCCAGAATGTAATTATCTAGTAGAGGTGGTGATGGACTTAGGAAGATTACCGGAAGCTCGCTTTCCTGGATATGCTATTTATTTAGGGACAGCCTTAATTTCTGCTGCTGATCTAGAATATACCATCCAAAAGATAGGAACTTTTAGTAGTGATAATCGCGCAGGAATTGAAAAAACTCTACATCGTATTAGTGCTATACGCAACAGGAAAGGAAGTATTGTTGGATTAACTTGTCGTGTGGGGAGAGCTGTTTTTGGAACTATATCTATAATTCGAGATTTAGTAGAAACAGGGAAATCACTCCTTTTATTAGGTCGACCAGGTGTAGGTAAAACGACTGCATTACGTGAGATTGCAAGAGTTCTTGCGGATGATTTTCATAAACGAGTTGTTATTATAGATACTTCTAATGAAATCGCCGGAGATAGTGATGTTCCTCATTCTTCAATTGGTAGAGCAAGAAGAATGCAAGTATCCACACCTGAATTACAACATAGAGTAATGATTGAAGCAGTTGAAAATCATATGCCAGAAGTCATAGTTATTGATGAAATTGGAACAGAGTTAGAGGCCTTAGCTGCTCGTACCATTGCTGAAAGAGGAGTACAGTTAGTTGGCACAGCTCATGGTAATAAAATTGAAAACTTGATGAAAAATCCAACTCTTGCTGATTTAGTAGGAGGAATTCAATCAGTTACGCTAGGGGATGAAGAGGCAAAGCGAAGAGGTTGCCAAAAAACTATTCTCGAGCGCAAAGCTCCTCCTACCTTTGAAACTGCAATCGAGATGTTAGAACGTCAAGAATGGAATGTTCACCAAGATGTAGCCTACACTATCGATATTTTACTTCTTAACGGGAAGCCTAATACTGAAATACGAACAGTTAATAAGAATGGAGAGATAAATATTGTTCAAGAAAAATCTAATAATACTAAACCATTAAACAAATTTGAGTATCAGCAACCTAAAACTATTCCAAATTCTCAAGGATGGAGAGCTTCTGGTAAAATGATACCTCCTCCTACTGCTGGGGATAAAGATATAAATAAGCTGAGTGAAACGTTAGAATTTGATAGATTATTAGATGCTTCTTGGTATCATTTTGACAATAAAGACAAAGAAGATAAGACAAGAATATCTGGGCCAAATGGAGAGGATTTTCCTATCTATATTTACCCTTATGGAATAGGCAGATCTCAGTTAGAACAAGTTATTAGAATTCTTCACTTACCAATTGTAGTAACTAAGGACTTAGACAATGCTGATGTAGTCATTGCATTGCGTTCATACTTAAAAAATCAATCAAAACTACGTCAAGTCGCCAAAATCAGACAAATTACTATTCATGGAGTAAAGTCTAATACTATTCCTCAAATTACTCGCACATTACAAAAATTATTGGGAATTAGTGAAATACAAGTTTCTGAAACAACGGATCTGCGTCTTTTTACTAAGGGAGACAATAATGATGAACTAGAAGCTTTAGAAGAAGCAAGATTAGCAATTGAGCAAATTGTTCTACCTAAATGTCAGCCAGTAGAACTGTTACCTAGATCTCCTAAAGTCCGAGGAATGCAACATGAATTAATTGAACATTATCATTTACGATCAAATAGTTTCGGAGAAGAACCTAATCGCAGACTCAGAATTTATCCTACATAAAGTTTACATATTAGTAAGATATATAAACTTTACATAAAAAAAAGGATATTCTCAGAGTATATTAAGCTAGATATCTGTTAAATTAATTTTTAGCTCAAAAACCCAAATATGTTTATTATGCTCACAAAACATAGTTAATTTAATAAATTTTAATAGTGATTAATGCAGAGATAGTAATACTTTCTTGTTTACAAATCTATATTCGAATTTAGCTTATATAATAAACTAATATAAAATTTACTTATCATTTGAGATAAAACACTAACTTATGTAGAGTAATAGAGTTACCTTTATTTATATACAAAGGTAATTTATGAAATAGCGTTTTACTAAACTTAAATTTGTTATCTTACTTGCTTTCTCTCACAAATGTATTTACAATTTTGTAGTTGAAAACAGTACTTAATTCAAATAATTTGATTTAAATACTATTTTTGTTATTTTTGGAATGATCATAATAGGATGATAATAGAAAATGCCTACAATTCTCGTACAGCAAGATTTATAAGGATAAGATTTAGTTTTAATAAAAACATTTTTTTGAGCTACACAAGAAGTATTAGACAAGAGTCTCAAATATTATAGTCTAATAGGCTTTTATGGTTAGACTTGAAAAGCCTGTTTGTTTACTTTTCTATCCCAATAATTATTAGAGATCTGAATGAGTTATATCTTAGTTTTTGGTTTGTTAGTGGCTGGAATCGTTCTGTTGATGGTCGGTGCAGAAGTTTTAGTTAGAGGGGCTGCTGATATAACCTCAAGTCTCGGAATTTCCCCTTTAGTTGTAGGGTTAACTATTGTTTCTTACGGGACTAGTTCCCCAGAGATGGCAGTAGCTATTCAGTCAAGTTTGGCAGGTCAAGCAGATCTAGCTTTAGGGAATGTTATTGGCAGTAATATTTTTAATATTTTAGTTATTTTGGGAATATCTTCTTTAGCTATTCCGCTAATAGTCGCTCAACAACTGATTCGTCTAGATGTTCCAATTATGATTGGAGTATCCATCTTAACTTTTTTCTTCGGACTAGATCGTACAATACATCGTTCTGACGGAGTTGTTTTATTAATTGGTGGTGTCATATACACCGCTTTCTTAATTTATAAAGGAGCGAAAGAGTCAAGTAAATCAGCTCTTAATGGTGATGAAAATCAAGTTTCACCTTTATCCTTTAGTAGATTTATTAAAGATATTATATTTATTTTGTTGGGTGTAGGATGCTTAGTTTTAGGTTCTCAATGGTTAGTTGATAGTGCAACAGAGATTGCTCGCAAAATTGGAGTAAGTGATTTGATTATTGGCTTAACAATTGTAGCTACAGGAACATCTTTACCTGAATTAGCAACTTCAGCAGTAGCAGCATTAAAGGGAGAAAGAGATATCGCTGTAGGAAATGTTATTGGTAGTAATATTTTTAATATTTTAACTGTACTAGCTATTTGTGCTATAGCATCACCAACAGGAGTACCTGTTTCTGATGCTGCTTTACATTTTGACTTACCGGTAATGATAGCAATTGAAGTAGCGTGTTTACCTATCTTTTTCACAGAAAACATTATTAGACGTTGGGAAGGATTTTTGTTTCTTAGCTACTATGTTGCCTATACAACATACTTAGTATTATATTCGACAGGGCACCATGGGTTACCTATTTTTGGTAGCATCATGTCGTTTTTTGTAATTCCTATTACTATTCTGACCCTAATGATCTTAATGCTAAATAGCTATAGGAAAAAGAAAAAAAAGATATTGAATGAAGAATAACGCTAAAAAAATAAGTATAGTTTAAAAATATTTTTCATTTCTGGTTAGAATCTTATTATGTTGTAATAATTTATTTAAGATGAAAAATGAAAATCAAACAGGTTGGTTAATAATGCTTCCAGCCTTGCTCTTATTGATTTTTGTATTTATTTATCCCATTGTAAGTGCATTTTTATTAAGTTTATTCACTAAAAATCTCGGTACTCAGTTAGAGCCTGTTTTCTCAGGATTATCAAATTATTTCCGAATGGCAAGAGACGGACGCTTTTTACAAGCTATTTGGAATACATCTGTATTTACTACAATAAGCGTTACTTTAGAGTTAATCTTAGGAATGATTTTGGCTTTAATTTTAAATGAAACCTTCTTTGGTAGAAGTGCTGTTCGAGTTATCTCTATGATACCTTGGGCATTGCCAACTGCAATAATGGGATTAGCTTGGGCATGGATTTTTAATGATCAGTATGGAGTTGTTAATGATGTTTTACAACGTTTAGGTATCATTAATACTGGAATTAATTGGTTAGGTAATCCAACTTTAGCTATGATCGTTTTGATTATTGCAGATGTCTGGAAAACAACTCCATTCCTTGGTATTATCTTATTATCAGGTTTACAGTCGATTCCAAAAGACTTGTATGAAGCACATGCTATAGACGGAGCAAGACCTTGGCAAAGTTTTCGCCAAATTACATTACCACTAATTATGCCACAAGTGCTAATTGCAGTATTATTTAGATTTGCACAAGCCTTTGGTGTATTCGACTTAGTTCAAGTTATAACAGGAGGAGGTCCTGCAGGAGCTACAGAAACTGTTTCTATTTACATTTATGCGACAGTTATGAGATACCTGGACTTTGGCTATGGTGCTGCATTAGTTGTAATAACCTTTCTACTATTAATAATAATTGTTGTAATTATCGGAGTCTTACTACTATATTTTAAGAAAGATAGATAAATATTTATAATATTGTTCAATCTATTGTTTAAAGTACGAGATATAAGAAAGGAGATTATTAGAATAATGAAATGGAACAAAAATAGTAACTATATACTTCTTAATGTCGGTATTTTTTTAATTACTTCTTTTTTTCTAATTCCGATTATATGGCAAATATTAACATCTATAAAGACTAGTGAAGATATTTCTACTATTCCCAATATCTATTTCCCTCAACGTATAACTTTTGAGCACTACATAGAGTTATTTAAACGTCGTCCTTTTATTCTCTACATTTTTAATAGCATTCTTGTTTCTACAATATCTACAATCATATGTTTAGTAATTGGCTCTCCTGCTGCTTACATACTTGCAAGAATAAATATTAAGCATAAGAATCTCATACTTGTATTAATTTCGATAGTTTCTTTATTCCCTTATGTCTTATTATTTTTGGGATTGTTAGAGATAATACGATTTTTAAATTTAGGAAATAATTATTTAGCTCTAATTATTCCTTACTCCGGCATTAATTTACCGTTGACTATTCTAATAATGCGTAGCTTTTTTCAGCAATTACCTAAAGAATTAGAGGATGCAGCGCGTATAGATGGCTATAAAATTATTCCAATGTTGACTCAAATTTTATTGCCTTTAACTTTTCCTGCCCTAGTAACAACAGGCATTTTAACGTTTATTTTTACTTGGAACGAATATATTTTCTCTCTCACATTTATAACTCGTGAAACCATGAAAACTATTCCTGTTGCTACAGCTCAAATTGGTGGCTCAAGTGTATTTGAGATTCCATATGGTCCTATATCAGCTGCTACTGTTCTAGGGACTTTTCCGTTAATCTTATTAGTCTTTTTCTTTCAAAAAAGAATTGTGGAAGGACTAACAGCTGGTGCAGTTAAAGGATAAATGGTATGGAATTTATGAATAAATAAGTTATTTAATTTAGTTTTGTTTTTTGAAACTATGCAAGTTAAATCAAATCAAGAAATCAAGATAATACGGCATTCTTCTTATATTGTCTCTAAAATTTTAGATGAAATTAAAGAAATTATAAAACCTGGCATTACAACAAAAGATATAGATAATTATGCTGAGTATAGAATTAAAGAAATGGGTGCAGAACCTAGTTTTAAAGGCTATTGTGGATATTCTCATTCAATTTGTATAAGTATTAATAATGAAATAGCTCATGGTATTCCTACCTATCAAAAAATAATCATATGCGGTGATATAGTAAAAATAGATATAGGCGCAGACTATCAAGGATTTCATGGAGATTCTTGTATCACAATTCCTATAAACAAAGTATCAAAAGAGGCATCTCGATTAATTAAAGCTACTAAAGAAGCTTTATATGCAGGTATTAGAAAAGTTAAAGAGGGTTATTATCTATTAGATATAGCAATAGCTATTGAGAAAGTCGTTCATAAATATAATTACAAAATAGTTGAAGAATGCACAGGTCACGGCATAGGAAATAGCCTGCATGAAGAGCTAGTAATATTTAATCGTCCATCTGGAAAAATTCCTAATATTAGATTAAAAGCTGGAATGATTTTTACAATTGAACCAGTAGTAAACCAAAAATCAAAATATGTTAAAACCTTATCAGATGGTTGGACTATTGTAACTGTTGATAATGGCTTATCTGCACAATTTGAACATACAATTTTAGTAACACATACAGGATATGAAATCTTAACCAATTAAAATCAATACTATTGATTTTAATTCAAGCTATATGGTATCTAAGTGTTTTTCAACTATTGATACTAAATAGTCAGTCCAATATTGAGCAGTATCAGAACATTCTGATTCAATCATGATACGAAGTAAAGCTTCTGTTCCCGAAGCCCTCACTAATACTCTTCCATTCGATTTCATGGTTTGCTCTGCATTCTTAATCCCCTCTTGCAAGGCTTTACAATCTTTCCAGTGGTTGAGTGAATCTCTATCTTTAAACCTAATATTATGCAAAATTTGAGGATAAGCTTTAAAACTATCTTCAATTAATTTAGACAAAGATGTTTCCGACTGTTGCAATAGTGAACATATTTGAAGAGAAGTTTGAATACCGTCCCCTGAAATCCCATGATTATGACAAATTATATGTCCAGATTGTTCGCCACCTAATTTGGCACCGCTCTCTAGCATTTTTGCTTGAACATAGCGATCCCCAACTGGTGTACGTATTAGTGTACCTCCTAACTTTTCCCAAGCTTTTTCGAAGCCTAAATTTGCCATTACAGTAGTAACTAATAGATTATTCGGAAGCTCACCTTTTTGCATAAGATATTTTCCCCATAAAAATAATATAAAATCTCCATCTATAATTTGACCTGTATCATCAACAGCCATTACTCTGTCGGCATCTCCATCAAAGGCAAATCCAAGATCAGCTTTATATTTTTTAACTGCTTGTTGCAATAACTTTAGGTTAGTTGAACCACAATTAACGTTAATCAAATCTCCTATTGGTTCTTCATGCAAAGAAAATACTGTAGCCTCTAGTTGTCTAAATATACTTGGAGCAATATTTACTGAAGCTCCCCACGCTAAATCTAAAACTATTCTCATTCCTCTACAGCTAAAGGTTGGAGGAAGATTCTTTTTCAAAAAATCGTAATAACTACTAATCAAGTTATCTTTATATAAAATTTTACCCCATGAATTTTTTTGAGATGTAGGTAAAGGAATTTCTCCTCTTAATCCTTTCTCTATATTTTGAGAGATAGCTGTAGATAGCTTAATTCCTTTAGCATCAAAAAATTTAATTCCATTATCTTCAGGTGGGTTATGACTTGCAGAAATCATTATTCCTCCTATTGCCTCGCTTATATCTGTTATGTAGGCTACACAAGGAGTAGGACATAGCCCTAAATACCATACATCTATTCCAGTAGAAGCCAATCCTGAAGCTATTGACATAGCCAACATATCACTTGAATTACGAGAATCTTGACCAATAATAATAGGGCCTGAAACAGTATCTTCTAATTTTAATATTTGTCCAGCCCAAAAGCCTAATTGGACTGCAAACGTTGCTGTCAATAAATCTCCAGCCTTCCCACGGATTCCATCTGTTCCAAATAAAGGTGTATTAAGAGAATAAAAAGATTGATTAGACAAATTGTTATAGTAAGTAATTTTTATGTTCCTCGAATAATTAATATTACTTGAGGATAGATACAAGAAAATAAATATAGCTTATTTCTCATGGGTTACTTATTTTGTGTCAAATATTTAAGCAAGCTATAGAGAAATTTTTGCAATATTACCTATAACTTTCATAACGTTAAAGTATAAATTAAAGTTCCTAATTTAGTATTTCTTTATATATTATCTTTATAGATAAAATCTTTATTTGTAAAGCATAAAGTTAGTCGCTTAGTATGATCATATTAAGCACGGCGTTTCAACTCTATAGATTCAGAACGTGAGAATAAACCAAATACCTCTCGTAAAGTATCATCTATTACTTCATACTCTACTTGTCCTTTAATATCAAGAACTTTTTTTCCATTACCATCTAGGATAACTACTTGAGGAACAGCATTTTTATAATAAAATCCTAGCTCCTGCTTAGTATATTGGTTTTTTTCAGGAATGCTGTCAATCATAGTAGGGATAATATTAGTTGCTCGACCATAAAACTCTTGTATTTTTGAAACAGTCATAGCAAATTGCTTACTATTAGGACTATCGTCTAAGTAATAAATAATAACTGTTGGGATTTGGCGTTTTAAAGAATCACTTAAAGTCATTTTTGCTGGGACCAAAGAACCATTCCCGGCATAAACCACAAAGATATTACCATCAAGATGATCATCATACATACTAGCTAATGCTTGATTACAGCCCATCCCTAAAAAAAGTAGAAAAACAAGACAAATTTTTATCAATATTGTTGAAATAAATTTATGATTAAATTTAATTATTGTCATAATAATTTAAGAACCTTCTAGTGAATTAAGATATTATATGTATACAGAAAATAATTGCAACAAGCTCAATGTTAGTCAACAAAATATAAAAGATCCAGTACTTAGGAATAATTTTCTTCAAAATATTTTTCCTAATAGTTATTATGCTGCTTTAGGAGTTCACCCATCTACTTCAATACTAGAGATACGTAAAGTATATCGAGAACTAAGCAAACTTTACCATCCTGATACTACGGCCTTATCTCCTTCTTTGGCAAAGCTAGAATTTCAACACCTCAATGAATCATATCAAATATTAAGTAACCCTCAAAAAAGACTATTCCATGATGTAAAGATTGGTTATATTCACTTAAAAGATCTGCGAAATCCACTCAATATCAACAAACATCAAAGTTCTTCCTCAGCTTACTTAGATCCTTACGATCGCTCTTTATCTGGAGGAGAGATTTTTGCTGTTTTGATTTTAGGATTGACTATTTTAGGATGTTTAGTTTTATCTATTATCATCACCTTCTTAGAGAAAAATGGACTAACTTTAGATGTCATCTAGTTCAAGATTACTCTTAACAAAAACCTATTTTAATATTAAACAATAATTTTAATAATATTTTTTTTTAAGCAATCTCTTATTTTATATTTTTTGCGAAAACACAGGAATCTTTAAATGCTAAGTAAATATTAATTGCTTTGATATAAATATATCAGATTTGATTTAAAGACAATCTGAAGATATTGTATTAGTAAGACTTAAGAATAGAGTACGTATAGCTAGTTAAAAACTACAAACAATCTTAAATATTTATGATTTTATTGATCTATTTAGTAATTATTTTCTAATAGATTTTAATAATATAATTTTTTCTCAAGAACTAAGATTATTATTTATCTTTAAGCTTAATTTATTAGAGTTCCAATATATAAGCTAATAAACTATTATATACTCTTCTTTGATTAAGAATATTTAATTGCATATTAGTAGTGTTTCTATAAGCGTTGCTCAGTTTCTATCTGAGTAACGCTATTAAATAAAATTATCCTATAACCAAAAAGCTATAAATACTATCTATTATTCATCTTCATTGAGTATCCCGACTTGTTTTAGATGTATATGTTTACGTCCCAAAGTAATTTCAAATTCATCACCAGATTCTAATCCCATCTTTTTTGTGTAGGCTGAGCCGATAAGAAGATTGCCATTAGATTGAACACTAATTTTATAGCTAGCTGAACGTCCACCTCTTCCTTGGCCCTCAGAGCTACTATCAAGTTCAATACCTTCAGCATCAATTAAAGCATTAAGAAACTTCATCATGTTAACACGTTCTACCCCATTTTTTGTTTTAGTATAGTAACCGCAAGCTTTTGCTTTTTCTTCTTTACTAAATTTAGCTTCTTTACTTAATTCTTCAACTTTTTGGAGTAGATCTATGCCGGTTAAAGGTTTATCTTGTTTCATTAATTTGGAAAGTAATTATTTAATTAATTAGGTTTACAGAATAATAGTTGGCTAAGGTAGTAGTAGTGATTAGAAAAACTTAAAATTACTAGCTATCTATACAATTATCTTACACATAATTTGTAATTTTTATCCACATGTTTAATAAGATTAATAACAACAGTTTTATAGATATTTAATTTTATTAGTTTTTTTATAGATAGGAGTATTATGAAGTGAATAAAAAATTAGTAACTTTGTTTTTATCAAAATAAAAAGGTATATATCGTAGTCTATATAGTATTAAGAATACATCATATATAATCCAAGATTTTGTAAAAAAATAATTTATTAAAAACAACTTCTTGCATTTAAAAATTATTGTTTTTTAACATCAAAATTATTATTGCTTAAAATGTCTTATTGCATATTTTTTAATTTTTTTAAGAATTCTATAAAATTTATCAGTTTCTTACAATTTTTAAATTGTCCAGACAGGCTTTGAGATTAATTAAATATATATAATCAACTTTTTATAAAGTAAGCATTCTAGAAACAACTTTTAGAGGATAAAGAATAAATATTCTTTTTATTTTTTTTTGATACCTTTTCATTGTAAGGCTTTTATTTATAATTATTTATTGTGTGGTATACAAGTATTGTCTTAAGATTTTATTTATATATAATTAAATATTTTATCCTGAAATAAATATAGTGGTAAAGAAGTATTAAAAAATTTTAAATCTAAACTTAAAACCATATAGTATCAATAGCAAGTTTTTTTTTTGATTATCATTTCTATTTATAAAAAAATTAAGAAGGTTTAATACTTGTTGATAAAATTATAAATATCCTATATTCTCTAAACACTTATAGTAGTTCATATACTATGTATTATTATAGTCTTTATACTACCTCAAAATAGTTAGTCATACTAATTTTAGTTGTTTAACTACTATAAATATGACTAACGGACAGAACATGATTTTGAATACCAATTTTCCCATAGCTATTCTGGTTATTGCTACCACAATTGATTATTTTGTTAGTGATCCATCTAAATATTTACATCCTGTTCAAGTAATGGGATGGTTAATTTTTAAATATTCTAATTTCATTCTTAAATTCTGTAAGAGGAAAATTGTGCGTCGTTGTGCAGGAATTGTTTTAGGAATATTATTAGTTTTTGTTAGTGGTATTTTTGGCTGGGTTATTGGTTTGATAAAGTACCACTTCTCTCCTCTGGCAGGAATTATTATAGAGAGTATTTTATTGGCTAGCTGTTTTGCTGGAAGAAGTTTAAGGCTAGCGGCTATTGATGTTTTTATTCCTTTAAATAATAATAAAATTGATCTTGCTAGAATAAAACTTAGTCAGTATGTAGGCAGAGAAACTAAAAATCTTTCCAAAAAAGAAATTTGGCGTACAATACTAGAAACTATTTCGGAAAATTCTATAGATGGAGTAATGGCTCCTTTATTTTATGCAATAGTTGGTGCTCTATGCCCCTACACAAATAGTCTTGCCCTTGCTTTAGCCTACAAAGCCTCTAGCACTCTTGACTCTACTATTGGTTACAAGAAAGAGCCTTTTACTGATATTGGCTGGTTTAGTGCAAACTTAGAAGATATTTTGACCTGGATTCCTTGTCGTTTAGGAGTCTTTACTTTAGCAATATTATCAGGAAGGCCTTATTATGTTCTTTCAATTTGTAATCGTGATGGAGATAAAGACTTAAGTCCAAATTCAGGATGGAGTGAAAGTATTTACGCTGCTGTATTGGAAATTCAATTAGGAGGAAAAAATATTTATAACGGTATAGCTAAAGAGAAACCTTTACTAGGAGAACCTATAAAACCAATTACATTTAATGCATTAGAAAAAGCTTTGGTACTAACACGTGTATGTAGCCTACTCTGGTTGGGCTTGGGAATAATCCTAATTTATATGCATAACACTAAGTAACTATACTTCATTCATGTATGAGTTAAAAACATTAACCAGTTTAATATATATACTACTTAATTAAGCTTTTTAGGCTTTTGGAAGTTGTATATAAAAAAGTATTTGATAATCAACTTACATAACATTCTTTCTATCAATTTCATTTAAAACCTTTATAGATTTTTCACATAAGATTTTATGGCAATCCCCATTACTAGCTATAAAATTACCCCACTGAGATACATCTCCACGGTTATAAAATGGAATGTCACCATTAAAATAAGTAAATTTTCCTCCTGCTTCAGTAAGAATTAAATCTGGGGCTGCAAAATCCCAATCCTTAGGTGCAGACTTTCCGGATATTGAAATATAAGCATCTGCTTTCTGTTCAAGAATAGTTGTAAATTTTTTACCCAAGCTACCCATATACATTATTTTTTCTTCAGAGAGATGATCTATAAGTGATTGAAATCGAACATTTCTATGAGATCGACTAACTATTAAAGATACTTTCTTGGGTGTGTTTTTATTTGATACTTTAATTTGAGTAATTTTATGATTGAAGTCTTCAGCAAATGTTCCATATCCTTTAGTAGCAAAATAAATTGTTTGAGTTTCGGGAATAGCTACTACACCTACAACAGGACGTCCTTGATATGCCAAAGCAATATGTAAAGCGTATTCTCCAGTCTTATTAATAAATTCTTTGGTACCATCTAAAGGATCAATAATCCATACCCAATCTTTTTGAATATGACTATTATTATGATTCTCTTCACTAAGATAACCAAAAGTATCTTTAGGAAAAAATGTTTGTAAGTTTCTTAAAATATAAGTATTAGACTCAATATCAGCAGTAGTTACTGGGCTTCCATCTGATGATTTAGTAACTTTAAATTTATTTTCTCCACAGTAATAGGAGTGTAAAATTTTAGATGCACCCCAGGCTATGGATCGAGTAATATTTTCGATTTCTTTTAATTTCATAGTTATAAATTTTTTACAAAATATGCTACTTAGATTATTAGCAGCTCGTATGTATAATAAACTGCAACAAAATGTATTTCCTTTATTTATAAATAAAAAGAGGGCTAGTAATTAATTACCTGCCCATAATATTATAAATTTTAAAGTTAGAAAAATTTTATGTTGTATAAATTTAATACAACATTAATAATTTTCATTTGTAAAAATTGGATGTCAATTTTTAAGATGCTTCTATTTTAGGATTAAAAAAATCGACTAGTAACATAACCCCAAATGAGCTTGGATTCTATCCACCCAAATGAACGACTATCTGTACTATATAGAGCATTATCTCCTTTAACAAAACAAGATCCATCCTTATTAACAGAAATCACTCTTTTAATCAATTGTAAATCTGGGTAATGCGGATGTGACATTACAACAATATCTGTAATAGAAAAAGTTAGTTGGTTACTAATTTGTTGATGGACCAGCAATTCATCTCCTGGATTGAGACAAGGAGACATTGATGACCCTTCAACTTTAAAACGTTGTCGTCGTCCTAGTAGCCAAAGTATAAGATCTATTATGTTATTGTTTCGTATACGAGACATATGTAATAAGGTTTAAAAACTAAATTAATTAAGTAATCTAGTTAGCTCTATACCAAGAAACGTCAGTTCTCCCCTTTGTTTGCCAGAAAATACGTTGAATATCTTCTATTGCAGACATTAATTTCTCTGTGTTATCTGAATTAACTTCTACCTTACAGGCAGAACAAAGTTTTGCAGCATTCCAAAATTTAGTATGTAAATCAGGATATTGCTCAAGATGTACAGGCTTAAAGTAATCTGTCCAAAGAACTAAAAGTTCTTTCTTTGCTAGATGTGCCTGTTCTTCTTTTATAGCAACATATCTAGATAGAGTATTTTGATAAGCAGCTACTGCTTCAATATTGTTTGAAGTTGGAGGCTGTAAATCTAAAATCTTTTTTGTCATTGATACTACTGCTTCAGCTGCAATCCTAGCTGAAGCTGGATCGTATACACCGCAAGGCCCATCACAATGAGCATGGACGGTAGGAGCAGGAAACCAACTTTTAACTTGGGTAGCTATTGTTTTTAACAGGCGCATAATGATAATCACCCTTCGTTATGGACTCCTAAATGGTATCATTAAAATACCTAATTCGATGCAAATTTAAAAATCTTCTTTAAAGTAAAACTATTTGAACTCTAATAACAATGAATTATGTCGACTATTGGCAACTTTAATCATTCCTCTATTATCCTTTCTGCCTGATGAACGACATCTCTTAGATTATCAAGAATTTTTTGATTAGTATTTTTCCATAGACCTCTTTGATTAGCTTCTAATAGCCTTTCTGCAATATCTCGTAAAGCCCAAGGATTTTTTTCTTCCATAAATTCTTTTACATTTTTGTCAAAAACATATTTTTGAGCTATCCCTTCGTACATAAAATCTTCTACACAGTGAGTTGTAGCATCGTAAGCAAATAAATAATCAACTGTAGCAGCCATTTCAAATCCACCTTTATAGCCATGCCTCATAACACCTCTAATCCATTTAGGATTAATAACACGAGAACGATACACTTTAGATATTTCTTCCTTTAATGATTTTATTCTAGGGTTATCGACAACTGAATTATCTCCAAAATAAGTTTGGGGATTTTTACCAGTTATGCTTCTAATAGATACAGTTAAGCCTCCCTGAAATTGATAGTAATCATCAGAATCCAATAAATCATGTTCTCGGTTGTCTTGATTATGTAAAACAATTTGTAGCTGTTTAAGTCGTTGTTCAAATATTTTAGGAACTTTATGTGCTTTTCCATTTTTATCATAAGCATAACAACTCCAGTTGATATAAGCTCTCGCTAAATCTTCATCATTTTCCCAATTTTGAGCCTCAATCAGTCCCTGTAAACCAGCTCCATATGCTCCAGGCTTCGAACCAAATATTCTATGACAGGATTTTAAATGTGCTTCTTGATCAGTTAAACCTTGCTCTTGCCAAAATATTTTTTCTTTATTGACTTGCATGGCTAAAGGATTGGCATCTTTCTCTTCTTCTAATTTTGATAAATCTTCAATTACATTTGACAATAATAATAATAAATTAGGAAAGCTATCTCGAAAAAAGCCTGATATTCTTACTGTCACATCAATACGAGGTCTTCCTAGCACTGATAAAGGAATAATTTCGTAATCTATTACTCTGGATCTATCCCAAATAGGTTTCGCTCCCAACAAAGCTAAGACTTGAGCTATATCATCACCACCAGTTCGCATGGTTGAAGTTCCCCAGATAGAAATTGCTAGATTTTTTGGATACTCTCCATTGTCTTGAGTATATTTTTCGACAAGAATTTCTGCTGCTTTTTTCCCTACAGCCCAAGCTGTTTGTGTCGGGATAGCACGAATATCAACCGAGTAGAAATTTCTACCTGTAGGGAGAACCTCGACTTTACCCCTGGTTGGTGTACCTGATGCTCCACTAGGAACATACTTCCCATCTAATCCTTTGAGTAGATTACTAATTTCTTGATCAGTCTCATATAATTTTGGAATTAAAAAACTTTGTATCCAACTTATTTCTTTACAAGTGTTTTGAAAATGAATTATTTCTGGAGTTTCAGTTTTACTAATTAGGTTTTCAATTAAAGTTTGTGAGTAATGTTCTAAGACTTCTACAACATTACCAATAGAAGAAGATCCTTGAAGTTGAAACAAAAGATCTTGAGGTATGAAAGTAGGGAAAATAGAATCTGAAAAAGAAACACTAAAATCTGCTGTTAGAGGTTTAAAAGATAATTTTAAATCTTTAGCTAATGCTGTTGTTAATCCAAGCCTATTAGAACCAGGAGAACGAGCAATCGCTAAAATTAAATCCCTTAATTGAACATTTTCAGGACACTTTCCTAATATATGTAACCCATCTCTAATTTGTGCTTCTTTTAGTTCACATAAATATCCATCTGTTAATTGTAAGAATGTAGATAAGGAATCAAAATCTATTTCTTTTATTCCTAAATCATTATCAATGTTAGTCGTAATAATTAGTTCTTTAATCCTATCTATAATTATCTTTAGACGTTTAGGATCTAAAGCTTGTGCCTCATAGTATTCATCAATAAGAATTTCTAATTGTTCTAAATCACCATATAGCTCTGCACGAGTCAAAGGGGGAGTTAAATGATCTATAATAGTTGCATGTGAACGACGTTTAGCTTGCGCTCCTTCTCCTGGATCATTGACGATAAAAGGATAAAAGTTAGGAATACTACCTAGTACGATTTCAGGATAGCAAACTGATGATAATGCAAGACTTTTTCCTGGCAACCATTCCAAGTTACCATGCTTACCTACGTTAACAATCGCTGAAGCTTTAAATTTATTTTTTAACCAATAATAATACGCCAAGTAATGAGGTGTCGGTTCTAAATCAGGAGCATGATAATTTAAACTTGGATCTAAATCATAACCTCTAGATGGTTGAACACCTATAAAAATATTACCCAATTGAATACCAGAGACTGGAAATGAAATATTTTCATTATTATCAAAGATATGTTGCCAACGTTCTTCAATTTCTTTCTTGATCTTTGAAGGCAAACTTTGAAAATATTGTTTATATTCTGTGTAAGAGACTGATTGGTAAATTATTCGTAATTCCTTACCTTCAGGATCATTTGTTACACCTTTTGTTAAACACTTTATTAGTTCATCGCCTGATTCAGGTATATTTTCAATACTATAACCTTCTTTTTTAAGTGCCTTGAGAATCTCTATACAACTTGCTGGAGTATCTAGCCCAACACCATTCGCAAGTCTCCCGTCTTTATTTGGATAATTGGCTAAAACTATAGCAATTTTTCTCTCAGAGATAGAACTATTTTTAAGATTAATATAATTACTTGCTAAATCAGCAACAAAATCAACCCTGTCCTTAACAGGTGAATAGATAACAACATCTGTTTCCAAATTTTTATTCCATACTTTAACAGACTTGAAAGAAATTGCACGAGTTATGATTTTTCCGTCAATTTCTGGTAAGGCAATGTTCATAGCTACATCTCGAGGACTCAATCCTTGAAAGCTTTCATTCCATTGCTCTAATGTTGAACTACTAAAAATTACTTGTAAAACTGGACAATCTAATTTTTGCCATAAATTATTCTTAGAATTATATTCATTATCAATCTTTGTAACTGCAAAACTAGTAGTATTAAGTAATAACTGACAAGAAATATTTTTTACACTATTAAGATAATTAATCAATTCGATCTGTACAGCAACATCTCTTAAGGAGGTGATAAATATAGGTAAAGGAAATAATTTTTTATTTAATAAACTTTCGCATAAAAGATCAATCGGTAATAAATTGCCAGAAAGATAATGTGAGCGATAAAACAATATAACAACATTTTTTTTGATAGTATTATCGATCCAATCATTTTGGTAAATACCAAAATTAGGAACTATTTCTGGTTCTTCAATATTATATTTAGTTTGAAAATAGTTATTAGAAATGTACTTTAATGCATTCGACCAATTTTTTTGCCCTCCTTCACTTATGTAGTTCCATAGTTTATTACTTTGATGAAAAGGAACTGTTGAATGACTCATTAAAATAGTATCAGAAAGATCGTCTCCTGGTAAGATAAAAAGGCTTATATTATTTAGTTCAGCAATATGTTTAACAACTTCTAGTCCATAGGGCCAATATGATGTCCCTCCCAATAAGCGTAAAATAATAACTCTAGATTTAGATAATACTTTATCTGAATAATCATCAATACTTAACTGTTGTTTTAAGTACAAAATATTTAGAGCACGTATTTTTGGGAAATTATCTGGTAAAAGCTTTAAACAATTTGCTAAACTTTGAATATCCGTATCTGCTGCTGTTAAAAATATGATTGGAGCTTGACTTTGCTCCACAAGAATAACTCCATCTTGTTGCGTATTCCAAGTTCCAGGAGTCGAAGCTATTCGATGCATAGTATTTCCTCAAAGTTAAAACAACATTAAGTTTCAGGATAGAGCAATAGAATATTTTTATTTTTTTTCCTTTAGTTTTGTCTAAGCTGATGAATCTTGCTCAAGAACCAATTTTACAACGGATTATATCTATATATAAGTTTGAGAAGCTCTGTTCTCTTTGGAGAGAGCTTTTAAAAATTAGAGGTTCTACAGGGATTCTATTAACAAATTCTATACTTGCTCTAGAAATAGAAGATCCCTCCATAGTAACAGATTTAAAAACCTTTTATCTTTTTTTGTCTCCTCAATTTAGTACGCTCCTTCAGGGCTCACTAAGCACTTCCTCTTTATCTTATCAAGTCACAATTACTACAGAGGCAGATTATATTACTAACTTTATTCGAAAATTATATATACACTTAAACCACACTTCAATATGGAAAAAACAATTTGTTCCTTACTTAAATATTAATAATATCCAGTTAACAAATTTGCAATTATACTTGAATAATCATCTAGAGGATATATTAGAGCCTAAAAACACTAATAATTCCTATTCTATTTACCAAAAATCACTAGTTATTTCCCCTCTCAAAGAAGATATTCAGAGCAAACTAAAACGAGAGAGGCTCCTAAGTCAAATAATTAGTAAAATTCGCCAAACTCTCTACCTGTCAACTATTCTGGAGACTACTGTTAAGGAGTTAAGAGAATTTTTGGAAGTTGATCGCTTAATTGTTTATAAATTTAATGGTAAACAGTTAACTGCTTCTAAAAATTATTATTTAATCACAGGTGATGGCTATGTTACTCATCAATCGCTTGTTAGCAAAGATACTCCTTCTTTATTAAATGTCTTAATAGAAAGTAAGATTTTTATTAGAGTTCCAAAATACTATGAGAAATCAATTGACTTCCATAATATAAATAAATATTCTTTCGTTTATTCATGCTTTCAAAACTTATTAAGTAAATATCGGATACTTTCCGAAATAATAACTCCTATTATAGTAAATGGTAATCTATGGGGACTCTTGGTTGCCCATCAATGTCTCCATAAGCGGAAATGGCTAAGAGATGAAAAAGCTACTTTAGAAAAAATTACAGAACATTTAGATGTTGCTATTCATCAGGCACAGCTATATTCTCAATCTCAAGCAGAAAGACATATATTAAAACAAAAAGTTATCAGAAGAACGCAGGAACTTTGTGATACTTTAGTTGCTTCTCAGGCAGCTAATCATTCGAAAAGTGAATTTTTGGGTAATATGAGCCATGAGCTTCGCACTCCATTAACTTGTATTATCGGTTTGTCAGGTACTTTATCATATTGGTCAAAAGAGGAATCGACACTATCCTTAGAAAAGAGAAAACATTATTTAGAAACTATTCAAAATAGTGGTGAAAACCTACTTCAAATAATTAATGAGATTTTAGAGTATTCAAATTTACAAACAGGAAAATGCTTATTGAATATTCAAGAATTTTCTCTAAGTGATATTGCCAAAAATATTCTACAGAAAGTTTATAAAGAAGAGATTCACCGACATATTAACTTAAAATTAGATTTAAAAATTAATTCTATAGAAGATACATTCTTAGCTGATCCCATAAGAATGAAGCATATTCTTTATTATTTACTAAATAATGCTTTAAAGTTTACCCCAGAAAATGGAACTGTAATACTAAGAGTTTGGAGAGATAGAGAGGAAGTAGTTTGGCAAGTAGAAGATACAGGAATAGGTATTAAGACAGATCAAATTCCTTTATTGTTTAAATTATTTCAGAAACTAGAAAATCATAGAAAACGCGTTTATGGGGGAACAGGACTAGGTTTAGCTTTGACCAAGCAACTAGTTGAGTTACATAGTGGAACTATCGAGGTAAAATCCCTAGTAAATAAGGGATCTATTTTCACGATTAGAATTCCTAACCAATCTCATCTCAAAGATAGGTTAAATAGTAGACTAATAAATCAGAGAGAATCACTATTTTCTACTAGAATAATTATTCTGATAGAGAGTAACAGGAAAATTGCGACTTTACTTGAAGAATTATTAACATCAGCTAATTATTATTTCATTTGGTTAATTAATGATATTAAATTAATAAGAAAAATAGAGTTAATTCAACCTATAGCAATTATTTTAGATCAAGATTTATCTAAAGCTCTGAAAATTAGTAAGATATTGAAGAAATCTTCAGAGACTAAATCTATTAAAGTACTCTTTTTAAAAGATACAATTACATCGAAGGAGTGGCTAGAAATTGCTGAAACAGGAATTGATGATTATTTAATAAAACCTATACAACCTAATTTTTTACTTAAAAGAATAAAAACTTTAACTTCTGAAAATATAAATTTTAACAACTCAAACTTATAACATATGACTTGTTTTTATCAATAAAAAATCCCAAACCAACCTTGAGTTTAAATGATTAAGAAGCTGATGCTTAGCAACTTCTAGTGATTCAAGTAAGCTTCTATTCCTAAATTTCTCCCAATAAAAATGCTGAAGATAATCCAGTAGGAATAGTTGAGCAGAACTATCTAATTCCATAGTTATTTTTTTTGATAACTCTAAGGAAGTTAAGTCACTTAAAGGGATTTGTTTCAGAGTGTTTTTAAGTTCAGAAGGAATAAGTTGTGATTGCTTCCAATAGTTAATTGCCTTGCCAGGACTTCCTTGACTAAGTTTTATTATTTCTTCTTCCTCTACTATTCTTCCATAATCTAACGCAATTAAAACTTGTTTTAAAAAGTCTTGTGAAAGATTATAAAAAGGTACTATTTGACAACGAGATACTAAGGTTGGTAGTAGTAAATTTAAATTAGAAGCGATCAAAATTATTATTGCTGACTTAGCTTCCTCTAAAGTTTTTAGTAATCCGTTAGATGCAGCTTCAGTCATTAGTTCTGCTCCTTCTATTATTACTACAGAACGAATACTTTCTAAAGGTAAACGACTTAAAAAGCGTGTAATACTGCGAATTTGATCTATACGAATTTGAGAGAATGAGTTTATTTTTAATCCAGATTCTTGAGCTTGTTTTACAGTAAATAGTTTTCCTTTATATTGATAAGTCGGTTCTATCCAATACAGATCTGGATGATTACCATTAACAATTCTTTGTTCCAAGGTTATCTGATTTTTTTGTGATATCTCTGAAAGTGAAAATAGTGATTTACAGAAACATTTTGCAGCTAATTTGCGCCCGACACCGACTGGCCCAGAAAAAAGGTAAGCAGGAGCAATCTGGTTTTTAATAATTATTTGTTTCAATAGAGTAGTGCTCTGTGATTGCCCTATTAGCTGTTGAAAATGATCCATATTAAGAAAACTTATATCTAAATAGTAAAAAATTAGGAATGATTTTATGGCTCGTTATACATGTAATTTTCTAGTTTTAGGGCAAGTTTCAACATTATTAGCTTAAATACTAAGGTCTTGTAATCTTAATACTGTTTATGAAGCTAATGATTATTTCGTGGCGAGAGAAAACATATATCAAGTTCTTTTTTCAAAGTTAGTAGGTATAGAAGTTTTTATTGAAAGTACTGCAGCAAAAAAATTATATACCTATAAATCTTATTGTAAAGAATAATGAGTTACCACTAAATTCTAATAATTATTATTACCAAAGATTTCAAAAGATACAAGCCGTTGTTAATTCAAGAATAAATAAACGAAAGTTTTTAGCACAATAAAATAATAATAAGTATACGTTCATCAGGTTTCCTTGTTGAAAATATATCAAGTTAATGAACAGTATTAACGAACTAAAGTATCTAGTTTATTGACGGAATTGATACCGAAGAGATAAAGAATTTGCTACTACTATTATAGAACTGGAAGCCATTAAAGCTGCAGCAATTACAGGATTAATAGTAAAACCCAGGCTAGGCAATAAAACTCCTCCTGCAAGAGGAATCGATAAAGTATTATATCCAAAGGCCCATAAAAGATTTTGACGAATCTTTGTAAATGTTGCTAAACTAAGATCTAAAGCTGTTACGATATCCCAAATGCGTCCACTCATCAAAACAATATCAGAGCTCTCTAAAGCTATTTGAGTAGATCCCTGTAAAGAGATTCCTATATCTGCCTGAGCCAAAGCTGGGGCATCATTAATACCATCTCCTACCATTGCTATTCTTCCTTTCTTTTGCAAGTCCTTGATTATAACAGCTTTCTTGTCGGGAGTAATTTGAGCAAAAAACTTATTAATTCCTAATTCAGTTGCAATTGCTGCAGCAACTTTTGGATTATCACCAGTTAGTAGTATGATTTCTAGCCCTTTCTTTTTCAGTTCTACAATAGTTTCTTTTGTATCCGATCTTAATGTGTCTTGTAAAGTTAAAAAACCTTCTATAGATTTATTTATACCTATATAAATAATAGTCTCTGTTTTTTTCGTAAATGATTCTGCATGATGAGAAATCGAATCAAATTTAAATCCATTATCTAACAACCAACTTTTATTACCTAACCAAATATCTTCTTCTTCAACTTTGGCGGTAACTCCTGAACCAATTTTTGTACAGAAATCTTTTGCTCTTAATAAAGACAAATTTTGTCTATTAGCTTCTTCTATAATTGCTAAACCTAATGGATGATTAGTTCCGCTTTCTACCGTAGCAGCTAATTGCAATAAAGACTGAGGACTAAGGATACCAAAAGATTTGCAATTAGTTACTAGAGGATGACCAATAGTGAGGGTACCAGTTTTATCAAATACTATTCCATGTAGTTGAGGAACTTTCTCTAAAACATCTCCATTTTTAATTAATATTCCTTTCTTAGCTCCTATACCTGTTCCTACTAATATAGCCATAGGTGTTGCTAATCCTAAAGCACAAGGACACGCAACAACTAAAACTGAGATCGATAGTTTTAAGCTTAATAAGAATGGCGTACTATGCTGACTTATTTTCAATACCTGAGGATACCAATCGGTTCCTATGCCCAGCCAAAATATAAATACTAAAACTGAAAGGGACATTATTCCGTATGCAAAATATCCGGCGATAGTATCAGTTAATTTTTGAATAGGAGCTTTTGTAATTTGAGCATTTTCAACTGAAGAAATAATTTGAGCTAAAGTTGTATTCTTGCCAATGCGAGTGGTTTCAATAACGATTAAACCAGAATGATTTAATGTACCTACAAACACTTCATCACCTATTCTTTTTACTATAGGCATCGATTCTCCGGTTACTATTGACTCATCAATTGTAGTTTCTCCAGTAATGATTTTCCCATCTACAGGAATCTTATCACCAGGTAATATTTTTATGTATTCTCCTAGGCGAACTTGCTCAACAGGAATTTCTATACTAGATTGATTTTCTAAAAATGGATTGCTGCTTAAGCGAGCTAATGCAGGTTGTAGTTCAATTAAAGATTCTATGGCTGACGAAGCACGGTTTTTAGCTCGTTTCTCTAAAATGCGACCTAATAGAATAAACCCCAATAACATTACTGGTTCGTCAAAAAAACATTCCCAACCTAATTCAGGAAATATTAATGCAATACAACTAATTGAATATGCGCTAAAAGTTCCCAGTCCAACCAATGTATTCATATTGGCTATCCCGTTAACTAATCCACGCCAACCGTCAAGAAAAATATCAAAGCCTGGAATAGTAATGGCTATGGTAGCTAATATCCAATGAAATCTTAAATCATTTAGTATAAGAAAATTTGGTCCTCCTATATATGTTAAGTGCCCTAAACTAGAAATAAGAATTAGAACAATGGCAATAGAAAGATTAATTTTTTGTTGTGTTTCTTCCTTTTTCTGGCGTTGGTCATTTTTTAGTTTCCTCTGCTGAATAGTAAGATTTTGTGAAGTACGAACACTAGATGGAAAACCTACTATTTTTAATTTTTCAGTTAAAGATGATGGCTTTGCAGCCTTAGGATTATATTGAACAACAGCAACTTCAGTAATTAAATTAACTTGGGCAGTAATTACTCCAGATTGTTCTAATAGCTTTTCTTCTACGGCTTTAACACAGCTAGCACATTTCATACCTGCTACATCAAGAGTTATTGTTTCAAAAAGAGATGAAGATGTAGTTTTTTTTGATTCTTGAAGAGGAAGGGTCATATTATACTAACTAATGATAAGCTTGAGAAACTGCATTGACAATGCTTACTTTAATCTTATTATATTAATACAATAATAAAAATTAAAAGCTCCAATTTTTTAATTTGTTTTTAGATCATATTGAAAAGACTAATAGATAGTCCATGTTTTATAAAAATCTTAATATTACTTTTTATACTTCATCAAAGAAAATAACATTAATAATCCTATTAGCCCCATAAGTCCTGCAATTGGATTATTATCAATTCCTGTGAAAATTGAAGAGACTTCATCAGTATATTTTATAATTCTTCCTACATTTAATATATAGTACCCCCAAACTAATCCTCCATGAATTCCAATGCAAATCCCTAGCCTATTATTATGTTTTGTTTTAGCCTGTACTAAAATAATACCTAATAAGAATAAAGCAGGAAACTGAGGAAAAGTTCTTATAATTTCTTGTAAAGGTTTTAAAAAATGTAAAATTGCAAAAATAAGACTATTGGATATTAAAGTAACTTTAGAAGAATAATTAATCCTTAGCTCTTCTAATAACCATCCTCTAAAAAGTAATTCTTCTGCAAAGGCAACTCCAAAAGCACTAAATAAACCTTCGAATACCAGTAAGAATAAATTTTGTGATGGTTTAACAAAAACAACCCACCCCAGCATCATTTCTACAATAAATAATCCAAAAGTAAAAAAAATACCAATACTTAATCCATTACATAAATCTACTATGTTCTTTCTTGAAACAGTTAGTCCATATAAGCGCCACCAATGATTTACTTGATGTATTTTATTATTCCAAAAAAAAAGCAGGACAATAAAGTTTATATACAATAAACTCATCGTAACAATTGTTCTTAAATTTAGATCATCTTTAAGTAAAAAAAAGGATGGAATTGCGGTAGGTAGCCAAAGGATTAGCAGTAAGACAATAAAAATTCCCAATCTTAAAGGTGCTGGGTAATTAGAAATTATAGAATAATTAACTTTCAATTGTTTATAGTTAAGCTTAGGTCTTAAATAGACTAATTATATCTCAGAAGGTATTTAAATAAATATTTTAGTTTTTGTTACTCTAGTTCTATTGTGCTAATCAGACCATAACTTTTTAGAGTCTCGCGATAAAATTCAGCTGGTTCGAAGGCACAAGTAATGACCAGAGCAGTTCCGTTCATATGAGCTTCCATCATTATTTCAGCAGCCTGGGGACGAGTCATTCCCGATATTGTTTGCATTAAGGTTTGAACTACATAATCCATAGGATTAAAATCATCATTGTGAAGTAGAACCTTATATATAGGAACCGGTTTTTTAATAGTGGAAGTATTTAAAGATATTTTTTCTATTACGTCTGTTACCATAGATCACCCATTCACGATCCTACTATATAGTATTTGATACAAACTATTTTTAATTTGATAAGTAGATTTAGACTTTAAAAATCATTTATCAATATTTAACTTTCTATATTGTTGAAATAGCAAAATACAACTATAACATTATAACTTACAAAGAAAAAAATAAAAATTAAATAATTGATAGGATAAACTATATATCTTAAGTGTATAGATATATAGTCGAAATATAAAAATCATTTGATAGAAAGTTTTCTATAAACATAAATCTGGTTTATTATTTTTTAGATATATTCAAAAACGAATTTATAATTTATACATTTTAGTTCTTAGTTTTTAGGCTATTTATGAAGTTTGATGTTGTTACCTTATTTCCTAATTTCTTTGCATCTGGATTGCAATCTGGGCTTATCGGAAAAGCGCTTAGTAAAAATATTGCAACAGTTAACTTAGTTAATCCTCGTCATTTTACTACTGACATCCATCGTAAAGTTGATGATAAGCCTTATGGCGGTGGTGTAGGCATGTTATTGAAACCTGAACCAATATTTGCAGCAGTTAATTCTTTAGAGTCTTTACCCAAAAGATCTATAATTCTTTTATCTCCCCAGGGCTCTCCATTAACTCAAAATACTTTACAAACTTTAGCAACTAATTATGAACAACTTATTTTAATTTGCGGGCATTATGAAGGATTTGATGAAAGAATTCGTTTCTTAGCTAATCAAGAAATTTCACTAGGTGACTTTATACTTACTGGTGGAGAAATTCCAGCATTAACGCTAATCAATGGGGTAGTTCGCCTTTTACCTGGAACTGTTGGAAAATTAGAATCTTTAAAAACTGAAAGTTTTGACAACAGCTTATTAGATTATCCTCAATATACTCATCCTCCCATTTTTAAGAACATGCATGTTCCTGATGTACTAAGGTCTGGGAATCATAAACTCATTGCGAGATGGAGACGAGAACAACAAATACAACGTACACAAAAACGTCGTCCTGACCTTCTGGAACAGTGGTTAGATTCTAAAAAATATTAATGAATAGATATTATACTTTGTAAGGTAAGTTGTTTGCTTTTTGTAAAATTATGGCTATTAAAGTATTTGTTACAGGTGGTACAGGCTTTATAGGTGCAAACCTTGTTAGACTTTTAATACAAAAAAATTATCAAGTTTATGTTTTAGCTCGCAAACATAGCAATTTAAATAATCTAAAAAATTTAGATATTAATATTGTTTTTGGTGACCTTAATGACACTAATTTAGCAGAAAAGATAAGAGGATGTAAGATTTTATTTCATGTTGCTGCTTACTATTCTCTATATCAAACAGATAAAGATCAACTTTATATCAGTAATATACTGGGAACTCGCTCAATTTTAAAAGCAGCGAAGAAGGCTAATGTTGAACGTATTATTTATACTAGTTCTGTTGCTGCTATCGGAGTAAAAGAGACAGGAGAAATTGTAGATGAAAAATACCAAGCTCCTGTAGACAAAATTGTTGGACATTATAAAAAATCTAAATACTGGGCAGAACAAGAGGTGTATAAAGCTATAGCTAATGGTCAAGATATTGTTATTCTTAATCCTAGTACTCCAATAGGTCCATTTGATATTAAGCCTACCCCGACTGGAGAAATTATTCTAAGATTTTTACGTCGTAAAATGCCTGCTTATGTGGATACAGGCTTAAATTTAATTGATGTAAGAGATGTAGCTAATGGACACATCTTAGCTCTAGAAAAAGGAAAAACAGGGCAAAGATATATTCTAGGTAATGAAAATCTTA
Organism: Candidatus Atelocyanobacterium thalassae; assembly: GCA_051971635.1. Lineage (GTDB taxonomy): Bacteria > Cyanobacteriota > Cyanobacteriia > Cyanobacteriales > Microcystaceae > Atelocyanobacterium > Atelocyanobacterium thalassae_A. The sequence continues at coordinate 58,229 of JBFPLN010000001.1, read as the reverse complement.
GTTTAAAAACTTTGTTAGATGAATTATCCTTTCTTACTGGATTAAAAGCTCCAAAAAGAACATTACCAATATGGTTGCCTCTAACATTTGCCTGGATAGAAGAATATATGTTATCTCCTCTGGGAAAGAAACCAGAAATTCCTTTAGATGGAGTTAGAATGTCTAAGAAGCCTATGTATTATGATTCTTCTAAAGCTATTAATGAATTTAATATATCTTATAAGCCTATTAGAGATTCACTTCGAGATGCTATCGATTGGTTTGTAAATAATGGATATGTATAAATTATACTACTACCATTAATTCGTTAATAAGATAAAAAATATTTTATCTTACTTTAAAATATGCAAAAATTCTAACTATACATATTTTATTTGCCAGACTATTTCTTATTTGTAAATAACTTTTTAACACTAACTTTTTTTAAAACGCAAAATAATAATATTTATGGATTTTTTTAAAACTCCATCTTTCCTCAATCCTGGAGATACTGTACAAATTATTGCTCCCAGTGGACCCTTCATAGAATTATCTGGTTTAGAAAAAGGTATAGAGATTTGGAATTCGAAAGGGTACGATATGGTTCTAGGTAAAAGCTGGAATGCATGTCATGGTTACTTGGCAGGTACAGATGATCAGCGTCTAAGCGATCTGTTAGAAGCTTTGCAAAATCCGGAATGTAAAGCTATCATGCCACTTCGAGGTGGATATGGTTGTGTTAGATTATTTGAGACAAAACAATTAAATGCCTTACTTGCGAAACATCCTAAATGGATCATTGGTTTTTCAGATATCACAGTATTATTATGGAAATTAGCTAGTATAAATATTCAAAGTATTCATGGCCCTGTTTTAACTACATTATGCAATGAGCCTAATTGGTCTATCGAAAGATTATTTACTTACATTCAAGGTTCTAATTTACCGCCTTTGAAAGGCGAAGGCTGGGGTGGTGGAATTAGTCAAGGAATATTATTACCAGCAAATTTAACTGTGGCTACTCATTTATTGGGAACTCCATTACAGCCTTCTTTTAACGGAACTGTTTTAGCACTAGAAGATATTGGAGAGGATCCTTATAAAATAGATAGAATATTAACGCAATGGAGATTAATGGGAATATTTCATAAAGTTCACGGAATTGTACTAGGAAGTTTTAGCCAATGTAATACTTTCTCCAAAAACCCTTCTTGGACTGTGGAAGAAGTTCTTCGTAATCGTTTATCAGATCTTAATATTCCAATCGTCTCAAACTTGCCTTTTGGGCATGGTAAAGTTAATGCCATTTTACCGGTAGGAATTAATGTCATTATAAATGGTGACCAAGGATATCTTGATTTTGTCACTTACTAATTTTATAGAATGAATCTTATTAAATACTTAAAATAATTTATATATGCATAATATATTTTGTCATAATAAGTGATAGCTTCAGATTCTATTTATTTTAAGTAATAGCAAGAATCTCTTTGTGAGCTAAGTCAAGTCAAAATGACTTGCGATAGGCATTCTCCATCCAGTACCAAAAGCCTGATTCGTAATCTTTAATCCTGGCGGAGCTTGTCTCCTTTTAAACTCAGCACGAATAAATAACTTCGCTACTTTATATAACAAATCATAGTTAAAGCCAGCTTTATGAACTTCTTCAATCGATTGATAATGGTTGGTAAATCTATTTAGTATGTTGTCCAGAATATCGTAAGGAGGTAAAGAATCTTGATCTATCTGATTAGGCTTTAGTTCAGCACTTGGAGGCTTTGTGAGAATATTAATCGGAATAATTTCTTGAGATCTATTAAGCCAACTACAAAGAGAAAAAACCTGAGTTTTTGAAACATCTGCAATAACGCCTATACCACCATTCATATCTCCATATAGAGTACAGTATCCTATAGATATTTCAGATTTATTACCTGTTGAAAGTAGTAAATGTCCAAATTTGTTGGCAATCGCCATTAGAATATTTCCTCTAATTCTTGATTGTAAGTTTTCTTCAGTAACTCCAATTGTTAATGTTTTAAATAGTGGTTTTAATGAAAAGTCATACGCCAACATAATATTATCAATAGAAATTGTATAACTATTAATACCTAAATTTTTAGCTAAATTCCTTGCATCAGTAATTGAAGACTGTGAACTATAGGGAGAAGGCATTAATATTCCTAAAACATTTTGTGGACCTAGTGCTTCGGCTGCTATTGAAGCGACTAACGATGAATCAATACCTCCACTTAAACCTAAGACTACTTTTGAGAATCTACACTTTATTGCATAATCTCTTAATCCTAATACTAGCGCTGACCAAATTTCTTCTTCTTTCGGTATTATGGAATTTTTATTAAAGCTTACCTTAAGATCGTTGGTTTTCTGGCTGTATTCAATAACTTCTGTACATATTTGAAAACCTTTGGTACGTAAGATAATATCTCCTTTTTTATTGGTAGCACAACTATGACCATCGAAGATTAAATCATCATTACCTCCAACTTGATTAACATAGATAATAGGTGTCTGATACAATTTCGCACTATGTTTTAACATAGATTCTCTAACTTTTTTCTTATTAATAACGTATGGAGAAGCTGACAAATTAACAATAAAATCAACTTGATATTTAACTAAATCTTCAATAGGATTATGCTTATACTTTCTTTGCCTCCAAAAGCTTTCATCATTCCATAAATCTTCACATATCGTTACTCCAACTCTGGAAAATTGACTTTCTCCTGAGGAGTATGGCAATTCAAAAAAACTACTTATTTTTCCGGGTTCAAAATAACGTTTTTCGTCAAACACATCATAGTTTGGTAAGAGGCGTTTGTGAAAAATTTGTTTAACAGTGTTATTTTGAAGTAATACAACACTATTGAATAGTGGTTTCTCTCCTTTAATGTTCGAATAATAATTTTTAGTAACAACCCCAACCAAAACTGCTAGTTCTGTTGGTATCTTTTTTGCTAATTTTTGTAATTCTAGCCATGAATTTTCAATAAAAGTAGAATTTAAAACCAGATCTTTTGGGGGGTAACCACATAAAGAAAGTTCTGGAGTTAGCAATAGCTGAACTTTTCTTTGCTTTGCTAAAACAGCTGATTTATAAATATTTTTGGCATTATACTTTAAGTCACCAACAATGGGGTTTAACTGAGCAATTAAAATTTTCATAGTTGGTTAGTTTAAATGTTGGTTTTATAAAAAATTAAATAGTTGGTGTCAATCGATATGAATTTAAATATTATTCAATAATATTAGGTATAAAATATAACTCTAGTAATAATTTATTTATTAGAATTACATTTAACTATTTTGTTTTTTTTAATACTTATATTTTAAGATATAGTTTTTTTATAAAAATAATAATATCTTTGCTCAAGACCATGAAGCTTTTAAAGGTCATTTAATTTATACCTGTTAAATATCATATATATAATTGTTTTTTTATAATGTAATCTTGAATAGATTTAATTAGTACATTTTTATCTCTATATTTTCGATAAGTAGTAGAAGAGATGCCAGGAGCATTTAAATCAACAATTTGATATTTTCCTCCTAATTTATTTAATGTTTGTAGATCTAGCTTGTCAACTACATAACCAGAACGAAGAACTATTAAAATAGAGACTTCAGAAAATAATTTTTCGACATGATACCATTGACAAATTTGCTTCACCAGATCTGAACCAATTACTAAAGTATAATTTGCTTGGCTTTCCCAAATATTTTTAGCTCTAGCAATACTTATAAGGCTTTTATGGTGACTTAAACTTTTGGAAAGGTGAATATTACAACGATATGGATATATATTCTCAATTAACAATCTCAGCATTGCTGTTCGATGATACAAAGAAGTTTGATGTTTCTTGAAAGGATTATTAGAGGCCCAGACCCCTACTTTATCATAGTGAAATGATAACCATGAAATAATTGACTGATGTCCGGCAGTAGGAGGATCTGCACTTGTTCCAAATAGGGCAATTTTATTCATTTTATTTAACTCTAAAGCTAAAGTAAATATCTAAAAGATTGTTCAATAATTTCTATATTCTAAAAATATTTAAATTTCATATAAAAACAAGCTTTATTATGTAAATATTACATTAATCTTAATTATCATTATCTTTTTAGCCAAGTCACATCAAGCCTTTAAAAATTAACATAAAAATATTTACTCGCAATTCCATTGCAATTTATTTCTTGATATTAAGGCAGCTTTCAAAATTTTTTATTAAAGTTGAACTATTATGTCGTAATCTAGATGGATAAACATCATAATTTAAACATAAGCTATGCGAATACTATCTTTAGTTCCTGGAGGAATAAATGAACAACTTTTATTTTTCCCAACCCTAGAAAGCCTTAACATTAAATATCCTAATGCGCTTATCGATGTTCTAGTAGAGCCACTAGCTAAACCGGCTTATCGAATATGTCCCTACGTAAATGAGATTCTTATTTTTAACTATCAAGATCGTAATGTATCTGCTGATTATCTGAACTTAATTGGAGTAATTCGTGATAGAGGATATGATATTGTTATAACTGCTGAAAAAAATTGGTTTTTAGAGTTATTATTGTGGTCAAACAATATTCCTTGGCGTATTGGTTATAAAACATCAACATCATGGTTACTATCACATTCAATTGTTCAAGATGAAGAGCAATATGCTGCAGAGACATATCATGATTTGCTTTCGAAGTTAGATATTCACTCTTCCTGTCCTTCTATAAAAATAGCTGTTCCAAGAAATGATATAGACTGGACTGAAAAAGAGTTACAACGTTTATCGATAGAAGAAAATGGTTATATCTTAATATATGGAGGTACAAATAATCTATATCCAACATCTAGCTGGGTACAGGTCATTGATGCAATTCATAAAAAAGAACCTTCTTTGTCAATAGTTCTCTTACAAGACAGCATAGATGAAATGTGGACAAAGCCTATATTAGGGAACTGCAAAAATCTTAAAATAATCAACCCTAACAATTTAGGTAAACTGGCTGCAATTATTGCTGGAGCTAATCTTTTAGTCTGCACTGATAGTGTTCCATTACAATTAGGTATAGCTATAGGAACATATACAATAGCTATATTTGCAGATACTAATGCTAATCATAAAATTCCCATAAAGCATGATCGCTGTATTGCAATTCAATCTTCTAGCAAACAATTAGCTGATATTTCTCCATCGATAATATTAGAAAAAATATGGAATGGTTAACTTTTAAGAACTATAGAGTTAATTATAAATATCGAGAAGGTATTATTTACTAAAATTAGTTACCAAAGCTAACAGGCCTACTCAACAGCTATTTTCGTAGTAATACACTTTTCTTATTTTTAAAACTTTACTTTGCAAGGGTCTTATTGTGTTTCTTTTATTGATAAATAAGAAACATAATGAGATTTATTTAAATATTAAATTCAGTGCTTCACAGATTATAAGCTTATATTTTAAATAAAATTATGCAATGAGTAATAATTCCTTTTGTTTATAAAATCACATATTTTTATAAAAATTTGATTAAAAATATTAGCAATCGAGATACAGCTTTTATATCAATGTTTATTTTCTTTCTATTGTTTCCATATATTTATATGCTGCTTCTGTAACTACTCTTCCTCTTGGTGTACGGTTTATATAGCCAATTTGCAGTAGATATGGTTCATAAACATGCTTAATAGTCTTTATATCTTCTCCAGTAGATGCAGCAATAGCGTCTAAACCAACAGGCCCTCCGTTAAATTGAAAAATCATAGTTTCTAGGATCAAATGATCAGTCCAATTTAATCCTTTGGAGTCTATTTTGTATAAATTTAAAGCGTCTATCGCTAAGTCTTTGGTAATAAGATTCATTCCTTTAACCTGTATATAATCACGAACTCTTCTTAATAATCGATTCGCAATCCTAGGAGTTCCTCTGGAACGAATAGCAATTTCAATTGCTCCTTCATGGGTAATTAAAGTATGTAAAACTATGGCACTACGCTTAATAATTAAAATTAATTCATGATACTCATAATATTTTAAACGTTGAACTAGTCCAAAACGGTCCCGTAGAGGGAAAGACACATTACCAATTTTAGTAGTAGCTCCTATTAATGTAAATTTTGGCAATGAGATACTACTTATCTTAGTTGATTGTCCTTTACCAAGGGTAATATCAAGACGGTAATCTTCCATGACTGGATATAATAGTTCTTCAGTTAAATGGTTAAGTCGATGAATCTCGTCAATAAATAAGATATCTCCAGGCTTTAGCTTTAATAGAAGCCCAATTATATCTTTTGGTTTTTCTAAAGATGGTGCAGAAGTTATTTTGCAATTAACTCCCATTTCTGATGCTAATACTAAGGATATAGTTGTTTTACCGAGTCCAGGTGGTCCATATAAAAGCAAATGATCGATTGGCTCGTCTCGTAACTTAGCAGCTTTGATAATAATATCTAATATATTCTTTAAGTCTTTTTGTCCAATATACTCTTTAAGAGAGCTTGGACGAATATCATCTATTGGGTAGTCTTTTCTTTGAATGTCTGCTGTATCATTTTTATATTCTTTTAAAGAAGTATCATCAGATTTATTTTGGTTTTTCTTGCTACGTTTGATGATCATTGATTTAGCATTTTTAGACTATTATTTATCATACTACGTTTGTATAGAAGCTAAATAATCTAATATTTTCGGAAATATTTAGTATTTAGTAATTTTTTTTGAGAAAAGTATCGTTCTTTAAAAAAAATCAATTTGCACTTTAAAATTTATTTAGAGATGAAATAATCCTGATACTGTATTACTTTTTTATATTTAGATGATCTCACAATTAGTATATGCTAATAATAGAGCTTTCTTATCATGAAATCTAACAAAATAGATAAAAACAGCTTACATATAAAATTTTATATATTTGGGTAGAAGCATGAATCAATAATGATATTTATATCTAGCTGAATGGCTTGACATTTTTACTATATGGGAAAGTATAGATAACTTACAATAAAATAAGAAAATGAGTTAATAAAATGTTGGAGATCAAATAATTTATGGACTTAGTAATTTTAGAGAATTTTTTAGATAATGCGTCGTTTTTTGTTCTGTTATTAACGATGTTGATTTATTGGATAGGAGCAGCTTTTCCTGTTTTGACCTGGTTTCCTGTTTTAGGGACTACTGGAGGCATAATAGCAAATTTATCAATAGCAACTCTATTAGGAGCAAGGTGGATAGAAGGAGGATATTTTCCTTTGAGTAATTTGTATGAATCACTTTTCTTCTTAGCTTGGGGTATCATAACTACTTACCTGATAGTTGAATCACTGTTAAGTATATCGTTGATAGGAGTAGTAATAACTCCCATAGCTATGGCAATTACAGCCTTTGCCACAATATCTTTACCACCAGATATGAGAGTTTCTTCTCCTCTTGTTCCTGCTCTTAAATCTAATTGGTTAATGATGCATGTTAGCGTCATGATGTTGAGCTACTCTGCCTTAATGGTAGGGTCTATAATGGCTATTGCTTTTTTAATTATTACTAGAAATCAAGATATTAATCTTCGCGGTAGTTCTGTCGGAACAGGAAGCTACCGAAGTAACTCATTAGAACAATCTTCCAATGATGATAAATATTTGATTAAACAGACTAAGAAATCTCATAATAATGATCATTCAAAAAACTTCTTCAATACGAATGACACACATAATATAAAAGCTAACCTTTCTCCTCAGTATCTTAATTTAGCAGATAACTTAGATAATCTTAGTTATCGAATTATAGGTTTAGGGTTTCCATTATTGACTATTGGTATAATTGCTGGAGCAGTATGGGCTAATGAAGCTTGGGGCTCTTATTGGAGTTGGGATCCAAAAGAAACTTGGGCTTTGATTACTTGGTTAGTATTCGCTGCTTATTTACATGCCAGGATTACCAAAGATTGGCAAGGTAGGAAGCCTGCAATTCTTGCAGCAGGAGGTTTTGTAGTTGTTTGGATATGCTATCTAGGAGTAAATCTTTTAGGAAATGGTTTACATTCTTATGGTTGGTTTTTATAGAACAAAATATCGGTTAAATAAAATTCTCTGCTTTATCTGAAAATCTAATTTAATATAAATTCTTATATTAAAAACTATTATTAAACAATTTTCATGTTCAGTTGTTATTGTTTTATATATTAACCAGTAAAGTACAAAACATTTAATGTGGACATCACTTCATACGAGGGTGAATAAAACTCTTCAAAAAAATTTAATCCTGCCTCCTAGAAAGCGTATATTGGTTGCAGTATCAGGAGGGCAAGACTCGCTTTGTTTACTTAGGTTAATTATGGATCTTCGATCAAAGTGGCACTGGGAAGTTGCTGTTGCTCACTGTGACCATGGTTGGCTGTCTGATACAGGTATTTCAGATCATGTTAAAAAGATATCTGAAAAATGGAATATTAATTTTTATTTGAAACAAACACAGATACTAAAAGCTACTGAATCAGTAGCTAGAGAATGGCGTTATAAAGCATTACTAGAAATTGCAGAAAAAAATAATTTTACTGAGATAGTGACAGGTCACACCTCAGGTGATTTAGCTGAGACAGTACTATATAATTTAATTAGAGGTGCAGGAAGTCATGGTTTAAGTGTACTCACATGGACACGTGCTTTAACAAACTCAGTTAACTTAATACGTCCTTTATTGAATATTTCCCGTACTGAGACATTATTCTTTTGTAAACAGTTTAATTTACCGGTCTGGGAAGACGAAGTTAATACTAATCTTAATTATGCACGTAATAGAATTCGTAAACAACTAGTACCTTACTTGAAGTTAAATTTCAACCCTCAGGTCGAAAAGACTCTGTATCAAACATCTAAAGTCTTAAAAGCAGAATCTGATTATTTAGAAAAAGAAGCTCAGAAAATTCTAAAGCTAGTCACAGACGAAAAAAAAACTCAGCTTAAAAAAAAATTACTACAAAAAATCCCTTTGGCATTGCAGAGAAGAGTTGTTCGCATGTTTTTACAATATAATAATTTAAAAGCTCCTAATTTCGAACAAGTAGAAGAAGGAGTCAAACTAATTAATTCTTCTCATGGTTCACAGACATCTTCGTTATCTATTCAATTTATTTTGGAAGTTAGCGGTGATTATATTATAAAAAAATGATCTTAATTAACAAAGATTAATTAAGATCTATGCTAGTTGCAATATTGAAATTAAATAAGCTTGTATCCGTAAAAAAATAAAACAAGCAAAATATATAAAATTATGAAAGCCTAGCTTTGCAAGGACTATAAGTACAACACTAAATTTAACTTCCTAGGATATTTTTTAGATATATAATAACTATATAAAATTCGAAATGAGCAATATAAACATAATATTTTTTATCAAAATTGTCTAGTTATGAAATTAAAAAAATGAATATGAAATTTTAATTTTATAGCTAGAGAATATTATTTTTTTAGAATATTATTATTACCAATAGTATTACCTACAATTCATAATTTATTATTTATGATGAATTTTTATTAAATTAATAAAAAATATCGAATTTCATTGTGTCTATATATCTAGAGAAAATTTGATAGAAACCTTTTTATTGATTATAATAGAGTTCTAAATATATCCGATGATAGTACTCCTCCTAGCCATTGGTCATTAACTTTTTGCTTCAGCAACGTGAAATTTTGACTCAAAAAACTATTTAAAAATACTTACAGTTATATACTACTTTGTACGTATCAATAACTAATTTATTTTATTTTCCTTGCTTCTGAGCTCAGAATGTCACTTCTATTGTTAAAATAGTAAGCTGGATATATTTATATAGAAAAGTAAATTAACTAATTAATTTTTCTAATTTTCAATAAACTTAGTTTCTAACAAGAGTTATTCCTTATGAAAAGAAATTTCTTGTTTGCTTTAGAAGCATATTTCTCCAACACAACATCAAATGTTTTCTAAGGTATTTTTAATCTATAGAAGGAAAAGTATCCCTAATGCCTAAATAACTATCTCTAGAACCTAGAATATGTTTTTAAGTAAAACACTTATCCACTATTAGATTTAATTTAACGCTTATCTTTTCATTTTTTTAGATTAATTTAGATTCACTTAACATTTTAGAAAGGACTATTATAGATGGAATTTTCAATCGCTACACTTTTATCCTACTTCAGTGATAACAAATTGGTGGCGGCCAAACATTTAGAAAAAAAATTAGGGTGTGAAGATAACACAAGTATACAACAGTTACAAGCGATACTTGACACCTTAGAACTGGTAGGCATTTTAGAAAAAGAACGAGGTAAATATCGCCGTATTCTTGAAGATAACCTTGTTCAAGCTAAATTACGTTGTTCGAGTAAAGGATTTTGTTTTGCTATCCAAGATAATGAAGATGAAGAAGATATCTACGTAAGAGAAGCTCATTTAAGTAATGCTTGGAATGGAGATCGAGTGCTAGTTAAGATAATCAAAGAAGGAACTCGTCGACGTTCACCAGAAGGTGAAGTAAAGTTAATTTTAGAACGTTCTAACCCATCCTTATTAGCTCAAGTCAAGAAAGATAATCAGAATTATCATGCTATTCCTTTAGATGATCGCTTATTATTTGAATTATCACTTGCAGAAGAAGGAAGTAGCTTAGAAAAGGCTGTAGATCATCTAGTTCATGTTTCTGTAGTTCGCTATCCTATTGGGGAGCATCCCCCTGTAGGGAAAGTTACTCGTGTTTTAGGTAGTGATGCAGAGGCAGCAGCAGATACTGATATTGTTTGCTGTAAACATGACTTGCCGCAAAATTTTACAGAAAATGAATTAAAGTTAGCCGAGGAATTGCCTAAAAAAATTGAAATTAAGGAGTTAGAGCAACGTTCCGATTGGAGGAGTGTAACATCTTTTACTTTTACAGAAGATGTAATTAGAGATTGCCATCCCTTCATAGAAACTGCTTTTACTCTGGAAGAGACAGAGGATAATCACTTACAGCTAGGAGTCCATATTCTAGATATAGCCCATTATATTCAATCGGGTTCCTCTCTTGATAAAATAGCTAAGAAACGTGGTACGACATTCTATCTTGGAGAAAAAGTCTTACCCATGTTGCCAGAATCTATTACAGAAAATTATTCTCTGAAGCCAAATAAAGATTCTCTTACAGTTTCTGTAATTATGACTTTTGATAGAGGTGGCCAACTTTTAGAATTTTCAATTAAACCTACAATTATTAATATTGACTATCAGTTAACATATCAGAAAACACAAGAGCTTTTAGCAGATCCAAATAAAGTTCATGATAAACAAAAAAGTTTAATTGAAAAACTCCAAAACTTATTTTTTACTGTGAGTCCTCTGATTAAAGCTCAAAGGCTTCAAAGAGGAGGGTTTGAGTTACAATTAGAGCCTAAATTACCCTATCAAGATGAAGGTAGAATTGGAACTATTATGGCTTCATCTAAAACACCTATTCGTTCTTTATTAACCGAGTTGTTAATTTTAACAAATAAAGTTGTAGCCACCCATATTAATGCTTTAGGAGTACCAGGCATTTATTGTACTCAACCGGAACCTGATTGGGAAGAATTAGAAGATTTATTAAAGTTGGTTCAAAATCTAGGTATTGAATTTAATCTTCAATATGATGAAGAGATTATTCCACAAGATTATTATAATTTGACTCAACTATTGAATAAGTCTTCTCATGTTAATGTTCTTAACTATCTACTTCATGGGACTCTAAAATCTTCTAGATATAATAGTCATCCAGGTTCTCATTTTGGTTTAGCGTATAATGACTCCTATAGTCATTGTATATCTCCAGGTAAGCGATATGTTGATTTATTAATTCAACGGATATTGAAGTTAGTTTTTAGTGATGGTAGAGATCGCAGAACTAAGCAAACAAAAACAGGGGTCGACCTTTATAGTAGTAAGTGTCATGGTAGCATTACGTGGAATGTTTTACCTCCAATAATTCAAGAAGAATTAGAAGAAGATCTTCGCTTTTTAGTCACTCATCTAAATGACCAAGAAAAAACCGCTGAAGATGCAGAAAAAGATCTTGAGGGATTAAAAAAAGCGGAAAAAATGAAAAAACAAACAGGCAAAGTATTTCAGGGACTAATTACAGGTGTTCAGTCTTATGGATTTTTTGTTGAAATTGAACATTTATTAGTAGAAGGATTGGTTCATGTTAGTTCTCTCAAAGATGATTGGTATGAATATCGTTCTCGTCACGGATGTCTAGTAGGACGAAAAAACCATATAGCTTATCGATTAGGAGATGAAGTTGAAGTCGAAGTCAAAAGTGTTGATTATTATCGACAACAAATTGATTTAGTTACTGTCGGGGGAGGAAGTTCAGTAAATGGCAATGATTGGGATGAAGATTGATAACAATAAAAATTTTAGGATAAGTAAAAAGGTATGAATTCTTGCAATAAAAAGTATAAAACAACACATAAAGTGAGAAGCTTAAAATCTCTATTCTTTTGTCTTATATTTAACCTATTAATTTTCCTTTCGGGATGTGTTCATTATGATATCGGAGTGAATTTTCATAATCAACATCACGGAGAAATTGTTCAACATATAAACATAGCAGAACAATTGTTAAAGTTTAGTCCAGTTGAGATAAATAAATGGTTCAAGAGCTTAGAAAATCGTACAAAAAAATTAAATGGAAAAGTTAAAAGGCTCTCTAAGAATGAGTTGTTATTAACTATTCCTTTCAATAGTAGTCCTGATTTGGTAGAAAAATTTAATTTTTTCTTTAACCCTAACAGATCTTTTATAACTTCTAGCATTGAAGATGAAGCTCCTAACATAGCTCATTTAGAAACACAGATGTCAATTAAAAAACATAACTTTTTATTGGCAGAATATAATAATTTGAGTATTGAAATTGATCTACGTGACTTAGAGATATTATCTAAGAAAGGAAATAAATTAATTAATTCAAATTCTTTGGCAGATTTAGAATTTACGTTAATCTCTCCTTGGAATATTAAAAATACTCAAGAAAATAATAAACTTAACGATAGCTTTAATAAAGAAGAGCAAAAAATTGGTTGGAAGCTTCAAGCAGGAAAAATAAATAGAATTGAGACAGTTTTTTGGACTCCTAATTACCTAGGAATAGGTTTTATTTGCATAGCTTTAATAACTTTAGTAGGAATCTATATCAAGAAACGAATTTTATTTAAAGTATAAGTTAATCCAAAAACATCTAATATTTTTGGTTATTGATATAGATTCTAAAATATTATTCTTTTAAAAATTAAACTTTATAGTATTTTTTTATACGTTTCATTGCTTTTTCAATATTTTCTCTACTATTGAAAGCTGAAATACGAAAATAGCCCTCTCCTGCTGAACCAAAGCCAGAACCTGGAGTTCCAACAATATTTACTGTTTGTAGTAGTTCATCAAAAAATTCCCAGCTAGAGATATTTTCTGGAGTTTTTAGCCATATGTAAGGTGAATTAATACCACCATAAATTTTGCTTAATTTCGTGGTGCTTAGCTGTTGACGTATTATTTGTGCATTTTCAAGATAAAATTTCACTAAATTATTAACTTGCATTTTTCCTTCTTCAGAGTAAACAGCTTCTGCTCCTCTTTGAATGATATAAGATACACCATTAAACTTAGTAGATTGACGACGATTCCACATTTCCCAAAGCTTTACTTTAGAACCATTTTCTGTGTTAGCAATTAAAGTTTTTGGAACTACCGTAAATGCACAACGAGTACCTGTAAAACCAGCATTTTTAGAAAAAGAGCGGAATTCTATAGCACAATTTTTAGCCCCTTCTATTTCATAAATAGAATGAGGAAGAGTTTTTTCTGTAATAAAAGCTTCATATGCTGCATCAAAAAGAATTATTGAATTATTAGCTTGTGCATAATCAACCCAAGATTTTAAATATTCTTTATGAGCAACGGCACCGGTTGGATTATTAGGGAAACAAAGATAAATTAAATCTACTTTAGTATCAGGGATATCAGCAACAAAATCATTATCTTCCTTAATAGGAAGATAAACAAGATTACTGTATTTATTGTCTGTATTCATATGACCAGTATTACCAGCCATTACATTTGTGTCTACATAGACTGGATAAACAGGATCTGTAATTGCAATTCTATTATTTTGACCAAAGATATCAAGAATATTACCTGTATCACATTTTGACCCATCTGATATAAATATTTCTGAGAAATCAATATCACAACCTCTTAATTGAAAATCATAATATGCAATTTTCTCTCTTAACCATTGATATCCTTGCTCTGGACCATAACCTTTAAATTTACTACGATCTCCCATATCTTCTACAGCACTCTTCATAGCTTTTACACAAGCTTCTGGAAGAGGTTCGGTTACATCTCCAATACCAAGCTTGATTAGTTCAGCATTAGGATTAGTAGATAAAAAGTTATTAACTCTTCTAGTTATTTCAGGGAAAAGGTATCCTGCTTTAAGTTTAAGGTAATTCTCGTTTATATTAACCATAATTATGTAATTGAAAATATTTGAATTAAGATTGTTATTTGCAATTAGATATTTTTAAATTTCACGTGTAGCTTTTGTATAGTTGGTAATTTTCAGATTCATAAATTATCTTCAAGAATTTGTCCATTTTCTCCCAAGGATGGATATTTTTTTCCATTTTTTTTATACATTTCTGAAATATTTGGATAACTCCATTCGAATAAAGTCTCATTATATGTTACGGATGATAATTGCATCTTTGTGTACATTTTTGCTTCTAATCTTTGGCGCTGTACTTCAAATAAAATTACTGCAGCAGCAACAGAAACATTCAGCGATTGAACCATACCCAGCATAGGGATGGTTATGTGTCCATCAACTAATTGAGCTGCTTTTTCACTTACTCCCCATTTTTCTGTCCCTAGTAAAATAGCTGTAGGCTCTGTATAGTCTATATTTCTATACTCAGTGGCAGTGTTACTAAAATGAGCTGCATAAATTTTAAATTTTTTATGTCTCAGAGCATTTATAGCGTCATTAATATCTCTATATGATGTTATAGATACCCATTTATCACTACCTTGAGCAATCTTACTAAATGTAGGAAGATTTCCATCTTGGTTAACAATATGAATATCTAATATACCTACTGCATCACAAGTGCGAATAATTGCTGATAAGTTATGTGGCTTGTGAACGTCTTCCATTAAAACAGTTAAATGAGGTTGACGTTTTTTTAAAACTTCTTTTAGACGATTATGGCGTTTATGTAGCACAGTATGTTAGATAGTTTTAATATTATACTTTAATAGTTAGGTGGATCATATAACGTTTTTTAAATATTTGAAGTAGTCAAATCAACATTAAACAAAACAAGTAGTTATTAACCTATAATTATTATATGTATATGATTAGATATTAGAAAAATTATTTTTTCATCTGTTCATACTGACATAAAAATCTTATATGTAACTCTTAGGTAAAACATATAGCCTAATATATTAAATGTATTAAATCAACGATAATAATAATTATCTAAATATTTTGTATATTTAATATAGTCAAAAATCTTGACTAATAATTTCTTCATAGTATTGAAAGGAGTATTTATGATTAGTATTGATCTAGCCTTAAAGTACACACCTATTCCAATTTCTGTACAAAGGAAAGAAGTTGCGGATGCAGAAGTTTTATATCAGCAAATTATCGCTGCAATGAAATCCTCCCCTCAACTAATAGAACTAACTTGTGAAAAACAAACTGAAAAGAAAGTTGCAGTTATGAGTGATCATATTGGAGCAGTAATTATCTCTCAGAAAGATAGTAATACTGGGACTGGAAAAGCTCCTGGATTTTTCTCTCTGATAGACACAAAAAATTAAATTAATAATTATTAAGTATGCGATCTACCAAAAAACCTAAATAATATTTTTAGATCGCTATTCTATTTAAACTTATCTAAAAACAAATTTAGTTACGAATAAAGTATACCTAGCATAGGGTAAAGATTGTCTTCTTAGAAAGAATTATAAAGGTTTTGCTATGGCTTAATTTAAGAAGAAATAATTGAAACGATCATATAATTTATGCCTCATCATATGCTTCGATATCAAGTAAGTGTAAATAAGGCTCAGCTAGATCTTGACGTTGAAAAAGTATTGTTCTTAATATATGCCAATCTTCAAGAGATTCGAAAGGGTTGTTGTAATCATCTTGATCTAAACGAACTACAAGTTCCATTATATCCTGCTCTGTTAAAGCGGAAATATCTTTTTCTGTTAGATTCATAATAGTCATCCCGCATTTCCTCCAATGCTGCTTAAGTTACAGCCATAATAATTGTAGCTTTATTCTTTTCTCAAGTTTAATCAATTTATCAAAAATTAATAGTTTTTAAAGATATTGATTTATCTAAAATACATGAGATTTTCCATTTTAAATCACTACAATATAATAAATTTCAATTTATAAAATATTATATGGGTAATACTTTTGGTAAGCTTTTCCGTGTTACTACATTTGGAGAATCGCATGGAGGTATGGTAGGTGTAATTGTTGATGGCTGTCCCCCATGCTTAGAAATATCTGAGATAGATATTCAAAAAGATTTAAATCGTCGCCGTCCAGGTCAAAGTAAAATCACGACTTCTCGTCAAGAGATGGATAATTGTGAAATTGTTTCTGGTATTTTTAATGGTTTAACACTAGGAACTCCTATTACTATTTTAGTTCGTAATAAAGACTTTTGTCCTCATGACTATAATGAGATGAAAAATAAATTTAGGCCATCTCATGCAGACTGGACATATGAAACAAAATATAAAATTAGAAATTGGCAAGGTGGCGGCAGATCATCGGCAAGAGAAACTATTGGTAGAGTCGCCGCAGGCGCGATCGCAAAAAAGATTCTTAAGCAGGTTAATAATGTTGAAATAATTAGTTATGTAAAACAAGTTAAAAATTTAAAAGCAACAGTTGATCCTGATAAAATTACTTTTGAAGAAGTTGAAAATAACTTTATTCGTTGTCCTGATAAAGCAGTTGCTAGTCAAATGATTTCTTTAATAGAAAATATAAAAAAAGACAATGACTCAATAGGAGGCGTTATTGAATGTATTGTTCGTAATTCTCCTAAAGGCCTAGGGGAGCCTGTCTTTGATAAATTAGAAGCCGATTTAGCTAAAGCTGTAATGTCTTTACCAGCTAGCAAAGGATTTGAAATAGGTTCAGGATTTCAAGGAACGTTCATGACAGGAAGTCAGCATAATGATGAATTCTATATAGATGGAAGTGGAAATATACGAACTAAAACCAACAAATCAGGTGGTATTCAAGGAGGAATTAGTAACGGAGAAAACATTATTATTAGAACTGCATTCAAACCGACTTCAACTATTGGAAAAGAACAAAAAACTGTCGCATCCAATAATATAGAAACAGTTTTAGCTAGTAAAGGAAGACATGATCCTTGTGTTTTACCCAGAGCAGTACCTATGGTCGATGCAATGGTAGCTTTAGTTTTATGTGATCATTTATTACGTTGGCAAGCTCAATGTCAAACATTAAAGTAATATTTTTGAAAATTTAATGTATCAAGATAATTACAATCCTAGAACAAGTTTGGCAGTAGAAAAATAAATTAATACTCCTACTACATCAACTATAGTTGTAATAAAAGGAGCAGACATCAAAGCAGGATCTAATCCAAAAGTTCTGAAAACAAAGGGTAAAGATGAACCTGCTATTGAAGCTAAAATTGCAATTATAACTAAGCTGATACCTACAGATATAGATACTAACCAACTTCCTTGAATTCCATAAGCCCAAATCGTAGCTAAAACTCCTAAGATAATTCCTAATAAAGTTCCAGCTGTTAACTCTCTTAAAATTACTTGTTTAGAACCAAGATCTTTAATATCGTTTGTACTTAGTCCTCTTATTACTACTGTTGATGACTGAGCTCCAACATTTCCCCCAGTACCTGTCAATAATGGAATAAACGCAGTTAAAATTGCCATTTGTTCTATTAAAGCTACTTGAGATTTAATTATCATTCCAGTGACAGTATTAGTAAGTAACAGGATTAGCAACCATGCAACTCTTTTTCGTGTAACTGTTAATAAATCTGTTTGAAAATAATTTTCACCATCTGATTGAACTCCCCCTAAAGCATAGATATCTTCAGTAGCTTCTTGTTGAATAATATCAATAACATCGTCTACAGTAACTACTCCGACAAGTCTTTGTTCCTTATCTACAACAGGAACTGCAAATAAATCATATCTTTGTATTGTTTGTGCGACTTCTTCTTGGTCATCATTAGTATTGACACAAACAATATCTTTTACCATTATTTTCCCAAGGATAGTATCTGGATGGGATAAAACTAAATCTCTCAAGGAAACAATACCTACAAGATGGCGAAAGGCGTCAGTTACATAAAGGTAATAAACTATTTCAGAAGAGGTGGCTAGAGTCCTTATATGTTCAAGTGTTTGAGAGACAGTAAAACTTTGTTTGAGCGAAATATACTCTGGAGTCATAATACGTCCAGCAGTATGTTCCTCATATCCTAACAATAAAGCTGTTGCTTGCCTTTCTTCAGGACTTAACTGTTCTAGTAGGCGTCGAACAATTTTTGCAGGCAATTCATCAAACAAACGAGCTCGATCATCAGGAGACATTCTATCAACAATATCTCTGACTTCTTGTTGTTTGAATTGTTCAAGTAGAGACTGCTGAACTGTTGATTCTAGGTGTTCATAAACAGCAATAGCTTCTTCTTTTGACAATAAACGAAAAGCAATTACCTGTATTGATTGAGATAAACCTCCAATAGCTTCAGCTATATCGACAGGTTGTACAGATACAAGAATCTTTTTTGCTTCTTGTAGGTTTCCTTGCTCTAATAATAAAGCTAATTTATTACAGATTAGCTGACGCAACTCTTTACGGGTATTTAATTGCACCATAGTTATAGGTTCATTCAATAGTTATAGATTCATTCAAAGCCCATCTTGCCTTTGTCTACCATGATAATATTAACAAAATTTAATCTTACCTATAATCTTGTTGTTATAGTAAGTTCTCATGGAATTCATTAAATCTTTCGATCTATAGTATTATTAACTCTACTATAAATTAACTACATAAATTTTTTATTTAAATCGTTATTAAATATTCTTAGAAATTTTTTTATTAAACTTAACCTAGAGTATAATGATAGTAATACTTACATAACTTAAAAAATTGGATTAAAGTTTGGTTAGACATAACTTCGATTTTGAGAATTGTAGAAAAATAGTAGTTATTTCAAACTAGTTATATGATGAGGTCATTTTATTTTTAGTTTTCGACTTAATATTTTTTTATTTATGGAAATTAGATAAATGAAAAAAAGTTTTTCATTTATCTAATTTCCTTCAATAGTAGATTTTAATAAATAGCTTTTACTCTTTACAAGCTGACAGGTGAACTATTATTCTATAAGTTTTTTAAAATATTACTTTATAGGTATATAACTTGCGGAAAAATCATTAAGAGCTTCAAAGCCAACTCTATGACAAAATTCCCCGAAACTTTCATCAGGCTGTCTATCCTGCTTAAAATAAAATAATAATGGCTCAATAAAACTTTCTATTTCTTCGTCAGGTAATTTATCAATATAAGGCTTGGCTAATTGAGTTTGATCTGAGCTACCTCCTAGCCAAATTTGATATTTTCCTGGTGCACTACCTACAAAACCTAATTCTGCCATATAAGGTCTTGCGCAACCATTTGGGCATCCTGTCATTCTAATAACAATTTTCTCCGAGGATAAGCCTAATAATTGCAAAACTTTTTTAATACGACTAATTATAGTAGGAAGTATCCGCTCTGACTCTGTTATAGCTAGGCTACAAGTTGGCAAAGCGGGGCAAGCCATAGAATAACGAGTTAAAGAATCTAATTGTTGAGGATCACTAATAATACTATGATATTTGAGAATTGCTTCAATTTCTATTTTAGAAGTTGGTTCAATATCATAAAGGATGAGGTTATGATTAGCAGTTAGGCGTATAGGTAAAAAATATTTACTATTAATTTCTTTAAGAGCAGTTTTTAAACGAAAATCATCTTCATCTTTAATTCGACCATTTTCTATAGAAATGCCTAAAAATAGCTTACCATCTCCTTGTTTGTACCAACCAAGATAATCTTGATATCGCCAATCCGGAAGGGGCTTAAATGGCTCTATTTTTTTCCCTAAATATTCTTCTACTTTTTTACGAAAAATATCTAACCCCCAGTCTTCAATAAGATATTTCATACGAGCATGACGACGTTGATTACGATCTCCATAGTCTCGCTGTACAGCTATAATTGATTTCATAAATTCATAAACATCTTCTTTGTCTACATAACCAAGAGGATCGGCTAGCCGAGGAAAAGTTTCTTCTTTGTTATGAGTACGCCCCATTCCTCCACCTGCGAGAATATTAAACCCTAACAAATTTTTGCTAGAGTCTGTGATAACTACCAAGCTTACGTCATGTGTATATAAATCAATAGAATTATCTCCAGGTACAGTAACACTACATTTAAACTTGCGTGGCATGTAATGTTTACCGTAAATAGGTTCATCTCCACTTTCAAAGAGCTTGCCTTTAATATTCTTTTGGCGAGCTTTTATTACCTCAAGAGATTCTTCTGCACTAATAGCTTTTTCACCATCTAACCAAATTTCATAATAAGCTGATGTTTGAGGAGTTAATAAGTCAGCTATTTTATCTGCGTATTCCCTAGCATATTCGTATTCTGGATTATTCTTAAAAGGTGCTGGAGGAGACATGACATTACGATTAAGATCCCCACAGGCACCTAAAGTTGAGCCCATATTTTTGACAATTGTTGAGATTGCTAATTTTAGATCTTTTTTTACAATCCCATGAATCTGAAGCCCTTGACGTGTTGTTATTCTTAAAGTGTGATTGCCATAATTATTACTAAGTTCATCTAAGGCTGCATAAAGCTGAGGAGAAATAAAACCACCTGGGTTACGAGTACGTAACATAAATTGATAGTCTTTTTCTTGCCCTTTTACTCTGTTATCTCTATTGTCTTGCTGATAAGAACCATGAAATTTAAGAATTTGGACTGCTTCTTCTGTAAAATGAGTACTATTTTCTAATAATTGGGTTGCTAGCGGTTCTCTCAAAAAATTACTAGTTTCCTTAATCGTTTCTAATCTGGAAACTTCACGGGTGGATGAAACTGGGGTCTTAACCATTGAAACAAATATTTAAATTCGATAATAATCTAGTTCGTCTCGCTCAGTCAAATTTTAGGATGACTCTCTTTATGTTAACTCCTTTAGCTTAATTAGTCTTTTAAATAATGAAACAGTACACTATTTATATTAAATTACTTAAGCTTAATTATTTATATAGAAGGCTTATCTTGTCTTTATATCTAAAACATATATTTAAAATATTATTATTGCGTCTCAAAGTAATCAGTTTAAAAAAAATTTACATTTCATAAAATAAAAAATATTTATTCATAATTTCTAAAATAGTTAAAAGTTTAATCATTGATAATGATGTTATTTAATATTTTTTTTAGGATTCATAGCCGAAAATAAAATATTTTGTTACCAAAATAAATATTACTAATTGGTATTCTTAACACTTTAATCATTCATTGTGTTCACTAATAAAATATAGAGAAGTGTTTTTCATGTCATTATATTTTATTAATATTCTCAGCATACTATATCTACAAAATAAGGAACCTTATTATTAATTTATGAAAATTCTAAAATTACGACAATTAATTATTTATCTTGTTCCTTATAAAATTAGTATATTAATCGGTACGCTCTCATTACTAGTAGTTAATAGTTTAGGTGTTTATATACCTTTATTAATAAGAGATAATATCGACAGCTTAAGGGATACTTTTAATATTTATCAGGTATTCAAGACTGCTATCCTTATTTTCGTATTAGCTTCAATTGCATGGATTATTAGAATGTTATCCCGGTTGTTAATTTTTGGGGTAGGGCGTGATGTTGAATTTAGTTTAAAGCAAAAGATTTTTCAACATTTATTAACCTTAGAACCAGCATATTTCTCAACACATACATCTGGGGATTTTATTAGTCGAGCAACTAGTGATGTTGATAATATTCGACGTTTGGTAGGCTTTGCTTTACTCAGTTTAATCAATACTGTTTTTGTTTATACTTTAACTTTTCCTGTCATGTTCAGTATAAATGTTTTACTCAGCATCTCTGCAGTTATTGTTTATCCTTTAATGTTAGTTATAGTAAAGATTTTTAGCAAAAAGTTACAAAAACAACAGTTAGTAGTACAGAACCAATTATCTATACTTAGTCAATTAATTCAAGAAGATATGAGTAATATATCTTTAATAAAAATTTATGCCCAAGAAAATAGTGAAAAACGAGAGTTTAACTATAAAAACCATCAGTTATTAAAAGCTAAATTAAAATTAGCCCAGATTGAAAACTTTTTATTTCCTCTAATTGAAAGTTTATCTTATGCTAGCTTGCTGTTGTTATTGAGTTTTGGAACATATGAAATTAATCGAAATAATATTAGCATAGGAGATTTTATTGCTTTAATAATTTTAGTTGAACGTCTAGTATTTCCAACCGCCTTATTAGGGTTTACTATTACGGCTTATCAGAGAGGGGAAGTTAGTATTGATAGGGTAGAAAATATTTTTAAAATAAAGCCTAAGGTTAATAATATAGTTAATAATAGATTTCTATCTATTGACTCTGTTAGGGGGACAATAATAGCAGAAAATTTATCTTATACTTATCCAGGAAAAAAAAATCCAACAATTAAAAATATTAACTTTACTATTAATCCTGGAGAGACTATAGCGATAGTAGGTCCTGTTGGCTCTGGTAAAACAACTTTAGCCAATTCGCTGCTTCGCTTGTTGGATATTCAAGCTGGACAACTTTTCATAGATAATCATGATTTTACTGAAATTTATTTAAAATCATTAAGAAAAATCATTACGTATGTTCCACAAGATAGTTTTTTATTTAACACTACAATCTTAAATAATATTCGCTATGGAGATCCAACAAAAAATATTTTTGAAATAATAAACACAGCAAAAACATCTCAAATTCATCAAGAAATTTTAAATTTTCCTCAACAATATCAGACCTTAGTTGGAGAAAGAGGAATTACATTATCAGGAGGTCAACGCCAACGTACAGCTCTTAGTAGAGCATTACTTATGGATTCTCCAATATTAATATTAGATGATGCTCTTTCTAGTGTAGATAACAAAACTGCTACTTGCATTCTTGAAAACCTTTCAAATGCAAAGAAGAAAAGTGTTATCTTCATTTCTCATCAGTTATCTGCAGCTGCTCATGCAAATAGAATTTTTGTTATGAATCATGGAGAAATTGTGCAAACTGGGACTCATGATATGTTGGTAACCATACCTGGAGTTTATCAAACTTTATGGCAACAAAATCAACTAATAGAAATTATTGATTAGCGATTTCTCTTTTTAATTAAAAAGTAATATTATTAAAACAGCTATAAATTATTTGAGAAATTTGTCATGTCATGTTATCTAAATTTGATATAGAATCGTTAGAGAATATATATTCATAAAATGAGGAGAATAATTAAAAATGAATACTGCTATCACTCAGCTAGTTTTTCAAACCCTAAACACATTTCTTAATATATACCTTGTATTAATTTTTATTCGTATTTTACTGTCTTGGTTTCAAACTGCAGAGTGGGCATACAATGCCATGTCTTTTTTAAGCCCTATTATTGATCCATATCTTAATATTTTTCGTTCATTTATACCTCCACTAGGTGGTATTGATATTTCTGCAATTCTAGCTATTCTTGCACTACAATTTGTCTCAAGTATTTTGGACAGTTTATCTGCATATAGTGCAGTAGGTTTTTGATGAAAATCAGTAGTCATCTATATGAAATCTACAAAAGTTACATTTTTTAATTTTCCGAGGAATTAGTTAATAAGCTAAAAAGAAATTTTTAAGTTATGAAACTACTAATTCCCATAACAAGTTTAATTATTAAGTTTGTTTATAAATTATTGTCAATATTTTCATTAATAAATGAAATCCTATCTTAAATTAAGATTAATATTTTATTAAAAGAAAACTTTGCTCTATTGATAAATAGAAACCAATATAATCTAAGAAGGAAATATATAATTAATTCATTTTCGAAAAATATTCTTTAGGAATTATAAAATAAATAAGGTTGTTAATGTAATTCATTAACAACCTTATTTGTATTAACTTATATTAAGCTAATTTAGCCATGGTTAATTGATTATTATTGAGAATTGTTTGTAATTCGTCTGAATCAATTGTTTCTTTTTCTATTAACATTTCTGCCAGATTATCCAAGATATGACGATTATCTTCTAGTACATTTTTTGCACGCTTATATGCTGTATCTACCAATTGAAGAACTTCGTCATCTATGGCGGATGCAGTTTCATTAGAGAAGTCTCTATCAGAGGCAATCTCTTTACCTAAGAAGACCCCACCACCATTCTGTCTTCCTAAAGCCACTGGTCCTAAACGTTCACTCATTCCAAAACGGGTAATCATTTGACGTGCTACTCTTGCTACTTGCTGTAGGTCATTAGAAGCGCCAGTCGTTACCTCCTCTGCTCCAAAGATAATTTCTTCTGCCACTCTTCCGCCTAGAGCAACTGCCATCTGATTTTGTAAGTAGGCACGAGAATACAATCCTGATTCCATTCTTTCTTCACTAGGAGTAAACCAAGTTAAACCACCTGCTTGACCACGTGGAATAATACTAATTTTTTGTACAGGATCGTAATCAGGCATTAATGCGCCTACTAATGCATGGCCCGCTTCATGAAATGCTACTAATGTTTTTCTTTTCTCACTCATAACCCGATTTTTTTTCTCAGGTCCTGCCAAAATTCTATCAATAGCATCATTAACTTCATCCATTGAAATTTCAGCAAGGCTGCGACGAGCTGCTAGAATGGCGGCTTCATTTAATAAATTAGAAAGATCAGCCCCTGTAAATCCAGGAGTACGACGAGCAATTTTATCTAAATCAACATTTTTAGAAAGAGTTTTTCCTCGAGCATGTACCTGGAGAATTTCTCTTCGACCGGCATAATCTGGTCGATCAACAACAACTTGACGATCAAAACGACCAGGACGTAGTAAAGCTGCATCTAAAACATCAGGACGGTTAGTAGCAGCAATTATAATAATTCCTGTATTACCTTCAAAACCGTCCATTTCAGTCAAGAGTTGATTTAAAGTCTGTTCTCTTTCATCGTTACCACCACCTAAGCCAGCTCCTCTTTGACGACCTACTGCATCTATCTCATCGATAAAAACAATACAAGGCGCATTACTTTTAGCTTGCTCAAATAAATCACGAACACGAGAAGCCCCAACTCCGACAAACATTTCTACAAACTCTGAACCAGAAATAGAAAAGAAAGGTACTCCAGCTTCTCCAGCTACTGCTCTTGCTAGAAGGGTTTTACCAGTTCCAGGGGGCCCCACTAAAAGAACTCCCTTAGGAATCTTTGCACCAATAGCAGTAAAACGATCAGCATTCTTTAGGAAATCAACTACTTCAGTTAATTCTAGTTTAGCTTGTTCTATACCAGCAACATCACCAAAAGTAACTTGAGTCTGAGGTTCCATCTGAACTCGTGCTTTCGATTTACCAAAATTCATCGCTTGAGAACCAGGCCCGTTTTGTGTTCTTCGTAACAGAAAAAAAAGTCCTACCAGAAGCAATATAGGTAAGAAAAGACTGCTAAGAATACGAAACCAGATTCCTTCGCTATTTTGAGGTTGGATTATAATATCGACTTTATTTTCAGAAAGGATATTAATAAGTTCTGGATCGTTTGGCAAATTGACTAATAAAGGGGCACCGCCGCTAGAGCTTGAAACTTTAGCTTGTGTCCTATCTGCACTTAATATTACTTGTTCAATTTGGTTGTTTTCTACTTGATTAATGAAATCGCTATAGGTAAGATTCTCGCGACTCTGAGTACTGCTATTATCTAGAAAAGCAGATACTAATGCCAATATAACAATTAACAAGAGTCCATATAGTCCGGCGTTGCGCCATTTTTTGTTATTGTTGTTCACGCTGTCAACCTCTTCTCAAATAGGGTGAAGATAGAATTAAGTAAAATGTATCAGAAATAAAAACTTAAGCAAATAATAACGTCTATGACGTAAGAAATCTTTAATAATAATGCTTGTTAATTTATGTTAACGTTTCTCATGGAAAATTGACTAGCAAATTTTATACTTAAAACAAATATATAGAAAATTTAACTAATTAATTTAAAAATATAAAAAAATTTTAACGATTGATTAATTTTTTCATTTGATTTTTTATTAATTCCGATAAAAAAATAATGGAACTCCTAATTTGCTAAATTGAGTTCCATTATTTTATTTATTTTTATGAAATGTGGTGATTTCTAAAGTAATAGAAGTTTAGCTAGCGACACTTAACTTAATACATCTAGACAAACTTTGGGGCAAGTTGTACTTGCTCCAATAGATTTGCTAATTAAAATAGAAAGGTAGTTCGTAAAGCACCAACCCAAATACTATTGTTTAAATTGTTTCCATCTGGCTGTAATATTACATAAAATCCAGGAGTTAAAAGAATATTGTCATTAACTGGATATTTATATTGAGCCTCAACTATGTAAGGAGTATCCTGATCGGGAATGGTCAAATCTCCTGGAATAGCATCAATTCGTCTGGAATTAGGAAGAGCACCACCTGCTAATGATAAAACAGCTCCATCTTTAAAGAAATCTACTGCGGAGAGAGCAGTCATCCATGACCAGTAATCTGCTCCAAAACCACGACGACTAGCTCTTGATGAATCATGTCCTTGTGCTCTTGCTAAAGAATATCCAACCCAAGCTGTTAAGTTAAACGTGTTGTTAATGCGCCAATTACCATTTGCTCCGTAACTATCTCTAATAGTAGGAGCACCTAAAAACGGATCTCTGCCAATACCTCGTCCTATTTTATTTTTAATAGATCCAGAGCGGAAATGATTCTCAACATAACTTCCTGTTGAAGAACTAATGTTAACATCATTAGATTTAAAATAAGAATGAAGAAAATGAAAATTTAATGAAACTGAATCTATTGGCTTAAACGCTAATTGGGTTCCAGCTGTAAAATTACCATTAAATAGACCGTTACCAAGAGAAGGCTTATTACCATCTTTAGATAGATAAAGACCTCTAAGCGTGAACATATCATTAAACTTATAGGCAAAACCACCACCAATGCCTTCTGGGCCTCTCATAGTTAAGGGATCACGACGTACGAATCTTGATAGTGCACCGGTACCTGAACTTTTTAAAAAAGGATTACCTTCATCAAAAATATCATTTATCTCTAAATTTTCTGCACCGACCCAAGTTGTGAAATTACCAGTAGGAAAGCGATAATATAACTTGTTAACAACAGCGTTACCACTTTGTTGGGCATCATGGCTTAAACGAGTCATCTCAGTTCCTGTAAATTCCTTAAGATTCGGAATACTGCCAGCCTGAATACGAGTTCTTAATAGATCCTTTCCTGAAAAAGAGGTACTTAAAAATAACCTTGTTCTATAGCCTAAAGTCGCATTATCATCAATACGGCGACGTTCTTCAGGTAGTTTGCCTTGGTTCAATAAATCTTGTTCGCGAAAATCTAGTGCTCTTTCTCCTGCAGCTGAAGAAAGGGTAAATAAAACTTCACCTTTTAATTTTGTGGTAGTTGAGAACTGGTGATCTTCAAGAAAGGCAGCTCTTGCCTCAAGATTACTAATTCTTGAGCCTAAAGCAATTAATTCTTGTTCAAATTCTTGAGATAAACGTTTCAATTTCTCAATATCTTCTCTTAAAACAGCTACATTTTCTTGCAATAATCTTTCGATAGTATTTAAACAAGAGTTTAGACCAGCTGCAAATTCATTACGAGAAGTGGGATGGTTACCCCTAAAAGTACGATCAGGATAACCCACTATACAACCATACCGTTCAACAAGACTTCTGAGTGCTTCGTATGCCCAATCGGTAGGTGAAACGTCCTGTAGCTCAGATATATTAGTTACCTGAGACATATTATCGCTAAAAGTCGTATCTCTAAATTGTTTTATATTACCCTGACTAACTGGTATCTTGAGCTGCGGACGATTTTTCAATACGCCTAATGCTTCTTCAGAAGAGACAGTATTTATTTTAGTCTTTTGAATTTTAAGTTCGGTAGTTGTAGCTGTTACTCCTGATGTAACCAAAAGACAAGTTCCTAAAGTTACTGGAATAATTTTAAAAGATTTAGTCAATAAATTTAACATATACATAATCCTCACACCTAGAAAATGAGTAATTTAACTCAGCAAACACTTAAAAGCAAAAGTACTTACTTGTGTATGATAGACTTCTTCAAAAAATCTTACAACGTTCTTAATAAAGAGAATTAACGTTTAGATAAATTTACTTTTATAATTTACCAGAGCTAATATTGTTTGCATACTCATCTTAAACTTGATGCTTATTAATATGGTAAGAAAATATGGTAAGGATAAAGTTAAATATGGTAAATAGTAAATCTTCTTAATAATCTACACATATCTCATAACTGATAATGTTTTGTTTTTTAGAAAAATAAAAGTATCCTAAGTATGTTTAATTTTGATTTTCATATTTCTCTTGATAAAGTACTTATATTTTCATAATTAAAATACGATAACATTTCAAGTTTTTTCCCATATAATATCTATAAAAAGTCTAGTATTGAAGTATTTACGAGTATTAGTTAACTAAAATAGAGTATCAGCTATGATTAAGATTGCTTAAATAAATCGTAGAATATAGTAAAAATTTTTGAATGCTGTTTATAAAATTGGAATGTTCAATAAACTAAAAAATAAGTATCAATTAGTTATTCTTTTCAGCACAATATTAATCGGATCAACTAGCACTTTTTTTTTACTTCCTGGGCTTAAAAAATGGGTAGAAAAGAAAAAATATAACGATATGGAATTACTTTTTCAACAAGATCTTGAAGAAAAATCTATCGTCTTAAATCTAGCAGTAGTCCCTATAAAGCAAAGAAAAGATGTTCTTCAAAAAATTGCTTCTCAAAAAAAGCCATCCATTGAAAGGGCACGTGCACGTTATCTATTATCTGTTGACTTACTCACACGATATGAAGGAGGTCTTGCTTTAAGGCAGTTGAAAGATCTAGAAAATGAATATCCTATTTTGATGCCTTATATTTCATTAAAAAGAGCTCGAGGTTATGAATTAACAAATAATCTTACACAAGCTAAAAAAATTTGGAAAAGGCTAATCAAAAAATATCCTATATCTTTCATATCAGCAGAAGCTTATTACAAATTAGGAAAGTATGAGCCTGAATATCGCGATATAGCAATTATTAAGTTTCCTCAATATCCTAAAATTCAAGAATTAATTTACAAAAGATTAGAAGAAAATCCTAAACAGTTTGAATTGTTAATATCTTTGGCAAGGCATGCTATACATGATAAAAAAGCCAATAATATTCGTAATTATCTAGTTAATAATTATACAAAAGATTTACTTCCTGAGGACTGGGAAACCATTGCAAGAGGTTATTGGGAAACTCAGGAATATAATAAAGCTTCTTTTTCATACTTAAAAGCTGAAAAAAATGCTCATAATCTTTATCGTTTTGCTAGAAGTCAGGAGCTAGGTCTAAATCAAAAAAGCTCTGAAAAAGTACTTGGAATTTATAAAAAAATACTCTTAAATTTTCCTAATTCCATAGAAGCACTACTATCTTTGAAAAGATTAGTAGTCTTATCGCCTCCTAAAATTGCTCTTGATTATCTTGACCAAATTATTCAAAAATCTACTGTAGATATTCCAGAAAGCCTCTTACACAAAGCAAATCTATTGCAAGAATTAAACCATACTGATGAAGCAGAAAAAGTTTATCAGTTATTAGTTTTTCAATATCCTAATCATCAATCAACAGCTAAGTATCGCTGGCAGATTGTTAAAAGAGCCGTTAGTGCAAAAGACATTGTAAAAGCTAAAGCATGGGCAAAATCAATTTTCATTGATAATGTAGATAGTCCTATAGCTCCAAAGGCAGGATTTTGGTTAGGTAAATGGGAAAAGCAATTAGGTAATTTTCAAAAGTCTAAGCTAGTGTTTCAAAGTGTAATTAAAAATCATCCCCAATCTTATTACGCCTGGCGCTCTGCCGTACAATTAGGGTGGAATGTAGGAGACTTTGATAACTTACGTCAAATATTTCCCATAGTTAATCAACCTATTGCAAGACCAATTCCTCCTGCCGGGTCTGAAATATTTAAAACGTTATATCGTTTAGGGCAAGATAGCGATGCATTATTACTGTTTAAAACAGAAACTAATCAAAACTACAATCTCAATGTTAAACAAGGATTTACCGATGCTTTACTAAAATTAGCTTACGGAAAAAATCTTCAATCTATTAATCAGATTTGGAATCTTCAAGATAAAAATAGTTTTGTTGAAAAACAAGAATGGCAAAATCTTCGGAAAGAGGATCAATACTGGCGAACTTTATTTCCACTTCCCTTTTATAAATCTATAATTAGCTGGTCCAAGCACTTCACATTAAATCCTTTATTAATTATGTCTATAATGCGACAAGAATCTAGATTTGATAATGGTAGTGAATCGCCTGTAGGAGCAACAGGCATAATGCAAGTAATGCCGATTACTGGAGAATGGATAGCTAAACAAATGAAAATCCAACATTATCATTTAAATAACTTAAATGATAATATTTTTTTAGGGATTTGGTATCTAAACTATACTCATAAAAAGTATAAAGATAATTCTTTATTGGCCGTTGCAAGCTACAATGCGGGACCAAATAATGTGTCAAATTGGGTAAAACAATATAACATTCGTGATCCTGATCTTTTTGTAGAAGAAATTCCATTCAAGGAAACTAAAAATTATGTTAAATCTGTATTTAGTAATTATTGGAATTATTTACGTATCTATAATCAAGAAACTTATTTGCGTTTGAAACAATTTTGACAAAACATATTTCCTTTTTGAAATAAATAATTACATTTGTCATTGCTTCCTCTATAGGGACATTCTAGTAAAATAATTTTTTGCTTTCTATCGCTTGCTTTGCAATTAACAAATCCATTGTGGTTAATATCAACACCATCACAATTAATAGTGTCGAGACTGTATCCCCTAGAAAATAATCGTAGTTTTTTTTCAGCTAACTGCCTAATACTCCGATTTTGCGAATCTTCTGCAATATTTGATATTCCAATAATAAAAACGACAGCTGTAACAAGGCTGATGATTATTAAATTTGTCAAGTTTACAATAGATTTAATATTATTCTTCAAATTATTCATTTTAGTATCCATAAAAAATCTAACATAATAATAATTAATATTTAATAACTTTATTGTGGATTTTTCTAGTAATATTCTTTTTTTGCAATAAACAGTTTTTATCTTATATTGAAAAAATGACTATAAAAATAGAATAAAAACAAATTTACAAACCGTATATTCCACAAGGTATTTAATTTTAAAATGTTATTCTATATTTTCTAAAATTTAGATTTATTTTTAAATAAATTTTCAATAATAGTCATATTAAACATATTTTTTTAATATTAACCAATATCATATTAAGTATCCTGTTATTGATCATTTTCATATCAATAAAAATAAATATAAACTATATCAAATATATTTTTAAATATAAAAAAGATATCTGTCATAGTTGTTAAACTAAAATATTAATATGTTGTGGATTTATTTCTTTATCTTACAAATTTATATTCTTCAATATATAAATATGGATTTTTAATAATAAAGTTTACTTATCTACATTATGGTAATATTCCTATTGTTAAGATAATTAACTTGCCTAGAATATAAATATGTTATTGATTGTTCTAGAGTATCTATCATGTAATGATGAGGGAATTTGATAATGGAAAAAGGGCTTATGTGGTTGCCTTTACTCGCTTTTTTTAGCTGGTTAACTTGGAATGGATGGAATGAATATCAAAAAGTAGAAGCTTATAATTTATGGTCAAAAGATTTTGATACAGCTAAATATGATATTTACTCTGTTATTGGACTTAAAAATAAACAAGTAACTTGGGGCCAACCGAAAAGAACTATTCCAGATAATTTACCTAGTTTTTTATTGAGTGATGTCAAATCAGTAATGTTGTTAATTAATAATAATGTTGCTGATTTAAGTGATTTACCTAGAAAAGGAAAAGCCTCAATACAATTTGTTTTTATCAAATCAGATGAACAGATTGTTACAATTCCGTTTACGGATATTTCTTTAGCAGCAAAATGGGCAGAACATTTAAACAATCTTACGCTTAATAAATAAATGTTTTGAATTTTTAAAATATTTATTTGTGATTAAAGAAACTTGTTTTACCTAATAACTTTTTTGGTAGATGTTATTTCAGATTAAAGAAATTGGGTAAATAACACTATCCCAATTTCTTTAATATCTTAACTTACATTCCTGGCAGATTTAATCCACTAGTAAGAACTTCCATTTTCTCTCTCATTGTCTCAGTTGATTTATTATAGGCGTCTTGCATTGCCATTGTTACGAGTTCTGATAGAACATTAGGATCTTTCTCCATAGCAATTGGGTCAATAATAACTTGTCGAGGCTCTTGATTTCCACTAATGATTACGGTAACTAACTTGGTTTCATCACTATAACCTTCAATACCCATTTTTTCTAATTCTTCTTGGAGCTGTTGTGCTCCAGCTTGAACCTGTTGTGCTTTTTTAAAGGCTTCTTGAAGTTCTTTAATTTTTCCTAATCCAAATCCAAAGCCTTTTCCTTTCTCTTGTGACATATTTTTTAAATAATATTGAATAGAACTAAATTAATAATTATAATCCCTTAGAGCAAACTCTTATATTTACTAGTTTCTCAATTATAGAGACTACTTATTCCTGGTTTATCGTAACATAAAGATATAAATTGATTTTAGAGAAATAAAGTTATCTTTATTAGTTCATTGGTATTAAGTTATTGTTTTAGACTTGATGTACTTTTTAGTATTTCTGCTTACAAATAATATTTGACAAAATTTTTAATTTTTCCTATCTATGTTTCAAGAATCATTCAAGTAAATATCATTTGTTTTCAATAATAATAAATACAATTTTGCGAAATTATATGAGAATTCATAAATAGTTTCCAGAAAATATATGCTAATCGATGTAAAGGATATAAAGTTCCTATTTCAGTAAAGATAAATTCATGATTTATTAAGAACAGTATTCACATCATAGGTGCTGTTTTTAACAAATCAAAAATTATCTTCATCAAGTCCTGATTTCAGCAAATATTTTTTCTAAAACTTCTGTTGCACCTGAGTTGCGTAAACGGACAGACAATTCATATCCTAATTGTTCCGCCTGTTCTATATGGCCAGAGACACTATCTTTCAGCATAGTTTGTCCATCTAGACTTGCTACTATCCCAGTCAAAGTCAATATATTAGACTCTATCTTAGTATCAACTCCAATAGGGACTTGACATCCTCCCTCTAATGCCCTTAAAAATGAACGCTCTCCTATACAACGAGAATAAGTTTCTGAATGTTGTAAAACTTTAAGTAACTCTAAAATTTTAGGATCATTTGCTCTACATTCTATGCCTAAAGCACCTTGCCCGACAGCATGTAAAGAAATGTCCTTGGGAATAATTTGATGGACTCTGCTATCCATATTTAGACGTTTTAATCCTGCTACAGCAAGAACAATAGCGTCATACTCTCCAGCATCTAGTTTAGCTAGGCGAGTATTAACATTTCCACGAATATCTTTAAAAATTAAATGAGGATAATGGTGGCGAAGCTGAGCCAAACGTCTGAGAGATGATGTCCCAATAATTGATCCTTCTGGTAAAGTATGCAAATTATTATTTTTGTATTTTTCGTTAATTACCAGAGCATCTGCAGGATTTTCTCTTTCTGTTATGCAACCTAAGATTAAACCCTCTGGCAAGTTAGTTGGAAGGTCTTTTAGGGAATGGACTGCAAAATCTATTCGATTCTGCAACATGGCTACTTCTAACTCCTTTGTAAACAGTCCCTTATCTCCAATTTTTGCAAGAGCAACGTCTAAGATATTATCTCCTTGTGTACTCATGGTTTCTACTTGAAACTCATAATCAGGATAATATTTTTGTAATTGCTCTTGTATCCAATAAGTTTGTACCAATGCTAATTGACTTTTTCGAGAACCAATGCGGATTAAACGATTAGAAGCAGTCATAAAAAATAGGGTATTGCTTAAATGTAATTGTAAAAATTATATGAGTACAGGTTATCGTAGTCTTTGTCTGTAGTTAATAGATAAGAATAATCATATGGAAAAAAATTTATATTTCTTTACAAAAAAAAGAGTACGTAATTTTATAGGTCTCTGACCTATAAATAATTGTACAAGGTATCACTAATCTAACAATCCATAGCCCTTCATTGTAAATATATAATCAATAAATATAGTGTAGTTCTTAATTAATTCTTAAAGTAATGAATTTATAAAATTTTGTAGATTCATTAAGATGTCACTTTTTTAACTTTATACTATAGATGAGAATAATTATTTAAATAAATTATGCAACCACAGCTAAGTTCATTTTTTACAATAAGTAGACACAATAAAAGCTCCACTGTGTCTACTCTATGCAGATTTTATTTATAGACTTGTTTTTATAAAATCTTCACAAAAAGTAGTAAGATTAGATATATATATAAATTCCATTAATATGAATTTTAGAAATCTTTATATAAAAATTAAAATATCTTCAACAATTAATAATTGAAGATATTATAATTAATAACTTAAATGATCAGTTGAAAAATAATTACTAAAAAAATATTACTTGCCAAATAATTCAAAAAAATAAAAAAAGTTCTAAATGTTTTTTAATTTTTTTTGAATTATTTGGCGAATCGTCTATACAATCTGTAATAATCTAGAAAAGTAGTATCTGTTTTATCTACATTTGTTAGTAAATGAAATGAAATCAGGTTTTAGTAATCTATTTGGATACATTAACTTTGCTAAAGGAAAATTAGTTTTGAAGAGAACAAGTCCACATAACAAAATTAAGTCTTACTAATAGCATTAAAGATTATGGAAAAACTATTTTTCTAATCTGCTCAAGACTGAAATATATAGCTCTCTAAATGGGAGTTAACTAAAAAATTTATCAACTCAATTACTGGAGGTACATCCTGAAATGTCTATTCGCTTATATGTAGGTAACTTACCTAAAGAAAACATTGAACGCCAAACTCTAGAAGAATTATTTGTCGATGCTGGTGAAACCATTTCGATCAAAGTTATCAAAGAACGTAAAACAGGAACATGCCGAGGTTTTGCATTTGTTACTGTTCTTACTGACGAATTAGCTGATGCGTTTATTGAAAAATATAATGGTCAGTCTTTTATGGAAAGCCCTCTTAAAATTGAAAAAGCTCTTCCTAGAGCCAAAGGAAAAGATTCTTCAGAGGAAAGTACTGATAGTAAGCCTATGCCTACTAAAGCTAAAAAAAGTACTACTAAAAAGCGTGATAATCGAACCCAATCATCAAATGGAAATTCTGGAAATGAAGGTTTCCAACCCGATCCTCGTTGGGCAGATCAATTAGCTCAGTTAAAACAAATGTTAGCAACATCTCCCAAAAGTTAGAGAGTGATGGATAAATGATAAATAAGGGATGGATTTATGAGCTAAAGGCTGCCTCATCCCCTATCGTTTATTGAATTTAGAAAATTCAAAAGTAGAATTTAATCAACTTCAAAGGAGTTAATATATGAATGATCCAATAATAATTATGAAACAGCAAGTAGGAAGAGCTGCTGCTGAATATATTAAGTCCAATTCCATCATAGGATTGGGTACAGGATCTACGACTGCTTATGCTATTGAGCATATTGGGAAGCGTTTAGAGTCCGGTAGCCTAGAAAACATCATAGGTATCGCAACATCATTTCAAGCAGAAGTTTTAGCCAAAAAATATAATATTCCTCTCAGTACCTTAGATAGGGTAGATCATATTGATATTGCTATTGACGGTGCAGATGAGGTTGATCCAAAAAAAAATCTTATTAAGGGTGGTGGTGCTGCTCATACACAAGAGAAAATTGTTGATAGTCTCGCCAAAAAATTTATTGTAGTAGTTGATGGCAATAAAATAGTAGATGCACTAGGCTCTACTGTTCCAGTCCCAGTTGAAGTAATACCAAAAGCTCTTTTTCCAGTAATGAAAAAACTAGCAGAACTTGGAGGTAGCACGGATTTACGTATGGGTGTTAGAAAAGCTGGGCCAGTTGTTACAGATCAGGGAAATTTGATAATCGATACCAAGTTTGATCATATCAATGATCCAAAGAACTTGGAAACAATAATTAACAATATTCCAGGTGTTCTAGATAATGGTCTATTTGTTGATGTAGCAGATTTAATTTTAATAGGTGAAATCGTTGAAAATATTCCTATAGTACGAGAATTTTAAAGATAAGATTTTGCGATCTTATCGAACAAATTAGTTGTATTCTCATTTCTATATAGATTATTGTATCCAGTTTAAGTTGCTTGATACAGCAATCAACTTTTAGATATATAGAATATTTAAGCTTCGAAATAATATAAAGCTTAAAATATCTACTTTATATTATTTCAGAATGTTACTTGGACAATATATTTTATGAGTCCAGGGTGCAGGAGTTGAACCTGCCTTGCACGAATTATGAGTTCGTTGCCTCAACCGCTCGGCCAACCCTGGAATTAAGTTGAATCTATCTTAAGTTAACACATTATAGCGCAATAATGAATAGATAGAAAAATTCGCGTAAGTATTCAACTAAATTATTATAATCAAGGTAAATTCTGTATTACGTAATCAGCACGATGACAACAAATTTAACTGTGAAGCTTACAGCACTATTATCATTACTCATGTTGGCTACTGGTCTAATGGGAGCTTACTTCGCTTATCAAGCAGGATCTCAAGCTCTTAAAGGGGTAAATCAACTAAGTACTAATCCCAGTAAAAAACTGATAAATACTTCTAATACATTTACTAAACCTACTCAGTTTAAGCCTATTGACGAAAAAACTGTGTTGAATAAAGTTTATGACTATACTAACCAAAAGAAAGAATTGGTAAGTTTTCAAAAAAATCAACTTCAAGATAATCAGATTCAGAATGTTTATAATAAAACTTCAAAAAGTTTACCCTTGCAAGTTGTAGATCAAGAAGTGATATTAGAAGTAAAGGAAGCTTTAAATAATGGTGAAACGATGCTTTTAAAAGTTAATTTACAGAATAAAGGAGCTAATGAGATTAAATTTCTCTATAGTTCTTTAGATATACGTGATAATCAGAGTTCTTCTCTTGGAGCCACTATAAAAGGTCTACCAGATGTTTTACCGCCTAAAAGTAATATTTTTAGCGGAGAAATAAAAATTCCAAATTTTTCTATTACAAAAAGTACAACTCTATCCCTAAATCTGACTAATTATCCTGACAGAAAGCTCAAGCTTAATATAAACAATATTCCTGTGATCTGATAATTGTTAATAACTATCACATTTGAGATATGTCAACTTCAGATATTTTAATACGGATTTTATCAGTTTTCTTGCTTATAATTATCAATGCATTTTTTGTTATGGCAGAATTTGCAATGGTTTCAGTTAGAAGATCAAGAATAAGTCAGTTAGTTAAAGCCGGAGATATTCAAGCTCAAACAGTTCAATCTTTACAGCGTAGTCTTGATCGTTTGTTATCAACAACACAGCTAGGCATAACACTTTCCAGTCTAGCTCTGGGATGGGTTGGAGAGAGCGTTATGGCTCAGCTAGTAATAGAAGTATTAGCCAAATTACCATTTCCTAGATTTATAAGTATAAGCTTATCCCATAGTATTGCTGTACCCTTTGCTTTTTTATTTTTAGCTTATCTACAAATTATCCTAGGAGAATTATGCCCTAAATCACTATCTTTATTGTATTCAGAACAGTTGGCTAGATTTTTAGGGCCTTCAATTAGAGTTATATCCCAAATTTTTAATCCGTTTATCTGGATTTTGAATCAATCAACACGGTTCTTATTACGTAGCATAGGAATCCGGTACACGGGAGAGGAAAGATATAGTCAAGTTACTCCCGAAGAATTGCAACTAATCATATCCACAGAAGGTGAATCAACAGGTTTAGAAGCGCAAGAAAGAGCCTTACTTAAAAATATCTTTGAATTTGGTACAGTTACAACCATGGAAGTCATGGTTCCTCGTACCCAATTAATTGCTGTTTCTGAAACTACTACTTTTGAAGAATTGTTGGAAGAAGTAACTAAAACTGGACATTCCCGTTATCCAATTAAAGGTGATTCTCTTGATGATATCCTAGGTATCATAGACTTTAAAGATCTGGCTGAACCTTTATCATTAGGAGAATTAAGTTCAAACTCTCTCCTTTGCAATTGGGCTAAGCCAGTAAAGTTTGTTTCAGAATCAATGCCTCTTGATGAATTATTATCTTTGATGCAAAGATCACAATTAAAAATGGTCATCATAGTAGATGAGTTTGGAGGAACATCCGGACTTATTACCATACAAGATGTAATTGAAGAGATTTTAGGCAATGATTCGGAAGACATAACTGAAAAAAAAGAAATATTGAAAATAATTGATGAAAATAATTTTTTAATAGAAGCTCAATTAAATTTAGAGGAACTTAATAATGTACTAGGACTTAACTTACCTTTAATAGATGAATATCAAACTTTAGGAGGATTTTTATCATACCAGTGGCAAAAAATTCCTATTCAAGGAGAAACATTGAAGTATGATAATTTGTTGTTTACTGTTGTTAAATCTGAAGGTCCACGTTTAAGACAGATTCATATTCAAAGACAACCTTCTGTTAATTACGATCTTCTAACTAAAAATGTAACTAGTTCAGAAAACTATGACGATCTAGATACACAAAATAATTATGATGGAGAATAGGAGATTCGAACTCCTGGCCTCTGCGGTGCGATCGCAGCACTCTACCAACTGAGCTAATTCCCCACTATGTTGATGGAATATACATCAGCATAAAATACAGTGTATGTCCTTCTTTTTGAATAGATTATTTAGCGGGACTGACGGGATTCGAACCCGCAACTTCCGCCGTGACAGGGCGGTGCTCTAACCAGTTGAACTACAGTCCC
Organism: Candidatus Atelocyanobacterium thalassae; assembly: GCA_051971635.1. GTDB lineage: Bacteria > Cyanobacteriota > Cyanobacteriia > Cyanobacteriales > Microcystaceae > Atelocyanobacterium > Atelocyanobacterium thalassae_A. The sequence continues at coordinate 18,877 of JBFPLN010000001.1, read as the reverse complement.
AATTGTTATCCATAAACTAATATACCTATTTTTTATGTATATTGTCAAGTTAAAATAGAAAAAAAAAAAAAAAAATCTGTATATGATGTTTTTTCGGTTTACTAATAGGTTTTAAGGAGTGTTATCTATCGGTAAAAATAAGCAAACATCAAAATAGTCGACGATAAATAAGCTGTATACTTAATTTTCTCTGATTTTTTATCGAATGAGATATTTGATAAGTATTTAGGTTGTGGCTTTTTAAAGATTTGTCAAAGTTAAAATATTTAAGATATAAATATAGACTGATGTATTTAGTTATTATGAAATTTTATTATGAGCTTAAGTCATAGTTGGACAATATATAAAGAGTTTCGTTTTGAAGCAGCACATAAATTACCTCATCATAAAGGTAAATGTTCTCGTCTTCATGGGCATAGTTGGGTAGGAAGAGTGTATATTACTGAAAATAGTTTGCATGAAACAGGTTCACAGAAAGGTATGGTTATGGATTTCGTTGATGTTAATAGCTATCTAAATCCTCTTCTAAAAGATTTTCTAGATCATTATTATCTTAACGAGACTACAGGACTGGAAAGCCCAACTAGTGAAGCTCTTGCACAATGGATTTTTGAACAGCTTGAAAAGGCAGGACTTCCTGGGCTAGAAATGGTAGAAATTAGAGAAACTTGTACATCTAGTGCTACATATTCTAAACGTACTAATTTATGAGAATTTGATATGGTGATATTTTAAAAAGTTTTTAGAAATTAATTTGCTTACTTACCATAAAAGTAATAAGAAACTTAATTTCTAATATCTATTTAGTAAACTTAAACTCTTAAATATTGTTCATCATAATATGGCAGGAAAAGTATTTTTCGTAGGTTCAGGAGTATTTAATATATCTTACTTGACTCTTAGAGGATATTATTTACTATCTCATGCAGAAGTAGTAATATACGATACTTTAATTGATTCGAGTCTATTAGAGTTAGTACCAACTAATTGTTTAAAAATTTATGTTGGAAAACGTGGAGGCAAGCTGAGTACTCATCAAAAATATATTAGTAATCTATTAGTAAATCATTGTTTATCAGGAAAGCAGATAGTAAGGCTAAAAGGAGGTGATCCTTCTGTATTTGGACGTCTTACAGAAGAGATCCAAACTTTGATACAAACTGATTGTAAATATGAAATAATCCCTGGTATTTCTTCAGCATTAGCAGCTCCTATGTTAGCTGGGATACCAATCACTGACAAGAAAATTAGTCAATCCTTTACTATTTCTACAGGACATGATTTAAATGTATTAAATTGGGAAATATTAGCCAAGAATGATACATTAATAATTCTTATGGGGATGAAAAACCTTTGTAAAATTATTAACAATCTCATCATCAACGGTAAGTCTTCAAATGAATCTATTGCTATCATCTATAGTTGTGGAAGTTCAAAGCAAATGATAATTACAGGAACATTGAGCAACATAGTTAGTCGGATTCCAGCTAATTATTCATTACCAGCTATTATTGTAGTTGGAGAAGTCATAAAATCAAGAAATATGTCATCGTCTTTTAATCTTCCCTTGGCAGGTAAAACAGTAATAATTACTCGTTCTAATGAATCTTCCAGTCAATTTAAATTTCAACTTCAAGAGGCAGGAGCAGAAATTATTACACTGCCTGTATTAGAAATTGTGCCACCTTCCTCTTGGAGTAAACTAGATATGGCAATTCAAGAACTATCATCCTTTGATTGGCTAATTTTAACTTCGGCAAATGGGGTTAAGTTTTTTGTTGAAAGACTACAGAAATTAGGAAAAGATATTCGTATTCTAAATAATATTAAAATTGCCGTCGTTGGGAGAAAAACGTCTGATTGCTTAGAGAATTTTTACTTAAAACCTGATTTTATACCTCCTAATTTTATTGCTGATTCATTAGTTGAAAACTTTCCAGAAAATATAAATGGCAAAAAGATGCTCTTTCCCCGAGTAGAGTCAGGGGGAAGAGATATTTTATTAAAAGAATTTATTAAAAGAGGAGCTAATATTACTGAGGTTCCAGCTTATCAATCAGTATGCCCGGAAAATATTAGTGATAGAATATTGGAAATATTAGAGAATGAACGAGTTGATATAATAACTTTTACTAGCTCTAAAATCGTTAGACATTTTTATGGTTTACTAAGAGATATGCCTCTTAAAAGTAAAAAAGAGGGAAATTTTTTGTCTAAATTAAATAATGTTCACCTAGCATCTATTGGTCCACAAACCTCAAAAACTTGTAAAGATTTATTTGGTAGAGTTGATATTGAAGCAGAGGAATATACATTAGAAGGCTTAGTTGACCAATTAAGTGATTATTTCTCTAAGTAAAGATCGTAGAATTTTACTTAGAGTATAAAAATATGACTATTATTCATCTAAAATCTCTTTTATAGTTCTGGAATAGAGAAATATTTGTTATGCATAATAACTTTTTCTTGAAATTTAGCTTGCTAAAATCAGATCATATATTTATATTTTGATAATTCAATTATCGAGAAGCTCAAATTTTTATTTACGACATATTCTTTTTATTTAAATCGTTTTTGGTAAGTTATAGGCCACAAAATCTATTTTTTCCAGGTCAGAACTTGATAAATAGAAAATAAAGATTATACAATCAATCTTTATTATGGTCTTTTCTTAAAGGGATTGTTTATGTAGCTTGTATAAAAAATCCAGATAAATAGGAATATATTTCCACAGCTAAATACGACGAAATATAAAAAAGTCCATTCTTGAGTTGCTACAACAGCTATCAAACCAGCAATGCTTAAGATAAGGCCTGGTATAAACAGATACCGTAAAATACTTTTCTTACTAGTTATTTGTTTCATTTTAGTTATTCCCATATGAGTTGTGATTAGCTAGTATTTTTAGAACTTAGTACAATACATACATTTTTTAATAGATGATGAAGTTAAAAAAGTATAGTTTACAGATAATACTAATCTAGTAAAATTCAAAATTTTTTACTAAAGTTATATAGTAGCTAGATAGAAAAAAATAATATAATGTTAAATAATTTTCTCGAAATCAGAGACTAATTTTTTTATAAGCCAACAAGATAAATTATGATCTTGGGATCTGATGTAAAGCATTAATCTCCATAAAACAACAAATACTGTTAGAAAAGAAATTATGGATACAAATGAAGCTTTAGATATTTATGAAATTAGCAAGATTACTTATTTTTCTGAATTTAGGGAATTGTATATGAATTTTTAGTTGTAAATAAAATATTAAGCCGAGTATTCCCTGTATTAAAAATTTAGGAATATTCGGCTTGTAAAAAACTTGAAGCTTAAATTAAAATTCAGGCTACTTTAAAACAGTCCTAAAGTTAAAGATTTATCGATAGGAAAGGTTGCACCTATGCCTAGCCATAATGCAATAGCTGTTCCGAAGAGGAATACACTAGAAGCTATAGGACGTCTAAAGGGATTTTGAAACTTATTCACGCTTTCAATAAAAGGAATAAGCATTAAACCCAAAGGGATAGCTGCTTGACAAGCAATTCCCAATAGTTTGCTAGGAAGAATTCTTAGAATCTGAAAAACAGGGTATAAATACCATTCAGGTAGTATTTCTAAAGGCGTAGCGAAGGGATTAGCTGGTTCTCCAACTAAGGCTGGATCAAGAACAGCTAAGCCACTTATTAATCCAATAGTCCCGAAGATTACTATTGGAAAAATATAAAGTAAATCATTGGGCCAAGCTGGTTCTCCGTAATAATTATGTCCCATTCCTTGGGCTAGCTTGGCACGCAATTTAGGATTGCTTAAATCTGGCTTTTTTTCGATGGCCATTTAATTAATTCTCCTTATTAGTATGAGTAATGGATTAATGGATTAGTAATACTTTCTTCTGAATATTAACAATCAGAATTAAATCATCTAAATCTTACTGATGGTTAATTTTTTATAATTAACGTTTTTAAGATTTAGAATTACAAAGGACCAGAAATTCCTTGTTTACGAATCATTAAGAAGTGAGCTAGCATAAATACTGCAATTAGCCAGGGGAAAACAAAGGTGTGTAAGCTATAGAAACGAGTAAGTGTTGCTTGTCCTACGCTTTGCCCCCCTCTTAATAGTTCTACTAGTGAGTCTCCTACTACTGGAATAGCTGCTGGTACACCAGAAACAATTTTAACTGCCCAGTAACCGACTTGATCCCAAGGTAAAGAATAACCTGTTACTCCAAAAGAAACTGTAAGCACAGCCATAGTAACTCCTGTTATCCAAGTTAATTCACGAGGTTTTTTGAATCCACCTGTGAGATATACTCTGAAGACATGTAATATCATCATTAAAACCATCATACTAGCTGACCAACGATGGATAGAACGGATTAGCCATCCAAAGTTAACCTCATTCATGATGTATTGAACTGAATTAAATGCTTCAGCAACACTAGGTTTGTAGTAGAAGGTCATTGCAAAACCAGTAGCAAACTGGATAATGAAGCAAACTAAAGTAATTCCACCAAGACAATAAAAAATATTAACGTGGGGTGGAACATATTTGGTAGTAATATCATCAGAAATAGCTTGGATTTCTAAACGATCATTAAACCATTGATAAATTTTAGAATCTGTAACTTGTTTAGAGAACATTGAAACTATAATCCGTTATCAAATAGAAGATAGATGATTGGCATTGTGAGTGATTCACTGTACTATTTCTTAAGTATCCTAGCTAAGATTTAAACTTTAATAGACACAGTGTCTTATTAAGAAATTTAACATAATCATTGCCTTCACTCCAATATAATTTACATTATTGTTAAAGAATTTTTAGTTCATTAAAGCTGAAAACCTAATATATATAGTGTTAATCTTGTTACAAGGTTAAATATATAAATTAAATATATAAATTCTATAGTTGTTATTCGATATAATTTATTGTTGTAGACAAAAAACTAACTTGCAAATATCCTGCTAGTTTTATAAATAAAATAATGTTGAGTTAAATAGCTTGTATGTTGATTGACTTTTTTATTATCTAGAAATTAAAAATCACCTTAATAGAGAGACTAGCTTTATTCTAAAAACTTTATTCTCTAAAATTTAGAATGGGTTGGTAAATTTATTTTATAGTTAAGTTTAATCTATTAATAATTTATTACACTTCAATAAATTATATTTTCAAATTATTTGTAGAATAGTTATGATGAATCCTCCGAATTCTTATAATCGGAGGGATTCGAGAAATCATGAAGTTATAGCAACGATTATATGTTGTTGCCAAAAACCTGATTTTTTACTGCTTCGAATTCGGAAAGCAACTCTTTTCTATTAGATGATTTCCAAAGATAACGCCAAGTAAACCAAAGTGTATAGCCTAATCCAATTATTTGTAATAAAGGAGCTAATAAAGGAACGTCATCAATAGCTCCTAAAACAGCAATCATGATCTTGACACTAATGAAAGATAGAATCAATAAACCAAGAGTAGTTAGTGGCTGTTTATACTCGCTAAAAAATTGCCCAACATATTCGGGAACCTTAGCAAAAATATCTACCATAGGAGTTAACCATTCCTGCCAGGGCTGATTACCTAGAGAAAAAGCTGGGGTAAGACTTCCTACTGTTTCAGTACTTAAGTCTTTTGGGTTTGTTTGCTCTTGAACATCGAATTCCATATCTGCTTTATCCTTTTCAAAATCTAAGAAGTGAATATTGTAAATGCCAAAAGACATCACACTATAAAATAGACTGTCTAACCTGCGCTTATCTTGTAAGATACCTTTAAGGGGGAGATCTTTTAAGTACAGACAAGACAATAATAAACATTTTTATTGGATTTTAAAACCTTAAAAAACAATTTAGACAAATATTGATTAACTCTCTAGTTTTTAGTGAGATAATGTTACATTAATTAACGAAATATAGTTAATTTTTGTTCCTCTTCAATTTGAATTCATAGTGTTTCTATTGCCTAGGAACAGTAAATCTCACAGGAATTATTTGGACTTTCAGTTAACTTAATCTTGTGTAAAGAAACTCCTAAACTTTTAATTGGTTCTTTTAGTAGCTGAGCAATGTAAAAAGCAATATTTTCAGCTGTAGGAATAGTCTGAACAAAATAAGGAATATCTTTATTGAGGAAAGTATGGTCAAATGGTTCAATAATATAATCATTAATCATATTATTTAAATCTTCTAGACTTACGATCATTCCAGTACGTTCATCAATATCACCACTTACAGATATATCAAGGAAGTAGTTATGTCCATGCCCATGAACACGAGCACACTTTCCATAGATTTTCATATTTTCTTCTAAACTAAGGTTAGGAAGAGCCAAGCGATGTGCTGCACTAAAGTGAAATTGAGTTGTTAATGTTGCTTGCATATTATTTCCTCGATATTCAGCCCATAATCCGGGATGCTCAAACAACTTGATATTAGTAATTGATAGATGTGGATATAATTGTCCCCAAATTATCCTAGCAATATTTTCAGTAGTTGGTAAAGTATCACTAAAGTCTTGCCAGACATCATTCAAATAAGAATAATTTAGTTGATCAATGATTTTCTGTTTTATTATTTTATTAACAAAAGAAAGGTTCTCTATCATTCCATACTTATTTATTTCTCCTTCAAGTGAAACAAATAAAACGTAATTATGCCCATGACCTGGAAAGAAGCTGTTAACTCCAAATTGTTTTTCATTTTTAGCCATACTCCATTCTGGAAAATAGTATCGATGACTAGCGCTAAATTCAGCACGACGGTTAATAACACATTTCATGGTAAATGTTAGAAAAATTTAGTGAACTCTCTTATTCTTATATTTAGCATAGATCGTTTTGATTTGTTTCTCATAATATATGCAATATGCATTGAAATATATTATTCATACAATTTAGTAAAAAATAGTAATCCTGACATAATTTTCAAAAATATTTTAATATTCTGAATGTTCAAGTTCATATTTTCTAGATATTAGTGAGGCGACAAAAGGATTAACACTTTTAATATCTTAAATAAAATATAAAAAGATTTATCATACTTAAATCTTTTTATTACTTATTAGCGTAGCAAATAGTCATAAACTAGTACAATTATCAGTATTACTAATATTTTTGGTACACATAATGCCTACTGTAGAAATATATACGTGGAGTTCTTGCCCTTTCTGTATTCGGGCCAAATCTCTACTAGATCGAAAAAAAATTAAATTTACTGAGTACTGCATTGATGGAGATGAAACTGCAAGAACTCAAATGACTCAAAGAACTCAAGGGAAAAGTAGCTTGCCTCAAATTTTTATTAATGATAGTTTTATTGGAGGTTGTGATGAATTATATTCTATAGAATTGGCAGGAGATTTAGATAAGTTATTAGCAGAGTAGTAAATTAATGAAGTTAGCATTTATTATTGATCCTATTTCAAAACTTGAGCCAAATCATGATAGTACCATTGCTATGATAGAGGCAGCTCAAGGGTTAGGACATGAGGTATGGATTACCGAAATTAATAAACTGAGTATTATTGAAGGAAAAGCTTGGGCAAAAATGTCCCAAATAGAGGTTAATCCAACATTTTTTAGAGAAAAACAAAAATCAAAAAATTATGATTGGTATGAAGTATTTTCTACAAAATTAATATGTTTAGATAATATGAATATTGTTTTTATGAGGAAAGATCCTCCCGTCAATATTCGTTATCTATATGCAACATACATTTTAGACCTAATTGATCCTATAAATACTTTAGTTCTTAATTCACCTAGAGGATTACGGGAAGCTAACGAGAAGATATATGCTCTACAATTTCATCAGTTTATGCCAGCAACCATAGTAAGTAAAGATAAAGAAACTATCCATGATTTTGTAAATATACACAAAATGGCTGTTTTAAAACCTTTAGGAGGTAAAGCTGGTGAAGGAATTTTAATTTTAGATTTAAAGGATCCTAATCTTAATTCGATTATTGAAATTAGTACATACCAGGGACAAGAACCTGTAATGGTGCAACAGTTTCTTCCTGAAGCAAAATATGGAGATAAGCGAATTATTTTATTAAATGGTGAGCCCATAGGAGCAGTCAACAGAGTACCTACTGGACAAGAATTTAGAGGTAATATGGCTGTTGGAGGAAGAGTTGAAAAAGCAGAAATTAATTCTCAGGAGTATGATATATGTAGAGTTCTAGGGAAAAGACTACGTCAAGATGGTTTATATTTCGTAGGAATTGATGTTATCGGTGGCTACCTTACTGAAGTAAATGTTACTAGTCCTACAGGCATTAGAGAAGTTAATAGTCTTAATCAAAAAAATTTAGGTCAAGAAGTAATTGAATGGGCAGTATCTCAATAAAATTTTGTAATTAATATATTTACTTTAAGTTATGACTTTACTTTCAATTCCAACATGGATGATTCATATTGCTAGTGTAACTGAATGGATAATTGCTATTTGGCTTGTATGGACTTATGCAGAAGTAAGTAATAAACATTATTGGAAATTACTTTCATTTGCCATGTTACCTGCGTTAGCTAGTGCTTCATGTGCTTGTATCTGGCATTTCTTTGACAACTCTTCATCTTTAGGCTGGTTAGTAACTATACAGGCGACATTGACTTTATTAGGTAACATTACTTTATGCCTTGCTGGGAGGCATATTTATCTTAATTCTACCTATGAAACTACAACTAAAGTTGATACGAAGTTGAACAAAGTAAGTTAATTTGTCCATCAAATATAAATATATGAAATATTCTAAAAACACTAAATCTTAAACAGTCAGCTACTTTACTATGTTATCTATAAATACATTATTCTTAATTTCTTTATTTCCTTATCTTGGCTTTTTATGGTTTTTAACATATTCAAAAGAGACTCCCAGATTAGCATTAATAGGTTTTTATTGTTTATTGCTTTTTATCCTGGTGACAATTCCTTCTGGTATTATTGCAAAAATAGTATATGAAGAAGAATTAGCTAATATTGATTGGTTGCATGGAGGAGCTGAATTATTCCTCACATTGTCTAACACCTTAGTCGTATTTGGATTTTATGAAGAAATTAATAAATATAAAAAGCAACAAAAGTAGGTACCATAGTTTTTTCTCCCTTGAACAGTCAATTTTAAGCTATCTAATATGTTCCTTTTAAGTTTATCTAGATAACATTTAAGTAGTTTTAAGTATAAAGAAAATTAATATAATGATAAAAATCCTTTTTTAATTTAATTAGAGATAATTAGCTTAAAAAAGGATTTTATATCAGCCATTTCATTATTACATCATTGTTCATTATTAATTAATGTAATGCTATCCTGTACTAAAAAGAAACACTCATCTAATAAGTTTCATATGAAAATAGTAAAGACTTTAACAACAAAAATTTGCAAATATTCCACAGTATCTTTAGCTTTATCTGGATGCTTGTTTAGTTTATTTCCCAATCTTTCCATGGCTAATGGAAATTCAGGACTAATTATTTTTAGTGGCATAGAAAATCGTAGTGATATTTTAGAATATAAACTCGATTTTAATGGGCGTCCTAAGTTTTACGGTGAACGCATGAGATTACGTGTGCCGAAAAAAAAATTAACCCAAGGTGTTAGTAAATTTTTTGTATCTTATCTCAAAGATCCAAAATTTGATGGTAAGTTTAATACAAAATCAGTGGATGTTCGTGTTGATGGCAAATCTGTCCCAATTAGAGAAATTTATTGGGATAGAGAAAGTCGTGTACTAGAAATTGATCTGGAAAAAGATCTTGAAGCAGGCAATTCAGTTGAACTTGTATTTTCTAATCTTAAAAATCCTAGTTCTGGCACTTATTATTTTATTTGTGATATTTTAACATCTGGACAAATTCCACTTAGAGTTTATGTTGGTACTTGGATAGTCTCTTTTTCTCGTACCTAAATATTACTATCAGACGCGCTTTTAAAGCTTTGACATGATTTTCTTAAAAGCGCTTTTCATATCTGATGCGAAATCCGTTAAGAGCGTAGTCATAAGATAAGCGAACATAACCTTTATTTTCAACTTCATATATAGTTTCTAAAAAAGGAACAATACGAAAATCTGCACTATTTATAGCTTCATTTACAGATGACTCTAAATCATAAATAAAGCTTTGAAATACCATGGGTAAAGCTAGCTGTACAATTCCAAACTGTACTAACTGCTCTGTGTTTTGATCTTGTAACTCTTCTGCTAAAACTAAAAATTGTTCTCCCAATAAACGAACAATTTCTCCTTGAGATCTTGGTGGATTACTTGTTAAATTAATGGCAGGATTACTTAATAGCTGTTCTCCTACTGCCCCTTTTGTTGTAATAGCTTGTAGGCAAATACTAGCAGTTTCTAAATCTCTTTCAGATAAATGAGTAGTATTTTGAATTGGCTTAAGTAAATTGTTTATTTGACAAACTTGATTTATATCTTTTCCTAAGTTCGGAATTAATTGAGACAAAGGGCCATCAAGAGATAACTCAATATCAATTCTCTGTACTTTACTTAAACTATCATCAGGAATTTCAGTAGTATCACCTGTGCGGAAGTTTCTGGCTGTATCAGGTACTTCTGAAACAATAGCTCTCATAGCGATATCTAAACTAGGATTTAGTAGTCCTTTCTCTGGAATAAAAACGATTTTGTTATCTTTTCTTCGTTCAACAAAAAAGCGAGTATCTAAAAAATTAACTAGACCTTTATTTATATTAACTTCTCCTTCTGGTCTTACTGAACTGAAATCTGTTAATGATCCGCTAACCATAACATCGCCACCAAAGTCAAATCTAAATAAAGGTGAAAATTCAATAAATAAATTTTCTAAGCTTAGTTGAAAATTCTGTAATTCAGGAATAAAGGAAATAAACTGATTATTTGCATTATTTTGTCTTGATCTTCTTTTAACCCATTGATTAATTTGAGCAACAGTTTCCTCTCTATTTTCTATTTTTGTTGGCAAAAATATTTGTCCGTCAGTTAGTTTTATTTGGCCACCAATAATTGGCTGAATAGCTGCACCTGTTATTATCAGCTCTCCATCTACTATACCTTTGTAAAGTTCCTCTAATCTTATCTCTCCCTTATCAATTGAAACAATCAAAGGATTACTCATGGTTTCCTGTGGCTTAAATAGAGGTAAAATACCACTAATTTTTAGAGTACTGTCAGCAAAGTTACCTTGTATTTCTTTGACATCAATAACTTGTTTATTAATATTAATTTTTCCACTAACAGTTAATGGTTGAGATAACATCTTACTCTGAAATACTGTTTCATTAAGAATAATAGCTCCTCCTATACTTAAGTCTGATAATAATAGTCCTTGGGATGCATCTAGTTGACCTGTTGCTTGTGCATTAATCTGACCTTCCCCGCTAGTTAAAACGATTTGTTCGTTTGTGATGATACTTAATAATTGAAGTGCCTCTGTATCCAATTGAACGTTAATATCAAATTCATTACTTTCTTCATAATTTATAAATGGAATATTAATAGATGCAAAGATTATTGATGATTCATTAGTTAAAAGCTGAAATCGAGAATTCTCATAGCTAAATTGACCTTCAATGGTTGAATTAAGCGATTGTCCCTGTAATGCAGCATCTACAAATGCGAAACTACCTTGAAGTTGAGGATTAAATATATTTCCAATAATAGAGCCTGACGCATTTAATGCTCCTGCAGCATTGATTGGAATATTAATAAAGTTTTTGATTGTATCAATTGAAAAATAATTGACTTGCCAATTAGCATTAATTTCTTGCAAAGAAAATTTTCCATCCAAACCAAGACTAGTCCCATTAACTTGAATAAAAGCAGGGTCAATATCGATGATATTATTTGCGAGCTTAGCATTAATTAATACCTCGTCAATAGGAATAAATGGTTGTCTTCGAACAATTAAACCTAAAGGATTTACAACATCACGATAAGGTTCCTGAGAGTACCATTCCCAATTTTTACCTGTTAATGTTATGTTCACTTCAGGATTACGTAAATTACCTCCTAATAAAATGTTTGTATCAAAGTTTCCACGAATATCAAGTTCAGTAGGAACTCTCCATTTTTCTTTTTTATCAGCTAAGTTACGTATTTTTTGATCAATAATAGCTAATAAATTTATTTGTTCTGCAATGTTGGCATCAGCATTACCTATTGAATCGGATGAAAAATTTGTTATATTTTGTGTGTCAACAGGCTTGAGCTTCAACAAATCAAGTAGACGTTCAATATTAAAAATCTTTAACGTAGCAAATAAATCTTTAACTTGACCTTTTTTAATTTTTAATATGCCACTAATGTCTTCTGAAATTAAATTAATTGATGCCTGTGCCTGATATAAACTTTTCCCTAAACCTAAAGTAATATTTTGTAAGTTAATAATATTATTTTTATAAACAATATCAGCCTCCAATTGTGGTGTTTCTGTGGAATCGATATTAGTATTTTTAATCTTAAGTTTTCCTTTCCCTTCCAATGTAAAAGGATTTATGACAATTTTTGCATCTAAGATACCTGAGGTATAATTAGATATATGATAGTTCTTTCTAGGTAGTATATTAAAGATTGTAAGTGGAAGTTCCTTTATAGTAGTAATTATACTATCGCCTTTTACTTTACTTTCTATAATCGTTGGTGCTTCTGAACCAAATTTTTGAAGCAATGTAAAAAATGATGGAATATATGGTACAGAACACTTTAACTGAATACATGGTTGCAAAGACATCTTGATCATATCTTCAGAACCTTGTAAATCTACAAAAATATTTTTCCCTACAGGAATATTAACTTTACCTATTAATAGAGGTTCAAATATTTGTTCATTAATAGCAAAATCTTGGAGAATTAAATCTCCTAATACTTGGAGATTTCCTTCTGATAGGATATTAGTTAACATTTTTTTTACAATTAAGGTCCCTTTAAATCTCCCACTACCTTTAAGTTGAAATTCTCTAGCCAGAAGACCTATCTTAGAAGAAATTGATGAAAAAAACTGATTTAGGTATATTTTATCAAGAATTGAGTCTATTTCTAAAGAAAGATAGGCGTCTATATCAGGATTTGTGAATATATTAGAGATAAAAATATCACCAGTTGCACTTAAGGATTGTTTATATTCTTGTGACTGAATTATTATATTTTTAGCCCTCACTAGTAAATTCTCTTTCTTGTTAAATAAATTTGATATGTCACCAGATAAAATAGCTTGAGCATTTAAACTACTCATATTATTTTTTAATGTTCTGGGAATAATACTATCTAAAATTAATTTTGGACTAAACTGAGATACATTTATTTTAGAGTTCCACTTATTATCTTTTAAACTAGTTATGGTATTGACGCTTCCTTTTCCTGCAACTAGTTGTAGGCTAGCATTAGCTTCTGTACTAGTGAAATCAGGATTTTTTCTAATCAAGGGTAGTAGTTTACTTAAGAAAAAGATCTGTCCTTCAATTTTATGACTTCCAATAGGTAGATCGGCAATTAAATTATTTAAATAAAAATTAGAAAATTGTGTTGTTCCTCGTATAGTACCATTATCTAAATTACCTATAATTTTAATAGGATTATTATTTAAGAAGAACTCTATACTAGTACTTCCACTAAAGCTATCAATATTAGGATTAGTGTCCGAAGAAGAGAGAAAAGAGTTTATGTTACCAGTAATACTTATAGTGCTAGTGGTAGTTTGTATTTGATTAGGTAAAGTAGGGAGAGGAACATGAGAATTAAAAAACAGATTGTTGGCGTTAGTAAAAGAAGTTAGGATACCATCTTTTACTTGTATATTAGTAGTTAAAGGATTATTTCCTAAAGACATCTGTATAGTTCCACCAATATTGAAATCTTTAATATCAGAAATTTTCTTCTGAAATAAGTTAATCAAAGGACCATTAAAATTCACATCACTTTGATTAATTTCTACAGAGGTAGGCAAAAAAGAAAAATATTTGTTGAGCGATAAATCTGAAAGCAAAATATTTCCTGATACATATTTTTCGAAAAATTTTGCTTTAATGTATATTTTACTGTTTCCTATGCTTAATAATATTTTTTCTATACTGTTAATACTATTAATGACAAAACCATTTAATTCTCCTGTTAGTCTAATAGTTCCTTCACGTAAAATGACAGGTTGAAGCGTTAGACTTTTAGGACATGTAATTAAGGAACAAGATAATTGTATAAATGGATCAAAAGAAAAGTGATTTGCAACAATTAAATTATTCCATTTTTTATTTTTTATATTACCTGTTCCTATAAATTTAAGGTTACCCTTATCAGAATTAAGTACTGTATCTTTTAAAAAAATATTTTCTCCGTCAAAATCTATCACTCCTTGGCCAGATAATTGTTGTTTTTCAACTTTTATCAGATAAGGAGCAGACCATATAATTTTCCCCTGGGGGTTTCTAAAATTACCTTTAAACTCTCCATGAACTTTTAAATCACCAACTTTAATATTTTTGGGTAATTCATAATAAGAACTTAAGATTTTTTCAATTGGAAAATTTGTTTGCAAGCCTAATAATATAGGAGTTTTTTCCCAATCTATAAACTTATTTCTGTTTATTAAGTTAAAAAAATTTATATAGGTTTCCCCTGCTGCAAAAATTTCTCCCCCTCCAATTGTCTGAATCTGAAGAAGCTTAAGATTGATTTTATTTAAATTAGCTTTAAATATAATTTGGAAATTATTAATAAAATTATTTTTAATTAATAGTGGTTCACTATTTTTAATTATTCCCGTAAAAATAGGATTTTTAATTTTACCGGTTAATTGTATTTCACTTTTTACATTTCCATATAGTTTGGGTTGTAACTGGTTGATGAAAAAATTTGAAAAATTATTAATTAGAGAATAGCTAGAACTAACATGAATATCATAACCTTTTTGCAAATTGATGGAACCTTCGAGTTTTGTTACAGTTTCACCAAATAATATTTTAGTTTTGTTGAATTTAAGCGTTTGTCCAATAACTTCAAGGTCTAGATATATATTTATCGGAGATTTTAAATTCTTAAATTTTGATATAAGGTTTGTAACTTTTACTCTGCCTACTCCTTTAACTTTTTCTATTTCTTTTAGTGAAGGTAAGGAAATGTTTAAATCAGTACTTAATAGCCCGTTACTCAATTGAGTAGACAGATTGCTTTTTAAAACAAATAATTTATTTAAAACAAGTTTGTTAACTATTATCTTTGTTCTAGTTTTCCAAGATTTTATGTTGGTAAGACCTTCAATGCTAATTTCACTATCGAATAGGTTAACATTTATAAAATAAATTACTTTTTGATAATCATTTGATTTATATATGTATGACCATTTCCCATTAATATCAAATTTTGCTATATTTTCAGATTTATCAGGAAATATAAAGATTTTGGCATTGTTTAAGTACAAATTAGTCTTAATATTAATGGGTAGATTTAACTCTTTTTTTAGCTTTAATTCTGGTAATGCAGTCCATTTTCCATACTTATCTTGGCTAACATAAAAGTTAGAGTTATTAATAAAAATATCAATATCTAAAGATTGTTTTATTAGAAAAGCAAAAAAATTTATAGTAACAGTAATATTCTCAATATCTATATAGTCTCCGCTATTTCCTGTTGCAGAAATAGATGAATTTCCAATTTTAATAGAATTAATAGAAAGGCTTTCAATTAAGCCAATTTTTACGTCTCTTTCTAAAATTTTGCTTAATCTAGATGAGATAAGGAATGGTAATTT
Organism: Candidatus Atelocyanobacterium thalassae; assembly: GCA_051971635.1. Taxonomy (GTDB): domain Bacteria; phylum Cyanobacteriota; class Cyanobacteriia; order Cyanobacteriales; family Microcystaceae; genus Atelocyanobacterium; species Atelocyanobacterium thalassae_A. Next base: position 3,134 of record JBFPLN010000001.1, on the reverse strand, counting down.
ATAGTATATAAAATAGTTCGTTCCTTCATATAACAAAACTCCTAACGATATAATTACTCCCGTAGATAATAAAACAAAAGGTCTTCTAACGAAGTTAATTATTTTTGTCCACTTTGATGTTAATGTTTGATATTTAGATACTTCTGAAAGGTGCTCAGGGGAGCTTTTAGGCATGGTTATTTCTTAGAGGTGTAATAAACACAACGACTAACTTAGCACAATTTGTGTTAATTTTTTGAGGATTAATAGTTAGTTTCATGCAGCTTTTTACATTTTATTATATTCAATATTTTTAATATTCAAATTAAATCTAATAATTAATTATTTTAAGAGCTTTTAAAAGATAAATATCTTCTGATGGCCACAAGAATTTACTATTTATTTTTTTGAAAATAGTAAATTCTTATGGCATTAATGTACTGAAAACAACATAGGCATATTTTAGTTATTTAGTTTAACTACTATTGATAAAAGTTTTGAAAAGAGGTGAAAGATTCTCTTTTACTATTTTTTAAATCCAAATAATTCCAAATATTTTGCAATAGTTCTTTGGTTCCTATCTTTGCAACTGATGAAATAGCAAAAACTGGTGCATTAGTTAGTTGACTTATCTTTTTTACTGCTGCATCAATACTCTGCTGATCGCATGCATCGATTTTATTCAGAGCTATAATTTGAAAACGATCATTGAGCCCTCTACCGTAGGCTTTTAGCTCATTTTGGATAATTTGATAATCTTTAACAGGGTTTTCAGCATTTATATCTATTAGGTGCAGTAATAAGCTAGTTCTTTCAATATGTCTTAGAAATTCATAGCCCAATCCAGTACCTTCATGGGCTCCTTTTATCAATCCTGGAATATCAGCAAAAACTGTTCCATCTCCTGATGGTTTCCTTACTACTCCTAAATTGGGAGTTAAAGTAGTAAAAGGATAATCAGCAATTTTTGGACGGGCAGCAGATAAAGAAGATATAAGAGTTGATTTTCCAGCATTAGGTAGTCCTATGATACCTACTTCTGCTAATAATTTTAATTCTAATCTTAAAACCTTATGTTCTCCTTCTAAGCCAGGCAAAGCATGTTCAGGAGATCTGTTTTGATTACTTAAAAAGTGTTTGTTACCAAAGCCTCCTTTTCCTCCTCGGGAAACACATAACATTTGTTTATCTGTAGTCAAATCTCCTAATATCTCTTCAGTTTCAAGATCGTAAATTACACTTCCGCAAGGAACTTGAATAATATTATCTTTTCCTGTTGCCCCTGTACAATTATTTGGTCCTCCCCTTTTACCGTCATCGGCTTTGAAAAAGTGTGAGTAACGAAAGTCAAGAAGAGTTTGTAAGTTTTGTACAGCTTGTAAATAAACTGAACCTCCTCTGCCTCCGTTCCCTCCTGATGGTCCTCCTGCTGGAACATATTTCTCTCTTCGAAATGCTACCATACCATCACCTCCTTTTCCTCCTTCTACTTCAATTTCGGCTCGATCAATAAATTGCATATTATTTTTTACTAGATATAATTCAGCTCAATAATTTTTTCTTATATTTAAGATAACTTTTATTAAGATAACTTTCACTACGCTTATTAATTTATAGTTAAATTAGGTTAATAATTAAATACTCAGCCAAAGGTAACATTTGTTAATACTGTAAAGTTTATTGTCCATTCTCTATTCTTTTTGTGATACGATTCAACCCGTAATCCTATTTAAGATGTGAGGAAAATAATCTTGGTTTTACGTGTTGCTGTCGTTGGTTCAGGTCCAGCCGGCTCTTCTGCTGCCGAGACATTGGTAAAAGCTGGTATCGAAACTTATTTATTTGAACGTAATTTAAGCTATGTCAAGCCTTGTGGAGGGGCCATCCCTCTATGTATGGTTGATGAATTTGATCTACCGCCCGAAATCATTGATAGAAAGGTACGAAAGATGAAGATGATATCTCCATCGAATATCGAAGTTGACTTAAATTTAGAAAATAAAGAAGAATACATAGGAATGTGTCGTAGGGAGGTTCTTGATGGTTTTATGCGTGATAGAGCCGTTAAATTGGGCGCTAATTTAATTAACGGCACAGTGCATCAATTGGATACTCCTAAAAGCACTAAAGATCCTTACACTATTCATTATGCTGATCATTCAAATGGCCAAGCCTTGGGAGAAAAGAAAACTCTTCAAGTTGATGTAGTAATAGGGGCAGATGGAGCTAATTCTCGTATTGCTAAATTCATTGATGCAGGAGATTATAATTATGCTATTGCCTTTCAAGAACGTATTCGTTTACCAAAAGACAAGATGAGTCGTTATGAAGACCTAGCAGAAATGTACGTAGGAAAAGATGTTTCTCCTGATTTTTATGCTTGGATATTTCCAAAATATGATCATGTAGCTGTAGGTACAGGAACCATGAAAAATAACCAATCCATGATTAAAGGGCTGCAAGCAGGTATTCGTAGTCGTGCATTTTCTAGATTAGAAGGCGGTGAAGTTATAAAAGTTGAAGCACACCCAATCCCTGAACATCCTCGACCACGTCGCGTTGTTAATCGTGTTGCCTTGGTTGGAGATGCGGCAGGGACTGTTACAAAATCTTCTGGAGAAGGCATTTATTTTGCTGCTAAGTCGGCACGTATGTGCGCTGAAACAATTATTGAGACTAGTAATGCAGGTAAAACTATCCCAACTGAGAGTGACTTAAAGCTTTACTTGCAGCGCTGGGACAAACAATACGGTGCTACTTACTTGGTTTTAGATATCTTGCAGCGTGTCTTTTATCGCTCTGATGCTTCTCGTGAGGCATTCGTAGAAATGTGTGCTGATAAAAATGTTCAACGAATGACTTTTGATAGTTATTTATATAAAACTGTTGTTCCAATGAATCCTTTATTGCAGATGAAATTAACTGCTAAAACAATTGGTAGCTTACTAAGGGGTCATGCTTTAGCTCCTTAATAAATATTAAAAAATTAGAATCTCAGAAAATAGAATTAAATGTTTTTAGATATCATAGTATTTATTTCATCATGGGAAAAAGTACTTAAAGCAAAAAAATATTTTTTCTAGAGAATATAATAATAAAAACTGGGCTTTATAGTGATTTTTGATGACTATAAAACTCAGTTTTTATTGTTTATT